>NZ_JBWKQJ010000001.1:68747-1105173 GCF_059418705.1 Duganella sp. GW821-FHT07F09 | reverse complement strand
GCATGCGCCGTTTTTAGGATTGAAAGTTAACAGGTACCCACTCTGTTTACAAGCAATATTTGAGGGGAAGGCTCAGGACCTGACCCCGGGGTTATTTTGCTTCGACGAATACGACCGCGCTGCGGGCCGGGATGTCGAACGTGCCGCTGGCGGCGTCGTACCGCGCTTCGCGCGCTACGCGCTTGTCCGCGGCACCGGCGCGCAGATGCACCGGATGCAGCTGGTAGCGGCGGTTCTTTTCCTCGTCGACGGCGACGCGCTGCGCGACCTTGTCGACGTTGATCAGATACGTGATCGACTTGAAGTTGGCGCCCGCGTAGCCCGCGCCGTCAAGATGGGCGACGATCACCGTCGGCACCTGCGTCGATCCGGTGTTGTGGAAGCGCAGGCGCTGCTGGATGTCGGCCGAGGTCCGCATGCGGAACAGCGTGCTGCTCGAACGGATCGCCAGCAAATCGCGGAAGGCGTCGCGCGACCAGGCGATGTCCGCCGGCGCCGGCTTGATCGCGGCGTTGGCCAGCAGGGGCTTCATCAGCGCGTAGTCCTTGCCGTTGTCCTCTGCGCGCGGCAGGCCGGTGCCGTAGTAGTTGTCCTGGTAGGTCCAGTCCAGGCGGTTGAACCAGTCGCCCGATTCGAAGCTGTTGCGGTCCAGCGATTTGGAACGCAGGATGTCGAAGCCGGCGTGGAAGTAGGCCACGCCCTGGCTGAAGGCGTTGATGGCGGCGCCCAGCATTTGCACCTGCGCGCGCTCGGCGCCGGTGGTCTCCAGCGGCAGCTTGTAGACGTTGATGTCGAACAGCGTCTGGTTGTCGTGGTTCTCGACGTAATTGACGGTTTCCGACGGCTCGCTGGCGTAACCGGCCGGCTGGTTGCCGCCGTAGACGATGTCCCGCAGCTGCTTGGTCTCGTCCTGCCAGGTGCGCATCGTGTAGTTGCGCAGCGATCCTGCCAGGCCGACCTTGACCATGTCCGACGCTTGCGGCAAGTCTCCGGCCGGGCGCGTGGGCGCTTGCGCGTTGGGCGCGTAGACCAGGCCATTGATGTAGCCCTGCTGCGCGATGATCTGCGCGCTGCCGTCGCTGGCTCCCCCGCCGCGCATGGCGTCGCGCGCGCGGTCGCTGAAGGTGCCGATGCCGCTGCCGTTCAGCGACAGCTGCGACGCCTGCACAAAGCGGGCGCCGTCGGCCACTTCGCCGAAGTTCCAGCCCTCGCCGATCAAGTCGATGCGCCGGCCGGTGGCACGGTTGACGCGCGCCTGCAATTCCTCCATCGCGGCGCGCGGCTGGTGGCCCATCAGGTCGAAGCGGAAGGAGTCGATCTTGTATTGCACCGCCCATGTTTCGACCGAGTCGATCATCAGCTTGGCCATCATCAGGTTTTCGGTGGCGGTGTTGTCGCAGCAGGTCGAGCGTTCGATGCCGCCGGTCGCGTTCAGGCGGTGGTAGTAGCCGGGCACCACGCGGTCCAGTACCGACTTCTCGTTCTGGCCGGCGATGAAGGTGTGGTTGTACACCACGTCCATGCCCACGCGCAGGCCGGCCCTGTGCAGCGCCTGCACCATCTGGCGGAATTCGACGATGCGCTTGGCGCCGTCGGCCGGATCGGTGGCGTAGCTGCCTTCGGGCGCCGTGTAGTGATACGGGTCGTAGCCCCAGTTGTAACAGTCGGCGAATTTGACCTTGGTGACCTCCGCCTGCTGTTCCAGGCCGTCCGGCGCGAGGCCGGGCAGGGCGGCGATGTCCGGCGAGGCGCACCCCTGTTCCGGCACGGTGGCGATGTCGTAGACCGGCAGCAGGTGGATGTCGGTCATGCCGGCGCGGCTCAGCGCGGCCAAGTGCTTCATGCCGTTGGAGCCGGTCTCGGTGAAGGCGGCGTACTTGCCCCGGTTGGCCGCGCTGACGGTGCTGTCGTTGATCGAGAAGTCGCGCACGTGCAGTTCGTAGATGGTCATATCGGTCGGCGCGGCGACCTTTTTCGGTGACGGCGTCCCGTCCCATCCCGCTGGTTTGAGCCTGGCGGCGTTCAGGTTGGCGACGTAGCTGCGTTTGGAGTCGGTGGTCAGGCTGATCGAGTAAGGATCGGTGACCAGGTTGCGCACGATGCCGGCGGTGGGCGTCATGACGTCGACAAGATATTGGTAGTACGCGCCATTGGCCCGCGCCGACCAGACGCCGGTGGCGTCGTCACGGGTCATCGGTGTGATGGCGCTTGCCTTGGACGAGCCGGTGGAGTAGGTGCACACGGCCACATTCTGCGCGGTGGGCGCCCATAGCTTGAAAGCCGCACCGCGCGCACCGGCGGTCACGCCCAGGTCCTTGACCTTGGCGGCGCCGGCATAAAGGTCGTCCAATGCGCCGGCGATTTGCAGCGACGTCACATCGCGCACCACGCCGTCCCCACCTTCCCGGACCAGCAGCACTTGCTGCGTCAGCAGCCGCGCCGCGTCTGGAACGCTCAGCACCGCGCCGTCGCCGACGAACTTGAAGCGCCGCGCGACATCGGACGGCACATCGCCATCGAAGCGCGACAGCGTCAGCACACCGTCCTCGCCGGTGACGCGCGCGCCCGGCGCGGCGCGCAGCAGGGCGTTTGCGGAATAATAGAGTTTGAATACGCCGTTGCCGGCATCGGCGCCCGGCCATTTGATCAACTGGCGGTTGAGCCAGTATGCGCGTGCGTCGGTCGCGGGCGCCGCATGCAGCGGCGTCGCAAACGCCCCGTCGCAATCCGCCAGCACCGGCGCCGCCGAGGCCGCCAAACATGTCAGCGCCAGCGCGCTCCCGAACGAACCCGCCACCAAACGCCCTGCAACCATATTTCGTCTCCAAACCGTTGATTTAAGTAACGCAATTACAAGAACGCCCGCATTACCCGCAAATTTGGCGGCTATGGTACTCCAGAATCTGTAGTTTCGATACGAATCACCGGCTATTGGCGTCTACTTCTTATCAAAAATTAACATAAAGCTGCATGGTGCAGGGTTTTGCTTGCCGGTTCATTTACACCTTGTGCCGCACTGTACACCCTGTATCAATCGGTAATTGTCGGCTAAGGGGCGCCTGGGCGCTGCTAGTCTTGGTCGCATTCGTTTCCTAACCACAAGGCCTATCATGATATTGCTATTTTGCGGCTTGTCCGGCGCTGGCAAGTCGACGCTTGCCGCCAGCGTTAAAGACCGTCTTGGCCGGCAGTCCGTCGCCGTTGAAGTCATCGATGGCGATCCGTATCGGGCACGCTTGTTCACCGACCTGGGTTTTTCGCGCCGGGACCGCGGCGAGAATCTGCGCCGCCTCGGCTACCTCGCCGATAAATTCGCCGCGCACGGCATCGTCACGATTGTCAGCGCCATCAGTCCTTACGACGAGGTGCGCAAGGAACTGGCCGCGCTGTATCCCGACGTGAAAGTGGTGTTCATCGACTGCGCGCTCGACGAACTGCGGCGGCGCGACACCAAGGGCTTGTACCGGCGCGCCAGCCTGCCCGACGACGCGCCCGACAAGTTGACGTGCCTGACCGGCGTCAACGATCCGTTCGAGCCGCCGTCCGAACCGGACCTGTACTTCAACACCCGCGACAGCGGCATCGACGAGTGCACCGCGCGCATCTGCGAGTATGTATTGAGCCAGACCGCTTTCGTCCAGCGCAGGAGGGCGCGGCATGGCCAATGATGTCCTGGTCGTCGCCGGGATGCACCGCTCCGGCACATCGCTGATCACGCACTGGCTGCACGATTGCGGCTTGCAGGTCGGCGAACGCCTGGTGGGCGCGGGTACCGGCAATGTCGAAGGCCATTTCGAGGACGAGGACTTCTACCACTTGCACCAGCAGATCCTGATCGATAAAGGCGTTCATCCCGACGGCCTGCATCCGCCCGGGGCGATTGCGCCGAACGCGCGGGAGCAGGCCCAAATACGCTCCCTGATCGACGCCAGGAATTCCAGCTTCCCGCAGTGGGGCTGGAAGGAGCCGCGCACCTGCCTGTTTCTGGAAACGTATTCGGCCCTGCTGCCGCAGGCGAAATATCTGGTGCTGCTGCGCGATTACCAGGAAGTGGTGCATTCGCTGCTCAAGCGCGACTTCGGCCTGCTCGATAACAGATACCGGGCAAAAAGCTGGCCGCATCGCATGGCATGGAAGTATTTTTATCGCTCGATGCGGCTGGCGCGGCATCGCCGCAAACATCGCGAGCGCTATCTGAAAGCCTGGGTGGTCTACAACCGGATGATCTTACAGACCCTGGAAAAGCTGCCGGAGCATCGCTATCTGGTGGTGAGCTACAAGTCGATGCAAAGCCAGTGCGCCGAGGTGTTCGGTTTTCTGTCGTCGCAGTGGTCGTTCCGGCTGCGTTACAAGAAATTCGCCAGCGTGTATCGCAGTGAGCTAATCAGCCGCGATGCGGAAGTGGCGCCGGTGGCGGTCAATGCGGGTCTGTTGGACGAGGCGCGCCAAGTCGCCGCCAGCTTGCAGGACTACCTGCATTGCAGCCAGCGGCGGCTTTCCACGATGTCTATTTGCGGTCGTTCTTCCTGGCCGGCTGGTTAGTGCAGCTCGTGTTGTCCTTGTGGGCGGTGGCGATGTTTTCACCGCCGCTGGCATCGACGCCGCCTTGAGGGCGGTGGCAATCGGCCTTGGCGCCCTTGGGCGGCTTGTTGTCGAAGCCTGGCTTGCTGGTCGGCTGCTGCATGCCGGCGTTGCCATTTTGGGCGCCGGTATTGGCCTCGGCCTCGCCCTTGGCCGCGCCCTTGGGCTGGAAGGCCGTCGCGCCGGTGCTTCCGGTGGGCTGGGCGACGTCCTTGTCGGACATCGGTTTGCTCTGTGCCTGCGCCGCAGCGCTGAAGGCGGTGCACAGGCAGAAAGCCGCGAGGCCGATGGCGGCTTTGGCCTGGGTGAATTGGGTGGGCATGATCGTCTCCTTGATTGCGCTGGTAACCCGACGAGTGTTCCACACCCCAAGCACTTTCCAAGTAGGATACCTGCCCGTGTGCAAGTCGGACACGAGGTCGTCAGGATCCCTTGCGTGGCTCGGCCGGTGGATAGCAGAAGCTGGTGCCACCTTCGACGCGATAATTGTCGACCATCTTGTAGCGCATCGCGTACAGCGCGAACACCCCGGCCGTGAGCAGCGCGAAGCCCGCGAAGAAGAACATCTGGAATGCGATCGAACTCATACCGCTGGTGGCGATATGCGCGCTGACCGCCTCGTTCTTCACGCCCGAATTGACGATCAATACCCACAGATTGCCGACCGTGACGGCCAGATACCAGAAGCTCAGAATGATGCCCTTCATCGGCGCGGGCGCCTGGCTGTAGGCGAATTCCAGGCCGGTGGCCGACACCAGCACCTCGCCCAGCGTCAGCAGCGCGTAGGGCAGCAGCTGCCACAGGATCGACACCTTGTCGCCGCCGTCCATCTGCAGCTGGATGGCGCCGATGGCGATCCACGCGGCGCCGGACAGCGCGATGCCCATGCCCATGCGGCGCAGCGGCGTCGGTGTGATGCCGATGGCGCGCATCAGCGGGAATAGCGCGATGTTATTCAACGGGATCAGCAACATCACCAGGATCGGATTGATGGCCTGCATTTGCGCCGGCAGCAGGGTGAATTCCCAGCCGAGGATCGACAGCAACGGGCTGTCCATGGCGTTGGCCTGCACGATCCAGGTCGACGCCTTTTGGTCGAACAGCGACCAGAATGGCGTGATCATCGCGAACACGATCAGGATGCGCAGCACGGCGCGCACGCCTTCCACCGCTTCGTCGGTGTGCAGGCCGCGCGCGCGTTCCAGCTGCATCGACACGCCGAAGCCGCCGAAGGCCAGCAACAGCACCAGCGCGGTGCAGGCGGCGATGACGAAGCCCCACTGCGGCGACATGCACAGCGACAGCGCCGCGCCGGCCGCGCCGATGCCGGCGACGATCAGGCCAGGACGCGATTTGCCGGGCGCCTTGGCGAACAACGCGGTGCGGGCGACGCTGCTGAAGGAATCCGGATTGGGCGCGGCCGGCGGCACGTGCACGTATTTTTTGCGGCCGATCCAGAAGACCAGCGTGGCGATGGCCATCAGGATGCCGGGGATGCCGAAGGCCACGGCCGGGCCGTAGTCGCGCAGCATCACCGGCATCAGCAGCGAGGCGAAGAAGGAACCGAAGTTGATGATCCAGTAGAAGGCGTCGAACACCAGCCTGGCGCGGTTCTTGTTGGTCTGGTCGAACTGGTCGCCGACGAAGGCCACCACCAGCGGCTTGATGCCGCCCGAGCCGAAAGCGATCAGCGCCAGGCCGAAGTAGAAGCCCTTGAGGTTGTCCTCGAAGATCGCCAGGCAGGCGTGGCCCGCCACGTAGATCAGGCTGAACCAGAACACCGTCTTGTATTTGCCGAAGAAGCGGTCGGCCAGCCAGCCGCCCAGCAGCGGGAAGAAGTACACGCCGATGACGAAGGTATGGAAGACGTGCTTGGCCTCGGCGGTGCGGTCTTCCATCGGAATGAACAGCAAAAGAGTGCTCAGAAGAAACGGCGTGAGGATGTTGCGCATGCCGTAGAAGCTGAAACGTTCGCAGCCTTCGTTGGCGATGATGTAGGGAATTTGTCGGGGCATCGGCCCGTTGCCGTTGGCGATAGCGCTGCTAGTCACTGGTTTCTCCTAAGATTTGTGTAGTTTGACTACTCATTTTTGTTTTATGAATTCCGATAAAAACTCATAACTATTTGATTTGTATGGATTAATTGTGATAATCCCAAATCTTGTACACGATTGAAAAAAACAATATCGTGATGTATATTCTCTACAAACTCATCCGCGCGCCTTCCACGACACGCAGCCAACCCCGGATTCTCTTATGACTAAGCAACTAACTCAAGTTTCCCCGCACATTAAAGACTGGTATCGCGAGGCCATCATCTACCAGGTTTACCCGCGCAGCTTCCTTGACACCAACGGCGACGGCATCGGCGACATGCCCGGGATTACGGCAAAGCTGGACTATATCGCATCGCTGGGCGTGGACATCGTCTGGATTTCGCCATTTTTCAAATCGCCGATGAAGGACTTCGGCTACGACATTTCCGACTATTGCGACGTCGATCCGATGTTCGGCACCCTGGCCGACTTCGATGTCATGATCGCCAAGGCGCATAGCCTGGGCCTGAAGATCATGATCGACCAGGTGATGGCGCACACCGCCGAGGAGCATCCGTGGTTCAAGGAGAGCCGGGCTAGCCGCGACAATCCGAAATCCGACTGGTACGTGTGGTCCGATCCGGCGCCGGACGGCAATCCGCCGAACAACTGGATGTCGGTGTTCGGCGGCTCGTCGTGGCAGTGGGACACGCGTCGTCGTCAATACTATTTACACAATTTCCTCGTCAGCCAGCCGCAGCTCAACTTCCACAATCCGCAAGTGCAGCAGGCGCACCTGGACGCGCTGCGCTTTTGGCTCGAACGCGGCGTCGACGGCATCCGCCTGGACGCGTCGAACTTCCACTTCCACGATCCCGAGTTGCGCAGCAATCCGCCGGCCGTCAACCGCGACACCGCCACCGTCTCGGACGTGAACCCGTACGGCATGCAGGCCCACGTCTACGACAAGAGCCGTCCGGAGAACCTGCCGTTCCTGCAAAAGCTGCGCACCCTGCTGAACGAATACCAGGCCGTGTCGATCGGCGAAGTGGGGGCCGACGATTCGCTGGCCGTCATGGCCGAATACACCGCCGGCGGCGACAAGCTGCACATGGCGTACAGCTTTAACCTGCTGGTGCCTACGTGCTCGTCGCACTACATCCGCAAACAGGTGGAACAGTTCGAAGCGCGCGTCAAAGGCGGCTGGGCCTCCTGGTCGGTCGGTAACCACGACGTGCAGCGTGTCGCCACGCGTTGGGGTGGAGCGGACGCGCCGAAGGCGTTCGCCAAGATGATCCTGGCGATGCAGTTGTCGCTCAAAGGCACGCCGTGCCTGTACCAGGGCGACGAGCTGGCGTTCGCCGAGGCGGATGTGCCGTTCGAACTGCTGCAGGACCCGTACGGCATCACCTTCTGGCCGGAGTTCAAGGGCCGCGACGGCTGCCGCACGCCGATGGCGTGGACCGGCGGGGCCGATGGCGGCTTCACCACCGGTAAACCATGGCTGCCGGTGTCGCCGGACCATATCGCCAAGGCGGCGGCGGTGCAGGAGTCGGATGCCGAATCGTCGCTGGCGTTCACGCGCAAGTTCATCGCCTGGCGCCGCAAGCTGCCGCAGCTCACGCGCGGCGACATCCAATTCTTCGACACGCCGGAGCCGGTGCTGGCGCTGCGCCGCGATGCCGACGGCGAGCGCGGGATCATCGCCGTCTTCAATCTGGGCGGGGCGCCGGTCAGCTTCGCGTTACCGCAAGTAACGGGCGCGGAACAGATGGAAGGTTACGACCTGCCTGGAACGGTGGACGGCAGCCAGGTGCAGTTGCCGGCCTTCGGCGCCTGGTTCGGGTACGCAAAATAAGAGATGACGGCGGCGATTTGCCGCCGTCATCATTCTTACCTCGCAGTTACCTTCTTAACACCCCATATTTCGGGTATGCTTCCGCCAACTGTTTTGACTGAATCGAACGATGAAACAAGCTGAAGTAGACCAAAAACTCAATCGCACGGCGTTCGCCGACGGCCCACGCCTGCTGGCCGACATCGGCGCGACGCACGCGCGCTTCGCTTTGCAAACGGCCCCCGGCGAATTCCGCGCCGTGCGCGTGCTCAAGTGCGACGACTTTAGCGACATCGTCGCCATGCTGCGATCGTACCTGTCCGACCACGCCGACATCACCCTGAACCACGCCGCGCTGGCGGTGGCCAACCCGGTCAGCGGCGACCATGTCCGCATGACCAACCGCGACTGGGAATTCTCCACCGACGAAGTGCGCCGCGCGCTCGGCCTGCACACTTTATTGGTGGTGAACGACTTCACGGCGCTGGCGATGTCGCTGCCGGGCCTCAAACCGGCGGACCTGATGCAGGTGGGCGGCGGCAAGCCGGCATCGAACTCGGTCATCGGCGTGCTGGGACCGGGCACCGGGCTTGGCGTGTCCGGCGTGATCCCGACCGTCGACGGCTTCGTCACCTTGGGCTCCGAGGGCGGCCACACCAACTTCGCGCCGGCCGACGAGCGCGAATATTCGATCCTGCAGTACGCGTGGCAAACCTGGTCGCACGTCTCGACCGAGCGCCTGATCTCCGGCCCCGGCATGGAGATCATCTACCGCGCCATCGCCAAGCGCAATGGCCGCCAGGTGCGCGACCTGAGCTCGCAGGAGATCATGGCCGGCGCGCTGACCGACAAGGACCCGCTGTGCCTCGAAGTGCTGGAATGCTTCTGTGCGATGCTGGGCGGCGCCACCGCCAACCTGGCCGTCACCCTGGGCGCGTTCGGCGGCATGTTCATCGGCGGCGGCATCGTGCCGCGCATGGGCGACTGGTTCGCGTCGTCGCCGTTCCGTTCGCGCTTCGAGGCCAAGGGCCGTTTCACCAGCTATCTGTCGGAGATTCCGACGTACGTGATCACCACGCCGAATCCCGCCTTTTACGGCGTGGCGACGATTTTGTCCGAGCATCTGCGCGGACGCAGCGGCGCCAACACCCTGATGGAGCGCGTGCAGCATCTGCAGCACGAGCTGACGCCGGCCGAGCAGCGCGTCGCGCAGCTGGTGCTGGAGCAGCCACGCCTGGTGCTCAACGAGCCGATCGCCGACATCGCCCGCCTGGCGGAGGTGAGCCAGCCGACGGTGATCCGGTTCTGCCGCTCGCTCGGTTTCCTCGGCCTGGCCGACTTCAAGCTGAAGTTCGCCAGCAGCCTGACGGGCGCGATCCCGGTGCGCCACAGCCAGGTGAGGGTGAGCGACAGCACGCACGACTTGAGCGCCAAGGTCATCGACAATACCGTTTCGGCGATTTTGAAGTTCCGCGACCAGCTGGACGTGCGTTCGCTGGACAAGGCGATCGCGCTGGTGGCCAAGGCCAAGCGGGTCGAGTTTTACGCGATGGGCAATTCGCGCGTGGTGGCGCTGGATGGCCAGCACAAATTCTTCCGCTTCCGCATTCCGACGTCGGCGTACGGCGACTCGCATTTGCTGACGTTGGCGGCCGAGCTGCTCAATCCTGGCGACGTGGTGATCGCCATTTCCAACTCCGGCAAGCTGCCGGACCTGCTGGAAGCGGTCGACGCGGCGCGCGCGGCGGGTGCCGACGTCATCGCCATCACCGCCAGCAACTCGCCGCTGGCGAAGAAGGCCAGCGTGTGCCTGGCGGTCGATCACACGGAGGACAGCACCACTTTCCTGTCGATGATCTCGCGCATCTTGCAGCTGCTGCTGATCGACATCCTGTCGGTGGGCATCTCGCTCGACACGCAGAACTCGCGCGTGGTGGTGCAGCCAAAAGCGAAGGGCGGCGAAAGCGACAACCGCCGCCTGCTGATCTCCCACCTCGACAGCTGACCGTAAGACGGCCGCAACCCCAAAGGCAGACCTCGATGGTCTGCCTTTTTTTCATTCCGGGGTCAGGTCCACCATTGCTACACGAGCTAACCGTATCGAACTCAACCGACCGTTTATACGTCTTACGCCTCAGTTCGTGTAGCAATGGTGGACCTGACCCCGGAGTTGCTTTTACGGCTGTTACAAATCGGCGCTTGAACTCTTCCGGAAATGCGCTAAGATATATCTTAATAAGTTATATCTTAACTTGTTATATCTGAAGAAGGAGTTCAAAATGTTTCGATTCTCACATCACCATCATCATCCGCGCGCCACGCATGGGCCGCACCACGGCGGCGGCGGTCGCGGTCGCGGTCCGAAAATGTTCGATGCCGGCGCCATGCGCTATATCGTTTTGCAACTGATTTCGGAAAAGCCGCGCCATGGCTACGAGATCATCAAGGAGCTGGAACAGCGTTCCGGCGGCGGCTATACGCCCAGCCCGGGCGCGATCTATCCGCTGCTGTCGATGCTGCTCGATATGGGCCATGTCGCCGCCGCCGCCGATGGCAACAAGAAGTTGCATACGATTACGCCGGAAGGCGAGGCCTTCCTGGCCGAGAACCGCCAGTTCGTCGACGCCATCGTGGCGCGCATGAGCGATCCGGCCGAGTCGCGCGACGACCTGCGCACGATCATGCATGAGCTCAAGCACGCGGTCATCGCGCAGGGCCAGGAAAACCATCCGAGTGCCGCCAAGCTGGAGCACATCCGGGCGATCCTGCGCCGCACGACGGCCGAGATCCTGGCGCTGGAATGAGCATGGCCGTTCCCCCCGCGCTCGCCTTGACCCCGGCCCGCGAGCGCCTGGTGCTGTGGCTGCTGGCGCTGACCCAATTCACCGTCATCATGGACTTCATGGTGATGATGCCGCTGGCGCCGCAGCTGATGCAAGCCTTCGCCATCACCCCGGCCGCCGTGTCCGGCGCGGTGTCGGCCTATGCCTGGTGCGCCGGCCTGTCCGGCCTGGTGGCGGCGATGTATATCGACCGCTTCGACCGCAAACAATTGCTGCTGTGGATGTTCGCGCTGTTCACCTTGTCCAACCTGGCGTGCGCCGTCGCCCCCAATTTCCACGTGCTGGTGCTGTCGCGGGCCTTCGCCGGCGTGACCGGCGGCGTGCTCGGCGCGATCGTCATGGCCATCATCGGCGACCTGATTCCGGCCCACCGGCGCGGCGCGGCCACCGGCGTCGTGATGACCTCGTTCAGCCTGGCGGCGGTGGTCGGCGTGCCGGCCGGCGTGATGCTGGCCGCGCACTTCGGCTGGGCGTCGCCGTTCTATCTGCTGGTGCTGTTCTCGCTGGTGATCTGGGCGCTGGGCGCGCGGACGTTGCCGTCCATTACGGGCCATTTGACGCAGCGCGTGCCGCTGTCGGCCGTGCTGCCGAACCTGATCGGCCTGTACCGCGTGCCCAACCACCTGAAGGCGTTCGCGCTGTCCTTTGTCAACATGATGACGGGCATGCTGGTGATTCCGTTCATCTCGCCGGTGCTGGTGAGCAACCTTGGCGTCAAGCCGGCGGAGATTCCCTATGTGTATCTGGCCGGTGGCCTGGCCACCCTGGTCAGCGCGCGCATGGTGGGCAAATGGTCGGATCGCGCCGGCGCGCACAAGGTCTACCGCTATCTGGCGCTGCTCTCGGTGCTGCCGATGATGTTCGTGACGCACATGCCGGCCATGCCGCTGGTCGCGGTGATCCTGTTCTTTCCGTTCTTCATGACCGCCGTGTCCGGACGCACCATTCCCTTGCAGGCATTGATGACGACCGTGCCGGACCCGTCCAAACGCGGCGCCTTCCTCAGCGCCAATTCGGCGATCCAGCAACTGGGCAGCGGCGTCGGCGCCTTGCTGGGCGGCCTGACCCTGCATACGGACGCGGCCGGACACATCCTCGGCTACGGCTGGAACGGCTGGATCGCGGCCGGACTGACGGTGTTCTCGGTGCTGTGGGTGGGGAAGGTGGCAAGTGCGGCGGAGGTGACACCGGCGACGCCGGCGCCGCAACAGCGCAAGGCGGCGTAGGCCCTTAGCCGTCGATGTTGATGCGCTTTTCCGGATGCTTTTCCCGGCGCCAGCGCGCCAGGCTGATGACCTCGTCGTTGGTGGCGTCTTCGACCAGGATCTCGTCGTCGCTCGACGAGACCAGGAAGCTTTCCCAGCGCTGTGCCGATTCGGCGCTGTTTTCGACAAAGCTGAACTGCCAGTAGCTTTTGCCGTTGAGCTTGCGCGGGGTCGGATCGTATTCGATCAGCGCGCCGCGCACTTTGCCGCCGGAGCTTTTCTCCAGCATCGACGACCACTGTTGCAGTTCCGGCAGCGCCATCAGCGCGGCGGAGGCTTGTTCCTTGGTGCGGGTGGCCTTGGGTTCGGCCGGCGCGGACGGTTCGCTTGCGGCCGGACGCGGCGCGGCTGCGCGCGGCGGCGCGCTGGCCGGCGGCGCCTTGCTGGCGACGACCGGCTCGGCCGGCTTGACCGGCGCCGGCGGCGGCGCCACCGGCGTCGTGTTGTTAATATAAACACCCACGCCGATGGCCAGCGCGACGGCGGCTGCGCCGGCGATGGCCAAGGTGCGGGGGGACGGAGAGCGAGATGCCATAAGGGATAGCCTGGACTATTTTGTTGACGGCCATACTAAACCAAAGGCATCCATCGGGCAACTTCAACCCTCCAGTTCGCCTATGAAAGCGGGTGTTTTTGCAGGAAACAGCAGATATTGGGCGTCAGCATGCCCGGGCCGATGCCCAGCCGGCGCGCCAGCCACAGCAGCGGCTGCAGGCTGCGGACGTCGGCGCCGCCGCGCAAACGCGAGCGGAGCAGGAAATTGTCGGGGTGCGCGGTGTCCAGATTGTCGTAGTGGGGGCCGAAGCCGCGCCGCATCGCCCACGGCCAGACGCCGCGCGGCAAGGGCTTGCCGAGCAGGCGGTCTATCCAGCGCGGCAAGTAATTCACTAGCCAGCGCCCGCTGTGCGCCTCGCGCGGCCAGAGCCGGTTGCTGGACCCGGTCAGCAAGATCAGCCCGCCCGGCGCGAGCACGCGGTCGAGCTCGCGCTGCACGGCCGGCAGCTCGGCCGGCGCCACGTATTCGAGCACGCTGTTGCAGGCGATCAGGCTGAACTGGCCGTCGGCGAAGGGCAGGCGGCGCGAGTCGGCCACGTGGGCGAAGTCGATGTTGTCGATGCCGTAGCGCTCGGCGTTCAGGCGCGCCAGCGCGACCCAGTCGGCCGAATCGTCGGTGGCGCAGACCTTGGCGCCCAGATAGGAAAACAGGATGGCCGAGGCGCCGATGTTGCAGCCGAACTCGAGGACGTGCATGTCCGGCAGGCGCAGCGGCATCACATCCAACACCATGCGCAACTGATCCCATTCATAATCGACCTTGCCGCCGATCCAGGGATCGCGCGGCTTGAGCCCGAGTTGGCGCGCCAGCGTGTCAAAATCTTGCTGTTTGGTATGTTGGTAAACATCGACTGTGCTCATGGAACCTCCCGTGTTGAATTGCGTCTCAACTATAGGAGGCCAGCCGCCGGGACTGCTTGTCGTAACGCAAACCGGCCGGGCGTCGCCGAATGCTCAGGGTCTATATTATTGTCTATATTATTTTGGTATCAGTTGCGCGAGATAATTCATTGGCGGCACTATAGCCATTTTTGTACCATCTTCGCACCATAAGAAAAGGACTCTGACTAGTGGATAAGACAATTCTGGGCGTCGACTGGGGCACCAGCAACCGGCGCGCCTATCTGATCGACCAACAAGGCAACTGCCTGGCGGAACACGAAGACGGCCAGGGCATGCTGGCGGTCGGCGGACGCGAGCGTTTCAGCGCCTCGCTGGACGGCTTGCTCGATGCCATGCACCTCGGTAGCGACGTGCCGGTGATCATGTCCGGCATGGTCGGCAGCGCCTCCGGCTGGCAGGAAGTCAACTATCTGGACGCCGCCGTGCCGCTGACCGAGCTGCCGCGCCACCTGGCGCCCGTCACCGATCCGGCCTGGGCCGGCCGCTGCCATATCGTTCCCGGCTATTGCTACCGCAACGGCGCCGCCGTCGACGTGATGCGCGGCGAGGAAACCCAACTGCTGGGCGCCGTGGCGCTGGGCAAGCGCGACGGCTGGCTGGTGCTGCCCGGAACCCATAGCAAATGGGTGCTGCTGCGCGACGGCGTGATCCAGTCCTTCGCCACCTATATGACCGGCGAGCTGTTCGCCATGTTGTCTGCCGGCGGCACGTTGTCGTCGATGATGGCCGGCGACACCACCGACGCCGAAGGCTTCGCCGTCGGGCTGAACCAGGCCGCGCGCAACGAGCCGCTGTCGAACACCTTGTTCCGCGTGCGCGCCGGCGTCGTCTCGCGCACCTGGCCGCAGCAGCAGGCCGCCGCCGTCGTCAGCGGCTTGCTGATCGGCGCCGAATTCGCCGCCGCCGCCCGTGAAGTGCCGGCCGACGGCAACGGCGCCGGCATCACCGTTATCGGTTCGCCGGCGCTGGCCGCCCGCTATGCCGCCGCCGCCGCCCACTTCGGCTTGCAGTGCGAAGTGCTCGATCCCCATCGCGTGTATTGCACGGCGATTTCCCAATTCATCAAGCAGGGCTGAACATGACTATTTCCCATCCAACCACGCCGCTGGTCGCCATCTTGCGCGGCCTGCAACCGACCGAGGCCGTCGCCGTCGCCCAGGTGCTGTTCGACGCCGGCTTCCGCGCGCTGGAAGTGCCGCTGAACCGTCCGGGCGCGCTCGAGTGCATCGCCTCGATGGTCAAGCTGAACCTGCCTGGCACCCTGGTCGGCGGCGGCACCATGCTCAACGTCGAGCACGTCGAAGCCGTCTACGAGGCGGGCGGCCGGCTGCTGGTGTCCCCGAACTGCAATCCGGCCGCGATCCGCCGCGCCGCCGACCTGGGCATGTACTGCGCCCCGGGCGTGGCCACGCCGACCGAGGCGTTCGCCGCGCTCGACGCCGGCGCCCACGCGCTCAAACTGTTCCCGGCCGAGATGATCGGCCACGGCGGCCTGAAGGCCATGCTCAGCGTAGTGCCGGCCGGCACCCCGATGTGGCCGGTCGGCGGCGTCACGCCGGAGACGATGGCCGGCTGGTTCAAGGCCGGCGCGACCGGCTTCGGCATCGGCGGCGCGCTCTACACGCCCGGCGTGACCATCGAGCAGCTCGGCGAGCGCGCGACGGCCTTCGTCAACACCTGGCGCGGCCTGGCCGCCTGATTCTTTCCATCCTGGGGATAAAACGAATGAGCAAGCATGACGTGCAATGTCTGTGGGAACTCGGCGCGCAACTGGGCGAGGGTCCGTTGTGGGTGGCGGAGCAAAACCGCCTGTATTTCGTCGACCTGAAAAATCAAAAACTGCACGCGCTGGACACCGCCAGCGGCGAGCGCCATAGCTGGACGATGCCGGACTATATCTGCTGGCTGATCTCCCGTCGCGACGGCGACGGCTTCATGGCCGGCCTGCGCGACGGCATCGCCCGCGTCTGGCTCGAACCGGAGCTGCGTATCGAATACCTGGCGCGTCCGTTCCCCGAAGGCAGCGGCCTGCGCATGAACGACGCCAAGGTCGACGGCGCCGGCCGCATCTGGGCCGGTTCGATGCACAACACCGATTACGCGCAAGCGATCGGCATGTTGTTCCGCCTCGACAAGGACTTGACCTTGACCGTGGCCGACGACGGCTATCACATCTGCAACGGCCCGGCGTTCAGCAACGACGGCGCCACGATGTACCACACCGACAGCTTCGAGGGCCGCACCTACGCCTATCCGCTGGCGGCAGACGGCAGCCTGGGCGAGCCGCGCGTGTGGCGCCAGTTCGACGGCGACACCGAGGGCGCGCCGGACGGCATGACGGTCGACAGCGAAGGCTGCGTCTGGATCGCGCAATGGGGCGGTTCCCGCGTCTGCCGCTACTCGGCGCAAGGTGAACTGCTGGAAACCATCGGCGTTCCGGTGCGCAACCCGGCCTCGTGCACCTTCGGCGGTCCCGATCTGAAAACCTTGTTCATCACCACCGCCAGTGAGGACAACACGCCCGAGCAGTTGAAAGAGTTCCCGTTGACGGGCGCGCTGTTCTCGGTGCGGGTGGAAGTGGCCGGCGTTCCCGCCGCGCGCTTCGGTTAATTAGCGGTTTCAACAACAGCCGCGCCGGCCCCGCGCCGGCGCGGTATCCCGAATGTAAAAATGTTCCGCGCGACGCGGCAGGGGGAGGTGCGCACGGGTGGCAGGCAAGACAGCGTAGTACAAACTATAAAAATCAATAAAACACTGGAGACAAAATGAAATTCAAGAATTTGCTCGCCGCCATCTGCGGCGTGGCGATGGGCCTTGCCGCGTCCGTCGGGTCCGCGCAAACGTTCGCCAACGGCGCCGACGTCGGCTGGGTCAGCCAGCAGGAAGCCAGCGGCTACTCGTTCTATAACAGCAGCGGCGTCAAGACCGATCCCTTCGTGCTGCTGAAGAATCTGCAGATCAACTCGATCCGCCTGCGCGTGTGGGTCAATCCCAACGGCGGCTGGAACGACGGCGCCGACGTGCTCTACAAAGCCAAGCGCGCCGCCGCGCAAGGCCAGCGCATCATGATCGACTTCCACTACAGCGACAGCTGGGCCGACCCGGGGCAGCAGACCAAGCCGGCCGCCTGGGCCAACCATACCTTGGCGCAGCTTAACAACGACGTCTACAGCCACACCCAGGGCATCCTGAACTACCTGAAGACCAACGGCATCAACGTCGAATGGGTACAGGTCGGCAACGAGATCAACAGCGGCATGCTGTGGCCGGAAGGACGCACCACCAACTTCGGCAATCTGGCCGGCCTGATCAACAGCGGCTACAACGCCACCAAGGCCGTCTACCCGAACGCCAAAGTGGTCCTGCACCTGGCCAACGGCCACGACAACGCCGTGTTCCGCTGGTTCTTTGATGGCGTGAAAAACGCCGGCGCCAAGTGGGACGTGATCGGCATGTCGCACTATCCGCCGGCCTCCGACTGGGCCAACTACAACAATCGGATCTCCACCAATATGTGGGATATGGTGTCGCGTTACACCAAGCCGGTGATGGTGACCGAGGTCGGCATGGACTGGACCCAGGCGGCGACCTCCAAGGCCATGATCGCCGACTTGCTGAACAAGACCAAGGCGCTCGGTTCGAACGGCCTGGGCGTATTCTACTGGGAGCCGCAGGGTTACCCGGGCTGGCAGGGTTACACCATGGGCGCGATCGACGCCAGCGGCAAGTTCACCATCGCGCTGGACCCGTTCTAAGCCACACCGTCCCGGGAATCACGTCGCGGCTTGCTGGGCCGCGACGCTCAACGTCCAGTTGATGCCGTAGCGGTCCTTCAGCATGCCGAACAACGGCGTCCATTGCGCCGATTGCAGTTCCGCAGTGATAGTGGCGCCGGCGGACAGCTTGTCCCAATAGGCGCGGACCTCGTCCTGCGTCTTCATCTCCACCGCGACCAGGAAGGCGTTCTCGCCCGGGTTCCAGGCCGTGTGCGACGGCGCGTCGTAGGCCATCACGCGGAAGCCGGTATCGGCCGCCACCTGGCCCCACATCAGCTGGTCCGCTTCCGCTTCGTTGGTCACCTGGTTGAAGTCCTTGTACGTGATGGCATTGACCTGTCCGCCGAACACGGATTGGTAGAAGGCGAGCGCCTCGCGCGCCTGGCCGCGGAAGTTTAAGTGGATAACGGCGCTGACAGTTGCTGGTTTCATGTTGAACTCCGGTTGAAAAAAGGAAGCTCATTCTAGCCAGCGGCACCGTCAGTTTCTGTCAGGAGTCGTCGCCTGCCGCCGCCGGGGTCAGCGGACGCGCCGATGGATTTGCGGTATCGGCGAAATCGGGTGAGAATGCGTCGCTTGAACATTACAGCGGCGCCATCATGCAGAAACCATCGATCAGATATTTACACCTCGCCCCGGAAAACGACTTGCCGGTACTGGAAGGCTTGACCGCCTTCAAAGCCATCGTCATGGTCGAGGCGGAAGTGCCCGAGATGACGCGCTGGGACGTCAGCCGCTGGCTCGTCGAGTCCGGCTGCAGGTACGCGCTCGCGTGGGGCGATCAATGCGAGGCCTGGCGGGAGTCGATCGACGACGCCAGCCTGGAGGCGGCGGACTATGAGGACGTGCCGGAAGAGCAGCAATTGATGGCGACCGCGCATGAGGACGAGGACTTAAGCGAAGTCTTCTGGTTCGCCAAACACCGCGCCTCGCATCCGGCACTGGAACTGCCCGAGACGTTGATCCTGCACATCGCCGACGAGCCGCGCCGCGAAGCGATCGAGGCGGAGTTCCGCGACGCCTGAATCTTCGGCGCCTTCATGATGGCGATCAAACGCTGAGCGCACCCGGCAAAAGTACGGCGGCGCACGGCCTTATCATCAAGCCCACGTTCCCGCTGCGACGGAGGCCGGCGTCATGAATCACAAGCGTATCTACTATTCCTGCTGTACGACGCTCGCCTACTTCATTTGTGAGCGCTATTACGGCAGGCATCATTACGTCTGGTGCACGCCATATTTTGACCCTTCGTCGCGCATGAGTGAGAACAATTGTGTACCAACGACGTCTAACCCAAGGGAGATATATTGGTCGTTGAAAAAAGAGGTGGAGGCGGGCGATTTGCATTCGGCTAAGGTATTTAGCACCCGGAAAAATATCCAGGGCGGCGCGGATGCCAAACTTGGCGCAGGTTTGATCAGCGCCGCGACGCACAGGGAGATGCTGGAGGTCGTTTTGCTGGCGCAACTCCATGAGTTCAAGCCGCTGTTGCTGGTGATTCCAGGGTTGCCGGTCTGTCGTCTGTTGCGGCCTGTTCCTGTCAGCGATAGGGCGGCTGTACTGTCAGAAGAATTTCTCATCGAAAACCTGCCCAGAAAGCTTTTCGATGCCATCGAACTGTAACGGGAGATAACGATGAATTGGCATAACTTGCTCGAATCTGTTCCACGGATGGTCGCGACGGAAGCCGTTGGCTATTGTATGAGCGCGCTGTCACAGGTCGGTGTACCTGCGATGTCGAAGAGAGACTATTTCTTTCCCATGTTTCGCAGCATGCCGACACCTGAAGCTGTTGAGCTTGCCAAGATAATACTTGGCAAGATTGAAGAAACGGAGGACAAGGGGATCGCGGATCTGGATACGAAGACTGCCGACAGATACATATGTGAGCTTGGCGTTGCGGACGATGAACTGATCGAGCGCGTGGAAGGATTAAGCCGAGATCGCGGTGACGAGCTGCTTCGACGGCTCCACAGCGAACAGTAACTTCGGCGCTTACGGCGCGTTGTGCCGTCGCAGATCCAGCCCCAGCGCAGCCCTGCGCAGGCGGCCGTTGCGGCGCACGTAGTCGAAGGCGCCGCGCGTGTCGTACATCAGCTGGTAGTGGTAATAGTTGATGTGCTCCAGCGCTGCGAATGCCAGCAAGCCGCACGACCACCACAGGTCTGCGGAGCCGCCACCGGTCAACGCGGTAAACACCACCACCCCGGAGACCGCCACGATGTTCGAATATTTAAAGACGCTGTACAGCGGCTGGAAATACGCGGGCAAGGGCTGACGCCGCACCGTCGACTGTAACTTCAGCTGCCAATACAGCATCCCCTGCAACAGGATGTAGACGACCATCGCCATGGCCGCGCCCCGCATGCCCCATGCCACCGGAGCGCCCGATGTTTCCCATACCATTGACAGGACGGTGGGCAAGGCCACGGCGGCGAATCCTTCGCCGTTGCGCAAATAGGTCATCCGGGCGCGTATCGTCTGCATGTGTTGGGCTTGCTGTTGCGGAATTGCCAACTCTATCACAGGCCGGACCGCAGCAGCCGTCGGCCGCCCTTACTTGGGCGCGCCGGCCGGCGCGGTGACCAGCACGTCGTCATCCTTGCTCCAGGCCGGCGATGTGATTGCGTAGAAGTCGAGCGGCACGCCTTTGCTGGCGCGGATCGAGCGCACGGTGCTTGGCTGGATGACGATGTACGAGCCCGGGCCTATCGTTTGCACGTGGCCGTCGGTCCAGATCTCGCCGGTTCCGCTGAGGACGAAGAACGATTCCTCGCCTTCCTTGTTATGGCTCCACGGGCTGGCCTTGCCCGGTTCCAGATGAAACAACGCGACGCTGACCTTGTCGCTGCGGGCACCGGCGGGCGCGGTCCTGCCGCTCAACTCGCGCAAGGTGACGCCTGGCGCGGCCGTGATGACGGGCAGGCTGGCTTGATCGATGACGGGCGGGGTTTGCGCCGATGCGAGGACTGGCAGGGCGGCGAACATCAGGGCAAGTGGTTTCATGGCTATCGGGGAAAAAGCGCGAGTGTAGCAGACGGCGGGCGCATAAAAAAAGCCAGCTTCCGAAGAAGCTGGCTTTTCCATGCAGCGAGGCTGGCTCGGCTTAAGCCGAGCCGGCCGGCAATTACATCATGCCGTCCATACCACCCATGCCGCCCATGCCACCCATACCGCCCATGCCGCCGCCGGCTGCCTTGTCTTCGGTGACTTCGGCGACCATGCAATCGGTGGTCAGCATCAGGCCGGCGATCGACGCTGCGTTTTGCAGTGCCGAACGGGTGACCTTGGCTGGATCCAGCACGCCCATTTCAACCATGTCGCCATAGGTGCCGTTGGCGGCGTTGTAACCGTAGTTACCCGTGCCTGCCAGAACCGCGGCAACGACGACCGAAGCTTCTTCGCCGGCGTTTTGCACGATCATGCGCAGTGGCTCTTCCATGGCGCGCAGAACGATCTTGATACCTGCGTCCTGGTCCGGGTTGTCGCCTTTGACGGTGATCGAAGCGCGGGCGCGCAGCAGGGCTACGCCGCCGCCTGGCACGATGCCTTCTTCCACTGCGGCGCGGGTAGCGTGCAGTGCATCTTCAACGCGGGCTTTCTTTTCTTTCATTTCAACTTCGGTGGCGGCACCGACTTTGATCACTGCAACGCCGCCGGCCAGTTTGGCCACGCGCTCTTGCAGTTTCTCACGGTCGTAGTCCGAGGTCGCTTCTTCGATCTGCACGCGGATTTGTTTGACGCGGCCTTCGATACCTTCGGCCTGGCCCGCACCGTCGATGACGATGGTGTTTTCCTTGCCGACTTCGATACGCTTGGCTTGGCCCAGCTCTTCCAGCGTGATTTTTTCCAGGGTCAGGCCGACTTCTTCAGCAACCACTTGACCGCCGGTCAGGATCGCGATGTCTTCCAGCATGGCCTTGCGACGGTCGCCGAAGCCCGGGGCCTTGACGGCGCAGGTTTTCAGGATGCCGCGGATGTTGTTCACAACCAGGGTCGCCAGTGCTTCGCCTTCGATGTCTTCGGCGATGATCAGCAGTGGACGGCCGGCTTTGGCGACTTGTTCCAGTACCGGCAGCAGATCGCGGATGTTCGAGATTTTCTTGTCGCACAGCAGGACGAATGGATTTTCCAGGATCGCGACTTGCTTCTCCGGGTTGTTGATGAAGTATGGCGACAGGTAGCCGCGGTCGAACTGCATACCTTCAACGATGTCCAGCTCGTCGTTCAGCGACTTGCCGTCTTCAACGGTGATGACGCCTTCCTTGCCGACTTTTTCCATCGCTTCAGCGATGCGCTCGCCGATCGATGCGTCCGAGTTGGCCGAGATCGAACCGACCTGGGCGATTTCCTTGGTGGTGGTGCAAGGACGGGCGATGATGGCGATCTGCTCGACGGTGGCGGCGACCGCCTTGTCGATGCCGCGCTTCAGGTCCATAGGGTTCATGCCGGCGGCAACGAACTTCATACCTTCGCGCACGATGGCCTGGGCCAGCACGGTGGCGGTGGTGGTGCCGTCGCCGGCGTTGTCGCTGGTGCGGGAAGCAACTTCCTTGACCATTTGCGCGCCCATGTTCTGCAGCTTGTCTTTCAGTTCGATTTCTTTAGCGACCGACACGCCGTCCTTGGTGACGGTAGGGGCGCCGAACGAACGTTCCAGCACGACGTTGCGGCCTTTCGGGCCCAGGGTGACTTTAACGGCGTTGGCCAGGATGTTGACGCCCTCGACCATTTTGGCGCGCGCTGCGTCGCCGAAGATTACTTCTTTAGCTGCCATGTTGTTTCTCCAGAATTAGGTGATGAGTGGAACCGCGTGCCAAGTAGATTTACTTGACGACGATTGCCATGATGTCTTCTTCGCGCATGACCATCAGTTCTTGACCGTCAACTTTGACGGTTTGGCCGGCGTATTTGCCGAACAGAACGCGGTCGCCTACTTTGACATCCAGCGGACGGACTTTGCCGTCTTCGAGAATCTTGCCATTGCCGACGGCGAGCACTTCGCCTTGATCCGGTTTTTCAGCGGCCGCATCAGGGATGATCAGGCCGGACGCAGTTTTGGTTTCCTGGTCGAGGCGTTTGACGATTACGCGATCGTTCAAAGGGCGAAGGTTCATACAAAACTCCTTAATTAGCATTGGTACAGTTTGTTGTTGTGCCGATCATGCCTAAATGCTCAGATTGCCACAACGGAAAGTTGTCGAGGGCGCTGTTAGCACTCTCTCGGAACGAGTGCCAATTATAGGGACGACCCAACCGTATTTCAAGGCGCATACCTTGAGAAGGCGCAAAAAAGAAGGGGAATGTTGTAAAGCTGACTACGAATCGGAACGCCGCGCCCTTGGCGCGCGGCGTTCCGAGGGGATCAGGGGTCCAGCGGGTCGGCCGGATCGATGCGCAGCGACTTGGCGGATGGCCGGAACGTCAGCTCGGTCGGCGACAGGCGCGCGCCGACGGTGCCCGGCAGGTAGCCCAGCTCCTTCAGGTTGCGCGAGGCGAACTCCTGGCTTTCGATGTAGCGGCTCTGGTTGGTGTAAGTGACGATCAGGCTGTCCTTGTCCAGCGGCGCGCCCATCGCGACCAGCCGGCGCGTCACGTTGCGCAGGTTGGTCGTGGTGTGGCGCGCATACGGCTCGATGATGATGGCCTCGGCCGGCACGCCGAAGCGTTCGATCAGCGCCTTGCGCATCTCCACCGCCTCCACGAAGCGCGTACCCTTCGGATGAACCGAGGCGCCGCTGAAGATGATGAACGGCGCCTCGCCGTCGGCGAAGCGCTTGGCCGCCAGCCGCACGTTCCACTTGCCGCGCGCGCTCAGCGCCATGCCCACGTTTTCCGGCCCGATGCCTGGAATGATGATCGCCGAATAGCGGTACAGTTTCCAGTCGATGATGCCCGAGCGGCCCAGCGCGCCGCCGTTGTGGGCCAGGTCCAGCGGCTCGAAGGCGACGGCGTCGGCGCGGTCGTTGGCGTCGAGCAGGGCGAGCGCCAGCGGCAAGCCGGGGTCCGGCGGCAGCACGGGATCGTCCTCGCCGGCCTTGGCCAGCGCCAGCGCGTCCTTGACGGCGGCGTTGAACAAGGTGCTGCCGGGCGTGTCGATCGGGCCGTCGACCAACGGATAGCGCGAGGCCAATCCTTGGCCGTACACCTGGATGATGCTGTTCAGTCCGCGCAGTTCGCGCGTCACCTGGGCCTGCGCGCCGTCGTCGGCCAGCGTGGATTTGCGCCATGCGGTGGCGGGCACCTTCGCGGCCCGGGACGCGAAGTCGTTGATTTCGGCGTCGGTCCACAGGCTCGCGCCCAGCACGCAGGCGGTGTCCTGCTGGCAGGCGTCGATGCGCGCGCGGCGCGCGGCCGGCGCCGTGACGGCGGGCCGGGCGGCGCCCAGGTCCACCAGCGCGGGGAACAATTGATTGGCCAGCAGCGCCCAGTGCTTGTCGCGCACCGGGGCGGCCTGCGCCTGCTGGATCATGAGCAGGGAAACGGCGATCAGGGTTTTCTTGAACATCGCGCTCACCATGCCTTGCTCAATATCAGACGGGCGCTGCGGCCGAATACCGGACGTCCGTAAATCGCTTCCTTGGTACCCTGTCCGGCCAGCGCATCGGTACGGGTGTTGCCTTCGGTGATGCCCTTGGCGTTGGTCAGGTTGTCGCCGACGATCTGCAACCGCCAGTCGCCCTGGCTGACCGAGAAGCCGGCGCCGATCGAGTGATAAGCCGGCATCGCGGTGGCCTCGAAGAAGTCGACGTAGCGCTTGCCCGTGTAGGCATAGCTGCCGTACAGCTCGACCAGCTTGTCGCCGACGTTGAAATTGAAGTTGGGACGGATATTGCCGAACACCTTGGGCTCGCGGATGATCTGGTTGCCGACCACCCTGGACGGATCGGCGCCGGTGGCGCTGACGAAGTTGCGGTATTGCGGGTCCTGGACGGTCAGCGAGCCATTGATGGAGAAGCGCTCCGTCAGGTGCCAGGCGCCGTCGAACTCGGCGCCGCGCACCACCGCCTTGCCGAAGAACGGCACGGTCTGGTCGTTGCGCCCCGTGACCGGGTTGAAGGCCGTGAACGAGGCGTTGAGCGGATCGAATTGCGTGTAGAAGCCGGTCACGTACAGGTAGGAGCGGCCCGCGGCCATCTTGAAGCCCACTTCATACTGGTCCGCCTTGGTGGTCAGCACCAGCGGATCGACCGAGGAGGCCACCTGCATCGATGGCGGCACCTCCAGGTGCGACACCCGCGCGTAGCCGCCGAAGCGCTGCGAGAAGTCGTAGTTGGCGCCGAGCGTCCAGTTGACGGTGTTGAAGTTGTACTTGTGCTCCTGCCGTGCGCCGGTGAAAGCGCGCGTGGTGTCGTCGGCCAGGGTGGCCGCGTCGCCCAGGTTGAGCTGCTTGGTCAGCAAGGCGTAGCCGTCGTAGTGATAGCGTTCCTTGCGCACGCCGCCGTCGAGGCGCAGGCCGTCGAACACTTCCCACGTGTCGTTCAGATAGAGCGCGCCCATTTTGGCGTCGACATCGCCCTGGTTCAGGGTGGTGGTGTAGCGCAGCACGCCGTTGTCGGTGACCGAGCCGAGCACCGCGCCGGAGGCCGAATAGGCAAGCAGGTCGAGCGTGCGCGGTTTGCCTTGCACCTCGATCAGCATGTCGTTGTAGACGGTCTTGCTGGTCTGGCCGTAGCCGCTGCCGTACACGCCGAGCTTGACGTCGTGGTTGCCCAGGCCGGTCTGGAAGTTGCGGGTGATATTGACGTCGGCCTGGTTGGAATAGAAATCGGACCCGGCGCCGCGATACTGCGCCTGCATCACCAGGCCGGAGGCATCCGCCGGGTTGTACACCTGCGCGCCATTGGTGCCGGCGATGGCGTAGCCCAAACGGTTGACCGGCCCGAACGCGGCCTTGGCGGCGTTCATGAAGCCATTGGCGAACTGGGTGGCGTCGGCCGGGTTCGAGGTCGAGTAAAACGCGTCGAAGTCCAGGCTGCCCTTGGTCATGCCGCCCTTGGCCGACAGTTGCCATTTGCCGAGTTCACCCTCGTAGCGCACACCGATATTGCCGTATTCGAGATGGCGGCCGTTGGCCAGGTCGCGCGTGTCGGTTTGCAGCTTGCCGGCGCCGTCCTGGTACTTCTGCGGCACGGCGCGCAGCGATGGCGAATTCATCGTGCCGTCGAAGTAGTCGATGTACTTGTCGAGCGACACCGCCGGATTGCGCGGATCGGAGATCGGGATCGGCAGGTAGAAGGTGTTGTGGTCGTTCAGGTAGTTGGCGCTGACGGTCAGCGTGCCGGATTCCAGCACGCGCTTGATGTTGCCGCGAATTTGTCCGCCACGGTCGTTCGGGAAGCCGTTGTCGCGATGGCCGTCGTCGCGGCGCACGAAGCCGCCGACCGCGTAGAAAGTCTTGTCGTCGATCTTGCCCGCCTGGTAGGCGTCGATGCGTCCGAGGCCGGTGGTGCCCAGGGTCAGTTGCGCCTTGCCCTTGGTGGTCTCGGTGCCGGTGACGGTGCTGCTGTTGACGATGGCCGCCGCCTGGCTGGCGTAGATCGACGCCGGCCCGCCGCGCACCACCTCCAGCGTTTTCGTCATCAGGTCGTAGCGGTTCAAACTGTCGCCACGGAAGAAGAAGCCGTTCATTTCCGTGAACAGCGGCAAGCCGTCCTGCTGGAACAGCGCCAGGCCGTCATCGGTCGGAATGCCGCGCACGCGGGTGATGTTCTGCACCTCGCCGCCGGTCGCCTCGACCTGGATGCCCGGCAGCTTGCCCAGCAGGTCGGCCATGTTTTGCGGCGCCAGTTTTTGCACGTCGTTCTGCGACAGCGAACTGACCGCGTACGACACGTCGAAGCGGCGCTGCGGACGCGCCGAACCGGTGACGACCACGCTGGCGATGTCCGCTTCCTGGCCGGCTGGCGCCGCCGGTGCGGACGTCGATTCCGCAGGCGCGGTCTGGGCCATTGCGGGACCGGCGACAGCGCACAAGGCGCCGATCGCCCAGTGGCGGGCAAGCGTGTTTTTTCTCTTCAACATAGATTTCTCCGGACGGATGAGTGGGCGTGATCGAGCCGGAGTATAGCCACGGTATTGTGGTATAAATATTTATTACTTGTAAAATAAATAGAATATGACAAGCGTGTTACAGGAATTATCTTTATATAAATAACTGTATGAAAATTGCGCGGTTAAAACTGTCTTCAGAAGAAAAACGTTTGTTATGGGAGCTGCGGACGAAGGGGCCGTTGCCGCGCACCGAGCTGTCGACGGCGCTGCAGGTCAGTAATTCGGCGTTGACCAAGTTGTCGCGTAATTTAATTAGCATGGGCCTGATCGAAGAGCAGGCCTCGTCGGACGCGAGCGGCCGTGGCCGTCCGACCGTTCCGTTGGCGATTTCGGCCGCGGGCGGTTTCGCGGTGGGCGCGACGGTGCACAAGGGGGTACTGGAAATCGCCCTGGTCGACTACGCGGGCGGTGTCATCTCGCTGACCAGCGAGGAGGTCGGCGCGCCGGACCCGCTCGCCTTCGCGCAACTGCTGGAGCAGCGCATCACCGGGCTGGCGGTCAAGCACCGGCTGCTGGGCGGGCGCTTTCTCGGCGTCGGCATCGGCCTGCCGGGCCCGCCCCGGGGACGCGCCGGCGACGAATGGAACGTCGTCAACGACTTGCCGGGTTGGCGCGGCGTGCCGCTACGGCGCATCCTGGATGATGCCCTCGGCTTGCCGACCATGCTGGAAAACGACGCCAACGCCTCGGCGCTGGCCGAATACTATCTGAACGATACGATACGCCGCTCCTCGACGGTGGTGGTGTTTCTGCTGGGGTATGGGATCGGCGCGGGCGTCATCGAGGATGGCCGCCTGCTCAAAGGCGAGTTTGGCGGCGCGGCCGAGATCGGCGGCTTGTATCCGATGGACCAGCCGCGCCCCACCACCATGGACCTGCTGTCGGTGCTGCGCGAGGCGGGCTGCACGATCCAGTCCATTGCCCATTTCGACGAGGCCTGCATCGGCCACGAGGCGTTGATCGAACGCTGGCTGGACCGGGCGGCGGGCCAGCTGGAATCGGTGGTCGGCAGCGCGATCGCGTGGTTCGACCCGGGCGAGATCGTTTTTTCCAGTCCGCTGCCGGCATCCGTCATGGCACGCCTTGCCGCCAGGCTGAACCACGGCCAACTTCGCTGGCCCTGCCACCGGCAGCCCACCGAAATCCGCGTGTCGCGCCTGGGCGGCAGCTCGATCGCCCTCGGCGCGGCGCTGCTGCCGATCCACGCGTCGACCGCTGTTTCTTTCTGGTAGGACGGGGCGCTCATGGAAAGTTTTCGCCAGAAGCTGATGACGGACCGGCATCTGATAGGGTATTCGAGCGGAAACTTCGGCAAGAACCTGTTGCTCGGCAGCGTGGACGTGACGTTGCTGTTCCTGCTGACGGACCTGCTGGGCATCGCCCCGCAACGTGTCGCCTTGTTGATGCTGATGGTCTTCGCCACCGATCTGGTGCTTGACCTGGGCGCCGGCTTGCTGGCGGCCTGGGCGCAAAACCGGGGAATCGCATACCGGCGATTGATCGCCCTGGGCGCGCTGCCATGCGGCGCCGCGTTCGCGCTCATTTACAGCCTGCCCGCGTTGGCGCCGCCGAACATCACGGTGATCGCGCTGGTCATCATTTGCTTTCGCGCGGCATACGCGATCATCGATGTCCCGCATAACAGCCTGCTCGCGCGGGTGGCGACCGACAGCCGCGCGCGCGGCCGCGCCTCGGGTTATCGCACCGTGTTCAGCTCGGCGGCGAGCGTGGTCATCGCCACGGTGCTGGTGCCGTTCATGGGCGCGGCCGGCCGGCCCGCCACCGCCGGCCAGTTGTCCGTGTTGGGCATATTGGGCGGGCTGGTGTTTTGTGTCGTCATCTTGTTCGCGGCCTGGTCGGCGAGGGAAGAGGGCGCCGTTGGCGAACGGCGGCTGCGGCCATCGGCCAGGATCGCCTTCCTGCCCAAGCTGGATCGCTTGTTCGGGGCCATCGCCGTCATCGCGTTGATGACCGGATTCGCGATTCCGGTGTTCGGCAAAATGATGCTGCATATGGCGACGTATGTGCTGAAGCAGCCCGGCCTCGCCGGCCCGATCCTGTTGACCATCACCCTGGGCCAATTGGCCGGCGCCGCGCTGTGGATTTTCCTCGTCCGGTCGCGCGACAAAACCTCGCTGCTTGCCATCAGCCACGGCGTCGCCATCTGCGGCGTTTTGTGTTTTGCCATGGCCGGCACGACGCCATGGCTGCTGACGGCATCGGCGCTGTTGATCGGCGTCGGCTTCGGCGGCGTGTTCATGCTGCCGTGGGGGATACTGGCGGACATCACCGATTTCGCGCAGTTCCGCCATGGCGAGCGGCGCGAAACCGCCACCTTCGCCACCATCCTGGTCATACTCAAAGCCGGCGGCGCGGCGTCGCTGGCCACGGTGGGCTGGACCTTGGAGCGGTTGGGCTATGTGCCCGGCGTGGCGCAGTCCGAGTCCGTGATCGAAGGCATGAAGCTGCTTGCCTACGGCATTCCGATCCTGGGTTCGCTGGTGGCCATCCTGACGTTGCGGCAGCTCGCGATCGGGCACCAGGCGCATGCCCGCGTGGTGCGGGCGAACCAGCGGTGAGCCCTAACGGCCGCGCGAAAAATACCAGTCGAAGGCGTGGCGGATGGCGCACGCGAACAGCATCATTTGCAGGTAGGCGGTGGCCGTGGCCCTTGGCGAGGTGCTAAAGCAAGAAAATAACAGCACCAGCGCGCAGGTGATGAAGCCGAATTGCACCGTCCGACGCGCCGGGGTGGAAAGCTGCGTTCGTCCCGAGAAGTACCAGCCGAAGCCGGAATATAAGCCGCCGGCGATGGCGGTCATGGGCGCCAGAGTGGAGAGGGTCCAAGGCATCGGTTCCAACGAAAAATACGAGGCCCCCGCCGACAGTATTGCCGCCAGCAGGGCGATCATGCCGACCACCCGATACTGCTTGGGCGTTGCGTCGATAGGCGAAAGCGCCGGCGATGGAGGTGCGGGCGTGGCGCCCTCCGGTTCGGCCAGATCGCGGAGATCGATGTCGAAGGCGGCGGCGAGGGCCATCCTGGTTTCCCGCGAGGCGCTGCCGTCGGCCTCGACCCGCTGGACTGTACGCAGGCTGACGTCGGCGATCTCCGCCAGTTGCTCTTGCGACCATGCGCGTTCGGCGCGCAGGTGTTTGATGGTTTTCGCGCTTAACTTCATATCATCGTCCATTGTGGGCTCCAGTTGTCAATAATGAAACTGGAGGATGGGCGAATTATGCCCGAAATGCTACGACAGTTTGCCGCCAAACAGGCGACACCGGGCCGCCAGTGGCATGACGACGCGGGTATCGGTTGTTTACTCGTGGTATAGCTGCGAACGTCCGCCGTCGATCAGGATGTCGGTGGCGTTGATGAACGGCGCTTCGTCGCTGGCGAGGAAGAGCGCGGTGGCGGCGACTTCCTCGGGTGTGCCCAGGCGCCTGCAGGGCAGCAGCGCGGCCTGGCGGGTGCGTTCGGCTTCCGGGTCCGGGAAGCCGGCGAAGTGGCGTTCGACCATGTCGGTGACGATCAGCCCGGGCGAGATCGAGTTGACGCGGATGCCGCGCGCCGCGTACTCCAGGCCCAACGCGCGCGTCAGGCCGATCAGCGCGTGCTTGGCGACCGGGTAGGGGAAGCAGCCGGGGATGATCTTGTGGCCGTGGACCGAGGCGATGTTGACGATGCTGCCGCCGCCTTGCACCAGCATGGCCGGCAGTACGGCGCGCGCGGCGTTCCAGGCGCCTTCCAGATCGACGGCGAAGCAGCGCTTCCAGTCTTCGTCGGTCAGGGCCAGCGGATCGTCGAAGACGTTCATGCCGGCGTTGTTGATCAGGATGTCGACCTTGCCGAAGCGCTCCACGGTGCGCGCGACCAGCGTTTCCATCGCGGCGCGGTCGGAGACGTCGGCTTCGATGAAGATGGCGCGGTCAGGGCCGAGTTCCTCGGCGATGGCGCGGGCGTCGTCGTCGGCGCGGTGGCTGTTGAGGGTGACCATCGCACCTTCGGCCACAAAGCGGCGGGCGATGGCCGCGCCGATGCCTTGCGTCGAACCGGTGACGATGGCGATTTTGTTCGATAAACGGTTGGCCATGTTGGGCTCCGGTTGCATGCGTCAATCTAAAACACGTAGGGCGGATTAGCGTAGCGTAATCCGCCATGCATGCGCCGCCGGCGGCGCCAAGATGGCCGATTACGGCGTTCCGCCTAATCCGCCCTACGTGGTTTAATGCCGGTCGCCGCGCGTTTTCAGCTGGTCCAGCAGCACCGCCACCAGCAGGATCACGCCGCGCATCAGATACTGGTAGAACGCGTCGACATCCATCAGGTTCATGACGTTTTCGACCGTGCCCATGATCAGCACCCCAATCAGCACGCCGAAGATGCGCGCCTTGCCACCCTGCAGCGAGACGCCGCCCAGCACGCACGCCGAGATCACGTCCAGCTCGAACCCTTGCGCGGCATTGGGCTGGCCGCTGGTGATGCGCGATGCCAGGATCAGGCCCGCCATCGCGGTGACCAGCCCTTGCAGCAGGAAGATCCACACGCGCAGCCGTTCGACGCGCACGCCGGCCAGGCGCGCCGCTTCCGGGTTGCCGCCGATGGCCAGGGTGTTGCGGCCGAAGACCGTCTGATTCAGCAAAATGCCGAACACCACGAAGCAGCAGGCGCAGATCAGCACCGGCAGCGGCATTCCGAAGATGCGGGTGTCGCCGAAGTCGATGAAGGCGTCGTTGTTGATGCCCACCGCCTGGCCCTGCGAGACGATGAAGGCCAGGCCGCGCACCATCAGCATCGTCGCCAGGGTGGCGATCAAGGCGTTCACGCGCAGGTAGGCGATCAACACGCCATTGAGGGCGCCGATCAGGGCGCCTGCCGCGAGGCCCGCGCCGACGGCCAGCGCCACGCTGCCGCTATGTTCCAGCACGATCGCGCCCAGCACGCCGGCGAAGGCGATGGTCGAGCCGACCGACAAGTCGAAGTCGCGCGAGGCGAGGCACAGCATCATGGTGCAGGCGACCATGCCGATCTGCGCCACCGACAGCATCAGGCCGACGACGTTGGTCACCGAGAAGAAGTTCTCGACGGTGACGGCCAGCACCGCGAACAGCACGACATACGCCAGCGGCATGCTGTATTCGATCAGCCATTGACGCGAGATCAGGGGCGACGCCGGCTTGGCGGCGGGATTGATGGATGAGACGTTCATGCGATGCTCCGGGTGTGAAGTGCGGGAGTTTCAATATGGGCGGGGGCAGGGGCGGGGACGGTGGAATCGGGCAGCGCCAGGCGCAGCACCTCGGTTTCGCTGGCGTCGGCGCGCGATAGTTCGCCGCAGATGGCGCCTTCGCGCATGACGATCACGCGGTCCGAGATGCCCAGCACCTCCGGCAGTTCGCTCGAGACGACGATCACGCAGCAACCGCGTTCGGCCACTTCGTGGATGATGCGGTAGATGTCGTTCTTGGCGCCGACGTCGATGCCGCGCGTCGGTTCGTCCAGGATCAGCACCTTCAGCCCGGGTTCGGCCAGCCAGCGCGCCAGGATCACCTTTTGCTGGTTGCCGCCGGAGAGCAGGCGGATCTCCTGCTGGCGGTTGGGCGTCTTGATGCGCAGGCGGGCGATGAATTCGTCGGCCAGCGCCGCCTCCTTCTTATGGCGCAGGAACAGGCCGGCGCGCAGGTCGATGCGGCGCACGCTGATGTTGATGTTCTCCGCCACCGAGGCCGTGGCCAGGATGCCTTGCTCCTTGCGGTCCTCTGGACACAGCACGATGCCGGCGGCGATGGCGTCGGTCGGCGCGCCGGTCGCCACGGTCGCGCCATCGAGCAGCACCTGGCCGGCGCTGCGCGGATCGGCGTTGTACAGCAACCGCATCAACTCGCTGCGGCCTGCGCCCACCAGGCCGAAAAAGCCCAGCACCTCGCCGCCGCGCACGGAAAAGCTTTGCGGGCCTTTCATGTGGTGGCCGTCGAGGCCTTGTATCTTCAGGCGTTCCTCGCCGAGCGCGCGGGGACGGTAGTCGTAGATGTCGCTCAGTTCACGGCCGACCATGTCGCTGATCAGGCGGTCGCGCGGCACCTCGGCCATGACGTTGTGCGTGACGATCTTGCGGCCGTCGCGGAAGATGGTGCAGGCGTCGCACAGCGCGTACAGTTCCTCCAGCCGGTGCGAGATGTAGATCAGGGTACGGCCGTCGGCGCGCAGTTCGCGCACGAGGCGGAACAGGATTTCGGTCTCGCGGTGCGACAGGCTGCTGGTCGGCTCGTCGAAGGCGATGACCTGCGCGTCCTGCATGATGGCCTTGCAGATCTCCACCATCTGGCGCTGCGCGATCGACAGGTCGGCCAGCTTGGCGTCCGGCGCCAGGTCGACGCCGATGGCGGCCAGCTTCTCCGACACCATGCGGTAGGCCTTGGGCTTGTCCAGCAGGCCAAAACGGGTGGGCATGCGGCCCAGCAGCACGTTCTCGGCCACCGTCAGCTCGGGCACGTATTGCAGTTCCTGGTGGATCACGGCGATGCCGGCGCCGATGGCGTCCTTGGCGCTGGCGAAGCGGCACTCGCCGCCGTTGACCAGCAGGCGGCCGCCGTCGGGTTTATATTGGCCGCCCAGTATTTTGAGTAGTGTCGACTTGCCCGCGCCGTTCTCGCCCAGCAGGCCGTGCACCTGGCCGGCGTGCGCTTCGAAGCTCACGCCGTTCAGGGCTTTCACGCCTGGGAAGAATTTGCAGACCTCGTCGAATTGGAGGTAAACCGCCATGGCTTACATCCCCATTTGCTTGCGGACGTCGGCCTGGTTGGCGCGCGTCATCAGCATCCCCTTGGTCAGCACTTCGGCCGGCGGGGTTCCTTTTCCGGTGATCCAGTTGTACATATTGACCGAGGTCTCGTAGCCGTGCTGTTTCGCGCTGATCAACACCGAGCCATAGAAGCCGGTCGGCGCCGGTTTGTTCAATTCATTCTCGGCGGCCTTGGCGCCGCCGATGCCCACGCCCACCATCGAATCGGCCTTGATGCCGCGTCCTTCGGCGGCGCGCACGGCGCCCAGCACCGCTTCATCGTTCAGGCCCACGGCCACCCAGTGCTTGAAGCGCGCGTTCTTGGTCAGCGCGATGTTGGCGGCGTTGAAGGCGCTCTCGGTGTCGGTCTTCGCTTGCGGCGCGTCGACCACGTTAGCGACCGGGAAGCCGGCGGCTTTCAGCGCGTCGATGGCGCCGGTGGTGCGTTCCTTGGCGGTCGGAAGCTGATCGTAGGCGACGCGGATCACGCCCACCTCGGCGATGTTCCATTTGCGGTTCTTGACTTCGGCGGCGATGCCTTCGCCGACCTGCTTGCCGATGGCGTAGCCGGAGATGCCCATGTGCGGGATCGAGGCGATCGGCTTGCCGGTGCCGTCGACCAAGCGGTCGTCGACCGAGATCACTTTGAGGTTGTTGCGCTTGGCGGAACGCTCGATGGCCTTGCCCAGCTTGACGTCCGGCGCGCAGATGACGAAGCCCTGGGCTTTTTGCGCGGCCAGGTTGTCGATCGCGGCGATCATTTTTTCGCCGTTGGGGATGCCGATCTTGACCAGGGTGAAGCCCTTGTCCTTGGCCGCCTGCTCGGCGTAGCGCCATTCGTCCTGGAACCACGGCTCCTCGGCTTGTTTGACGAGGAAGCCGATCTTGACCGGATCGGCCGCGTGGGCGACGCTGGTGAGTTGGGTCGCGGCCATCAGGCACAGCGATGCTGCGGCGAGCAAGGTACGTTTCATGGTAAGTCTCCGATTTGTTTTAAGTGTTTTTCGATGCCGCATATGTTTGCGCATTCGTTTTTGTCTTGCGTTTGTATCTCGTCAGGCAGAAAAAAGCCGGCGTCGAAGCGCCGGCTCGTTCACTACCGCATCACCACTCGGCGACGCTGCCATCCGCATGGCGCCATACGGGGTTGCGCCAGTCGGGTGCGTTTTTGCTCGCGGCGATCACGCGCTCCTCGTCCACTTCCACGCCCAAACCTGGTTTGGGCAGCGGCTTGCAGTAGCCGTCGGTGATCGTGAAGTCTTCCTTGTTGATCACGTAGTCGAGCAGCTCGCCGCCCTTGTTGTAGTGGATGCCCATGCTTTGCTCCTGCAGCACGGCGTTGTACGACACGAAGTCGACCGCCAGGCACGAGGCCAGCGCCACCGGACCCAGAGGGCAGTGCGGCGCCAGGGTGACGTCGTAGGCTTCGGCCATCGAGGCGATCTTCAGGCACTCGGTGATGCCGCCGGCGTGCGACAGGTCCGGCTGTACAATCGACAGGCCACCGGCCGCGAACACGTTCTTGAATTCGAAGCGCGAGTACATGCGCTCGCCGGCCGCCAGCGGGATCGACGTCATCTCGGCCAGGCGCGGGTAGTATTCGGCCTGCTCGGCCAGCACCGGTTCTTCGACGAACAATGGACGGAACTGCTCCAGTTCGCGCAACAGGGTCTTGGCCATCGGCGCGGCCACGCGGCCGTGGAAGTCCAGGCCGAATTCGATGGTGTTGCCGAACGCTTCGCGGATTTCCGCCACGCGCTGCACGGCCTTGTCGACGGCGGCCGAGGTGTCCAGCAGGCCCAGTTCCTCGGTGCCATTCATCTTGAAGGTATCGAAGCCGCCGGCCTTGAGTTTGGTGATCTGTTCGATGATGTCGGAAGGACGGTCGCCGCCCACCCAGCTATACATCTTCATGCGGTCGCGCACCAGGCCGCCCAGCAATTCATAGACAGGCTTGCCCATCACTTTGCCCTTGATGTCCCACAGCGCCTGGTCGATACCGGCGATCGCGCTCATCAGAATGGCGCCGCCGCGATAGAAGCCGGCGCGGTACATGGTCTGCCACAGGTCGTTGATGCGGGCCGGGTCGGCGCCGATCAGATACGATTCCAATTCCTGGACGGCGGTCTCCACGGTGCGCGCGCGGCCTTCGATGACCGGTTCGCCCCAGCCGACGACGCCTTCATCGGTCTCGATTTTCAGCAGCATCCAGCGCGGTGGAACACGGTAGGTCGTCAGTTTGGTGATTTTCATAGGAGAAGAAGAATAAGTTCAGGGAACAGGCTTCAGTCTAAGCTTCCCGCCTAGACAGGAAATATGATTAATTCAACACAAGCCATATCATTATCGAATAGCAGAAATAAGCCAGGCTGCTATCTGATATCAGCATACCTGATAGTGGTAAATTCATATCAATTGTATTCCTTCGCCCTTTAGACTGGCAGCACTCAATATTCCGGGAGCGCGGCCAGCATGATCGATACCAGTACGCATGTCGCGTCGACCCCCGGCATCATGCTGCTGCGCGTCGGCCAGGCCGGCAGCGCCCTGCGCTGGGACCCCGCAGGGCGCTGCTGGCGCTGGCCGGACCCGCAAGGCGGCCAGTTGTATGCCTGGCCGGCCCCGGCCGGCATGCCCAGCGGCCTGCGCCTGCAGGAAAACGCCTGCGTGATGGCCTGCTGCAGCTCCGGCCGGGTGCTGCTGGGGCAGGGCAAGCGCCTCGGCATGGTCGATTTGCCGCCGCCGGGCCAGGCCAGCCGTCCGCTGCAAAGCCAGGTCCTGCTCACCGTGGACGCGGCCGAGCCGCGCACCAGCATCAGCGACGGCTGCACCGACCGGGGCGGTAATTTCGTCTTCGGCACCGCCAACACGGCCAGCGACCAGCGCCCCATCGGCAGCTTTTACCAGTATTCGCAACGGCACGGCCTGCGCCGGCTGGCGTTGCCTGTCGTGGTCAAGGCCGGTGGCATCGCCTTCAGCACCGACGGCCGCCGCATGTACTTCGCCGACACGGCCCAGGGCGACATCATGCAATGCGAATATGATTCGGAGCGCGCCAAGGTCTCCAACGTGAAAACGTTTGCAGCGGTGCTGGCGCCCGGCGCCGGCGCGGCCGTGGTCGACAGCGCCGACCGCTTGTGGAGCGTGCAGGGCGGTGCCTTGGTGCAATATGCGCCCCATGGCGGCGCGCTGCGCCGCATCGGCATGGCGCGCGAGGCGGCCGCCGGCGTGGCCTTCGGCGGCGAGGGCTTGCGCCAGCTGCTGGTGCTGGGCGCGAACGGCGGCCTGTACGGCCTGCCGCCCGACCTGGCGCCAGATTTGCCGGCGGACCTGGCGCGCCATCCGCCGAAGGGCGTGCCGGATGTCCCGTTCGCCGATGGCGGCCCCGGTCGTTCCACCCCGCCGCCAAGACCTTCCATCGGTGATTGACGCTGGACCAGCCCGCCATATATGATGGGCGATCAAAATAATCACCCATATGACCGATTCCCGCTCAGATCGCTTTGTTCGTTCCCACCTGAAAACCCGCCATCTGGTCTTGCTGGTAGAACTGGGCCGTCACGGCTCCATCGCACACGCGGCGCAAGCCGCCAACCTGACTCAACCTGGTGCGTCCAAATTACTGGGCGAGCTTGAACACGCGCTCGGCGTCCAGCTGTTCGAGCGCCTTTCGCGCGGCGTGTCGCCGACCTGGTACGGGAAAGTACTTATCCGGCGCGCCGGCGCGGCGCTGGCCGAGATGGACGCGGCCCACCAGGAGGTGATGGAATTGCTGTCCGGCCTGCGCGGCCGCGTGGGCATCGGCACCGTGCTGGCGCCCGCCACCAGTCTGGTACCGAAGGCGATCAACCTGCTCAAGTCGCGCCACGCGCGCGTGCATGTCGCGGTCAAGATGTCGACCAGCAAAGTGCTGGTGGAGCGCCTGCGCAGCGGCGAGCTCGATCTGGTGGTCGGCCGCATCCTCGACACGGCCGCCGCCGACGAACTCAATTTCGAACCGCTGACCGACGAGCCGCATCTGCTGATCGCGCGCAGCGGCCATCCGCTGGCCAGCCGCACCGACCTGCAGCTGGAAGAACTGATGCATCAATGTTGGGTGCTGCCGCCGGCCGGCAGCATCCTGCGCGACCGCCTGACCGCGCTGTTCTTGTCGCATGGCCTGGAGCAACCCGGCGAGACGGTGGAGACGCAGGACTTGCCGGTGGTCGCCAGTCTGTTGATGAGCAGCGATATGGTGGTAGCGCTTCCGGCGGACGCCGTGCAAGCGTATCTGCAAGCCGGCCTGATGACCGTGCTGCCGTTCGATCTGGGCGTGAGCATGGATTCGTTCGGCATCGTCACGCGCAAACGGCACCAGCTCTCGCCTGGCGCGGATGCAATGTTGTTGGCTTTGCGCGACGCCGCCGCCAGCATGTACCCGCATTATCACGCGCCGGCTTAATCTTCCTTCCATTCCTGTTTCCACAGCTGAGCTATTGCCGTTTGTGCCATTGTGCATGTCTGATATACGAACTTGATATGGACAGAATGCAATTAGCTATTGGCTTTCGAACTAGTGTTTCCGATAGCATCCAGTCTATCCGTCCGCTCTGTATCAGAGACGGAACTAATACAAACACTGGAGATGCACATGAAGCACAAGAAAATGAGCTGGCTGATCGCCACGCTTTTCACGACCCCGTTGATGGCGCAGCAGGCCTTCGCGCAAGAAGCCGCAGCAACACCCGCACCGGCCGCGCCGGCCGCCGGCGAGATCCAGCAAGTGAACGTGACCGGTATCCGCGCCTCCGTGCGCAACGCGCTGGCGGCCAAGGAAGCCAGCAACAGCATGGTGGAAGTCGTATCGTCGGAAGACATCGGCAAGCTGCCTGACACCACCATCGCCGAATCGCTGGCGCGCCTGCCAGGCCTGTCGTCCGGTCTCGATCGCGGCAACGCATCGCAGATCGTCGCGCGCGGCATGGGTCCGCGCTTCATCGGCGCCACCCTGAACGGCCGCGAACTGGCATCGTCGGAGCCTAACCGCGCCGTGCGTTTCGAGCAGTTCCCGTCGGAGTCCGTGACCGGCGCCACCGTCTACAAAACACAGAACGCGGAAATCGCCGAAGGCGGCATCGCCACCACCATCGATCTGCAAACCGTCTCGCCGCTGAAGTACGCCGGCCGCCAGCTGTCGCTCAAAGCCGATGCGCTGTACTACGCGCTGGCCAAGGACATCGCCGGCGCCGACAAGGTCGCGCCGCGCGTGGGCGGCATCTACGTCGACCAGTTCCTGAACAAAACCCTGGGCGCGGCCATCGCGTTCAGCTACCAGGACCAGCCTTCGGTGCAGAAGAACGTGCGCCACTGGGGCTTCAACGAGAACAACTCGGCCGACATCAATGGCGACGGCAAGATCGACAAGACCCCATGGGGCTTCCAGGACGACGTGCGCCGTGGCAGCAACAAGCGTAGCAGCGTGCTGGGTAAAGTCGAATGGAAACCGAACAACGACGTCCTGATCACCGCCGACACCTACTACGCCAAGACCGCCATCGACGAAGCCCAGATGCAGCACTGGACCGGCGACATGGGCAACTGGGACGGCGGCAATTCGGGCAACTTCAGCAACCTGGATGTCCGCAACGGCTACGTCGCCGGCGGCACCTTGAACTGGTCGCGCGTGATCAACAACGACGCGCACTGGATCCAGGACAGCAGCGTTTCGGCCAGCGGCTTGAACGCCAAGGTCAATATCGGCGACTGGAAAGTCGAAACCGATCTGTCGACCTCCCACGCGCTGCGTAGCAGCCAGTGGCGCGACCTGCGTCAGAACTCGTTGGGCAGCATTCCAGTGTCGATCAACTGGTCGTTCACCGGCGACGAGCGCCAAAGCTACAACTTCGGCGGCATCGACACCGGCAACCCTGCCAACTTCGAAGCACCGACCCTGTACGTCGACACCGACGGCCATATCAAGGATCTGCTGAACGCCGCGTCGGTCACCGCCGCGCGTGGCATCGAAAACAGCATCATCAGCCGCATCAAGGTCGGCGTGCGCGCCACCGATCGCGAGAAGAGCTATCGCCAGACCACCTGGCAGCTGTCGCAGACCTCGGCGATCCCGGCTTCGGATTACGAGACCGTCACCGTCGCCGGCTTCCCTTCGTACATCGTGCTGAAGGACTTCGGCGCCAGCACCGCTGCGGCCTTCGGTCCCAACGCCTTCAATCCGGACGGCCGTCCGCAGACCCAGAACGATCTGCTGTCCGGCTGGAAGGTCAAGGAGCGCAGCACCTCGGCCTTCATCCAGGGCGACCTCGATGGCGAAGCCTTCGGCAAGACCTATCGCGGCAACGTCGGCGTGCGCGTGGTGCACACCAAGCAGACCGGCTACGGCATGCAGTCGGTCAACGGCGCTGCGCCGACCGATGTCGAAGGCGGCACCTCGTACACCGAGATCCTGCCTAGCCTGAACACCATCTTCAACCTGGACGAGAAGCAGGAACACCAGATCCGTTTCAGCCTGGCCCGCGCCATGTCGCGCGCGCCGATGGATGAAATGCGCGCCTCGCGCAACCTGAACGTGGTTGCCGATTCGTCGCAGCCGACCACCGGCAGCGCGGGCAACCCCGAGTTGAAGCCGATGATGGCCAACCAGGTCGATCTGGCTTACCAGTGGTACTTCTCGAAAGGTTCGCTGCTGTCGGCTGGCGCGTTCTACAAGAAGGTCCAGCGCTACATCGCCCTGACCAGCGACACCACCGTCATCAACGGCCGTCCGGCGACCGTGACGCGTTCGATCAACGGCGACGGCGGCGATATTCGCGGCATCGAGTTGGTGTACCAGCAAGCGTTCACCGGCCTGCCGGCGCCGTTCGACGGCCTGGGCGTCGCCAGCAACTACGCTTACACGACCAGCAACATCCGCGAAGCCACGCCATCGGTCAATCCTTACCCGATCGAAGGCCTGATGAAGCACAACGGCGGCGTGACCCTGTGGTACGAAAAAGCCGGTTACGAAGCGCGTCTGTCGGCCAACTACAAGAGCGCCTTCGTGCGCAACCCGACCTGGAACGCTGGCCAGTTGATCGAGAACGAGGCCGAGACCTATCTGACCTTGAACCTGGCCAAGCAACTGACGCCTAACATCCAGCTGCGCTTCGGTATCGACAACCTGACCAACCAGAAGGCCGTCTACACCAGCGCGAACATTCCTGTGCAGCAGGAAGTGACCGAATTCGGCCGCCGCTTCAACCTGGGCCTGTCGTTCAAGCTGTAATGTCCTAGTCTCTTGTAACTTTTTTATCGTGGTTTTACGGAGCGGTGCGTGAGAGCGCTGCTCCGTTTTTTTTGTCTATCGGGAGCCAAGTTTGAATCCAAAGACGACCAACTGGCGGCGCATCTGCTCCGCCTTTTTGCTGCTGGCGGCCTGCGTTTCCGCCCACGCGGCCACCACTGCCAACACTTCCACCAAGCCCGACGTCAAAGCGGGGCGCGAGCGCCTGTCGCTCGATCGCGGCTGGCTGTTCCATCTGGGCGACGTCGTCCACCCGCCCATCGTCGGCCACGAGGAATCGTATAGCAACGCCAAGGCCGGCAACGCGCCCGGCGCCGCCGGCACCGAATTCGACGACTCCGACTGGCGCCGCCTCGACCTGCCGCACGACTGGGCCGTCGAGGGACCGTTCGACCCCAAGGCCAATATCTCGCAGGGCTATCGTCCGCGCGGCATCGGCTGGTATCGGCGCTACCTGAAGGTCGATCCGGCCGATCGCGGCCGCCATTTCGAGCTGCAGTTCGACGCCATCGCCACCCACGCCACGGTTTGGGTCAACGGCAATGTGGTCAACCGCAACTGGTCCGGCTACAACGCCAGCAACATCGACATCACGCCATATCTGAACTACGGCGACTCGCTCAACACCATCTCGATCCGCGCCGACGCCGAGGCAATGGAGGGCTGGTGGTACGAGGGCGCCGGCATGTACCGCCACGCGTGGCTGGTCAAGCGCGCGCCGGTGCATGTGGCGACCGACGGCGTGTACGCCGTGCCGCGCGCGGGCAAGGGCAAGCAGTGGACCTTGCCGGTGGAAGTCACCGTCAACAACAGCGGTAAGAAGGTCTCCGAGGTCACCGTCGAAGTGACGCTGTTCGACCCGGCCGGCAAGCAGGTCGGACGTCAGACCGCCAAGGCATCCGTCGGCGTGTTGAAGGACGCCGTCGTCAAGCTGCCGTTTTCCATCAATGATCCGGCCCTGTGGTCGATCGAGAAAACCAATTTGTACCGCGTCACCACGCGCGTGATCCAGGACGGCAAGGCGCAGGACGAGGTGTCGCTGCACACCGGCTTCCGCACCATCCGTTTCGACGCCCAGCAAGGCTTCTTCCTGAACGGCCAGCACCTCAAACTGCAGGGCGTGTGCATCCACCAGGACCACGCCGGCGTCGGCGTGGCGATTCCGGACTCGGTGTGGGAATACCGCCTGCGCCGTTTGAAGGAACTGGGCGTGAACGCGATCCGCTTCTCGCACAACGCGCCGGCGGCCGAAGTGCTGGACATGGTCGACCGCATGGGCTTTGTCGTCATGGACGAGAACCGCAACTTCAATCCGTCGCCGGACTACATGAAGCAGCTGGAGTGGATGGTCAAGCGCGACCGCCACCATCCGGGCATCATTCTGTGGTCGGTGTTTAACGAGGAGCCGGTGCAGGGTTCCGAAGTGGGCTACGAGATGGTGCGCCGCATGGCGGCGGTGGTCAAATCGCTGGACGACACGCGTCCGGTGACGGCGGCGATGAACGGCGGCTTCTTCAGCGACCTGAATGTCTCGCACGCGGTCGACGTGGTCGGCGCCAACTACCAGGTGCCGGACTACGACCGTTATCACAAGGCCTTCCCGAACAAGCCGTTCACCAGTTCGGAGGATACGTCGGCCTTCATGACGCGCGGCGAGTTCAAGACCATCAAGGAAAAGGGCATCATCGCCAGCTACGATGACCTGAGCGACGCCGCCCAGTGGGGCAATACCCACCGCGACGCGTGGGAGGCGATCGCCACCCGTCCTTACGTGGCCGGCGGCTTCGTCTGGACCGGTTTCGATTATCGCGGCGAACCGACGCCGAACGATTGGCCGGCCGTCAGCTCGGTGTTCGGCATCATGGACTTGAACGGCTTCCCGAAGAACGCCTACTACATCCACCAGGTCCAGTGGATCAAGGACCGTCCGCTGATCCACATCGCGCCGCACTGGAACTGGAGCGGCAGCGAGGGCAAGGACATCCGCGTGATGGTGATGGCCAACGTCGAGAAGGTGCAGCTGCTGTTGAACGGTAAAGCGCTCGGCGAGCAGCAGGTCGATCCGTTCCGCATGAACTTCTTCAACGTCGCCTACGCGCCGGGCAAGCTGGAGGCGGTCGGTTATCGCGGCGGCAAGGAAGTCGCGCGCACGTCGGTGGAGACCACAGGCGCCGCCGTCGCGCTGGAGCTGGTGCCGGACCGCGCGCAGCTGGCCGGCGATGGCCGCGACGCCATGCCGATCACCGTGCGCGCACTCGACGCGCAGGGCCGCGCGGTGCCTCTGGCCGACGCCAACGTCACCTTCGCGGTGACGGGCGGCGGCCGCTCCATCGGTCACGGCAACGGCGATCCGACCTCGCACGAGGACGAGAAGGGCGCCACGCGCCGCCTGTTCAATGGCCTGGCGCAGCTGATCGTGCAGACCAACTGGGACAGCAAGGAGGCCGTCAACGTGATCGCCACGGCGCCGGGCCTGAGCGCGGCGAAGATCTCGATTCCCGTCAAGGCGGTGGCGCCCGAGCCGTTCGTCGCCAGCGCCGACGCGCCGACCACCTTCGTGCGCAGCTGGCGCGTGGCGCCGGTCAGCGACCAGCGTCCGGACCCGAACCAGAAACTGGCCGGCTTCGACATGAACACCTGGGGCTGGGGCTCGCCGCCGCTGTGGGCCGACGCCGGTGCGAAATACCATCTGTACCGCTCCAGCTTCACCCCGCGCAAGAACCTCGCCGACGGCAATGGCTTGATCCGCTTCGGCGGCATCCGTGGCAAGGCCGAGGTGTGGGTCAACGGCGCGTTGGTCGGCAAGAAGGACAGCTACGCGCCCGCGCCGCTGGACTTGCCGTTGCCGGCGGGCACTGGCAAACGTGAGATCAATGTGATCGTCGAAGCCGAGCCTGGTCAGGGCAGCGGCATCGAAGGGCACGTCACGATCGAGCCGAGGGTAAAGCAATAAGGCTGGTAAAGTAATAAGATTGTGTCTTGTATTCTTAACCATTAATTAAATCAGGCGTAAATCAGGCGGCCACGGCCCCAAAATGGGGTTGTGGCCGCCTGATTCGGTTGACGGCGCCCCGCGCGCTGCCTATAGTGGCGGGATGATTTCCGAATTCGAAGAACTATCCGACAAGATCGACCAGTTGGCCGAGATGACCAACGCCTTGCGCCGCGAGAATGCCCAGTTGCGCCAAGCCAATGCCGCGCTCGTGGTCGAGAACATGGGCTATCAGCGCCGCCTCAGCGAAGCGTCCGGCAGGATCGTGGCGTTGCTGGAGAAAGTGCCCGCGCTGGAGGACGAGTCCAAGCCCGAGTCCGACCAGGACGAGGACGCAACCGATCATCTGCCTGAAAAAGAGGATGTACGATGATTCAGCTGGATGTGTCCATCATGGGACAGCCCTACCGTCTGGTGTGCAAACCCGAGGAAGAGCGCGCGCTGCGCGAAGCGGCCGCTTTGCTGGACAAGAAGATGACCGGCATCCGCGACGGTGGCAAAATCAAAGGCAACGACCGCATCGCCGTGATGGCCGCGCTGGGCATGGCGGCGGAATTCCTGTCGGTGAAATCGCCGCAAGGTCCGTTGTCTGACATGTCGATTCTGGAAGTGCAGACCAAGATCGGCGCCATGCATAAAGTGCTCGATAGCGCACTGACTCCACAAGAAACCCTGTTTTAATTCGCTAAACTCCTTCCTTTGCGGCGGACAAGAGAGTAAACTTCTTCGTACCCTGCGGTGTTCGCGATTGCCATATATTCCTTGAACCATTTATGTGCACCGGTTGCGGAATTTTGTTCGATGGGCGTGAGCGTCGCTAGACCGATGAACCCGAAATTGAACTAACTGTGACCACCTTGAACCGTTTGGTTCGGGATGCCGGCAAAGACGGCACAGGCGGGGCCCTATATTTAGAAAGCGGTTGTTAGCATGTGAATGCGCAGCCGCTTTTTTTCGTCTGGAGAAAAGCGATGCAATACTGGTTGATGAAGTCCGAGCCCGATGAAGTCAGTATCGACGACGTGATGGCGTCGAAGGACCAGACCACGCCATGGTTCGGCGTGCGTAACTACCAGGCGCGCAATTTCATGCGCGACCAGATGCAGGATGGCGATGGTGTGCTGTTCTATCACTCCAGCTGCCCCGAGCCTGGCATCGCCGGCCTGGCGGTGGTGGTGGGCGGGCCGTATCCCGACGCCACGCAGTTCGACAAGAAGAGCAAGTACTACGACGCCAAGGCGACGCCGGAGCAGCCGCGCTGGATTTCGGTCGATGTGAAGGGCACGGAGAAAACCCGTTTGCTGTCGCTGGCCGAGATGCGGACCATCCCGGCGCTGGAGGACATGGTGGTGCTGCAGAAGGGCAGCCGCCTGTCCATCACGCCCGTCACGGCGGCGCAATGGAAGGCGATCGTCAAGCTTTTGAAGAAATGATCGGCGCGCGGCCTTTCTGTCTGACCTTGTAGGCCCACACCAGCATGGCGATGGCGCCGACGATCATCGGCAACGACAACACCTGGCCGGAGGTGATCGGCATGCCCAGGATGGTGGTCTCCCAGTCCGGCGTGCGGAAGTACTCGGTGAAGAAGCGCGCACACCCGTACAGCAGCGTGTAGAAGGCGCCCACCGCCAGGCGCGGACGCTCCTTGCGCGCGTACAGCCACAGGATCACGAACACCAGCAGGCCGTCGATCAGCATCTGATACAGCGGCGATGGATGGCGCAGCCCTTGCAGGAAGACGGGGTTGGGGAACAGCGGATACGAAATGTCCGGCCACATCATCGCCCAAGGCAGCGACGGATCGGACACCACGCGGCCCGGCAGTTCTGAGTTGATGAAGTTACCCAGGCGGCCCGCCGCGTACCCGAGCGGCACCAGTGGCGCGATGAAGTCGTAGACGTCGAGCAGGTTGCGGCCGGCGCGCCGCGCCCACACCGCCATCGCGATCAGCACACCGATGAAGCCGCCGTGGAAGGACATCCCGCCGTGCCAGATCTTGAAGATCTCGATCGGGTTGGAGAAGTATTTGACCGGCTCATAGAACAGCACCTCGCCCAGGCGGCCGCCGATGACGACACCGAGCATCCCGTAGAACAGCATGTCGTCCAGGTCCTCCTTGCGCCAGCCTTGGGCGGCGATGTGCGGCTGCTTGATGCGCACCCGGCCCAGGGTGATGAACAGCGCGAAGGCCAGCACGTACATCAGGCCATACCAGTGGATCGCGACCGGCCCCAGATGAATGGCGACCGGATCGGGCATCGGATGTATCAGCATAAGGCGTTCTTTCCTAGATTCTTATTCAGTAGTTCCAAAAAGCCGCGCAGCACCGGCGACGTATTGTCGCGGCGCCAGGCCAGGCCTGTTTCGACCAGCGGGGCGGTGTCGGCCAAGGCCCGGTATTCTACCCCGGGCCGCATCAGGTTGGAGACCGACTGCGGCACCAGCGCCATGCCCATGCCGGCCGAGACGAGGCTGACGATGGTCTGCATCTGGATCGCCTGCTGGCCGATCTCCGGCGTGATGCCGGCGTCGCGAAAGACCGAGAGGATGGCGTCGTACAGCGCCGGCGAAATCGCGCGCGGAAACACGATCAGCGGCAGCCGTGGCATCGCGGCCAGCGCCACCTTGCCCTTTTTCGCCAGCAGCCCGGCCGGCACGGCCAGCACCAGCGGCTCGTTCAGCACCGTCAGGTAGTCCAGTTCAGGTTTGGCCTTGTCGGGCAGCGGCGGGATCAGCAGGCCGGCGTCGATGCGGTTGTGCAGCAGGTCGTCGAGCTGCAGGTCGGAGGTGGCCTCCTGCAGCGTGATCTGCACCTGTGGATAGGCGGCGCGGTAGGCGCGCAGGAAGGGCGGCAGCACGCTGTAGTCGGCCGAGGAGACGAAGGCCAGGGTCAGGCGTCCCACCTCGCCGGCGGCGGCCCGCTGGACCAGCTGCGGCAGTTCCTGCGCCTGCGCCAGCAGCCTCCTGGCCTCCGGCAGCAGCGCGATGCCGGCCGGCGTCAGCGCCACGCCACGGCGGCTACGCTCGAACAGCGCCGCGCCCAATAACTGCTCCAGCGCCTGGATGGTCTGCGACAGCGGCGGCTGCGTCATGTGCAGGCGCAGGGCGGCTTTGCCGAAGTGGAGTTCCTCGGCCACGGTGACGAAGTAGCGCAGCTGCCGGAGTTCAAGATTCATATGTGTTGGTATTGAAATTCACTCTGGTGATATTTTATACGACTCACAGAGTCGAAAATCATATATTTGACACCGGGGCAGGGGCAAGGCAATCTGTCAGGCTACGCTCAAAGCCTTAGAGCCGCCTTATCACTGGAGAAACATCATGCCTGTATATCGTTCCCGCACCACCACCCACGGCCGCAACATGGCCGGCGCCCGCGCCCTGTGGCGCGCCACCGGCATGAAGGATGGCGATTTCGACAAGCCTATCGTCGCCGTGGTCAACTCCTTCACGCAGTTCGTGCCCGGCCACGTGCACCTGAAGGACCTGGGACAACTGGTGGCGCGCGAGATCGAAAAGGCCGGCGGCGTCGCCAAGGAATTCAACACCATCGCCGTCGACGACGGCATCGCCATGGGCCACGGCGGCATGCTGTATTCGCTGCCGTCGCGCGACCTGATCGCCGACTCGGTCGAGTACGTGGTCAACGCCCACTGCGCCGACGCCATGGTCTGCATCTCCAACTGCGACAAGATCACGCCGGGCATGCTGATGGCCGCCATGCGCATCAACATCCCGGTGGTGTTCATCTCCGGCGGCCCGATGGAAGCCGGCAAGGTGGTCAAGGTCGTCAACGGCACGCAGAAGATCATCAAGCTCGATCTGGTCGACGCCATGATCAAGGCCGGCGATCAAACCGTCAGCGATGCCGATGTCGCCGAGATCGAGCGCTCCGCCTGTCCGACCTGCGGTTCGTGCTCGGGCATGTTCACCGCGAACTCGATGAACTGTCTGACCGAGGCGTTGGGCCTGGCCCTGCCGGGCAACGGCACCATCCTCGCCACGCACTCGGACCGCGAACAGCTGTTCCTGCGCGCCGGCCGCCTGGTGGTCGAACTGGCCAAGCGCCACTACGAGCAGGACGACTACTCGGTGTTGCCGCGCTCCATCGCCACCAAGGCCGCGTTCGAGAACGCCATGGCGCTCGACGTCTCGATGGGCGGTTCCACCAACACCGTGCTGCACCTGCTGGCGGCCGCGCACGAGGCGGGCGTCGACTTCAACATGGCCGACATCGACCGCATCTCGCGCAAGGTGCCATGCCTGTGCAAGGTCGCGCCGATGACCGACAAGTACCACATCGAAGACGTGCACCGCGCTGGCGGCATCATCGGCATCCTGGGCGAACTGGCGCGCGGCGGCCTGCTCGACACCTCGCTGCCGACCATCCACGCGGCGACCATGGCCGAGGCGATCGAACGCAACGACGTCAAACGCAGCGACGATCCGGCGGTACATCAGCTGTTCCGCGCCGCGCCGGGCGGCGTGCCGACGCAGACGGCGTTCTCGCAGTCGGAGCGTTTTGCGACGCTGGACCTGGACCGCAGCACCGGCTGCATCCGCGACAAGGCGCACGCCTACTCGCTGGACGGCGGCCTGGCCGTGTTGTACGGTAACCTGGCCGAGAAGGGTTGCATCGTCAAGACGGCCGGCGTCGACGAGAGCATTCTGAAATTCAGCGGCAAGGCGCGCGTGTTCGAGAGCCAGGATGCGGCGGTCGAGGCGATCCTGGGCGATACGGTGCACGAGGGCGATGTCGTCGTCATCCGCTACGAAGGTCCGAAGGGCGGTCCGGGCATGCAGGAGATGCTGTATCCGACCTCGTACATCAAGTCCAAGGGTCTGGGCAAGGCGTGCGCGCTGTTCACCGATGGCCGCTTCTCGGGCGGTTCGTCTGGGCTGGTGATCGGCCACGCTTCGCCGGAGGCTGCCGAGGGTGGCGCCATCGGCCTGGTGGAAGAGGGCGACATGATCGACATCGACATCCCGAACCGTACCATCAACCTGCGCATCAGCGACGCCGATTTGGCGGCGCGCCGCCAGGTGATGGAAGCGAAGGGCGGCGACGCCTGGCAGCCGGTCAATCGCGAGCGTTATGTGTCGCAGGCGTTGCAGGCCTATGCGGCGCTGACCACCTCCGCCGACCGTGGCGCCGTGCGCGATTTGTCGCAGTTGAAGCGATAAGCAATCGGCGGCGCACACATGGCGGATTACGGCGTTCCGCCTAATCCGCCCTACATGGTTCCTCGTGATTGCTTGCGGCCCGTGGCGGCTGCGGCTTCTGGAGATACGTAGGGCGGATTAGCGAAGCGTAATCCGCCAATGCGTGGGCAGCCTGCGGCGACTTTAATCCGTCACCTCGAACGCCTCCGGGTCCAACTCGTCCAGCGTGACGATGGTATTGCGTCCCGGCTGCGCCGCCTGCTGCGTCAACCTGGCCGCCAACTGCGCCAGATAATCCGCGCGGCAGCGGCGCAGCACATAATCCCTGAAATTATCCAGCTCCAGATCGCGCCACGCGCGCTCGCGGCCCTCGTCCGAGCGCAGGCGCGCCTGCGCCTTGAGTTCCGGCGTGATCTCCGCATCCCCCGCCGTCAAGCGCGTGTAGCCATAGCGATCCATGAATTCGCCCGTCACCGTCTCGATGGCATTGATCTCCGGCGTCGTCAACTGCTGCTTGAACTTGTCGATATTGGCGGCGATCGGCGGATAGCAGTTCGACGACCACAGCGCCGACAATTGCGAGAGCTGCTTGGCCTCCTGCGAGCCCGCCACGTCGAGCATCTGCGGCAAAAAGTCGATGCCGAGGAAGACGCACACCTGCCGCAGCGTGGTCTCCTGCTGCGACAGGAAATCCTCATAGCGTATCGTCAGCACCCGGTCCGGCCAGCGCAGCCGCACATGGTCGGCCGCGCGGTGCGCGGCCAGCCAGGTCTGCGCGTTGAGCAGACTATCGAAGTCGTGGATGATGGCGCGGTTCATCGATGCCACCTGCGCGCGCGGATCGCGCACCACGTTGATGAACAACATATCCGGATACAGCTCCATCTGCTGGTCGGCGTAGTGCACGCTGTCGAGCGACTTGTCCATCACCACGCTGGCGTGCTGGCGCTCGCCGGCGCGCAGCAGCAGCTCCCACACCACGCGGTGGATGCTGCGCGGCTGGTTGCGGATGGTTTCGAAGATCTCGACCGGATCGAACACCGCGCCCGGCCACTTGACCATGCTGACCGCTTGCAGCCCGACCACGTCGGTCACCATGCGGAAGTAGCTTCGGTCGTCGCGCAGGTCGCCGTACAGCGGCACCAGCGGCATCAGGTCGACGATGTGCAGCGGGTAGGGCGAATAGAACTGCGGCGACATGTTCAGCCGCAGGCGCAGCGCGTGGCTGCCGCAGCGGCGCAGCGGTATCATCATTACGGGGCGCGGGCGGACGCCCTGGGCCGCCGGAAGCTTAGGAGTTTTGGGGGCGATAGTCATTCCATGTTCCTTTCAATTCAAAGTACTCGCAAAAGCGTTTCATGAAGCTGGCCAGTTCCTGGCGCGGCAAGCGGTTGATGCCGGCGGCGGCGATCCTGCCGCCGCCGCCGTCGAATTGCTGGCACAGCCCGCAGGCGCTGTGCAGCGACGGCGCGCCGGAGCGCACGCTGACCAGATAGGAGCCGTCGGCGCGTTCATTGAGCACGGCGAAGGAGGCGCCGTCGCGCCGCGCCGCCAGACGGTTGGCCAGCACGCCGCTGACGCGGCGCGACCAGGGCGTCGCCGGCAGCAGGTAGATGGCGCCGCCCGGCTGTTCCAGGTATGGTTGCAGCTCGTGCAGGCGGGCACAGTCCTCGCGGTAGCCTTCGCGCAGGTCGCGGTAGACGGCGCTGGCGGCGATGAAGTCGAACGGGTTTTCGTAGCCGCTCAATTCCCGGTACAGCGCCTCGGGGGCGATGTGCAGGTCTTCCGTGCATTCGCCGTAGGCGTTGTAGTTGATGGTCTGGCCCAGCTGCGCCAGGTCGGCGACGGCGTCGTCGCGCAGGCCCAGCTCCCGCGCCATGGTTTGCCCGACCTGTTCCAGGTTGTCGCCGAAGGCCGCCGTCACGGCCCACAGCCGGTGGCGGCCACCGAGCTGGCGGTCGACCAGGATGCTGGTGCAGACGTCGGCCGAACCGTCGCAATGCAGGCGCAGGTTGGCATGCTCGAAGGCGCAATCGGCCGAGTGGTGGTCGTAGTAGTCGACCCGCGCGCCGCCGTCCAGCAGGCGCCGCAGCTCGCCGGCGTTGGCGTCGAGCGAGATGTCGAGCACCAGCACCTCGGCCGCGCCTTGCGGCACGCGCCGCAGCAGTTCGATATCGCGCTTGACGCCGGTGATCAATGCGGCGTCGGCCGGCGCGTGCAGTCGTAGCTGGTGCAGCGCGCAAATGCCATCGGCGTCGCCGTTGAAGACGTCATACTTCATTGGCATCACAGGAATCGGTACGACAGGTGGTCGAGCAGCTGTTCGCACGACTGCTCCAGCGACAGTTCGCCGGTGTCGAGCGACATGGCTGGTTCGAGCGGCACCTCGTACGGCGCCGAGACGCCGGTGAATTCCGGTATCAGGCCGGCGCGGGCCTTCTTGTACAGGCCCTTGGGGTCGCGCTCCTCGCACACCTCGCATGGCGTGCTGACGTAGGTCTCGACAAAATTGTCGCTGCCGATGATGTCGCGGGCGATCTCCCGGTCGCTGCGCAACGGCGAGATGAAGGCGCAGATCACGATCAGGCCCGCGTCGTTCATCAGCCGCGCCACCTCGGCGCTGCGGCGGATGTTCTCGCGGCGGTCGGCCGGCGAGAAGCCCAGGTCGCGGTTCAGGTGGTGGCGCAGATTGTCGCCATCGAGGACATAGGCCATGTGGCCGGCCGCCATCAGTTTTTTCTCCAGCGCGCAAGCCAGCGTGGATTTGCCGGCGCCGCTCAAGCCGGTGAGCCACACGGTGGCCGCCCGCTGGCCCGCCTGGTGCGTGCGCGCCTGCGCCGTCACCTGGCTGGCGTGCCAGAAGAGATGGGGGACGTTGCCGGCCGCGCCGGTGGGTTCGAGTTTGTCCAGTTTGCCCATGATCGGTTCTCCGTTGGCGACTTAGAATTGTTCCCAGCTGTCCGTGGCCAGCGCCGGTGCCTTGGCCTTGCCCGGCGGGCGGGCAGGCGTGTGCGCCAGCCGCTGCGCGGGGGCCGCCTTGGCCATCGCCTTCATGGGCGGGCGCAGCGCGCCGGCCCGCGCCTCGACGCGGAAGATGCCGACCACCTGATTGAGGCTGTTGACCTGGTCCTGCATCGCCTGCGCGGCGGCGGCGGCCTCCTCGACCAGCGCGGCGTTCTGCTGCGTCACGTCGTCCATCTGGGTGACGGCGGTGTTGATTTGCTCGATGCCGTTCGATTGTTCCTGGCTGGCCGACATGATCTCGGACATGATGTCGGTCACCCGCTTGACGCTGGCGACCACCTCGTGCATCGTCGATCCGGCCTGTTCGACCAGGCGGTTGCCCGCTTCGACCTTGTCGACCGAATCGCCGATCAGGTCCTTGATCTCCTTGGCCGCCGCCGCCGAGCGCTGCGCCAGGTTGCGCACCTCGGTCGCCACGACGGCGAAGCCGCGTCCCTGCTCGCCGGCGCGCGCCGCTTCGACGGCCGCGTTGAGCGCCAGGATATTGGTCTGGAAGGCGATGCCGTCGATGACGCCGATGATGTCGACGATCTTGCGCGCCGAGATATTGATGGCGGCCATCGTGTCGACCACCTGCGCCACCACGGCGCCACCCTTGACGGCGACGCTGGAGGCCGATTCGGCCAGGCCGTTGGCCTGGCGCGCGTGGTCGGTGTTCAGGCGCACGGTGCTGGTCAATTCCTCCATCGACGAGGCGGTTTCCTCCAGGGTGCTGGCCTGCTGCTCGGTGCGCGAGGACAGGTCGAGGTTGCCGGAGGCGATCTGGCTGGCGGCGGTGGAAATGGTCTCGGTGCTGGCGTGCACCTGGGTGACGATCTGGGCCAGGCTGTCGCGCATGGAGCGCATCGCGAACAGCAGGCTGTGGCTGTCGCCCGGCTTGGTGTCGATCTGCACGGCCAGGTTGCCGGCGGCGATCTGGCCGGCGATCTCGGCGGCGTGCTCCGGCTCGCAGCCCAGTTCGCGTACCACGCCACGCGTGATCAGCACGGCCGCGACCAGGCTGGTCAGCAGGGCCAGCGAGCCGATGATCAGCATCACCGTGCGCGCGCGCTCATAGGCCGCCGCTGCGGCCTCGGTGGCGTCCAGGTTCTGTTTTTCCTCGACGGCGATCAGCTTGCGTATCATGTCCCACCAGGCGCGCTGCACCGGGCGGAATTCGTAGCGCAGCAGCTTGTACGCCTCGTCCTGTTTTTGCTCCAGCGCCAGCGCGGCCGCGCGCTGGATGAAGGGGGCGGCCATCACGGCCTGCTTCTTGATCTGGTCCAGCAGCTGCTTTTCCTCGGCCGAGGTTTCATCCAGGCTGCCGAACATCTGGGCCAGTTTGTCCTGGGCAGCGGCGTATTTTTTTTCCTGCTCGGCGATGCGTTTGATCTCGATCTGGATTTCTTTATCTTCTTTCAACAAAATCAGATTGCGCATCGCCAACGCGCGCTCGGTGACGGTCAAATCCATGGTTTGGGCGAGCCGGGTTTCGACGCCGTTGACGTTGATGATCTCGTCCATGCGGCCCTGGATCTGGCGCATGCTGACCAGTCCGAGCGCTATCACTACTATGAGAAACATCGAAACGAGGCCAAATCCCATGCCCAGCCGTTTCGCAATTGTCATGTTACGCGCTTTCATACTTCCTCCTGAGGTCCATCGTGATCCGCATATGCAAATGAGAATTCCGCATATCGGACGATTCATCTTAGTGAGTGCTTTGCGTTAAAAAGTCTCCAATAATCACTTTTTGTTGAGACGCAACAACGCGCGCCGCCATTGACGTGAGGTAAGAGAAGGCATAGCTTTATGCGCCCACAGGCAAGAAGGCGCGCGCGGCGCTACCGGTGGAGGGGGGCGGCTTGCATGGTGCAACAGAAGAAGGATGTGGCGGGCTTTGCGGCCACCGTTGCGGTCTTACGACTTCTTGTCGAAGTTTTGTTTGACGCGGTCCTTGCGGCGGCGTTCGTCTTCGTTATGCGCTTTTCGTTTGTCCAGGCCAAACAGGGGTTCCAGGAATTCGAACCAGACGAAGGCGAACACGCTCAACGCGACGATCCACCACCACGACAGCTGGGCGAACTTCCACACTTCAAAATAACGCAGCCCGGACAGCGCCACGATCAGCAGAATGATAGGCATGTTGAATTTCCTCCTGCCGTCATCTTACAAAGATTCTAGCTTTACTGGGAGCAATATTCTAATTCTGGGTCAACCCTTGGGCGGTTTAAGCGTTAAATGCACAATAGCAAAACACGGTAGAATGATCGGCGGATCGAAAGTACGGAATTGATAGCACGCATTTATGGCACAAACACTGGAGAGCACGATGAAACGCAATTTGATGATGGTAGGGATGGTAGTGGCCACGGCTTTCGCATCGTCGTCGGCGATGGCGGACGCCGGCACGGATCTGGCGAAGGCGAAGAATTGCATGGCTTGCCACGCTGTCGCGACCAAGCTGGTCGGCCCCGCCTATAAGGATGTGGCCGCGAAATACGCCGGTCAAAAGGACGCGGAGGCCAAGCTGGCCACCAAAATCATCAAGGGCGGCTCGGGCACCTGGGGCGCGATCCCGATGCCGGCCAACCCGCAGGTGAGCGAGGCGGAAGCCAAGACGCTGGTCAAATGGGTGCTGGCGCAGAAGTAATCCACTTCTGGCCGGCAAAAAAAAACGCACCTCCGGGTGCGTTTCTTGTTTCCAACTCCGGGGTCAGGTCCACCAATTCTACACGGGCACAACCTTTGAGGCTCCGGCGACCGGTCTGGCCGCCCAAATCGGCCACCACAGCCGCGTTCGTGTAGCAATGGTGGACCTGACCCTGGAGTTTATTTGACAACTTCTACTTTGGTCTTCTTGCCGTCGGTGTAGGTGTACAAGGTCAGCGCGCCGTCCTTGATGTCGCCTTTCGGGTCGAACGAAATCAGACCGGTCACGCCCTGGTACTTGATCTTGTGCAGGAACGGCAGGTACTTGGCCGGCTGCGACGATTTGGCGTCGGCCATCGCGGTGGCCATCGTCATGATGGCGTCGTACACGTACGGCGCGTAAATCTGCACGTCGGCGTTGTATTTCTTCTTGTAGCGGGCGACGAAGTCGTCCATGTTCTTTTGCTGCTCCGGCGCGACGCCGCCGGCCTCGGCGCAGATGACCGTACCGTTGGTGGCGGCATCGCCGGCCAGCTTGGCGAACGGTTCGGTGCAGATGCCGTCGCCGCCCATGTATTTGGCCTTGATGCCCAGCGCCTTCATCTGGCGCAGCAGCGGGCCGCCGACCGAATCCATGCCGCCGAAGAACACCAGGTCCGGGTTCTTGCCCTTGATGGTGGTCAGGATGGCGTTGAAGTCGGTGGCCTTGTCGTTGGTGAATTCCTTGCCGACGATTTGCACGCCCGGCAGCGCTTTCTTGGCGCCCTTGATGAATTCGTCGGCGACGCCCTGGCCGTAGGCGGTGCGGTCGTCGATGACGGCGATCTTCTTGGCGCCCATCTTGCCGACCGCGTAGGAACCCAGGGTGCCGCCCAGCTTGGCGTCGTTAGCGACCACGCGGAACACCGAGTTGAAGCCTTGCTGCGTGTACTTGGTTTGGGTGGTGGCGGGGGAGATCTGCGGAATGCCGGCGTCGTAGTAGATCTTCGAGGCCGGGATGCTGGTGCCCGAGTTCAGGTGGCCGATCACGCCGTTGACCTTGGCGTCGACCAGCTTCTGCGCGACCGCCGTGCCCTGTTTCGGATCGCTGGCGTCGTCTTCCAGCTGCAGCACGAACTTGACCGGCTTGCCGTCGATCTTGAAGCCCTTGGCGTTCAATTCCTCGACTGCCATCTTGGCGCCGTTTTCATTGTCCTTGCCCAAGTGAGCCGACGGACCCGAGACCGGGCCGACGTGGCCGATCTTGATCACTTCTTGCGCACTGGCGCTGCCGGCGAAAGCCAGGGCGATGGCGAGTGGAATGAATTTAGATTTGAACGGCATATATATTCTCCAATGGTTGAATAGTCGACGGCTGTCTTGTGAACGCCGCAGTTTTTTTCTGCAAGGCCAAAAGGTACAACAAATTGTTGCCCGCGCAAAGGAGGAAAGGCGAAAGAAGTGTGAAAGTTTTGCGCTTTTATGATGCAGCTCCAGAGTTGATACGGCGATCCGGGGTGCATTCTCAAAATTGGTGCGGCGCTGCGCGCAAACGGGGCGGTCCGCGCACCGTCCGGGCGCGGACCTGGAGGGGGAGGATTATTTCTTTTGCGCCTGCAGATGCGTCAGCTCCTGCGACACGGCGCGGGCGACGATCTTTTCGATGGTGTCGTGCAGGCCGATGCGGATCTCGTTGGTCAGGCCATGCAGCGCGTGCGTCAGCACCTCGGCCATGCTGTCCTTGATGCGCTGCTCGAGCACGAAGTCGACGCGCGATTGCAGCTTGCCCATGATGCGCTCGGACAGGCGGTGTTCCAGCATCGCCCACTCGGCGTCGCTCCAGCCGTCGACGGCGTCGGCTTCGAGCTGGGCCGCCATTTCGGCGCGGGTGGACGTGGCGTGCGGCGCGTTGGCTGTTTCGCCGGGCAGCAGGTCCCCGCCCAGCGGCTCGGCTTTGAGGACTTCCGTCAATACAGGGATACTGGCGTCAAACGATTGGGCTTGGCTCATGATTTTCCTGTGACAAAGTGGGTAAGTGGGTAGTCTTGCTGCTTGTACGCGACATAGCGCTTGCGGCCGGCAGCCGCATCATCCTCGTCGGAGGAAATCACTTCTATCATGCGCTCGAACTCGGCAACCCTGGCCGAGGCGCGGCGCGACAAATTCACTAATAATTCGGTGTGTGGTAATTCCGCCTCATCGTTGTCGGCGAGCACGATCGGCGTGTGCGGCGCGAGCGGATCGCCGGCGAGCACGTGCGGCAGGAAGTCGGTCGCCGAAAATGCCCACATCGCCGCGTTAAGTTCCGTCAGTTGTGCCTCATCTTCCGCCATCAGCACCACGCGATGGTTGGCGGCCCAGGCTTTGCGCACGAGGCGGCAGGCGTAGGCGATCTTGTCCGGCACGTTGGTGTGGAAATCGATGCGTGTCATAGCTGTTGTTCTGTTCTGTAGAGGGGAATGGCGTGCGGCGCGGGCCGCGTGATTCCAGTTTATGCGAAAACCGTTTTTGCCGCTGGCATCGATGTTGCTATCGACGGCGCTTGCGACACGGCGTAAAAAGAAAATGCCGCGCGACATCCTGCGATGCGCGCGGCGGTATATCGACGAGGTATATCAACCTGCGATTTTTATTCAGGCGGCCATACCGCTGTGACGCAGCAGCGCGTCGATGCTCGGCTCGCGGCCGCGGAAGGCGGTGAACGATTCGAGCGCCGGACGCGAGCCGCCGACCGACAGGATCTCTTGCAGATAGCGCTTGCCGGTTTCCGTCGTCGCCGCCGGTCCCAGCGCCTTGGCTTCCTCGAAGGCCGCGTAGGCGTCGGCGGACAGCACCTCGGCCCACTTGTAGCTGTAGTAGCCGGCCGCGTAGCCGCCGGCGAAGATGTGGCCGAAGGAATTCTGGAAGCGGTTGAACGCCGGCGGAATAATCAGCGCGAACTTGGCGCGCACTTCGTCGATCAACTGCTGCACGGTCTTGCCGGTGCTGGCGTCGTAGTCGTAATGCAGGTGCATGTCCAGCAGCGAGAACTCGACCTGGCGCAGGGTCTGCAAACCGGACTGGAAATTCTTCGCGGCCAGCATCTTGTCGTACAGCGCGCGCGGCAGCGGTTCGCCGGTGACGGCGTGGGCCGTCATGTGCTCCAGCACTTCCCATTCCCAGCAGAAGTTTTCCATGAACTGCGACGGTAGCTCGACCGCGTCCCACTCGACGCCGGAGATGCCCGACACGCCCAGCTCGTCGACCGCCGTCAGCATGTGGTGCAGGCCGTGGCCGAACTCGTGGAACAGGGTGATCACTTCATCGTGCGTGAACAGCGACGGCTGTACCTTGCCGTCGACCACTGCCGGTTCGGTGAAGTTGCAGGTCAGATAGGCGATCGGCGTTTGCACGGTCTGCTTGTCGGCGCGGCGGCCACGGGCGTCGTCCATCCAGGCGCCGCCGCTCTTGCCGGCGCGCGCGTACAGGTCCAGGTAGAACTGGCCGATCAGCTTGCCATCGCGTTCGATGCGGAAGAAGCGCACGTCCTTGTGCCACACCGGCGCGTCGTCCGGCTTGATCTCGACCGTGAACAGGTTCTGGATCAGTCGGAACAGGCCGTCGACCACTTTGTGTTCGGGGAAGTATTGCTTCACTTCCTGCGCGGAAAACGCATAGCGTTGTTCCTGCAGTTTTTCAGATGCGTACGGAATGTCCCAGGCTTTCAGTTCGTCGATGCCCAACTCGGCCTTGGCGAACTGGCGCAGCTCTTCCAGGTCCTTCTCGGCGAACGGACGGGCGCGCTTGGCCAGGTCTTCGAGGAAGTTGACCACCTCGTCCGGCGACTTGGCCATCTTCGGTACCAGCGACACCTCGGCGAAGTTGTTGTAGCCGAGCAGCTTGGCTTCCTCGTCGCGCAGCTTGAGCAGGGTGACGATGTTTTGCGTGTTGTCCCACTCGTCCTTTTTGCTGAAGACCTCGCCCTGCTCGGACGCCTTGGTGGCGTTGGCGCGGTAGACGGTCTCGCGCAGCTCGCGCTTGTGGGCGAATTGCAGGATCGGGTAGTAGGACGGGAAGTGCAGCGAGAACTGCCAGCCTTGCTTGCCGTCCTTTTCGGCGGCGGCGCGGGCGGCGGCCTTGACGTCGTCCGGCAGGCCGGCCAGGTCGGCCTCGTCGGTCACCAGCAGCTTGTAATCGTTGGTGGCGTCCAGCACGTTTTCGGAGAAGCGGGTCGACACCGACGCGTGCTCTTCCTGGATCGCGGCGAAGCGTTCCTTCTTATCGGCCGGCAGTTCGGCGCCGCCCATGCGGAAATCGCGGATGGCGTTGTCGACGATGCGTTTGCGCGCCGGCGACAGGGTGGCGAATTCGGGCGACGCGCGCAGCGCCTTGTATTTGTCGAACAGCGCCTCGTTCTGCGCCAGCGCGGTCCAGAACTCGGTGACCTTGGGCTGGTTCTCGTTGAAGGTCGCGCGCAGCTCGGGCGTGTCGACGACGTTGTTCAGATGGCTGACGATGCCCCAGGCGCGTCCCAACAGCTCGGTGGCGTTCTCCAGCGGCGTGACGAAGTTTTCCCACGTCACTTGCTCCGACGGCGATTGCAACTGTTCGACGACGGCGCGGCTTTTTGCCAGAAGGTCGTCGATGGCCGGGGTGACATGCTCGGGTTTGATCGCGTCGAAACGCGCCAGGCCGGAAAAATCGAGAAGGGGGTTCTGTGCGTCTGTGGTCATGTCAGCTTCCAATAGGTTGTTTACGTGGCGCGGTTAGCTGCGTTCCGCCGCCTCTACGGTATTCATCAACAGCATCGTGATCGTCATCGGACCGACGCCGCCCGGCACCGGCGTGATGTGCGACGCCACTTCCTTCACACCGGCAAAATCCACGTCGCCACACAGCTTGCCGGCATCGTCGCGGTTCATGCCGACGTCGATGACGATGGCGCCCGGCTTGACCATGTCGGCGGTCAAGGTGTTGCGGCGGCCGACGGCGGCCACCACCACATCGGCCTGGCGGGTGTACAGGCCCAGATCCGGGGTCGCACTATGACAGATGGTGACGGTGGCGTTGGCTTGCAAGAGCAGCAGCGCCATCGGTTTGCCGACGGTGTTGCTGCGGCCGATGACGACCGCGTGCTTGCCGCGCAGGTCGACGCCGGTGCTTTCGATCAGTTTCATGCAGCCATACGGCGTGCACGGACGGAAGCCCTCCAGGCCCGTCATCAGCTCGCCGGCGCTGAGCACCGAGTAGCCATCGACGTCCTTGGTGGTCGAGATCGCCTCGATGACCTTGTGCGGGTTGATGTGTTTAGGCAGCGGCATTTGCACCAGGATGCCGTGGATGGCCGGATCGGCATTCAGGGCGGCGATGCGCTCGAGCAGCGCGGCCTCGGTCAGGTCGGCCGGGTATTGCTCCTTCAACGAGTAAAAACCGGCGTCCTCACAACCCTTGACCTTGTTGCGCACGTAAACGTGGCTGGCCGGGTCGTCGCCGACCAGGATCACGGCCAGGCCGGGTTTCTTGCCTTTGGCGGTGAGGGCGGCAGCACGTGCAGCAATTTCCGCACGCAGTTTTTGGGAGAGGGCGATTCCGTCGATCAGTTGAGCAGGCATGATTTAACCAGGTTGGAGAGGAAAGCAGGATTATAAAGCGCCAGGCCGCGCCGCGCCGTGTTTCCGGCCGTTTTGCTATGCTGCGTCGCACAAGATTTTCATAGGGAAATTTCACAATACGAAATGTCGTATCATAGTTTGAAAAAGCAAAAAATCACTGTTAGAATCTGCACACGTCATTGAAGTAATAGTAAATAATTCATTAAAGACAGCGTTCCAACGGCCCAGAACGGTATAAAACGGGCACTCAACTCAGGAGACTTAATACATGTCAGCTCAACTTGACCAGGTAACGGCAAACACCGACCCTGATTCGCAAGAAACCAAAGAATGGTTGGATGCTCTGGCCGCGGTGCTGGAACAAGAGGGGCCTGAACGTGCTCATTACCTGATGGAACGCCTGATCGACCTGGCCCGCCAAAGCGGCTCGGACATCCCGTTCTCGGCCAATACCGCCTACGTCAACACCATCCCGACCAGCATGGAAGTGCACTGCCCGGGCAACCTGGAATACGAAGAGAAGCTGCGCTCGTGGATGCGCTGGAACGCCATGGCGATGGTCGTCAAGGCCAACCGCGTCGACGGCGACCTCGGTGGCCACCTGTCCTCGTTCGCCTCGCTGGCCAACATGCTGGGCATCGGCTTCAACCACTTCTGGAAAGCGCCGAGCGAAAGCCACGGCGGCGACCTGCTGTACATCCAGGGCCACTCGTCGCCAGGCGTCTACGCCCGCGCGTTCCTGGAAGGCCGCCTGACCGAGGAACAACTGACCCATTACCGTCGCGAAGTCGACGGCAAGGGTCTGTCGTCGTATCCGCACCCTAAACTGATGCCGGACTTCTGGCAGTTCCCGACCGTGTCGATGGGCCTGGGCCCATTGATGGCGATCTACCAGGCGCGCTTCCTGAAGTACCTGCACGCGCGCTCGATCGCCGACACCACCGACCGCAAGGTCTGGGCCTTCTGCGGCGACGGCGAGATGGACGAGCCGGAATCGCTGGGCGCGATCGGCATGGCCGCGCGCGAGAAGCTGGACAACCTGGTCATCGTCGTCAACTGCAACCTGCAGCGCCTGGACGGCCCGGTGCGCGGCAACGGCAAGATCATCCAAGAGCTGGAAGCGGACTTCCGCGGCGCCGGCTGGAACGTCGTCAAAGTCATCTGGGGCCCGGGTTGGGACGCGCTGCTCAAGCAAGACAAGGACGGCATTCTGCGCAAGGTGATGATGGAAACGCTGGACGGCGAATACCAGAACTACAAGGCCAAGGACGGCGCCTACGTGCGCAAGAACTTCTTCGGCAAGCATCCGAAGCTGCTGGAGATGGTCGCCAACATGACCGACGACGACATCTGGCGCCTGACCCGTGGCGGCCACGATCCGCACAAGATCTACGCCGCCTTCAAGGTCGCGCAAGAGCACAAAGGTCAGCCGACCGTCCTGCTGGTGAAAACCATCAAGGGCTTCGGCATGGGCAAGCACGGCGAAGCGCGCAACACCGCGCACAACACCAAGAAGCTGACCGACGAAGCCGTGCGCGAAATGCGCGACCGCTACTCGATTCCGATCCCGGACGACAAGCTGGCCGACATCCCGTTCTACAAGCCTGCCGACGACGCGCCGGAAATCAAGTACCTGCACGAGCGCCGCGCCGCGCTGGGTGGCTACCTGCCGGCACGCCGCCAGCAAGCCGATGAAAAACTGACCGTGCCGCCACTGAGCGCCTTCCAGAACGTGCTGGACGCGACAGCCGAAGGCCGTGAAGTATCGAGCACCCAGACCTTCGTGCGTATCCTGACCACGCTGCTGAAAGACCCTAGCGTCGGTTCGCGCATCGTCCCGATCCTGGTCGACGAGTCGCGCACCTTCGGTATGGAAGGCCTGTTCCGTCAAGTGGGTATCTTCAACCAGCAAGGCCAGTTGTACGAGCCGGTCGACAAAGACCAGGTCATGTACTACCGCGAAGACAAGGCCGGCCAGATCCTGCAAGAGGGTATCAACGAAGCCGGTGGTATGAGCTCGTGGATCGCCGCGGCGACGTCGTACTCGACCAACAACCGCGTGATGATCCCGTTCTACACCTACTACTCGATGTTCGGTATGCAGCGTATCGGCGATCTGGTGTGGGCAGCGGCCGACATGCGTTCGCGCGGCTTCCTGATGGGCGGTACCGCCGGCCGTACGACGTTGAACGGCGAAGGCCTGCAGCACGAAGACGGCCATAGCCACCTGTTCGCGGCAGCGGTACCGAACTGCATGCCGTACGATCCGACCTTCGGCCACGAAGTCGCCGTGATCATCCAGGATGGTATGCGCCGCATGGTGGAAGAACAGGAAGACGTGTTCTACTACATCACCATCATGAACGAGAACTACCCGCACCCAGGCATCAAGCCGGGCCAGGAAGAGGGCATCCTGAAGGGCATGTACCTGCTGCAGAAGGGCGACGAGAAAGCCAAGCAGCGCGTGCAGCTGATCGGCTCCGGCACCATCCTGCGCGAATCGATCTTCGCCGCCGAACTGCTGAAGAACGACTGGAACATCGCCGCCGACGTGTGGTCCGCTCCTTCGCTGACCCTGGTGGCCCGCGACGGCCAGGACGCCGAGCGCTGGAACCTGGTCAACCCGACCAAGGAAGCCCGTGTTCCTTACGTGACCCAGCTGCTGAAGGATACCTCCGGTCCTATCGTTGCGACGACCGACTACATGCGCGCCTTTGCTGAACAGATCCGCGCCTTCATTCCTAAAGACCGCACCTATCGCGTGCTGGGCACCGATGGTTTCGGCCGTTCGGACACCCGCGCCGCGCTGCGCGAGTTCTTCGAGGTGAACCGTTACTACATCACGGTCGCCGCGCTGAAATCGCTGGCCGAAGAAGGCAAGATCGACGTCAAGGTGGTTGAGGAAGCGGTCGTCAAGTACGGCCTGAATCCGAACAAGCCAAATCCGGTGACCCAATAAATAGAATACGGAGCAAACGCTATGAGCATTGTGGAAGTTAAAGTCCCGGATATCGGCGATTTCAAGGAAGTTGAAATCATTGAGTTGATGATCAAGGTCGGCGATACGATCAAGGTCGATCAGTCGCTGATCACCGTTGAATCGGATAAGGCCAGCATGGAGATTCCTTCGTCCGCCGCCGGCGTGGTCAAGGAAATCAAGGTCAAGGTCGGCGACAAGGTCGCCGAGGGTTCGCTGCTGTTGCTGTTGGAAGCCGAGGGAGCCGCAGCCGCTCCGGCGGCCGCCGCGCCGGCTGCTGCCGCTCCTGCGCCGGCGCCAGCCGCCGTTGCTGCCCCGGCTCCCGCACCGGCCGCCGCGCCAGCCGCTTCGGCCGGCCCGGTCGAAGTCAAAGTGCCGGACATCGGCGACTTCAAGGAAGTGGAAGTCATCGAAGTGATGGTCAAAGTCGGCGACACGATCAAGGTCGATCAGTCGCTGCTGACCGTCGAATCGGACAAGGCCAGTATGGAAATCCCTTCGTCGCACGCTGGTGTGGTGAAGGAAGTGAAGATCAAGGTCGGCGACAAGGTCGCCATGGGTTCGATCGTGCTGGTGGTGGAAGCCACCGGCGGCGCTGCCGCTCCTGCCGCTGCGGCTTCCGCACCTGCGGCCGCCGCCGCGCCAGCCGCCGCAGCTCCAGCGCCTTCGGCCGCTCCCGCTGCCGCCGCTCCGGCAGCTTCGCAAGGCTCGGTCCAAACCGGCAAGCTGGCACACGCATCGCCGTCGATCCGCAAGTTCGCCCGCGAACTGGGTGTCGACCTGCTCAAGGTGCCGGGCTCCGGTCCTAAAGGCCGCATCACCCAGATCGACGTACAGAACTACGTCAAGGGCGTGATCGCCGGTACCGTGGCAGCTCCTTCGGGCGCCGCCAGCGGTGGTTCCGGTGTTGGTGGTGGCGGCAACTTCAGCGTGCTGCCATGGCCGTCGCTGGACTTTAGCAAATTCGGTCCGACCGAACTGCTGCCGCTGTCGCGCATCAAGAAGATCAGTGGCCCGAACCTGCACCGCAACTGGGTACAGATCCCGCACGTCACGCAGTTCGACGATGCCGACATCACCGATCTGGAAGCGTTCCGCGTCGAGACCAACAACGCCAACGCCAAGAACAAGGACGCGGCCAAGTTGACCATGCTGGCCTTCGTCATCAAGGCATCGGTCGCCGCGCTGAAGAAATTCCCGTCGTTTAACGCCTCGCTCGACGAGAAGGGCGAGAACCTGATCCTCAAGCAGTACTACAACATCGGCTTCGCGGCCGATACGCCGAACGGCCTGGTGGTCCCGGTGATCAAGAACGCGGACCAAAAATCGGTCTCGCAGATCGCCAAGGAAATGACCGACCTGTCGCTGCAAGCGCGCGAAGGCAAGCTGAAACCGACCGACATGCAGGGCGCCAGCTTCACCATCTCGTCGCTGGGCGGCATCGGCGGCACGCACTTCACGCCTATCGTCAACGCGCCGGAAGTGGCGATCCTTGGTTTGTCCAAGGCGTCGATCAAGCCGGTGTGGGACGGCAAGGCCTTCCAGCCTCGCCTGATGATGGGTACCTCGCTGTCCTACGACCACCGCGTGGTCGACGGCGCGATGGGTGCTCGCTTCTCCGTGTACCTGAGCGAAGTGCTCGGCGACATGCGCAAAATTCTGCTGTAAGGAGCGACTATGACCACAGAAGTGAAAGTGCCGAACATCGGCGACTTCGCAGAAGTTGAAGTGATCGAGGTGATGGTCAAGGTTGGCGACACGATCAAGGTCGATCAGTCGCTGGTGACCGTCGAATCGGACAAGGCGAGCATGGAAGTCCCTTCGTCGCACGCAGGTGTGGTGAAGGAGGTCAAAGTCAAGGTTGGCGACAAGGTCAAGGAAGGCGTGTTGCTGCTGGTGGTCGAGGAGGCCGCTGGTGCGGCCGCTCCTGCGCCTGCCGCTGCAGCACCTGCTGCCGCTGCGGCCCCCGCGCCTGCCGCCGCTGCGCCAGCTCCGGCAGCCGCCGCGCCGATCGCCGCGCCAGCCGGTAGCAGCTATTCCGGCCAGGTCGACATCGACTGCGACATGATGGTCCTGGGTGGCGGTCCTGGCGGTTACTCCGCCGCGTTCCGCGCCGCCGATCTGGGCCTGAACACGGTCATCGTCGAGCGTTACGAAACGCTGGGCGGCGTGTGCCTGAACGTCGGTTGCATTCCGTCGAAAGCGCTGCTGCACGTGGCATCGGTGATCGACGAAACCGCGCACATGTCCAACACCGGCGTCACCTTCGCCAAGCCGACCATCGACATCGACCAGGTACGCAAGTACAAGGAAGGCGTCATCAAGAACATGACCGGCGGTCTGGCCGGCATGGCCAAGGCCCGCAAGACGCAAATCGTCACCGGTGTCGGCCAGTTCCTGAGCGCTAACCACATCGAAGTGACCGCCGGCGACGGCAGCAAAAAGGTCGTGCAGTTCAAGCAGGCCATCATCGCCGCCGGTTCGGCGGTCGTGAAGCTGCCGTTCGTGCCGGAAGATCCACGCATCGTCGATTCGACGGGCGCGCTGGAACTGCGTCAGATCCCGAAACGCATGCTGGTTATCGGCGGCGGCATCATCGGCCTGGAAATGGCCACCGTGTACTCCACCTTCGGCGCGCGCATCGACGTCGTCGAAATGATGGACGGCTTGATGCAGGGCGCCGACCGCGATGCGGTCAAGGTTTGGCAGAAGTTCAACGAGAAGCGCTTCGACAACATCATGACCAAGACGAAGACCGTTGGCGTTGAAGCGCTGCCGGAGGGGATCAAAGTCACGTTCGAAGCCGCTGAAGCCGGCGCCACCGCGCCAGCGCCGCAGGTCTACGATCTGGTGCTGGTCGCCGTCGGCCGCAGCCCGAACGGCAAGAAGATCGCCGCCGACAAGGCTGGCGTCGTGGTGACCGATCGTGGTTTCATCCCGGTCGACAGCCAGATGCGCACCAACGTGCCGAACATCTTCGCCATCGGCGACCTGGTGGGCCAGCCTATGCTGGCGCACAAGGCGGTGCATGAAGGCCATGTCGCGGCGGAAGCCGCAGCCGGTCAGAAGTCGCACTTCGACGTAAAGGTGATTCCATCGGTGGCCTACACCGATCCGGAAGTGGCATGGGCCGGTATCACCGAGGACGAAGCGAAAGCCAAGGGCATCAAGGTCGAGAAGGGCCACTTCCCTTGGGCAGCCAGCGGCCGCGCCGTGGCCAACGGCCGCGCCGAAGGCTTCACCAAGCTGCTGTTCGACGCTGAGACGCACCGCATCATCGGCGGCACCATCGTCGGCACGCACGCCGGAGACATGATCGGCGAGATCGCCCTGGCGATCGAGATGGGCTGCGACGGCACCGACATCGGCAAGACGATCCACCCGCACCCGACGCTGGGCGAGTCGATCGGCATGGCCGCCGAAGTGTACGAAGGCGTCTGCACCGACCTGCCGCCGCCGCGCAAGCGCTAAGTTATCGCATCATCACAAAACCGGGACTCGTTCCCGGTTTTTTTTATCGTCAGGTTCCGCATGTCTTCGTTCCCTTCCATTGTCCCGCTGCTGGTGTCGGTCGCGCTCTACACGAGCATCAACAAGCTGGCCGCTTTCCTGTACAAACGCGCGCGCCTTAGCTGGCGCGATGCCTGTATTTTTAGTTTGATTTTATTGATGGTGCTTGGCACTGCCACGCTGCTCAACCGTCTCTCCGGCAACGTCGTGCCGATAGCGGTGCTGGTCGTCGCCGGTTTGGTGATACAGGCCGGCATTGGCGCTTGGTTCTTGGCGTCGCGTACGCACCACACCACCGGAGAGCCGTTGGGCGGTAAGGGAGGTGCACTTCTTGCAGTAATCGCCTATATGTTACTAGCGGGTTTAGGAGCCCTAGCTGCATTAACCATTAGCATGGTATGAAGATAACAATAGAGTGACGGTCAAATTCGTGGGAATTGCTGCAATTCTTCTGGGTGCAGGCGGCTGTCTAGCTAATGAGTGCAAGACGGCGACTTCCCACGTTTCGATACTCAAACAATAGCTGTTAAAACCCTTAGACTAGACGTTCAAAAGCCTAAGTCGTTCATTTGGGTATCAGTCCAAGTCTTGGTGGAAGAGATCTTTTTGGCAAGCCGCTGGCGAAACGCCGTAGATAGATTGTATCTGGGAAAGAAATATATTCTGGCCTCCATAACTAGGATGACGAATTTTTATTATCTCGATTTCTCGGCCTACTTTTTTGGCAGAAGTTGCTGCATCATTTCCTATTGCAATAATTCGACGTGGCCTAATTACCTCAATTAGCTTAGCTAAAATTTCTTCTCCTACCCGTCTTTCTTCGGAGTTATGAGAACGATTTGTGAACGGATCGTCTTGTTCATATGGATGAAGCGGAAATACATTCCATAAAAATATATCCTCCGATATTTTATTCAATACGCTCCAAATTACCGCCGCTGTGCGTTCCGCGATGGGTGGACCCAATGTCGCTGGCGTTATGCTAACTCCCCATCTTCTCGCATGATGCTCAATATTTACATCATCAGTTAGTGCTAAACCCGTACGTCTCCCACCTCGGTGCCCTAAATCTCTACCTATCCAAAGAGAATCAACTCCGTTAGCTTCAGCTTTTTTCATTAACTTGTGCAGTGCATTTTTGCGTAGAGAATCTGCATTCTTTGCATCAAATTTCTTACAAATCTCGGAATAAGGGTTAAACGTATTCCTCATGTTTAACGCTGCCACTGCATTCACAAAATCCAGTGAATTCATTTTTACCTCCTATACTCGATGGATCTATCTTTCCTGTTGCCTAAGACAATTCCCGATTTATTTTCATTCAATTGCCTGAACACCCTGTAACCATCGATTATCGATTTTTCCCACAAGGAAACGGGGCAAGATTCTACTTCGTAACCTTTTACAAATTGCTTAATTCGTTTCAATAGGTCAAAGGAAACATGATCCCTGTCTGCAAAAAAGCGAGCCTCTTTGGCGTGTGAAAATATCCAGGCGGTTAAACCTTCTTCAATCACTATCGCACGACCTCCGTCCTGAATTTCATCAAAGGTTGGATCACTTTTTCTTTTGTGCCGAAGCAATGCCCTAAAGGTCGGCGACCAATGTAAAATTGCCGCATTTGCCATGTGAAAGACATCATGAAATCGATAGCCATCTTGCGTAGCAATATTGTCTGTCAACGGGTCCCCAATAAAAACATCGTTGTATTTTAGGTATGATTTTCCGTTGGATCGCTCGATAATTTTTATCTCAAAATAATCCGGGAGGCGTTCGTCGATGTCAAATTTATCGTCAAAACGAGGCAATTCATCAAAGACAGGTAACAAAAACCTCCCTTCACTTTTTTTAAGATTCTCCACGAGAATGGAGGAGAAAGTGATTTGAGTAGACGTCAAAACGTTAAAAAAATGAAGCAGAAAATCTTTAAACAAATTTTTTGCAGCAGTAAGGTCGCTCATGTCGGCGTAGAGCAGTTTTCCGGTTGCGTTGCCAAGCATGGGAAGCGTCATCTCAAGATCGACTTCCTTTAAGACCGGCACGTGCGCAATAGGTGTTGTAGGAAAGTCAGTCGCCAGAAGGCCAGAACTCTGACTCGCACAATATTCGTCTGGAATAACTTCGCCGAAGTTTATACCGAGCCTGTCAAGAAGTCTACAAAAATACCAGAATGCATCGCCTAATTCTTCTGTTATATTGCTAATATAGTCAAAAGATTCACCTTCGCGACTTCGTTTTTTTGCGGAAGTCAAAATACTGCCGACTTCACCAAATAGTCCTAGTTTTATCGAAGAGATATCTTTCAGTTTGTCGAGTGGTCTAATTCGCGCGCAATATTCATCAATATTCATTACGGGACCTATTTCCAATCTATCGGTTTTCCCTGAAATCCTCTAGGCTGGCTTTTAAGCCAGGTCAATACAGATTCTTTAAAAACTTCTGAAAAGTCAGACTTATGCCCTGGACCTATTTTCTTTAGTGAATACAAGTTCTGAGGAATCGACGGACTATTTTTCCCCCAATAGCAAAAATTATTCGAAATTAGTACATTTATTCCTGATGTATCGGTCTCAATATTGGCGTTGATCTGGTTGCCACTATAGTCGGTATGATGGGAATCCTCTTGGATCCATTTTTGATCTATGTCCTTATGGTAGATATTATCGCCAAATGCCTGCTTTCTGCCAGAATACAAATTTGGTCGTTTATTCTCAAATCTCGTATCATCCCAATATTCTTGAAGAGTAAGTATTTCATTTACTTCCATGAAGAAAACCAGTTCGTATTGTCGGGGCGCCGCCCTGGTGCCGACGATTATGTCGCCAATCTCAGAAAATTTTCTAATTATTGGCTTGCAAGTGGCTAAAGTGCAATAATCATAAAAGGGATTTGGCGCAAATCCGAAGTCCCGTGCTACTACATAAGAATGAATTCGCATTTTTATCCGCAAATGTGTTTTTTAATAATGATTTTTTCAAAAGGTCTACCGTTTGGGTCTACCCAAGGAGTGGAATCGGAAAAAATTATTTCTTGAAGGTTGCAAGGGTAGTTTGTGACGGTATCGCCTAAATCTACTATGCAACTACTTATCTGTGATATCGTTGCATCCTCTGTCCAGATTCCAATAATTTTTATTTTTCTTTTGGCGGCTTCGTCTAAGAGATAACAAATACAAGGATTGTTTTTTGTATCTTCATATATGTAAATAATAACTAATTTAATGCCAATTAATGAATCGTCGATTAATTTTTTCTCGGCGCAGTCCGACGTTTTGTTGGACTGTATTTGTATCTCTTTTGTGATGTTGTTTATGCTTAGATCATTAACTATCTGATTGTGGTTAACGTGTTTCTTACCAACATATACGACGGCGGCAGACGGCATTGTCATTTTTGTTCCAGTAGGTTTAAAGAGTAAATTACTTATTCCCAATCATTGTTTCATCTCTCTAATTATGACAATATATTTTTTTCAAATACTCTCCAATAGTCACAATTGTGTAAATAATTAACGTTAATTGTGTGTCCTAGATTTAGAGGTGTATCTTGGTTGCGAAAATATAGCGCGCACGATCGCGATTCAGTGCTTTCGATGAGTAGATGCAGCAATATTGTATTTGCAACAAGGACCGGGGTGGCTAGGCAGATAGTTCTCCTCCTAGCTCTTATCTTATGTTGCGCCGGAACCCTAATTCTTGGAGCCTCGTGCTGCGGGAATAGGCGAACGCATGGTCGAGGCCTACGCTGCAAGGACGGGGATTGTAGGCTCGCCGCTGGAACTTCCGATACCAGCCGGGGCGACCTTTGGGCAGTGGGGGGCGGGGGCAGCGGTGGCGCTAATCGCCTTTGTTTTTATAGTCAGCTTGAATGTGCTGGCTGGGACGTTTTTGAAGGTTCTCTTCCTCATCAGCACAAGGCTGCATTTTGAAATTCAAGTCTCGAACTGCTAAGAGCGCTTCATGTATGGAAACGTCGTAGAACTTTGTAATACCCAGCTCCAGCTTTATTGATATTGCCTGCTTTTACTTGCTCAAGTAAGGATGGCGAGATATCGCCTAGCTCCTTGGATTTTTCGGATGCCTTGACGAACATTTCGGCTAGGAATAATTCAATACTTCTGATCTTCTTCAGTTGCGCATCGGTTTTGGCAACGAGGATGATCAGGATGATCAAATTAGCAAGGCTTAGCAAAAGTATGTCGATTGGCTCTTCCACTTTTTCTCCTGAATAGATAGTTGGCAGCCTGTTGCGTCTATCTATTCATGATGAGCCCGTAGTGCGGCGCGATACTTGCAGCATCACAATAAAAAGTAATGTCGGCAGTATCTAGTGTCAGCCCAGCGCTTGCGCCGAAGCGGGCAGGCCGAACACCCGGTCGAAGGCCAGACTGAAAAGGAAGGTGTAGATCATAAAGAACACCACCAGGCCCACGTCCAGCACCAGCGCCTCCCACAGCGTGATGTTGAGCCACCAGGCAAACAACGGCACCAGTATCACCACCAGGCCACCTTCGAAACCCACGGCGTGTGCGACCCGGCGCGCGACGCTGCGTCCGCGCGTGGCCTGGCGCGCTTCCCACGCTTCGAACAGGCCGTTGTAGATGAAGTTCCACACCACCGCGACGGTGGATGAGGCGATGGCGGCGACGCCGGAGTGGGTCGCGTCATGCCCGGCCAGCAGCATCAGGAAGCTGCTGGTGAGCGCCACGGCGAACAACTCGAACAGTGAGACATAGACAACTTTTCGTTTCAAACCTTGCATAATATTTCCTCTAAAACTATTGCCTGCATGGTACTTGAGTATTTCTGATTGAAAAAGTCGACAGCTATCAGTTTTTCTGACAGCATGGCGTATGGCCTTTTCCAGTGATAACGTTTTGATCTTCCTTGCCGTGATCGATCACGGGTCATTTTCGGCCGCCGCTAGGGCGCTGGGAAGGGTGCCGTCCGCCGTCAGCATGGCGATCGCGCATCTGGAGGCCGAACTCGATCTGCAGTTATTCGAGCGCACTTCGCGCGATGTGCGGCCGACCGAGATGGCGCGCGCGCTGGAGGCGGAGGCGCGGCAGATGGCCGGGCAATTGCGGCGGTTGCAGGCGCACGCGCTGTCGCTGCATCAGGGGCTGGAGCGGCGCCTGACCCTGGTCATCGCGCCGGAGTTGCTGTCGGCCGCGTGGGGCGATCCGTTGGCGCGCTTGGCCGATGAATTCCCGTCGCTGGAAGTGGAGGTGCTGTCGGCGCCGCAGGCCGACGCGCGGCGCATGCTGCACGACAGCTCGGCGCAATTGGCGTTGCTCTATGAGCGTCCGCAGGTCGATGAACATGAGAGCTTCCAGGAGCTGGGCAGCGAGGTGCTGGTGGCGGTGATCTCGCCGCGCCATCCGTTGGCGCGCGAGCGTAATGGGCATTTCCGGCTGGAGGATCTGGTCGACATCCGTCAGATCGCGATCGTCAGCCGCGACGCGCACGATGAGGACATGCGGGTGCTGGTGTCGCGCAAGCTTTGGCGCACCGATAGTCATCTGGCCATGTTGGGCATGGTGCAGGCGGGGCTGGGGTGGGCTTTTCTGCCCAGGCGGCTGGTGACGCCGTTGATGGAGGATGGGGCGTTGATTGGCATCGACTTCGCCACCATGAGCAATCAGCTGCGGTTGTGGGTGGATGTGGTGTGGCTTAACGACCGGCCGCTGGGGCTTGGCGCGAAGCGCCTCATCGCGCTGATGAAGGATATCGCCGGGCTGGAACCGCGGCCGGGGCATCCATAGGAGTCACGTAGGGCGGATTAGGCGTAACGCCGTAATCCGCCGATCTATGAGCCGTCGAGACGCATGCATTGGCGGATTACGCTGCGCTAATCCGCCCTACGTGTTTTAGACGAGTTTTAGATGAGAGGTCATCGCGTCAGCCGGTAGAGCAGGATCGCGGTGCGGATGGTCGCGCGTTCGACCGAAGCGATCTCCAGATCCTCATCCGGCGAGTGGGCGCCGTTGCCGGTCACGCCCAGTCCATCGAGGCTGTCGATCAGCGGCGCGATGAACTGGATGTCGCCGGCGCCGCGCTGGCCCGGCGGCAGCGCGGGAATCTCGCCCAGGCCGGCGTCGACGCTGGCCTGCGAATACGTTTTGAGGATGGCGATGTTGCCGGCGGTCGGCGCCATCGGCGGATAGACGTCGTGGAAGACGATGCTGGCGCTGGTGCCCGGCAGGTTCTGGCCGACGATGGTGCGCATCTTGGCGCGCGCGCGGTCGCGCTGCTCGTAGCTCAGGTAGCGCAGGTCGCCCTTGACCGTGGCGATGCGGGAGATAACGTTGGTCTTGCCGGCGGCCTGGCCTTTGTCGCCGATGGCATCGACGTCGACATCGGTGCCGCCCAATATCAAGCCCGGGCTGAAGGTCAGATCCGGCTCGATCACCTGCTGGCGGAAGCCGTCGAGGATGCGCGCGGCCTCGTACACCGCGCCGTAGCCGGCTTTCTCGCTGAAGATGCCGCTGGTGTGGCCTTGCTTGCCCTTGACTTCCAGCTCCCACGACGACGACGCGCGGCGGCCGATGGTGCCGGTGTCCTTGCCGTCCTTGTCGCGCACCGTGCCCTCGAAGGCGAGCGCGAGGTCGCTGCGTTTGGCGGCGGCCACCATATCCGCGCGCGAGACGTCGATCGGCTCGCCCGCGTCCTCTTCGTCGCCGGTGAACATGACGGTGATGGTGGTGTCATCCAGCGCGCCGACCTTGTGCAGCGCCCGCAGCGCTTCGATGATGACGACGTCGCCGCCCTTCATGTCGTTGACGCCCTGGCCGCGCACGCGGTCTCCTTCGCGCTTCCACAGCTGCACCGGGCTGTCTTTTTCGAACACCGTGTCGAGATGGCCGATCAGCAGCAGGCGTTTGCCCCGTTTGCCCTCGCGCGTGGCGACCAGGTGGCCGGCACGCCGCACGGCCGGCGGCATCTCGATCCAGCGCGTGGCAAAGCCCAGTTGGTCGAACTGCTCGCGAAACAGCTTGCCCACCTCGCGCACGCCTTCGTGGTTCATCGTGCCGCTGTTGATGTTGACCGAACGCTCCAACAGTTGCAGGCCTTGGGGCGCGTGGGCTTTGACCGCGGCGATGATTTTTTGCTCGGTGGGGGAGAGCGCGGCGGCATGGGCGGGGCCCGAAGCGGCCAGCGACAAGGTCAGTGCGGCAAGGGCGAGCGGTGTCATTTTCATCGGGGTTCCGGGTGGCGCGATCGGTATCAGTTGTTAGCAATTGTAGCCGAGGGCGGTTTTGGGCGGCCATGGTCGCCGCGCGGCGCGGGAAGCTGGTATATTCCCATTGCAGATTTTTTTAAAGGATAACCATGTTTCGCTTGAAATTCGTTTTCGCCGCAGCCGCCCTGATGGCCGGTGCCGCCTTTGCCTCTCCTACCGCGCCGAAGAACGGCGCCGAGTACACCACCCTGAAGGCGCCGCAGCCGGTGCAGGCCGAAGGCAAAAAAGTCGAGGTCATTGAGTTCTTCATGTACCACTGCCCGGCGTGCTACGCGCTGGAACCGGCCATGAACGAGTGGGTCAAGAAGCAAGGCGACAACATCGTGTTCCGCCGCATCCACCTGCCGCTGACGGGCGCCAACGATCCGGAGGCGCATCTGTTCCTGACCCTGGAGGCGATGAAGCTGGAAGAGTCGATGCACGCCAAAGTGCTAAGCACCTGGCACGTCGAGCGCCAGCGTTTGAAGAGCGACGATGACAACATCAATTGGGCCGTCAAGAACGGTATCGACAAGCAGAAGTTTTTGGCCGTGTATAACTCGTTCGCGATCATCACCCGTTTGAAAAACGCCGGTCGCGTGGCCGCCACGTATGAGGTCAACAGCACCCCGACCTTGATCGTCAATGGCCGTTATCTGACCAATCCGACCATGGTCGATAGCAGCAACCCAGGTCAGATTCCGCGCCAGCAGCTAAACCAGGCCACCTTGCAGGTGCTGGACGCGCTGGTGGCGATGTCGCGCAAATAAGGAATGGCGGCGAGCGCCGAATTCGTCGCCCACATGCGCGAGCAGTTCGCGCCTTTGGGAGGCGTGTCCGATGCAGTGTTTTTCGGTGGGCGCGCGTTTAGCTGGCGCGGTAAGCAGTTCGCTTGGGTGATGGGTAGCACGCTGTATCTGCGCGCCGGTGATGCGACCCGCGCCGAGTTCGAGGAACACGGGGCGGAGCCGTTTTCTTATTCGACCAAAAAGGGAGTTGTCCTGGTGCGCAAGTTTTATACGGCGCCGGAGTTTTTGATGGACGATTCGGAGCAGATGCTTGTCTGGGCGCGGAAGGCGATTGCCGCCGCCGCGTAATCGATCATCCGGTGTCGACGGAACCTGGCGGATTACGCTGTGCTAATCCGCCCTACGTGTTTCCGCGTTTTTCAGCCGTCCCGTGTCTTGGCTTAATTGACCGTGAAGCGGGTCGGGATTTCGATGCCGCCCGTGCGCGCGGCTTCGGCGTAGGCCTTCAATTCCTGGATCACGGCGTCCAGCTGCTCCTGCCCAGGATTGGCCTGGAAACTCTTGATGCGCTCATTCATGAGTGTTACTTGTTTGCTCCAGTCCAGTCGATTCAATTTGCTCATGTACGCTCCAATTTAAAAATCAAGTATAGAACAAACTGCAAAGTTGCACAGCTTCTAACGTAGCACGCTGCGCAGGAACAGATCGAGCCCCTCCGCCGCGCGCTGGCGCAACTCATCCGTGGTCGGCGGCACCTGGTTCGGATACAGCAGGCGCGTCATGTGGTCGCCGAGCAGGCAGTTGGTCAGGTGCACCGCCAGCATTTCCAAACCCAGCTCCGGCCGCAGCCGGGCACGGATTTCCGGCCGCACGAACAGGCGCTTCAATTGTTCACGCGATTGTCGCGGCCCGGCCTGATAGAACGTGTCCGCCAGCTCCGGCGTGCTGAGCGCCTCGGCCACCACCATGCGGTGCAGGCTGACGAACGACGGCAACGACACCAACTCCAGGAAGCGCAGCGAGAAGTCGCCGAGAATCTCCTCCAGCGGACGCGGGTCCGTTTCCATGCTGGCCATATCGGCAAAGAAGTGCGCCCGGCCCTCGCTGATGATGGCGCTCAACAGCCCGGCCTTGCCGCCGAACTTGACGTAGATCGTCCGTACCGCCACATGGGCTTCGCGGGCGATCATTTCAAGACTGACCTTGCTATAACCCTTTTCCAGGAACAACTGCTTCGCCGTGTGCAACAGCGCGAGATGGCGCGCTTCCTTGTCGGCCGCGCGCGGGCGGCCGGCGGCCTTGCCGAAGCAGGGCGAGGTGGGATCGGCCACGGCCTCGTCGGGGCAGTCCAGCTCCTCTGGCGCGGTGGTCGCGGTGGTTTGTAGGTCGGAAATTTTCATGGCGGCTAATGATAACGAATGCGGCCATGCTAGTCCAAACAAAAATGAAATGCAATCGTTTCATTTCTTGACTTTGGAATTGAACAGGCGAATAATGACCTTATTCCATTTCATTTTCGCGGAGCAACACATGTCCAATCCACAAGAACAACAAAAAGTGCTCAGCGCCGTGCCACCAGCACAGGCCGCCGGCGCTCCCGCAGCCGCCGCGCCTGCCGGCCCGGCCAAGCCGAACCGCAAGGTGCTGGTCATCGCCGGCCTGATCGCCATCGCCGCCCTGGCCGCCGGCGGACGCATGTGGTACCGCAGTCATTACTTCGTCGAGACGGAAAACGCCTACGTGGCCGGCCACGTCACGCCGGTGTCGTCGCGCATTTCCGGCGTGGTCACCAAGGTGCTGATCGACGATAACCAGATTGTGCGCGAGGGCGACGTGATCGCCGAACTCGATCCGTTCGACCAGGGCGTGCGAGTGGAGCAGATCCGGGCGCAGATCGCCAGCGCCGAGCAGCAGGTGGTGCAGTCCGAGGCGCAGATCGTCCAGACCCAGGCCCAGGCCAGCGCCTCGGCCGCGCAGGTGGCGCAGTCGCAGGCCCAGTTGGTGCGCGCCAACCAGGACGCCGAGCGTTACGGCCAGCTGTATAACAGCCAGATGAAGGCCGTCTCGAAATCGGAACTGGACACCGCCGTCGCCGGCCGCGCCAGCGCCATCGCCGACCTGGCAGCCCGCAAGGACAGCGCTTCGGCCGCCAAGGCGCAGATCGCGGCCGCCCGTTCGGCGCGCGACGTGCTCAAGGCGCAGGTGGACGTGCTGCGCGTGCAGCTCAAGGACGCGCAGCAGCAGCTGGCGTACAACCGGATCCTGGCGCCGGTCGGCGGCCGTATCGGCAAGCGCACGATCGAGGTGGGCCAGCGCCTGCAGCCGGGCCAGCAGATCGCCGCCATCGTGCAGGACAACGTGTGGCTGACCGCGAACTTCAAGGAAACCCAGTTGGCCGAACTGCAAAAGGGCCAGGAAGTCACGGTGAGCATCGACGCGATGCCGGGCAAGGAATTGATCGGCACCGTCGAGAGCTTCGCGCCGGCGTCGGGTGCGCAGTTCGCGCTGCTGCCGGCCGATAACGCGACCGGTAACTTCACCAAGATCGTCCAGCGCGTGCCGGTCAAGATCGTGTTCAAGCCGGAGGACATCAAGGCCTTGAACGGCCGCCTGGTGCCGGGCATGTCGGCGATCGCCGAAGTGTCGTTGAAGCAGAAGGATGACGCCAAGGCGCATGCCGCGGCACCGTCCAAAGTCGCGGCGCACTAAGGAGCCACTCCATGGCCAGCACCACGATCGATACGCCGGGCGGCGGGAAGCCGCTCGCCCCTCCACAAGCACCGGTCATGCCGAGCGAGAAGGTCTCCGCCCGCACCTGGATGGCCGTCGCCGCCGGCATGATGGGCGCCTTCATGGCGGTGCTCGACATCCAGATCACCAATTCTTCGCTCAAGGATATTCTCGGCGCGCTGTCGGCCACGCAGGAAGAGGGCTCGTGGATCGCCACCGCCTACCTGGTGGCGGAGATCATCATCATCCCGATGACCGGCCTGCTGACGCGCGTTTTCGGCCTGCGCAATTACATGATCGGCACCACCGCGCTGTTCCTGGTGTTCTCCACCTTGTGCGGCTTCGCGTGGAACCTCGAGAGCATGATCGCCTTCCGCATGCTGCAGGGCTTCACCGGCGGCGCGCTGATCCCGATGGCGATGACCATCGTGATGACGCTGCTGCCGCCATCGAAGCGCGCCACCGGCATGGCCATCTTCGGCCTGACCGCAACCCTGGCGCCGTCGATGGGCCCGACCCTGGGCGGCTATCTGAGCGAAATCTACGGCTGGCCGTCGATCTTCTTCATCAACTGGGTGCCCGGCCTGCTGCTGATCGCCGGTATCGGGCTGGGACTGGAAAAGGAAAAGTCGCAACCGTCGCTGTTGCTGACCGCCGACTGGCTGGGCATCGTCTTCATGGCCGTGGGCCTGGGCAGCCTGACGATCTTCCTGGAAGAGGGCAATAGCAAGGACTGGTTCGATTCGTCCTTCATCATCACCTTCGCGGCGATGTCCATCGTCGGCCTGCTTGGCTGGGTGGTCAACAGCGCGCTGCGCCCGCAGCCCTTCGTCAACCTGGGGCTGTACGGCAAGCGCAATTTCGCCGCCGCCACCGCGCTGTCGATGGCGATGGGCATGGGCTTGTACGGTTCGTCGTTCCTGCTGCCGCTGTACCTGGGGCAGATAGCCGGCTACTCGCCGATGCAGATCGGTGAAGTGATCATGTGGTCAGGACTGCCGCAGCTGTTCATCATGCCGTTCGTGGCCAAGCTGTCGTCCAAGATCGACAACCGCATCCTGTGCAGTTTCGGGCTGCTGCTGTTCGGCGGCTCGTGCCTGATGAACGCCTATATGGACGCCACCACCGGCTACGACCAGTTACTGTGGTCGCAGGTGGTGCGGGCGCTGGGCCAGCCTTTCGTGATGTTGACCCTGTCGAACTTCGCCATGAACGGCATCCAGCCGAAAGACATGCCGTCGGCATCGAGCCTGATCAACATGACCCGCAACCTGGGTGGCTCGATCGGTATCGCCCTGCTGGCGACGGCGCTGACGACGCGCGAGCATTTCCATTCGCAGCGCATCGGCGAGTCGGTGACCAACTTCGCGTTGGCCACGCAGGAGCGTCTGGCGGCGTTGACGCAATCGTTCATCGGCCAGGGCATGGACCCCAGCACGGCGTCCGACATGGCCCTCAAGGCGGTCGACGGCATCGTGCGGCGGGAGTCCTTTGTGATGGCCTACAACGACGGTTTCTTCCTGGTGGCGATGGTGCTGTTCGCCTGCATCGGCGTGCTGTGGTTCTCGGATAAAGTCAAAGCCCCTTCGGGCGGTGGCGGCGGCGGTGCGCACTAAATCGATGCGCGCGCTAACACTAACTAATTTGTGAGGTAACACCATGTTCAATTCAGCTTTGAAGCGCCTGACGCTCGCTGTCTCCGTCACGTTGGCTGTCAGCGGCTGCGCCACCGTCGGCAGCGATTTCACCGCACCGAAAAACGTCGCGGACGCGTCGTTCCGCCATCTGCCGCAGGCCGGCGCCAGCGAGGCGCATCTGCCGGCGCAGTGGTGGACGGTGTTCAACGACGAGACCTTGAACGGTCTGGAACAAACCGCGCTGCGCGACAACCCGAGCGTGAAGGCGGCCGCGCAGCGGTTGGTGCAGGCGCTGGAGCAGGCCGGCGTGAGCCGCGCCAGCCAGCAGCCGTCGCTGAGCGTGAACACCTCGGTGGCCAACTCGCGCACCTCGGCGGAGACATCGCAGGGGCTGGCGCTGGGCGGCCGTTCGATCAAGGGTAACAATTACACGGTCGGCGCGTCGATGTCGTACGAGCTCGATCTGCTGGGCCGCGTGCGCCGCCTGGTGGAGGCGTCGGACGCGCAGGCGCTGGTGGCCGAGGCGGACCGCGACGGCGTGCTGCTGGTGCTGTCGTCGCAGCTGGCGACGACCTACTGGCAGTTGCGCGGCCTGGATGCCGAGATCGCGATCCTGAAGGGCGCGCTCGATACGCGCCGCGAGAGCGAGGAACTGGTGACGGCCCGCTTCGACGCCGGCCTGTCGAACGAGCTGGATGTATCGCGCGCGCGCATCGAGTATGCGAACGCCAAATCCGATCTGCAGGAAGTGCAGCGTCAGCGCAACCTGCTGGAACATAGCCTGGCGACCCTGGTCGGCGCTTCGCCGTCGGCGATGCTGACGGCGGCCAACACGAATCCGGCCGTGCTGCCGCAGCCGCCGGCGATTCCGGTCGGCCTGCCGGCCAGCCTGCTGGCGCAGCGTCCGGACCTGGCGGGCAGCGTGGCGAACCTGCGCGCGGCCAACGCGCAGATCGGCGTGGCCGAAGGCGCGTTCTATCCGACGCTGACATTGACCGGCAATTTCGGTTACGCGTCGGAGAGCCTGCGCAAGCTGGGCGAGGGCAGTGCGCGCCAGTTCAGCGCCGGCCCGCTTGCGCTGTCGCTGCCGATCTTCGACGGTGGCCGCAACAAGGCCAATCTGGCGATCGCCAAGGCGCGCTACGAGGAGGCGCTGGCCAATCACCAGACCACGCTGCTGACGGCCTTGCGCGAGGTGGAGGATGCGCTGTCGGATGTGCAGCAGCGCCAGTTGCAGGGCGAGGCGCAGTCGGCATCGCAGGTGGCGGCGGCGCGCGGGTATCTGGTGGCGCGTGCCCGCTACGAGCGTGGCGTGTCGACCTATCTGGATGTGACGGATGCGCAGCGCAGCGCGCTGACGGCCGATCGGGCGGCGGTGCAGATCAATACGCAGCGTTTGCTGGCGGCCGTGTCGGTGGCGCGCGCGCTGGGCGCGGGCTGGCAGCCGTCGGAGCGGCTGGCGGCGGTGGCCAATTAAGTTTTTACGGTTACGCGATGAGGCCAGCGGCGGTGCGCCGCTGGTCCTGAGCGTTTGGGAATCACGGAGACACGTAGGGCGGATTAGCGGGAACCGCGTAATCGGCCATGCATGCGCCGTCGGCGACTCTTGCATGGCCGATTACGGCGTTCCGCCTAATCCGCCCTACGTGTTTCCGTTGGATTTTTTTGTGTGGTGGCCGGGGTCCAGGTTGGGCCGAATCTTTCGACGATGAAGTCGATGAACGTCGTCAGCTTCGGCGTGGCTTGCCTGTCGCGCGGGTAGACCAGGTTCATCGGACGCGCTGTCGGCATGTAGTCGCACAGCACCGGCACCAGCCGGCCGGCGGCGATGTCCTGCGCCAGCAGCACCTCCGCCTGCATCACCAATCCAAAATCCTGTAGCGCGGCCATGCGCAAGGCCTGGCCGTTGTTGGCGCGGAAGCGGCTGGCCTCGATGTTGCGGTTGGCTGTTTGCCCCTGCAGGCGCCAGCGCATATTGAGCGACCACGCCATGAAATCCAGGCACTCGTGCCGCGCAAGGTCGTCCGGCGTTTGCGGCGTTCCGTGCTTTTCCAGGTACGCGGGACTGGCGCAAATCGCCATCGCGTAGTCGAACAGCGGCCGCGCCACCATCGTCGAATCCTCCAGCCGGCCGATGCGGATCGCGGCGTCATATCCTTCCTCCACCAGATCGACCGTGCGGTCGCTCAAACTCAAATCCAGACTCACCTCGGGATGCCGGCGCAGGTAGTCCGTCATCGCCGGCGCGATCCATTCGGTGCCGAAGGACACCGGCGCGGTGACCTTGAGCCGTCCGCGCGGCACGCTGCGCATCGCTTCGGCGCCGGTTTCGGCGGCGGCGATCTGCGCCAGGATGGCCCGGCATCGCTCGACGTACTGTGCGCCGATCTCGGTCAGGCTTTGGCGGCGTGTCGTCCGGGTCAGCAGGCGCGCGCCGAGCGTCGCTTCCAGCTGCGCGATGTGCTTGCCGACCATGACGGGGGAGATCTTGAAGTTGTCGGCGGCGGCCGTGAAATTGCCGGCGTCGACCACCGCGACAAAAATCTCCATGCTGCGCAGCTTGTCCATGATTGCTAACCATCCGTTTGTAATGAACTTAATCTTAGCTCATTTATTCATGGCGCGATCGCCGCGATACTGGTTGCACTTAACCAGACAAGGAGTGGATCATGAAAGTCGTCGTTATCGGTGCCTCGGGCACGGTGGGCAAATCGGTGGTGGAGGAATTGGGCAAGCGTCACCAGATCGTGACGGTGGGCGCGGGCAGCGGCCAGTATCGGGCCGACTTCACCGACATCGCCCGGGTGCGGGCGGCGTTCGAACAAATCGGCAAGGTCGACGCGGTGGTGGTGGCCGCCGGCTCGCTGCATTTCGGCCCGCTGGCCGACTTCACGCCGGAGCAGTTCCACGTGGGCCTGGACAGCAAGTTGATGGGGCAGGTGAATGTGGCGCTGGTGGCGCGCGAATATTTGAACGACGGCGGTTCGATCACGCTCACCAGCGGTATCGTGGCCGAGCAGCCGATCCGCAACGGCGCCAGCGCGACGATGGTCAACGCGGCGGTGGAAGGCTTCGTGCGCGCCGCAGCCATCGAGTTGCCGCGCGGTCTGCGCATCAACGCCGTCAGCCCCACGGTGCTGGAGGAATCGATGGGCAGCTATGGCCCGTTCTTCATCGGTTTCGAACCCGCGGCAGGCAAGCGCGTGGCGCTGTCGTACGCGCGCAGCGTCGATGGCGCCCAGACCGGCCAAGTCTATCGTGCCTGGTAAAGGGGCTGCCATGAAAGTGATCGTGATTGGTGCGGCGGGCACCATCGGTTCCGCCGTCGTCGAACAACTGGGACAACGGCATGACATCGTCGGCGTGGGTACGCGCAGCGGCCGATATCAGGCCGATATCGCGGACATCGGCCAGGTGCGGGCGGTGTTCGCGCGGGTCGGCAAGGTAGACGCGGTGGTGGTGGCCGCCGGCGCGCTGCACGTCGGGCCGTTCGACGAGCTCACGCCGGAGCATTTCCACGTGGGCCTGAACAGCAAGTTGATGGGGCAGGTGAACGTGGCGCTGGTGGCGCGCGACTATCTGAACGACGGCGGCTCGATCACGCTCACCAGCGGCGTCGATACCGATCATCCGATACGCGGCGCGGTGGCGGCCAGCACGGCCAATGCGGCCGTGGTGGGCTTCGTGCGCGGCGCGGCGATCGAGCTGCCGCGCGGGCTGCGCATCAACGTCGTCAGCCCGACGGTGCTGGAGGAGTCGATGCCGGTGTTCGGCCCCTTGTTTATCGGCTTCGAACCGATCGCCGGCAAGCGCGCCGCGCTGGCGTATGCGCGCAGTGTCGATGGCGCGCAAACGGGGCAGGTGTACCGGGCCTGGTAGTGACAATCCGTGAGTATTTTGACATTGTAAAAAGCGTATGCTGCGGCTTCACTTGATAGGGGAGCCTCCGTGTTCAAAACCTTGGTTGGTCTGCTGGTTTTTTGCGTGCCGATGTGCGCACTTGCCGCTTCGGCGCCTTTGAGCATGGAGAGCGAGCCCGAAGCCGTCGCGCGCTCGGTGCTGGGCGGGCGTCCCGGCGCGGCCGCCGTGGGGCTGTGGCACGACGATAAGAGGTTCTACGCCGAGGTGCGCCGCGCCGCCGTCGGCGGGGCCGCCGAGCGCCAGCCGGACGGCGCGTTCCAATTGTTTGAAATAGGTTCGATCTCCAAGGTGTTCACCGGCCTGCTGCTGGCGCAGGCGGTTGAACGCGGGGATCTGGCACTCGACGATACGCTCGGCAAACTGCTGCCAGCGTCGCTGGGCGCGGCGCAGGCCCGCGCGCTCAAACTGAAGCCGGAAGTGGCGGCGATCACGCTGCGCCAGCTGGTCACGCACACTTCCTGCCTGCCGAGGATGCCCGCCAATTTCCCCGATCTGAACGCGGCCAATCCCTATCCCGGCTATACCCGCACGATGATGCTGGCCGAGCTGTCGGCGCTCAAGCCAAAGCGGGCGCCGTGCGAGGCCGAGTACAGCAATTTCGGCTTCGCCGTGTTGGGCGAAGTGCTGTCGCTGCGCTATGGTCGCACGTGGGAAAAGCTGGTCATCGATCGCATCGCCACGCCGTTGGGCATGGCCAGCACTTTCCAGCATCTGCCGGAACGGAAGGCGGACGGGTTGGGGCGCATGGCCCCGCCGTTCAGCGGTGACAAGGCCGCCTCGCTGTGGGACTTCGACGCCTTCGCCGGCGCCGGCTCGCTGCGCTCCACGGCGCCGGATATGCTGACGTTCGGCCGCGCTTTGATGGCGGGGCGCGGTGGGCCGCTGGGCGCCGCCGCCGAGCGGGTGCTGCAGCCACTGGGGTCGATGAACGGCGCGCAGATCGGCTACGCGCTGATCATGCGCGGCCCGCCGGAGCGGCGCACTTATTTTCACAGCGGCGGCACCGGCGGTTTTCGCACCCAGTTGCTGATGATGCCTGATGTCGGGCAGGCGGCGATCGTCATGGTCAGCAACGCCGAGGCGCAGGCCGATTCCTTCGGCGCCAACGTGCTGGCCGCGCGCTACAAGGTCGGCGACACCAGTATCGCGCTGGACGCGGCGGCGCTGCCGCAATACGCCGGCGTGTTCCGCGCCGATGCCAGGATCGCCTTCACCTTCGTGGTCCAGGACGGCAAGCTGTACGGCCGCATGACGGGGCAGCCCTATACCGCGATGACGCCGGCGGCGCCGGACGTTTTCACGTTGCCGCAATTTGGCGCCGAGTTCGCCTTCGGACGCGAGAACGGCAAAGTGGCAAGCATGGTGCTGCGCCAGCACGGCGGCGAGATCCCCGCGCGCCGCACGGACGAGCCGTCGCCGGCCGTCGCCACCGACGCCGCCCTCACGGCGCAACGCTACACGGGACATTATCTGACCGGCGGCGACGGTGCGCCCAAGCTGGACTTCGACGTGCGCGCGATCGACGGGCAGTTGTGGGCTCGTCTGGACCAACAGCCGCTGCTGCCGGTGTTTCCGGTGCCGGGCAAGGCCGGACGCTTCGCCTGGGATGTGGTGGCCGCCGAACTGCAGTTCGAGCCCGACGCCGACGGCGCGGCGGCGGCGCTGGTGCTGCATCAGGACGGGCGGGCGATGCGCGCCACGCGGGTGGCCGGCGCGGTCGGGGCGTCGACGTCCGCCGCCGCCGACAAGGCCTCGAAGTAGCGCGGCCAGCTGCCCGGCTGGATTACAATGTGACCCTCACTCCACCCGAGGTTCGAATGAAAAAAATCCTGCTCCCATTGGCGTTGGCGCTCGCCTGCGCCGCCGCCTACGCCGCGCCAGCCGACGTGGCCGACTTGAACAAAATGAGCAAGCGGTACGCGCCGATCGCGCTGACCGCCGACACCAGCAAACTCTCCGCCGGCGACAAAAAGGCCATCGTCAAACTGATCGAAGCGGCCAAGATCATCGACGTGCTGCAACTGCGCCAGCGCTGGTCCGGCAACGAGGCGCTGTGGGCCGCGCTGAAGAAGGACAAGACGCCGCTGGGCCAGGCGCGTCTGAGCTACTTCTGGCTTAACAAGGGGCCGTGGTCTATCCTCGACAGCCACGAATCCTTCCTGCCGGCCGAGATCGACGGCATCAAGATTCCGGCCAAGAAGCCCGAGGGGGGCAACTTCTATCCGGCCGACGCCAGCAAGGCGCAGCTGGAAACCTGGATGAACGCCTTGCCGGCCATCGACAAGGAACAGGCGCAGTGGTTCTTCACGACGATACGCCGCAATGCCGACGGCCAGTTCACCACCGTCAAATACTCGGACGAGTACAAGGCCGAACTGCAGCAGGCCGCAGCCCTGCTCAAGCAAGCCGCCGCCGAGACCGACAACGCGTCGCTGAAGAAGTTCCTCGAGCTGCGCGCCGACGCTTTCCTGAGCAATGATTACCTCGCCTCCGACTTCGCCTGGATGGACTTGGATGCGCCGGTCGATGTCACCATCGGCCCGTACGAGACCTATAACGACGAGCTGTTCGGCTACAAGGCCGCGTTCGAGGCTTACGTCAATATCCGCGACCAGAAGGAGACGCAAAAGCTCGACTTCTTCGCCAAGCACATGCAGGAGCTGGAGGATAATCTGCCGCTCGACGCGCAGTACCGTAATCCCAAGGTCGGCGCCATCGCGCCGATGGTGGTGGTCAACCAGGTGTACGGCGCCGGCGACGGCAACATGGGCGTGCAGACGGCCGCCTACAACCTGCCCAACGACGAGCGCATCATCAGCCAGCGCGGCTCCAAGCGCGTGATGCTCAAGAACGTGCAGCAAGCCAAGTTCAAATCGACGTTGACGCCGATCTCCAAGCTGGTGCTCAAGCCGGCCGACGAGAAGGATGTCGATTTCGACTCGTTCTTCACGCACATCCTCGCGCACGAAATCACGCACGGCCTGGGGCCGCACGTCACCAAGGTCGACGGCAAGGAATCGACGCCGCGCCAGGACCTGAAGGAAGCCTATTCGACCATCGAGGAAGCCAAGGCCGACATCACCGGCCTGTACGTGCTCGCCTACATGATGGACAAGGGCCAACTGGCCGGCACCCTGGGGCAGGGCGAGGCGGCGGAGCGCAAGCTGTACACGACCTTCCTGGCGTCGGCCTTCCGCACCCTGCACTTCGGCCTGACCGATTCGCACGCGCGCGGCATGGCGATCCAGGTGAATTATCTTCTCGACAAGGGCGGTTTCGTGTCGCACGGCGATGGTACGTTCGCGGTGGATTTCAAAAAAATCAAGGCCGCCGTCACAGATCTCGACCGCGAATTCCTGACGATCGAGGCCACCGGCGACTATGCGCGTGCCAAGGAGATGATGACCAAGTATGTCGTTATCCGTCCCGATGTCCAGAAAGCGTTGGATAAAATGAAATCCGTGCCGAACGACATCCGCCCGGAATTCAAGACGGCGCAAGGCCTGCTGGCGAAGTAAGTCCTTACCTTCCTCTAACGGGGGCCGTCCGGTCCCCGTTGCTATAACGCTCATACAATGGCGTTTCATACAAATAGTTACACTTTGCCTACGTAGAAAAATACTTCCGTACGGCAATAAAAGTTTCCGTGATCGTGATAAAGTTGGTTTGAGGAAACCAAATCATGATCACGCGCCTACTTATCTCCCTGCTGCTGTTGTGCTCCAACTTCGCTTACGCGGCGGAGTTGACCGACATGGAAACCCGCTGGCTCACCGCCGGATCGGCCATGCTGAAGTACGCCAAGAAAGAACTCAAGCTGCCGATCGACATCATCGTCCAGCCCACGGGCAAGCCGACCGACGTGCCGCTGGCGCTGGGCTTTCAAGATGGGCGTTGCAAGCTGGTGCTGACGATGCGCAACAGGACCAACGTCGAAGACGTCCTGGCGAGCGTGCCGGCCGAGCAACGGCCGTTGATGATCGAGGCGATGTTCGCGCACGAAGTGGGCCACTGCTGGCGCTACGTGCAGGGCCAGTGGCACGAGATGCCGGCCGGCTTCGAGGAACACGCCGAGCACTCCCACGACGCCCCGCATAACCAGGCGCAAGCGCAGGAACTGGAGCAGACCCGCCGCGAGGAAGGCTTCGCCGATCTGGCCGCGCTGGCATGGATACAGCAGCGCCATCCGGAACAGTACGGCGCCGTCGCCGAGTGGATGCGCCAGGTGCGTCAACCGTCGTCGTCCAGCCCGGCTGTCGGTTCGCACACCACCATGGAATGGCTGCAACTGGCGCCAACCGGCGACGCCTTTGCCGCCGAACTGCCCTTGTTCGAGCAGGCGAGCAGCCTGTGGCAAAAGGGCTTGCTGAACCAGGACGCGCGCCAGGACGCACGCCAGGGCATGCGCCAGGCCTCGCTGCAGCGCTAGCGACATCGAAGTCACGCCGGCGTCGTTCATAGGCTACAAAATAGCAATTCCCTAACTCTGTTCGTTCCCGCACAGAGCTTTCTCTGCCGCCGGCGTTTAATGTGTCCACCAACCACCACAACAAAGGGACACATCATGAACAAGCTCCTCTTCCTGGTCATGGCCGGTGCGGCCAGCGCCAGTTTCGCCGCCACGCCGGTCAACGATTCGGTGGCCTACAAGGCAGCGACCAATAAAGCTGCCAACGATTACAAGACCGCCAAGTCCGCCTGCGACGCGCAGTCCGGCAACGCCAAGGACGTGTGCGAAGAGCAGGCCAAAGTGGCCCGCGCGACGGCCGAAGCCAACGCCACGATGCAGTACAAGAACGATAAAAAATCGATCGAAAAAGCCCGCATCGAACTGGCCGACGCCCAGTACGGCCTGGCCAAGGAAAAGTGCGACACGCTGGACGGCAACGCCAAGGATAGCTGCGTGAGCACCGCCAAGTCGCAGCAGGTCGCGGCCGTCAACGCCGCCAAGGCCGGCAAGGATGCCGCCGACATTGCCCAGACCGGTATCGACTGTAGCGCCATGACCGGCACCGACAAGGCATCGTGCGAAGCCAAATCGAAAACCGAGCTGGCCAAGGATGCCGTCGCCGACACCGTGATCACCACCAAGGTCAAAACCGAACTGATGGCCGAACCGGCGCTCAAATCGCTGGACGTCAAGGTTGAAACCAACAATGGTTCCGTGGCGCTGAGCGGTTTCGTGCCGTCGCAGGCCGAGGCTGACAAAGCCGTTGACGTGGCCCGTAATGTCAAAGGCGTCACCGACGTGAAGAGCTCGCTGCGCATCAAATAAGCTGTAGCTGGCTGTAACTCCCCCCTGACAGGGGCCTCCGCCGAGGCCCCTTTCTTTTCCTTGCATTCATTATGACCATAATCTAAAATGGCGGCAGCGCGGGCTTGTCGCTATGCCGCCTCCCTAGTCATTGCAAGGAGCATCATGTTCGCACTATCGCTTTCCAACTGGCTGCGGCGGCGCGGCCTGCATTATTCGTGGGTGATCGTCGCCGTCACCTTCCTGACGGGGCTGACCTCGTCGGCGGCGCTCGGCCTGCCGGGCGCGCTGCTGCAGCCGCTGGCCACCGAGTTCGGCTGGGATGTCGAGCAGATCTCGTCCGCCTTGGCCGTGCGCTTCGTGCTGTTCGGTTTGATGGGGCCGTTCGCCGCCATCCTGATGGAGCGCTTCGGCCTGCGCCACGTGGTGGTCACCGCGCTGACCCTGGTGGCCGCCGGCATGGCGCTGGCCACGCAAATGACGCAGTTCTGGCACCTGGTGCTGTTCTGGGGGATCATGCTCGGCATCGGCTCGGGCATGACCGCCCTGGTGCTCAGCGCCATCGTCTCCAACCGCTGGTTCGACAGTCACCGGGGCTTGGTGGTGGGCATGCTCACCGCCAGTTCGGCCACCGGCCAGCTGGTTTTCCTGCCGGTGGGCGCCTGGCTGATCGAACGCTTCGGCTGGCGCATGGCCGTCATTCCCGTCTTCGCCGCGTGCGCCGTGGTGGCCGTGCTGGTGCTGCTGTTGATGCGCAACCGGCCGAACGAACTGGGCCTCACTCCCTACGGCGCCGCGCCGGGGACCGAAGTCGCACCGCCGACGCCGACTATGCACATCACGTTCGCCACGCCGTTCAAGGTGCTCGCCAGCGTCGCCGGCAACCGCGTGTTCTGGATCTTGTTCGGCACCTTCTTCATTTGCGGGCTGAGCACTAATGGGCTGATCCAGACGCACTTCATTTCGCTGTGCGGCGACGCCGGACTGGCCGCCGTGCCTGCCGCATCGGTGCTGGCGATGATGGGGGCGTTCGATCTGGTCGGCACCATCGGCTCGGGCTGGCTGTCGGACCGTTACGACAACCGCAAGCTGCTGTTTGTGTATTACGGTCTGCGCGGCTTGTCGTTGTTCTGGCTGCCGTATTCGGAGTTCACGTTTTACGGCTTGTCGTTGTTTGCCATGTTTTATGGTTTGGACTGGATCGCCACCGTGCCGCCGACGGTGCGGTTGGTGGCCTCGACGTTCGGCAAGGAGCGGGCGGGGATGGTGTTCGGTTGGGTATTCGCCGGACACCAGTTGGGCGCGGCGGTGGCGGCCTGGGGCGCGGGCAGGGTGCGCACCATGATGCTGACGTATAACCCGGCGCTGTTCGCGGCGGGGGCGGCTTGCTTGATCGCGGCCGGGGTTATTTTGTTGATCAGGCGGCCGGCGGTGGCTGTCGCTGCGGAGGTCAAAGCGGCTGCGTGATGTGGTGGCTGCGGCGCGTGCATGGCCGATTACGCGCTGCGCGCTAATCCGCCCTACGTGTCTCCATGGTCTGGCGCAGGCGCGGGCGATGGCGGCTGCTTGATGTACTGTTGGTAGTGCATGCATTGCGCCATGTAATCAACCTGTCACACCGGGGTGCCACAATGCGCACCACCCAATACAGACAGATGGAGATTGCATGCGCAATGCCTTGAACGCCCGCCGGCCGCTGATCGCGGCCGCCGCCATGATGTCGCTGTTATCCGCATGCGGCAGCGATAGCGTCCCGACCACCGACCCCATTCCGGCCGACGGCTACACCTCCACCCCGGTCGCCTTCATGAGCGACGTGCACTTCGAGAACATCTACGGCGACTTCAAAAGCAGCCAGTTCTCCGGCATTCCCACCAAGGATGGCAGGAACGCCACCATCCGCACGATGTACGCGCAACTGACGTCCACCCGTCTGTTCAACGAAAACTATTTCGCCTTCCGCGCCGCGCTCGACGACGCCTATGGCAAGAACATCCGCCTGGTGGCGCTGCCGGGCGACATCTCCGACGACGCCCAGCCGATCAACATCGACGGCCTGGCCGACATCCTGCGCGAGTACCAGGCCAAGGGCATGCGCTTCTTCATCGCGCCGGGCAACCACGACCCTAACGAGCCGTACGACGACGATGAAGCCGGCAAGAACGACTTCCTTACGCGCGACGGCAAGGAACAAAAGATCTACGCGCCCAACAACGCCGCCTGCAAGGCCAAGGACCCGACCGTGGTCTGCACCGCCCAGCTGACCGAGCAGGGCTACGAACGCCTGCTCACCAAACTCGGCGACTTCGGCTACATGCCGAACAAGTCCGATGTCTATTGGGAGACACCGTTCAGCAAATACGCCGACGGCAAATACAGCTTCGACGCCGCATCGGCCTCGTCCGCGCTGAACAAGCGCCAGTTCGAGATCTGCGCCGAAGGCGAGGGCGGCAGCTACAAGGCCGCCGGCGAAACCAAGCTGGGTAAATCCTACACGCGCTGCACCAACATCATCGACGCCAGCTACCTGGTCGAACCGGTCAAGGGCTTGTGGCTGCTGGCGGTCGACGCCAACGTCCACGTCCCCAACGGCAAGTTCGACCCGGCCAATCCGACCGCCTTCGCCGGCTTCGACAACGCCGGCAACGCCGGTTGGAACAAGGTGACCACGCACAAGATCCATCAAATGGAGTGGATCAAGTCGGTGGCCGCGCGCGCCAAGGCGCAGGGCAAGCAGTTGATGGCGTTCTCGCACTATCCGACGATGGACTTCTACGCCAACCAGACCTTCGCGATGAAGGCGGTGTTCAAGCCGGGCGCGTTCCAGACCGCGCGCGTGCCGGATGCGGCCACCACCAAGGCGCTGGCCGCGACGGGCCTGCCGTTGCACATGGGCGGACACATGCACTTCAACGGCACCAACGATTATCAGGATGGCGCCGGCAACTATCTGGTCAACGTGCAGTCGCCGTCGCTGGCCGTGTTCGGCGCCGCGTACAAGATCGTCAGCTACCAGAGCAAGGAGCTGGTCGATGTGCAGACCGTTGGCCTCAACAACGTGGCGCGCTACAACGAGCTGTTCCCGTTGTACCAGACCGAGTACGACTACCTGCAGGGCAGCGTGCTGACCGGCGACGTCGCCAAGCGCTGGAACCGCAATATTCTCGATAGCCGCTCGTATGGCGAATTCACCCGCACCTATTTTGGCGAGTTGTCGCGCCTGCGGTTCATGGACGAGTACTGGCCGTGCGAAATGAAGCAGGCGGCGACCTCGCTCGATGCGCGCCAGATGTTGATCCTGTCGCAGTTGCAGACCAAGGTGACGTTGGCGCAGTTGAAGGACAATCCGGGCGTGGTGCCGTTGACGGCCGCGTGTGCGGCCAAGGGGACCGTTGCCGAGGGTGGCGTGGCGGCGGGCCAGTTGACGGCGGACTGGGCGGCGGCGACGGCGAAGGCAGAGCAGCTGGCGTCGGCGGCGAATCTGAAGCTCGATGATTTCGCCAAGATCAGCGCGTACGAGTTCTATGGCGACTTCCACCGGACGGTGTATGCGGGCGAGCTGGCGTTGCGCGACATGGGCGCGCAGCGGGTGGCGCAGTACAAGGTGCTGATGGCGGCGTTCCCGGCATCGCCAGCGGCCATTGCGAAGATCGGCGATTTGCCGTCGGATCAGAACCCGGTCAACGTGCTGTTCCAGTATCAGTTCAAGCAGGTGTTCGGGATTCTGAAGGGGCTGGGTTCGGGCAAGCCGAGCGATAGTTTCCGTATCGACCTGAAGGCCAAGACGTTGACCAACACCAGTGCCACGGGGTTGAGTTTCAATTAGAAGGAGAGCCGCTTACATGGGGATACACGTAGGGCGGATTAGCGCAGCGTAATCCGCCATTGCATGCGCCGCCAATGACGCATGCATGGCGGATTACGGCGTTCCGCCTAATCCGCCCTACGTGTCTCCGTGGTCACGCTCGGCACAGCGTGCGCATCACTTCAAATACTTCGCCAGCCAGCCGTGTACTTCACTGTAGAAGTACCGGCTGTTGTCCCCCTTCAAAATCCAGTGGTTCTCGTCCGGGAACACCAGCAGTTTGCTTGGCACATTCAAGCGCTGCTGCGTCGCGAAATTCATCAGCGCATTATTGGCCGGCACGCGATAATCCAGCTCGCCCACCGAGATCAAAATCGGCGTCTTGAACCCCGTACCTTTCTCATGATTCCCGGCCTGCATCACCGGGCTTTGCTCGCGCCACACCGGCAAATTGCCCCACACCGGTCCGCCGCTGTTGACCTCGCGCCCGAAGATGCTGTCGCTGGTGCCCCACTGCATCACCAGATCCATCTCGCCCGCGTGCGACACGATCGCCTTGTAGCGCGTGGTGGTCGCCTGCAGCCAGTTGGCCAAGTGGCCGCCATAGCTGGCGCCGCCCGCCGCCAGCTTGTTGCCGTCGACGAAACTGTACTTGCGCACCGCCTCGTCGACCGCCTCGTTGACTTCGTCGCCCGGCCCCTTCAATGGATCGCCCTGGATCGCGCGCGCGAATTCCTCGCCGTAGCCGGTCGAGCCCTTGTAGTCGGTCAGCAGCACCACATAGCCCGGCTGTGCCAGCAGGTGGTAGTTCCAGCGCAGCACGAACTGGTCGCGCCACATATTGGCCGCGCCGCCGTGGATCACCGCGAACAGCGGATATTTTTTCGCCGGGTCGAAGCCGGCCGGTTTGACGATCATGTTGTGGATCATGCGTCCGTCGCTGGCCTTGAACCAGAAGTGCTCCGGCGCCTGCCAGTCGATGGCGGCCGCGCGCTCGGTGTTGAACGCGGTCAAACGCTTGGGCGCGCCGTTGCCGAAGGCGTACACCTCCGGCGGGTTGATGGCCGATTCCCATACGCCGACGACCGCCTTGCCGCCGGCGTTCAGCGAACCGATCGAACCGGTCGGCAGCGACGGCTCGGCACGCAAGTCGCCGCCAGCGTAGTTGATCGAGTGCAGTTGCTCAAGGCCCGCGTGCTCGAAGCTGAACACCACGCGGTTGCTGCCATCGGGCAGCACGAAGCGCGAGATCGAGCGGTCCAGCGATGCCGTTAAAATCTTCGGAGAAGGATCAGTGATCGGCCAGGCGAAGCTGGCGATGCGGCTGACGTCGTAGACCTTGCCCGGCTCCTCCGCCTCGGTCAGGCTGAACAAGGTTTTGCCGTCCTTGCTGAACTTGAGTGCGCGGTAACTGTGCTTGTCGCGCGTCAGCTGTTGCGCTTCGCCGCCGGCGGCCGGCACCGAGAAGATTTGCGTGTAGCCGGCCGCGCGCGCCGCCTCGTCGCGGTTGGTCGAGGCCGGGAACACCACGGCCTGGCCGTCCTGCGACCAGATCGCGTCGAGCGACTGGCCCTCGTCGCCCTGGCCGCCGCCGAAGCCCGGCAGCGCGGCCAGTTTGGTGCCCGACAGCAGGTCGCGCGGCTTGGCGCCGATCGTCGCCTCCATCACGAACAGGCGCACTTGCTTGTCGTCGAGCCACTTGTCGAAGAAGCGCGGCGGGAAGCTTTCGTAGGCGCGCACGTTGTATTTGCGGTCCTTGCGTTCCTTGGCGATTTTCTTGATGTCGTCCTCGCCGGTCGCGCCGGGGAAGATATCGCTGACGAACAGCAGTTGCTTGCCGTCCGGGCTGAACTTCGGCTGGCGCGCGCCCAGGGTCAAGGTGGTCAGGCGCTGGGCCTCGCCGCCGCCGGCCACGTCGATGCGGTAGATCTGGCCGGTGTCGTCGCCGTCGCGTTTGGCCACGAAGACCAGCTGGCGGCTGTCCGGCGACCAGTTCAGCGCGCCTTCGCCGCCTTTGCTGAAGGTCAGGCGGCGCGCCGGCGTGTCGTCGGTCAGCGATTTGATCCACAGGTCCGACCATTGCTCCTTGCTGTCGTAGGCCGGATCGGTGACGGCGAACACGGCCCACTTGCCGTCCGGGCTGGCGGTCGGCGCGCCGACCCGTTTCATCAGCCACACGTCCTCGTGGGTGATCGCGCGTTTGGCGGGCGCGTCGGCCGCGAGGGCGTGGCCGCCGAGCGCGGCGGAAAGGAGCAGGGTGAGTATGGAAAGGCGCGGTGGGGTCATGGCGTGCTCGTTAAAAAGACAAAACGACGATAGTCGCCAAAACTGCGGTTGCTGTCAATCAAGTTTCTGTGGGCCGCGCTGCGTCAATCCCATTTCTTCAGCAGGCGGGCCAGCTCGCCGGTTCTTTCCATCTGTTCGACGGCGCGGCGCACGCGGGCCGTCACCGCCGGATCGACGTGCGTGCCCATCGCCATATAGGTCTCGGTCTGGTACATCACCTGCGGCAGGATCCTGACCTTGGCGCCGTAGCCGGAACGCTGCACGAAACTCTTCAGTCCCGGTCCCCGGTGCAGGAAGAACCGGCCCCGGCGCGCCACCAGCTTTTGCAGATTGTTCATGGGATCGGCCGCGCTGGCGCTGAAGCGCAGGTTGCCGATGCGTTCCAGCGCCTCGGTGGTGCCGAAACCGCGATTGGTCAGAATCACGCCGTTCGCCCCCAGTTTGCGCACGTCGTTCCAGCCGCGGATGACGACGGGATCGTCGGCGCGGGCAAGCAAATGGAAGCGCAGCGGCAGCAGCGGCAGGTCGATATAGTTGTATTGCACTTCGCGCTCGGGCGTGCGCTGGATCGCGCACAGCGCGTCGTGTTGGTGGTTCACCACCTCGGCGTGGGCGCGCACCAGCGGCAGCCACTGCTGGTCGCCGACGAACACCAGGCCCGGATCGATGCGTTCGATGGTGCGCAGGATATCGATGCACACGCCGATGACGCGGCCGTCCCCGGCGTCGATGAACTTGGGATCGGTGCCTGCCTGCGCCGCCACCCGCAGGGTGACGACCGGTCCGGCCGCCGCCGCGTACAGGGGCGGGGCGGCCGCGAGCAGCAGCCAGCAGGCCATCAGCGGGCCGTGCATCCGTCTCAGCAGCATGACTTCATTCGATCGATTGTGCGCATTTCTATTGTTATTCCGATATTGCTTATATACTTAATTTTTTAACCTCTGGAAAGTATAACAGTGCGTCTGCTGCTAACCGTCATCCTTTGCTGCGCCGCGAGCCTGAGCCAGGCCGCTTCCAACTTCACCTTCGACGTTGCGCCCGGGCCGCATGGCGTGGGTTTGCGCGTGGTCGAACAGTACGATTACGCGCGCTCTTATCTGGGCAATTTCGATCTCGTCACCGGCAAGCCCGTGGACGGGGAAAAAGCGCGCCCGATGCAGACGGTGATCTGGTATCCGGCGCAAAAATCCGGCAAGCGCGTCATGTACGGCGATTACGCGCGTCTGACGGTCGGCGCCGAGAAGTTCGGCCGTGGCGAGGCCGAGATCGCCGCCGCCACCGCCGCCTGGCTCAAGCAGCAGCGCAGCGACAACGGCGCCGGGCAGGCCAACGCGGAACTGGCGCGGCCGATGTGGGCGGTGCGCGAAGGCAAGCCGGCGCCGGGCAAGTTCCCGGTGGTAATCTACGCGCCCAGCTTCAGCGCCAACGCCACCGAGAACGCCGATCTGTGCGAGTACCTGGCCAGCCATGGCTATGTCGTTATCGCCAGTCCCAGCATGGGCGCGCACGCGCGCGGCATGAGCGACGACCTGGAGGGCATCGAAACCCAGGCCGCCGACATCGCCTTCCTGATCGGCTACGCGCACACCCTGCCGCAGGCGGACACCGCCAGGCTGGCGGTCGCCGGTTACAGCTGGGGTGGCATCTCGAACGTGTTTGTCGCCGCGCGCGACAGCCGCGTGAAGGCGCTGGTCAACCTGGACGGCTCGGTGCGTTACTGGCCCGACATGATCGCGCAGGCCAAGTATGTGGTGCCGGCGCGGGTGGCGGTGCCGATGTTGTTCCTGGCGCAGCGGCCGCGTTCATTGGAAGAGCTGGCCAAGCGCGACAAGCCTGCCGTCAGTTTCCTCAACGACATGAAGTACGCCGACCTCTATAACGTTACCTTGCATCCGATGGAGCACTTCGCTTTCGCGTCGGAGGCTTTGCGCTTCATCGGCACGGACAACTTCAACGAATACAGCGCCGCCGAAGTGAGCCAGGCGCACGGCTGGATGGCGCGTTACGTGCTGCAGTTCCTCAACGCCTATCTGCTGGAGCTGGCGCCGGCCAAGACTTTTCTGTCCAATGCGCCCAAGCAGAACGGCGTGCCGGCGCACATGATTACGGCGGTGACGCAGCTGGCGCAGGGCCCGGCGCCAACGCTGGAGATGCTGGCGGTCGAGTCGTCCAAAACCGGCTTCGGCAATGTGGAGGAGGTGTACGCGGCGATGCGCAAGCGCGATCCGAAATTCGCGCCGCCGGAGCAGGCCTTGAACAATTGGGGCTACAAATTGCTGGCCGCCGGCGACAAGCGGGGCGCGCTCGCCGTCCTCAAGCTGGTGACGACGCTGCACCCGGAAAGCGGCAACGCCTACGACAGCCTGGCCGAGGGCGTATGAGGCCAACGAGGACAAGGCGCGGGCGATCGACAACTACCAGCGCGCGCTCAAACTGAATCCGGGCAACGACAACGCCGCGCGGCATTTGAAGGCGCTGGGCGCTCCGAATTAGGCGCCGGTGTCCGCGGCTACGCTACGGATACGTCACCCGCTCGCCCTGCCAAAGAAAGGCGTCGAGTTCGACGGCACCGTTTGAAGGCACGCCTTCCGCCAGCAGCCTCTCCGCCTGGTCGGGCAGGGTGGCGGGCAAGTGCCCGCGCGCGGTGACGATGCGGTGCAGCGGCACGCCGGTGGCGAGGCTGCGCTTGATGTAACCGGGGATGGCGCGGACAAAACTGTTGTCGGCGCCGATCGCCAGCGCCACATCGCTGTAGCGTACGACCCGTCCGTGCGGGATCGTCGGCACGAAATCGAGAAACTTCTGGTAGACCGATTCGGACAGCGCAGGATAGCGGCCGGGAATTAGTTCGAGCACGTCGCCGCGTCGCAACTGGCCGCCGCCGACGACCACGCCGAGGATGCCGCGCCGGCCGATCATGCCGGCCAGGTCGCCGACCAGCGGCAGTAGTTGCTTGCAGGGTTCGCAGTGCATGGTCAGGCGGATCTCGACGCCGCTAGCGCTCGTAAGCGCGCTGCCGGGCTGGAAGTGCCCGGGCGTGTCGGTCGCGATGACGAGGTTCTCGCGCAGCGCGCCGGGTGGCAGGGCCAAGGCATCAAGCTCGCAGGCGACGGTCACCAGGATCTGTCGCGGACTGAGTCTGTGGGCGTTGATGTCGCCCTCGATGCCGAACCCTGCGGTCAGGCTGACGCTTTCGGCGGCGGTCGTGGGCTTGGCGTGGCGGGTTTTGACGAAGAGATGTTCTGCCTTGGCGGTCATGGAGCCAGTATAGCGTGGCGCTTCGTGAGCGCGCATTCCTCATTGCATTGCATCGATGGAAGGTAGTAATTTTTAATAGACAATTAGATAATTTAACTTTAGCATGGTCTCGCTGCGCGCCGCGCCGGGCGCGACTTTCCCCCCAGCCATGCCGGACCGATATGCTATTCAATTCGTTCAGTTTCATCCTGCTGTTTCTGCCGATAACAGCCCTGGGCTACTTTACGCTGGCGCGGCGCAGCCAGGTCCTGGCCGCCGGCTGGCTGGCGACGGCCTCGCTGTTTTTCTACGGCTGGTGGAGCGTCGAATACATCCCCTTGCTGCTGGCGTCGATCGGCTTCAACTACCTGGCGGGACGGCGCATCGGCCACAGCGACGGTCCGGCGAAGTTGCGCTGGCTGGCGCTGGCCGTCAGCGCCAATCTGCTGTTGCTGTGCTACTTCAAATACGCCGACTTTTTCATCTCCGGCGTCAACGCCATCGGCGGCACCGGCTGGCCGCTGTGGCATGTGGTGCTGCCGATCGGAATCTCGTTTTACACCTTCACCCAGATCGCTTTCTTGGTCGACACCTACCAGGGCAAGGTGAAGGAATACCGCTTCGTCCACTACCTGCTGTTCATCACCTATTTCCCGCACCTGATCGCCGGCCCGGTGCTGCACCACGCCGAGATGATGCCGCAGTTCGAACGCAAGGAAAGCTACCGGTTGTCCGCCGCCAACGTCGCGATTGGCCTGAGCATCTTCGCCATCGGCCTGGCCAAGAAGGTGCTGATCGCCGACAACCTGTCGCCGCACGCGAACTTCTTCTTCAACCAGTCCGACCCGCAAGGCGTGCTGGTGGCGTGGGGCGGCGTGCTGGCCTACGCCTTCCAGCTGTACTTCGATTTTTCCGGCTACTCGGACATGGCGATAGGCATCTCGCGCATCTTCGGCATCCGCCTGCCGCTCAACTTCGATTCGCCGTACAAGTCGGTCAACATCATCGAGTTCTGGCGGCGCTGGCACATGACGCTGTCGCGTTTCCTGCGCGACTACCTCTACATTCCGCTGGGCGGTGGCCGCAGGGGCACGGTGCGCCGCTACCTGAACCTGATGCTGACCATGCTGCTGGGCGGTTTGTGGCATGGCGCCGGCTGGAACTTCGCCGTCTGGGGCATGTTGCATGGCGCTTATCTGATGATCAACCACGCCTGGGCGGCGCTGGCGGCGCGCCTGCGCCTGCCCACCGGCGCGCTGCCATGGCGGCTGGCGAGCGTCGCGCTGACCTTCGCCGCCGTTTGCTTTGCGTGGGTGTTTTTCCGCGCCACGGATTTCTCGCGCGCGGTGACGATCGTCGGCGCCATGTGCGGCAACGACGGTATCGCGCTGCCGGAGTCGCTGGCCGCCCATCTGCGGGCGCTGCAACCCTTGCTGGACAAGCTGGGCGTCACCTTTTACCTCGGCGGCGGCACACGCTTCGTGCAGACGTGGCTGTGGGTGCTGGTGGCGGCGGCGATTTGCTTCACGATGCCGAACACGCAGCAGATCATGCGGCGCTACGAGCCCGCGCTGGATTTCCACGCCGGGGCAGACGGCGCGCGGCCATTGCCGGCCGTGCCGCTGGCCTGGCTGCCGAACAGGCGCTGGGCGGTGGCGCTCAGCGTGCTGATGTTGGCCTGTCTGTTGTCGCTGGGGCGTCCGGCCGAGTTCTTGTATTTTCAATTTTAGGAAGCGCGCATGGCCGAGGACCGCAGCTACGCCGGATTTATCAGATGGATGGCCGCTTCGTTGCTGGCCGGCGTGCTGCTGACCGTGCTGTTTGTCGTGGTGGTCGATCCTTATCGGCTGTTCCGCCTGGTTGATATCGTTGGCTTCAACGCCGTCAAGCCGCGCCCCGATCATTACCAGTCCGAGATCAAGCTGGCCGGGGCGCGGGCGCTGCGTCCGGCCCTTGTTTTGATGGGCAATTCGCGCGTCGATGTCGGCATCGATCCCGATAGCGAAAACTTGCGGGCGGCGAAGCGTTCGGCTTACAACCTGGCGATACCGGGAACCGGCATCGGCACGTCGCGCGAGCAATTCAACCAATTGCGTGCGGCCGGCGCGGCGCCGGCGACGATGCTGCTGGGAGTGGAGTTCTTCGATTTCCTACTGAAACCGGACGGCATCGACGCGCCGGACAAGCCGTTGCCGGCAGGTCTGGCCAGCCATCGGTGGAAGATCGACACGGTGTTTTCGCTCGACGCGCTGCTCGACGCGGCGAAGACATTGAGGATACAGAATGATCCCGATGCCGGCACCATGACCGCGCGCGGCTTCAATCCGCTGTTCGATTATTTGCGTTTCGCGCGCCAGGACGGGTACTACAGCATTTTCCTGCAGCGCGCGCAGGAGAACGCGCGGAACTTTTCGCTGGCGCCGCACGGCATCGCCAACGCGCGCAGCGACAGCTCGTCCGACTGGCGCGGCCTGCGCGGCTTGCTGGACGCGGCCGCGCGCGAGGGGACCGAGGTCCATCTGATCATCTATCCCTACCACGCGCAACTGATGGCGATGATGGAGCAGACCGGCCTGTGGCCCGTGTTCGAGCAATGGAAGCTGCGGCTGCTGCGCGAAGTCGACCGCCTCAACGCGGCCCATCCCGGCGCGCGCATCGTGCTGTGGGACTTCAGCGGCTACGGCGCGCTGCAATGCGAGCGTATTCCGGCCAGGGGCGATGTCGTGAACGGGACGCGATGGTACTGGGAGTCGGGACACTTCAAATCGGCGCTCGGCGAGCGGGTGCTGGAGGCGGTATTCGGGACGGCTGGTAGCGCGCACCGGTCCGAGGAATTCGGCTTTCGGCTGGACGCCGCCAACTGGCAAGAGAACCGCGAACGCATCGCGCGCGAACGCAGCGTTTGCCTTGCCGCCGAGCCGGCGATGTTCCGGGACGCCGCCGGCATGGTCGACGACGTCCAGGCGCGGCATCCGAAAAAATCCGCCGCGGACGGCTAGCGGCATCGCGGACCGCCGCGCAGGCTCACGTCCGCTTGTTGCCCTTCTTAAATAGCGAGTTGAGCCAGCCGCCGTTGCCCTGCGCGGCGCTGGTTTGTTTTTTTTCCAGTTTCTCGCGATGCGCATCCAGCAGTGGCTGCATTTTATGCATGTAGGCGCGCGTGTCCGTCGGGGTGGTCTCCCTCGGCACACCTCGACCTTCCCTGGGGGCGAAGCGCAGTGGGTTGGCGTTGCCGGATTCGTCCTTGTAGTAGTGCAGCAGCAGATGATCGTCCAGCTTGTCCATCGCGCGGATGTCGCCATTGTCGGCTCTTTCCCACAGCGCGACTCCCGCCAGATCGTTGCGGTCGCTCAGGGCGGCGAGGATTTGCTGTTTTTGATCCGGTCCGATTTTTTGCCAGAGCAGGTTGGTCGGCTGGCTGTCGGCCGCCCACCGAATGGAGTCGCTGCCCGCGTCGAACAGGCGCGCTGCCGATTCCCGCGACCGGCCCGACACGGGACTTTGGCCGCTTGCCGGGCTGTCGGTGTCGGGCGGAAGAATGGAGATTTCTGTCACGGGAGGCGGGGTTGTCGCCTGGTGTGCTTCCCGCGCGAGGAATCCCATCGTCAGGTCGGTGGGACGCTCGGCGTGCATCAAATCGACCAGGCGCGATCCCGCCCCGGTTTTTGTGGCCCCTGGCGCGTTGGGTGGCGATTGTAGCGACCGGCGCGGGGACTTGGGCACGGCGGGTTTGTGCGATGGCGATAAAGCCGGCGACAGGTTTTCCAACGCACCCGATAAACCGCGGGAGCGGCGTGCGTTGGAGGTCGATGCGCGCGATGTGCCGGGCGTTTCCCCAGCCCCGGACGGCGAGACGGCGTGTGGCTCGGTTCCACGGATACTCGTCAGCTTCATTGTTATCCCCTTGTCGACGACAGATTTACCTTGTGCATGGTAGGCCGCCGCAGCCGGGAGGAAATATCGCAAGCCGAAAAGTAGAGGCTTCAAGCGAAGGCAAGAGGCGGCCGGCCTTGTGGGGCTATCTGTAGCAGGCCACTGACGAGGCCAGCCCGTAGCTAAACCAGAAAAAAGGGTTTTGACGTTTTGGCGGCAAGGGGAATTGGATCGCCCAAACAAAAAAAGCAGCTGCGATTGCTCGTAGCTGCTTCATCTGATTACTGCGAATTCGGTGGTAGGCCGTGCGGGATTCGAACCTGCGACCAACGGATTAAAAGTCCGCTGCTCTACCAGCTGAGCTAACGACCCCCGAAAGAGGCCGTATTATATACAGCCCTCCGCGAACTGCAAAGGGTTTTCTGAAATCATTTTATTGTTTCCTTCATGCCCAGCGCGGCCGTGACCTTGAGCACCTCGTCGGCGGTGGTCGCGCCCTCCTGGATTTTCATCGCGCCGGCGATGCGCAGCGGCTTCATGCCGTCGGCCACGCTTTGGCGCCGCAGCGCGTGGATGTCGGTCTCCTCGCGCACCTGCTCGCTGAACGCCTGGGTGACCGTCAGCAGTTCGTAGAGGCCGGTGCGGCCCCGGTAGCCGGTCTGGCGGCATTCCGGGCAGCCGACCGGGCGGTAGACCGTCGCCGGCTTCGGCAGCGCCCAGTCGCCGACGATGCTGTGCCAGATTTCGTCGCCCAGTTCGCCGTCGGCGGCCTTGCAGTCGGCGCACAGGGTGCGCACCAGGCGCTGCGCCATGATGCCGATCAGGGTCGCCTCCAGCAGGTAGTAGGGCACGCCCAGTTCCAGCAGCCGCATCACGGCCGACGGCGCGTCGTTGGTGTGCAGGGTCGACAGCACCAGGTGGCCGGTCAGCGCCGCCTGGATCGCCATCTCGGCCGTGGCCAGGTCGCGGATCTCGCCGACCATGATGATGTCCGGGTCTTGCCGCATCAGCGCGCGCACGCCGTCGGCGAACGACAGGTCGATGCCCGGCTGCACCTGCATCTGGTTGAACGCCGCCTCGACCATCTCGATCGGGTCTTCCACCGTGCAGACGTTGACCTCCGACGTCGCCAGCGCTTTCAAGGTCGTGTACAAGGTGGTGGTCTTGCCCGAGCCGGTCGGCCCCGTCACCAGGATGATGCCGTGCGGCCGCTTGGTCAGCGCGTCCCAGCGCTCGGCGTCGTCGAGCGGGAAGCCCAGCTCCGGCAAGGTCTTGACCACCACGTCCGGATCGAAGATGCGCATGACCAGTTTTTCGCCGAAGGCCGTCGGCAGTGTCGACAGGCGCAGCTCGACCTCCTGGCCGCCGGCGGTGCGGGTCTTGATGCGGCCGTCCTGCGGGCGGCGCTTTTCGATCACGTCCATGCGCCCGAGCAGCTTGATGCGCGCGGTCATGGCGATCATCACCACCGCCGGCACCTGGTACACCTGGTGCAACACGCCGTCGATGCGGAAGCGGATCGCCGCCATCTCGCGCTTCGGTTCCAGGTGGATGTCCGAGGCGCGCTGTTCGAACGCGTACTGCCACAGCCAGTCGACGATGTTGATGACGTGCTGGTCGTTGGCGTCGACCTGCTTGTTGATCTTGCCCAGCTCGACCAGCTGTTCGAAGTTGTTGCGCAGCGAGAGGTCGTTGCCGTTGGATTTGTTGGCCTTCTTGATCGACTTGGCCAGGCTGAAGAATTGGGTGGTGTACTGGGCGATGTCGAGCGGGTTGGCGATCACGCGGCGGATCGCGCGGCGCGAGACCTTGGCGATCTCCGCTTCCCATTCGATCGAGCAGGGATCGGCGGTGGCCACCACCAAGGTGTCGTGCGTGAGCTCGACCGGCAGGATGTTGAAGCGGGCGGCGTAGCTGGCCGACATGACGTCGGCCACCTTGGTGAAGTCGATCTTGAGCGGGTCGATGCGGATGAACTGCAGGCCGGTGCGCTGGGCCAGCCATTCGCACAGCGCGTCGAGGGTGAGCATCTTGTGCGGCGGTTGCGCCGACAGCAGCTTGGCGTGGGCCACCGCACACAGCGGGTGCATCGGGCCGACCGTGTTTTTGAGGATGGCCTGGCTTTGCGCGTACAGTTCCTTGACCTCGGTCTTGCGGATCATGCCGTCGGCCAGCAGCCAGGTGTAGATCTGCTGCAGATCGAGCGGCGCTGGTTTTGAGGCGGGCTGGGCGGAAGGCATCGTTGCGGTCACTTTCTAAAGTTGGGCGGAACGGTGATGCGACTTCAACTTCTATTATGGGGCCGCTGGCGGCGCTTGGCGGATTACGCTGCGCTAATCCGCCCTACGTGTTTCCGGGGTAATCCCTATGCTGTGGCCAGGCTTTGCGCTAATCCTTTGACCCATGACTTCGCCGGGAGTTTGGTCTCGGCGACGATTTGCGCGGCGCGCCCGGCCAGCGCGTCCACATCGATCGCGCGCTTGCGCTTGAAGGCGATGGCGACGACGTTGCCATCATGGACTTCCGGCAGGCACACCACCTGCTCGAACGCGAACTTGATGGCCTTGATGTTGCGCGCGTAGCTCGGGTGGTCGCCGAACAGGTTGACCGTCATGACGCCGTCGTCTTTCAAACAGGCGTTGCAGGACTGGTAGAACTCGGCGCTGTCGAGCACCGGGCCGCGCGCGGTGGCGTCGTACAAATCGACCTGCAACACGTCGAGCGCGCCGGCGTTGGCTTCGTCGTTGACGTAGTCGAGCGCGTCCATCTCGACCACGCGCAGCCGGGCGTCGTTCGGCGGCAGCTTGAACATCGAGGCGCAGATGGCGATCACCGACGGGTTCAGTTCCACCGCCGTGACCGAGGCCGCCGGGAAGCTCGCGTGGCAAAACTTGGTCAGGGTGGCCGTACCCAGGCCCAGCTGGGCGATGGCCGCCGGTTCCTGCAGCCACAGCATCCACGCCATCATCTGTTGCGCGTACTCGAGCTCCGGCCAGTTGGGTTTGCGGATGCGCATGGCGCCCTGCACCCACTCCGTGCCGAAGTGCAGATAGCGCACGCCGTCCTGCTCCGACAAGGTCACCGGCGCGTATTTGGCCTTGCGCGCGGGACGGGAGGATTCTTCTTTTTCGATGGATTTACGTTTGATCAGCATGGGGTGGCGGGGAGGGGAGCGGGAGGTCAGTATGCATTATCCCGCGTTGGCTTACTTCAAGGCAAGCCAAAAACGGCAATGCCGGTCGATGGACCGGCATTGTGGAGATTAAGGCGGATGGTGGATTATTGCTGCATCGGCTCGACCACCACGCGCAGGCGCACGCGCTCGCCCGGGTCGTACGACATCACGCTGGTGTAGTTGCGGCCGCGATAGTCGTAGGTGACCTCGTAGCCGGAGGTGCGCGATTCCCAATGGTCGACGGTGCGGCACTGCTTGACTTGCTGTTCCTGCACGCCGCCGCTGTTGGGCAGGTTCTGGTTGTCGACGCGGTCGCCCACGACGGCGCCGGCGATGGCGCCGGCGGCGGTGGCCACCGAGCGGCCGCTGCCGCCGCCAACCTGGTTACCGGCCAGACCGCCGATCAGGCCGCCGAGAATGGCGCCGCCCACGCCGCGCTGCGGCGCCGGCTGCTGGACCTGGACGTATTCGGTGCGGCATTCCTGGCGCGGGCGGTTGATTTGTTCCACTTGCGGGGTGACGCGCACCACCTTGCCGAAATCTTCAAAGTCGGCAGCCTGGGCGAAAGGCAGGGCGCTCACGCAGAGTACGGATGCGATCAATTTGGCTTGCAAGTTCATTTGGTACCTCGTTGTCTGTCAGGGGTGTCTTATCAGGGATTCTGATATTGCATGCTTCCTATGGTATTCCCGTTGGCGGACGGGGACCAGTGGCTAATCAGTATCTGTGGCAACAAATTGTAACAACGGCCAAGGCGACGCCGCGGCCGGCGGAACGCTATCGCGCGTCGAAACTGTGCGGATTTAGGGCCAAAACAGCCCAAAATTGTTCTGTTTTTGACAAATATTGCGTGGGCAATCACATTCGTGTTGATCTGGAAGGAACAACACGTTACCCTAATATGCGTATGGGATTCGAGAAAGATGTTGAATCAGCCACGGCAAGCTTAGACCAGCGAGCCGTGTTAAGTGGACAGGTGCTCAAATTATTTACTCATTAATCAACAAGTTAGGCACTCACGACAGCAAAGTGGACACACCGTACATACCAGGTCAAATGGAGGAAAACGAGACGCTGCTGATGACCGTGCCGCCCAACCTCGTGCAGTCGATCCGCGCCTTCCGCGTCGTCGAGTTGCAGGAGGAGGCCGCCCGCCTGGGCCACCACTTCCTGTACGCGCACTGCAACGCCGGCGCGACCAAGCAGCAGGTGCTAGGCATCATCGCGGAATCGTTTCTGTTTCCCAAAGGTATAGGCAAGAATTTCGACGGGCTGCGCGAGACGCTGACCGACACCATGGCCAAGGCCGGCACGCAGGAAGGTTTCCTGGTGGTGCTGGAGCAATTGCCCAATACCCAGAAATTTGACAAGGAAGCGCGGGAAACCCTATTGGACGTCTTCCGCGACGCTGCCGATTATTGGGCCGAAAAGAAAGTTCCGTTCCGGGTGTTTTACTCCTTCGAGTAAGCCGGGATCACCCTCCGTATCCCGCTTCGAACCAGGGGCGGATGTCTGCTGCGCCGCAGCAATTCTCGGCATTTTCTGGTCCGGTCCGTGTGGACAAGGTACAATGTCGGCCTATGAAAAACATCGTCATCCTTATTTCGGGTCGCGGCAGCAACATGGAAGCGATAGTCCGCGCGGCGCAAGCCGAGCGCTGGCCCGCCCGTATTGCCGCCGTCATCAGCAACCGCGCCGACGCCTCCGGGCTGGCGTTCGCCGCTGAACACGGAATCGAGACGGCTGTTGTTGCCAACAAAGACTATGCCAGCCGCGCCGAGTTCGACGCCGCTTTGCAGACCGCGATCGACGGCTTCGCGCCCGATCTGGTGGTGCTGGCCGGTTTCATGCGGATTTTGACGGAGCCTTTTGTCGCGCATTACGCCGGCCGCATGCTCAACATCCATCCATCGCTGCTGCCGCTGTTCCCCGGCCTGGCGACGCATGCGCAGGCGCTGGCCGCCGGCGTGGCCGAGCATGGCGCGACGGTGCATTTCGTGACGGCCGAACTCGACCACGGACCGATGGTGGCGCAGGCCGCCGTGCCGGTGCTGCCCGGCGACACGGTGGAAACCCTGTCGGCGCGCGTGCTGGAACAAGAGCATGTGATTTATCCGCGCGCGGTGCGCTGGTTTGTCGAAGGCGGGTTGACGATAGCGCAGGGCCAAGTTCAGGGCCAGGTCCATGTGGACGAGCATGTGACCACCACAAAATAATTTAACCAAGGAATTCCATGAGATTGCCACCAGCGATACTCGCCAACGCCGAAGAAGTGTTGCGCGAGATTTTGCGCTTTGCCGCGCCCGCCGACACGACGTTGTCGCGCTACTTTAAAGATCATCCGCGCCTGGGCGGCCGCGAACGCGGCGGCATCGCCGAGTGCATCTACAACGTGCTGCGCAACAAATCGTTTTATACCGATTTTTCCGAAGCCGGCGGTGGCGCCACGATGCGCCGTCTGACCCTGCTGGGCATGGCCGACGCCGTCGGCCTCGATTCGATGGGCGGGCTGACCGAGGACGAGATCGCATGGGTCGAGCGTATCCTGCTAATCGACCGCAAGGTGATGCACAAATCGAGCCGCTCGAACATGCCGAAGTGGCTGTTCGACAAGCTGGTCGAGCAGATGGGCGAAGAGGAAACCCTGGCGCTGGCCGACGGCATGAACCAGCCGGCGCCGCTGGACCTGCGCGTCAACGCCATGAAGGGCACGCGCGAGGAAGTCGCCGCCGGCCTGGCCGAAGCGCCGATCCGCAGCACGCCGACGCCGTATTCCCCGCTGGGCCTGCGCGTGCTGCAAAAGCCGGCGCTGCAAAACCTGCCGCTGTTTAAGAGCGGCCATATCGAAGTGCAGGACGAGGGCAGCCAGATCCTGTCGGCCATCGTCGGCGCCAAGCGCGGCGAGATGGTGGTGGACTTCTGCGCCGGCGCCGGCGGCAAGACCCTGGCGCTGGGCGCGACGATGCGCAACACCGGCCGCCTGTACGCGTTCGACGTGTCGGAAAAACGTTTGGCCAAGCTGAAGCCGCGCCTGGCGCGCAGCGGCCTGTCGAACGTGCATCCGGTGCAGATCGCGCACGAGCGCGACGCCAAGATCAAGCGTCTGGCCGGCAAGATCGACCGCGTGCTGGTCGACGCGCCGTGTTCTGGCCTGGGTACTTTGCGCCGCAATCCGGACGTCAAATGGCGCCAGCAGCCGAGCGCGATCGGCGAACTGCAGGTCAAGCAGGCGGCGATTCTGGACGGCGCGGCGCGCCTGCTCAAGGGCGGCGGCCGCCTGGTGTACGCCACCTGCAGCTTCCTGGAAGACGAGAACGACTTCATCGCCAAGCAATTCCTGGACACCCACGCCGACTTCGAGTTGGTGCCGATGAGCAAAGTGCTGGCCGAGCAAAAGATCGACCTGGAAATGGGCGACTACCTTAAGCTGCTGCCGCACAAGCACCAGACCGACGGCTTCTTCGCCGCCGTGTTCGAACGCAAGCCGATGCCGAAGAAAGTGGCGCCGGTGAAGGAAGACGGGGAAGCGGCCGACGAGGAGTAATCCTGGTCCGGCACGCAATATCTGAAAGACCGGGAGATCGACTCTCCCGGTCTTTTTAACATCTGAACAGCCTGGCCTGCGGGCCGGCGGTTTACGCTAATCTACGGCCTCCAGCCACACTCAGCACTATATATGCCCAAACAACAGCCGCTTATCAATCTGATCGAAGACCTTTCCGGCGACCTGCGCGACCCCGGCCTGCTATGGCAGATCGTCGCGATTGTGATCTCCGTCGCGTTTGGATGGGCCCTGGCCCGGCTGCTGAGCAAGTATTTTGGACGACGCGACGGACAGGGCGACATGATGCGGTTCGGCGTCGAGAGCATCGGCAGGGTGGTGCCGCCGATGCTCATCGTCGGCCTGCTGACCTTGTCGCGCCTGGCGTTGCTCAAGTTCTACCAACACCCCAACAATCTGATCAAGGTCGCCATCCCGATTTTCGGCTCGCTGGCGGTGATCCGCTTCACCGTCTACCTGTTGCGCCGCGTGTTCGCGCGCCGTGGCGAGATCGGCGCGGGCATGCTGGCGTTTGAAAAAATCTTCCAGTTGCTGGTGTGGCTGGCGTTCGTGCTCTATATCACCGGCCTGTGGGACGACGTGTTCCAGTACATGGACAACACCATCCTGCCGATGGGCAAATACAAGGTGTCGATCGCCGACGTACTGCAGGCGGTCGTGTCGGTGGTGGTGATGCTGATGCTGGCGCTGTGGGCCGGCACCGCGCTGGAAGAATGGCTGATGCGCCTGCAGGGCATGCACACCAGCTTGCGGGTGGTGGCGTCGCGCACGGCGCGCGCCGTGTTGATCCTGGCGGCTGTGCTGATGAGTTTGTCCCTGGTGGGGATCGACCTGACCGTGTTGTCGGTGTTCGGCGGCGCGCTCGGGGTCGGCCTGGGCCTGGGCTTGCAAAAAATCGCCAGCAACTACGTGTCCGGCTTCATCATCCTGCTCGACCGCAGCCTGACCATCGGCGACATGATCACGGTCGACCGTTACAGCGGCAAGGTTACCCAGATCAACACCCGCTACACCGTGCTGCAGGCGCTGGACGGCATGGAGTCGATCATCCCGAACGAGATGCTGGTGTCCGGCGCGGTGCAGAACTCGTCGCTCTCCAGCAGCATGGTCAATATTTCCACCAAGGTATCGGTGGCCTACGACACCGATGTCGACATGGTGCTCAAGCTGCTCGAGGACGCCGCGCTGAGCGTCGAGCGCGTCAACAAGGAGCGCCTGCCCTCGGCCACCTTGCTCAATTTCGGCGCAGATGGTCTCGAATTGCAAGTCGGTTTCTGGATCGACGACCCGGAAAACGGTCGTGGCGGCGTCACATCCGACGTCAACCGTGCGATCTGGCGCGCGTTAAAGGAACACGGCATATCGGTACCGTTCCCGCAGAGGGAAATGCGCATTATAGGCGCGCTGCCACCGGCGCTGGCCGGCGAAGAAAGCACGACCGTGCCAAAGGAAAACCCTGTGACCGCTGGAAATCCTTCCTCAAATCACCCTTGATTCAGCGTACAATTGCAGGTTGTTAGCACGACTAATGGACTTCCTGCGCCTGTCGAAAACGCAATATTTGCGGAGCCACCGCGATGCGCGACACGCCCACTTTGGAGTATTAATGAGCTTTAGTTTACATGCGGTCTTGGATTTTCTGTCTAACGGGGTCACCCGGTTTAGCGCCTGGGAAGTGTTTTTCTACACCCTGGCCGTTACGCACATCACCATTGCCAGCGTTACCATCTATCTGCACCGCCACCAGGCCCACCGCGCGCTCGAGCTGCACGCGATCCCAAGCCACTTCTTCCGTTTCTGGCTGTGGCTGACGACCGGCCAGGTCACCAAGGAATGGGCGGCGATCCACCGCAAGCACCACGCCAAATGCGACACCGAGGAAGATCCGCACAGCCCGGTTACCCGGGGCATCAAAAAAGTGTTCTGGGAAGGCGCCGAACTGTATCGCGCCGAATCGAAGAACATGGAAACCATGGAAAAGTACGGCCATGGCACGCCGACCGACTGGATGGAGCGCAATGTGTACACCCGCTACAGCTGGCTGGGCGTGGTCGCGCTGCTGTTCATCAACTTCGCGCTGTTCGGCGTCATCGGTATTTCCGTATGGGCCGTGCAGATGATGTGGATTCCGGTGACCGCCGCCGGCATCATCAACGGCATCGGCCACTACTGGGGCTACCGCAACTACGATTGTTCCGACGCGGCCACCAACATCATCCCGTTCGGCATCCTGATCGGCGGCGAGGAATTGCACAACAACCACCACACGTTCGCGACGTCGGCCAAGCTGTCGTCGAAATGGTACGAGTTCGACATCGGCTGGGGTTACATCCGCGCGCTGGAGATCATGGGCCTGGCCAAGGTCAAGAAACGCGCGCCGGAGCCGAAGTTCGCCAAAGGCAAAGTGGAAGCTGACTTCGACACCCTGCAATCGGTCATCGCCAACCGTTACGACGTGATGGCCAAGTACGCGAAATCGATCAAAGCCGCCTGGCACGAAGAGGTCGAGCACCTGAAAACCAAGGCCGAGCTGGAATCGCGGTTCCTGAAGTCGTCGCGTAAGCTGTTGCAGCGCGAGCCGGGCAAGCTGGAAGCGCCGCAGCAACAGCAACTGGTGGAACTGTTCCAGCACAGCAAGGCGCTGGAAACCATGCACAACATGCGCGTGGAACTGGGCGTGATCTGGGAGCGTTCGCACTTCACGCGCGACCAGCTGCTGCACAAGCTGCAAGACTGGTGCAACCGCGCCGAAGCGTCGGGCATCAAATCGCTGCAGGAATTCTCGTTCCGCCTGCGCAGCTACGCCTAAACAATCTTCCGCACCAACATCAAAGGCCCCGTTCGGGGCCTTTTTACATCCGGGGGCAGGTCCACCATTGCTACACGAGCTCAACGTTGGCCGCACGTTTGAACCGCAAAAACTGCTCAGACGTATGGATACGGATGAGTGCGTGTAGCAATGGTGGACCAGACCCCGGAGTTGTCGTAGGGGCGTAAAAAAACCGCCGGGCTTGCGCTGGGCGGTTTTTTCGGAAGCGAAGATCGATTACTTGATCTTGGTTTCTTTGAACATGACGTGCTTGCGTGCTTTAGGATCGAACTTCATGATCTCCATTTTAGCAGGCGTGGTGCGCTTGTTCTTGGTGGTGGTGTAGAAGAAACCCGTGCCTGCGGTCGATTCCAGTTTGATTTTGTCGCGGCCAGTTTTTGCCATGGTAGCTCCTAATTAGACTTTTTCGCCACGGGCGCGCATGTCGGTCAGGACGGCATCGATGCCGACCTTGTCGATGACGCGCAGACCAGCGTTGGACAGACGCAGGGAAACCCAGCGGTTTTCAGATTCAACAAAAATACGACGGTTCTGCAGGTTAGGCAGGAAACGACGTTTGGTTTTGTTGTTTGCGTGGGAAACATTGTTGCCGACCATCGGCTTCTTCCCAGTAACTTGGCAAACACGTGCCATAACGCACTCCTTAAAAGACATTCCACAATTGGAAAAACGAGAGTATATCCAAAAAACTTAGCTTTTTCAATGACTTGTGAAAAACAATTGTGTCTTAAGTATCTCGATAAATTTAACAATTGTGACTTCGGGGTGCTTCTCCTATGGAAATGCTGGGCCGGGGAGGGCTCCGACGATAGAATGATGGTGTTTTCGCCATGGTTAAAGGTCGCCCTGCCGGCGTCTAAAGTGCCTTGGCCCCTTAGGGACTAACTGTCATCGGGCTGCCCTATCACGCTCATCTACGAAACGCTTTCAGTCAGCTTTTTCAAACGATGCGGCAGGACCAGAGCATGATGGTTTCGAGATCGATCTCTAAAGCTGGCCATGCTCGGCAAAAGAGTGGACCTGGTGGCCGGCCACCACGAAATGGTCGAGGATGCGGATATCTACCAATGCGAGCGCCTGCACCAGCGCACGCGTCAGCAGCAGGTCCGACTCGCTTGGGTCCGGCGTGCCTGAGGGATGGTTGTGTGCGAGCATGACGCTGGCGGCGTTGCGCGCCAGCGCCTCTTTGACCACCTCGCGCGGGTAGACGCTGGTGTGGGTTAGTGTGCCGCGAAACAGTTCTTTGCTGTCGATCAGACGGTTTTTAACATCCAGAAACAGCACGTGAAATGATTCGAAGGGTTTTCCCCTAAATAGAAGCAGCAGATATTCCTTCACCGCGCGCGGCGAACCCAGCATGGCTCCGGATCGTACTTCCTCCAGCATGGCGCGCCGCGCCAGTTCCATCACCGCTTGCAGTTGGGCGAACTTTGCCGGCCCGAGGCCGTGGATCGAAGAGAACTCTTTCAGGCTGGCGCTGAAGAGTCGTTGCAGTGATCCAAAATGGTGCACCATGTGCTGGCCGAGTTGCACCGCGTCCTGTCCCGGCACACCGATGCGCAGGAATACCGCCAGTAATTCGGCATCCGACAGCGCGCTTGCGCCTTCGCGAATCAGCCGCTCGCGCGGCCTGCGTTCGGCCGGCCAGTCATTGATCGTCATGGATATCCTCCGAGCAGAAGTACCCATTGTGGTCAAAACGCAAATTGAAATACTGATGGGAGTCTGATGAAGGACGATTTAAGCGCCGGTCACTTGATTCTTTCCCATTGCTTGTAGGCGTCCGAATCGTTGCGCTTGCCAATTACCAGCACTTCGATCGTGTCGTCGGTGACTGCGTACACAATGCGGTATTCCCCGGCATCGACCCTTCGCTCGCGATTTTTGCCCCCTTTGAGGAGCGAGCTATCATGGGGCTCGGGATTGCGCAAAAGTCCGAGCACCGCATGGCCAATCTGCTTGTAGAGTTTGGGGTCAAGCCCGGACCAAAACTTCTCGGCGCTATGAGTTAGAGCCAGCTTCCTCATTTTTGCTGTCCCCTAAAGCACCAAGAATAGCTTTTACCCGTTCGGACCCGACGAAGCCTCCTTCTCGAGCCAAGTCAGCTTTCGCCAACCAAAGCTGATCTTCCAGTTCTTGAATGCGGGACACCATGGCGTCGAAATCGCGCCGTGAGAGGATATAAGCGGCAACCCGACCTTGCTTGGTGATGCCAACCGGCTTGTGTGACGCCTCATTCAGCACTTCCCCGAACTGGGTCTCCGCATCCTTGGCGTTGTATATCTTGAGGGTCGCTGCGGTGGTCATGTCCGTTCCTAAAAAATCATGCGCTACAGGCCAAATCAATATACACCCTTGCGTAGCACAGTCAATTGATCCCAAATCATCACAGGCGGCGGGCGCGAGGGGCAAGGTGGCTTACAATATAGCCTTTGTTAGCTCACCGAACCCCAGTCATGTCCAACGCGCAACCTGTCGTCACCAAATCGGCTTATCTCACCCTGCATTATCGTCTCGCCTCCCTGGACGGTACTGATATCGTCACTACCTTCAGTGGAAATCCCGCGACCCTGATGCTGGGCCAGGGCCAGCTGGCGCCGGTGCTTGAGGAATTGCTGATCGGCCTGCCCGAAGGCACGCACAAGACCTTCGAGCTGGAACCCGGTGTCGGCTTCGGCCCGCGCAACCCGGAACTGGTGCGCGAAGTGACGCGCGCGACCTTGGACGAGAACTCGGTGCCCGGCGCCGACTACAAAGTGGGCGACCTGGTCGACTTCGCCGCGCCGGGCGGCGGCCGCTTCGCCGGCATCCTGCGCGAGCTGGGCGACGACACCTGCTTATTCGACTTCAACCATCCGCTGGCCGGCCAGCCGTTGAAGTTCGAAGTCAACCTAATTTCCGTTCTGTGAGGCACTGATGAGCGATAAAGAACTCCTGTTGGCCCAGCCGCGCGGCTTTTGCGCCGGCGTCGACCGCGCGATCGAGATCGTCGAGCGCGCGCTGCTGCAGTTCGGCGCGCCGATCTATGTGCGCCACGAAATCGTCCACAACGCCTATGTGGTGGAAGACTTGCGCAACAAGGGCGCGATCTTCATCGAGGACCTGGATGATGTCCCGGCCGGTAACACCCTGGTGTTTTCGGCCCACGGCGTGTCCAAGGCGGTGCGCGCCGAGGCGGAATCCCGCGGCCTGAGCATCTTCGACGCGACCTGTCCGCTGGTGACCAAGGTGCACGTGGAAGTGGCCAAGATGCGCAAGCAGGGCTGCGAAATCATCATGATCGGCCATGACGGCCACCCCGAGGTCGAAGGCACGATGGGCCAGACCGAAGAGGGCATGTATCTGGTGGAAACCGTGGCCGACGTCGAGCGCCTGGAGGTGAACAAGCCGGAGCATCTGGCCTATGTTTCCCAGACAACGTTGTCGGTCGACGACACCGCCGATATCATCGAGGCGCTCAAACGCAAATTCCCGGCCATTATCGAGCCGAAAAAAGGCGACATTTGTTACGCCACCACCAACCGCCAGGAGGCCGTGAAATTCATGGCGCCGCAGGTGGAGCTGGTCATTGTTGTCGGCAGCCCGAACAGCTCCAACTCCAACCGCCTGCGCGAAGTGGCCGAGAAGATGGGCACGCCCGCCTACATGGTCGACAACGCCACGCAGATCAATCCGGCCTGGCTGGAGGGCAAGCTGCGGGTGGGCGTGACCGCCGGCGCGTCGGCGCCCGAGGTGTTGGTGCAGGCCGTCATCGACCGTCTGAAAGAGTGCGGCGTGCGCAGCGTCCGCCCGCTCGACGGCGTGCAGGAGGCGGTGACGTTCCCGCTGCCGAAGGGCCTGGACGGCCAGAAACCGGCGGCGATCAACAGCGCGACCTGAGCGCAGCGGCGGAGCGGGCAGAACTTAATTCAGCACTTTTAACGTTATTCCGCAGTTAGTTTTTCGGGAATCTCGCTATCATTGCCTCGCTCGCAAAAACTTGTCGATTAGGCCCTTAAGGGGCTTGCCGACACCCAGCCAGTTCGCAGAGTTTGATGCCGGCTCAGGCATGAAACTTGCATGATTATCGTGTAGTCAACCGCGGCACTACGGGGACATCTATCCCCGGGTGCCGTTTTTGTTACTTGGACCGTCTGTGCAACACCAATTTAAAGGCTCTTAATGGATACTTTTATCCAACAAATTATAAATGGACTGGTGCTGGGCAGCATGTACGCCCTGGTCGCGCTGGGGTACACCATGGTGTACGGCGTGCTCAACCTCATTAACTTCGCCCACGGCGACGTGCTGATGGTCGGGGCCATGACCGGCCTGACCATCCTGAAATACCTCAACGAGTATGCGCCGGACCTGCCCGGCTACGTCAAGCTGGCCATCGCCATCGGCGGCGCCATTCCGGTTTGTATCATCGTCAACATCCTGATCGAACGTGTCGCCTATCGCCGCCTGCGCAACGCGCCGCGGTTGGCGCCCCTGATCACGGCGATCGGCGTGTCCATCCTGCTGCAAACCTTCGCCATGATGATCTGGACCCGCAATCCGCTGCCGTTCCCGCAGTTGCTGTCGTCCGAGCCGGTGGTGATCGGCGGCGCGCTCATTTCGCAGACGCAGATCCTGCTGCTGGTGCTGGCCGCCGTGTCGATGACCGGGCTGGTGCTGCTGGTGGAAAAAACCAAGATGGGCCGCGCCATGCGCGCCACGGCGGAAAATCCACGGGTCGCCGGCCTGATGGGCGTCGACTCGAACAAGGTCATCGTCGCCACCTTCGCGCTCGGCGCGGCGCTGGCCGCCGTGGCCGGCGTGATGTGGGGCGCCAACTACGCGTCGATCCAGTTCGCGATGGGCTTCGTGCCGGGCCTGAAGGCCTTCTCGGCGGCGGTGCTGGGCGGCATCGGCAACATCTACGGCGCGATGATCGGCGGTATCGTGCTCGGCATTATCGAGAGCCTGGGCGCCGGCTACATCGGCGACCTGACCGGCGGCTTCCTCGGCAGCCACTACCAGGACATCTTCGCCTTCGTCGTGCTGATCCTCGTGCTGACGGTGCGTCCGTCCGGCATCATGGGCGAGCGCGTCGCCGACCGCGCGTAACAGGGGGGCATCATGGCTATTCTTAATTTCGACGTTTCCCGCAACCCGCGCAAGGCCTACGGCAGCATGGCCGTGGTCTTCATCGGCTTGCTGATCTTCCCGTTCTTTGCCGCGCAGTTCGGCAACTCGTGGGTCCGCATCATCGACATGGCGCTGCTGTACATCATGCTGGCGCTGGGCCTCAACATCGTGGTCGGCTTCGCCGGCCTGCTCGATCTGGGCTACATCGCGTTTTACGCGGTGGGCGCCTACATGACCGGCCTGCTGGCCTCGCCGCAATTCGCGGCGCTGCTCGAATCGGTCATCAACCAGTATCCGGTGCTGGGCGAGTCGCTGGTCTCCATCTTCGGACCGGAGATCCAGCAAAACGGCATCCACCTGTCGGTGTGGGTGATCGTGCCGCTGGCGGCCGCAACGGCCGGCCTGTTCGGCGCGCTGCTCGGCGCCCCGACCCTCAAGCTGCGCGGCGACTACCTGGCCATCGTGACCCTGGGCTTCGGCGAGATCATCCGCATCTTCATGAACAACCTCAACGAGCCGATCAACTTCACCAACGGCCCGCAGGGTATCAACCTGATCGATCCGATCCGGGTGTTCGGCGTCAATCTGGCGGGGGAGGCCGGTTCGCGCGCCACCGTCGTCTTCGGCGGCTTCTCCATGCCTTCCGTGAACGCCTACTACTTCCTGTTCCTGTTCCTGTGCATCGCCATCGTGTTCGTCACGTCGCGCTTGCAGCACTCGCGCCTGGGCCGCGCCTGGGTCGCGATCCGCGAGGACGAGATCGCGGCCAAAGCGATGGGCATCAACACCCGCAATGTCAAGCTGCTGGCGTTCACGATGGGCGCTTCGTTCGGCGGCGTCGCCGGCGCGCTGTTCGCGTCGTTCCAGGGCTTCGTGTCGCCGGAATCGTTCTCGCTGACCGAGTCGATCGCCGTGCTGGCGATGGTGGTGCTGGGCGGTATCGGCCATATTCCCGGCGTCATCATGGGCGGCGTGCTGCTCGCGGCCTTGCCGGAAGTGTTGCGCCACGTCGTGGAACCGTTGCAGCAAAAACTGTTCGGCCACATCCTGATCGAGGCCGAAGTGCTGCGCCAGTTGTTGTACGGCCTGGCCATGGTGCTGATCATGCTCAACCGTCCGGCCGGCCTGTGGCCGGCACCCAAGCATGAAGACCGTCCCGACAGCGATTCGGATACCAAAGATCAATCGTCCGGCACCGTGGCGGCCTGAGGAAAGCAGACATGAGCGAACAAGTAATTCTCAACATCGCCGGCGTCAACAAGCGCTTCGGCGGCCTGCAGGCGCTGACCGATGTCGGCATCAAGATCCTGAAGGGCCAGATCTACGGCTTGATCGGTCCCAACGGCGCCGGCAAGACCACGTTCTTCAACGTCATCACCGGCCTGTACCAGCCGGACACCGGCACCTTCGAGCTGGCCGGCAAGCCGTATTCGCCGTCCGCCCCGCATGAGGTGGCCAAGGCCGGCATCGCCCGCACCTTCCAGAACATCCGTCTGTTCGGCGAGATGACCGCGCTGGAAAACGTCATGGTCGGGCGCCACGTGCGCTCGCATCAGGGCGTGTTCGGCGCCGTGTTCCGCCACAAGGCGGCGCGCGAGGAGGAGGCGGGCATCCGCAAGCGCGCGCAGGAGTTGCTGGACTTCGTCGGCATCGGCCAGTTCGCCAACCGCACCTCGCGCTTCCTGTCGTACGGCGACCAGCGCCGTCTGGAAATCGCCCGCGCGCTGGCCACCGACCCGCAACTGCTGGCGCTGGACGAGCCGGCCGCCGGCATGAACGCGACCGAAAAACTGGCGCTGCGCGAGTTGCTGGTCAAGATCAAGAACGAGGGCAAGACCGTGTTGCTGATCGAGCACGACGTCAAAATGATGATGGGCCTGTGCGACCGGCTGATGGTGCTGGAATACGGCAAGCCGATCGCCGAGGGTCTGCCGGCGGAAATACAGAGCAATCAGGCGGTCATCGAAGCCTATCTGGGAGGATCGCACTAATGAGCGGCAATGTTCTAAAAGTATCGGGACTGAAAGTCGCGTACGGCGGCATCAAGGCCGTCAAGGGTATCGACCTGGAAGTGAACAAGGGCGAGCTGGTGGCGCTGATCGGCGCCAACGGCGCCGGCAAGACCACGACCCTGAAAGCCATCACCGGCACCTTGCCGGCCTGTAAGGTTGAAGGCACGATCACCTACGAGGGCGAGTCGCTGAAGGGCAGCAAGTCCTTCCATCTGGTGCAGAAGAAGCTGGCGATGGTGCCGGAAGGGCGCGGCGTGTTCACCCGCATGTCGATCCAGGAAAACCTGATGATGGGCGCCTTCACCCGCAACGACAAGGCCGGCATCGAGGCCGACATCGCCAAGTGGTTCGACGTGTTCCCGCGCCTGAAAGAGCGGGCGGCGCAGATGGCCGGCACCTTGTCGGGCGGCGAACAGCAGATGCTGGCGATGGCGCGCGCGCTGATGTCGCATCCGAACCTGCTGCTGCTGGACGAGCCGTCGATGGGGCTGTCGCCGATCATGGTCGAGAAGATCTTCGAAGTGATCCGCAACGTCTCCAAAGAAGGCATCACTGTCTTGCTGGTCGAACAGAACGCCAAACTGGCGTTGCAGGCGGCCCACCGTGGCTACGTCATGGATTCGGGCAATATCACGATGACCGGCAACGCTCGCGACATGCTGGACGATCCGCGCGTCAAGGCGGCCTATCTGGGCGAGTAAATATCCCGGGTAATCGCTGCCAATAAGCAGCAGGCAAAAAAAAGCCCCGGCACGGGCCGAGGCTTTTAAGGACATCCGTCAGGAGGAAACCACGGATGCCGAGGAGACCGCAGAACGGGCACCGGCGCCTGGGCGCCGGCCACTATTGCTGATTACTTGCGTGCCGGAGCGACCTTGGCGGCGGCTGCGGAGAACTGGTTCACGGCCTGGGCAACGTTGCTTTCGATCGACTCGGCAGCTTGCTTGGCGGTTTTGCTGAACTGCTCGTAGCCGGCGTTGGCGTTGCCAATGGCCGATTTGAACAGGGCGACGGCGTTTTCGCTGCCGGCCGGGGCGTTCTTGCTGACTTCTTCCACCAGCGAGATGACTTTGCGGTTGGTTTCGGCGATCTGGGTTTCAGCGGCTTTGCTGAACTCGGCGCTGGTGCTCTGGGCGATGTTCGCCAGGTGACGACCGTAAGCGATGGTCTTTTCAGCGGTCGGCTGGGCCTGAGCGGATGCCAGCGAGAAGAATTCTTGCGGATCTTTTGCCGACAACAGTTGCTTGGCGGTGATCGACGACTCTTCCAGCGATGCCTTGGCGGCGGTCAGGTTCAGGTCGACAAACTTCTCCACGCCTTCAAACGCCTTGTTGGTCAGGGCCGAGAAGATAGCGAACTGCGCTTCAAAGTTGGCTTTGGTCGCATTGGAAAATTGCTCAGGGATTGAAAACATTTAACTCTCCAGGAAAATAGTCATTAATTGGATACTGCCGTTCTACTCGGCGAGAAACAGAACATCCATGTTTCAAACCGATCAAATTGTGCAACGCAACAAATACGATTTTACGGCGTTGGGAAATTAAGTCAAGCGATTTTTTGTGCGTTGCATCAAGGCATGAAACATCGTTTTGAGGAAGCATTTCCCAGCTAAAACTTCTCGTGGTGCACACCAAGACATGGCGTGGTTGCTTGCTGTGGCGCCCACGCCGATGCGCAAACGCCCGCCGTGATAGACTCGGCGGACCCCGAACCGGTGCCGTTTTCCGGCCTCCGGTTTCCTTTCAGTCAGCTAGTCAGTTTTCATGTCCGATACTCCGACCGCCGTTCCAGCCGCAAAACAGCCTCCCGCGCCCGCCGCGCACGCGACTTTTCTGTCGCCGATGCCGTTGTTTTTTGTACTCTTATGGAGCAGTGGCTTCATCGTGGCGAAGTTCGGACTGCCGTATGCGCCGCCGCTGACCTTCCTGTTGATGCGTTTTGTCGGCGTACTGGTGCTGCTGGTGCCGATCGTCCTGCTGCTGCGCGCGCCTTGGCCGCGCGGCAAGATCTGGCAGGTGGGGCTGGCCGGCGTGCTGGTGCAAGCCGGTTACCTGATCGGCGTCTGGTGCGCCATCAAACTGGGCATGCCGGCCGGCTTGTCGGCGCTGATCGTCGGCATGCAGCCCATCCTGACCGCCTTCGCCGCGCCGCTGATCGGCGAGAAGGTACTGCCCCGTCAATGGCTCGGGCTGCTGTTCGGTATCGGCGGCGTCGCCCTGGTGGTGGCCGCCAAGATCAAGCTGACCGGATTGTCGGTCGAGGCGATCGCGCTGTGCGTGTTGGCGCTGGTGTCGATCACGGTGGGCACCATGTATCAGAAACGCCATTGCCCGCAGTTCGACCTGCGCACCGGCACCGTGATCCAGTTCGCCGCGTCGACCGTTGTGGTGTTGCCGCTGGCTATCATATTTGAAGACTGGACGCCGGCGTTTGCTGCGGTGCAGTGGACCTCCCAGTTTATCGGCGCGCTGCTGTGGTCGGTTTTGGGCCTGTCGATCGGCGCCATTTTCCTGCTGTTCGCGCTGATACGTCGCAGCGACGCCACCCAGGTCACCAGCTTGATGTATCTGACGCCGCCCACCACGGCCGTGATGGCCTGGCTGATGTTCGGCGAAGTGTTCAATCTCCTCGGCGTGGCGGGCATGGCGCTGGCGGTCACCGGGGTGTTTTTCGTGGTCAGCAAGAGCAAACCCAAATAGCGAGGACACATGATTTCTACTCCCGAACAGCAGGCGGTGGACGCCGCGATCACGTCGCGCCGCTCGATCCGCGCCTATACGCCGCAAGCCGTGGCGCGCGAGGATATATTGCAGATACTGCAGGTGGCGGGCAGGGCGCCGTCCGGCACCAATACCCAGCCGTGGAAGGTGTATGTGCTGGAGGGCGAGCGCAAGCGGGAGTTGTCTTCGGCGATTCTGGCCATACATAACGACCCGGAGCAAGCGAAGCTGCACACCGAGGAGTATGCGTATTACCCGAGGGAATGGGTCTCGCCGTATATCGACCGCCGCCGCAAGGTCGGCTGGGATTTGTATGCCTTGCTGGGGCTTACCCGTGACAACAAGGCCGGCATGGCGGCCCAGCATGGCCGCAACTACGAGTTCTTCGGCGCGCCGGTGGGGCTGATCTTTACGATCGACCGCATCATGGAGCAGGGCTCCTGGCTCGATTACGGGATGTTCCTGCAGAGCGTGATGGTGGCGGCGCGCGGCCGGGGACTAGATACTTGTCCGCAAGCCGCCTTTACGCAGTATCATCGGGTCATCGGTTCTGTCCTGAACATCCCAGAAAATGAAACCGTGGTGTGCGGCATGGCGCTTGGTTACGCCGATACGACAAAAATCGAGAATTCTTTGATCACCGAGCGTATGCGTGTCGAAGAATTTGTTAAATTTGTCGTTAAGGACTAGCTTGCATAAAAGGTTAACAAAGCCGTATTGCAGATCCGCAACCAAAGATGCTGCGAGGGATAATTTAGCTTGCGCTCTCTCACCATTTTGCTACACTGCAACAGTCGATTGTGAAATCCGGCTTTTCTTCTTTTGGGGATACGAATGTATAAACTAGCGTTAAGTGCGCTCATTTCGCTGATGTTTGCATCGGCCGGCATGACTGCCGCCCAGGCCGCGACCGCCAACACCGCCGCGCCGAAAAAAGCCGTGGTCAAGAAGGCCAAGGCCCGCCAGACCGTGCGCATCGCCGCGGTCGACGCCGGCGACCGCATGGTCAAGCGTGTGACCAAGGTCAACGGCCGCCGCAAGGTGGTCTATCAGCGCATCATCACCGCCGCGCCGGCGATGCCGACCATGGGCGACCTGGCCGGGTTGAACTCGACGCACGATCCGCTGGACCTCAAGTCCAACGTGGCGCTGGTGCTGGACCAGGCCAACTCCGAAGTATTGTTTGAAAAGAATTCCAACGTCGCCTTGCCGATCGCCTCGATCACCAAGATGATGACCGGCCTGGTCGTGGTCGAAGCCAACCAGGACATGGACGAAGTGCTGACCGTGACCGACGCCGATGTCGACCGCGAAAAATTCAGCAGCTCGCGCCTGCGCGTCGGCGCCCAGCTGACCCGCGCCAACATGTTGCATATCGCTCTGATGAGCTCGGAAAACCGCGCCGCTTCGGCACTCGGCCGCAACTACCCGGGTGGCAAGCCGGCGTTTGTCGAGGCGATGAACGCCAAGGCCCGCGAACTGGGCATGACCGACACGCATTATGTCGATTCCAGCGGTTTGTCGAAAATGAATGTGGCCAGCGCGCGCGACTTGGCCAAGCTGGCGATGGCGGCTTACCAGCATCCGATGCTGCGCCAGTTCTCCACCGATTCCAAGGCGATCGTCGAAGCCAACGGCCGTCCGATGCAGTTCGGCACCACCAATCACCTGGTGGCCAGCCCCGACTGGGCGATCGGCCTGCAGAAGACCGGTTTCATCAACGAAGCGGGCCGCTGCCTGCTGATGCAGGCCGTCATCGAAGGCCGTTCGGTGATCATGGTGTTCCTCGATTCCAAGGGCAAGCAGTCGCGTACCGCCGACGCCGGCCGCATGCGCACCTGGCTGCAGGCGCTCAAGCCTGCCGCGTTGACCACCAACACCAGCTCGCCGGTTTATTCGACCGGCATGTAACCCAGCGTGGCGGAGATCTGGTTGGCGGTCGTGACCAGATCCTCCAGCCAGTCTTCCTGCAGACGGTCGGCCGGCGCCGAGATCGACAGCCCGGCAATCAGCTTGCCGCTGTCGTCGTGTATCCCGGCGGCCATGCAACGCACCCCCAGTTCCAGTTCCTCGTTATCGCGCGCGTAGCCGCGCGACTTCACCAGGCTGAGCTCGCGCTCGAGCTTGGACAAATCCGTGATCGAATTCTTGTTGTGCCCGGCCAGTCCGGTGCGTGTGGCGTAGGCGCGGATGGCTTTCGGCTCGTCCACCGACAGGAACAGTTTGCCGGTCGAGGTGAGGTGCAGCGGACCGCGTCCGCCGATCGCCCGCACCACCTGCATGCCCGAGCGTTCCGAGAAGGCACGGTCGATGTAGACGATCTCGTCGCCCTGGCGCACCGACAGGTTGATGGTCTGCTGCGTCTTCTTGTGCAATGCGCGCATGAAATCCAGCGCCGCTTCGCGCACCGACAGCCGGCTCTTGACCACGTTGCCCAGTTCCAGCAGCCGCATGCCGAGGCGATAGGTGCCCGGTTCGATGCGGTCGACAAAGCGCGTGAGCACCATGTCGTTGAGGATACGGTGCGCGGTGGAAGGATGGAGCCCGGAAACCTTGGACAATTCCTTCAGGCTGACGGGATCGGGGTACTTGGCGAGAGCGTCTAGTAACGCCACCATGCGTTCGATCACCTGGATAGTGGTCTTTTGCTCAGGAACGGTTTCGATTTTCATGATGTGGTTGGTGCAGTGCAGTATGCGGTATCTACGTTATACCATAATGTGAAAAAAATGGGAATTGATGCATAATGCGTCATCTTTATCTCGTCTTATCGTTCATGGAACCTGTCAGCGAATTCAAAAGCAAAAGCGGCCTGAAACGGATCTTTTCCGCCTTGTTCTACTCGATCGACGGCTTGAAGGCCGCCTGGAAGCACGAGCACGCCTTCCGCCAGGAATTGGGCCTGTTCGTCGCCGGTACGCTTGTCGCGCTGGTGCTCAAGGTGTCGGCGTTCGAAAAGCTGGTGCTGATCGCGGTGCTGGTGCTGGTGCTGATCGTCGAACTGATTAACTCGGCGATCGAGGCGGTGGTTGACCGGATTTCGCTGGAGCGTCATCCGTTGTCGAAAAACGCCAAGGATTTCGGCAGCGCGGCGGTGTTGTTGGCTTGCCTGCTGGCGGCGGCGACCTGGGCTGTGGTGCTGTTCAACCGCTTTTATTAGCCGAAGTGCTGTGAATTAAGCGTACTTCTAAAACACGTAGGGCGGATTAGCGAAGCGTAATCCGCCAAGCATGCGCCGTCGGCGGCTCATAGATGGCGGATTACTGGCTGGATCCATATGCGCTTTTGGTATATGGAACTGACAAAAGCTTAGTTCTCATTTATAAGGGGCGGGATTACTCTTTGGTCTAACATAACTAGGGGAATCAAATGCTGTCCAAAAAAATCATCGCCGCAGCCATTTTTGCCGCTACGGCCGCTTCGTCCGTCATCGCCGCCGAAATCTCCCTGCTCAACGTTTCGTACGACCCGACGCGCGAGCTGTACCAGGACGTCAACACCGCCTTCGCCAAGGATTGGAAAGCCAAGACCGGCGACACCGTCAAGATCAAGCAATCGCACGGCGGTTCCGGCAAGCAGGGCCGCGCCGTCATCGACGGCCTGGAAGCGGACGTGGTTTCGCTGGCGCTGGCCTACGACATCGACGCCATCGCCGAGCGCAAGATCCTGGCGCCGGACTGGCAGAAGAAACTGCCGCACAACAGCACCCCGTACACCTCGACCATCGTGTTCCTGGTCCGCAAGGGCAACCCGAAAGGCATCAAGGACTGGAACGATCTGGTCAAGCCTGGCGTGGCCGTCATCACCCCGAATCCGAAGACCTCCGGCGGCGCCCGCTGGAACCATCTGGCCGCCTACGGCTACGCGCTGCGCCAGCCGGGCGGCACCGAAGCGAGCGCCAAGGATTTCCTCGGCAAGCTGTATAAGAACGTGCCGGTGCTCGATTCCGGCGCGCGCGGCGCCACCACCACCTTCGTCGAGCGCGGCATCGGCGACGTGCTGATCGCCTGGGAAAACGAGGCGCTGCTGGCCATCAAGGAACTGGGACCGAGCAAGTTCGACATCGTCGCGCCGTCGATCTCGATCCTGGCCGAGCCGCCTGTGGCCGTGGTCGACAAGGTGGTCGACAAGCGCGGCACCCGCAAGGTGGCCGAGGCTTACCTGAACTTCCTCTACACCGATGAAGCGCAGGAAATCATCGCCAAGAACTACTACCGTCCCGCCGTCGAGAAAGAGGCGAAGAAATACGCCGCCCAATTCCCGGCCGTGAAACTGTTCACGATCGCCCAGATCTCGGGCGACTGGGCCAAGGCGCAAAAGACCCACTTTGCCGATGGCGGCGTGTTCGACCAGATCTACCAGCCGAAGTAAGCACCATGCCCGGCCCCAACATCGCGGACTTCCGTGTCCTGATCGCGCCGGGCTTGCACAACAGCGGACCGGACCACTGGCAAAGCCGTTGGCAGCGCCTGTTTCCCGCCTTCGAGCGGGTCGAGCAGGATGATTGGGAAGCGCCGGATCTGGCGCGCTGGTCGGCCCGGGTCGACCAGTTACGCTGCACCGGAACCAAGCCTGACGATCCGCGTCCAACACTGATCGTCGCGCACAGCTTCGGCAGCCTGGCGAGCGTGCACAGCGTGGCGCGCGATCCGTCCGGCGTGGCCGGCCTGCTGCTGGTGGCGCCGGCCGATCCGGACAAGTTCAACGTCGCCGATCAGTTGCCGAAGCAGGCGCTGCCGGTGCCGTCGATCGTGATCGGCAGCACCGACGACCCGTGGATGGCGGCGCCGCGCGCGGCACAGTGGGCCGAGCGCTGGCACAGCCAATTCATCAACGGCGGCGCGCTGGGGCACATCAATGCGGAGTCCGGCCTGGGCGATTGGCCCGAAGGATTGGAAATCTTGTATTTTTTAATAGATAAGGTGCAGAATAGAGCCCTCGCGGCGCATTGATCGCCGGTGCCAATTCAACCTTTAACAACCCCTGGAGACCACCATGACATTACGACTCGGCGATACCGCCCCTGATTTTGAACAAGACTCCTCCATCGGCAAGCTGAAGTTCCACGAGTGGGCGGGCGACTCCTGGGTGGTGCTGTTCTCCCACCCGGCCGATTTCACGCCCGTCTGCACCACCGAGCTGGGCCTGACCGCCAAGCTGAAACCGGAATTCGACAAGCGCAACGTCAAGGCGATCGCGCTGTCGGTCGACCCGGCCGAATCGCACAAGGGCTGGATCGCCGACATCGAATCGACCCAGGACACCGTGGTTGGCTTCCCCATCATCGCCGACGAGGACCGCAAGGTCGCCACCTTGTACGACATGATCCACCCGAACGCCTCGACCACGGCCACCGTGCGCACCCTGTTCGTCATCGATCCGAACAAAAAGGTCCGCCTGAGCCTGACCTATCCGATGAGCACCGGCCGCAACTTCGACGAAGTGCTGCGCGTCATCGACGCCCTGCAACTGACCGACGCCTACACCGTGGCCACGCCGGGCAACTGGAAAGATGGCGACGACGTCATCATCCCGCTGACCGTGCAAGACCCGGAAGTGCTGAAGCAAAAGTACCCGAAAGGCTTTACCGCCGCCAAACCATACCTGCGTGTCACACCTCAGCCGAACAAGTGATCGGAGCAAAAAGCGCATAAGCAAATAAGGATTGCGTTGTTTGGATATTTCCCTAGAGTAGGTACCCTTCGGGCTACTCTTGGGGAATTGCATGGATGTATCGTTTGTCATTTCAGGTTTCGCGGTGGGCGTATTGGTGGGCATGACCGGTGTCGGCGGCGGTTCGCTGATGACGCCGCTGCTGACCTTGTTGTTCGGCGTCTCGCCGGCCGTCGCCGTCGGCACCGACCTGGCCTTCGCCTCGCTGACCAAGGGCGTCGGCACCTTCACCCACCGCTTGCGCGGCACGGTCCACTGGGACATCGTGCGCCGCCTGTGCATCGGCGCCTTGCCCGCCGCGCTGGTCGCCAGCCTGGGCCTCAAATACTTTGGCACCCTCAGCCCCGAACTGGGCCAGATCATCCGTTACACCATCGCCGGCTCGGTGCTGCTGACCGTCTGCGCGCTGCTGTTCCGGCGCAAGATGCTGGCCTGGATCAGTGCCCGTCCCGAGCGCCAGCTGCAGGGCGGGGTGCTGACCGCCGCCACCATCTTCTCCGGTGTCGTGCTCGGCACGCTGGTCACCATTTCCTCGATCGGCGCCGGCGCCATCGGCGCGACCGTGCTGGTGATGCTGTATCCGAAGCTGACGCCGGCCGAGGTGGCGGGCACCGATATCGCCTACGCCGTGCCGCTGACGGCGATCGCCGCCGTCGGCCACTGGTGGCTGGGTTCGATCGACTGGATGCTGTTGTTGACCTTGCTGGTAGGCTCGCTGCCGGGTATCACCCTGGGTTCCTACTTCGCCAAATCGGTGCCGGAACGGCTGCTGCGCGGCCTGCTGGCTTTCATTTTGGTAGCGGTCGCCGCCAAACTCATATTCTGAGTAGCTATATACCGTATTCGTCTAACCAAATGAAAAATGCTTCGTTTGTAATATGACGCGCAGATGAGATTATGCAGCCCTTATAGAAGAATTTGTAATAAGGGAGCAAGTCCATGTCTGCAGTTCTCTCAGCGCCCGCCACGGTCCCCGTGGCCGCCAGGGGCGCGCCATTCCGCGTGATGCCGGGCTTCCGGCTATCGCTGGGGTTCACGATTTTCTACCTGACGCTGATCGTGCTGATCCCGTTGTCGGCGGTCTTCCTCAAGACATTCACGATGACGTGGGAAGGCTTTTGGGCCGCCGTCACCTCCGAGCGCGTGATGGCCTCGTACCGGCTGACCTTTGGCGCTTCGCTGATCGGCGCATTTATTAATGTGATTTTCGGCGGCATCGTCGCCTGGGTGCTGGTGCGCTACGAGTTTCCCGGCAAGCGCATCATCGACGCCCTGGTCGACCTGCCGTTCGCGCTGCCGACCGCCGTCGCCGGCATCACCTTGACGGCGCTGTATTCGGCCAACGGCTGGTTCGGCCAGTTCATCGAGGGCGTGCTCGGCATCAAGGTGGCGTTCACGCCGCTCGGCGTGGTCGTCGCGCTGACCTTCATCGGCCTGCCGTTCGTGGTGCGCACGGTGCAGCCGGTGCTGGAGGACGCCGAACGCGAACTGGAGGAGGCCGCCGCCAGCCTGGGCGCCAACGCCTTCCAGACCTTCACCCGCGTGGTGTTCCCGACCATCATGCCGTCCTTGATGACCGGCTTCGCGCTGGCCTTCGCCCGCGCCACCGGTGAATTCGGCTCGGTGATTTTCATCGCCGGCAACATGCCGATGATTTCCGAGATCACGCCGCTGTTCATCATCACCAAACTCGAGCAGTACGACTACGCCGGCGCCACCGCGATCGCGGTGGTGATGCTGGTGGTGTCGTTCATCATGCTGTTGACCATCAACCTGTTGCAAGCCTGGGCTCGCGGAAAGTCGGGTAAATAATATGAGCGGACTGCCTCCCGTCCCGGTGCGTCGCGGCGAACTGCCGTCGGCGCCGCAAATCCTCGAACCGATGTGGGTGCGCGGCGTGTTGATCGCCATCGCGCTGCTGTTCCTGACCGTGTTCCTGTTCGTGCCACTGGTGGCCGTGTTCGCCGAAGCGTTCCGCAAGGGCTGGGAAGCCTACGTGGCCGCCATCGTCGAGGAGGACGCGATCTCGGCCATCAAGCTGACCCTGATCACGGCCGTCATCGCCGTGCCGCTGAACCTGGTGTTCGGCGTGGCCGCCTCGTGGTGTATCGCCAAGTTCGAGTTCCGCGGCAAAAGCTTTTTGCTGACCCTGATCGACCTGCCGTTCTCGGTGTCGCCGGTGATCTCCGGCCTGATCTATGTGCTGCTGTTCGGCGCGCAGGGCTGGATGGGGCCGTGGCTACAGGAGCACGACATCAAGATCCTGTTCGCCGTGCCGGGCATCGTGCTGGCGACGATCTTCGTCACCTTCCCGTTCGTGGCGCGCGAGCTGATTCCGCTGATGCAGGCGCAAGGCAGCGAAGAAGAAGAGGCCGCCATCGTGCTGGGCGCCTCCGGCTGGGACACCTTCCGCCGCGTGACCTTGCCGAACATTAAGTGGGGCCTGCTGTACGGCGTGATCCTGTGTAACGCCCGCGCGATGGGCGAGTTCGGCGCGGTGTCGGTGGTGTCCGGCCACATCCGTGGCGAGACCAACACCGTGCCGCTGCAGGTCGAGATTTTGTACAACGAGTACAACTTCGCCGCCGCCTTCGCCGTGGCGTCCCTGTTGGCCTTGCTGGCGCTGGTGACGCTGGCCCTGAAATCCTTTATCTCTTGGCGCTTGAACGAATCGATCGCCGATGACGCACGTTCCAAGGAGCACTGACATGACGATCGAAGTTAAAAACATCAACAAGCGTTTCGGCGATTTCGTCGCCCTCAACAACGTCTCGCTGGATTTTCCGGCGGGCGAGCTGACCGCGCTGCTGGGACCGTCGGGCTGCGGCAAGACGACCCTGTTGCGCATCATCGCCGGCCTCGAGCATCCTGATTCCGGCCAGGTGCTGCTGGATTCGAACGATGCCTCGCATCGCCACGTGCGCGAGCGCCAGGTCGGCTTCGTGTTCCAGCACTACGCGCTGTTCAAACACATGACCGTGTTCGAGAACGTCGCCTTTGGCCTGCGCGTCAAACCGCGCGCCGAGCGTCCTTCCGAGGACCAGATCCGCCGCAAGGTCAAGGAACTGCTGGAGCTGGTGCAGCTGGACTGGCTGGCCGACCGCTACCCGCCGCAACTGTCGGGCGGGCAGCGCCAGCGGATCGCCCTGGCGCGCGCGCTGGCCGTCGAGCCGCGCGTGCTGCTGCTGGACGAACCGTTCGGCGCGCTCGACGCCAAGGTCCGCAAGGAACTGCGCCGCTGGTTGCGCCGCCTGCACGACGACCTGCACGTGACGTCGATCTTCGTCACCCACGACCAGGAGGAGGCGCTGGAAGTGGCCGACCAGGTCGTGCTGATGAACAAGGGTAACGTCGAGCAGATCGGCGCGCCGGAGCAGGTCTACAACCATCCGGCCTCGCCGTTCGTGTACGGTTTCCTGGGCAACGTCAACATGTTCCACGGCCGCGTGCAGGATGGCGTGCTGGCCAGTGGCGGCGCGACCTTCCAGGTGCCGGGCCAACCGGACGCCGACGGCAAGGGCACGGCCTATGTGCGTCCGCACGACCTGGACATCGAACGCTACACGCCGGGCGCCGAGGGTATCGTCGTCAAGCTGCGCCGCGCGCACGCGATCGGCCCGCTGGCGCAACTGGACCTGGAGCGCGACGACACGTCCGAGCTGATCGAGGCGGTGATGTCGAACGAGCGTTTCAGCCATCTTCAACTGAAAGAGGGCGAGACTTTGGTGGTGCGTCCCAAGCGCCTGCATGTGTTTGTCGACGCTGGAGCTTCCATATGAATTTTCAACAACTGCGGTCGATCCGCGAAGCCGCCCGGCGCGGCTACAATTTGACCGAAGTGGCCAATGCCTTGTTCACCTCGCAGCCTGGCGTGAGCCGCCAGATCCGCGAGTTGGAAGACGAACTGGGCGTGGTGATTTTCGAGCGTAACGGCAAGCGCCTGACCGGCATGACCGAGCCGGGCAAGGGCATCCTCAAGATCATCGACCGCCTGCTGATCGAGGCGGAGAATTTGCAGCAGGCCAGCCTGGAATACACGGGCCAGCAAAGCGGCACGCTCAGCGTCGCCGCCACGCACACGCAGGCGCGGTACGCGCTGCCGAAGGTGGTGCAGAGTTTCCGCAGCGCGTATCCGGACGTGCGCATCGCCTTGCAGCAAAGCGCGCCGGAGCATATCGCCGAATGGATTTTGTCGGGCAAGACCGATATCGGCATCGCCACCGAGGGCTTGTCGCAGTTCCCGGACCTGGTGTCCTTCCCATGCTACCGCTGGAGCCATTTGATCGTGGTGCCGGACGGCCATCCCTTGCTGGGCCGCTCGCCGATCAAGCTGGAGGATCTGGCCGAGTTCCCGTTGATCACCTACGACGTCGGCTTCACCGGACGCGGGCATATCGACGCGGCGTTTTCGCAGGCCGGCGTCAAGCCCGACATCGTCTTGACGGCGATGGATTCGGACGTCATCAAGCAGTATGTCGCGCTCGGGCTGGGCGTGGGCATCGTCGCCTCGATGGCCTTCGACCACGGCCGTGATAAAGGCATGCGCGCGGTCGAGGCGTCGCACCTGTTCGCGCCGAACACCACGCGGCTGGCGGTGCGCAAGGGCGCCTATCTGCGCTCGTACGCCTACCATTTCATCCAGCAGTTCGCGCCCGATCTGACGCGCGAGGAAATCGATGCGGCCTTGAACGGCGGGGATCTGTCGTAGCGCGTGGCATAAGCGTCCATATGGCTGCCACGGCAATGTGGTGGCCATAAAACAGTCCGACAATTTATATTATTTACACTCAAAAACCACCCTATACTAATTTTCAATTGCTATTGCTGCATCCAGTTATTTAAACCAACGGTTTTACTCTGGGAGTCGACATGGGAATCGGGAATTGGAAAATCGGCACCCGCCTGGGCGCCGGTCTCGGGGTGGCGATCATCTTCATGCTCGGCATCGCCATTGTCGGCATCGGCAACCTTGGCAAACTCAACAACAACACCAAGGACCTGGCCGTCGACAAGGTGCCCAAGGTCATACTGGCTTACGAAACGATAGGCGGCCTCAACGATATCGCACGGGCGATGCGCAACGCCATGCTGTCCAAGGACCCGGCCGTGGTCAAGGCGGAGCTGGAGCGTGTCGACAAGCGCAAGGTCGAGATCGGAGAGCGGCTGGACCAGCTGCGCGTGCTGATTGCCGACGATGACGACCCGCGCAGCGCCGCGAAGTTGCAGGCCGTGCTCGATGCGCGCGAGAAGTATTTGGTGGTGCAAACCGAGTTCCTGAAGATGTCGGCCGACGTCGAGCAGCGCGACGCGTCCATTACTTATCTGCTGACCACGGTTCGCAAGGAGCAGACCGCCTATCTCAATGCGCTGACCGAACTGGTCAAGTTCCAGAACGCGGCGGTGGAAGAGGCCAGCACCGTCGCCGAGCAAGCTTATGCCGGTTCGCGCAACACGATGATTGTGCTGACGGTGCTGGCCGCCGGCATCGCGGCGTGGGTGCTGGCCATCATCTCGCGCAGCATCACCTTGCCGCTGAACCGCGCGGTCGGCATGGCGCAGGCGGTGGCCGGCGGCGATCTGACGACGCGCATGGAGTGCCATACGACCGACGAGACCGGCCAGTTGCTGCGCGCGCTGATCGACATGAACGACAGCCTGGCGCGCACGGTGGGACAGGTGCGGTCCGGCACCGACACCATCGCCACCGCCTCCAACGAGATCGCCAGCGGCAACCTCGATCTGTCCAGCCGCACCGAGCAGCAGGCATCGAGCCTGGAGGAAACCGCGTCGTCGATGGAGGAACTGACGTCGACGGTGTCGCGGAACGCCGAGAACGCACGCCAGGCGACCAGGCTGGTTGTGGCGGCGTCGGACTACGCCACCAAGGGCGGCAAGGTGGTCGGGCAGGTGGTCGACACAATGGGGGCGATCAAGGAAAGCTCGGGCAAGATCGTCGACATCATCGGCGTGATCGACGGCATCGCTTTCCAGACCAACATCCTGGCCTTGAACGCGGCGGTCGAGGCGGCGCGCGCGGGCGAGCAGGGCAGGGGCTTCGCGGTGGTGGCGTCGGAGGTGCGCAACCTGGCGCAGCGCTCGGCCGGTGCCGCCAAGGAAATCAAGGAGTTGATCGGGCGTTCGGTCGAGACAGTCGATGCCGGCGCCGTGCTGGTCGGCGAGGCCGGCGCCACGATGGCGGGCCTGGTGGAATCGGTCAAGCAGGTGGCCGAGATCATGGACGCGATCAGCGCCGCCAGCAGTGAGCAGAGCAGTGGAATCGAGCAGGTCAACCAGGCCATCATCTCGATCGACGACGTGACGCAGCAGAACGCCGCGCTGGTGGAGCAGGCCGCCGCCGCCGCGCAGAGCATGCGCGATCAGGCGGATTTGCTGGCGCAGGCCGTTAGCGTGTTCAAGCTGGCCGGGCCGGGGGGATTCGGCGTGGCGCAGCGCCAGGTGCTGGCGCTGCGGTAAGGGACTACCAGCTATAACCAGCCTTGGCGTAATAATACCGGCCATTAAACCCGTTCGGCGCCCAGCCGCTGTACAGGTTGATGCCGTTGAGGTTGAGGTTGGCCACCGACGTGATCGTGTCCGGATACTTGTCGGTCACGTTGTCCACGCCCAGGCTCAGGCGCCAGTTCTTGCTCAGCTTGACGCTGGCCGACAGGTCCAGCACCCATTGCGGATCGTACACCTGATCCTGCGCCGGATTGTTCTGCGGCACCGTGAAACTGCCATAGCGGGTGATTACGCCGCGCGCGTTCCAGGCGCCCAGGGTGTAGTCCGTCGCCAGGCTGAACTTGTCCTTCGGCGAGCCGACGGTCAGGCGGTTGATGGTCTGACGGTCGATCAGGGTCAGCGTGTTGGCGGTCAGGATGGCTGGATTGGCGTTGACGTGCTGCACGGTGTTTTTATTACGGTTGTACGCCAGCGTGAAGTCGTAGCGGCCGGCGCCAGCAAGATCCCAACGATAAGTGCTGACCACGTCGACGCCGGTGGTGCGGGTGTCGATGGCGTTGGTGAAATAGCGGCCGGCGCCCACCAGGATGCCCTGGTTGGCCAGCGCGTTGCGCAACGGGGTGGACAGCGTCATGCTGGTCGACAGCGCGATGCGGTCGTCGATATCGATGCGGTAGGCGTCGACGCTGGCGCTCCAGTTGCGGGTGGGCTGCACTTGCAGGCCGACGCTGTAGTTGCGGGCCTTTTCCGCCTTCAACGGCTCGGCGCCCAATGCGCTGGCGGCGGCGCTACCGACCGCGAAGGTGCCGGTCTCGATCGGGGTGTTGACGTTGTTAATCACCGAGAAGTTTGTCGTCGTGATCGTGTAGAACTGCTGCGCCAGCGACGGCGCGCGGAAGCCGGACGAGGCCGTCGCGCGCAGCGACACCTGCGGATTGAACGCGTAACGGGTCGAGCCTTTGACCGAGGTGGTGTTGCCGAAGTCGCTGTAGCGCTCGTGGCGCACCGCCGCCGACGCCGAGAACTGCCTGGTGATATCGGCTTCGAAGTTGGCGTAGATTGACTTGTTGTGGCGGCTATTCTTGCCGGCGTTGACCGGACGGAAGCCGGAGAAACCTTGCGCGCCGCTGCGGTCGTAGGAGGCCGGATCGCCGGCGCCAATCTCGTATTGTTCATGACGTGCCTCGACGCCCAGCGCCACCGTCAGCGGACCGGTGAAGGCGGCCACCGGGAATTCCTTGGCCACGTCGAAGTTGAACAAGCCCTGCGTGTTCTGCAGCAGGCCGGCGTAGAAGTGCGTCGGGCTGCTGGCGCCCAGATCGAAGTTGGCGGTGTTGTCGAGATTGAGCCGGAACTTGTTGCTGCCGTAGTTCAGGCTGGCGTCCCAACGCCAGCCGGACAGCTCGCCGCGCAGGCCGGTCACCAGCGACTGGTCGGTCGAGGTGCTGTTTTGCAGCGGCAGGAAGCCCTCGGGATACAGCGCGCTGCGCAACACCGGCGGCAAGCTTTGGTTGGTATTGGTGTAGGCGGTGCGCCAGGTGGCCGCCGCAGAGGTCTTGCGCTCGCCGAAGTTGGCGAAGGCGTACCAGTCGATATCGTCGGTGACGCGGTACTGGCTGTTGACGAAGATGCTGCGCGGATGGCTTTCCGGATCGCCGTAACGCTGGTTGACTTGGCCGTAGCGCGGTTCACGCGAATCCCGTACATCGGCGCCTGCTCGGTTGGTCGGATCGCGCTCGGCGGCCTCGATGGCCACGCGCACCCAGCCCTGGTCGCCCAGGCTGAAGCCGGTCGAGCCGCGCAGGGTGCGCTGCTGGCCGTCGCCTTCCTTGTACTCGCCGTAGCCGACTTCGATGTCGCCGCCGGCCGCGCCTTTTTTGAGGATGATGTTGATCACGCCTGCGATCGCGTCGGAGCCGTACTGGGCCGCCGCGCCGTCGCGCAGCACCTCGATGCGTTCGATCGCCGCCAGCGGGATCGCGTTCAGGTCGACCGGCGCCGAGCCGCGCCCCTGGGTGCCGTTGACGTTGACCACGGCCGAGGTGTAGCGGCGCTTGCCGTTGACCAGCACGAGGGTTTGATCGGGCGACAGGCCACGCAGCTGGGCCGGACGGACGGCGTCGCTGGTGTCGGCGCCGGACGGGCGCGGGAAGTTCATCGACGGCACCAGGCGGCCGAGCACGGTGGCCAGTTCGGTCGAGCCGCTGGCCTGCAGTTCGCGCGCGCTGATGATGTCGACGGGCGACTCGGAATCGATGGTGCGGCGGTTCTTGGCGTAGGTGCCGGTGACGACGACCGACTGCAGCTCGCCGTCGGCGGGCGCGTCCTGGGCGAAGGCGGGGATGACGATGGTGGCGATCAGCGTGCTCAGCAAAAGCGGTGTGGCGGTGTGGCGTGTGGTCATGTGGCGGTCTCGTGTGCGAAAGTGGTGGCACAGCATAGCAGCCGCACAATTGAACACCAACGAACCATTGCGTCTAAAGATATACCCCCGCTCCGGGGTCGGGTCCACCATTTCTACACGGGCTGATCTGTCATGCGTTGTCGGCGGCGCATGCATGGCCGATTACGGCGTGCCGCCTCTTAACGCCTACCGGCAGGTAGGCGGTCCCTTCGATGGGCCCCGGGGCGGTTAGCGGGCCTCGCCCGCTAACCGCCCTACGTGGTTTAGAAGTAATCGCGCTTTACTGGCCGGGATTGGGCAATGTCGCGTGGATGGCGTCGATCTGCGCGATGACGTCCGGCGTGAGCGTGACGTCGTGGGCGTCGATGTTTTCCTTCAGTTGCGCCAGGCTGGTCGCGCCGATGATGGTCGAGGCCACGCACCAGCGGCCGTAGCACCACGCCAGCGCCAGTTGCGTCGGCGTCAGGCCGTTGTCGCGCGCGAGCTCGGTGTATTGCGCGACCGCCGCCAGTACCGTCGGCCGCAGGTAGCGCGGGCTCCAGGTCGGCGGGAAGATCGTCAGCCGGCCGCGCGTGTTCGGGTCGTCGTGGTATTTGCCCGTCAATTGGCCGAAGGCCAACGGGCTGTACGCCAGCAGGCCGACGTTTTCGCGGAAGCAGGTCTCGTCGAGGAAACTGGTCTCGTAGTGGCGCGCCGTCAGGTTGTACAGGTTCTGGATGGAGGCGATGCGCGGCAAGCCCTTCATCTCCGACTGCTTGATGAACTCGCTCACGCCCCAGCATGATTCGTTGGAGACGCCGATCGCGCCGATCTTGCCTTCCTTGATCAGCTCGCCCAGCGCGGCCAGCGTTTCCTCGACGGCCACGCATTCGCGCTCAAGCTGCGGATTGAAGACGCTGGCGCCGAAGATCGGCACGTTGCGGCTGGGCCAGTGCAATTGGTATAAATCGATATGGTCGGTTTGCAGCCGCCGCAGGCTGGTGTCGACCGCCGCGCGCAGGTTGGCGGCGTCGAAGTTCTGCTTGCCGCCGCGCACCCAGCCGATATTCGGATTCGGACCGGCGGCCTTGGTCGCCAGTACCACCTTGTCGCGCATCCCGGATTTCTTTAGCCAGGTGCCGATGAAGCGCTCGGTGGCACCCTGCGTTTCGGCGCGCGGCATGACTGGATACATCTCGGCGGTGTCGATGAAATTCACGCCGCGCTCGACCGCGTAGTCGAGCTGGCTGTGGGCGTCCGCCTCGGTGTTCTGCTCGCCGAACGTCATCGTCCCCAGGCAAATCTTCGTGACCTCCAGATCGCTGGAACCAAGTTGTATCTTCAGCATGCCCGCTCCTTAATGTCCGCGCACGGCCCGCGCGCAATCGTTGACCAGCGCAGGGCCAGCGTAGATCAGGCCGCTGTACAACTGCACCAGTTGCGCGCCGCAGTCCATTTTGACCTTGGCGTCCGCACCGCGCATGATACCGCCAACGCCGATAATCGGCAGGGCGTCGCCCAGTTCGGCCTTGAGCAGGCGGATCACGGTGTTGGACAGCTCGAACACGGGCGCGCCCGACAGTCCGCCCGCCTCGGCGCCGTGGCGCATGCCGGCCACGGCGTCGCGGCTCAGGGTGGTGTTGGTGGCGATGACGCCGTCGATCTTGTGGCGCAGCAGCGCGTCGGCGATGTTCTTGACCTGGTCGCCGTCCATGTCCGGCGCGATTTTCAGGGCCAGCGGCACGTAGCGCTTGTGCTGGTCGGCCAGGCGCGCCTGCGCGTCCTTCAACTGCGCCAGCAGGCCGTCGAGCTCGGAGCCGCCTTGCAACTGGCGCAGGTTCTTGGTGTTCGGCGAGGAGATGTTGACCGTCACATAGCTGGCGTAGGGATAGACTTTTTGCAGGCAGTGCAGGTAGTCGTCGGCCGCGCGCTCGATCGGCGTGTCGGCGTTCTTGCCGATGTTCAGGCCCAGCACGCCGGCCTTGTCCTGGTAGAAGCGCGACGCTTGCACATTGGCGACGAAGGCGTCGACCCCGCCGTTGTTGAAGCCCATGCGGTTGATGATGGCGTGCGCGGCCGGCAAGCGGAACATGCGCGGCTTGGGGTTGCCCGGCTGGCCGCGCGGGGTGACGGTGCCCACCTCGATCGAGCCGAAGCCCAGGTCTGCCAGCGCGTCGATGAAGGCGCCGTCCTTGTCCAGCCCTGCGGCGAGGCCGACCGGATTCTTGAACGTGACACCCATCACGGTGCGCGGGTCGGCCGCCGGTTGCTTGACCAGCTTGGTCAGGCCCAGCGCGGCGGCGCGTTTGAGCGCGGGAAGGGTGAAGTGGTGCGCGGCTTCGGCGTCCATCGAGAACAGCAGCGGACGGGCCAGGGAATACAGGAATTTTTCGGACATGAGGGGGCTCTGGTTGTTGGCCCCGGTATTTTATCAGCGTTTGATCAGCGCAAATCAGGCCTCCAGCACGCTCCACACGCCCTTGATGCGCGCTTCCAGCGGTTTGAAGTTGGTTTTATAGGACATTTTCGGGCTTTCCCTGATCCAGTAGCCCAGGTAAATGTAAGGAAGGCTCAGCTCGCGCGCCTGGGCGATTTGCCACAGCACGTTGAAGGTGCCGTAGGAGGCGCCCTCGACATCGGGATCGAAGAAGGTGTAGACCGACGACAAGCCGTCCGACAGCACGTCGATGATGCTGACCATGCGCAGGGTGCCGCCGGGCTCGCGGAATTCCACCAGCCGCGTGTTGACCCGGCTTTGCAGCAGGAACTGGGCGTACTGGTCGCGGCTGTCCTGGTCCATGCCGCCGCCGGCGTGGCGCTTGCTCTGGTAGCGCAGATACAGTTCGTAGTGTTCGTCGGAAAACTGCAGGGTGGCGACGCCGGCGCGCAGGTCGGCGTGCTTTGCCCAAGCGCGGCGCTGGCCGCGGTTGGGGGCGAACTGATCGACCACCACGCGCACCGGGATGCAGGCCTGGCAACCGTCGCAATATGGTCGATATGTAAAGATGCCGCTGCGCCGGAAGCCGTTCTTGACGAGTTCGGAGTAGACGTCGGCGTTGATCAGATGGGAAGGCGTAGCCACCTGCGAGCGCGCCTGGCGCGCGTCCAGATAGCTGCAAGGGTAGGGCGCCGTGGTGTAAAACTGCAGCGTCGCGAAAGGCAGATCGTTCAGGTGCGTCATGCACGTCCTATCGATGGCGAAGTTCTGATCCTGTTCCAGTCCTGATGATAGCGCTTAGTTGTGTACAGCGCTGTCACCTTTAGCTTAACTGCCCGCAGCTAGCGGTGCAATGGGTTCCCACACGGTGATTTGCGGCAATTCAATATTGTTGCGCAGATGCGCCAGGAATTGCGCGCGCGGAATCGGCGCCGCGCCCAGCGAGGCCAGGTGGCCGGTCTCTTGTTGGCAATCGATCATCTTGACGCCGTGCCGGCGCAGAAAGCCCACCAGGTAGGCCAGCGCGATCTTGGAGCCGTCGGTCACGCGCGCGAACATCGACTCGCCGTAGAACATGCGGCCGATCGAGACGCCGTAGGCGCCGCCGACCAGCTCGCCGTCCAGCCATACCTCGGCCGAGTGCGCGTAGCCGAGCCGGTGCAGGCCCGTGTAGCCTTCGATGATGTCCTCCGAGATCCACGTGCCGGGGCCGTCCCGGCGCGGCGCGGCGCAGGCGCGCATGACCTCCTCGAAGGCGCTGTCGAAGCGCACCTGCCAGCGCCCGCCGGCCGCCATCTCGCGCTCGACCTTGCGCAGCGTCTTCTTCAGGCTGTCGGAGATGCGGAAGCGCTCGGTCATCAGCACCATGCGCGGATCGGTGCTCCACCACAGGATGGGCTGGCCTTCCGAAAACCACGGGAAGATGCCGTGCCGGTAGGCCATCAGCAAACGCTGCGGCGACAGGTCGGCGCCGGCTGCCAGCAGGCCGGGCGCCTCGGACGTCAGCGCCTGCGAGACGTCGGGGAACGGCGTGTCGCGTTCGAGCCAGGGGATCACGTCGGTTCCGTGTCCGAACGCATCGCGCGGGTGATGTCCTGGGCGTGGAAGCCGTAGTCGGTGCTCTTGTTTTCCCGCATGCGCGCGCGGTCGGCGAAGAACAATTCCAGGGTGGTGCGGATGGTGGGGAAGGCCAGGTCGTCCCACGGGATCTCCGCCTCGCTGAACATTTGCACGTCCAGGCTTTCCTCGCCGGGGGCGAAGTCGAGGTCGAGCAGGGTGGCCAGGTAGAACATATGGACCTGGTGCACGCGCGAGACGTTCAACAGTGAAAACAGTTTACCCAGTTCGATGTTGGCGCCGGCCTCCTCCTGCGTCTCGCGCATCGCCGCCTCGGCCGTGGTTTCATCGTTTTCCATGAAGCCGGCCGGCAGGGTCCAATAGCCGTGGCGCGGCTCGATCGCGCGCTTGCACAGCAGGACTTTCAACTCGCCGTCGCGTTCCCACACGGGGATCGTGCCCAGCACCATTTTCGGGTTTTGGTAGTGGATGGTGGAGCAGCTTTCGCAGACGTAGCGGGGACGGTTGTCGCCGGCTGGTATCAGCAGGCTGACGGGGGAGGCGCATTCGGAACAGAATTTCATAGGGGACGGTGCTCAGGGGCGGATATTTTTGTTCATATTAGTTACTTTACACCGATTGCGCCACGCACGGGATTGGCTACGGCGGCAAGGGAATGCATTTATTTGGACTATCACGCGCGATTTCAGGATTAACATTGCCTAAATTGCTGAACTGCCCTATAATGATTGCACAGACGCGGGGTGGAGCAGTCTGGCAGCTCGTCGGGCTCATAACCCGAAGGTCACAGGTTCAAATCCTGTCCCCGCAACCAAATTCGAAAGCCGTTGATTCTTTTACAGGGATCAGCGGCTTTTTCTATTGTGCGGCGCTTTATGGCAAATAGTCGGGGTCGAGCAGTTGATCCTTGATGAATGGCATCGTGGCGGGGAAGGCCGACTTGGGCAGGCGTGTTTCGTCTGCGGCGAGGGCCACGGCCCTTGCGTAGTTTCGCGTTGCGCAATTGTCCAGCAGCGGTTTTAGACTGGGCATTTCTTCCATGAGATCGGCGATGCCATAGCGTTGTTCCCTGATCGAACGCAGCCAACTGCCTGAAATGTGGTCCGGTTGTACTTTCCATTTCAGCAGATGCATCATTAATTGCACGATGCGGTTTTTGAATTCGTGCCTTTCCTTGCTACCCATGCTCTCGAGCTCCTCGATCAAATGTTCAAGGTCCAGTCGTTCGAATTGCTTGGCGCGCAGTAGCTCGGCCTGGCTTTGCAGCCAGACGAGAAAGTCCGTGTCGTAATCGGTGTTGATGTGATCGTCCATGGGGCACCTCCGCCAGCGTAATGCGGTCGTCGGAACTTTACTTTACGCCCGCTCAAAGGGGCGGGCAAGTCAGGCCGGCGGCAACGTGGCGCAGGATGCGCGGATGAAATCGAGCATGGCCGGCGTGACCCAGGTACCGGTGAGTAATCGCGGTTCTTGCGTGTGGGCGTGGCGTATTTTTTCCAGCGTGGCCGGGTTGTCGCCGATGCGGGCGCTGAATAATGTCATCCATTCGCGGGCCAGCGCTTGCGATGCCGGATCGGCGGGATCGGCGCCTGCTTCGAGTTGCCGGTGGACCGCCGCGATCAGCGCCATCCACTCCGCGCCATGCTGGCTGGCGCCGACGCGCATGCGGTGCAACTCATCCTCGTCGAGATAGTCGGCGTAGAGCGCCAGTTTGTGTTCTCCGAACGCTTCGATCACGTACTGCTTCAGTCGCGGCGTGATCCCCGTGTGCAGTTGGGCGGCCGGTTCCATCTCCATCATCACGGTGATGCGGCGCGCGAAGTCTGGATTGGCGGCGGTGTCGCGTTCGAGCATTTGCATCCAGCGCTCGGCCAGTTGGCGTGGCTCGGCGTCGGCCGGCGGAACGCCTTGCCGAATCAGGTCCTGTATCTGCGTCACCAGCGCGGCCCAGCCGCTGTTGCGGCGCGCGTCCTGCTGCCAGAAGGGCAGGCGGTGCAATTCGTCCTTGGTGAAGTATTTGTCGTAGAGGTTCATCAGCTCCAGCGTGGATAGCCAGTCGGCCAGTTCCGGCTCGCCGCCGCCGGCCATCTGCCGGTGCAGGTGCGAGAGCTGTTCGCGCAGCGCGCTCGCTTGCGCGATTTGCTGGTCGAGCGTGGCGATCTGCTGCGCGACGACGTCGGCGAAGGGCGCGTCGGGACTGGCGAGGAAGGTGGCGATATCCGCCAGCGACATGCCGAAGCGGCGCAGCGCTTGGATCTGGTGCAGGCGGGCGACGTCGGCGCGGTTGTAGAGGCGATAGCCGGAATCGGTGTGCGCCGATGGCGTCAGCAGTCCGATGCTGTCGTAGTGATGGAGGGCGCGCACCGTGAGCCCGGAGCGCGCGGCCAGCTCGCCGACTTTCAGCACGGCGTGATTGCGATGTTCTTTCATGCGCGATAGTGTACGCCAGCCGGGAATGTCACGTAATCACGTAGGGCGGATTAAGCGGAACGCCGTAATCGGCCATGCACGAGCCGCCGACGGCGCATGCATGGCCGATTACGCTGCGCTAATCCGCCCTACGTGATTCCGATGTGTTGTTGGCGATGGCGTCCGTCGGTAGTTTTAGCAGCAAGGCCAGTAGCGACGCCAGTTCGGCGCGCATGTCGCGCCGGTCGACGATCATGTCGATGGCGCCGCGTTCGAGCAGGAACTCCGGACGCTGGTAGCCTTCCGGCAGCGTCACCCCCAAGGTGCTTTTGATGACGCGCGCGCCGGTAAAGGCGATCAGCGCCTTCGGTTCGGCGATCACCAGGTCGCCCAGGAAGCAGAACGAGGCTGATATGCCGCCGGATGTGGGGTCGGTCAGCACCGAGACGAAGGGCAGTTTCTTCTCCGCCAATTTGGCCAGCATGGCGGTGGTTTTCGCCATTTGCATCAGCGACAGCAGGCCTTCCTGCATGCGCGCGCCGCCGCTGGCGGTGATGCAGACGAATGGCACATGCTGGTCGATCGCGGCCTGCACGCCGCGTACGAAGCGCTCCCCGACCACCGATCCCATCGAGCCGCCCATGAAGTCGAATTCGAAGCACGCCACCACCACCGGCACCGACAGGATGGCGCCGCCGATGACGATGATCGCGTCGGTCTCGCCGGTCGCTTCCATCGCCGCTTGCAGGCGCGCCGGATAGCTTTTGCTGCCCTTGAACTTGAGCGTGTCGACCGGCAGCACTTCCTGGCCGATCTCGTGACGGCCGCCCGCGTCGAGCAGGGCGTCGAGACGGGCGCGGGCACGGATACGCAGATGGTGGCTGCATCCGGGGCAGACGTGCAGATTGGCTTCGAGATCGGCGCGGTAGAGCACCGCCTCGCATGCCGGGCACTTGATCCAAAGGCCGGCGGGTATCGATTGGCGCGGTTCGGCGCCGTTGCGGTTGAAACGCGGGGGTAGCAGTTTTTCGATCCAGCTCATGGCATCCTTGATAGTGTCGGAGATGCCGGAATCGTAAAGCCTGACGTTACGTCAGGATCAAGCGGAATCTTTGTCGTCGCTGTCGCCGCGCGGGTGCAGGCTGGCCCACAAGTGGGCGGCGGCCATCGTGCGGTGGGGCGCGTAGCGGGCCAGGATTTGTTCGGTACGCGGCATGTCCGGTTTCGTTTCTTCACCCAGCAGCTGTTGTAGCGCCGCGCGGATGGCGACGTCGCCGTGCAGTGAGCAGTCGGCGTAGCCGTAGCCACGCAGCAGACCATAGTTGACCGTCCAAGGGCCGATGCCTTTGACTGCCAGCAGCGCCGCCGAGATCTGTTCGATGCTGTTGGCGGGTGTGACGTCCAGTCGCAGTTCGCCGCTGGCGACCAGATTCGCCAGCCGCAGCAAGGTCTCCGCCTTGGCACGCGAGAATTTGCGGCTGGTCAGATCGTCGATGCCCAGTTTTATCGCGTCGGCGGCCTCCGGGTAGCACCACAAGCCGCTGCTGTGCTGGCGGCCGGCCTGCAAGATGAACGTGCGGCGCAGCGAGATCGCGAATGACAGGTTGATTTGTTGGCCGATGATGGCCCAGGTCAGCGCTTCGAACACGGTGGCCGATTGCACGATGCGCAGTCCCGGCTGCGCCACGGTCAAGGGGCCGAACATGTCGTCCTTGGCGGCGAAGGCGCAGAATGGTTCCGGATCGATGCGTAGCCCGAGGATGTTGAGCGCCGCTTCGCGCACGCGCTGTTGCGCGGCTTTGGATAGTTTGCCGTCGGCGTGCACCGTGCAGCTGGCGCTGGTGGGCGCCAGCGCAATGTCCAGCACCACCGGTACGCCGTCCAGCACTATCCCTTTGCGCAGGCGCGTGTCGCCGACTTCTTCGGCCACGCTTTCAGTGTCGCGGCTGTGGAAGGCCAGTACGTCGTGCAGGCGGTAGTTGGCCGGCAGGTCGAGCGCGAAGCTTTTCATGTGGGCTTGGTTTTGCGCAGCGCGCCGAAGTTGGGGCGGAAGCCGGTGACCAGCGCCGTGCCGGCGATAACGATGGCGGCGCCGGCGATGGTGTACCAGCCGACCGTCTCGCCGAGGAACAGCGTGCCCCACAAAATGCCGAACAAGGGGCTGAGGAAGGTAACCGTCAGCGCCGACGACGGGCCGACATCCTGGATCAGGCGGAAGTAGATCAGGTAGGCGATGCCGCTGCACAGCACACCGAGCGCGATCACGGCGCCCATGATGCCGATGGTCGGCTCGCCCGGCGCCGGGAAGAACGGCACAATCGGCAGCACCAGCAGCGTGGACGCCCACATCGAGCCGTGCGCATTGGACAGCGGTTCGACGTCCTTGACCGATTTGGCGTAGTTGCTGGCGATGCCGTAGTTGAAGGAGGCGAACAGCACGGCGGCGATGGCGAGGCCGGCGCCGGGTTTGGTGCTGACATGGTCGAAGCCGACCAGCAGCGCGACGCCGCATGCGCCCAGCACAAGGCCGAGCATGACTTTGCCGCTGACCATCTGGCGAGTGAGGGCGGCGGCGATCAGGGTGCCCCACAGCGGCGTGGTGGCATTCAGCACCGCCAGCAGGGAGGCCGACAGCGTGCGCGCGGCGAAGGCGAACATCAGAAACGGTAGCGCGGAGTTGAACAGGCCGAGGATGAGGTAGTGCTTCCAATGCTTGCGCAGGTTGAGCGGTTTTTTCAGCACGACCGCGATCACCGCCAGGAAGAGGGAGGCGAACAGCACGCGGTATTCGATCAGGACGGCGGCGCCCAGCACCGGCGCGGCGATCCGCATGAACAGGAAGGAGCCGCCCCAGATGGCGGCCAGGAAGATCAGGCGGAGGAGGTTGGCGGTGCTCATGCGGGTTCCAGTTGGCGTGTGCTTTGTCGATTTTTTCGTAGGGCGGATTAGGCGGAACGCCGTAATCGGCCATGTTTGCGTCGCCGACGGAGTATGTATGGCCGATTACGCTACGCTAATCCGCCCTACGTGGTTCCGTCTCTCCGCTTCTTGCTTTTGAACTTATACAGCGCCGCTGTCGACCGCGCAGACGGTGTCGCCCGGCGCCGCCGGCGAGGCGGCGTGCGGGATCAGCATCGTCGTCGGTACGCCGTTTTTGATCGCAGTCAGCTCCGCCAGGATCGAGATGGCGATCTCCGACGGCGTTTTGCTGCCGATGTACAGCCCTATCGGTCCGTGCAGGCGCGCCAGCTGCTCCGGCGTCAGGTCGAATTCCAGCAGCCGCTCGCGGCGCTTGCTGTTGTTCAGCCGCGAGCCGATCGCGCCGACGTAAAACGCGTCCGACTTCAACGCCTCCATCAGCGCCAGGTCGTCAAGCTTGGGGTCATGCGTCAGCGCGACGACGGCGCTGCGGTGATCCAGCTTCATCGACAGCACGATATCGTCAGGCATGTCGTGCACCAGCTGCACGCCGTCGACGTGCCAGCCGGCGCGATATTCCTCGCGCGGGTCGCAGACGATGACGTGGTAGTCCATCGCGGTGGCGATTTGCGCCAGGAAGCGCGAGAGCTGTCCGGCGCCGATGATCAGCAGCCGCCAGCGCGGTCCGTGCAAGGTGACCATGGCGCGCTCGCTCACTTGCATCTGGGCGCCCGCCGCCGCCTTCGACAACTCGACATCGCCGGTTTGCAGATCAAGCCGGCGCTGCACCAGTTCGTGCTGGTCGAGACGTTCCAGCAGCTCGGCGACGCGGCTACGCTCCGACAGCGGTTCGATCGACAGTTCGATGGTGCCGCCGCAGGGCAGGCCGAAACGGTGCGCCTCGTCGGCGGTGATGCCGTAGCTGACGATTTCGGGCAAGGTGCGGCTGATGCCTTCGTCGCGCACGCGCGCGATCAGGTCATCCTCGATGCAGCCGCCCGAGACGGAGCCGATCACCGTGCCATCTTCGCAGATGGCCAGGGTCGCGCCGACCGGACGGGGACTCGAGCCCCAGGTCTTGATGACGGTGATAAGTTCGCAGCGGCGCCCGGAGGCGATCCACGCGGCGCTGGTTTTGAGTACTTCGAGATCGATGCTGTCCATGGATGGAATATACTACGGCTCTACAAAGCTTGCAGGAACTGCCATGACCGACCACAAGGAAGACGACGGCTCACCCAAATTCGGCCGGCTGTTGATCGTGCTGATTATCGCCGTGGTGTTTTGCGGCGCCCTGACCTGGCTGATGGGTACCGTGTTCCCGGATTTCCCGAACATCCGCTAAAGCCTGCGCGAAGTTAGCGCTTGCACACCCTCGCCAGCGCCTTTTCGAACGGGCTGCCCGGGGCCACTTCCTCGGGGCTGAATTTTTCGTAGATATAGTTCTCGACCGGTTCGCCCCTGCCCATCGTTTCGGGATAGAACACCTGCGACAGCATCACCGCCGTGCGGTCCTCGCAGGAATACAGGTGCTGCGCCTTGACCGAGCGATAAGGCTTGCCCTCGGGCGTCTGCTGCGCCTTGGTGTAGGAGTGCAGCGACCACACCTTGCGGGTCTTGTCTTTTTTGACCACCTTGGTGCTATCGATGTAGAAGACGTTGCCCGGAGCCGAACTGACTTTGCGCCATTGCGCCGCCTGGGCCACGCCCGATACGGCCATCGACATCAGCAAGGCCGCCACCAACGCCGGTTTTTGCATGCGGGTCACGGCACCAGCGGCTTCTTGGCCGCCTGCTTGCTTTTGATTTCGGCGACGGTCTTGTCGATCGCGGACAGGCGGTAGTTGATGCCCGGGTGGTTGGCGGTGTACCCGTTCAGCACCGAGGCCGGATACTGGCTGGCCAGCCGCTGCCAGAAGGCGCGCGCCTGCGCGGTGCTGTAGCCGGCCCGGGCCACCATGTACAGCGACAGCGAATCGGCGGCCGCGTCGAGCTCTTGCGGCATCGGCTTGATGCCGGCGCTGCCGATCAGCATAGACAGGTCCGGCCGCACCGCGACCAGATTGTCGATGATGCTGCCGACCGTGTAGGCCGACCGTGTTTTGGCGGCGTGGCCCAGCACATTGTGCGCGATGTCCTTGGCCAGCACATAGGCGATGGCTTCGTCGGTCTGCGCGAAGTTGACCATGCCGCGCGTGATCATCACGCGCTGGCCGTCCGAGTAGGCGTTGATATTGTCCGAATTGCCGATGTCGATCTTGAAGGCGCAGGCGCGCGTGACCGGCACCTTGAGCGCCTGGTTGACGCCTTTGCGTTCGACGATCAGGTTGAGCGTCTGGTTGTTGGCCACCAGGGGGCCGAGCACCCCGGCCGCCTCGGTCTCGGCGTGTTGGCCGGTCGGCAGGCTTTTGCCTTCGGCCGCCAGCAGCACGTCGCCCTTGCGCAGGCCCACGCGCGCGGCGCCGCTGCCCGTCAGCACGCTGGCCACTTCCAGCCGGTCGCCGTAGTTCAGCACCGCCTGCGCGGCGTCGACGAACTCCCCGGAGTACGAGTATTTATTCTTGGCGGTGAAGCCGAGCAGGTTGCGGGCCTGGTTGCGGCACAGGTCCGCGTTGTTGATCAACAGCGGGCCGGCGATGCGGTACAGCCGGTCCTGCAAGGCGACCATTTGTCCCAGTGCCTGGCGTGCCGCTGCCATTTTGGCGGTGACCACCGGCGCGCCTTCGTCGACGGTGCGCGCGACCACCGGACCCTGTTCGGGTTCGGCCGTCCCGGAGGTGAAGGTCGAACAGGCCGACAGCAGCATCGCCGTGGCCAGCAGGGATACAGTGGCGAATTTCTTCGAATTGTTTTGCTGGACCATCCCTAGTCTCCGTATTTTTTTAGTGTTTTCCGGTGCTTCCAAAACCGCCGGCACCGCGTTCGCTGGTATCGAATTCTTCGACGACGTTGAAACCGACTTGCAGGACCGGAACGATGATCAGCTGCGCCAGGCGCTCCATCGGGTTCAGGGTGAAGGCGCTGTTGCCCCTGTTCCACGTCGAAATCATCAACTGGCCCTGATAATCGGAATCGATCAAGCCTACCAGATTCCCCAGTACGATGCCGTTCTTGTGGCCCATGCCGCTGCGCGGCAGGATCATGGCGGCGTAGCCCGGGTCGGCGACGTGGATCGCCAGGCCGGTCGGAATCAGCACCGTCTGGCCGGCTTCGATGGTGATCGGCGCGTCGATGCAGGCGCGCAGATCGAGGCCGGCCGAACCCGGGGTGGCGTAGGCCGGCAACTGGTCTTTCATGCGCGGGTCGAGGATTTTGACGTCGATGTTTTTCATGCGTTTACTTTGTTATTTTGCGAACAGCGAATGCTGCGAGATGCGTTTGGAGATTTCGGAAATCAGCTGGCGCGCCAGGGTCAGTTTGTCGGCGCGCGGCAGGATGGTGTGGCCGTTTTCGTCGAACAGGATGATGGTGTTGTCGTCCTGGCCGAAGGTGTGGTGGCCGATGTTCCCGACCAGCAGGGGAATGCCTTTTTTCTCACGCTTGTCGGCGCCGAACTGGATCAGGTTTTCCGATTCGGCGGCGAAGCCGACGCAGTACGGATGGCCGGCCAGCGAGGTGCGGGCGGCGACGGTGGCCAGGATGTCCGGATTCTGTTCGAACTTCAGATCCGGCACCGAGCCGTCCGGATTCTTCTTCAGTTTCTGTTCGCTCGAATTGGACACGCGCCAGTCGGCAACGGCCGCCACGGCGATGAAGATATGCTGGTGGTCGACGTTGGCCAGCACGGCGTCGTGCATCTGCATCGCGCTTTGGACGTTGATGCGCTGCACGCCGAACGGCGCCGGCAGCGCGGTCGGGCCGGACACCAGCACCACTTCGGCGCCGGCTTCACGCGCCGCGCGGGCCACCGCATAACCCATCTTCCCGGACGACAGATTGGTGATGCCGCGCACCGGATCGATCGGTTCGAAGGTCGGGCCGGCGGTGATCAGGATGCGTTTGCCGGCCAGCACTTTCGGCTCGAACGACGCGATCAATTCCTCCAGCAGCTGCGCCGGTTCCAGCATGCGGCCCATGCCCACTTCGCCGCAGGCCTGGTCGCCGGCGGCCGGGCCGAAGATGACGATGCCGTCTTCTTCGAGCTGTCGGGCGTTGCGCTGGGTGGCGGGGTTCTGCCACATCTCCACGTTCATCGCCGGCGCCACCAGCAGCGGCACGCGGCGCGGGCGCGCCAGGCACATGGTCGACAGCAGGTCGTCGCAGACGCCGTGCGCCAGCTTGTACATGAAGTCGGCGGAGCAGGGCGCGATCAGGATCGCGTCGGCGTCGCGGGTGACGTCGATGTGGGCCATGTTGTTGTCCACGCGTGGGTCCCACTGGCTGCTGAACACCTTGTTGCCCGACAGGGCTTGCATGGTGACGGCGGTGATGAAGTGGGTCGCGGCGTCGGTCATCACCACTTGCACCGAGGCGCCGGCCTTGGTCAGCGCGCGGCACAGTTCCGCCGCCTTGTAGCAGGCCACGCCGCCGGACAGGCCGAGGACGATTTTTTTACCAGTCAGTTCCATGATGCCGCTCTCCCGCTTATTTGTTCACGCGCCGCAGTTCGTCGAGGATGAACAGCGCCGCGCCGATGCAGATGGCCGCGTCGGCGATGTTAAACGCCGGGAAGTGGCCCCAACCGGCCCAGTGGAAATCGAGGAAGTCGATCACGTGGCCGTACAGCAGGCGGTCGATGACGTTGCCGATCGCGCCGCCGAGCACCAGCGACAGCGCCCAGGAGAACATGCGTTGCCCACCATGCTTTTTCAACAGGTAGATGATGTAGACGGCGGCGGCGATGCCGATGCCGGTGAAGAAATAGCGCTGCCAGCCGCCGGCGTTGTGCAGGAAGCTGAAGGCCGCGCCCTTGTTATAGGCCAGCACCAGGTTGAAGAACGAGGTGACAAATTTTTCCTCGCCCAGCTGGAAGGTGCGGGTGATGGTGATCTTGGTCAGCTGATCGACCAGCATGATGATGAAGGCGATGCCGAGCCAAGGGATCAGACTGGAGGACGACTTGGTCGGGAAGATTTTTTTAGTGGCCATAAAATATCAGAGAGGTTCGTGGCGACGGCGCCGCCGATTTCTTGTGAAAATCGGCGGGCCCAATATTAAGCGAACTTGCGTTTTTCGCCCGCACCAAACAGATTGCTGTGGCAACGGCCGCAGAGCGTCGGATGGTCCGCGTGCGCGCCGACGTCGGCGCGGTAGTGCCAGCAACGCTCGCACTTCTCGGCCGTGGAGGCGGCCACTTCGACCGCTTCATCGGCTTCGGCGGCCACTTCGACGGCTTGCGCCAGCGACGTGATGAAGACGAATTTGAGGTCGTCCTCGAGGCTGGCGAGCAGCTTGTATTTGTCGCCGGCGGCCTTGATGGTCAGCTCGGCCTGCAGCGACGAACCGATCGCGCCCGAAGTGCGCAAATCTTCCAATTGCTTGGTCACGTCGGTGCGCACCGCGCGCAGGGCGGTGTACTTGGCCAGCAGCGCTTCGGCGTCGGCCGGTTCCGGCAGCTGCCACCACGTCTGCGTGAAGATGGTCTCGTCGCTGGCCTTGAACGCTTCCTCGCCGGCGAAGATGGCCCAGGCTTCCTCCGCCGTGAACGACAGCGCCGGCGCCATCACGCGCAGCAGGCTTTGCGTGATGTGCCACAGCGCGGTCTGCGCCGAACGGCGCGCGTGCGAGCCGACGGCCGACGTGTACAGGCGGTCCTTGAGGATGTCGAGGTAGAAGCCGCCCAGGTCCTCGGAGCAGTAGTTCTGCAGCTTGGAGTAGACCGGCTGGAACTCGTACTGCAGATAGTGCTCGGCGATTTCCGCCTGCAGCGCGGCCATGTTGGCGATCGCGTAGCGGTCGATTTCCAGCAGCTCGGCGACCGGCACGGCGTCCTTGGCGGCGTCGAAGTCCGACAGGTTGGCCAGCAGGAAGCGCAAGGTGTTGCGGATGCGGCGATAGGCTTCCGTCACGCGCTTGAGTATCTCGTCGGAGATCGACAGTTCGCCGGTGTAGTCGGTGGTGGCCACCCACAGTCGCAGCATGTCGGCGCCCAGCTTGTTCCAGACGTCCTGCGGCGCGACGGTGTTACCGACCGACTTGGACATCTTCTTGCCTTCGCCGTCGACCACGAAGCCGTGCGTCAAGAGCGCTTTGTACGGCGGCACGCCGTTCAGCATCGAGGACGTCAGCAGCGACGAGTGGAACCAGCCGCGGTGCTGGTCCGAGCCTTCCAGGTACAGGTCCGCAGGGAAGGCCGATTGCTCCTTGTGCGAGCCGCGCAGCACGGTCTGGTGGGTCGAGCCGGAGTCGAACCAGACGTCCAGCGTGTCCTTGTTCTTCTCGTACCCGGCCGCCTCGTCGCCGATCAGGTCTTTCAGGTCGAGCGCCAGCCAGGCGTCGATGCCGCTCTTTTCGATCAGTTTGGCGACCTGCTCCAGCAACTCCGGCGTGCGCGGATGCAGCGCGCCGGTTTCCTTGTGCACCACGAAGGCCATCGGCACGCCCCACTGGCGCTGGCGCGACAGGGTCCAGTCGGGGCGGTTGGCGATCATGCCGTGCAGGCGCGCCTGGCCCCAGTCCGGGAAGAACTTGGTCTCGTCGATGCCTTTGAGCGCGGTTTCGCGCAAGGTGGCGCCGCCGTCCTTCGGCTTGACGTCCATGCCGGCGAACCACTGCGAGGTGGCGCGGTAGATGATCGGCGTTTTATGGCGCCAGCAGTGCATGTAGCTGTGGTCGAACATCTTCACTTCGAACAGCGCGCCGGCTTCTTTGAGCGCGCCGCAGATCGGCTTGGACGCTTCCCAGATCGTCATGCCGCCGAACAGCGGCAGGGTCGAGGCGAATTTGCCGTCGCCCATGACCGGGGTCAGGATCTGTTCGTCCTTCATGCCATGCGCGCGGCAGGAGATAAAGTCGTCCAGGCCATAGGCGGGCGCCGAGTGCACCACGCCGGTGCCGCTTTCGGTGGTCACGTACTCGGCCAGGTACATCGGCGACAGGCGGTCGTAGAAGGCGTCGGCCGCGTGCAGCGGGTGGCGGAAGCCGATGCCTTCCAGCGCCGCGCCATGGCAAGTGGCGATGGTGACGCCTTCGAGCTTGAAGCGCGCCAGCGACGATTCGACCAGGTCCTGCGCCAGGATCAGCAGCAAAGGCTGGCCGTCACACTCCGTCTTCACCAGCGCGTAGATCACCTCCGGATTGACGTTGAGCGCCTGGTTGGACGGGATGGTCCACGGGGTCGTGGTCCAGATGACGACGAAGCCGTTTTCGGTCGGCAGGCTATCGAGGCTGAAGGCCTTGGCAAGCTTGTCGAATTCGGCGAACTTGAAGCCGACGTCGATCGCCGGGTCGCGCTTTTCCTGGTATTCCACTTCCGCCTCGGCCAGCGCCGACTGGCAGTCGAAGCACCAGTTGACCGGTTTCAGGCCGCGATAGACATAGCCTTTTTCCAGCAGGGTGCCGAGCGCGCGCAGTTCGTCCGCCTCGTTCGAGTAGTTCATCGTCAGGTAGGGATTCTGCCATTCGCCCAGCACGCCCAGGCGGATGAAGTCCTTGCGCTGGCGGTCGACCTGTTCGAGCGCGTAGGCGCGCGCCTTGGTCAGCACCTCGGCGGTCGGCAGGTTTTTGCCGTACTGTTTTTCGATCTGGATCTCGATCGGCATGCCGTGGCAATCCCAACCCGGCACATACGGGGCGTCGAAGCCGGCGAAGCCGCGCGACTTGACCACCATGTCCTTCAAGATCTTGTTGACGGCGTGGCCGATGTGGATGTCGCCGTTGGCGTACGGCGGGCCGTCGTGCAGGATGAATTTCGGACGGCCGGCGGCGGCCTTGCGCACGCGCTCGTAGATTTTCTTTTCCTGCCATTGCTGCACCCAGTCCGGTTCGCGCTTGGCCATGTCGCCGCGCATCGGGAACGGGGTTTCGGTCATGTTGACCGGGTATTTGCTTTCAGGTTTCTTCGGGGCTTTGCTTTTATCGGACATGTTTTTTCTTCAGTGAAGTATGCGGGAATTCTGGATAGCCGGCGCGCGTAGCTGATCGCGCGCTCAAATTCGGTCGGTGGCGTTGGTCGCGCTAACGAGGTCGCCGAGGTCGCCGCCAGTGGCGTCATCCCGTTGCGCGAAGTAGGCGCGGGCGATGTCGGCGTCGCGGTGGATGGCGGCGGTCAGGGTCGGCAGATCGACGTATTTTTCCTCGTCGCGGATCTTTTGCAGGAATTCGACGCGCACCTGCCTGCCGTAGCAGCCCTGGTTGAAGTCGAACACGTGCACTTCCAGCAGCACGCGGCCGCTGTCGTCGACGGTCGGGCGCACGCCCAGGCTGGCGACGGCCGGCAGCGGCCGCTCGGCCAGGCCGTGTACCTGGACGATGAAGATGCCGGACAGCGCGGGCCGGTGCGGCACGCGCAGGTTGAGGGTGGGGAAGCCCAGGGTGCGGCCCAGCTTCTGGCCGTGGATCACATGGCCGGAGATGGCGTACGGATGGCCCAGCAGCGCCTCGGCGTGGCCGAAGTCGCCCCCGGCCAGCGCGGCGCGCACGGCCGACGACGAGATGCGGGTGGTGCCGTTCATCACCGTCGGCAAGGTCTCGACGTGGAAGCCGTATTGTTTACCCGCCTCCAGCAGCATTTGGACATTGCCGGCGCGGCGCGCGCCGTAGCAAAAGTCGTCGCCGACCATCAGCCATTTGACGTGCAAGCCCTCGACCAGCACCTTTTCGGTGAATTCCTGGGGCGTGAGGGCGGCGAACGGCGCCGAGAAGTGCTCGACGATGACGCGGTCGATGCCGTTGTCCGACAGCGATTGCAGCTTGTCGCGCAGGTTGGCGATGCGCGGCGGCGCCTTCGACGGGTCGCCGGCCTTGTTGGCGAAGAATTCGCGCGGATGCGGTTCGAAGGTCATCACCGCCGCTTCCAGGCCGAGGCCGGTGGCGGCGCCGCGCACGCGGGCCAGCAACGCCTGGTGGCCGAGGTGGACACCATCAAAGTTGCCGATCGTAAGCGCGCACGGCGCGCGCGCCGCTGCGTTGGGGAGACCTCGAAATACCTTCATGGGAATCTGGGGGAACTATCGCTAAATGGAGGATTATACGGTTTGTTTCGGCGATGCACATCCGCAAAGGGCATGGGCGGGGGCGGGAAGGGGCTTTTTGCCCGATTTTGGGTCCCTGAAATGGAAAAAAGCGCCGCCTGCCGGAGCAGACAGCGCTTTCAGGATCAAAACGCGGCCGGATTAAGCGGCTTTGTTCAGGCCCAGGGTCCAGTAGCGGGCCAGGTCGGCGGTACCGTCCGTGCCTTTGACCGATTTCAAGGTCGACAACGCGGCCGATTTCTTGCCGGCGATCGATTGCGCGATACCGTAGTGCAGCTTGATGGCTTCCGGATTGCGGCCGGTGCCCAGCTTGACGGCTTGTTCCAGCAGCGGCAGGCCCTTGTCGGCCTTGCCGGCGGAGACCAGCGCGTAGCCCATGTTGGCCAGCGCGTCGGCGTCCTTGTTCTTGACGGCTTCGGCTTCGTTGGCGGCCTGCTTGGCGTCGAACTCGGCCTGGGTCTTGGCGGCCAGGTCTTTCAGGCGCTGGTGGCGGGCGGCGTCGGAACCGGTGCCCAGCGCGCCTTTTTTGTAGCCTTCGTTGATGATCTTGATCGCTTCGGCCGGGTTACCCGCCTGCAGCGCCAATTGGCTCATCTCCATGTACTCGGAAGGCTTGCTCAGCAGGCCGTTGGCCAGGCGCAGGCGCAGCACGTCCAGCGACAGGCCCGACGAGAAGCCGGGCTTGGCTTGTACGCGTTGCAGCAGGTCGGCCCAGGTTTGCGGCTTCGGATAGCTGGCGGCCATGCGTTCCAGGGTCTGCACGTAGCCGGCCTTGTCGTTCTGCTTGAGCTGGATGTTGGCCAGCATGCCCAGTTGGGCTTCGTTCAGGTTCTTCGACGCTTGCAGTTCCTTGGCGGCCTCGGAGTACTTGCCGCTGATGTAATAGGTCTGGATCAGCAGTTCGTGCATGGCGCCGTCGTTCGGATTGTCTTTCAGCGCGCGTTGGATCCAGGTGATGGCTTTCGGGTAATCCTTGATGCGGTAGTAGATACCGGCCAGCGCCTGGGTGAATTTCGGTTGTTCGGCGGCCGACAGTTTGCCGGAGTTGATCACGCTCTCGAAGGCGCGCGCGGCGGTGTCGTAATCGCCAGCGGAAGCGGCGGCCGAGGCGCGGGTGCGTTCGATCAGATAGGTCTCGTTGGCGCTTTTGCCGCCGACGGAATCGGTTTCCTTCAGTTTTGCTACTGCTTCTTTGTTCTTTCCTGCCGCAGCCAGTTTCTGTGCTTCCTGCAATGGTTTGCCGATTTCAGCGCGCACCGCTTCGGCAGCGTAGGCGACCGACGAAAAACCCGCAATAGGAGCTGCTGCTGTAAAACCAATAGCGGCCATTACCAGGCCGAGATGAGCGAGACGAAACTTGGTCATGGGTAAGTTTTCTTTCTTCAAAATGCGAAATAGGCAGGAATGGTCCTGCCTATCGTTGAACATAGAACTGATTTATTGGAACTGTTCGTTGCCGACCAGGCCAATTTTGGTCACGCCGAGACGCTGTGCGGCAGCCATGACGCCTGCCACGGCTTTGTACTCGACCAGCTTGTTCGGACGCAGATGCACCTCCGGCTGGTCGGGTTGGGCCGCGACATCGGTCAGTTTCGCTTCCAGGGCGCCGCGGTCGGGAACGACCACGTTATCCCACAGAATCGTACCGTCGAAGTCGACGTCGATCGTGATGACCACTGGGTCCTTGGTCGGTGGCGGCGGGGTGCCGACCGGCATGTTCAAGTTGACCGAGTGATTGGCTTTCGGAATCGTAATGATCATCATGATAATCAGCACCAGCATCACGTCGATGAGGGGCGTCATATTCATTTCCATCATTGGTTCCGGATCCGCGCCTGCGGATGGGGAGCCGACATTCATACTCATGATGTTTCCTTTTTAGAAGGGCAGGCCGTGTTTCAGGCCTGCGATGCACTAACGGGGATTAACCCTTATCAGGCGGTTCGGTGATGAAGCCGACCTTCTGAATACCAGCGCGCTGGGTAGTGTAAATAACCTTGCCGATCGATTCGTAGCGTGTTTCTTGATCGCCACGAACGTGCACTTCCGGCTGCGGCACTTTCACTGCTTCCACCTTCAGATTGTCGAACAACTCATTCGCGTCGCGCATCTTCTTCTGGTTCCAGTAGATGTCGCCATCCTTGCTCACAACGATGTTGACATCTTCCGGCTTGGTCTGAATAACCTGGTTGGTTTCTTCCGGCAGCTTGATCTTGATCAGCTTCAGAACAACCGGGCTCGTGATCAGGAAGATAATCAGCAGAACCAACATGATGTCCACGAGGGGCGTCGTGTTGATCTCTGACATGACTTGGTCTTCTTCTCCGCTATCGGAGCCTACGGACATCGACATGATTAATTATCCAATCTTTTTAGCGCCAGCCAGACGGCCGGCTTCGCTGGTGGACATGGCGCCCGAGATCAGCACCGAGTGCACGTCGGCCGAGAACGAACGGACATCTTCCATCGCTGCCTTGTTACGACGCACCAGCCAGTTGTAACCCAGAACGGCTGGAACGGCGACGAACAGACCGAAAGCGGTCATGATCAGCGCTTCACCGACCGGACCTGCAACCTTGTCGATCGATGCGTTACCCGACATGCCGATGGCGATCAGCGCATTGTAAATACCCCAAACGGTACCGAACAGACCGATGAACGGCGAGGTCGAACCGACGGTTGCCAGGAACGACAGGCCATCTTGCAGACGCGACTGAACTTTGTCGACAGCGCGCTGGATCGACATCGTCACCCAGGTCGACAGGTCGATTTGTTCCAGCAGGGCGCCGTCGTGGTGCACGGTGGCCTTGGTGCCGGTCTCGGCGATGAAGCGGAATGGCGAGCCTTCTTTCAGGGCAGCCGAACCAGCAGCGATCGACGAAGCTTTCCAGAACTTGGCCGAGGTTTCTTTCGACTGTTTGAAGATCTTGGCCTGGTCGATCAGCTTGGTGATGATGATGTACCACGAACCCATGGACATGATGGTCAGGATGATCAGGGTGGCGCGCGAAACGAAACCTGCATCCCACACCGCCTTGAAGCCGTATGGGTTTTCCACTTCTTCATGGCCGCCGGCGGCTGCCGGGGCGGCTGCTGGAGCTGCTGCGTCTGCTGCTGGAGCGGCGGCTGCGTCGGCTGCCGGTGCTGGTGCTGCTGCCGCATCCGCTGGAGCGGCTGCTGGAGCCGAAGCTGCCGAGGCTGGCGCGTCAGCGAAAGCTGGGGCGCTTACCAGGGCGGTGGCTGCGGTCACGGAAAACAGCACAGCGGCCAGTACAGCGGACAAACGGGTATTCTTAAACATGCTTCCTCCAAATTGATAAAATAATCAGATCGCTGAATGTATGACAACGAAACTTACTAAGTGAGACGTAACAGCTGTCTCGGTTTTTACTCCAGCGTCCAGACGTATTGCATCTGCATCCACGCTTCCGTCGGTTTCCCGTCGGTCAGACCCGGTTTGAAACGGCATTTGCTGATGCCGCTAACCGCTGCCTTGTCCAGATCCCTAAAACCACTCGATTTGACGACTTTGGAGTCGGCAACACGGCCATCGGCGGCAATCAGGAACGACAACGTTACCGTTCCCGTTTCTTCGTTACGCAGCGACGACTTCGGCCATTCCGGCTTGGCGCAGGTGCTGAAGTCGGCTACGGCGGCGACGTTGACCGCCTTCGCTGGGCCTGGTGTCGGCGGCGCCGGTGGTGCCGGCGGCGCTTTTTGCAGTTCGGTCGTCGGCGGCTTCACGTTGGTCGCGTTAGCGATCACGTTCTGCTGCGGTGGCGGCTGCTGCACGTTCACCTCGACTGGCGGGATGAATGGCGGCGGGGGAGCCTTCATCTCTGGCGGAGGTGGCGGTGGTGGGAGTTCCTTTGGTGGAGGAGGTGCTACTTCCTCGATGATCTTTGTCTCCACTGGGGCGATCATCTTTGCCACCAGGCGGGTTCCCAGGCCCGTTATGATTCCATAAGCAACCAGGACGTGCAACAAAACGACAATGGTAATGCCTGTAAAGTTCTTCCCGGTGCTTTTCTCGTTGTGCGTGAAATTCATGCCTGCTTTCTCCAATACCAACTCTTTTTGTTGCTACTAAACCCCAAAATGGCGACATAAAACAACAGCCGCATCCGGGACGTCGGCGAATTATACATACGAATTCTTGATTTTACATAGAATTTTCATCCCTAAAACCGGTTAAATTTCATAGGGTTTTCCTATGTGATAGCGCTCACTTTGCACCAAATTGGTTCGCCGGGCAAGCGTGCGCGGCGCAGAATTGGGGCATTACGGGCCACCACGTTACTTAGTTTTCCCTTAAGCGCAATCACGGAATATTATCAGCGTAATTTTACTACCAACAGTTGATAATTTGGCCGCGAATGTTTCGTTCACGAAATTGTTGCGGCAGGTAATTTGCAAAAACATGCAAAAACCTGTTGACTTCGGGATCGCGTCATGCATTCACCAAAAAAAACCGGGGCCAGAGCACCGCCCCTGACCCCGACTTAGACCTTGCAAGAGCCGTGCCTGAACCGCACCGCCCCCAACGCAAGCACTATATATATGTTGGTCAACTTCCCCGGGCACGTTTCTCCCGTTTGACCTCCATCGTGCTGACCACCTCGCCGTTCGGCGCCACCGTTTCCAGGTGGACGTCGAAGCCCCACAAACGCGCCACATGTTTCAGCACCTCGCCGGCCTGCTGGTTCAGCGGACGGCGCTGGAACTGCGCGTGGCGCAGCGTCAAGGCCCGGTCGTCGCGGGTATTGACGGACCAGACCTGGATGTTGGGTTCACGGTTGCCGAGATTATATTGTTCTGCAAGCTGCTGGCGCACGTAACGATAGCCGAGGTCGTCATGGATGGCGGAGATCGCCAGTTTCTCGTTGTTGTCGTCGTCGAGCACGGCGAAGAAGTGGAACTCGCGGATCAGCTTGGGCGACAGGTACTGGGCGATGAAGCTCTCGTCCTTGAAGTTGCGCATGGCGAAGTCCAGGGTCTTGCGCCAGTCGCTGCCGGCGATGTCGGGGAACCATTCGCGGTCCTCGGCGGTCGGGTGCTCGCAGATGCGGCGGATGTCCGTCATCATCGCGAAGCCGAGCGCGTACGGGTTGATGCCGCTGTAATAGGGGCTGTTGACGGGCGGCTGGTAGACCACGTTGGTATGGCTCTTGAGGAACTCCATCATGAAGCCGTCGGCGACCACGCCCTCGTCGTACAACTGGTTGAGGATGGTGTAGTGCCAGAAGGTGGCCCAGCCCTCGTTCATCACCTGGGTCTGGCGCTGCGGATAGAAGTACTGGCTGATCTTGCGCACGATGCGCACCATCTCGCGCTGCCACGGCTCCAGCAACGGCGCGTACTTCTCGATGAAGTACAGCAGGTTCTCCTCCGGCTCGGGCGGGAAGCGCGGCGCGGCCTTCTCGGCCTCTTCCTCCTCGCGCCGCGGCAGCGTGCGCCACAGGTCGTTGATCTGCGATTGCACATAGGCCTCGCGTTCCTTCTGCCGCGCCCTTTCCTCCATCATCGACAGCTTGGCGGGGCGCTTGTAGCGGTCGACGCCGTAGTTCTGGATCGCGTGGCAGGAGTCGAGCAAGGTTTCGACGGCGTCGATGCCATGGCGCTGCTCGCACTCGGCGATGTAATTTTTGGCGAACACCATGTAGTCGACGATGGCCTCGGCGTCGGTCCAGGTGCGGAACAGGTAATTGCCTTTGAAGAAGGAGTTGTGGCCGTAGGCCGCGTGCGCGATCACCAGCGCCTGCATGGTCAGGCTGTTTTCCTCCATTAAATAGGCGATGCAGGGATCGGAGTTGATGACGATCTCGTAGGCCAGGCCCATCTGGCCGCGTTTGTAACCTTTTTCGGTCGACAGGAAATGCTTGCCGAACGACCAGTGGTTGTACGACACCGGCATGCCGACCGACGTGTAGGCGTCCATCATCTGCTCGGCGGTGATGATTTCGAGCTGGTTCGGATAGGTGTCGAGGCCGAAGTTCTCGGCGACCCGGCGGATTTCCTGGTGGGCCTGCTCGATCAGTTCGAACGTCCATTCGGACTGCTCGGGCAGGGCGCGCGGATGGCGCGGCTTGGGGGAGGGCTGGTGCGTCATGTCGTTCATGGGGCGCTCGCTAGGTGGGCGGCCGGCGCGGCCGCCTATTTCGGCTGTTTCTTGAACAGTTCGCGGAACACCGGATAGATATCGGCCGGCGTGACTATTTTCTGCATGGCGAAGTTGGCGTGGTGGTCCGGAATCTGCGAGTACTGCTCCCACAGGTTTTGCGGCGGGCCGTCGGTGATCTCGACATAGGTGTAGTACTGCACCTTGGGCATGATGGTGTTGATCAACAGCTGGCGGCACAGCACCGAGTCGTTGTCCCAGTTGTCGCCGTCCGAGGCTTGCGCCACGTAGCTGTTCCAGGCGCCGGCGCCGTAGCGCTCCTCGATGATCTTGTCGAGCAGGTGCAGCGCCGACGACACCACCGTGCCGCCGGACTCGCGCGAGTGGAAGAATTCCTCCTCGTCCACCTCGGCGGCGGCCGTGTGGTGGCGGATGAAGACCACGTCGATCTTGTCGTAGGCGCGCTTGAGGAACAGGTACAGCAGGATGAAGAAGCGCTTGGCCGTGTCCTTGCGGGTCTCGTCCATCGAACCGGAGACGTCCATGATGCAGAACATGACCGCCTGCGTCATCGGCTTGGGCACCTTGATGCGGTTGCTGTAGCGCAGGTCGAACGGGTCGATGAAGGGGATCGCCAGCAGCCGCGTGTGCAGGTGGTGGATCAGCTTCTTCAGCTCCAGCACATGCGGGGCGTCGAGCGGCTCGCCGTCGAGCAGCAGTTGCTCGAGCTCGGCCTCGGCTTCCTCGAGCCGCTTGCGCGAGTTGCCGCCAACGGCGATGCGCCGGCCCAGCGCGCCGCGCAGCGAGCGCAGCACGTGGATGTTGGACGGCGTGCCCGACATGTTGTAGCCGGCGCGCTGGTTCTTGAATTCGGTCGTCGCGGTCAGCTGCGTCTTGACCATGTGCGGCAGTTCCAGGTCCTCGAAGAAATAGTTCATGAACTCTTCGCGCGACAGCTCGAAGATGAAGTCATCCTCGGTCATCTGGTCGCTATTGCCCGCCTTGCCGCGCCCGGAACCGCCGCCGCCCTTGGGTCGGTTGATCAGGTCGCCTTTCTGGTATTCCTGGTTGCCGGGGTTGATGGTTTCCCACACGCCGCCATGGGCGTGGCCGAACGATGGCTCTCCCACGTCCTTGACGGGGATCGAGACTTTTTCGCCGTTTTCAATATCGGTGATGGAACGGCCCTTGATGGCCCGTCCCACCGCGTCCTTGATCTGCGACTTGTAGCGCCGCAAGAAGCGCTCGCGGTTGACCGCGGATTTGTTCTTGCCCTGCAAACGTCGATCGATGAGGTAAGTCAAAAGATGCCTCCTGCTGCTATGGGTCGGCGCCGCGCCGGCCGCCGCTGTCGGCGGGCCGGCGCGCATGCGGCCGCGCGGCACGGCCGCGCGAGATTGCCGAAAATACTGCTTAAGAGGACTTCCTCACGCGCAAATACCATTCGCACAGCAGGCGGACCTGTTTGGCCGTATAGCCTTTTTCCACCATGCGCGCGACGAAGTCGGCGTGCTTGTTGGCGTCCTCGGCGCTGGCCTTGGCGTTAAAGGAGATCACCGGCAGCAGTTCCTCCGTATTGGAGAACATCTTCTTCTCGATCACCGTGCGGAATTTCTCATAACTGGTCCAAGCGGGATTCTTGCCGCCATTATTGGCGCGCGCCCGCAGGCCGAAGTTGACGATCTCGTTGCGGAAATCCTTGGGGTTGGAAATGCCGGCCGGTTTTTCGATCTTCTCCAGTTCGTTGTTCAGCGACTCGCGGTCGAAGCTCTCGCCGGTGTCCGGGTCGCGGTATTCCTGGTCCTGGATCCAGAAGTCGGCGAACGTGACGTAGCGGTCGAAGATGTTCTGGCCGTATTCGGAATAGCTCTCCAGATAGGCGGTCTGGATTTCCTTGCCGATGAACTCGACGTACTTCTGCGCTAGGTGCTCTTTAATGTACGAGAAGTATTTCTGTTCGGTCTCCGGCGGGAACTGCTCGCGCTCGACCTGCTGCTCCAGCACATACAACAGGTGGACCGGATTGGCCGCCACTTCGGTGTTGTCGAAGTTGAAGACCTTGGACAGGATCTTGAACGCGAAGCGCGTCGACAGCCCGTTCATGCCCTCGTCGACGCCGGCGTAGTCGACGTACTCGTGCATGGACTTGGCCTTCGGATCGGTGTCCTTGAGGTTTTCGCCATCGTAGACCAGCATCTTGCTGAAGATGCTGGAGTTTTCCGGGTCCTTCAGGCGCGACAGGATGGCGAACTGCGCCATCATCTTCAAGGTGCCGGGCGCGCACGGGGCCTGGTACAGCGACGAGTTGGCCACCAGTTTGTCGTAGATCTTGATCTCGTCGGTCACGCGCAGGCAGTACGGTACTTTGACGATGTAGATACGGTCGAGGAAGGCCTCGTTGTTGCGGTTGTTGCGGAAGGTTTTCCATTCCGACTCGTTCGAGTGCGCCAGGATGATGCCGTCGAACGGGATGGCGCCGAAGCCCTCGGTGCCCTTGTAGTTGCCTTCCTGCGTGGCCGTCAATAATGGATGCAACACCTTGATGGGCGCCTTGAACATCTCGACGAATTCCATCAAGCCCTGGTTGGCCAGGCACAGGCCGCCGGAGTAGCTGTAGGCGTCCGGATCGTCCTGCGAATAGTCCTCGAGCTTGCGGATGTCGACCTTGCCGACCAGCGAGGAGATGTCCTGGTTGTTCTCGTCGCCCGGCTCGGTCTTGGAGATGGCCACTTGTTTCAGCACGGAAGGGTAGCGCTTGACCACGCGGAACTGGTTGATGTCGCCGTTGAATTCGTGCAGGCGCTTGACGGCCCACGGGCTGGGGATGTTGCGCAGGTAGCGGCGCGGAATGCCGTAATCCTCTTCCAGCAGCACGCCGTCCTCTTCCTCGTTGAACAGGCCGAGCGGCGATTCGTTGACCGGCGAGCCTTTGAGGCAATAGAAGGGCACGTGTTCCATCAGCGACTTGAGCTTTTCGGCGATCGACGATTTGCCGCCGCCGACCGGACCGAGCAGATAAAGGATCTGCTTGCGTTCCTCCAGGCCCTGCGCCGCGTGGCGGAAGTAGGAGACCACTTGCTCGATCACTTCCTCGGTGCCGTAGAACTCGCGGAACGCGGGATAGATCTTGATGACCTTGTTGGCAAAGATGCGGGACAGCCGGGTATCGTTGCGGGTGTCGACCAGGGTTGGTTCGCCGATGGCGGCCAACATGCGCTCGGGGGCGCTCGCGTAGGTAAGTCGATCTTTTTTGCAAAGTTCGAGATATTCCTTCATGGACATCTCTTCTTCCTTGGTCCGTTCGTACCGTGCGGCGTAGTTGTCAAAAATGGTCATTTGGGTGTCCTTTAATGTAAGCCTACTAGTCACGGGTCACCGGCAGTTACGGCTGCCCTGGCCCTAATTTGTGCGTTCCCTTCTATCTTATTTTTCTTGTCTCCAGCTTCCTTTGATGGCACGGATTGCCCGTGTCCTTGAGCTGGCTTTATTGCCGCTGGCTGCATGCCGGTGGACGGCTTTTATGTGTTGGTCGTAATGCTTCTTACGTCTATGAAATTTATTATTGCTCTATTGCCGCAGGAAGTCAAAAGATATGTCGTAATATCGTTAATACTCTTTCGTAACATGATGATTTTAAAGAATATTATTGCGAATTTTTTGAGGTTTCCCGTGAGTTTTATGGCATTTTTTTAGCTCGTTTTTACCACACTAATGCCACAGTATCATGCCTGTGCGCGCCGTGCTGATCGCGCCTCATAATAGATAAATTTTGCCGCAAGTCGGCGTGCGCTGTCGCACCGCGCGGGCGGCCGCGATGAACCCGGCTCCGGGATAAGATAAGATAGCCGTATTACGTCCCCCCATCGCCACCCGTATCAGGAAAAAGAACATGTTGAACCCACAATTGCGCGCCGTTCTCGAGGGCATGCCCAAAGCCGAGCTGCACATCCACATCGAGGGCTCGCTGGAGCCGGAGCTGATCTTCGCGCTGGCCCGGCGCAACAACGTCAGCTTGCCATACGCGTCGGTCGAGGACTTGCGCGCCGCCTACGCCTTCACCGATTTGCAATCGTTCCTCGACATTTACTACGCCGGCGCCAGCGTGCTGCTGCAAGAGCAGGACTTCTACGACATGACGGCCGCCTACCTCCAGCGCGCCGAGGCCGACAATGTGCGCCACACCGAGATCTTCTTCGATCCGCAGACGCACACGGCGCGCGGCGTGCCGATCAAGACCGTCATCGACGGCATCCACCGCGCCTGCCAGGACAGCCCGGTCAGCGCCACGCTGATCCTGAGCTTCCTGCGCCACCTGTCGGAGGAGGACGCCTTCGCCACGCTGGAGGAGGCGCTGCCGTACCGCGACAAATATATGGGCATCGGCCTCGATTCATCCGAGCTCGGCAATCCACCGGAGAAATTCGCCCGCGTGTTCGCGCGTTGCAAGGAGCTCGGCTTCCGCCTGGTCGCCCATGCCGGCGAGGAAGGCCCGCCGGCGTACATCGAAACGGCGCTCGACGTGCTCAAGGTCGAGCGCATCGACCACGGCGTGCGCTGCCTCGACGATGCCGCGCTGACCCAGCGCCTGGCGCGCGAGCAGATCGCGCTGACGGTGTGTCCGTTGTCGAACGTCAAGCTGTGCGTGTTCCAGCACATGGGCCAGCACAACCTGCTCGAACTGCTCGACGCCGGCATCGTGGCGACCGTCAACTCCGACGATCCGGCCTATTTCGGCGGCTATATGAACGACAACTTCATCGCCACCTTCGACGCCTTGCCGCTGGGCCTGTCCCACGCGCAGCGGCTGGCGCGCAACGGCTTCGCCGCCGCCTTCCTGCCGCCGGAGCAGAAACAGAAATTCCTCGACGAGGTCGACGCCTACTTCGCCACCGCCGCTGTATAAAACTCGACGACACCGAGGGTCACACCAATGTTCAAGCTTGCCCTGAAAATGACGGCGCGCGACTGGCGCGCCGGCCAGTTGCGCTTCCTGCTGATCGCGCTGACGGTGGCGGTGGCCGCGTTGTCGGCCACCGGTTTCTTCGTCGACCGCCTGCGTAGCGGCCTCGACCGCGATGCGCACCAGTTGCTCGGCGCCGACGTCGTCATCAGCGCCGACAACCCGGTCGCTCCGGCGTGGCGCGCCGAGGCGCTGCGGCGCGGCCTGGTGGTGACCGACACCGTGGTCTTTCCCAGCATGGCGCAGGCGGGCGAGGGCGAATCGTCGACCTCGATGCTGGCCTCGCTCAAGGCGGTCGGCCCCGGCTATCCGCTGCGCGGCAAGCTGAAGCTGACCACCGATCCGGCCCAGGCCGAGCAGAGCTACGGCACCCCGGCCGCCGATATTCCGGCGCCCGGCACGGTGTGGATCGACGCCGGCTTGCTGGGCAGCCTGAACACCAAGGTCGGCGACCAGCTCAAGCTTGGCGACAAGACCTTCAGGATCGCCCAGCTGATCGCCTCCGAGCCGGATCGCGGCGCCAACTTCCTGGCCTTCGCGCCGCGCGTGATGCTGGCGCTGCGGGATCTGCCGGCGACCGACCTGATCCAGCCCGGCTCGCGCGTCACCTACCGGCTGTTGCTGGCGGCGCCGGCCACGCTGACCAACGGCCCCGCCGTCGCCGCGTCCTTCCAGAAATGGCTCGACGACAAGATCAAAGCGGAGAACATCAAGGGCGTGCGCGTCGAGTCGCTGGAAAACGGCCGTCCGGAAATGCGCAACACGCTGGACCGCGCCGACCGCTTCCTGTCGCTGGTGGGCCTGCTGTCGGCGATGCTGGCCGCCGTGGCCGTGGCGATGGCCGCGCGCCGCTTCATGCAGCGCCATCTGGACGCCTGCGCCATGCTGCGCTGCCTGGGCCTGACGCAGAACCAGGTGACGGCGATGTACTTATATGAATTCCTGATGGTGGGCCTGGTCGGCAGCGCCATCGGCGTGGTCGTCGGTTTCGGCGCGCACTACGTGTTGCTGGAAGTATTGGGCAAGCTGGTCGCGGCCGATTTGCCGGGGCCGACGATCTATCCCGCGCTGCAGGGCCTGGCCATCGGCATGCTGCTGCTGGCCGCGTTCGCGCTGCCGCCCATCCTGCAATTGCGCAAGGTGCCGCACAACCGCGTGATCCGCCGCGAGCAGGACCCGCCGCAGGTGGCGGCGCTGGCCACCTACGGCCTGGGCATGGGCGGTTTCGGCTTGCTGTTGCTGTGGCAGGCCGGCGACGCCCAACTGGCGGCGTACACGGCGGCCGGTTTCCTCGGTGCCTTTGTGGTGTTCGGGCTGGTGGCCTGGCTGGGGCTGAAGGCGCTCAAACCCCTGCGCGGCGCCATCGATCATCAAAGCTGGCGCTTCGCCATCACCTCGCTGCAACGCCGGCCGGGCGCGACCATCGTGCAGGTGGTGTCGTTGGCGCTGGGCATGATGGCGCTGCTGGTGCTGACGGTGGTGCGCGAGGATTTGATGTTGGCCTGGCGCAACGCCACGCCGCCGGACGCGCCTAACCGCTTCATCATCAATATCCAGCCGGAACAACGCGAGCAGGTCGCCAAGCGGCTGGAGGCGGCCGGCGTGCGCTACGCGCCGCAGTATCCGATGATACGCGGCCGCCTGACGGCCGTGAACGGCCAGCCGATCACCGCCGAGACGTATACCGAGGACCGCGCGCGCGGCCTGGCCGACCGCGAGTTCAATCTGTCGACGATGGCGCAGATGCAGGCGGAAAACAAGATCAGCGCCGGCAAATGGTTCGCCGATACGCCGGGCTCGGCCGAGGCGTCGGTGGAGGAGGGCATCGCCAAGACCCTGCGCTGGAAGCTGGGCGACAAGTTGCGCTTTGACATAGCCGGCGCGCCGGTGGACGTGACCATCACCAGCCTGCGCAAGCTGGAGTGGGGTTCGATGCGGGTCAACTTCTTTGTGATTATCAACCCGGCGGCGATGAAGGAAGTGTCGCAGAGCTGGATCACGGCCTTCCACCTGCCGCCGCAACAGGGCGGGGTGATGAATGCCTTGACGCGCGATTTCCCGAACTTGACCATTGTCGATGTCGGCGGCTTGCTGCGCCAGGTGCAGTCGGTGCTGGACCAGGTGGTGACGGCGATCGAGTTCCTGTTCATCTTTACGTTGGCGTCGGGCTTGCTGGTGCTGTACGCGGCGTTGATGGGATCGCAGGACGAGCGCACGCGGGAGTCCGGTTTGTTGCGGGCGCTGGGGGCCACGCGCAAGCAGTTGTCGCAGGCGCAGTTGATCGAGTTCTCGCTGGTGGGCGCGCTGTCGGGTGTGCTGGCGGCGACGGGCGCGGCGGCCATGGGTTGGGCGTTGGCGACGTATCAGTTCAAGTTCGCCTGGGCGTTCAGTCCGTCGGTGTGGCTGGTCGGGTTGGTGGCCGGCGCGGTGTGCGCCATCGCCGGTGGATGGCTGGGCCTGCGCAATGTGTTGCGCCAGCCGCCGTTGCAGACCTTGCGCGAGGCGTAATGCGGATGGCAGGGGCGCGATGGACATTCCAGTGGATACATCACGGATTACACCACGGATCCACGTAGGGCGGATTGGCGCAGCGTAATCGGCCATGGTTGCGCCGTCGGTGGCGCATGCATGGCCGATTACGGCGTTCCGCCTAATCCGCCCTACGCGGCGACACGTTCCTGCGCCGCGTGCTCCTTCAAAAACTGCGCATACGCATACGGCAGCTTGTCGAAATAATGCGCCGGCAGGTCGAACAGCGCCCAATAATACGTCTCGCTGCCCTGGCACACCTGCGGCGCCGCGCAATAACGATGCCAACTGTCGCCGACCTGGCGCGAATACATCCCGTCCCCCTCCGCATCCGAGAAGAACGGCAACACCCGCCGCGCCAGCAGCGCGTCGAGCAAGGACGGCGGCGCGTCGCTGTCGCGGGCGATCTCGTACTGCGCGTACATGCCCTGCTCGGTCTCGATCATCATCAGCTTGGCCTTGCCGTGTTTGTCGAGGAACAGGATGCCGGTCGGATTCGGGAAAATGTAATGCTCGACGAATCCCATCGACGCCATCAGATGCTGCACCAGGCCCGCCAGCACCGGGTCGCCCAGGAAATGGTAGTTATGCAGCAGCACCAGCTCGCGCAAGGTTTCCGACTTGTCGTCGAAGTAGCTGCGCTGCAGCGCGGCGATCTCCACTTCCAGGATATCGAGCGCGTGGTCGTCGCTCTTCTTGATGTAGCGGTCGATCAGGCCACGGTTGAAGGCGCTGACGGCGATCTTTTCATCGGCCGTGCCGGTGAACAAAATCTTCTTGCACGGCAGGTGGCTGACCGCCTCGCAAAATTCCAGCCCGTTCATTTGCGGCATCGAATAGTCGATCACCAGCACCGATGGCGTGGAAAAACGCCGGCGCTGTTCGCCGATGCGATAGATGCGCTCCAGGTCGAGCGCGATGTTGCACTGGTCGCCGGTGAGGTTTTGCATGTCGAAGTTCACCTGCAGCGGTACGCCGTCGTCCGCTTCGCTTTGGCGCAGCCATTGCAGCGCGGCGGAGGTGTCGTGGAAGGTTTTGCTCGCCAGCATGGGATCGAGCTGGAACGACAGGCTTTTGAGGAAGGAGTCGCTGTCGTCGACGAGTACGGTCAGCGTGGGATGCGAGTAGACGGGCAGATGCATTGGATTCACCTTGAAGTGGACAGCTGCTGGGGAAACTCCAGCACGAAGATGGCGTACGCGCTCTCGCGCGACACGCAGCGTATGGTGGCGTTCCACGCTTCCATGATTTCCTGGCACAGCGCGAGGCCTATCCCTGCGCCGTTGTGCGGCGGGTAGGAGTAGAAGCGACGAAAAATCAGGGACATCTGCGGCGCCGGGATGCCGCAGCCGGTGTCGATGAACAGCAGGCGCGGCGGCTCGTGGGCGCCGTCGACGACGATGCGCACGCGGCCCTTGCCGGCGCGCTGCACCGCCTTGAGCGCGTTGCGCAGCAGATTGAGCAGGATCACCACCGACAGCTCGGCCTGGCCGGCGAAGCGGAAGTTGTGGCGCACCTCCAGGGCGACCATCTTTTGCTGGCCGGTGCTGGAGAACGGATAGCGCTTGAGCACCGCCTCGACCACCGTTTCCATCGATACCGTCTCGACCGGGCGCAGGTTTTGCCGCACCGCCGTGGCGCTGAGCAGGAACAGATCGATCATGTGGTTCATGTGGCGCACCTCGAACTGGATGCGGGCCAGCGCGTCGATCGTGCCGAGCCGGTCGTCCGCCACCCGCCCGTTGATGTCCGAGAACAACCTGAGCAGTCCGCGCACGTTGGCGTCCACGCTGGTCAGCGGCGTGCGCAACTCGTGGGCGACGGTGGCCAGCCCGGCGCCCAGCCCGGCCAGTTTTTCCTGCGCCAGCACGTTGCGGCTGATCTTGGCCGCCGACAGCACGGCGATGGTGAACCAGTGCACCGGCAGCTGCTGCAACACCTGCTTGCTGAGCAGGGTGGCGGTTTCACCGAGCGCGACGGCGACGACGCAGGCCAGCGCGGTGCCGATCACATAGGCCCGCAGCGCCAGGCTGGTGTCGAAGTGGAACAGAACGACCAGACCGATCAGCAGCGACTCCCCCCAGACCCCCGAGGCGTGGTTCATCACGAACATGAACGTGAAGAAGAACGGAAAGATATAGCTTAGCGCGACCAGCAGGTACAGATCGAGCATGCGGCGGGTGAACTGGCGCGCGAACAGACCCAGCGCGCACAGCAGGATGCCGACCATGCGCAGCGGCAGGCTTTCATATTCTTGCGGGAAAAAATGCTGCCAGATCACGTAGTACAGCGGCATGCCGACCGTGCCGATGCAAGCGAGCAGCAGCACGCGCACGGTCGCATGGTCCTCACGGCCATGATAAAGCAGCAGCGACTGGACCACTCCGTGTTGCCAACGTTTCCAGCGTGCTTGCAGGGGATGCTTCATGGCCAATGTGACGTGTATCAAGTTAGCATCATCGCCTGAAATTGAACCGAGCTCGGCCATATCAAATCACAAGTTGATTTGCATCAATCTCCTTCTCTTTATTTGCTGCAAGGTGCGACATGAGATTCACAAATAGCAACCTTTCAACTTCTGAGGAGAATAAGATGTCAAACGCTATCGCTGGTCACCGCACCCGTTCCGATTCCGCTTCCACCTTCCGCGCCATCGCCCTGTCCGCCGAGCAGGTGATGCCCGACTATGTCAACGTCCGCATGGACGAGCACTACGTCACCCGCATCGAGCAATTGCTGGGCGGCGAGCATCCGCACGCGTGGCAGCCGACGCCGCGCGGTGCCGTGTTTTTGGCTGGTAACGACTACCTGTGCCTGGGCGGGGAGCCGGCGCTGGTGGGGGCGCAGATCGCCGCGCTGCGCGACAGCCAGGGGGAAATGCTGATGTCGGCCGTGTATTTGCAGGAGGGCAGCGCCCAGCATCGGCTGGAGCGCAAGTTCGCCGCGCTGATGGGCGCGCAGGACGGCATCCTGGCCCAATCGGGCTGGGCCGCCAATGTCGGCCTGGTACAAACCCTGGCCGCGCCCGGCATCCCGGTGTACCTGGACATGCAGGCCCACGCTTCCTTGTGGGAAGGCGTGCAATCGGCGGGGGCGGCGCCGGTGTCGTTCCTGCACAATGACATGCAGCATCTGCGCAAGCAGCTGGCGCGCCATGGACGCGGGCTGATCGCCGTCGACGCGCTCTACAGCACCAACGGCAGCCTGGCGCCGTTGCGGGAACTGGTGGAGATCGCGGAGCAGTACGGCTGCCTGCTGATCGTCGACGAATCGCATTCGCTGGGCACGCACGGGCCGCGCGGCGCCGGGCTGGTGGCGGCGCACGGTCTAAGCGGGCGCGTCCATTTCCGCACGGCGTCGCTGGCCAAGGCGTTCGCCGGGCGCGCCGGGTTCGTCACCTGTTCGAGCAAGTTCAAAGGGTACTTCCTGTCGGAATCGCGACCGGCCATTTTCAGCTCCTGTCTGCTGGGTCACGAGCTGGCGTGGTTCGACGCCGCCATCGATTTTGTCGCGGCCGCCGACGACCGCCGCGCCGCGCTGCACGCGAAATCGCTGGAGTTGCGCGAGGATCTGGGCGCGCTCGGCTACAACGTCGGCGAGGGCAGCGAGCAGATCATCGCGTTGGAGCCGGGCCCCGAGCCGAAGACATTGGCGTTGCGCAAGCTGCTGGAAACGCACGGCATCTATGGCGCCATGTTCTGCGCGCCGGCCACGGCCAAGAACCGCTCGCTGGTGCGGCTGACGCTCAACTCGGGTCTGGACAGTTCGCAATTGGCGCGCATCGTCCAGGCGTGCGAGGATATCCGCCCGCAGATCGATCTGGAGAGCTGGTCGTCGACGCGTCGCCTGAACCGTCTGGCGCTGGTGTAAGCGGCGCGTTGTTCCGCGTGGGTACGTTGCGCGCCGCGCGCATGGGGCGGCGCGGTGCGCTATCATGACGGCTATGACTGAACCACAAACCCTGTATGAAGTGATCGGCGGCGAATCGCGCGTGCGCGAGATGGTCGACCGTTTTTATGATCTGATGGAACTGGAGCCCGAGTTCGCGCTACTGCGCGCGGCCCATCCGCCCACCCTGGACAACGCGCGCGAGCGTCTGTTCATGTTTCTCAGCGGCTGGATGGGCGGGCCGGACCTGTACATCGAAGCGCACGGCCATCCGCGCCTGCGGATGCGGCATATGCCGTTCGCCATCGGCACGCAAGAGCGCGACCAGTGGCTGCGCGCGATGGCGTGGGCGATGGAGGACGTCGGCATCGACGAGGCGCTGCGGGTGCGGCTGATGGAGTCGTTCTACCAGACCGCCGACTGGATGCGCAACAAGCCGGATTGACACGATGACCCAGACCGAATTTTTTGTCCTGCTGGCGGCGTTGGCCATGGTTTTGGTGATGCAGGTGGTAGTGCTGTTGCGCGGGCGCGCCGACGGCGCCCAGGCCGACGCCGGCCTGGCCGAGCGCATCGAACGGGTCGAGCGCGAGGTGCGCATGCAGCTGCAAACGACGGCCCAAACCACGCACGCCGCCACGGTGCAGCAGTTCGAGGACATGCGCCGCCAGTTGCAGGCGCAAGGACTGGTCGGACGCGAGGAGCAGAGCCGGGGCTTGAAGCAGTTCGCCGACAGCATGAACCAGGCGCTGGCCCGGCTGACCGAGTCGAACGCGGCGCGCATGCAGGAGGTGCGCGCGACCCTGGAAGCCAAGATCAAGGATCTGCAGGCGGACAACGGCGCCCGGCTCGAAGAGATGCGCAAGACCGTCGACGAGAAGCTGCACGCGACGCTGGAGACGCGGCTGACGGCGTCGTTCCAGCAGGTGTCCGAGCGGCTCGAGCGCGTCCACCAGGGATTGGGCGAGATGCAGCAGCTGGCGCTGGGCGTCGGCGATTTGAAGCGGGTGCTGACCAACGTCAAAACGCGCGGCACCTGGGGCGAGGTGCAGTTGGAGATGCTGCTCGAGCAGGTGCTGACGCCGGAGCAGTACGCGAAGAATGTCGAAACCATCGCCGGCAGCGGCGCGCGCGTCGAATTCGCGCTCAAGCTGCCGGGCCAGGTGGAGGGCGGGGCGCCGGTGTGGATGCCGATCGACGCCAAGTTCCCCAAGGAGCAGTACGAACGCCTGCTGGACGCCGCCGACCGCGCGGACGCCGAGGGCGTGGCGCTGGCCGGGCGCGAGCTGGAACGGGCCGTGCGCGGCGAGGCCAAGACGATCTCGGAAAAATACGTGTCGCCGCCGCACACCACCGACTTCGCCATCCTGTTCCTGCCGACCGAGGGGCTGTACGCGGAAGTGATGCGCCGTCCCGGGCTGGCCGATGAACTGCAGCGGCTGCACCGCATCAGCATCGCCGGGCCGTCGACCTTGTCGGCGCTGCTCAACAGCCTGCAGATGGGCTTCCGCACGCTGGCGCTGGAGAAGCGCTCGTCCGAAGTGTGGCAGGTGCTGGGCGCCGTGAAGACGGAGTTCGCCAAGTTCGGCGACGTGCTGGCCGCCACCAAGCTGACGTTGGAGCGCGCCGCCAAGAACATCGAATCGGCCGAGACCCGCAGCCGCCAGATGGCGCGCAAGCTCAAGACGGTGGAAGCGCTGCCGAGCGAGGCGGCGCAGTTGCTGCTGGGGCCTGAACTAGACAAAACAGATCTCGAGTCCGACTAAAAGCGGGATTAAAAAAAGGAGTCGATCATGCCAGGACGTAGCCTTGATTTTTCCACCGTCGGCATGCCGGCCGTCCAGCGCAACAAGATCGTCAGCGCGGCCGACGCGGTCGGCCTGATACGCGACGGCGACACCATCGCCACCGGCGGGTTTGTCGGCGTCGGCTTCGCCGAGAATATCGCGGTGGCGCTTGAGCGGCGCTTTCTGGCGCCGGCGTCCGACGGCGGCGGCCACCCGCGCGACCTGACCCTGGTCTACGCGGCCGGCCAGGGCGACGGCAAGGACCGCGGCCTCAATCACCTGGCGCACGAGGGCATGCTCAAACGGGTCGTCGGCGGCCACTGGAGCCTGGTGCCCAAGCTGCAGCAGCTGGCCATCGGCGGAAAGATCGAAGCGTACAACCTGCCGCAAGGCGTCATCAGCCAGCTGTTTCGCGACACCGCCGCCGGCAAGCCGGGATTGCTCACGCACGTCGGCCTCGGCACGTTTGTCGATCCGCGCCACGGCGGCGGCAAGATCAACGACCGCACCACCGAGGAGCTGGTGGAGGTGGCCACCATGGGCGGCAACGAGTACCTGTTCTACAAGGCGCAGCCGGTGCACGTGGGGATCATCCGCGGCACCACGGCCGACGCCAACGGCAACGTCACCATGGAGCGCGAGGCGCTGACGCTGGAGGCGCTGGCGATCGCGATGGCCGCGCACAACTCCGGCGGCATCGTCATCGTACAGGTCGAGCGGATCGCCGAGCGCGGCACGCTGAACCCGCGCCAGGTCAAGATACCCGGCATCCTGGTCGACTGCGTGGTGGTGGCGGAAAAGCCCGAGTACCACATGCAGACCTTCGCCGAGCCTTACAGCCCGGCCTTCGCCGGCGAACTGCGGGTGGCCTTGTCGGCGATGGCGCCGATGCCGCTGTCGGAGCGCAAGATCATCGCGCGCCGCGCCCTGATGGAGCTGCGGCCGAACAATGTCGTCAATCTCGGCATCGGCATGCCGGAGGGCGTGGCCAATGTCGCGGCGGAAGAGAAGCTGCTCGACCTGGTGACGTTGACGGCCGAACCGGGCGTGATCGGCGGCCTGCCGGCCGGCGGCTTGAACTTCGGCGCGGCCACCAACGCGGACGCCATCATCGACCAACCCTACCAGTTCGATTTCTACGATGGCGGCGGGCTCGATGTGGCCATCCTCGGCCTGGCGCAGGCGGACCGGCACGGCAACCTGAACGTCAGCAAATTCGGCAGCAAGCTGGCCGGCGCGGGAGGTTTCATCAACATCAGCCAGAACGCGCGCAAGGTGGTGTTCGTCGGCACCTTCACCGCCGACAAGGGGCGCACGCGAAAATTCATCGACGAAGTCGAGCATCGCACCTATAGCGGCGAGTATGCCGCGCGGCGCGGCCAGGAAGCCTTGTTCGTCACCGAGCGGTGCGTGTTCAAGCTGGTGATGGAGGGCGGCATGTCGGGGCTGGAGTTGATCGAGATCGCGCCCGGCGTCGACCTGGAGCGCGATATCCTGGCGCAGATGGATTTCAAGCCTTCGATCGGCGCGGAGCTCAAGCTGATGGACGCGCGCATTTTCGGGCCGTTGCCGATGAACTGGCGGGTCGACTTCCTCGCGCAGCCGCTGGAGCAGCGGCTGGTGTACGACGCGCAGCAGGAGCTGTTTTTCGTGAACTTCGAAGGGTTCGAGGTGGGCGACGCGGCGACCATCGAGCGTATTTGCGAGCTGGTGTCGGAGCGCCTGGCGCCGTTGGGACGCAAGGTGCCGGCGGTGATCAACTACGATAATTTTTCGATCGCGCCGGACTTGATGGACCAGTATGTGGAGGCGGTCAACCAGCTGGCGGAGCGCTATTACAGCAAGGTCACGCGCTACGCGCACAGCACCTTCATGCGCGCCAGTTTGGGGCGGGCGTTCCGCCGCATCGAGAAGGACGCGGCGCTGTTCGCCAACTCGGCGGAGGCGTTGTTGCGGTTGCGGCAGGAGGGGGAATAGTCGCGGGCGGCGCATGGATGGCGGATTAGGCGGAACGCCGTAATCCGCCATCTGTGAGCCGCCGGTGGCGCTAAATCAAACCGTCGAACAGGATGATGTCGACCGTGTCGCCAACGGCGACGCTGGCCTGCTCATGCCGCAGCACGACAATGCAATTGGCCTCCGTCATCGAGCTGAGAATGCCGGAACCCTGCGCTCCGGTGAGCCGCACCTGCGCGCCGCCATCGGCGCCGGTCGACAAGATGCCGCGCTGGTATTCGGTGCGGCCGGGACGCTTGCGGATCGCCTCCGAGGCCCGCGCCCGCATCGTTTGCGGCGCCGCCTGCGTCTCGCCCACCCCCATCATGCGCAGCAGAGCGGGACGCGCGAACATATAAAACGACACCATCACCGCCACCGGATTGCCGGGCAATCCGAACAGCCACGCGGCGCCGTCGTCCGTCCGCACCTCGCCGAAGGCGAGCGGCCGGCCCGGCCGCATCGCCAGCTTCCAGAAGGCGACGTCGCCGAGCAGCGCCATGGTGTCGCGCGTGTAATCGGCCGCGCCCTCGGATACGCCGCCGGAGGTGATGATGGCGTCCGCATCCCGGCACGCCGAGCGCAGCGCCGCTTGCAGCGCCGCCGGGTCGTCGCGCACGATGCCCAGGTCGACAACCTCGCAGCCCAGGCGCGTGAGCATGCCGAACAAGGTGTAGCGGTTGCTGTCGTAGACGCAGCCCGTATCGAGCGTGTCGCCCAGCGAGCGCAGTTCGTCGCCGGTGGAGAAGAACGCCACGCGCAGGCGGCGCCGCACCGTCACTTCGGCGATGCCGAGCGACGCCACCAGACCCAGGTCGGCGGGACGCAGGATTTTTCCCTGCGCCAGCGCGACGCCGCCGGCTTTCAGATCCTCCCCCGCGAAGCGGCGATTGGCGCCGGCGCGGATCGTGCCGTGCGCGATGGTGACGCCCGAGTCGCCGATCGCCGCCGCCAGTTCCTGCGGCAGCACGCTGTCGCAACCGGGCGGCATGGCGGCGCCGGTCATGATGCGGACGCATTCGCCGGGCGCCGCCTTTTGTTCAAACGGGCGGCCCGCATAGGCGGCGCCGATGACCTTCAAGGTGACCGGCCCGGAGCCCGCGTCGAGCGGCAAGTCGGCGCCGCGCAGCGCGTAGCCGTCCATCGCCGAGTTGTCGTAGGCGGGAACATTGATCGGCGAGATGATGTCTTCGGCGAGAACGCGGTCCAGCGCGGAGCATAAAGCGACTTTTTCGGTCGCCGCGACCGGCGTTATGCGTTGCGTGATCAGTCGGCGCGCCTCGTCGACGGGCAGGGCGTCCGGGTCGCCCGTCACGCCCGCCGGGGATGCGGCGGGGGCGGGTGGCGCTGATTCGGGCTCGTGCCGCTTCAGCTCTTCCAGCGTATTGATATTGCGGAAGGCCGAGGCGTCGTCGAACATCACCTCGGCCACGCGCAGCGACTTGTGCCAGCCCTCCACGCGGCGCGCGCCGGTGGCGAGGTAGGTCTCCAGTTGCGGCAGCAGGCTGGCCTTGAGCAGGCTGAATACGGGATGCGGCTGGCGATAGGGGGCGCCGCCATCCTGCTCGTCCGTTTCCATGGTCACGGCGACGGCCAGGTCGGCGTCCTCCGTCTCCAGCGCGGCGTACAGGCGCGCGGCCAGGTCGGACGGCAGGAAGGGCGAGTCGCAAGGCGCCGTCAGCAGCAGCTCGGTGGCGCAGTAATGCAAGCCCGCTTGCAGGCCGGCCAGCGGGCCTTCGAAGCCGCTCATCCGGTCGGGCATGACGACGGTGTCTGCGCCGGCGGCGGCCTGGTACTGCGGCAAATTGCGGTTGGCGTTGATGGCGACGGTGTCGACCTGCGGCGCCAGACGTTGCAGCACATGGGCGATCATGGTCGTGCCGCGAAACGGTTGCAAGCCCTTGTCGACGCGGCCCATGCGGGTGCCGCGCCCACCCGCCAGTATCAGCCCGGTGATCTTGCTCTTCACAGACCCTATCCTCCGATGTAAGACATTTCGACCTTGTTGGCGCTGCGTGGCAGTCCGTCGGTATTGTTGGTGCGCAGTTCGGAATAGCGGTCGCCGCGCGCGCGCCACAGGTGCGCCAGCACGGTGCTGATTTCCTCGTCGCTGCGGCCCTCGCGCAGCAGCGCGCGCAGATCGTGGCCGCTGGTGGCGAACAGGCAGGTGTAGAGCTTACCCTCGGTCGACAGGCGCGCGCGCGAGCAGTCCGCGCAGAAGGCCTGCGTGACGCTGGAGATCAAGCCGATCTCGCCGCCGCCGTCGCTGTAGCGCCAGCGCGCGGCCGTTTCGCCGGCGTAATTGGCGGCGACCGGCTCGAGCGCCATCTCGGCCTGGATGCGGCGCACCACCTCGGCCGACGGGATCACCTCGTCCATCTTCCAGCCGTTGGAGGCGCCGACGTCCATGTACTCGATGAAGCGCAGGATGAACGGCGTGTTCCTGAAGTGGCGCGCCATCGGCAGGATCTGATCGTCGTTCATGCCGCCCTTGACCACCATGTTGATCTTGATCGGCCCCAGGCCCACCTGGTGCGCCATGTCTATGCCCTTGAGCACGTCGTCGACCGAGAAGTCGACATCGTTCATGCGCTGGAAGGTGGCGTTGTCGAGCGCGTCGAGCGACACGGTCACGCGTTGCAGGCCGGCGTCCTTGAGCGACTGCGCTTTGCGCGCCAGCAGCGAGGCGTTGGTGGTCAAGGTCAGGTCGAGCGGCCTGCCGTGGATGGTCTTGAGTTCGGCGAGCATGCCGATCAGGCGCTCGAGGTTCTTGCGTAGCAGCGGCTCGCCGCCGGTCAGGCGGATTTTCTCGACGCCGTGGGCGATGAAGGTTTTGGCCAGCCGCGTGATCTCCTCGAACGACAGCAGGGAGGTATGCGGCAGGTACTGGTAATCGCTGTCGAACACCGCCTTCGGCATGCAATAGACGCAGCGGAAGTTGCAACGGTCGGTCACGGAGATGCGCAGGTCGTGCAACGGCCGGGCCAACTGATCGCTCAGCAGGCCGGTCGGCGCTTCCAGGATCGCGGGAATGGCGGGCGCGTTGCGGCGCTGCTCGGCCATCATGATGATTTTTTCTGCCATGACTCTACAATATTGCTGTTTAGGAAATTCGCTTACCACCGAAGGAGCTACGATAGCACGATGGCGCCGGCCGGGTTAGCGGCCATATCAAACAACTCCGGGAGGATGAAAAAAGGGAAGCGCGCGGCTTCCCTTTTGGTTCGCTACTTGACCCGTGAGCGGGTTAGCGGCGGGTGTCGACTTGAACCAGCGGTTCGTCGGCTTGCGGTGGCAGTGGCTTGCGTTCGCGTGGAACGCGCACCGGGGCCGCAACCTTGGCGGCGGCTTCCTGTGCCGCGCGCAGCTTGGCCGGGTCGGTGGCTGCCAGGGTCAGGCCGGCGGAGCCGAGCACTGCCTGCAGGTCGATCGGCGCGGCTGGAGCGGCGGCTGCCGGAGCTGGTGCCGGGGCAGGCGCTGCCACCGGTGCCGGTGCAGGGGCTGCCACCGGTGCCGGCGCAGGCGCGGCGGCGACCGGCTCGGCAACGACTGGCGCTTCGACAATTGGCGCTTCAACCGGAGCTTCGACCTTGGCTGCCACCGGTGCTTCCACCGGAGCAAGCTCGGCTGCCGCTGGCGCGGCGGCTTCGGCAACTGCCGGGGCCGGCGTTGGCTCTGCGACCGGGGCCGCGAAGGCGTCCTCGGTTTGAACCGGCGTCGCTACTTCGACAGGCGCTTGGGCTTGTACCACCACGGTGCCTTCGACCGCCGCGGCGACCGGCTCGGCAACTGGTGCCGATTCGATCACCGGGGCAGGAGCTGGCGTGGGAGCAGCCGCCTCAACCATCGGCGCCGGCTCGGCCGCTTCGACTTGAGCAATAACATGCTCGGTGGTGAAGGACGCTTCGACCGGTACCGGTGCGGCGTCGACGACGTCTACCACGACAGCCGTCTCGGCAGCCGGAGCGACGCTGAAGCTCGGCGCTTTGTGCTCGCCGTGCTCGCCGGCTGCTTCGGTTTCCTGGCCATCAACACCTTCGACGCCCTCGCCACCTTCGCGGTCGCGGCGATTGCGGTTGCGACCGCCACGACGGCGGCGGCGGCGCGGCTCTTCGCCGTCGGCCGTCACTTCGTTCTCATCCCCCTCGGGACCGGCGTTCGGCGCGGTCTTGAGGATGCTGGTGGCGGCGTCGACACCGGTCAGCGGACCGGTAGACGCCAGGCCCGCGTTCAATGCCAGCTCTTCCACTTTGGCTTCGACCGGGGCCTTGTCGGCGCGCGGTTCGCGTGGTGGACGCGGCGTGCGTTCCGCACGTTCCGGACGCTCGGCGCGTTCAGGACGTTCGGCGCGCTCGCGCGGCGCCTGGCCTTCGGCGGCGACACCCGTGTTCTCACGCGGCTCGCGCGGTTCGCGCGGCGGACGTGGTGGACGGGCGGGGCGGCCGGTGGCGTCGACCGGCTTGGCTTCGTCCGCCGCCGGACGGGCCGCGCCTGGTTCGCGTTCTTCGCGCTCGCCACGGGCGCCTTTGCCGTTACGGCTGCGGCCGCGCGGGCCACGGGCGTTGCGGTCGCCACGGTCCGGCGACGGCGCCTTGACGACGATGGTTGGTTGCTGCGGCTGCGCGACCGGGGCCGGTTTCGGGCTCAGGAAGCTGAACAGCTTGGCGAAGAAGCCTTGCTCGGCCGGCGCCGGCACTGGGGCCGGGGCCGGCGTGATGACGGTTTCGGCCGGCTTGCGTTCGACCAGCGGTGCCGGTTGGTCAGGGGTGATGGTCTTGACCATGGCTTCCTGGCGCGGCTTGGCTTCTTCCTTCTGGCGCTTGCTGTAGGCCATGTCGGTTTCGGCGGTCTCGGCCAGGGTGTAGCTGGCCTGGCTGTCTTCCAGACGCGGATCGTCGTGCTTGATGCGTTCGAGCTTGTAGTGCGGGGTGTCCAGATGCTTGTTCGGGATCAGGATCACGGCGATGCGGTGGCGGTTTTCGATCTTCAGCACTTCGCCGCGCTTTTCGTTCAGCAGGAAGGCGGCGACGTCCACGGGAACCTGCACGTGGATGGTGGCCGAGTTTTCCTTCATCGCCTCTTCCTGGATGATGCGCAGCACCTGCAGGGCCGACGATTCGGTGTCGCGGATGTGGCCGGTGCCGGAGCAGCGCGGGCACGTCACGTGCGAGCCTTCCGACAGCGACGGACGCAGGCGTTGACGCGACAGTTCCATCAGGCCGAAGCGGGAAATCTTGCCCATTTGAACGCGTGCGCGGTCGTGGTGCAGCGCGTCCTTCAGGCGCTGTTCCACTTCGCGCTGGTTCTTGGCCACTTCCATGTCGATGAAGTCGATCACGATCAGGCCGCCCAGGTCGCGCAGGCGCAGCTGGCGGGCCACTTCCTCGGCCGCTTCGCAGTTGGTGTTGAAGGCGGTGGTCTCGATGTCCGAGCCGCGCGTGGCGCGGGCCGAGTTGACGTCGACCGACACCAGCGCTTCGGTGTGGTCGATGACGATGGCGCCGCCCGACGGCAGCGGCACGGTGCGCGAGTACGCCGTTTCAATCTGGTGTTCGATCTGGAAACGCGAGAACAGCGGCACGTCGTCGCTGTAACGTTTTACACGGTGCACCATGTCGGGCATCACGTGGCTCATGAACTGGTGCGCTTGTTCGTAGATATCGTCGGTATCGATCAGGATCTCGCCGATATCGGGCTGGAAGTAGTCGCGGATGGCGCGGATCACCAGCGACGATTCCTGGTAGATCAGGAATGCGCCGGAGGCCGACTTGCCGGCGCCTTCGATCGCGCGCCACAGTTGCATCAGGTAGTTCAAGTCCCACTGCAGCTCGTCGACGTTGCGGCCGATGCCGGCGGTGCGGGCGATGACCGACATGCCTGGCGGCAGGTCCAGCTTGTCCATGGTTTCGCGCAATTCCTGGCGCTCTTCACCTTCGACACGGCGGGAAACACCACCACCGCGCGGGTTGTTCGGCATCAAGACCAGATAGCGGCCTGCCAGCGAGACGAAGGAGGTCAGGGCGGCGCCCTTGTTGCCGCGCTCTTCCTTTTCGACCTGGACCATGATTTCCTGGCCTTCGCGCAGCGCTTCCTTGACCGAGGCGGTGCGGACGTCGACACCTTCACGGAAATAAGTGCGGGCTACTTCTTTGAAAGGGAGGAAACCGTGGCGATCTTCGCCGTAACTGACGAAGCACGCTTCCAACGACGGCTCGATGCGGGTGATCACGCCTTTGTAGATGTTGGACTTGCGCTGTTCGCGTCCGGCGGTTTCGATGTCGATATCGATCAGTTTCTGACCGTCGACAATCGCTACGCGCAGCTCTTCTTGCTGCGTAGCATTAAACAACATGCGTTTCATTTTAATTAACTCCGCGACCCGTAGGCCATCTCTATGCCGTTCGCCCTGAAGCGAAACGGCGAGGTACAGGGATATACGCGAGAATTAAGACGATTGCGGTGGGTATGCCCATCCTGTGCGGCGCAGCGACGCGGGCGGTGAGCCAGCGTTGCGGCCGCAACTGGGCGCTGAGAGGTCGATCGACATGCCGAGTGCCCGCATCACCTGCAACTCTTCCATGCGGCCCGTAGGGGAGGCAGAGAAATGCAGGCGGTGAGCAACGTCGTTGAAAGCCAAATCCTGACCAGGCTTACGTACTACAAGTATTACAACTTCGATATTTACAACTTCGCGAAGTTGCAATGTAACCAGGCTGGTTTCAGCCTTCCGTCGCTTGCAGCAAAGCATGGGGTCTGGCGAAAACGGCAAGCGTTATCAACTTCATCAACCGGCCAGCCTGGCTCGAAGCCAGGCTGGCCGGACTTTATCCTTACAATCCAATCATTTTAATTCTGCATCCATGCCGGCATCCGATTACAACAACGGTGCAACCTTGATTCCCGCATGGCTGGTGCGTATACATATTTTCCTCTGAATTTGCAATTTGGCGAGGCCAGTGGAGACGCCCCTGTGTAAAATGTGCTTTTATTCTTACACTTGCCGCAGTTAGAACCGCAGCGAAACAATTATATATTCAAAATGAAGGACTTAGAGAGATTTCTGGGAAGACAGAGCAAATGAAGATGCAAAATGATGTTGTTCCCCCTTCAACACCGCTGCCGCTGCAAGCACAATTCGTCACCATCACTGAAGAAGAAGCCGGTCAACGCATCGACAACTACTTGTTGCGTATTTGCAAAGGCGTGCCGAAAAGCCACGTTTACCGCATCCTGCGCTCGGGCGAGGTGCGTGTCAACAAGGGCCGCATCGACCAGCTGTACCGGCTGGTCCAGGGCGACGTGGTGCGCATTCCACCGGTGCGCATCGCGGAAAAAGCCGACACCACGCACGTGCCCGCGGCCGAATTCAAGGTGATTTTCGAAGACAGCCACTTATTAGTGATCGACAAGCCTGCCGGCGTCGCCGTCCATGGCGGCTCGGGCGTGTCGTTCGGCGTCATCGAACAACTGCGCGCCTCGCGTCCGGACGCCAAGTTCCTCGAGCTGGTGCACCGGCTCGACCGCGACACGTCCGGCTTGTTGTTGCTGGCGAAGAAACGCTCGGCGCTAACCAACCTGCACGAGCAGATGCGCGACGGCCATACCGACAAACGCTATCTGACCATGGTCGCCGGCGACTGGAAAAACGCGCGCCAGCACGTCAAGCTGCCGCTGCACAAGTACACCACGGCCGACGGCGAGCGCCGCGTGGCGGTGCAGGCGGACGGCTTGCCGTCGCATACGGTGTTTTCGCTGTTGAAGAAATTCAAGGATTTCGCGCTGCTGGAGGCCGAGTTGAAGACCGGCCGCACGCACCAGATCCGCGTTCACCTGTCATCGTCCGGCTTCGCCATCCTTGGTGACGACAAATACGGTGATTTCGCCTTGAACCGGGTCCTGCTGAAGGCCGACGCGACCCGTGGCGCGCTCAAGCGGATGTTCCTTCACGCGCATCAAATTACGTTCACCCACCCTGATTCCGGAAAAATCATGACGTTGAATGCGCCATTGGCCGCCGAATGTGAACGATTCTTGGTAAGCTTGGGAAAACCTCTTAACTAATCGCAAATATTCTAAGGAGCCGGCCGCGATGCGTGGCCGGAACACATGGCAAGAAAGCAATTTGATCTGATCGTCTTCGATTGGGATGGCACGTTGATGGATTCCACCTCGACGATCGTGAAGTGTATACAGGCGGCGGCGCGCGACCTGTCCCTGCCGATCCCGCGCGACGATGCGGCCGCGCATGTCATCGGCCTCGGCTTGCACGAGGCCATGCAGGCGGTGCTGCCCGAGATCGACCCGTCGTACTATCCGCGCATGGTGGAGCGTTACCGCTACCATTTCCTGTCGCGCGATCACGAGCTGGTGCTGTTCCCGGGCGTGCACGATATGCTGGTGGAACTGTCGCAGAACGGTTATTTCCTGGCCGTCGCCACCGGCAAAAGCCGGGTCGGCTTGAACCGGGCGATGAACGACGTTAAGCTGTTGTCGATGTTCGATGCCACGCGTTGCGCCGACGAAACCTTCTCCAAGCCACACCCGGCCATGTTGCAGGAGTTGACGCGGGAATTGGGCCAGGATATGCGCCGTACGGTGATGATCGGCGATACTTCCCACGATTTACTGATGGCAAACAACGCCGGCGCGGCCGGCATCGCGGTGCAATATGGTGCCCACCCGGTCGACCAGTTGGCCGCCTGCAATCCGCTGTATTCGGCGGCGACCGTGGCCGAACTGCATCAATGGTTGAGCGAGCACGCTTGATGAACGAAGAAATACTGGTTTGCGCGTCGGACGCGGTGCTGGAGGGCGGCAGGGGCGTGCGCTTCGCCGTCACCGCCGGCGGCGCCGACGGTACCGGATTCGTGGTCCGCTACGGCGGCAAGCCGTATGCTTACCTGAACCGCTGCGCCCACGTGCCGATCGAACTCGATTGGGCGGAGGGCGAGTTTTTCGAATCCAGCGGCCTGTACCTGATGTGTTCCACCCACGGCGCGATCTATGTGCCCGAGAGCGGCTTGTGCGCCGGCGGTCCGTGCCGGGGCGGACGCCTGCGGCCGATCGGCGTGGTCGAACACGACCAGCGGATCTTCTGGCAACCCGACGACTACGTACGCCCGCTTGTCCCCAAAACGCCTGAAAACCTCCAACCAAAGTAATCCATGAGCGACAACATCGACAGCCACCACACCCCACCGACGCCGGCCCAGCCGGTCACGCCGACCGTGCCCGCTTCCAACTGGGAGCGCGAGGTGCTGGAAAAACTGGTGTTTGCCACGTTAAAAGAACAAAAGTCGTCGCGCCGCTGGGGAATCTTTTTCAAGTTCGCCACCTTGCTGGTGATAGTCGTCGCCCTCAGCACTTATTTCGATTTTAGCTGGACCGGCTCCGAGGAGACGCTGGGCCGCCATACGGCGCTGATCGAAATCGACGGCGCCATCGAATCGGAAGGCAGCGGCGCAGCCTCGGTGGTGATCCCGGCGCTGAACAAGGCGTTTTCCGATTCCGGTTCGGTCGCCGTCGTCATGCACATCAACAGCCCGGGCGGCAGTCCGGTCCAGGCCGGCATGATCGTCGACGAGATGAACCGCTTGCGCAAGGGCTATCCCGGCAAGCCGCTGTATGTGGTGGTCGATGAGATCTGCGCCTCCGGCTGTTATTACATCGCCGCCGGCGCCGACCGCATCTACGTCAACAAGGCCAGCATCGTCGGTTCCATCGGCGTGCTGATGGACGGTTTCGGCTTCACCGGCTTCATGGACAAGGTCGGCGTCGAGCGCCGCCTGCTGACGGCCGGCGAGAACAAGGGGTTCATGGACCCGTTCACGCCGCTGACGGACAAACATAAACAATATGCGCAGGCGATGCTCGACGAGATCCACCAGCAGTTCATCCAGGTGGTGCGCAACGGCCGCGGCAAGCGGCTCAAGGAAAGCCCGGAAATGTTCTCCGGCCTGTTCTGGACCGGCGCCAAGTCGATCGACATGGGGCTGGCCGACGCCCTGGGCACGGTCGACAGCGTCGCGCGCGATGTCATCCGCGCCGAAGACATCGTTGACTACACCCAGCATGAAGGCCTGCCCGAGCGCGTGCTGAAGAAATTCGGCGCGGCGATGGGCGCCGGCGCGATGAAATCGGCGGTGCAGACCGTGACGCCGAGCCTGCGCTGACGCGTTAGCCGCCATGGAGGTATTTCTGGTGAGCCGATAAACATTAACAATCCGGTCTTATTTCGGCTTGCATATCCGACTTGGTGGACTATAGTAAGGGGGTAGTTCTTTCCAAGGGAGGCCGATATAAACAGTTTATCTCGTTGTCAGCAGATCTTGATTCAGTGTGATTGAACTACTTAAACCGCATCATGGATGCGGATTTGAGAGAATTTCGATTCCTCGTCAGAGTCCCTTCATGGGACTGAAAACAGCGGCGCAATGCCGCTGTTTTCTATTGGGCGCAGCATTGCCGGGTCGGCGTCGGCATGCGGGTCGGCCACCGGGCCGCCGTCGCGCGGGGCATGGCCAGCCCGCTCTTGCTCTTGTTCTTGCTGATGGCGCTCCGGCCAGGATTGCGCGAAGCCGCCGGCGTCGAGCCAGGCGAGAAAATGGGCCTGGCGCTGCTCGTGCCATCGGGTCTGGACGCCCGCCACCAAGGCGAGGGGGAGGGTGCAGTTGCGGCAGCGGGCCAGCAATAGTTCGGTTCTGTGCATGGCGGCCTGTTTCTGTGCCGCCGGGTTGACGTTGAGTACGGTAGTCATGTTGTCGTCCTGCTGAGTATTTCCTAGTCCATTAGGCGGATTCCTAATGAGCTTTTGAGTCTACCGATTCAATCCCACGGGCACTTGATGTGGATCAATAAAATGGAGTGTCCAGGACATTGCACTGTCGCGCGGACGCCACCTTCCGCTACCTTCCAGCTATCTGGTGCATCCTGTAAAATCCCGCCATGAGTAAATTATCCCTGGACCGCATCCTGCAATCGCAGGGCTATGGCACCCGCAAGTACTGCCGCTCCCTCATCGAGGATGGCGAAGTGAGCATCAACGGCGTGGTACACGACAACTACAAAACCGCCATCGAAACCGATGGCCTGGTGTTGACCATCTTCGACGAAGAGTGGGTCTACCGTGAGCATTTGTACATTGCCCTGCATAAACCAGCCAATTTCGAGTGTTCGCGCAAGCCCAGCCACCATCCCGGCGTGCTGACTTTGTTGCCCGAGCAGTTCACCTGGCGCGACGTGCAGCCGGTCGGCCGGCTCGACCACGACACCACCGGCATGCTGCTGATGTCCGACGATGGCCCCTTTATCCATGCACAATCGTCGCCGAAGCGGCATGTGCCGAAGGTTTACCAGGCCACCACGCAGGAACCCGTCACCGATGAACTGGTGGCGCAATTGCTGGCCGGGGTGCAGTTGCACGACGAACCGGCGCCGCTGGCGGCGCAAACCTGCGTCCGGCGCGGCGAGCATCTGCTGGAAATCGTGCTCGAGCAGGGTAAATACCACCAGGTCAAGCGCATGCTGGCCGCCGCCGGCAACCATTGCAGCGCGCTGCACCGCTCGGCCATCGGCGGCCTGACCTTGGAATCGCTCGGCATCGCCGAGGGCCAGTGGTGCTACCTGACCGCCGAACAGCTGGCGCTGTTGGCTCCTTCCTCCGTGCCAGCCGCCCCATGAAACTGGCCACCCTGAAGGACGGCACCCGCGACGGCCAGCTTGCCGTCGTCTCGCGCGACCTGAAAACGGCGCAGCTGGCCGACGGCGTGGCGCGCAGCCTGCAGCGCGCGCTCGACGACTGGAGCTTCATTGCGCCGCAACTGGAGGCGATCTACCAGGATCTGAACCAGGGGCGCGCCCGCCGCGCCTTCGATTTCGAGCCCGCCAACTGCATGGCGCCGTTGCCGCGCGCCTTCCAGTGGGTCGACGGTTCGGCCTATGTCAACCATGTCGAGCTGGTGCGCAAGGCGCGCGGCGCCGACATGCCGGACTCGTTCTGGGACGAGCCGTTGATGTACCAGGGCGGCAGCGACGACCTGCTCGGTCCGACCGACGATATCGAACTGTTCCACGAGCAGTGGGGCATCGATTTCGAAGCGGAAGTGGCCGTGATCACCGACGATGTGCCCATGGGCGCGACGCCGGACCAGGCGCACCAGCGCATCCGGCTGCTGATGCTGGCCAACGACGTATCGTTGCGCAACCTGATTCCGGAGGAGCTCTCCAAGGGTTTCGGCTTTTTGCAAAGCAAACCGGCCACCAGCTTCTCGCCGGTGGCGGTCACGCCGGACGAGCTCGACGATGCCTGGAAGGGCGGCAAGGTGCATTTGCCGCTGCGCTCGACGTGGAACGGCAAGCTGGTCGGCCAGCCGCACGCCGGCGTCGACATGGTGTTCAATTTCCCGAAACTGATCGCCCACCTGGCCGCGACCCGCAACGTGCGCACCGGTACCATCGTCGGTTCGGGCACGGTGTCCAACAAGGACGCCAAGCGGGGGTATTCCTGCATCGCCGAGCAGCGCGCGCTGGAAATGATCGCCGGCGGCGCGCCGGTCACGCCCTTCATGGCCTTCGGCGACACCATCCGCATCGAAATGCTCGGCAGCGACGGCAAGTCGGTGTTCGGCGCCATCGACCAGAAGGTCGTCCAAAAGACAAGCTAGTCAAACTGATAATTGCCGTGCAGAATCAGTGAGCAAGCACTGAAACACCGCCGTATTCCACCGATGGTCTTGCCCTGCCGCACTCGATAATGGCAACATCGAAATGAACCACGCGGCAGGCCGACATGTCAGAAGATAGCGACGCAGAAAAGACCGAACCCGCGTCAGCGAAGCGCCTCGAGCAGGCGCGCGAGGAAGGCGACGTTCCCCGATCGCGGGAAGTGGCCACGTTTACCGTGCTGATGGCCGCCGGCGCCGGCCTGTGGCTGACCGGCGACGGCCTCATACGGCAACTCAATTCCGCCCTGGTGTCCGGGCTGACGCTGAACCAGGAGCAAATCTTCAATGCCGACGTGCTGATCAACCGCATCCTGGTCGACGTGGTGCGGGTGATGATCGCCTGCCTGCCGCTGGCCGTTGCCGTCATGGTCGTCGCGCTGGCCTCGCCGCTGCTGGTGGGCGGCTGGTTGTTTAGCGGCAAAGCCTTCATGCCCAAGTTCAGCAAGCTCAATCCCATCACCGGCATCGGCAATATGTTCTCCAAGAACGCCCTGGTCGAGCTGTTCAAGGCCATCGCCAAGGCGCTGGTGGTCGGCGTGGTCGCTTACATGGTGGTGATGAAGCAGAAGGATGCGGTGATCGGCTTGGCGGTCGAGCCGCTCAAGCTGGGCAGCGTGCACCTGCTGAATATGCTCGGCAGCAGCTTCCTGTTCATCGTCGGCGCGCTCGGCCTGATCGCCGCCATCGACGGGCCGTATCAGATGTGGCATTACGCTAACAAGCTGAAGATGACCCGCCAGGAGATGATCCAGGAATCGAAGGAATCCGACGGCAACCCGCAAATCAAGGGCAAGATCCGCCAGCTGCAGCGCGAGATGGCCAAGCGCCGCATGATGGCCGACGTGCCGACCGCCGACGTGGTGGTGACCAACCCGACCCACTACGCGGTCGCGCTCAAGTACAGCGACGGCATGCGCGGCGCGCCGAAGGTGGTGGCCAAGGGCACCGACGAGGTGGCCGCCAAGATCCGCGAGATCGCCAAGGACAGCAAGGTCACCTTGCTCGAGGCGCCGGCGCTGGCGCGCGCGCTGTACAAGCACACCGAGATCGGCGACGAGATTCCCGAGCAGCTGTACGCGGCCGTGGCCGAGGTGCTGGCCTATGTCTTCCAGCTGCGCCTGTTCAGCAAAGGCGGCGGCAACCGTCCGGATGTGCCGAAGACCTTGGATGTGCCGCCCGAGCTCGATCCGCTGAACCCGGCCTATGTCCCCAAGAATGGCAAGAAACCAGATTTGAATAACGGAGCTTCCGCATGAACGCAATGAGCAACATCAAACTGCCGCCATGGTTGCAGGGCATCGCCAACAGCAAGAACAAGGCGAGCCTGGCCGCGCCTATCCTGATCATCATGCTGCTGGGGATGATGGTGCTGCCGCTGCCGGCGTTCGTGCTCGACATCTTCTTCAGCTTTAACATCGCGCTGTCGGTGATCGTGCTGCTGACCAGCCTGTACACGGTCAAGCCGCTCGACTTCATGGCGTTCCCGACCGTCCTGCTGGTGTCGACCATGTTGCGCCTGTCGCTGAACGTGGCCTCGACCCGCGTGGTGCTGACCGAGGGCCACACCGGTCCCGACGCCGCAGGCAAGGTGATCGAGGCCTTCGGCCATTTCCTGATCGGCGGTAACTACACGGTCGGCCTGGTGGTGTTCATCATTTTGACCATCATTAACTTCACCGTCGTCACCAAGGGCGCGGGCCGGATCGCCGAAGTGGGCGCACGTTTCGCGCTGGACGCGATGCCGGGCAAGCAGATGGCGATCGACGCCGACCTCAACGCCGGCCTGATCGGCGAAGCCGACGCGCGCAAGCGCCGCAGCGAAGTGTCGCAGGAAGCCGAATTCTACGGCGCGATGGACGGCGCCAGTAAATACGTGCGCGGCGATGCGATCGCCGGTATTCTGGTCACGGTGATCAACGTCGTCGGCGGTCTGCTGGTCGGCGTGATCCAGCACGACCTGCCATTCGGCGAGGCGATCAAGCTCTACACCCTGCTGGCCATCGGTGACGGCCTGGTGGCGCAGATCCCGTCGCTGATCATCTCGGTGGCGGCCGGTATCGTGGTTTCGCGCGTGGCCAGCGACGAGGACATCGGCACTCAGATGGTGGGGCAGTTGTTCGCCAAGCCGCAGGTGCTGTACATCACCGCCGCCATCATCGGCGGCATGGGCATCATTCCGGGCATGCCGAATCTGGTGTTCCTGTTGCTGGCCGGCGTGCTGGCCGGCTCGGCCTACCTGATGACCAAGCGCGCCAAGGCCGGCGGCGGGGCGGCGGCCGACGCTGCGGCTGCCGAGGCCGCCGAGCCGGCCGCCGCGCCCGAGCAGGAGGAGGCCAGCTGGCAGGACATCATGCCGGTCGATACCCTGGGCCTGGAAGTGGGCTACCGCCTGATTCCGCTGGTCGACAAGACCCAGGGCGGCGAGCTGCTCAAGCGCATCAAGGGCATCCGCAAGAAGTTCGCGCAGGAGGTCGGTTTCCTGGCGCCGCCGGTGCACATCCGCGACAATCTGGAACTCAAGCCGTCGGCCTACCGCATCACGCTCAAGGGCGTGGAGGTCGGTTCGGGCGAGGCCTTCAACGGACAATTCCTGGCGATTAATCCCGGCATGGCCAGCGGCACCCTGCAGGGCCTGGTGACCACCGATCCGGCCTTCGGCCTGCCGGCCACGTGGATCGACGCCGGCCTGCGCGACCAGGCGCAGGGCATGGGCTACACGGTGGTCGATGCCGGCACCGTGGTGGCCACCCATCTGAACCATTTGATCACGAGCCATGCGTCCGAGCTGCTGGGCCGCGCCGAGGTGCAGTCGCTGCTCGACCACCTGGGCAAGGAGGCGCCCAAGCTGGTGGAGGACCTGGTGCCGAAGATGGTGTCGCTGTCGACCTTGCAGAAGGTGCTGCAGAACCTGCTGATGGAAGGCGTGCACATCCGCGACATGCGCTCGGTGATCGAGACCCTGGCCGAGCACGCCGTGCACACGCAGGACCCGAACGATTTGACGGCGCTGGTGCGCATCTCGCTGGGCCGGGCCATCGTGCAGCAGTTGTTCCCGGGCGCGTCCGAGCTGTCGGTGATGACGCTCGATAACCGCCTGGAACGCTTGCTGATGCAGGCGCTGGCGGCCAGCGGGCCGGACGGCGCCGGCATCGAGCCGGGCCTGGCCGACACCATCGCCCAGCAGGCGCAGCAGGCGGCGCAGCAGCAGGAGGCGCTGGGGCTGACGCCGGTGCTCCTGGTGCCGGGGCCGTTGCGGGCCTTGCTGTCGCGCTTCCTGCGCCGCGCCTTGCCGCAATTGAAGGTGCTGTCGCACGCGGAGATTCCGGAAACTAAAACCATCCGCGTGACGGCGTTGGTGGGGCAGCAGTAAGGGCAACTGGCGCGGGATTGATCCCGTCGCGTTCGCGTCCGTGCGGCCGGCCTAGACTGGCCACATGGATGATGATTTCGACACGCCGTGGAAGGAAGTGGTAACGCACCACTTTCCCGAGTTCATGGCCTTCTATTTTCCCGAGGTCTACGCCGCGATCGACTGGTCGCGGCCGCACGATTTTCTCGATCAGGAATTCGCCGCGCTGACCCGCGACGCCGAGCTCGGTAGACGCGTGCTCGACAAGTTGGTGGGCGTCCATCTGCATACCGGCGGCGAGCAATGGGTGTTGATCCATCTGGAGGTGCAGGGGCGGCACGACAAGGATTTTGCCGAGCGCATTTTCATCTACAACTATCGTATCTACGACCGTTACCGGCGGCCGGTTGCCAGCCTGGCGCTGCTCACGGATGCCAGCAAGCGCTGGCGGCCCCGCGCATTCTCTTACAAGCTGCTCGGTTGTGAGATGCACATCGATTTCCCCATCGTCAAGCTGCAAGACTACGCCGACCGCGTGGACGAATTGCTGGCGCTGGACAACCCGTTCGCGCTGGTCACCGTGGCGCATTTGCTGACGCAGCAAACCAAGGGAGACGCGCGCCGCCGGTGCATCGCCAAGTGGCGTTTGACCAAGCTACTGTATCAGCGGAATTGGGATCGTCAGCGTATCATCAACCTGTATCGCGTGATCGATTGGATCATGGCGTTGCCACAGGAATTGGATGCCCGGCTGCGCCATGGCATCTTGCATTGGGAAAGGAGAACGACCATGACTTATATGTCTTCCATCGAACGCATCGGCATGGAGATCGGCAGGAAAGAAGGACGGCAGGAAGGACGGCGGGAGGCCCTCGCCGAAATGTTGACGGTGTTGCTAACCGAGCGCTTTGGCGAACTCGACGCGGCAAGCAGTGCGAGCCTGGCTTTGGCCGATGTCGAGCAGCTCACCGCCTGGACCAAAAACGTCCTCGGCGCCCGCGGTTTGTCCGAGGTGTTTGCTGATAAATAGGCAATCCCCGCAGCCGGGGTGAAATGCGGCCCCTTTCCGCCCTTGTTCGGCGGATCGTTTCCTAAGTGCATCGTCAATAATGGCACTGTCCGAGTAGAAAAGCGTCTCGTCCGGAAGACGCGCTACTCAAGCTACAGGAGTCGATGATGGCCAAACCTACCTCGCAAGCACGCGCCACCCAGTCCCCGGGGAGCCAGCCATGAACGTCAAAAAATTCAGCGCGCCGACTTCGCGCGAGGCGCTGCGCAAGGTGCGCGAATCGCTCGGCCCGGATGCCGTGATCCTGTCGAACCGCCAGTCCGACGGCGGCGTCGAAATCCTCGCGCTGGCCAACGACGACGCCGCGTCGCTGTCGTCGCCGGCGCCGCATTCGCCGATGGCCGAGCCGGCGCCGTCGCTGGATCTGGGCCTGGGCTTGCCGTCCGGCCGCCTCGAACAACGCATGGAGCCGCGCTTCGACAACCGCGCCGCCGAGATGCCGGCCGAGCCGGTGCGCCGCGTGGTCGCCTCGCCGTCGTCCTATGCCAGCAAGACCGCCGCTGCTGCCACTCACGCTGCCGCGCCATCGGCGCCTGCCCAGCTCCGCGCGCCGTCGCTCGACGTCGACCAGATCACCGCGATGGTCGCCTCGGCCGTCGCCAGCGCCAAGCAGAACGCCGCCGCCGAAATGCAAGTGATGATGGGCGAGATCCGCGCCATGCGCGGCATGATGGAAACCCAGCTGGCCGAAATCGCCTGGGGAAGCACGCAAGCGCGCGAACCGCAAAAGGCCGCCGTGCTGCGCGAAATGCTGGCCGCCGGCTTCTCGGCCAGCCTGGCGCGCTACCTGATCGAGAAACTGCCGGCTGACCGCGACGCCGCCGACAGCATGCGCTGGATTAAAACCGTCCTGACCCGCAACCTGTCGGCCATGGCCAACGAGGACGCGCTGATCGACCAGGGCGGCGTGTTCGCGCTGGTCGGCCCGACCGGCGTCGGCAAGACCACCAGCACCGCCAAGCTGGCCGCGCGCTGCGTGATGCGCCACGGCCCGGACAAGCTGGCCCTGATCACCACCGACGCCTATCGTATCGGCGCGCACGAACAGCTGCGCATCTACGGCAAGATCCTCGGCGTGATGGTGCACTCGGTGAAGGACGAAGCCGACCTGCGCATCGCCCTCAAGGAACTGCGCAACAAGCACACCGTGTTGATCGACACCGTCGGCGTGAGCCAGCGCGACCAGATGGTGACCGAACAAGTCTCGATGCTGCAAGGCGCCGGCTCCGACGTCAAGCGCCTGCTGTGCCTCAACGCCACCGCCACCCAGGAGACGCTCAACGAAGTGGTGCGCGCCTACCAGGGCAGCGGCCTGGCAGGCTGCATCATGACCAAGCTCGATGAGGCGGCGGCGATCGGCAACGTGCTCGATGTCGTCATCCGCCAGAAGCTCAACCTGTTCTACGTCTCGAACGGCCAGCGCGTGCCGGAAGACCTGCACCTGGCCGATCCGGCCTACCTGATCGACCGCGCTTTCAAATTGAAACGCGACGCCGTCAACACCCAATACCTGGATGCCGAGCTGCCGATGCTGATGTCCAACGCCACCAACGACCAGTCCATGCGCGAGGTGCACCTTGGCTAATTTCGATTTCGACCAGGCGGAGGGACTGCGCCGCATGCTGGCGGGGCCCAAGCCCCGCATCGTCACCTTCCTGTCGGCCACGCCGCAGGACGACAAGGGCGCCATGCTGGTCAACCTGGGCGCCTCGCTGGCCCGCGCCGGCAACGACGTGTTGATCATGGACGCTTGCGCCAGCGCGCACGGCGTCGCCACCCGCCTCGGCGTCGATGGCGGCGCGAGCCTGCTCGATGTCGCGCGCCAGGAGTGCGCGATTAATCAGGTGATCCACCAGGTGCCGCAGGGTTTTGCTGTGGCGTCGATGACACGCGGCGCCCTGCGCAGCGGTCCCGATGAAACGCGTCGCCTGGCCAAGGCTTTCGATGTGCTGGTCAAGCAGACCGGCATCGTCATCGTCGACGGTGAATTCGACGGCGAGGCTTTCCCGGTGCCGGTCATGGCCAGTTCCGAGATCGTGGTGCAGGTGTCGAACAGCGCCACCTCGATCAAGGCCGCCTACAGCATGATCAAGCGCCTGAACCAGGAACTGGGCCGCCGCCCGTTCGGAATTCTGGTCACCGGGGCTTCCGAATCGGAAGCAAAAGTGGTATACGATAATATGGCGCAAGCGGCAAGCCGCTATCTGGCCGTGAACCTGGTCTCGATGGGATCGGTGCCGGCCGACGAATACCTGCAGCGCGCCGCGCGCCTGGGTCGCGCGGTGGTCGACGCTTTTCCGCTGGCCGGCGCGTCGGTCGCGTTCCGTCAACTGGCGGGGCGCTTCGCGCTGGCCGGTTCGCCTTCGGTCGCACGTTCACTGTGAGCGGAAAGGGGCGGAAAGGAGCGGCGTGGCGAAGATCTTGGCGCATAGCTAACTATCAATGAACTATCAATAAGAATATAAACATCAGGCTATGTACACGGTCAAAGGGAAAGCGGACAAGAATTCTTTGCTGACGGAGCACATGCCGTTGGTCAAGCGCCTTGCCCATCACATGAAGGCGAAACTGCCGCCCAGCGTCGAAGTCGACGATCTGGTGCAAGCCGGGATGATCGGCCTGCTCGACGCCATCAGCCGTTACGAGGAAACCCATGGCGCCCAGTTCGAGACCTATGCCGTGCTGCGCATCCGCGGCGCCATGCTCGACGAGCTGCGCAACAGCGACTGGCTGCCGCGCTCGATGCGCCAGAACATGCGCAAGATCGAAACGGCGATGAGCACCCTGCAGCAGCGCCTGGGCCATCCGCCGACCGAGTCGGAGGTGGCCAAGATGCTAAAGCTGTCGCTGGCCGACTACCAGGAGATGCTGTCCGACGGCGGCGGCCACCAGCTGGTGTACTACGAGGATTTCCACGACGACGACGGCAACGACAGCTTCCTCGACCGCTATTGCTCGGACGAGGAAAGCGACCCGCTGCGCTCGCTGCTCGACGGCGACTTCCGCCAGGCCGTGATCGACGCCATCGACGCGCTGCCGCCGCGCGAAAAAATGCTGATGGGGCTGTACTATGAAGAGGAGCTCAACTTGAAAGAAATCGGCGCCGTGATGGGCGTATCGGAATCGCGCGTATCGCAATTGCATACGCAGGCCGTCGCGCGCCTGCGCGCCTCGCTCAGGGAGAAGTCGTGGACTGGGCCAGTGTAATCGGGGTGCTGCTGGCGCTGGCCGGCATCGCCGTCGGCCAGACGCTTGAGGGCGGCAAGCTGTCGTCGCTGCTGCAGCCGGCCGCTTTCGCCATCGTCGTCATCGGCACCTTCGGCGCCGTGCTGCTGCAGACCAAATTCCGCACCTTCGTGCGCGGCGTGAAGATGCTGCGGCTGGTGTTCGCGCCGCCCAAGGACACGCGCGCCGCGCTGGCGCGCGACATCAATGCCTGGAACCTGGCCGCGCGCCGCGACGGCCTGCTGTCGCTGGAGCGCTACATGCTCGCCTCCAAGGACAAATTCAACACCAAGGGCCTGCGCCTGATCGTCGACGGCATCAATCCCGACAAGCTGCGCCACCTGCTCGACACCGAGATCACCGCCTACGAGACCGAGGAGCGCCAGGCGGTGCGGATCTGGGAATCGGCGGCCGGCTACTCGCCGACGATCGGCATCCTGGGCGCCGTTCTGGGCCTGATCCACGTGATGGAAAACCTGACCGATCCGAACAAGCTGGGCGCCGGCATCGCCGTCGCCTTCGTCTCGACCATTTATGGGGTCGGGCTGGCCAACCTGTTCTTCTACCCCGTGGCCAACAAGCTCAAGGCCATCGTCACGCAGGCCGTGCACCAGCAGGAGATCGCCGCCGCCGTGTTCTACGACATCGCCACCGGCGACCACACGCGCGTCATCGACGAGCGCATCGCCACCTTGCTGCGGGAGCACTGAGATGCAGTACCAGTACCGGCGCGCGCGCAGGAAGTTCGACGAGGAAGTGGAGAACCACGAGCGCTGGCTGATTTCCTACTCCGACTTCATCACACTGCTGTTCGCGTTCTTCGTCGTGATGTACGCCATCTCCTCGGTCAACATCGGCAAGTACAAGGTGTTCTCCGACGCCCTGGGCGACGCCTTCGGCGGCGCCGGCTCGGCCGAACCGATCAACACGCAGGTGCAGAATCTCCCGATTCCCAATCCGGGCCTGAAGCGCCGCACCGAAATGCTGCGCAAGGAAAAAGAGCAGATGACCAAGCTGGCGCAGGATCTGCTGTCCACGCTGGCGCCGCTGGTCAAGGAGGGCAAGGTGCGGGTGACGCAGAACAGCCGTGGCGTCAGCGTCGAGATCAACGCCAGCGTGCTGTTCGATCCGGCCGAGGCGCGCCTGACGGCCGATTCGGTCGAGGCCTTGCGCGCGGTCGCCGCGCTGCTCAAGGACGACAGTCACAACGTGCAGGTCGAGGGCCACACCGACAATCTGCCGATCAGCACTGCGCTGTATCCATCGAACTGGGAATTATCGGCGGTGCGCGCCAGCAGCGTGGTGCGCCTGTTCATCGACGCGGGCGTGGCGCCGGAACGGCTCACGGCCGTCGGCTTCAGCTCCAACGTGCCGGTGGCGCCCAACGACGACCCGATCGGCCGCGCGCGCAACCGCCGCGTCGCCGTCACCATCCTGTCGGGCATCCCCGACACGGTCACCGAATTGCCGACGACGCCAGCGTCGCCCGTCCCGGTCCCAGCGCCGGCCCCGGCCCCATAATCAAAAACACTCTAAACCACGTAGGGCGGATTAACGAAGCGTAATCCGCCATGCCCGCGTCGACGCGGCGCATGGGGGGAAGCGCGCCGCAAGAAAATCGTATTAAAGGGGGGAAGGAGCGGTCAGCCGGCCAAAAAGCCGCGGCTACGCGGAATCGTGCTCGACATCCCGCTGGCGCTGTAGAAGTTATTCGCGCCGGAAGACAGCGGCTGCAACGCCTGCAACGCGCCCTGGGTATGGCCCATCTGCTTATTGATCAACATGCCGTTGATGCGGTTCAATTCCTTGGCCTCGCGCGTGTGCTCGAGCAGCAGTTTCCACGACTGGGCGATCTGGTCGTCGGCGCTGGCGGCGATCCAGTCCTCCATGCCCGACTCCTGGGCCGGAAAACCGGCCTTGCCCAATGCCCGGTGGCGCTGGGCCGACAACAAGGTCATCTGCGCGATCAGCGCGGTTTTTTTTGCCGTGACGGCCGGCAGGCCGTCGATTTCCGCCGTCACCAGCAATTGCTGCTCCTGTTTGAGCAGCTCCAGCAGCGTAGCCATGATCTGCTCTTCTTCGCGCAGATTGTTGAGCGGGGTGACGGTTGACATGACTATCCTAACGTTTTCGTGAGTGCAGCAGATCCTTGACTGTATCCAGCAAGCCATCCGCTACTTTTTCCGAGTTGACCTGGAACTGGCCGTCGGCGATGGCCAGCTTGATGCGCTCGACCTTTTTGGTGTCGAACACGCCGCTGCTGCCGCCGGCCGCGCTGGCCGCCATGGCCTGGCCCTGGGGCGACAGGCGCACACTTTCCGAGCTGGTGGCGGTCGGCGCCGGCGCGGCCTTGTCCGCGCCGCGCGAGGCGGGCGCGGAAGGCGCGTTCGACGCCGGCAAGCCGGTCGTGTTCTTTAATGTATCGTTGATTTTCACAGCATCATCCTTCTCTGGTTGGGGCCTAAAGCCCCGGGATCTGAGTATTTAACGGCGCCCGCTTGAAAAACTTTAGCCTCGCGCGTCATCAGAACCCGGCGTTCGATCAAAACGCCACCTCCACCAGTCCGCCTACTTTGGCGATTCCGGTGATTTGTTGCCCACCGGAAGTTTTTACCTGTACCACCTGGCCGTCGCCCGCCGTACTCATGGCGCGCGCCTCGGCCGAAACACTGAAACCGGAACCGCTCGACACCAGCCGCACCAGTTGTCCGGATTGCACCACCGGCTTGGTGCGCAGGGTGTCGATCCGCATCGGCGTGCCCGGCGGCAGGGAACTATTGCTGCTGCGGCCCACCACCTGGCTGATGTCGGTGGCTATACCTGCTGGCAACATTGTCAAATCGCCCTTAAGCATCACCAACTGGCCCGCCTCGATGGTCTGGCCCTGGGCCAGCGGCGCGGCGCTGGCGACGTACTCGCCGATGACGGTCACACTGGCTTGAATATATACCGTCCAGGCCGACGGTGTCGCACAGCGCACGCCGACGGTGGTCTTGCCCCAGGCGCGCGCGCCGGGCATGAAGAAGGCTTGCGGCGCCGGGCATGGGGCCAGGCTCATGCGCGGGTCGATGGCGCCCACGGCCACCGTCACCTGGCCCGGCAGGCCGCCCGTTTGCACCTGCAGGAACTCCTCCACGGTGCGCTTGAGGGCGGCGCGGTCGTGATACGCGGCCTGGCGCGGCTGAGTCTGCTGAGCGGACTGGCCGGGCAGGGTTTGCTGGCCGTGCGCGGTCGATGCCGCCGCCGACAACAGGGCGAGGGCGGCCAGACGGATGGCTGGGCGGGCGGTTTGTGTGAGGCGTGATGTCATGGCGTAGGTTTCCCCTTCAATGTTGCCATCATAGTCTGGCGGCCCCGACTTGAAACCTTGAATAGCGCGGAAAAGCGGGTGCTTCTCTGTCGATGGTTCACTGGAGCAACTCCGTATGATGAATCCTGTCATAACAAGTTCGTCCACTGTTTGGGCGGTATCCGGAGGTTGTCATGCTTGGTAAACTCGACGATTACATGCGCTTTAACGAAGCCGCGCTGAGCCTGCGCTCGCAGCGGCAGACGGTGTTGGCGTCCAACATCGCCAACGCCGATACGCCCAATTACAAGGCCCGCGACGTCGATTTCGGCAGCGCGCTCAAGGCCGCGCTGGACAAGGCCAGCCCGAGCGCGAACGCCGCGCTCAAGACCACGGCCACCAAGCATTTCCCCAACCCCCAGCAAACAGGTGGCACGCTGGCCGACGGCACGCCGCTGTTGTACCGGGGCGTGGTGCAGGGCGCCGTCGACGGCAACACGGTCGACATGGATGTCGAGCGCAACCAGTTCGCCGACAACGCCATCCGCTACGAGGCCGGCGTCACCATGATCAACGCCCAGATCAAAGGGATGATGGCGGCGATCCAGTCAGGGAACTAATCATGTCACTATTTAAAATCTTCGATGTCTCCGGTTCGGCCATGAGCGCCCAGGCGCAGCGCCTCAACGTGGTCGCCTCCAACCTGGCCAACGCCGACAGCGCCACCAGCGCCAGCGGCGAGGCCTACCGCGCCCGCCAGGTGGTGTTCGAGGCCACGCCGACGGCCAGTGGCGATTCGACCGGCGTGCGCGTGCGCAAGGTGGTCGAGGACCAGTCGCCGATGAAGCAGATGTACGACCCCAAGCATCCGATGGCCGACGACAAGGGTTACGTCACCATGCCCAACGTGAACGTGGTCGACGAGATGGTCAACATGCTGTCGGCGTCGCGCTCGTACCAGACCAACGTCGAGACCATGAACGCGGCCAAGTCGCTGCTGGCGAAAACGCTGACCATCGGTCAGAACTAACAAGATCAAGGGAGTCCAACCATGGCCACCAGCGGCATCATCGACACGCCCAAGGCGTCGACGTACAACACCACCAACACCGCCAGCGGCACCAGCGCGGCGGCGAACAACGACATCGGCGCCGACCAGGACAAGTTCATGAAGCTGCTCATTACGCAGCTGAAGAACCAGGACCCGCTCAACCCGATGGACAACGCGGCCATGACCAGCCAGCTGGCACAGTTGTCGACGGTGACCGGCATCAACAAGGTCAACGCCACGCTGGAGTCGCTGCGCACCGACCAGGCCAGCGCGCAGTCGATGAACGCGGTCAGCCTGATCGGCAAAGGCGTGCTGGTGGCGGGCAAGGGCATCGAACTGAGCACCAGCACCGACGCGGCCGGCGTCAAGACCAGCAGCAGCGTGTTCGGCGTCGACCTGGCCTCGCCGGCCGAAACGGTTGACATCAGCATCATGGACAAGACCGGCAAGGTGGTGCGCAACATGTCGATGAAAAACGTCGATGTCGGCACCTACCCTATCACCTGGGACGGCACCATGGACGACAAGACCGCGGCGGCGGCGGGCAGCTACACCTTCAGCGTCAAGGCCGTCAGCACCGGTAAGACGCTCACCGACGCCACCCAATTGCAACTGGCGGCCGTCGCCAGCGTGTCGACCGGAGCGGCCGGCGTCAAATTGAATACCTCGCTTGGCCATTTCACGATGGCTGAAATCAAGGAAGTTTTGTAAGTCTTCACACCATAGGGGAATACCATGTTCCAACAAGGACTGAGCGGCCTGAACGCCGCATCCAAATCGCTGGACGTCATCGGCAACAACATCGCCAATGCCAGCACGGTCGGGTTCAAGGGTTCGCAAGCCCAGTTTGCGGACCTGTACGCCAACTCGCTCAACGGCGTCTCCGGCAACAACCCGGGTATCGGTGTGACGACGGCCAAACTGGCCCAGCAATTCACGCAAGGTAATATCGAGACCAGCAACAACCCGCTTGACGTGTCGATCAACGGCGGCGGTTTCTTCCGTCTGGTGGTCAACGGCGCGGTGCAGTATTCGCGCAATGGCCAGTTCCACGAAGATAACACCCACACCCTGGTCAATGCCCAAGGCGCGCAGCTGACGGGTTACCTGTCGAACACTGCCGGCGTGATCCAGCTCGGCGCCCCGGTGCCGCTGACCCTGGACAAGTCCGACCTGACGCCGGTGCAGACCACCAAGGCCAACTTCCAGATGAACCTGAGTTCGGCCGAAAAAGTGCCGAAGACGAACCCGTTCAATGCCAACGATCCGAACTCGTACAACAAGCAGACCGTGCTCAACGTCTACGACAGCCTGGGCACCTCGCACATCATGACCACGTACTACGTCAAGACCGACGCCAATACCTGGGACGTGTACGCGTCGGCCGATAACAAGGAGGTGGTGTCGGCCGGCGTGGTCGCGTCGATTAACCTGGAGCCTGGCGTGGTCGCGGCCCGTACCGCCTACAACGACGCGGTGAAGGCTACACCGCCAGTGCCGGCCGACATCGCTGCCGCCGCTTTCGTCTACGCGCAGGCCGCCCACGACGTGATGGCTGCCTCCGCCGTTACGCCGCCGGCCAGTGCAACACCAGAACAATTGCAGGCTTTGGCCGACGCGCTCGCCGCGCTCGACCCGACGAGCAGCGGTGCGATTATCGACATGACGCCGGACGACATCGCCGCCAGGCTGGCCGCCGCGGTCACCGTGCCAGCCGTCAAAGCCGGTACCCTGGTATTCGACCGCAACGGCGCGCTCAGCCCTGGTGCAATGGCCGCGATGGTGCCGGCGCAAACCCTGCCGTTCTCGATTACCCTGCCGATCTTCCCGGACACCGGCGCGGAACAGCCGATGACCGTGCTGACCACGTTCGACAAGACCACCCAGTACGGCAGCGTCACCAACGATCTGGGCTCGACCCAGGACGGTTACTCGGCCGGTTCGTGGCAGCGTTACGCGATCGACGAGAACGGCGTGATCCTGGGCCAGTACAGCAACGGCAAGTCGCGCGCCATGGGCCAGATCGCCATGGCCAATTTCGCCAGCGTCGACGGCCTGACCCCGCTGGGCAACAACGCCTGGGCGGAAAGCTCGAACTCGGGTCCACCGCAAGTGGGCGTGCCCAACGCCGGTTCGATGGGTTCGCTGCGCGCCAGCTCGGTGGAAACTTCGAACGTCGACCTGACGGCCGAACTGGTCAATATGATCACCGCGCAGCGCGTCTACCAGGCCAACGCGCAGACGATCAAGACCCAGGACGGCATCATGCAGACCCTGGTCAATCTGCGCTAACGTTAACGAGGTAAGTCATGGACCGTCTGATCTACACCGCGATGACCGGGGCGCGGCACGTGCTGGAGCAACAAGCCACCACGTCCAACAACCTGGCCAACGTCAACACCACCGGCTTTCGCGCGCAGCTCGACAGCTTCCGTGCCGTGCCGGTGGTGTCGGAGGGCTTGCAGACGCGCGCCTTCGTGGTCGATTCGACGGTCGGCGCCGACATGCGCGCCGGGCCGATCCAGACCACCGGCCGCCCGCTCGACATCGCCATCCGCGACCAGGGCTGGATCGCCGTGCAGTCGCCGGACGGCTCCGAGGCCTACACCCGCAACGGCAGCCTCAAGGTCAGCGAAAACGGCCTGCTGCAAACGGCCAGCGGCCAGACCCTGATCGGCGACGGCGGCCCGATCGCCATTCCGCCGGACGTGACGGTGATGATCGCCGGCGACGGCACCGTCAGCACCGTCTCGACCGACTACCAGCCGGGCCCGTCCAACACCCTGGGCCGCATCAAACTGGTCAATCCGGACCCCAAGGGCCTGGTGCGCGGCAACGACGGCCTGTTCCGCCAGAAGGATGGCACGCCGGCGCAGAACGATCCGCTGGTACGCGTGGTCGACGGCGCGGTCGAGGGCAGCAACGTCAATCCGGTCGATTCCATGGTCAATATGATCAGTCTGGCAAGGCAGTTCGAGATGCAAATGAGCCTCTTGAAGAACGCCGAGAATAACGCCGCAAAAGCCACCCAGATCCTCGCTTTGGGTTGATGACCTCTCCCGCATAATGGTGGTGTGGGATGAGTAGCTGTCGCTTCTGGCCGCTCCCATCCATGCTACGGGAGAAGGAAAATGATACGTTCACTTTGGATCGCCAAGACGGGCATGGAGGCGCAGCAGACCGCGCTCGACGTCACATCCAACAATCTGGCCAACGTCAGCACCAACGGGTTTAAAAAGTCGCGCGCCGTCTTCGAAGACCTGCTGTACCAGAACATCCGCCAGCCCGGCGGCCAATCGTCGCAACAGACCAATCTGCCGTCCGGCATGCAGCTCGGTACCGGTGTGCGTCCCGTCGCGATCGAGCGCGTCCACACCCAGGGCAATCCCCAGTCGACCGGCAATGACAAGGACCTGATGGTCAACGGCAACGGCTTCTTCAATGTGCTGCTGCCCGACGGCACCACCGCCTACACCCGCGACGGCTCCTTCCAACGCGACAACAACGGCCAGATGGTCACCTCCAGCGGCTTCGTGCTGCAGCCGGCCATCACCATCCCGATCACCGCGCAAAGCATCACGGTCGGCCGCGACGGTACCGTCTCGGTGACGTTGCCGGGCCAAGTGGCGCCGCAGCAGATCGGCAGCATCCAGTTGTCGACCTTCATCAACCCGACCGGGCTGGAGTCGAAGGGCGAGAACCTGTATGTCGAAACCGGCGCGTCGGGCAATCCGCAGACCAACACCCCGGGCACCAACGGCACCGGCGTGATCCTGCAGGGCTTTGTCGAAACGTCCAACGTCAACGTGGTCGAGGAGATGGTCAATATGATCCAGAACCAGCGCGCCTACGAAATCAATTCCAAGGCCATCACCACGTCCGACCAGATGCTGGCCAAGCTGGCGCAGCTGTAAGGGGCAGACCATGAAACACGCTATCGCCATCATCTTCTCCGCCGCCGCCCTGAGCGGCTGCATGACGACGCCGACGTCGATCGTCAACTCGCCGATGTCGGCCCGTCCGCTCAACGCCGAGCAGCTGGCCGCCAAGCCCAACAACGGCGCCATCTACCAGGGTTCGGCCTTCCGCCCGATCTTCGAGGACCGCCGCGCGCGCCAGGTCGGCGACGTGCTGACCCTGGTCATTACCGAACGCACCACCGCCAACAAGGCCGGCACCAGCTCGGGCAACAAGACCGGCGGCGTCAGCGTGGCCATGCCCAAGCCGCTGCAGTCGACCTTCGGCAATCCGCTGGCCGTGTCCAACGAGAGCAGCTATTCCGACGGCGACAACCAGACCGCCAGCAACGCCTTCACCGGCACCATGGGCGTGACGGTGGTTGAGGTGCTTTCCAACGGCAACTTGATCGTGGCCGGCGAGAAGCAAGTGGCGATGAACAAGGGCGTCGAATTCATCCGCTTCTCCGGCATGATCAATCCAGACAATATCGCCACCGGCAACACCGTGGCCTCGACCGCCGTGGCCGACGCCAAGGTCGAATACCGCACCAGCAGCCAGGTCGACCGCGCGGAAATGGCCTCGATGGCCTCGCGCTTCTTCCAGAGCCTGCTGCCGTTCTGAGGCCGATGATGAAAACTCCCGACCTGATTTATGGCCCGCGCCGTCTTGCCAAAGTGTGCAAGCTGGTGGCGATCGTCCTCGCGTTCACCTTGCTCGCCTCGCTGGTGCAGAACGCCCACGCCGAGCGCCTGCGCGACCTGGCCAGCATCGCCGGCGTGCGCCAGAATCAGCTGATCGGCTACGGCCTCGTCGTCGGCCTCGACGGTAGCGGCGACCAGACCACGCAGACCCCTTTCACCGTGCAAAGCGTGGTGTCGATGCTGCAGCAACTGGGCGTGAACCTGCCGCAGGGTACCCAGCTGCAATTGAAGAACGTCGCCGCCGTCATGGTCACCGCCTCGCTGCCGCCGTTCGCGCAGCCGGGCCAAACCCTGGACATCACGGTCTCGTCGATGGGCAACGCCAAGAGCCTGCGCGGCGGCACCCTGCTGATGACGCCGTTAAAGGGCGCCGACGGCCAGGTCTACGGCATGGCGCAGGGCAACGTGCTGGTCGGCGGCGTCGGCATCGCCGCCGGTGGCGCCGGCGGCAGCTCGCTGACCGTCAACCACCTCAGCGTGGGCAAGATTTCCGCCGGTGCAACGGTCGAGCGCGCCGTCGCCTCCAGCCTGGGCGAGGGCAACCAGATCAAGCTGGAACTGAACACGGCCGATTTCGCCACCGCCAGCCGCGTGGTCGAGGCCATCAACGAAAAATACGGCGCCGGCATCGCCTACGCGCTCGACAGCCGCGTGATCCGCGTGCAGTCGCCCAGCGGCAGCGACCAGCGCGTGACCTTCATCGGCACCTTGCAGGACATGCAAGTCAATCCGGCCGAGCAGCCCGCCAAGGTCATCATGAACGCGCGCACCGGTTCGGTGGTGATGAACCGCGCGGTGACGCTCGAAACGTGCGCCATTTCCCACGGGAATATGTCAGTCTCGGTGACAGCCGATCCGCAGGTGAGCCAGCCCAACGCGCTGGCCGGCGGCCGCACCGTCGTCACGCCCAACCAGACCGTCGATATCAAAAAGGATAGCGGCAAGGTCATGATGGTCAAGGGCGGCGCCTCGCTGGCCGAGGTGGTCAAGGCACTCAACGCCATCGGCGCCACGCCGCAGGATCTGCTGTCGATCCTGCAGGCCATGAAAGCCGCCGGCTCGTTGCGCGCCGAGCTGGAAATTATTTAAGCGGAGTTCGCCATGACCAGTCCCAAGACCTCCAACGACCTCGGCAGTAATCTGAGCAATAAGTTCGCCCTCGACGTCAAGGACATGGGCGCCTTGCGCCAGTCGGCCAAGTCGGGCAGCGCCGAGTCGCTGAAAACCGCCTCCACGCAGTTCGAGGCGATGTTCGTCAACATGATGATGAAGAGCATGCGCGACGCCTCGCCGCAGGACGGCATGATGAACAGCGAGCAGACCAAGATGTTCACCACCATGCTCGACCAGCAGACCAGCCAGAACATCGCCAAGAAGGGCATCGGCCTGTCCGACGTGCTGATCCGACAGTTGACCAAGACCGCCGACGCCAAGGCGCTGGCCATCGGCGGCGCCGGCGACAGCGCCAACGGCGCCAACGCGGGCAGCTTCAGCGGCGTGGCCAGCCTGATGGACGCCAAGCTGCAAAAGGCCATCGCCGCGGCCGGGGGGGCCGGTGCCGCGAATGTCGCCCCGAAGGCTGGGTCTGTGGATGACAACTCCGCCGTGCCCGCCACCGTGATCGGCAATCGCGGCTCGCAGGCGCCGCACGTGCGCAGCTTCCAGGAAAAATTGTCGTCCCACGCCGAGGAGGCCAGCCTGGCCACCGGCATCCCGGCCAAGTTCATGCTGGGCCAGGCGGCGCTCGAGAGCGGCTGGGGCAAGCGCGAGATCAAGGGCCGCGACGGCACCAACAGCCACAACCTGTTCGGCATCAAGGCCGGCGGCGACTGGAAGGGCAAGACGGTCGACGCCACCACCACCGAATACATCAACGGCAAGGCCCAGACCCGGGTCGAGAAATTCCGCGCCTACGACAGCTATGCCGATAGCTTCAAGGATTACGCGAAACTGTTGTCGAACAATCCACGCTACGAGAAGGTGCTCGCCAGCGCCGGCGACGCCAGCAGCTTCGCCCAGGGCTTGCAGAAGGCCGGCTACGCCACGGACCCGCATTACGCGGCCAAATTGACCAGCATCATCAAGCGCTCGCTGGCCGGCTGACCGTTGACGGCCTGGCGCGCTCAAGCGGGTTATTCAAGTTTTCGCTTGCGCCGCCGTTAACAATAACAACATAGAGTGAACTATCATGAGTCTTCTCAGCATCGGCAAAAGTGGTTTGTTGGCAGCGCAGGTGGGGCTGGCGACCACCGGCAACAACATCACCAACGCTGGCGTGACCGGTTACAGCCGTCAGGTGGCGATCCAGGTCGACACGCCGACGCAGGACAAGGGCTTCGGGTTCGTCGGCACCGGCACCGAGGTGGCGGCCGTGCGCCGTTACTACGACAACTTCCTCGCCACCCAGCTGCGCAACGCCGAGTCGAACCAGGCCTCGCTCGATGTGTATAACAAGCAAATCAGCCAGATCGACAACCTGCTGGCCGATCCGACCGCCGGCTTGTCGCCGGCGATGCAGGACTTCTTCAACGGCGTCCAGGACGCCACCTCCAATCCGGCCTCGGCCGCGTCGCGCCAGGCCATGCTGTCGAGCGCCGAGTCGCTGGCGGCGCGCTTCCAGGGCATGAGCGCGCGCTTGACGGAAATCGCCTCCGGCGTGAACGGCCAGATCGTCTCCAACGTCGGCGAGATCAATTCCTTCGCCCGCCAGATTGCCGAACTCAACAATACCATCGCGGGGCTGACCACCGACGGCAAGGCGCCCAACGACCTGCTGGACCACCGCGACGCGCTGCTGACCGAACTGAACAAGTTGGTCAAGACCAGCGTCATCCCCGGCGACAACAACACGCTGACCGTGCAGATGGGCACGGGCCAGCCGCTGGTGGTCGGCAACAAGGCCTTCACCCTGGGCACCTCGACCTCGCCGACCGACGTCTCGCGCGTCACGGTCGGCTACCTGGCCGACAACGGCGGCTTCAGCCCGCTGCCGGACCGGGTGCTGACCGGCGGCCAACTGGGCGGCCTGCTGGAGTTCCGCAACGGCGCCATGGACCGCGCGCAAAATTCGCTGGGCCAGGTGGCCGCCGCCATCGCCGTCACCTTCAACGCCCAGCACCAGCTGGGCCAGGACCAGAACGGCGCCCTCGGCACCGCCTTCTTCGGCCCGATCAACGCCTACGTCGGCACCAATACGAACAACCTGTCGTCCAGCACCGCCGACGTCACGGCCGTGGTGAAGGACGCCAGCGCCTTGACGGCGAGCGACTACAGCGTCGACTTCGACGGCACCAGTTTCAGCGTCAAGCGCCTGAGCGATGGCCAGGTTACGCAGATCAACCCGTTCCCGCAGACCGAGCCGCAGGTGATCGACGGCGTGGCCTACACCATCACCGGCACGCCGGCCGCCAACGACAACTTCCTGGTGCGCCCGACCTACAACGCCGCCAAGGATTTCGACGTCCTGGTCGAGGACCGCACCAAGATCGCGCTGGCCGCGCCGATCGCCACGGCCGCGCCGACCACCAACGCCGGCAACGCCAAGATCACCGCCGGCACCGTCGACGCCAACTATCTGACGCCGGGCAACGCGCTCACGGCGCCGGTAACCCTGACCTTCGACAAGGCCACCAATACCCTGTCGGGCTTCCCGGCCGCGCAGGACGTGACGGTGACCGTCAACGGCGTGGCCACGGTGTATCCGGCCGGCACGCCGAGCATTCCGTACACCGACGGCGCCTCGATCAGCTTTGGCGGCGTCAACCTCGCCATCAGCGGCACGCCGGCCGACCTGGACAAGTTCACGGTCGGTCCCAACACCAGCGGCGTGGGTGACGGCCGCAACGGTGCCTTGCTGGCGGCGCTGCAGACCAAGAACACGATGGACAACGGCAACGCCAACTTCCAGACCACCTACGCGCAGATGGTCAACTATGTCGGCAACAAGGCGCGCGAGGCGCAGATCGGCGGCGCCGCCGCCGACGCCGCCGTGGCCCAGGCCACCAACGCCCAGCAGAGCGTGTCGGGCGTGAATCTGGATGAGGAGGCGGCCAATCTGTTACGCTACCAGCAGGCCTATCAGGCCTCGGGCAAGGTGATGCAGGTGGCCAGCCAGTTGTTCGATACGCTGCTCAGTTTGGGCAACTAAGTCGGGTAAATCAGGGATGAGCAAAATTAAAGAGGTAGCATCATGATCATGCGCATCAGTTCCAAGACCATCTACGACGTCGGCGTCGGGCAGATCAGCTCGCTGCAGTCGGCGCTCGCGCGCACCCAGTCGCAGTTGTCCACGGGGCGCAAGAATCTGACCGCCGCCGACGATCCGATCGCCACCGCGCGCGCGCTGGAGGTGACGCAGTCGCAGGGCATCAATACCCAGCTGGTGACCAACCGCGCCAACGCCAAGAGCATGCTGTCGCTGGAAACGGTGGCGCTGCACAGCTCGGGCACGATCATGCAGGATATCAAAACGCTGCTGGTCAACGCCGGCAACGGCAGCATGACCCAGAAAGACCGCGAGTCGCTGGCGGTCGAGCTCGAAGGCAGGCTGGAGGATCTGCTGGGCCAGGCCAACAGCTCGGACGGGGTCGGCGGCTATGTGTTTTCCGGCTATAAATCGACCACCTTGCCGTTCACGCAGACGGCCACCGGCGCCGCCTACCAGGGCGACCAGGGTCAGCGCTCGCTGCAGGTGGGCTCGACGCGCACCTTGCCGATCAGCGATTCGGGCGCGTCCGTGTATGAGAACAACGCCACAGGCAACGGCACCTTCGTCACCGGCGCGGCGCCCGGCAATTTCGACCGCGGCGGCAACGGCATCATCAGCGGCGGCTCGGTCAAGGACGCCACCCAGTTGACCGGCAACCGCTACCAGATCGATTTCCAGGTGGTGCCGGCCACGCCGGGCGTGCCCAAGGTGACCACCTACACCGTCACCGACCTGACCTTGAACCAGCCCGTGCCCGCCACGCCGGTGCCGGCCGTGCCGCAGCCCTATGTCAGCGGCCAGAACATCACCTTTGACGGCTTGCAGTTCGATATCAAGGGCGATCCGGCCGATCTCGACAGCTTCAGCGTCGAGCCCAGCACCAAGCAATCGGTGTTTACCACCGTCACCGACATCATCTCCGCGCTGCGCGCGCCCGGCGACGGCCCGGCCGGCCAGGCCAGCCTGACCAACAAGCTCAACCAGGCGCACCTGAACATCGACAACGCCTACGACAATATGCTGTCGATCGAGTCGGCGGTCGGTTCGCGCCTCAAGGAGCTCGACTACCTCGACAGCTCCGGCGACGACCTGAACCTGCAATACGCGACCACCCTGTCCGGGTTGCAGGACGTCGACGTGGTCAAGGCGATCTCGCTGTTCACGCAGCAGCAGACCAACCTGGACGCGGCGCAGAAGTCGTTCAAGACCATGGCCGGCCTGTCGCTGTTTAATTACATCACTTAGCTACATCACCTAGTCGCCTGAGTTAGTCATAGCGCAGGTCCGCGACCGGCACCGCCAGCGGCGCGGCCGGCGAGCGCCCCAGCACCCGGTTGATGGTGCGGCCGAGCACGCGGATATCGTTGTCGAAGCCGCCGTGGCTGGCCTGCTCGGTGCGCGTCGCCGAGACCCTGATGCGGTCGCTCGTCACCTCGCAGGCGGCCGCGCCGTCGGCCTGCGGCGGCAGCGCCGCCACCCACGCGCGCCACGCCTTTACCCGCGGCCAGTCGGCCGGCTTCCATAGATCGTCGTCGTGCTGGTTGGCGCCCCGGTACAGCAGGCGCTGCAGGCCCGCCAGCGGCGTCTTGCGCTGGTTTTCGAAGCCCCGGCTCACCAGATACAGCAGCGACTTGCCGTACGGCCCGACCGTGTCGGCGCGCTCGCTCACGTCCGACAGCAGGTGCAGCCAGAAGCGGTCGGCGGCGACGAACTTGTCGGCCACCCGGGCCTGGTAGTGGCGCGCGGCGAAGTCGAGCGAACAGGCCGGCGCGTACAGGGTCACCGACGCGACCGGCACGGCGGCGGCCTGGCACAGGTCCAGCAGGTGGCCGTGCACGAAGGCGCCGGCCGAATGGCCCACCAGGTGCAGCTCCAGCTCCGGGTGGGCGGCGCGCAGGCGCACCAGCGCGGCGGCCAGCAGGTGCAGCGCGCCGCCGGCCAGCGCCGCCTCGGCGGCGTTGGCCTTCATTTCGTTCCACGCCCACTTGATGTTGTGGGCGGCCGCCTCCAGCAGCTTGTCCCGGGCCTCGGCCACCGGGCCGCCGAACAGGGCCTGCCCGGGCACGATGCCGAGCGCGTCGTCGAGCGCGCCGGCCACGGTGTCGAGGATGCCGGTGCGCCAGGTGTAGAACAGCGGATAGACGCCGTTGGCCAGGAAGTAGGGGCCCATGACGCGGATGCGCCGGATCGCGTCGTCCTCGGCATTGAGGCCGCCGTGCGCGTAGATGACGATTTTTTTGCCGGCGGCGCCGTCGCCGCGCAGCCAGCGGTCGATGTTGTCCAGCGCCACCCGCTCGACCAGGTCTTCGGCGCGGCCGATGTCGGGACGGCCGATGCGCACCGCGCCGTTGTTGCCGGCCACCAGCGCGTGCTCGTAGGCGGCGTCGGTGGTCCATGGGTGGGCCGCCGCCGTGGCCGGACCGGTGGGCGGACCGCTGTGTGCACGCACCTCGCCCGACACCAGCGAGTGGCCGATGCGCCGCGCGCGCGACGGTGGCAGCGCTTGTTCCACCTGCGGCACGCCCAGCGCGGCGACCCAGGCGTCGGTGCCGTTGGCGAGCCAGTCGTGATAGCCCAGCACCGCAAAGCCGCCCGCGCCCCAGTCCGTGCCCCAGGAATTTTGCACCACGAAGCCGCGCTCGTTGTAGCCGACCAGCGCGAAAGCGTGGCCGCCGGTCGCCTCTTCGCCCTCGCGCCAGGCGATGTCGGGCAGGCCGTCGTGGCCCTTGCCCGGCGCCTGTGGCGGGCTGGCGTCGAGCGCCCAGCCGTCGTGCACGGCGGCCGACACGTAGATGGCGCCGATCTCGTGGATGGCCGCCTGCATGTCGGTCACCGAGGCGCTGTCGACCCGGTAATAGGTGCCCAGCGGGCGCGCCAGCGCGTCGCGCGCCCAGTCGGCGGCCGGGCGGTAGGCCCTGGCGCCGGCGGCGTGCACGCTGCGCGTCCACAGCGCGCCGGCGCAGCTGCCGTGCTTGTTCCAGCCCTTCATGGCGCCACGGCAGCTCGAACCGTCGTAATCCTCGCCCGGCCATTCGTCGTAGAAACGGGCGAGGTCGTACAGCATGTGCGGGCTGACGCCGGCGAAATCCTTTTTGTTTTTCGTGTTCGTCCACAGCAGGAAATTGACGGCGGCCGCCAGACCGTAGCCGGTGCACGCGCCATCCTTTTTCTGGTCCAGCACCAGGCCCTGCTTGATATACGGCGGCAGCAGCTTGCGCAGCGCGGCGTCGTCGGGCCAGCGCGGCGGCAGCGAGGCGATCGGCGGCGCGTACGGGCGGTCGCGCAGGTCGAGCCGGTCCGGGCGCGCGTCCAGTTGGACGGTCTTGGCGCCGATCTTGATTTTTCGCGTGGGCATGCTGGTCGGCCGGTGGAGGTATCGACGCTAGTCTACGAAGGAATCAACGTTGTGTAAATTACAAAGTGCAAACGGACGGCGCAAAAAAAACGGCAAGCATGGCGCTTGCCGCTTCCGTTGCTCCCCATGTTGACCGCGCGGCCTTACTTGGCCGCCAGCATGCCCGGTTGCGCCGGCTTGCGGAACCACTCGTCGGTATGCGCCGTGGCGCCGCCGCTCAAGCCGGTGCTTGCCTGGTACTGCCGCATCTGCTCGCCCAGGGCGGCGACGCTGCCGCCCAGCGCACTTGTCGGCATGCCGGCAGGCATCGTCAACTGGCCTCCCGCAATGTCCGGCGTCGCCTGCGCCCGGGCGTAGCCGCCCAGCGCCTGTGTCAGCGCGCTTACCTGCGTGCCCACCTGCGTGCCCACCTGCGTACCCGCCGGGGTGGCGCGCTCGGCCCGGAACCAGACGTCGGCCACCTGGTGGACGCCGCCGTCGGCGGTGGTGTAGCTGGAGCGCAACCCGATCCAGTTGCCGTTGTCCAGCTCGCTGGCCTTGGTGGCGCCGACGTTGATGCCGGTGATGCCCAGCGCGTCCAGCGATTGCAGCTCGCCGGCCTGGCTGACGCCGTCCGCGTTGGCGTCCACCCACACGCGCAGGTCGCCGAACTGCGCGTCCTTTGCGTCGACGACGCCGTCGCCGTTGGCGTCGATGTCGGCCAGCGCGGCGAAGCCGTCGCGCGCCTTGCCGCCGCCGGTGGCTGTGCTGGTGCTGGTTCCGAAGAGCTCGCCGCCGTCGTTGATCGTGCCGTCATGGTTGCGGTCCAGCGCGAGCAGGCCGTCGCCTTGGCCGACCCAGCCGGTGGCGACCTGCTGGCCGTCGGCGTGCAGGTCGAAGCGCACGCCGGCCTCCAGCGCCAGGGTGCGCACGCCGTTGCCGTCGAGGTCGAGGATCAGAGGACTGGTCAGCAACGCCGCGCGCTGCTCGTCGCTCAGCGCGGCGAGCTGGTCGGCGGTGAACGCGCCGGCCTGTGTCATCGTGAAGGCCGACAGCTCGGCCACCGTCAGCGCGGCGACCTGGTCGGACGTCAGCGCGGCGATCTGGATCGCCTTGAGCGAGCGCACCTGCGCCGTGGTGAACGCGGCGACCTGTTGCGCGCTCAGGTTGGCGATGGTGGCGGCCGACAGCGCGGCCACCTGCGCCGTCCGCAGCGCGACGATGTCGTTGGCGTCGAGCATCTGGAGCTGGTCCGAGTTCAACGCGTTGAACACCGACGCGTTCAGCGCCACCACCTGCGGCGCCTCCAAGGTCGCCATCTGGCCGGTGGTCAGGCCCAGCGCCTGCGCCGCGCCCAGCGCGGCCAGTTGATTGGTGCGCAGGTTGCCGATCATCTCGGCGCCCAGGCCGGCGATCTGCGCCGACGTGAAACCGGTGATCTGGCCGGCGGTGAAGGTGTTCAACGAGGTGAGCGAACCGAGCTGGGCAGCGGTCAGGCCGCGCACCTTGGTCACGTCCAGCCCGGCCAGGGTGCGCGTGCTCAGCGCCGAGAACTGCTCGATCGTGAGCGCGCCCAGCTGGTTGGTTTTCAGCGAACTCAATTGTGCCGAGTTCAGGCCGGCGACGGCCGCCACGTTCAGCGCGCCGATTTGCAGCGTGCTCAGCGCCACCAGATTCAAGCCGGGCAACTGCCGGGTGCTCACCGCGCCGAGCTGGCCGGCGGTCAGTTGCGCCACCTGGGTCAGGCTTAGCCCGCTGAGCTGCGCCGAGCGCAACGTGGCGAAGTGCTCGCCATCGATGGCGCCGATCTGCTGCGTGGTCAGCGCGGCCACCTGGGCGCCGTTGAACGCGCCCAAGGTGCGCAGGTTGTTGATCTGGCCGGTCGACAACGCGCCGATGTCGGCCACGCTGATGGCCTCGATCTGCGAAGTGTTGAAGTTGGCCACCTGCGCCAGTGTCAGCGCGGCGATCTGGGGCCGGGTCAGGGCGTCGACCTGGGCATCGCTGAGCGCGCCGATGTCCTCGATCTCGATGCTGGCGATCTGGTCGGTGCTGAGCCCGGCCAGCGCGGTCAGGTTGATGGCGCGCACCTGGGCCGTGCTCAGCGCCACCAACTGGTCGGTGGTGATGCCGCGCATCTGTGTGAGCGTGAGCGCGCCGACCTGGGCGGAGCGCAGCGTGGCGAGCTGGTCCATACCGATCGCGACCAACTGGTCCGTGGTCAAGGCGCTGACCTGGGCGGTGGTGAAGGCCGACAAGGTGGTCAGGCCGGCCAGTTGTTCGTTCGACACCGCCTTCATCTGGGCCGCCGTCAGCGACGCCAGTTCGGCCGTCGACAGCACGCCGAACTGGTCGACGCTCAACTGGGAAATCTGCAGGGTCGACAGGGTCGAGAACTGGCTGGCGCGCAGACCCGACAGGTCCTCGATCTCCATCGCGGCGATCTGCTCGCCCGACAGGCCGCGCAGCGCGGCGGTACCCAGCGCGCGCCACTGGTTGACCGACAGCGCCTGGATCTGATGGGTGGTCAGCGCCTGCACCTGCCGGCTGGTGAGCGCGCCCACCTGCCTGCTGCTGAGCGCTGCCAGCTGGGTGTCGTTGAGCGCCTGGATGCGATCGGTGCTCAGCGCGGCCACCTGGGCCGTGCTGAACGAACCGATCACGTCGAGCAGCGCGAACTGCTCCGGCGTCAGATAGGCGAGCTGGGCCGGGCTGAGCGCGGCCACCTGGGCGGCGGTCAGCGCCAGCAGCTGGCTGCTGGTCATGCTGCTGACCTCGGCGGAGGTGAGCGCGCGGATCTGGGCGGTCTTGAACGCGGCCAGGTCGAGCGGCTCGAGCGCGGTGAACTGTTCGATGCTGAGCGAGGCGATGGCCTTGGTCGACAGCGCTGCCGCCTGCCCCGGGCTCAGATTGATGATCTGGTCGACGCTCAGCGCGCGCACCTGGTTGACCGTCAGCGCGCTGATCGCGCCGGTGGTGATGGCGCCGATCTGGTCGAGGCTGAGGGCGGCGATCTGCGCGGTCGCCAGCGACATCAGCTGCGTCGAGCGCAGCGCGGCGATGTCGCCGAGCTCGATCGCGCCGATTTGCTCGGCGGTGAGCGCGGCCAGCGCGCGCGTGGTCAGCGCCAGCAGCTCGGCGGCGGTGAGCGCGACGATCTGGTCGGTCGTCAGCAGCGCCGCCTGGGTGTTGCTCAGCGCGGCGATCTGCGCGGTGCGCAGGATGGCGATCTGGTCGGGCAACAGCGCCTGCAGCTGGTCGCCGGTCAGCGCCCGCACCTGGGCGGTGGTCAGCGCACGGATGTTGGTGAGCGCGCGCAACTGGTCGGCGCTGAGCGCGTTCACCTGTTGCAGCTTGAGGCTGGCCACCTCCTGGCTTGTCAGCGCGCCGATCTGGTCGATAGTGAACGCCAGCAGCTGGTCGGTCGACAGCGCCTGTATCTGCGCCGTCTTCATGCCCGGGATGTCGGCCGCCTCGATGGCGGCGATTTGCTCGAGCGTGAGGGCGCGCACGGCCGCCAGGCTCAGCGCGCCGACCTGGGCCGCGCTCAGCGCGACCAGCTGCTCGGCGCTGAACACGGCGATCTGCTCGGTCTGCAGCGCGCCGATCTGGCGCGAGTTGAGCAGTTCGATGTCGGAGGCCGTCAGCGCGGCGATGCGCGCCAGCGACATGGCGGCGATCTGCGCCGTCGTGTAGTCGGCCAGGTTGCCCAGCGCGGCGGCCTGCTCGGGCGTCATCGCGCCCAGTTGGGTCTGCGAGAAGGCGGCGATGTCGGCGCTGCTGAGCGCGTGCAACTGGTCCAGGGTCAGCGCGAGGATCTGGTCGGTGGTGAGCGAGCGCAGCTGGGCGGTGGTGAACGCGGCCAGGTCTTCGACCTCGATCTGCGCGATCAGGGTCGGGTCCAGGCGCGACAGCAGGGCGGTGGCGATGGCGCGGATCTGCGCGGTCGACAGCGTGACCAGCTGGGCGGCGGTCAGGCCGCCGGCCTGGTTTTTCGTCAGCGCGGCCAGCTGGCGCGTGCCCAGCGTGGCGAAGCGCTCGGCCGACATCGCGCCGAGCTGGTCGGTGCTGAGGGCGGCGATCTGCACGCTTGTCAGCGGCTTCAGGCTCGACAGCGCGGCCAACTGGTCGGCCGTCAGGTAGCCGATCTGGCGCGTGGTCAGCGCCGAGATCTCGCTGCTGGTGAGGGCGTTGTACTGGTCGGCCGACAGCGCCGCCAGCTGGTCGCTGCCCAGCACGACGAGCTGGCTGGTCCTGAGTGCGGCCAGGTCGTCGCCGGCCAGCGCGGCGATCTGGTCGGTGGTGAGCGCGGCGATGGCCGCGTTCGACAAGGCCCGTATTTGCGCGGTGGTCAGCGCCGGAATCTGGTCGGTGGTGAAGAACTGGATCTGGCTGGTGGTGAACGCGGCGATCTGGGCGGTGCGCAGCGCGGCGAACTGGTCCGGCGTGAGCGCGAGGATCTGGTCGCTCGACAGGCCGGCCACCTGGCGCGTGCTCAGGCTGGCCAGGCTGCCCAGCGCGGCGAACTGCGCGTTGCTCAGCACGGCGATTTGGCGGGTGGTCAGCGCGCCGATCTCCTGGCTGGTCATGCTGGCCAGTTGCACCAGGGTCAGCGCGGAGACCTGGTCGGTCGTCAGCGCGGCGACCTGGTCGGTCCGCAGCACGACGATGTCGGCCAGTTCGATCGCGGCGATCTGGTCGGTCGTCAGGGCCGCCAGCGCGGCCGTCGACAGGCCGCGCACCTGGCGCGTCTCGAGCGCGACGATCTGGTTGGTGCTGATCGCCTGCAACTGGGCGCTGGCCAGCGCGTTGAGCTGGCGCGTGCCCAGGGTGGTGATCTGGCCCAGGCCCAGGCTGTCGATCTGGGTGCTGGTCAAGGCCCGGATCTGCAGGGTGGTCAACGGCGCCAGCGACACCAGGCTGCCCAGCTGCGCGGTCGAGAGCGCGGCGATCTGCGCGCTCTTCAGGCTGGCCATGGCGCGCGTGCTCAGCGCGGCGAACTGGCCGGCGGTCAGCGCGGCCAGCTGGTCGCTGTTGAGGATGGTGATCTGGTTGGTGCCGAGCGCGGCGATGTCGACCGCCTCGATCGCGGCCACCTGGTCGGTCGACAGCGCGGCCAGGGTGGCGGCGTTGAGGCTGCGCACCTGCCCGGTGCTCAGCGCGACGATCTGGTCGGTCGTCAGCGCGCCCACCTGGGCGCTGGTCAGGCCGGCGATCTGGTTGGTGCGCAGCGTGGTGATCTTGTCGAGCGCCAGGCTGGCGATCTGGTCGGTGGTGAGCGCGGCGATCTGTCGGCTCGTCAGCGGCGCCAGGTTGGCGAAGCTGGCCACCTGGTCGGTCGTGAGCGCGGCGATCTGGCGCGTGGTCAAGGCGGCGATGTGCTGCGTGCTCAGCGTGGCGAACTGGGTGTTGGTCAGCCGGCCCAGCTGGTCGGTGGTCAGCGCGGCGATCTGGCGCGTCGACAGCGCCAGCACGTCGGCCAGCTCGATGGCCGGCACCTGGTCCGAGTTCAGCGCCGCGATCTGGGCCGAGCCCAGCGCGCGGATCTGCGCGGTGCTCAGCGCCACCACGGCGTTGGTGGTCAAGGCGCCGATCTGGTCGGTCGTGAGGGCGGCGATCTGGCGCGTCGTCAGGCTGGCCAGGATGCCCAGCGACAGCGAGGCGATCTGGTTGGTGGTGAGCGCGGCGATCGAGGCCGTCGAGAAGCTCGCCAGCGACGACAGCGCGCCGAGCTGGTCGCTGGTGAGGGCGGCCTTTTGCTCGGCCGTCAGCGCGGCGATCTCCTGGGTCGTCAGCACGGTGATCTGGTTGGTCGTCAACGAGGCCACCTGGTCGGTCGACAGCGCGGCCACTTGCCGCGTCGACAGGCTGGCCAGCACCGTGTAGCTGAGCGCGACGATCTGGTCGGTGGTCAGCAGGCCGATGTTGGCGGTCGACACGCCGCGCACCTGGGCGGTGGCCAGGCCGGCGATCTGGTCGGTGGTCAACGCGATCAGCTGGTCGCTGTTGAGGGCGGCGATCTGGTTCGAGCGCAGGGTGCGCAGGTCGGCCAGGTTCAGGTGCGACAGCTGGTCGGTGCTGAAGGCGCCCAGTTGGCGCGACGTCAGCGCGGCCAGCGTGGCCAGCGCGTCGATCTGGGCGTCGTCCAGGCTGGCGATCTGGGCGGCCGTCAACGCGGCCACCTCGGCCGTTGTGAGCGCGCGCAGCTGGCGGCTGCTCAGCGCGTCGAGCTGGTCGCTGCCCAGCGCGGTGATCTGGCGCGTGCTCAGCGCGACGATCTCGTCGAGGCGCAGCGCGGCGATGCGGTCCGTGCCGAGCGCGGCGATGCGGTCCGTGCCCAGCGCGCGCAGTTGCGCCGTCGTCATCGCCTGCACCTGGTCGCTGGTCATGGCGGCGGCCTGCTCGACGCTGAGCGCGGCGATCTGGGCCGTTTGCAGCGAGGCGAAGTCGGCCGTGCCCATCTGGGCGATCTGGTCGGTCGTCAAGGACGCCATCTGGCGCGAGGTCAGCGGCGTGAGCGCGCTCAAGGCGGCGATCTGGTCGCTGTTGAGCACTGCCAACTGCTCGGCGTTGAGCGCGCGGATGCCCGCCGTGCCCAGCACGGCCAGCTGGGCGGTGGTCAGCGCGACGATCTGGTCGGTGCCGAGGCGCGCCAGCTGCGCCGTGCGCAGCGCGCGGAAGTCGCGCGTTTCGATGGCGGCGATGGCGTCGGTGGTGAGCGCGGCGACGGCGTCGGTGCTGAGCGCCGCGAGTTGCGCGCTGTTGAGCGCGACGATCTGGTCGGTCGTGAGCGCGGCCGACTGGTCGCCGTCGAGGGCGCCGAACTGGCGGGTGGCCAGCGCGCTGAAGTCCTGCGTCGTGATGCTGGCGACCTGGGCGGTCGTGAGCGCGCGCACCTGGCGCGTGGAGAGCGCGGCGATGAAGCGCAGCGCGTCGATCTGGTCGGTGGACAGCGCGACGATCTGGTCGGTCGACAGCGCGGCGGTGCCGGCGGTGTCGAGCGCGGCGACCTGGGCGGTGCCCAGCGCGGCGATCTGGTCGCTGGTGAGCTGGGCGATCTGGTTGGTGTCGAGGCCGGCGATGTCGCGCGTTTCGATGGCGGCGATCTGGTCGGTCGAGAGCGCGGCCATCGTCGCCGAGCCCAGGCCGCGCAGCTGCGCGGCGCTCAGCGCGACGATCTGGTCGGTCGTCAGCGATTGCGCCTGTTCCAAGGACAGCGCGCGCAGCTGGCCGCTGGTGAGCGTGCCGAGGTGGCGCGTCGTCAGCGACGCCAGCTGGCCGGTGGTGACGCCGGTGATCTGGGCGCTCGACAGCATGGACAGGGTCGACAGCGCGTTGACCTGGTCGCTCGTGAGCACGCCGATCTGGTCGGTGTCGAGGGCGGCGACGGCGGCGCTGGCGAGCGCGCCGAACTGGTCGGAATTGAGGGCGACGATCTGGTCGGTCGACAGGCGCGCCACCTGCGTCGATTGCAGCGCGGCGATGTCGCGCGTTTCGATCTGGCCGATCTGGGCGCTGGTGAGCGCGTTGAGCATGGCGGTGCTCAAACCGCGGTACTGGGCGGCGGTCAGGTCGATGATCTGCGCGGCCGTCAGCGCCTGGACCTGCTCGGCGGTCAGCGCCGCCAGCTGGGTGCTGGTCAGGTTGACCAGGTCGCGCGTTTCCAGCGAGACGATCTGGTCGGTGGTGAGCGCCGTCATCTGCAGGGTGCCCAGCGGCGCCAGGCTCTTGAGCGCGGCGACCTGGTCGGTGCTGAGCACGGCCACTTGCTCGGGCAGCAGCGCGGCCAGGTTGTCGCTGCTGAGCGCGACCATCTGGTCGGTGGTCAGCGCCGCCAGTTGGTCGTTGTTGAGCACGCGGATCTGGCCGCTGGTGAGCCGGGCCAGGTCGCGCGTCTCGAGCGCGGCCACCTGGTTGGTGGTCAACTGGGCGACCATGGCCGTGCCCAGCGCCATGACCTGGGCGGTCGTCAGACCGGCGACCTGGTCGGTGGTCAGCGCCTGCACCTGCTCGGGCAGCAGCGCGGCCAACTGCGCGCTGCTGAGCAGGGAAACGGTCCTGGTCGTCAACGCGACGAGCTGGTCGGTGGTAAGCGCGGCCATCTGCGCCGAGTTCAGCGGAGCCAGCGACGCCAGCGCGACGATCTGGTCGGTCGTCAGCACCGGCAACTGGTTGACGGTGAGGGCGGCGACGGCGTTGCTGCGCAGCGCGTGCGCCTGGTCGGTGGTGAGGCCGGCGAGCTGGTCGCCGTTGAGCAGGGCGATCTGGGCCGAGCTCATCCAGATCAGGTCGCGCGTCTCGATCGCGGCGATCTGGTCGCTGGTGAGCACGGCCAGCGAGGCGGTGGCCAGCGCGCTGATCTGCAAGGTGCCCAGGCCGGCGATCTGGTCGGTCGAGACCAGCGCCAGTTGTTCGGCCGTCAAGGCGTTGATCTGTTGGCTCGTCAGGCGCGCCATGGCGGCCGTCGCCAGCGAGGTCAGCAGGTCGGGGCCGAGCGCCTGGATGGCGCCGGTGCTCAGCGCGACCAGCTGGCGCGTGGCCAGCGCGTTGAGCTGGTCGGTGGTCAGGGAGGCGACCTGGTCGGAGCCGAGCGTGGCGATCTGGATTGTTTGCAGCGCGCGCAGGTCGTCGGTCTCGAGCGCGGCGACCTGCAGGTGGTTGAGGGTGTTGAGCTGGCGGCTGGTGAGGGCGGTCATTTCGCGCGTGCTCAGCGCGACGAGCTGGTCGGTGCTCAGCAGCGCGATCTGCAGGGTGGTCAGCGCCGACACCTGGGGCAGCGATAGCGCCGGCACCTGGTCGGTGGTCATGCCGGCCAGGCCGTCGGCGCTCAGGAAACTCAGCTGGCGGGTGCCGATGGCGCGCAGCTGCGCCGTGTTCAGCACGGCGAACTGGTCGGAACTGAAGGCCCGCATGTCTTCGGTCGACAGGCCGGCGATGTCAGTCGTCGAAAGACTGATGATCTGGTCTGTGGTAAAGCTGGATATGAGCGAAGTCATTACTGGGTCTCCCGGGGAGCTTCCATGATACGCACTAAATTGCCACATGGAAACCAAATACTACCGAAAGGCGATTGAACGTCGCTATGGCGCCGGGCCCGGTTGTCGGTTCGGCAAGCTTGCCGGGGCGACGGGAGGGGGCCGTTGGGACCAGGTGCGCGGCATCAGCCGCGCCCGTTCAATGCCATCCAAAAACAGGTTCTGTACCGGCGTCGCCAGGTACGGCAGTGTCATGGCGACCACCAGCAAACCCACACCTAAAGTGATCGGAAAACCGATACCAAACAAATTCAAGGCCGGCGCCGCGCGCGTCAAAATCCCGAGCGCGACGTTGGTGATCAACAACGCCGCCACGATCGGCAGCGACAATTGGACGCCGGTGCTGAAGATCCGTCCGCCCCAGTCGGCCAACTGCTTGAAGCCGCCGCTGTAGATCGGCGTGGCCGACACCGGCAACGACGAAAAACTCTCCACCAGCGCCGACAGCAGCACCAGGTGGGCGTTGACGGACAGGAAACCCAGGGTGGCCACCAGCGCCAGGAACTGGCTGATCGCCGACGAGCGCCCCTGCGTGTTCGGATCGAAGAACGTCGCGAAGCCCAGGCCCATCGTCAGGCTGGAGATTTCCCCCGCCATCTCGACCGCGGCGAAGATGATGCGGATGCTGAAACCCATCGCCAGCCCGATCAGCATCTCCTGCGCCAGGATCAGCAGCCCGGCCAGCGACATCGGATCGGTCGCCGGCAGCGCCGGCACGGCCGGCGCCACGATCGCCGCCAGCATCACCCCCAGCAGCACCTTGACGCTGGCCGGCACCGCCTTGTTGCCGAACAGCGGGGCGGCCGCCAGCAGGCCGAGGATGCGCGTGAGCGGCCACAGCAATCCTGCGATCCACATGTTGATATCGGCACTGGCGATGGTAATCATGAGGGTTTGTTACCCACAGTTACATTTCTTTGCGGAACTAATAGCATTTAGCCAACAAGATTGGGAATGCCGCCGAACACCTCGCGCATATAGTCGAGCATGACCGACAACATCCACGGGCCGGCCACGACCAGCGCGACGAAGATGCCGACCAGCTTGGGGATGAACGACAGCGTCGCCTCGTTGATCTGCGTGGCGGCCTGGAAGATGCTGACGACCAGGCCGATGATCAGCGCCACCAGCAGCATCGGCGCGGCGATCATCAGGGTGACCTCCATCGCGTGGCGGCCCATCGTCATGACGCTTTCGGGTGTCATCGCGGCCTCCTAGTAGAAACTTTGCGCCAGCGAGCCGAGCAGCAACTGCCAGCCGTCGACCAGCACGAACAGCATCAGCTTGAACGGCAGCGAGATGACCGCCGGCGACATCATCATCATCCCCATCGACATCAGCACCGACGCCACCACCATGTCGATGATCAGGAAGGGGATGAAGATGGCGAAGCCGATCTGGAACGCGGTCTTCAGTTCGCTGGTGACGAACGCCGGCACCAAAATCCGCAGCGGCACGTCCTCCGGCCCCTGCAGCGCCGGGCTGCGCGAGAGCTTGACGAACAGCGCCAGGTCGGCCTGGCGGGTCTGTTTCATCATGAATGTCTTGAGCGGGGCGGCGCCCTTGTCCATCGCCTCGGTCATGGTGATCTTGTTTTCCTGCAGCGGCAGGTAGGCCTCGTTGTAGATCTTGTCGAAGGTCGGTCCCATGACGAACAAGGTCAGGAACAGCGCCAGGCCGACGATGACCTGGTTCGGCGGCGCCGACTGCGTGCCCAGCGCCTGGCGCAGCAGCGACAGCACGATGATGATGCGGGTGAAACAAGTCATCAACAACAACGCCGCCGGGATGAACGACAGCGCCGTCATCAACAGCATGGTTTGCAGCGGCAGGGTGTAGTTGGTGCCGCCGCCCGGCGCCGGCGTGGCGTTCAGCGCCGGGATGCCGATGTTCGATTGGGCCGCCGCTAGCAGCGGCAGCGCCAGCGCGCCGGCCAGCAGCAGCGCTTTGAGCGCGCGCGACTTGTTGCCCTGCGTTTTATTTCGCATTGCGCTTGTCGATCGTTTGTTTGAACCACTCGGCGAAGTTGGCCGTCTGCAAGGTGGCCGGCACCGCTTCGGCGTTTTCCTGGCGCGGCATCGTCGCCAGCGCGTTCATGCGGCCCGGCGAGGCGCCGACGACGATCCACTGGTCGCCCACCTCGACCACCAGGATGCGCTCGCGCGTGCCCAGGCTCAGCGAGCCGACCAGCTTGACGGTGCCGCCGGCGCCGCCCAGGTTCTTCGGACCGAAGCGCTTGAGGAACCAGGCGCCGCCCACCAGCAGCGCCAGCACGAACAGCAGCGCGAAAGTGGTTTGCATCAGGCTGCCGGCGCCCGGGGCCGCCGGCGGCGGCGTCGGAATCGTCATCGCCAGCGGGCCGGGCGGGGTGGCGGCCGGGGTGGCCGGCGCCGTCGCGGCCGCTGCGTTGGGGGGGGCGGTCGAGGGTTCGGCTGCCGGGACGAGCGGCGTCACGGTCGGCGCCGGGGTGGCGGCGGCCGGCGCGGAGGTCGCGGCGGCCTTGTCGGCGGTGGTGGTCTGCGCCATCGCGGGCGCGGCGGCCAGGGCCGCCGCGAGGATCAGGGAGAGGGTCGGTCCGTGCTTCATTTATTCAGTTTTCGGATACGTTCGGATGGCGTGATGATGTCGGTCAGGCGGATGCCGAACTTGTCGTTGACCACCACCACCTCGCCCTGGGCGATCAGGCAGCCGTTGACCAGCACGTCCATCGGTTCGCCGGCCATGCCGTCGAGCTCGACCACGGAACCCTGCGCCAGTTGCAGCAGGTTCTTGATGGCGATCTTGGTGCGGCCCAGCTCGACCGTCAGCTGGACCGGGATGTCGAGGATGAAGTCGATGTCGTTGTGGGTCTCGGTCTTGCTCGGCGAGCCGGAGAAGTCCTTGAAGACGGCCGCGCTGGCGGCCTGCTGCGCTTGTTGCGCCTGCAACGCTTCCGCCTCGGCCTGGGCTTGCTCGGCGATCGCGGCGCCCCAAGGGTCGTCCATGCTTTGATCGTCGTCTTGATTATCCGACATGTTTCTCTCCTGTGTTGCGGTTACCGGCGGCCAACGCCCCGGTCTTATTTAAGGTCTTATTTAAGGTTTTCTGCATTGGAGAGCAATTTCTCGACCTTCAACGCATATTGTCCGTTCATCACGCCGTAGCTGCAGTCCATCACCGGCACGCCGTCGACGGTGGCCGAGATCATCTCCGGGATCGTCAGCGGGATGATGTCGCCCACCCGCATGTTGAGGATCTCGTCGAAATTGACCTTGGCCGTGCCCAGCGAGGCGACCACCTCGACCTCGGCGATCTGGATTTGCTGCGTCATCAGGCGGATCCAGCGCTTATCGACCTCCAGCGCCTCGCCCTGCAGGCTGGAGGTGAGCGAATCGCGGATCGGCTCGATCATCGAGTACGGCATGCAGAAGTGGATCTGGCCGGAGACCGATCCCAGCTCCACCGTGAAGGTCGACGCCACCACCACCTCGTTCGGGGTGGCGATGTTGGCGAACTGCGTGTTCATCTCCGAACGGATGTACTCGAACTCGACCGGATAAACCGGCTCCCACGACTTGGTGTAGGCCTCGAACACGATATCGAGGATGCGCAGGATGATGCGTTGTTCGGTCTGGGTGAAGTCGCGGCCCTCGACGCGGGTGTGGAAGCGGCCGTCGCCGCCGAACAGGTTGTCCACCAGCAGGAACACCAGGCCCGGATCGAACACCATCAGCGCCGTGCCGCGCAGCGGCTTCATGTGCACCAGGTTGAGGTTGGTCGGCACCACCAGATTGCGGATGAATTCGCTGTACTTGGACACCCGCACCGAGCCGACCGACACCTCGGCGCTGCGGCGCAGGAAGTTGAACAGGCCCACCCGCAGCAGGCGCGCGAAACGCTCGTTGATAATCTCCAGGGTCGGCATCCGGCCGCGGACGATGCGTTCCTGCGTGGCCAGGTTGTAGGTCCGTACGCCGGCCACGTCCTCTTGTTGCTGGGCGTCGTCCTGGTCGCCGTTGACGCCCTTCAGAAGGGCATCGACTTCTTCCTGGGAGAGAAAATTATCGGCCATGGTGGATTACTTACCTGTCAACTGCTGCTTACTGGATGATAAACGACGTGAACAGCACATCGATGATGTCCTGCTTGTCGCCGCGATGTTCGAACGGTTCCGACAACTGCTCGGTGATTTCCTTGGACAGCTGGACCTTGCCCTCGGGCGTGTTGATGTCGGCGGCTTTTTTGCTCGACAACAGCAGCAACACGCGGTTGCGCACCTTGGCCATGTTCTTCTTGAGGTTGTCCGCCTCTTCCAGGCTGCCCACTTCCAAGGTGAACGCCAGCTGCAGATACTGGTCGCCGCCGGCCTCGCCCGGCTGCAGGTTGACGGTGAACGGCTCGACCGGGATGTACTCCGACGGCCCGGCCTTCTTGGCCGATTTTTTCTTGGCCGGCTTGTCTTCTTCCTCGTGCGCTTCTTCCTTGCCGTGCATGAAGAACCAGGCCGCGCCGCCGCCGGCCGCGCCGAGCAACAGCACCACCGCGACGATGATGATGATCAGCTTTTTGCTGCCGCCGCCCGCGGGCGCTTCAACTTTCTGATCAGCTTTCACTTTTGGATTCGCTTTCAAAATTACCCTTGCCTTTGCCCGTATGGGACGAATGGATCATTTCGCCATTATGTCATTATCGGTTGTGCCTGCGCGGTTGGAAATGCCGAAAAGAACGGTGATCCAGTGGCTGCTTGACGCTTCCATAGTTGAACCGACAACAAAACCGTGAGGGCCGCGCCGCCGTTCCCGGCGCGCCGGCCGCCGCCGTTCAGGCGAAGGTGTCGACCGCGCCGGCCGGCACGCGCCGCGCCGGGGTGGCGGCGCGCGCGGCGTTGCCGCCGTCGTCGCCGTCGCCACGGCCGGCAAGGCCGCTGCCGCCGGCGCGTCCGCCGCGCTGGCCGTTGTTATCGTTTTGCATGGACGCGGCTTGCTGGTTGAAACCGTTGTTCTGGTCCGACATTCCGGCCGAGACCGTCGCGCTGCCGAGCTGGATGCCGGCCTCGCTCATCATTTCGCGCAGCTTCGGCAGCGCCGCCTCGAGCGCCTGGCGCACTTCCGGCTGCGCCGAGCTGAAGGCGGCGGTGGCCTGGTCCTTGTTCACGCTCAGCACGACCTGCAGCGGACCGAGGTCCGGCGGATTCAATTCCATGGTGGCGCTTTGTTCGCCGCCGGCGGCCATGAAGATCACTTTCTGGCCCAACTGCTGGTCCCATGCCTGGGTGCCGACGCGGCTGGTGAGTTTGTCCGTCGGCACGGCGACGGCCGCCTTGGCGGTCTCCAGCGCCGCCTGCGCGGTGGGCGCGAGGGCGGTGGTCGCCGTCTCGCTCGGCACGGGCAAGGATTCGGCACTAGCGGCAGCGGCGGAACGCGGCGCGGCGGCGGCCAGCGCGGCCTCCGATTGATGCTGCTGGGCTTGCTGTGACTGCGTCAGTTGCTGCTGGAAGTCGGCGGCCGGCGCGGCCTTGCCGCTGGTGGCCGCGCCCGCGTCGGCATCGGCGCCCGTCGCGGCCGTGTCTTTCAACACGGCGGTGGCGCCGGCCTTGTCGTCCAAGCCGGCCGCGCCCGGATTGGCGTCGGTGCCGGCGGCGATGCCGCGCACGGCGTTGGACGGTACAGGTATCAACTTGCCGGCGGCGTTGGCGGCATCGGCGGCGGCCTTGGCGCCCGCTGCCGCTGCGGCGGCATCGGCCACCGCCTGCGCGCCGGCGCCGGCGTTGGTCAGCGCGGCTTTGAAGTCGGCGGCGGCATCGGCGCCGGCGCCGGCCTTGGCGGCCAACAGGGCGGCGTCGTCGAGCGCGCCGGCGTCGGCGGTTTTGGCCGGGTCGCCGGCGGCGGCCAGGGCCTCGGCGTCGATGGCGGCATCGCCCGCTTTGGCGGCGGCCAGTTCCGCTGCGGCGGCGGCCGCTTCCGCGGCGAGCGCGGCGGCGCTGGCGCCGGCCTTGCCGCCTATCGCGGCGGAGGCCTCGCTTGGCGCGCTGGCGGCCGGGACGGGCGGTTGATTGAACGCTGCCACCAATGCCAGCATATCGGCCACCGGATCGGCCGACTTGGCGGCCTGGGCGTCGCTGGTCGCGCTGTCGCTGGCGCCATCGGTGCCGCTGTCTCCGGCGCTGGTTTTAGCGGGAGCGGTCGGCGCGGCGGTCGTTGTTGTCTCGCCGCGCACGGCCGGCTGCGCGGCTTTGTCGGCCGCGTCGGCCTGCTGGTTCTGTGGCTGCGCCGGTTTGGTCGGCGCGGTCTGTTTCGGCGCCGACGGGCGCGAGGCCGGCGCCGGGCGGTCCGGCGTCTTGGCGATCATATTCGTGTTGTTGGCCTGGCGTTGATCCATCTCGCGCGACAGCGCCTTCTTGAACGCGTTGTTGTCGCCGCCCGCGCCCAGGTTCAGGTTGGCCTTGGGTGCCGAGACCGCGTTGGCGTTCAGCGTCGGAAGTTGGAGATTGGTGGTTTGCATGATCGCGCCGTGTCGGTAGGGTTCAACTGATTTCGGGTCAACGCTTGTAATAAGCCTGTCGTGCTGCGTGTTCATCCATCTGCTTCTGGTCGCGCTTGTTTTCCAGCTTGAGCGCCTCGGCGTCCGCCCGCTCGTTCAGCGTGGAGTAGGACATGCGCTTGCGCTCGGCGGTCTGCCACGCGGCTTTTTCCTGGTCGGCGCGGTATTCGGCGTGCCGTATCATCTCCAGCTGCCCCTTGACGGCCACGTCCAGCTTTTCCATGAAGGCCTGGAAATTGCGGTAGGCCATCGGCGTGATGCCGGCCGCCTGCGCCTCCTCGAAGCGCTTGACGTATTCGTCGCGGTAGCCGACCAGCATCTGGTGCTTTTGCGTGGCTTCGTCCACCGCTTTCAAGGATGCGCCGAGCCGCTTGGCCGCATCGTCGGTTTCCCGGCGGGCCAGGTCGATCAAGGTTTCAAGTTGCGCTTTGGATGCCATAGTGAATCAATTATAGGTGGCGGCGTACCGCGTCCATCAGTCGAACAGAGAGGTAAGTTGGCCCAAACTCTCGTCCATGGTGACCCGTTCGGTGATTTGCTGCTGAAGAAAGTTTTCTATCCGATCGTGCAGCACGATAGCCTGGTCCAATACCGGGTCGGTGCCGGGGGCATACGCGCCGACGCTGATCAGGTCGCGGCTGCGCTCGTAGCGGGAAAACAACTGTTTCAGGTGGCGCGCGCGCTGCTGGTGCTCGTGCGAGGTGATCGAGTGCATGGCGCGGCTGATCGATTGTTCGATGTCGATGGCCGGGTAGTGGCCGGACTCGGCCAGGCGGCGGTTGAGCACGATGTGGCCGTCCAAAATCGCCCGCGCCGAGTCGGCGATCGGGTCTTGTTGATCGTCGCCCTCGGTCAGCACGGTGTAGAAGGCGGTGATCGAGCCGCCGCCGACCTCGCCGTTGCCGGCCCGTTCGACCAGCACCGGCAGCTTGGCGAACACCGACGGCGGATAACCCTTGGTGGCCGGCGGCTCGCCGATGGCCAGCGCGATCTCGCGTTGCGCCATGGCGTAGCGGGTCAGCGAGTCCATGATCAGCAGCACGTTCTGGCCCTTGTCGCGGAAGTGCTCGGCGATGGCGGTGGCGTAGGCCGCGCCTTGCAGGCGCATCAGCGGCGGCGTGTCGGCCGGCGCGGCCACGACCACCGAGCGCGCCAGGCCCTCGGGTCCGAGGATTTGCTCGATGAATTCCTTGACCTCGCGTCCCCGTTCGCCGATCAGGCCGACGACGATGACGTCGGCCTCGGTGTAGCGCGCCATCATGCCCAGCAGGACGGACTTGCCGACGCCGGAGCCTGCGAACAGGCCCATGCGCTGCCCGCGTCCGACCGTCAGCATGGCGTTGATCGAGCGCACGCCGACATCGAGCGTGTCGACGATGGGCGCGCGGCCGAGCGGGTTGGCGGGGCGGGTGTTGATCGGCGCGCTGTCGGAGGCGTTGAGCGGACCGAGGTTGTCGAGCACGCGGCCGGCGCCGTCGAGCACGCGGCCCAGCAGCTCCGGGCCGACCGGCAGGTGGCGCGCGCGGTCGCTGGGGCGGCGGCGCGGATGGGCCACGGTGCCCGGCTTGGGGATGGCCGGTTCGACCGGGAACACGCGGGTGCCGGGCACCACGCCCTCGACATCGCTTTGCGGCATCAGGAACAGGCGCTCGCCCTCGAAGCCGACCACTTCCGCCTCGATCTTGCCGCCGCCGGGCAGCGGCACGGTGCAGGCGGCACCGACGGCCAGGCGCAGGCCGACCGCCTCCATGACCAGGCCCGCCACGCGGGTGACGCGGCCGGAGATCTGCATCGGTTCGACGAAGCCGACCAGCGCGCCGCAGTCGCCCAGATAGGCTTTCCAGCGGCCTGCATGTGTGGCCGGACTGGCGCTGGCGGGGGCGTCCGCGTCGTTGGGGTTTTTGTCGCGGGCGGCGTTCATGTCAGTCCAGCCAATCGACTTCCTTGCCCAGCGCGTGGCTCAGGCGTTGCCAGCGCGCGGCGGCGGTGGCGTCGATCTGGTTGCTGGCGGTATCGACCTTGCAGCCGCCGCGCCCGACGTTTGCATCCTCGATCACCCGCCAGCCGCTCTTGTCGAGCTCCTCGCCGATGGCGGCGCGCACGATGACGGCGTCGTCCGGATGCAGGTGCAGTTGCGCCGGCTGCTGCAGCGCCGGCAGGTAGTCGATGGCGTCGCGCACGATCGGCAAAATCAGTTCCGGCTTGACCTGCAGCGCGTTCTTCAGCATGCCCTTGGCCAGCTGCAGCGCCAGGTCCAGCACGTCGTTGGCGATCAACTGGTCGGCGTCGCGCAGCGCGCCGCTGAAGCCGTCGGCCAGCGCCCGCATCTGTTGCAGTTCTTCCTTGGTGACGATTTCGCCGGCGGCGATGGCGTCGGCGTGGCCGGCCGCGTGGCCTTCGTCGTAGCCGGACTGGCGCGCCTCTTCGCGGATCTGTTCGAGTTCTTCGACGGTGGGGTATTCGAGCGGCGGCGGCAGTGGCGGGCCGATTTCGACCAGTTCCTGCTGCTCCAGCAGCGCCTCGTGCACGCGCTGCTCGGCCTCGACGCGGGCGTTTTCGGCGTCGCGTTCGCGCTGCTCGGCGTCGCGCAGCGCCACCACGCTCGGGCGCTCGTCGCCGAACGAGCGCATCTCCCAGCGCTGGAATGCGGTTTGCTGCTCTTTGGGCAAATTAGACAAACGAATCCTCGCCTTTGCCGCCTAACACGATCTGGCCTTCGTCGGCCAGGCGGCGCACGATCTGCAAAATCTGCTTCTGCTGGGTTTCCACTTCGGACAGGCGCACCGGTCCTTTCGATTCCAGGTCTTCGCGCATCATCTCGCTGGCGCGCGCCGACATGTTCTTGAAGATCTTGTCGCGCAATTCCTGCGACGCGCCCTTGAGCGCGATGATCAGCATTTCCGACTGCACTTCGCGCAGCAGCAGCTGGATGCCGCGGTCGTCGATGTCGATCAGGTTGTCGAACACGAACATCTCGTCCATGATCTTCTGCGCCATGTCGTTGTCGTAGTTCTTGATGTTGTCCATCACCGAACCTTCCTGCTCGCCGCTCATGAAGTTGAGGATCTCGGCGGCCGTGCGCACGCCGCCCAGCGACGACTTCTTGATGTTCTCGTTACCGGACAACAGCTTGGTCAGCACGTCGTTCAGTTCGCGCAGCGCGGCCGGCTGCACGCCGTCCAGGGTGGCGATGCGCAGCACGGCGTCGTTGCGCAGGCGGTCGGTGAAGTGGCTGAGGATTTCGCAGGCTTGGTCGCGCTCCAGGTGGACCAGGATGGTGGCGATGATCTGCGGGTGCTCGTTGCGGATCAGCTCGGCGACGGATTGCGAATCCATCCACTTGAGCGACTCGATGCCGGAGGCGTCCTTGCCGCCCAGGATGCGCGACAGCAGCACCGAGGCCTTGTCGTCGCCCAGCGCCTTGGTCAGCACCTGGCGGATGTACTCGTCCGAATCGAGGCCGACCGTGGAGGCGGCCGCGACCATCTCGCGGAAGTTGTCCAGGGTGCCGACGACTTCCTCGTGCGGCACGTTCTTCATGGTCGCCATGGCCGCGCCGAGTTTCAGCACTTCGCGCGGGCCGAGGTATTTCATCACTTCGGCCGCTTCGCTCTCGCCCATCGCCAGCATCAGGATGGCGGCTTTTTGGAGTCCGGTATTCTCAGTCATTTGCGCCTATCCATTCCTTGATGACGTTGGCAACGATGCGTGGGTCCTCGACGGCGAGCTTTTTCGCCATCGCCAGGTTTTCGCGGTAAGTCTTGACGGTGTTCTCTTCCATCTTGCGCAGTTCTTCCTCGGCGATGAGGGCCTCGTCGGGGCCTTCCTCGACGACTTCCTCCGGCTCTTCCGGCTCCGGCTCCGGCGCGTTGATCTCGTCGATCTTCTTGAAGACCGGCCGCATCATCGGACGCACGATGCGCAGCACGATGTACAGCAGGATCAGCGCGGTGATCAGGAACTTGGCCAGGTCCTTGGCCATCGGCAGGTTGGCCGGATCGCGCCACCAGTCGAGCGCCGGCTCGAACGGACGGTCGACGCCGTCGAACGGCGAGTTGGCCACGCTGACGGCGTCGCCCCGGTCCTGGTTGTAGCCCATCGCCTGCTTGACCAGATCGTTGATCTTGGACATCTCTTCAGGAGTATAGGCTTTAATGGTGACTTTGCCGTCCTTGTCGACGATGCGTTTGTAATTGACCACAACGGCCACCGTCATGCGGCGCAGGCCGCCCATGCCGCGCGTCTCGTAGCGCACGGTCTTGTCGACTTCGTAATTGGTAGTCGATTCCTTGTGCTTCGGACCGGTGGCGTTGGCGTTGACGCCGCCCGGCGGCGTGCCCGGCGCCGGCGCGTTGGGGCCGTTGGCGACGGCCTGGTCGAGCGGGGCGGTGGCGGTGCCCGGCGGCTGGTTCGACAGCGCGCCCGGAATGCCGCCCGGGTTGACGTTGGCGTCGCCGCTGGTCTCGCTGCTTTGCTGGCTGCGGATGGCCGACGCCGCCGGTGGCGAGTTCGGCTTGTAGGTCTCGGCGGCCTGTTCGACCTTGGAGAAATCGACGTCGGCGGTCGCCTCGGCGCGCACATTGCCTTCGCCGACGATGGGCACGATGATCGACTCGACCTGCTTGATGACCTGCAGCTGCATGTCCTTGACATACTTGAGCTGGGTTTCATCCATGTTCTTGGCGTTCAGGCCGCCGCTGCCGTTCTTGTTCTGGTCCGAGATCAGGTTGCCGGCCTGGTCGACGACGGTGACGTTGGCCGGCATCAGTTCCGGCACGCTGGAGGCGACCAGGTGGACGATGGCGGCGGTCTGGGCCGGGTCGAGCATGCGGTTCGGGTGCAGGGTCAGCAGGACCGACGCGGTCGGCTTTTGCTGGTCGCGCACGAACACGGACGGCTTCGGCAGCGCCAGGTGGACGCGGGCGTTCTCGACGGCGGCCAGGGACTGGATCGAGCGCGCCAGCTCGCCTTCGAGCGCGCGCTGGTAGTTGACCTGCTCGAGGAACTGGGACACGCCCAGTTTCTGGTTTTCCATCAGTTCGAAGCCGACGTTGCCGCCCTTGGGCAAGCCTTGCGCGGCCAGTTTCAGGCGGGCGTCGTGGACCTGCTCGGTCGGCACCAGGATGGCGCCGCCGTTCTCCGAGAACTTGTGCTTGATGTTCAGCTTGTCCAGCTCGGCCGTGATGGCGCCGCCGTCGCGGTCGGTGAAATTGGAGAACAGCACGCCGTAATCGGGCGGTTTGTTCCACATGTACAGGCCGATCAGCACCGCCACGACCGCGGCGGCGGCCGCCGCGCGCATGAAGTTGCGGCCCATCGGGGTGCGGATGAAGGGCAGCCGTTCCGCACCGTCGTCGCCGGGTGCTGGCGGGGCTGCTGTGTCGTTGTCGATTGCTTCGGCTGCGGCCATGATGGTTGGGTTCCGGGTAACTGGGTCTGAAATGGGGGAGGGCAGAACAGATTATTGCTTGTCGTCCGGAAATTTAATACTTGGAATAGAGCACCCTTTACCGTCCTGCTCGTCCATGTGCCGTTGCGCCGGGCTTGGTATTCTGGCAGGACTGATAGAGCCGTTCCGTATTGTAACGCCGGGCTAGGCCATGTCGTGGAATTTGTTTCGCGACAGCAACAGATAGGAGTGTGAAATGAAAACAGGTGGCATCGACAGCAGCCAGATCCAGGCCATGATCGCCCAGTTGAAGGCGCACGCCACGCGCCCGAGCCTGACGCCGCCGGTGATCCAGACCGAGGCGCCGGCCGTGCCGAAGGCGCAGTTCTCGGACGCCTTGGAAAAGTCGCTGGCGGCGGTCAACGCCAGCCAGGTCAAGGCGGCCGACATGGGCAAGCGCTTCGCCATGGGCGACGACAGCGTCAGCCTGTCGGACACGATGATCGCGATGCAAAAGGCCAGCATTAACTTCCAGGCAACGATCCAGGTGCGCAACAAGCTGGTGTCGTCGTATCACGAGATCATGAATATGCAAGTCTAACCCTGGGGTCAGTGCCGACATTCGGACATTGCGGAACTCTTTTGACTGCAAAAGGTTCCGCATTCCGACTGGTTTGTCCGAATGTCGGACCTGACCCCGTTGGTTTTATGACCCCGTTGGTTTTATGACCCCGTTGGTTTTAGTCCGGGTTTCGGGCGCGCTGGTTGGACAGATAGATGTTGTCGCGTTCGATGGCTTGGCCTGCTTGCACGGCTTTTACCCAGTTGGCGGTCGTTGTCACCGCCGCGAAGTTCGAATGGAACACCGTGCTGTAGACCCGGTGTATCTCCTCGGCACTGGCCTCTCCCGCCGCGTTCTTGTAGGGCAGCGAGCCGGTCGCATCGGCCAAAAACTCCACCGTCAGACCGTTGTGCGCCGCGTGGTAGATCGTTGCGGCGTCGCAGTTGTGCGTCATGTAGCCGGCGATCGTCAAGGTGTCGATCCGCTTGTCCTTGAGCCATTGCGCCAGGTCGGTGCCGGCGAATACGCTCGAGGCTTGCTTGTGGATGTGGTGGTCCGCGTGGCGGCCGGCCACGCCCGGATGCAACTGCCATGCCGGGGAGTCGACGGCGAACACCGGGGACTCGGCGGGCGCGTCGTGCTGCACCGTGATCACCGGGATGCCCGCCGCCGTGGCGCTGTCCATCGCCAAGGTGATATTGGGCAGCGAGGTCGACACTGGCGGAAACTCGATCGGCAGCTGGCCGGTGAAGTATTCGTTTTGCACGTCGATGACGAGCAGGGCGCGGCGCGGGGAGCTGGACATGGTGGATTCCTTCGGGTGGTGGATGATGAGTCAATTGTCGGTCCATCCCGCCACCCCGGCCAGTGGCCCGAAGGCACCGTTTCGGTATAATCGGGCCATGAACAGTCCCGACCGCCCCATCGGCGTTGCCGTGATCGCCTACGACGGCATCACGCCTTTCCATTTGTCCGTGCCGTGCCTGGTGTTCGACGCGGGCCAGGACAGCGGGCAGGCGGGCTTCGACGTGCGCGTCTGCGCGGCCGACGGCACGCCGCTGCGCACCTCCGCTGGCTTCGCCATCGCCACCGACTACGACCTGCGCGCGCTCGACGACGCCGATATCGTCATCATGCCCTCATGGCATAACGATTGCCGGGCCGCGCCGCCCGCGCTGCTGGCAGCCTTGCGCACGGCCCATGCGCGCGGCGCCCGCGTGGTGGGGCTGTGCCTGGGGGCGTTTCCGCTGGCCGAGGCCGGCCTGCTGGACGGCAAAACCGCGACCACCCACTGGCAATTCGCCGCCGCGCTGGCCGCGCGCCATCCGCGCATCGACATCGATCCCGATGTGCTGTATGTCGATGCCGGCCAGGTGCTGACGTCGGCGGGCGTTGCCGCCGGGCTCGATTGCTGTTTGCATCTGCTGCGCCAGCTACGCGGCGCCGACGCCGCCAACCGCGTGGCCCGCCAACTGGTGATCGCGCCGCACCGGCAGGGCGGGCAGGCGCAGTTCATCGAACGGCCGTTGCCCGTGTCGAGCAGCGACGGCCGCTTCGCCGACGTGCTGGAATGGGTCACGCAGCGCCTGGAGCAACCCCATAGCATCGACGCGCTGGCCGAACGCGCCGCCATGAGCCGGCGCAACTTCACGCGCCATTTCCGCCAGGCCACCGGCACCTCGTTCAAGCAGTGGCTGCTGGGACAGCGGCTGGCGCACGCGCAATGGATGCTCGAAAGCGGCGACGCGTCGATCGAGGTGGTGGCGCAGGAGGCCGGATTCGGTTCGGCGTTGTCGTTGCGGCAGCATTTCCGCGCGGTGTTGCAGACGTCGCCGTCGGCCTACCGTGGAACGTATCGCCGCTGACTACATCATGCCGGCGATGCGGGCGTTGCGTTCGCGTTCGAGCTTGGTGATGTAGCGCTGCACATAGGACAGGGTGCTGCGCTGGATGTTGACGAACTCGCAGCCGAGGCGGCGGTTGGTCTTGTTGTTGAGCAGGGTCAGGTCGAGCGAGTTGCGCACCTGCAGCGCCGTGGTGACCTGGCCGATCTCCGGCAGGTCGATGCGGCAGTTCGGGTATTCCTTGCCGATGGCGTCGCCCAGGATCATCTTGTTGTCCAGGATGGCGATGCCGCCGCAGCTGATGTCGGCCAGCGGGAAGGTGGTGCTGCCGCCCAGTTCCTCGGGCAGTGTGACGACCACGCGCACCGGATTGGTCACCGGCGTGGCGATGCGGTAATACTCGCGCCGCTGCAGGCGGATCAGGGTCGGCGGCACCACGATCTTGAAGGCCGGATTGCCTTCGAAAACGATGGCTTCGACCCGTTCGGCGGCGAACAGGATGCGCACCTTGTCGAGCGTGGTTTCAAACGACAAGCCCTGCGAGGCCTGGATGCGCTTGTTTTGCTCCGGGTCGATCGAGCTGTCGAGCACGACCGTGTCGAGCTGGTCGTCGACGTCGAGGATGGAGGTGACGCAGACGTCGGACTCGCCCTGGATCAGCATGCGGATCAGCTGGTTTTTCTCACCGATGCCACGCAGCAGGGAGACGATCTCCTTGCGTGACTCGATTTCATAGTCATGCCAGTTTTCCAATTCGACATCCTGAAAGTGTGGATACATCTCGGCCGGCGTCAAATTTCGGTGAGTGGGAGGCTGGTGTCCGGCGCCTCGGGAAGCGGCAAGCCGGACTTTTGCGCTGATTCAATATGATATAGCCACGCCAACAGTTCCGCAATCGTCCTATAGAGCGTGGGTGGAATTTGTTGATCCAAATCCACATCCATGAGCAAAGACACAAGTTCCTTGGACTCGTGGATGAACACGCCGGCCTCCTTGGCGACGTCGATGATCTGCTCGGCCACCAGCCCGCGCCCCTTGGCCACGACCTTGGGCGCCGGCGCCCCCTCCTGGTAGGCCAGGGCCACCGCCTGCTGCAGCGGCCGGCGCGGGGTGTTATCCGCCATCGCCGCCTCCACTATCCTGTGTGATCAGCAGCGACGACAGCGGCGCCCCGGCCGCCTCCATCGCCTGCTCCAGCCGGCTGGCGTGGATGCGCAGGGTGTCGGCGGTGTCGTCGCTGCCGGCCTGCACCTGGATGTGGACCTGGCCGCCGACCAGGGTGACCGAGGCCGACACCTCGCCTAGCAGCGGGAAGCGGAAGCGCACGCCGCTGCGCCAGATCTGTTCCGGCGTCTCGTCGCCGGCGCCGCCATCCTGCTTGTCTTTTTCGCGCTGTTCGCGCCGCACGTCCCACTGCATCTGCTGGCCCGGCCAGGCCTCGCCCTGCCACTGGACCCGGCCCTGCTCGTGGGTGTGCAGTTGCTGGTTGATCATCTGTGCGGCCGTCAGGTCGGGGCCGTTGGCGGCAGCGCGCGCGGCGGCCTGCTCGCCGCCCTGCGCCATGCGCTGCATCTGCGGCTCGCGCATCAGATCGGGCAAGGTGCGCTCGCCCTTGACCCATTCGGTGACATGCGATTCATAGAACAGGCCGCTCTTGGAGATGGTGTCCTGCAGCTTTTGCGCCAGCGCGTCGGTGGCCGGCAGGCTGTTGCCGAACAGCGCGGTCTTGCCGATCAGCGCCAGTTGCGCCATCTGGCCGCCCTGGGCCGCGGTCAGCACGGTGGTCAGCACGCGGGCGGTGTTGCTCAATGTCGATTGCGGCGTGGTGTGGTCGAGTTCGGGCAGTTCGCTGGACGGCGTCAACGGCGCCTTGCCCAGCAAGGTGGCCGCCAGGCTTTGCGGCTTGACGGCGTCGGCGGGCGGCGGCGTGCCGGCGGCTGATGCGGCCGGTCCGGCGGCGGGCTGGCCGGCGGCGGCCGGCAATGGACGTCCGGCAGGTCCGGCCGCTGCGGCGTCGGGTTTACCCTGCGCGGCGGTTTGGGCAGCCTCGCTGCCGGGGCGTGTCACGGCGGGCTGAGTGGCTGATTGGGTGGCGGGGTGGGCGGCCGGACCGCCGGGCGCGACGCCGGGACGCGCCTGGCCGGGAAGGGCGTCCGGGTCGCCGGCGGCGGCCGTTTCAGCCTGGCCCGGCTGGCCGGGGACGGTGGCGGCCGGCGGGCGGCCGGTGCCGGCGGGCTGGCCGGCCGCTTGTTGGGACGGCAGCGACGGCGAATACAAGGCCTCGCCGCCATCGGCGGCGGCGCTTTCGCTGTAGACCACGGTGGGGGCGGCGCCGGAAGTGCCGGTGCCGAGCTGGAAGGTCGGACGGGGCGAGGCGGTCAGCACCGTCAGCGGCACCTGGTCGCCGACGTTGACGCCGGGCGGCAACATCATCCGCACCGCGTTGTCGGCCACCTTGACCAGCGAGCTGCCGTCGTTGAAGCGGGACATGACCTCGGCCGTCACCGACTTGCCCACCATGCCCTGCAGCACGCGCTGGAAGGCGGCTTGGCGCTCGTCGCCGACGGCCGCGCCGGCGCCGACGCCGTCGGCCGGCCGGACGGGCATGACGGCGGCGTCAAAGCGCGGCAACATGACGCCGGCCTGCTTTAAACGCTGCCGTAGGCGCTAACCACGCGCCGTTCCGCGCCGGTCGAGTTGATCAGTTTGGACAGCTGCTCCATCCACGGCATCGTCAGATCGCGGATCTGGCGGTCGGCGTTGAGCATCTGGCGTATCAGTTCGATCTTGCGTTCGCGCTCGGCGCCGCGCATCGGCGCCGGCGCCTCCTGCTCGCGCAGCGACTGCACGTGGACTGCCACGCGCTCCTCGAGCAGCACCAGCATGTCCCAGTCGCTGCGGGTGGCGGCCTGCACCATCTGCTCGGTCAGGGCGGCCATGGCGGCGTACACGGATAAAATTTCTTGGCTCGTCATCATGGATCAGGCGCTCGCGAGGTTGGGTTGTTTGATGCCGGTGGCGGCGGGGGTGTCGGCGATGGCGTTCCAGGCGTCGCGCAGCTCGATGAGCAGCCGCTGCACTTCCTCCAGGATGGCCGGGTCGTTGGTGACGTTGGCCGCCACCAGGCGGCCGCTCATGTATTCGTACAAGGAGTCGAGCCCTTCGGCGATCTCGCCGCCGGCCTTTTTGTCGAGCGCGGCGCGCAGGCCGCTGTCGATGATCAGGATGGCCTTGGAGATCGATTTGCCTTTCTCGGCGATATTGCCACTGCGCATGCCGCTCAATGCCGCGTTCAGCGCGACCAGCGCGCCGTCGAACAGCATCACGATCAGCTTGTGGGGGCTGGCGGCCACTACGCCTGTTTCCATGCCGACGTTGGCATAGGCATGCACGCCAGTGTGTCGAGATCCGAACATATTCCGTCTCCTGTAAATGGGGTCGCGTTAGGCCTTGGCCATGGCCGCGAACTGCTGCGTCAAAAATGACGTCGTCGTGTTCATGCTGGCGATCATGGTGTCGAGCGCCGAATATTGCTTGCGATAACGGGCCTCGATATCGACCAGGCGCACGCTGAAGGCGTCGCGCTGCTTGGTGATATCCTTGACCGTGTCGTTGAGGCCCTTGGTGCGGCTGGTGATCGAGCCGGTACCGCCCAGGTAGCCGGCCGCCAGCGAATTGAGCTGGTAGGCGTAGCCCTGCGAAAAGCCGAAGGTGCCGCGCGGACCGATCGTGTCGCCGGCCACGGTCAGCTTCAGGCCCTCGACCGCCGCGCCGGGCGCGCCGGTGAGCGTCTGGCCGTCGCCGGTGGCGGTGAAGCCGCCGATCGTGCCGGCAACATCGACGCCCTTGACCGAGGCGCCTGCGCCGAACACGTCCGAAACCGGGCTGCCGTCGGCGCTCGCCACCGTGATGTTCGACTTGGAGCCGTAGCGGGTCGATTCGAGCTTGAGCCGGCCGTCGTCGCCGACGGTCGCCGACACGGTCGCGCCCGCCGCCGAGAATTCCTTGACGCCGTTGATCTGCGATTGCAGCATGGTGGCCAGCTGGCTGGGATTGTAGGTGCCGGCGGGAATGCTCACCGTCTGCGTGTTCGTCAGGCTGGCCGGCACGGTGTCGTTGAGCGTGACGGTCCAGGTGGTGCCGGCTGCGATCGTGGTTTCCGCCGGCAGCGCGGTGGTGCCCTGCAGAACCCCCTTGCTGGCCAACTGGGTGATGTTGAGCGCGAAGTCGCCGGCCTTGGTCTTGGCCGTCGAGCTGACGAAGGTGACATCCGGATCGGTGCTGCGCCCGACCGCCGCGAACAGGCCAGCGATGTCGTTGTAGTTGTTGTCGATCGCCTTTTGCAGCTTGGACCCGTCGAGCGTGAGCGTGCCGTCCTTTTGGAAGGAAATGCCGATTTGCGACAGGTTGGTCAGCTTGGTGCCTTGCAGGCCGGTCAAGGTGGCCGACATCTGGGCTCGGATCGACGCCTGCAGGGTGCGCAGGGTCGGGTCGCCCAGCAGCGGGCCGCCGACCTTGGTCTCGGGGTTATAGCCGCCCAGCGCGCTCATCTGGGTGTTAAGTTCGTTGTAGGCCTTGACGAATCCGTTCACCGAGGCGGTCAGCGAGCTGGTGTCCTTGGACACCGTCAACGTCGATGCGCCCACCTTGAGTGCGTTGATCGTCACCCCGGTGATGGCGCCGCCGATGCTCGTGCTCGAACTGGTGACGTCGATGCCGTTGACGGAGGCCTTGGTGTCCGAGGCGGCCTGCTTCTGGCTCAGGTTCTGCACCCCGGCCGGGTCGTAGCCGAGCAGGCTCACCAGCGCCGGGTCGGCCGGGTCGGCACCCGAGCCGGACAGCGTGATTTTCATCGTCGAACTCTGGCCGCTGTCGGTGGACGTCAGGACCAGGCGGTTCGGGGTGGCGTTGGTGCCGGTCGAACCGTCCTTGACGATGGAGGCGGTGACGCCAAAATTGCCCTTGTTGATGGCATCCATGATGCCTTGCAACGAATTGTTCGTGCTGTCGATGACGATGTTACCGCTGGTGCGGTCGGCGTTGGGCGCGAAGCCGGCGCCCAGGTAGGCGCCGCCGGTGCCCTCGGTCAGGCCGGCGCCGGCCGGGTTGGTGCCGCCGATCTTGATCGGGCTGCCGTCGGCCGACACCAGCGAAATCGTCCCGACCGCCGTGGTGCTCGAACCGATATTGGCCGCGCCGCTGTTGCCGATGCCGCCCGTCACCGTGCCGGAGACGGCTTCGGCGATGGCGATGTTGCTCCCGTCGGCGTTGGTGAATTGCAAAGTGCCATCGGCGGCGCTGCCGGTGTAGGTGATGTTGGCGTCGGCCAGCGCGCGCGCGGTGGCCGTGTTGCCGGTCAGGGCGGCGTCGATCGACGCCGCCGTCACGCCGGCGCCGCCGGCCACGCCGTCGGCCTGGACGGCGATCTCGACGCCGCCCACGGACAGCGAATAGGTGCCGCCGCCGCTGGTGTCGACCTGGCCGAAGCTCGAGGCGCCGCCCGCGCCGAACAGGGTGGCGCTGGTGACGGTGGCCGCGGCCTTGGCCGACACGCCGGTGGTGGCGCTCTTGGCGTTGATGGCGTCGGCCAGCAGGCGCGCGCTGCGCGTGGTGCCGTCGGTGGCGATGGCGGTGCCGTTGATGCTCAGCGCGCCGGGCGTCAGGCCGCCGGTGGTCAGGCTGGCGCCGAGCGCGCCACCGGTGACGCCGAAGCTGCCGCCGCTGAGGGTGCCGAGCGAGAAATTGATGGTGGTCTTGGCGCCCAGGCCGATGGCGGCCGTGGTCGATTTGTAGCCGATGTTCGACGCCAGGGTCTGGGCTTGGGCGATCTGGCTGATGTTGACGCGGTAGCTGCCCGGCTTGGCGCTACTGGTGGCGCCGGCGGTGAAGATCGAGGCGTCGCCCGGCGTCGTCGACATGGTCTGGAAGCCGCTCAGCGAGGTCAGGCTCGACAGCGACGACTGGAACGCGCCGAGCGCGCTCGACAGGTTGCCGAAGGCCGACACCTGCGCCAGGTAGCTGGCCGACTTCTTGTCGAACTGGGCCAGCGGCGCCGATTCGGCCACCATCAGTTTGCTGATGATGTCGTTGACCGGAAGAGCCGAGCCGATGCCGGGAGATGAGATAGCCACGATGCGCTCCTAAGTAAAGCAATAATATAAGACAGTATCGGCAGAATCAAACCGGACTTGAGAGGGGAGATTACCGGCCTGTTCGGGCAAAGCGGAAAAAACGGGCGGCAGAGTCGAAAAGGAGGGTGCCGCCGACGCGAACGCGCTGGCGTATGCTGGGCATTGCCTTCGAGAAGCATGCCTGAAAAGAAGAAAAAGCGGCGCGCGCATGGCGCGGCCGCTTCATGCGGTCTGCTGGATCAGCAGGCCGGCTGTGCTGGATTTCGATTCCAGCGCCTTGGCGATTTCCAGTGCTTCCGGGGTCGGAATCTGGCGCAGCACTTCCTTGGTGGTCTGGTCGATCACCTTGACGACGGTGCGCTTGCTGTCGTTGTCGATCGAAAACTCGAGGCCCTGTGATTTGTCCTGGGACGCCTTGTTCAACTGCGACACGGCCTCTTTGAGCTGCTCGGAGCTTGGCACATTGGCAGGCCCCTTGACGGCCGCCGCCGTTTCGACCTCGGCAGCCGGCGCGCGGGGCGCGCCGAGCGCCGCCGCCGCATCGCTGCTGACTGGCACACGATCCGCCGGGCGGGCCGAAGTGGCGGAGCCTATGGTATCGATAGTCATGATACTTTCCTTTACGAAAAATCCCCGGCTGATGAAAATCAGCCGGGGAACCTAGTCAGAGTGACTGTACGACGTCAGCTCATCCCCGGATCTTAACCACGCAGCAGCGACAGCACGCCGTTTGGCAGCGAGTTGGCTTGCGCCAGCATCGCGGTACCGGCCTGTTGCAGAATCTGGCCGCGGGTCAGCGACGCGGTTTCCTGCGCGAAGTCGGTATCCTGAATACGGCTACGCGAAGCGGACAGGTTTTCCGTCGTCGTGTTCAGGTTGGCGATGGTCGAAGCGAAACGGTTTTGGATCGCACCCAGATCGGCGCGGTTCTTGTTGATCTGGTTCAGGGCCGAGTCGATGGTCAGCAAGGCTTTGTTCGAACCGGCGATGGTGCTCACGTCGATCTTGTCGACCGACGACAGTTGGCTGCCGATCGAGGCGCCGCCGGTGATGACGCCAGCGCCGCCGGCGGTGGTGATCGAGAAGCCGCCGTCGGACGAGAAGTCGACGGTGCCGCCAACGGTGGCGTCCGCAGTCATGGCCACGCCGGCGCCCGGTTCCAGGTCGCCATCGGCATCCGCGTCGGGCAGATCGACGCCACGGATGGTGGCGGCGGTCATGGCCGCGTTGGTGGTGTCGGCGGTGCCGCCGATTTTGATGTCGTCGCCGGCGATGTTGTCGAGTTGCAGTTCCTTCTGGTTGGTCGCCTGGTTGATCTTGATGCTGGCGGTCACATTGGTGGTGCCGCTTTGCGCATTGATCGCCTGGGCCAGCGCCGACAGGTCGCCGTTCTTGACCGAAGCCGAGATCGTCACAGCTTCCGTGTTCGCGCTTTTCAGCGTGAACTTGACGCCCAGCGAGGCGGCCGGGTCGGCAACCGCGCCGGCGGCGTCGGTACCGATGTTGGAGATGGTGGCGGTGGTCTTGGCGAGCGCCGTGACGCCGCTCGAACCGCTCAGTGCGTTGACGCTGGCGGCAATCGTCTTGGCGCTATCGTTTTGTTTGGCCAGCACAGTGGTGGTGACGCCGGCGCCGGAGCTGATGGACATCGTTTCAGCGGCCGTCAGCAGGTTGGTGGTGCCGGCAACGGCCGAACCCAGGGTGGTGGCGCTGTTGACCGCTTTCAAGGTGTTGTTGCCCAGATCGGTCGCCTTGGCGCTTTGCACGCCGACGTTGATGACCTGGTTCGAGTTGGCGCCGACCTGGAACTGGGTGTTCGTCAGGCTGCCGTCGAGGACGTTCTGGCCGTTGAACTGGGTGGTGTTGGCCACGCGGTCCAGCTCTTTCGACAGGGAGGCGACCTCGTTCTGGATCGACTTGCGGTCCGATTCAGAGTTGGTGCCGTTGGCGGACTGGACGGCCAGTTCGCGGATACGTTGCAGCAGATCGCCAGCAGTGCTCAAGCCACCTTCGGCCGTTTGAGCCAGCGAGATACCGTCGTTGGCGTTACGCGCAGCCTGTTGGTTACCGCGAATCTGCGACGTGAAGCGCTCGGAAATTGCCAGGCCGGCCGCATCGTCCTTGGCGCTGTTGATGCGCAGACCGGAAGACAGACGCTGCAGCGAGGTCGACAGGGAAGCTTGCGAGGTGCTCAGGTTACGTTGCGAGTTCAGCGATGCGATGTTGCTATTGATGACTTGTGCCATGATGATTCTCCAGATTACTACGATTTGGGCTAGGTGCTCATTTCACTTTGGTCTGTCCCCCTGTTCCGAGACAATCAAACCGCTGTTGTAATGATTAACGGTTGCCCTGTGGGAAAATTTAGGGTGGGAAACAGCAAGAAATTCCTGTTTTTCACCCTCAAGTTCGCTCCATGTGCCCGCTTAAACGACCGCGAATCCGGAATCTTTAGGGTCAAAATAATTATTTTTCAGCGTGTTTTAAGCGAAAAAAAAGCCCGGCGAAGGCCGGGCTGGGGGCTGTCGACGGGTGCAAGCGCCGGTTCGTGGTCGAATCAACCACTAGTCGGCGATCACCACCCGGTTCTTCCCGGTCTGTTTGGCAGTGTACATCGCTTTGTCGGCGCGCTTGACCAGTTCGGTTTGCTCCTCGTTGGGGCGGCGCAACGCCACCCCGGCCGAGAAGGTGATCAGGACCTTCTCGTTATCGTGCAGGAAGAAGTGCTTGGTCAGCTCGCGCTGCAGGCGCGTCATCGTGGTGGCGGCCGCCTCGACCGAGGTCTCCGGCATCAGGATCAGGAATTCCTCGCCGCCGAAGCGGGCGATGACGTCCATCGAGCGCAACGTGTCCTTGACGATCTTGACCAGGTGCTTCAACGCCGCGTCGCCGGCGATGTGGCCGTAGGTGTCGTTGAGCTTTTTAAAATCGTCCAGGTCGAGGATGGCGATGCACAGCGGCGTGCCGCGGCGGTCGGCGCGGGCGGTCTCGCGCTCGAAGACGTCGTCCAGGCCCCGGCGGTTGAGGCTGCCGGTCAACTGGTCCTCGCGCACCAGTTCGCTCAAATGCTGCAGCTTGGCCTCGAGCGCGTGGATGCGCGTCTCGGCGTCCTGCACCTCCTGGCGCGCCAATACCATCTTGTCGCGCGCCTTGAGGGCTTCGCTCTGCACCAGGCGGGTTTCCTTGAGCACCTCGTCGAGGATGCTGTTGAGTTCGGAAATATTGTCGGCCTTGCTGATCTTTTCCGAATAGCCGCCGATCTTCTCGTGGAAGTCGCCGGTCGAGGCGGCGACCTGGCCCAGGCGGTCGATAAAGGTCATCATCATGTTCTTGACGGTGAGCTTGACGTCCGACAGGCTGTGCTTGAGCTGGCCCTGCTTATAGATCACCTCTTTGAGGCTGCGCGTGGCTTCCTCCAGCGCGCGCACGTCGAGCGGGCCGGCGATCAGGTTTTGCACCGATTCGATCTGGCCGCGCAGCCAGCTGTCGTCGTCGAGCAGCTCGCTGACGTTCTCCAGCAGCAGCTTGAACAGGCGCAGCAACAGTTCCTGCTGCTCGCCGCTGTCGCCGCCGCGCAGTTCGATCTGGAAGCACAATTGTTTCAGGCGCAGGCCGATCTCGGCCAGCGCCTCCTCGCTGTGGGCCAGCTTGGTGGCCGCGCCCAGGGATTCGGCCTCGGCCACGAGCACCGGCGCGCCGCTCAGCAGCGAGGCGACGGCGAAGGTCAGGGTGCGGCTCAGCAGGTCGCGCAGCACGCGGCTTTGTTCGTCGTCGGCGTCGACGCCGGCGATCTCGATGCCTTTTTTGGCGACGAAGTGGCGTTCGACCAGTTGCGACAGCGTCTTGGCGTAGCCTTCCCAGTCGCGCGTCTTGACGGCGCGGTTGAAGCGGCGGCCGAACTCGGCCAGGTCGCCGGTGTTTTCGGTCAGGCGGGTGGCGAACTGGCTCAGCACCGATTCCGGGCCGGGATCGACGCTGCCCAGCGGTGCCTGGGCCGCCGGGGCGGCCGGCTCGGTGATGCCGGCGATCTCGTTATAGATATCCCGGTACGCTTCCGGCGTCGGCGCGATGCGCCGCACGGCCAGACGTTTGAACGCCTCGCGCGCGATCTCGGCCGGATTTTGCTCGGGAGTGGATGGTTTGGACATATATGACACGCGGCCTTTTAAAAGGTTTTCTGATTACACCATGATAAGACCGTGTGCCGCATTACCATGCCCGGATAAGCGGGTGGAAGGTGCCTTTCATCATGGCATTAAATATGTGCAATCCGTCAACCATGCCTTGCTGCGCAGCCCGTGGTTCGGCTTATCGATCAGCCACTATCTTACCCGCGCCGCCGGGGCGCTAGCGTCCGATTACTCGATCAGTTGGTTTTTGATCGCATAGTGCGTCAATTCGGCACTATTTTTCAGTTTCATCTTGACCAGCAGGCGCGCGCGGTATTCGCTCACGGTCTTGACCGACAGCGACAGTTCCTTGGCGATCATGCCCACCGTCTTGCCCGAGGCGATCATCGTCAGGGTCTGGTATTCGCGGTCCGACAGGGTGTCGTGGGGCGGCGCCTCGTGGTCCTCGCCGACGTGGTTGGCCAGCTCCTGCGCCAACGCCGGGCTGATGTATTTGAGGCCGCCGGCCACCTGGCGGATCGCCGTCACCAGCTCGCGCGGCGCGCTTTGCTTGGTCAGGTAGCCGGACGCGCCGGCCTTGAGCGAGCGGATCGCGTACTGGTCCTCGCGGTGCATCGACAGCATCAGCACCGCCAGCTCCGGCTTTTCCTTCTTGATTTGTTTGAGCACCTCGATGCCGCTGCGGTCCGGCATCGAGATGTCGAGCAGCATCACCTGGCATTCGGACTTGCGGAACAGCTTGACGGCGTCGAGGCCGTTCTCGGCCTCGCCCGCCACCACGATGTCGCGCGTCTCCGCCAGGATTTGTTTCAAGCCCTCCCGCACGATGGCGTGGTCGTCGGCGATGAAGACCTTGATGATGGCTTTCTCTGTCATTATTGTTTTCTTTACGTTTGCGCGATGCCCGCTGTGACATTATTTCACAGTGGTAATGTTTTCTCCAGCTATTGTAGTGCCGGCCGCCGCCGCAATGAGCGTTTCGCGCGCGGTCTCTTGTTTAATCTTGATGGCAACAACAGTTCCGCCCCCGGCGGCGTGGCTAAGCGTCAACGTTCCGCCCAAGGCGCGAGCCCGCTCGGCCATGCCGCGCAGCCCGAACGAGGCCGCCTTGGCGCGGTCGGCCTGGCGGATGCCGCGGCCGTCGTCGGTGATTTTGAGCGACACGTGGTGCCGCAACCGCGCCAGCTTGACCGTCACCCGCGTGGCGTTGGCGTGCTTGGCGATGTTGGTCAGCGCCTCCTGGGCGATGCGGAACAGCGCCGTGGCCTGGTCGTTGTCGAGCGCGATGTCGCGCTGGTTGGCGCAGAAGGTGCTCGGCACGCCGGCCTGTTTTTCGAACTCCTTGACCTGCCATTCGAGCGCCGCCACCAGTCCCAGGTCCAGCAGGGCGGGGCGCAGGTCCAGCGAAATGCGGTGCACGGCGTCGATGGTGCGGTCGACCAGCGCGTCGACGTAGTCGGTTTTTTCGCGCAGCGCCGGATCGGCGTCGTCGAGGCGGGCCGCCAGCATGGCCAGCGCCATCTTGATCGCGGTCAGGTTGCCGCCCAGCTCATCGTGGATTTCGCGGGCGATGCGGGTGCGCTCCTGTTCCTTGACACGGTCGGTGTGGGCGCTCAGCTCGGCGAGCCGGGCGCGCGACTGGCGCACTTCCATCTGTTCCAGTTTGCTCTCGGTGATGTTGGTCATCATGCCGTCCCAGCGCACGTCGCCGCCGGGCAGCGCGTGCGGCGTGGCGCGCAGGTTGATCCATTTGACGTCTTTCCAGGCGTCGACCCAGATGCGGCCCTCCCAGTTCCAGCTCCACAGCGCCGACGCCGACGCCTGCATGGCGTCGCGGTAGGCGCGGCGGTCGTCGGGCAGGATCAGGTCGAGGAAGCGGCCGGGCTCGGCGTGCAGCTCGGGCGCCGTCACGCCCAGCAGGGCCAGACAGCCGTCGCTCAGGTAGGGGAAGGAGACATTGCCGTCGGCGTGCAGCACGAACTGGTAGACCAGGCCGGGCGTGTTGGAGACGATGGCGTCGAAGCGGGCGCGCACCTCGGCCAGCTCGGCCGCCAGCGCTGCGCTGTCGTTGGGATTGTCGGATGGTGCGTTCATGGGGTAGCCGTCGATAATGGTGTCGGGATCAAGCGCGCCAGCGCGCGCGGAAACGTTTTAGCAGGCGGCGGAAGCGCGCCGTCCAGCTGCCGGGCGCCGGCATGGGCAGGGCCTGCCGCCAGCGCCGGAACCTGGCCGTCGCGGCGCCGACCTGGCGCCAGGCGGCGGTGGCGCGCAGGCTTGCTATCCAGCGCTGTTTTAAATCCAGGAACCAGTGCAGCAGCCGGGCGAACCAGAGGATGGTCAACAGCACCGGCCGCGTGAGCAGGTACAGCCGCGCCACGGCCGCCGCGCCGATGATTTTGGCCGCGACGATGACGATCAAGCCGGTCAGCGCGTGGCCATTGCCCATCGCCCACAGCGCCAGCAGCTTGACGGGAAACAGCAGCACCGCCGGCAGCGCGAACAGCACCAGCGCCGCGTACGGCCCCAGGCGGCAGATCCATGCCTCGAGCCGGTGCAGCGGCGGCCACGCGGTCAGTCTGGCCATCAAGCGCGCGCCTAGCGTCCACAGCCAGTCCTCCAGCAGCAGCAACACGGCGGCAAGATACACCAGCGGCGCGAACAGTCTGCGTGCGTATCGGCGGAAGGGTTTCATTGGTTGTTATGTTGTTCCTCTGACAGCATGATACGTGAAAGCATCGCCGGTGCGGGGAATGTCGTCTCGCGTGCGGCGCGGCGGAGGCGTGGCGGGGGTGGCAGGGGGTACAATGGCCCGCATGAATAAAGCATTTGTCAAAGAATCGGACGGGGACGACGACGAGGAAGCCGCCGCGCTGGCGCTGGCCATCCCGGCCGGGTCGAAGAACTACATCACGCCGGCGGGCTACCAGCGCATCAAGGATGAGCTGCTGCAGCTGATCGACGTCGATCGGCCGGAGGTGGTGCGCATCGTGCATTGGGCCGCGTCGAACGGCGACCGTTCCGAGAACGGCGACTATATCTACGGCAAGCGGCGCCTGCGCGAGATCGACCGCCGCATCCGTTTCCTCACCAAGCGCATGGATTCGGCGGCCATTGTCGATCCCAGCGTGCACCATGGCAGCGACCAGATCTTCTTTGGCGCCACCGTCACCTACTGCAACCAGAACGACGAGACCCGCACCATCACCATCGTCGGCATCGACGAGCTCGACCCGCTGAACGGCAAGATCAGCTGGGTGGCGCCGGTGGCGCGCGCGCTGACCAAGGCGCGCGAGGGCGATGTTGTCACGTTCCAGGCACCGCACGGGGTGGAGGAGCTGGAGATTCTGGAAGTGAGTTATCCGGCGCCGGCCGCAGATTAGAGTGCAGGCCCAATTCATAGTCGTTTTAATAGCATTGCGATCGGTGGAACGGGCCAAACCGGCATGGTCGGTCCGGTTTATCGATACCATGTGGCGTCGGCGCCCGCTTTCCACTGGTCGTTGTTGTCCTATGGAAGCAATAAGCTGGAAAGCCGCTACAATGCCAAAATGAACATGGCAATTGTTAAAAATACGCACCCAAAGCATGATAACGGGGCGCGTGGGATCGCCCGCCGGGTGTTCTGGCGCGGGCTGGCGGCATTGGCGATGCTGGCGCTGTGCGGCGCTCCGCTGCACGCCGGCGGGATCGATTCCTATACGATCGACTACAACTTCAGCCGGCCCAATTACCGCGATCGCTATACCTTGCAGGTGTTGCGGGCGGCGTTGCAAGCGTCCAGCGCCAAATATGGCCCATACGAGCTTGGCATTTCTCCGCTGGTCATGGAGCGCGACCGCCTGATGCTGGAAATGGTCCGCGGCGAGTTGGTGAACCTGAGCGCGCAAATCTCCTCGCCGGAATGGGAGCGCAAACTGATACCGATCCGCATTCCGATCGACAAGGGGCTGTCCAGCTACCGGGTCTCGCTGATCGACGGCCGCCGCCAGGCGCAGTTCAGCGCGATCACCGGCTTGCCGCAGTTGAAGGCCTTGTCGCTGGGCGCGGGGCGGCAGTGGAGCTCGACGGCGGTCTTCAGCAGCGCCGGTTTCGATGTGGTACACGGCAATTCGACCGACGGCCTGCACAGCATGCTGGCGGCGAACCGTTTCGTGCATTTCCCGCGCGGGGTGGAGGAGGCGGTCTTCGAGCAAGAGAGCCATGTGGCGGCCTTCCCGGCGCTGGCCATCGAGAGCGGCATGGTCATTTATATGCCGTTGCCGCGCTATTTCTTTGTCGCGCCCGGCCATCAGCGGCTGGCGCAGCGTCTGGAGTACGGCCTGCAGTTGCTGGTCGCCGATGGCAGCTTCGATAAGATGTTCCACCAGGCCTACGATGGCGTGATCGAGAAAGTGGCGCTGCGCACACGTCGCGTCTTCAAACTGGACAATCCCCTGCTGTCGCCGCATACGCCGCTGGGCAACAAGAAGTATTGGTACGACCCGTTCGCGCACAAGTAAGTCATTCCTGCCGGGTTCGTTCATCGGTTCCGTGGTGAAATCAAGAACTCGCTACAATGGTCCAAATGAACATGGTGATTGTCCAGAAGTCAGAGCAGCGCGGTGGCGGGTGCGCCCGCCGTCTGGTTCGTTGCGCGCTGCTGGCGCTGGCGCTGTGCGGCGGGGCGCTGCCGGCGCGCGCGCTCGACACCTATGTGCTCGACCATGTCTTCAGCAATGCCGACTATCGGGACCGCTATGCGTTGGCGGTGCTGACGGCGGCGCTGGAGGCGTCCAGCGCCAAATACGGCCCGTTCGAGTTGAGCATTTCGCCGCACCACATGGAGCGCGACCGCCTGATGCTGGAGATGGTGCGGGGCGACCTGGTCAACCTGACGGCGCAGATCACGTCGGTGGATTGGGAGCGTCGGCTGATCCCGATCCGCATTCCGCTCGACAAGGGGTTTTCCGGGTATCGCATCTTCCTGATCGACGGCCGGCGCCAGGCGCAGTTCAGCGCACTGACCACGCTGCAGCAGCTGCAGGTGCTGCCGGTGGGATCGGGGCGGCAATGGAGCGCCACGGCGGTGTTGCGCAACGCCGGCTTCGAGGTGGTGGCAGGCCCCTCGACCACCGGTCTGCATGCGATGCTGGCCGCGCAGCGCTTCGCCTACTTTCCGCGCGCGATAGAGGAGGCGTTGTTCGAGCGGGACGTGTTCGCGGCGGATTTCCCGGCGCTGGCCGTCGAGACCGATCTGGCGTTGTACATGCCGCTGGCGCGCTATTTCTTTATCTCCCCGAGCCAGCAGCGATTGGCCGCCCGGCTCGAATACGGCATGCAGTCGATCGCCGCCGACGGGCGCCTGGACCTGCTGTTCCATCAGGCGTACGATGGACTGATCGAGAAGGCGGGATTGCGTAAGCGCCGGATTTTCAGGCTGGACAATCCCTTCCTGCCGCCGCGCACGCCGCTGTCGACCAGGGCGTACTGGTACGATCCGCTGCCGCAAAAGTAGGAATGTCCGGCGCCCGCACGCTACCACGCCAACCGCATGAGGGAAGCCGTCACAATCACTATGATGAAACAGGCAACTGTCAACAGGCCGTGCCGCGATGACGGCCTCGGGTCCGCAAGGGGGCGCCGGCTGATGCTGTGCACGCTGGCGGCGCTGGCGCTGTTCGGCGCAGCGCCGCCGGCGCGCGCGCTCGATACCTACCGCGCTGATTTTGTCTTCAACAACCCCGATTTGCGCGACCGGTACGCGCTGGGCGTATTGCGGGCGGCGCTCGAGGCGTCCACGGAGAAGTACGGCCCCTTCGAGCTGACCTTCTCGCCGCTGATCATGGAGCGGGACCGTCTGATGCAGGAAATGGTCAAGGGCGGCATGGTCAACCTGACCGCGCAGGTCACCACCGAGGAGTGGGAGCGCAAGCTGATCCCGATCCGCATTCCCGTCGACAAGGGGTTTTCAGGCTACCGTATCTTTCTGATCGACGGCCGCCGCCAGGCCCGGTTCAGCGCGGTGACGGGGTTGCCTCAGTTGAAGGAGCTGGTGATGGGGTCCGGCCGGCAGTGGAGTTCGACCCCGGTGCTTCTGCACAACGGTTTCAAGGTCGTTACCGGCGCGTCGGTCCACAATCTGCAAGCGATGCTGGCGGCCGAGCGCTTTTTGTTCTTTCCGCGCTCGGTGGAGGAGGCGGTCTATGAGCGGGAGGCGTATTCGCCGGCTTTCCAGACGCTGGCCATCGAGGAGGACCTGGCGTTGTATATGCCGCTGGCGCGTTATTTCTTTGTCGCGCCGGGCGAGCGGAGGCTGGCCGAGCGGCTCGAATACGGCATGCGGGCGCTGAGCGCCGATGGTCGCCTGGACCGGTTGTTTCACCAGACGTACGATGGGGTGATCGAGAAGGTCGGCTTGCGCAAGCGGCGCATTTTCAGGCTGGAGAATCCGTTGCTGCCGGCGCAGACGCCGCTGGCCAACAAGGCGTATTGGTATGATCCATTGGTAAACCGTAGGGCGGATTAGGCGCAGCCGTAATCGGCCATGCGTGCGCCGACGGTGGCGCATGCATGGCCGATTACGCTGCGCTAATCCGCCCTACGTGGTTTAGATGGAAGCTTATTCTCGCGCGCAGCGTCTCAGCTGCGCTCGCGCAGGATGCGGTTGACGCCCACCACGCGGCGCACGTTGCGCAGCAGGCCCGCCAGGTGCACGCGGTCCTTGACCTGGATCGTGAAGCGCAACTGGTGCAGCACGTGTTCCTTGTCCTCGTCCATGCCGACGTAGGTGATGTTGGCGTCGGCCTCGCCGATCTCCGCCGCGACGCGCGCGAGGATGCCTTTTTCGTTGTTGATCAACAGTTTGATGCGGCTGTCGAAACGGCGGTTCAATTCCGCGCCCCACTTGACGGCGATCCAGCGGTCCGGTTCCTTGATCTTCTGGCGCTTGGCCAGGGTGCAGTCGTTGGTGTGCACCAGCAGGCCCTGGTCGCGGCGCAACTGGCCGACGATCGAGTCGCCCGGGATCGGCAGGCAGCACGGCGCCAATTGCACCGACACGCCCTCGCTGCCGCAGATCGTCACCGGATCGAGTTCGGCGGCGCTGTTGTGGTCCACCGGTGCGCTGGCCGATTCGCCGCCGCGCAGGCCGAAGATGTGGCGCGCCACCAGCGCCGCCATGCGTTTGCCGATGCCGATGTCGGCATACAGTTCGTCGAGCGACTTGGCGCTCGATTCGTTGAGCAGCCGTTCGATCAGGTGGTCTTCCAGGTCGGCGCTCATGCCCAGCGACGTCAGCGCCTGCGACAGCAGCTGCTGGCCGAGCGTGATCGATTCCGGCAGGTTGATGGTGCGCAGATGGTGGCGGATCGCCGAGCGCGCCTTGCCGGTGCGGACGAACGACAGCCACGTCGGGCTGGGGCGCGACGACGAGTCGGTGACGATTTCGACGATGTCGCCGTTGCGTAGCTCCGTGCGCAGCGAGGCCGGCTCGTTGTTGATGTTGACCGCGATCGTGTGGTCGCCGATGCCGGTGTGGATCGAGTAGGCGAAGTCGATCGGCGTGGCGCCGCGCGGCAGCGCGATGATCTTCGATTTGGGCGTGAACACGTAGACCGAATCGGGGAACAGGTCGACCTTGACGTGTTCGAGGAATTCGGCCGAGTCGCCGGTCTGCTGCTGGATGTCGAGCAGCGACTGCAGCCACGCGTGGGTGCGCTGCTGCAGGTCCGACAGGTTCGACTCGCCGTTCTTGTACAGCCAATGCGCGGCCACGCCCGATTCGGCGGTGCGGTGCATCTCCTGGGTGCGGATCTGGAACTCGACCGGCGTGCCGTATGGGCCGATCAGGGTCGTGTGCAGCGACTGATAGCCGTTCAATTTGCGGATCGCGATGTAGTCCTTGAACTTGCCCGGCATCGGCTTGTACAGCGAGTGCAGGGTGCCCAGCGCGACATAGCAGTTCGGGAAGCTGTCGACCACCACGCGGAAGCCGTAGACGTCGAGCACCTGCGAGAACGACAGGTGCTTGCTGCGCATCTTCTTGTAGATGCCGTACAGGGTTTTCTCGCGGCCGTAGACCTCCGCCTCGATGTCGGCGATCTGCAAGGTGGTCTTGACCGAGTCGAGGATCTTCGACACCACCTCGCGGCGGTTGCCGCGCGCCGCCTTCACGGCCTTTGCCAGGGTGCGGTAGCGCAGCGGATACAGATGCGAGAACGACAAGTCCTGCAGCTCGCGGTAGATGTTGTTCAGGCCGAGGCGGTGCGCGATCGGCACGTACACTTCCATCGTCTCGCTGGAGATGCGCGCCTTCTTGGCCGGCGCCATGACCTCCATCGTGCGCATATTGTGCAGACGGTCGGCCAGCTTGATGAGGATGACGCGCACGTCCGACGCCATCGCCAGCAGCATCTTGCGGAAGTTCTCCGCCTGCGCCTCGATCTGGCTTTGGAACTCGATTTTCTCCAGCTTCGACAGGCCGTCGACCAGGTTCGCGACCGGCGCGCCGAAGCGCTCGATCAACTCGTCCTTTTTGACGTCCTGGTCTTCCATCACGTCGTGCAGCAGCGCGGCCATGATGGCTTGCGCGTCGAGCTTCCAGTCGGCGCAGATCTCGGCCACGGCGATCGGATGCGAGATGTACGGCTCGCCCGATTTGCGCACCTGCCCCAGGTGCATCTCGTCCGAGAAACGGTACGCTTCCTTGACCTTTTTGAGGTCGGCGGGTGTCATGTACTCGGCCAGTTTTTCGGTCAGGTGCGTGACGGACGCGACGCCGGCGGTCAGGGTGGGCGTGGCCAGGGGCGACGAGGAAATCACTGGTTGAACGGGGGCTGGTGCGGAGGAGGCGATGGTCGAGACGGTGCTGTCGCCCGCGTTGGCGCCCGACGTGGCTGCGGCCGGCGCTTTGGCCGGCTGCTTGCCCGGTTGCTTGGACCGGGGCTTGCCGCTAAGTGTCGGATCGGCGGGGATCAGATTCATACGTGTGCGTTCCGTCGTAATGAGAATGTCAATGTAAATACTACCTGATGGCGTGCGCTATTGCTCAACCGCTGCTCAATTGCTGCCAACGCCCATCATTCACATTGTTCGGGAACGCGGGCCCAACTTACATTGGGACCTTTTTCAACATTTCCAGACCGACCTTGCCGGCGGCGATTTCGCGCAGCGCGACGACGGTCGGCTTGTCCTTGGCTTCCACTTTAGGGGTGTGGCCTTGCAGCAGTTGGCGTGCGCGGTAGGTCGCGGCCAGGGTCAGCTGGAAACGGTTCGGAATGGTTTTGAGACAATCTTCAATAGTAATACGGGCCATCTTAACTCCTAAAATCTTGTGTATTTATTCAGCGTGGATACCCAATTGGGCAAATAGCGAGGTGTTGCGTGCCGCTTGTTGCGCAAACCGGCAACGGGCCGCTCTGACAATCGCCGTCAATTCAGACAGGGCGACCGCGAATTCTTCATTGATAATAGCATACTCGAACTCGGGAGCGTGGGCGATTTCGCCGCCGGCCGCCAGCAGTCTGCGCGTGATCACGTGGGCCTCGTCGGTGGCGCGTTTTTTCAACCGTTGTTCGAGCGCGTCGATCGACGGCGGCAGGATGAAAATGCCGGCCGCCTGCGGGAACTGCTTCTTGACCTGGCGCGCGCCCTGCCAGTCGATTTCGAGCAGGATGTCGGTGCCGGTTTTCATCTGCTGCTCGACCATGATGCGCGAGGTGCCATAGTAGTTACCGTGCACTTCGGCCCACTCCAGGAACTCGCCGGCGTCGGCGCGCGCGACGAAATCCTCGGCGTTGGTGAAGTAGTATTCCTTGCCGTGGGTTTCACCCGGACGCGGCGCGCGCGTGGTGGTCGAAATCGACAGTTTGATCGTCGGTTCCTGCGCCAGCAGCGCGTTGACCAGCGTCGACTTGCCGGCGCCCGATGGCGCCACCACCATGAACAGGCTGCCGGCGAATGCGTTGGATGAGTTCATATCTGACTTTCAAATGCGTATGCGGGCAGCGCCCAAAGACGTATTTTACCAAGAGCAATGGCCGGCATTCAATTCGGCTTTCAATTTGCGTTCAATCGGGCCGCGCTCACAGCAGTCCGATCAAGTGCTGGGCGGCGGCGGGCGCGCGTTCCTTGGCCCCGTTGATGAAGTAGACGAACACCGCGCGCGCCTTGTCGCCGGCCTTGGATGTCGAAGGCGGCGGCTCCGCATACGGCAGTTCCGGCGGCAGCGCGCCGGCCTGCCATTGCTGCGCGACCGCCGCCCATTTCTTCAGCGCCGGCTTGGTGTAGCCGGTCACTTGTTCGCTTTGCGCGTTCATCAAGCGGGCGTAGACGAAATCGCCGGTGACGTCGGCGAAGGAGGGGAATTTGGGCGAGTCGGTGAACACGCTGGCGACCTTGTACTTGCGCGCCAGCTTGACGTAGTCGGCGCACATGAAGCTGTCGTGGCGGGTGTCGAGCACGTGGCGCAGCTTGCACGTGCCCAGTTTGGCCGGCAGCAGTTTGAAGAACGCTTCCAGGTCGTCCGGATCGAACTGTTTGGTCGGCGCCAGTTGCCATAGCAGGGGGCCGAGTTTGTCGCCCAGTTCCGCCAGGCCGCTGCCGATGAAGCGTTCGATCGATTCGCCCGCCTCGCCCAGCACCTTGCGGTTGGTGGCGTAGCGGCTGGCCTTGACGGAGAAGATGAAATCGTCCGGCGTTTGCGCGTTCCACGAGGCGAAATGTTCGGGCTTGGCGGTGCGGTAGAAGGTGCCGTTGATTTCGATGCTGGTGACGTGCCGGCTGGCGTATTCGAGCGCCTTTTTTTGCGGCACGTCCTTGGGATAGAACGTCTCTCGCCACGGCGCGAAATCCCAGCCGCCGATGCCCACCCGGATAGTCGATTTTGCGTTCGATGCGGCCATGCGTGCTCCTCGAAAGTCGTTGCAAGATCGTGGCCGGAATCGGCGCCGCGCCGACTAAGGTCGGCGTTCCTCGACGATGGCCACGCCCCAGGGCTCGAGCTCCAGCGCCTGGCCGCGCTTCACCGCGCGTCCCGACAGCAGCTCGGTGCCGTTGGCGTAGGTGTAGCTGACGCGCTGCGGCTTGGCCGAATAGTTTAGCAAGTAACGCACCCCGTTGCCGTTCTGTAGCGTGCCGCCACGGACGATGAGCGGGTAGCGCGCCTGCGGCAGCGCGATGCCGGCGCGTTCCACCTGCTCGGCCACGATCTTGCCGATCACCGCGTCGGTCGGCATGAAGCCGACGTACGTCACCTCGCCGCTGCCGTAGCTGTTGCGCGTGACGGCCGCGTAGTTCGGCCACGACGGATGCTTGTAGCGCGCCAGCACCTTGGCGGTGGTCGGCGTCGCGAACTCCATCCACCAGCGCGCCTGGTTGTCCTGCTTGCCGACCTTGAACGGATCGCCGTCCAGCGTCACATCCACCGGGTTGGTGAACTGGCTGTAACGCACACCCGCCGCCTCGCTGATGGCCCCCGGCTGCACCGCGTAGCGCACCTTGGTGTTCTCGTCGGAGAAGCCGCTGCGGAAGGTGTACAGCACGCGCCCGCCGGCCTTGGCGTAGTCGTTCAGTCTGGCGATCTCGGCGTCGCTGGCCGCGTACAGCGACGGTACCACGATGAGTTTGTAGTCCGACAGCGCGGCGGTGGACGATGGCGACAGGATGTCGGCTTCGACGTTCATCCGGTACAGCGCGTCGTAGTAGGGGCGCACCGCCTCGTTGTAGCTCAAGCTCTTGCCCGCCACGTTGACCTTGAAGGCGTCGAAGCCGGCCTGCGCGGTGTTGCTGACGTACAGCGCGACCTGGTTTTTCTTGCGCAGGTTGACCAGTTTCGGTCCCAGCCTTTGCAGGTCGGCGCCGATGGTCTTGGCCTCGGCGTAGACCTCGTTCGGCTGGTAGTCCTGCGACAGTACCCCGCGCCAATAGGTCTCGATGGCGTTGGCGGTGGTCGCCCAATGCCAGTAAGCGACCATGTTGGCGCCGCTGGCCAGGTGGCTGAACGCCTGCAGGCGCAACTGGCCGGGGTAGGGCGTCCAGTGAGAGAAGCCTTGCGCCTGCGTCTCCATCACCAGATAGTTCTGGCCGTTGCGCAGCGAGCGGGTCAGGTCGCCGCCGAAGGCGATCTCGGCGCCGGTCAGCTTGTCCTGGCTGGGGTGGTAGATGTCGATGCCGGCGACGTCGAGCGGTTTGGCGGCCTCCCAGTGGTTGACCTCGGGCTGCACGCCGTACGAATGGTCCTTCCAGCCCAGATCGAAGTTCTGGGTGATGAACTGCTCGGGGCGGGCGCGGGCGCGCACCAAGCCGGCCTGCCAGGTCAGGTACTCGGTGACCAGGCCGCGCTGGAAGTCGGCGAAGGCGTTGGACAGGCTGGCGTTGATGGAGCCGTTCACCGACGGGAAATCCTCCCAGCTATTGATGCGGTTGCTCCAGTAATCCAGGCCGAAGGCTTTGTTGAGTTGTTCCAGGTCCGGAAACTTCTTGCGCATGGCGGCCACGAAGGCGGCCTGCACGTTCGGGCCGCTGGTGAAGTAGGCCTTGGTCTCGTTGTCGACCTGGTAGCCGATGACGGCCGGGTGGTCCTTGACGTGGTCGATCAGCTTGACGATCACCCGTTCGGCGGCGCGGCGGAAGTCCGGGTTGGTGATGTCCATGTTCTGGCGCGGGCCGTAGTCGGCCCGGCCTTTGGGGGTGGTCACCAGCACGTCGGGATGCTGGCGCGCCAGCCAGGTGGGGATGGCGTAGGTCGGCGTGCCGACGATAACCTTGATGCCGGCCTTGTCGAAGGCGGCCAGCATGCGGTCGACGTGGGTGAAGTCGAACACGCCTTCGCTGCGTTCCAGCGTGCCCCAGGTCGATTCGGCGATGCGCACGACGCTGATGCCGGCTTCCTTCATCATGCGCACGTCCTCGTCGATCCTGTCGACCGGGGTGTACTCGTCGTAGTAGGCGACGCCGAACAGCACGGTTTCCGGCAGTTTTGGCGCGGCGATGGCGGCCGATTGCGACCATGTCAGCGCGACGGCGATGGCGAGCGCGGCCCGCGTGAATTGTCCCGGGTAGGCCATTCAGTCTCCAATTGGTTTTGTTATCGACAACTTTCGAACATACCATACATTATTGCTCCTCCGCCGGGCCGATACTCGCGGCGAGGGCTTTTGGTTTGGCAAACAGCCCCAATTATAAGAGTCTCAACATTCCCACAGGATAGAACATGTCAGATCTGATTATTGTCGCCACCATTACCGCCCATTCGGGTTCCGAGCTGCTGGTGCGGTCCGCGCTGGACCAAATCGTGCCGCCGAGCCGCGCCGAAGCGGGCTGCATCCGCTACGACCTGCATCAGGATCTGGGCGATCCGGCGACCTTCGTCATGCTGGAAGCCTGGGACGACGCCGAAGCGCATGCGCTGCACGAAACGACGCCGCATTTTCTGGAGCTGGTCAAGACCATCGGCGAGGTGGCCGACATCAAGGTCACAAAGCTGAATCAATTACTGTAATTTTTGAGGGGCTAGTGGCGGTTCGTGGCGGATTACGCCGTGCCGGCTAATCCGCCCTACGTGGAACCGTGGTCCGCAGACAATGGCATCACCGGATATTTCAATCGCGTGCGGCGACCGCAACACGTGCCGGATATCTGAAACACGTAGGGCGGATTAGCGCAGCGTAATCCGCCATGCTCCGTCGGCGGCTAAACGCGGCAGGGTACTCAGCTGCCGCCACCGGCGAACGTACGGGTGACGCGTTCCAGGTGCTGGCGCATCGCCTTGCGCGCGCCGGGGGCATCCCGCGCGGCGATGGCGTCGTGGATCGCGCGGTGGTCCGACAAGGTCGAGATGCGCAGTTCCTCGGTCCGATAGTGCTGCTTCAAGCGATGCCACAGGCTGCTGCGCTGGCGCCAAAGGTAGTCGATCACGCCCACCAGAGCCGTGTTGCCGGTCGCGCGCGCGATCGCCAGATGAAAATTGCGGTCGGCCTGCTCGTTGCTGGAGCGGTCCTCGTGGCTGCGCTCCATCTCCAGCAACGCCGCCAGGATGGCGCTCAGCGCGTCGGGGGAGGCGTTCTTCGCGGCCATCGCCGCCACCTCGGTCTCGATCACGCCGCGCGCGGACAGTACTTCGAACGGTCCCGGGCCGGCTTCAGGCACTTCGGCCAGGGAGGTCGCACGTTCGCTGACATACACCCCGGAACCCCCGCGCACCTCGACCACGCCGCCCAGCTCCAGCGCGATCAGCCCTTCGCGCAATGAGGCGCGGCTTACCCGCAGCGACGCCGCCAATTCCCGCTCCGACGGCAGTCGCTCGCCGGGTTCCATCCGCTGCTCCCGTATCAGCTCCTGGATGCGCTCGGCCACCACCCGGTACATGCGCGGTTCGGCCGGGCGCGTGGCCTGTGGCTGAAAGCCGTTCATGCCGCCACCGTCCGCGCGATGCCGTAGAAGCGCACGGCGTTCCGGCCGAATACCGCGTCCCGCTGTGCCGGGTCCAGATGGGCGAGCAGCGCTTCGCTGGCATCCACCCACGCCGTGTAATCGGCCGCCAGCCGCAGCACAGGCCAGTCGCTGCCCCACATCACGCGCTCCGGCCCGAACACCTCCAGCACATGGCGCGCATAGGGCGCCAGTTGTTCCACCGTCCAGCCGGGGCCCGCCTCGGTGACCATGCCCGACAGCTTGCATTCCACCTGCGGCTCGGCGGCCAGGCGCTCCATGTCGTGCAGCCAGCGCGCGTCGGCAACGGCGCCCATGACCGGCTTGGCCAGATGGTCGATCACGATCGGCAGCCCGGGGTGGCGGCGCGCGAACGCCAGCAGCGACGGCAGGTGGCGCGGCAGCACCAGCGCGTCGAAGCGCAGGCCGTGGCGCAGCATGGCGTCGACCGCCGGCGTGACGGCGGGATCGTCGATCCAGCCGTCGTCGTCGAGGTCCTGCAGCATGGGCCGCAGGCCGCGCAGCTTGGGATGGGCGGCCAGGGCGGCGATGCGCCCGGCGGCGTCGGGCGCCTTCAGGTCCACCCAGCCCACCACCGCGCCGATGAAGGCGTGGCGGTCCGCCAGGTCCAGCAGGAAGCGGGTGTCCGCCTCGTCGGGCAGGGATTGCACCAGCACCGTGGCGGCGACGCCGTTTTGATACAGCAGGTCGGCCAGATCGTCCGGGTGGAAATCGCGATGGATGGGCGCGAGCGACGGCGGCGGCCATGCGCCGGCGCGCGCGGCCAGTTGCCAGAAATGCTGGTGGGCGTCGACGCGCCCGGACCTGGATCGAATTGGATCGCGCCCGCTCATGCCGCCGCCAGTCTCAGCGCCGCGCGCAGGCGCGGCTGCGCCAGCGGCAATTGCAGCTCGTTGGCCAGCGCCACCACGGGGCGCAGGCGGCGGCGTTTCTTTTCCTCGTGGTTCTGGGCGATGTCCGCCAGCCGGTGGGCGAGAAAGGGATTGCAGAAGCGATCGCGCACCTGCGCCAGGTAGTCCCGCGCGGTGTCGGCCTCGCCCAGCGCGTCGAACACGGGCAGCACCTCCTGTTCCCACAGCGCTTCGAGCTCGGCGCGCGGTTTGGGATCGGACATGGCCTGCAGCACCGTCTCGTCCTTCGGCCGCTGGTACTGCAGCCAGTGCTCGGCCAGGAAGGTGTGGCCCAGGTTGAGCAGGAACAGCTTGCGCCGCTCGTACGGTTCCAGCTTGTCCGTGACGACGATTTGCGGATGGGTGCATGGCAGCACCATCTTCCTTTTCGCTTCGATCACCCAGATGGCGTAAGGTTCGGCGACCGCGCCGGCCGGCTCGATCGCCTCGGAGACGATGCGGTCCACCAGCGAATTGACCCACACGCAGCCCGTGCCCAGATAGGCGATGAAGCCGCCGTCCAGGCCCCACGAGCGGGCCAGCTGGCGCACCACGTCGCGCAGCACGTCGCCGTTGTTGGTGACCAGCTCGCACGGGTAGAGCGTCACCGGCGCCGCGCCGCGCACGTAGCGCTGGTGCAGCAGCACCAGCAGCTTCGCGGGGAAGCCGCGCGGCGCCGTCGGCGCTTCCAGCAGCGCGGGTCCATCATGGTCGGAGAGTTCGTAGCCACGGTCGCCGGTGTTCGAGACGATCACCCGTACCGAGGTGGCGGCCAGTTCGCGGATCGCGGCCCAGTCGCGGTCCGCGTGCAGTCCAGTTTCGATCGCCGTGACGCGCTGCTCCTGCTCGATCACCATGTCACCGGCGCGGCCGCGAATGCGCACCGGGTAGCCCCCAGGCGCGTTGAAGGCCTCCACCCGTCTGGCGCTGGCGCGGCTGTCGGTGGTTTGCACCACGGTGATCCGGCCCAGCGCCTGTCCTTGTTCCAGCGCCTGGTGGACGAACAGGTCCACGTGCGCCTGCAGGAAGCGGCTGGTGCCGAATTGCAGTATGGGCGACGTCATTTACACCTCGACGATGGCTTTGATGACGCCGGCCGCCGGGTCCATCCAGCGCGGTAGCACGTCGATGAATTCAGCCAGGGTGGCGCGGTGCGTGTTCATCAAACCGGTGGGCACATGGCCGGCCTTCATCGCCGCAAGCACCGTGCGGAAGTCCTCGGCGGTGGCGTTGCGGCTGCCCAGCAGGCTGGTCTCGCGCTTGTGGAATTCGGGATCGGCGAAGGAGATGCGGTCCAGCACGATCGACACCAGCACATACGTGCCGCCGTGGGCGACGAATTCCAGGCCGCGCTCCATCGCCTTGACGTTGCCGGTGGCGTCGAACACGACGTCGAAAAAATCGCCGCCGGTCAGCGCCGACAGGCGGTCCTTGTCTTCGCCGTCGACCGCGACCGTCTGTTCGATGCCCAGCGCGGTGCGGCAAAACGCCAGGCGGTCCGCGCGTCCGTCGAGCACCGTCACGCCGCCGCCGTTGAGGCGGGCGAAGAGAGCCACGGCGATGCCGATCGGACCGGCGCCGACCACCAGCACCTTGTGGCCGGCGCCCACGCCGCCCCGGCGCACGGCGTGGGCGCCGATGGCCAGGAATTCCAGCATGGCCGCGTCGTCGAGGGAGATGCCGTCGGTCTTGAACACGAAGCGCTCGGGCAGCGCCAGGTACTCCGCCATGCCGCCGTCGCGGTGCACGCCCAGCACCTGGATGTTGGTGCAGCAGTTGGTCTTGCCCTGGCGGCAGGCCACGCAGGTGCCGCAGGACAGGTAGGGCATCACGTACACCTGGTCGCCGGGCGCCAGCTCGCTGCCTTCGGGCGCGGTGACGATCTCGCCGGACAGTTCGTGGCCCATCACGCGCGGATATTGCAGGAAGGGCTGGGTGCCCCGGAAGATATGCATATCGGTGCCGCACAGGCCGATGCGGCGCACGCGCAGCAGCACCTCGCCGGCCGCCGCCCGGGGTAGCGGACGCTCCACCAGTTCCAGCGCGCCCGGGGACAGGCAGACAACGGTTTTCATCATGAGATTTTCCGGGTAAGGATAGTGATATGTTAAGTTATACCTTGAGTGTATCGAATATATCAAGTACATTCGAGTATTAAATTTTATACGTTCTATTATGTTTTTGAGTGATTTACATTTTTATCGCCAATAATCGCAAGGTTTGCGATATATTGAAAACACTTGATTTTTACTCATCCCATACCGACCCGGAGAAGCACCCATGCCAGATACCCAGGCGTCGCGCCTGCTATTGATGTCGCCGGAAGACAACTGCCTGATCGCGCGCGTCCCGCTGGCGGCCGGCGAGGCGCTGGAGATCGACGGCGCGCCCGTCATCCTGCCGGAGGACGTCCCGCTGGGCTACAAGGTCGCGCGCGGCGCGCTCAAGGCCGGCGACAAGGTGCTGCGCTACGGCGCCATCATCGGCACCGTGACAGCCGACGTGGCGTCCGGCGCCATGCTGCACACGCATAACCTGGTCAGCGACTACATCCCGACCTACACCCTGGCGTCGGACGCCCATTCCTTCATCGGGAGCACCCACTGATGACCAACACCTCCCTGCCGGCGCTGCATGGCTATCCGCGCGCCGACGGCCGCAAGGGCATCCGCAACGTCGTCGTCGTGGCCTACACCGTCGAATGCGCCCACCACGTGGCGCGCCTGATCGTCAACGCGTTTCCCGGCGAGGAGGTGCACCTGATCGGCTTCCCCGGCTGCTATCCGAACGACTACGCCGATACGATGATGCGGCGCCTGGTCACCCACCCCAACGTCGGCGCCGCGTTGATCGTCTCGCTCGGCTGCGAGAGTTTCAACCGGCGCGGCCTGGAGGAGGAGGCCGCCGCCAGCGGCCGGCCGGTGCACACACTCACCATCCAGCAGAACCGGGGCACGCGCACCAGTGTCGCCGACGGCATCGAATGGGTGCGCTGGGCGCGCGAGGCGCTGGCGCCGCAACAGCGCGTGCCGATGCGCCTCGACGAACTGGTGGTGGCCACCATCTGCGGCGGCTCCGACAGCACCAGCGGCATCACCGCCAACCCGGCCGTCGGCGTGGCCTTCGACCAGCTGGTCGCGGCCGGCGCCGCCTGCATCTTCGAGGAGACCGGTGAACTGGTGGGCTGCGAGTTCCACATGAAGCGGCGCGCCGCCACGCCGGAGCTGGGCGACGCCATCGTCGCCTGCGTGAACAAGGCGGCGCACTACTACACGGTGCTCGGCCACGGCAGCTTCGCCCCCGGCAACGCCGACGGCGGCCTGACGACGCAGGAGGAAAAGTCGCTCGGCGCCTACGCCAAAAGCGGCGCCTCGCCGATCAGCGGCATCCTCAAACCGGGCGACCAGCCCGAAGGCGGCGGCCTGTATCTGCTGGACGTGGTGCCGGACGGCGAGGTGCGTTTCGGCTTCCCCAATATCTCGGACAACGCCGAGATCGTGGAACTGATCGCCTGCGGCGCCCACCTCACGCTGTTCACCACCGGGCGCGGCTCGGTGGTCGGCTCGGCGATCGCGCCGGTGATCAAGGTGTGCGCAAACCCGGCAACCTACGAACGCCTGGCCGAGGACATGGACGTCAACGCCGGCCGCATCCTCAACGGCGAGGCCACCTTGGAGCAGGTCGGCAGCGAGATCGTCGAACTGGTGGTGGGCGTGGCCAACGGCGCGCAGAGCTGCTCGGAGGCGCTGGGGCACCAGGAGTTCATCCTCACCTATAAGCAGTTCGAAGCGTCCGGTCCCGGATGCTTCCCCTTGAAAGCGGCCTAGCATGGAGGCCAATCCGCACCCGGGCGCGCCGCGCAAGCTGGCGCGCCGCGACATTGCGCTGACCGGCCTGGGGCTGGGCTGCGCGCAGCTCGGAGGGCTGTACCAGGCCGTCGGCGAGGCCGATGCCCGCGCCATCGTCGATGCCGCGTGGGACCTGGGCATCCGCTATTTCGACACCGCGCCTTATTACGGCTACACGCTGTCGGAGCGGCGGCTGGGCGAGGCGCTGCGCGCGCGCGCGCGCGACGGCTATGTGCTCAGCACCAAGGTGGGTCGCCTGATGCGGCCCGACGCCGGTGTGGAGCCCGGCGAATCCGGCTGGGCCGAGCCGTTGCCGTTCCGGCCGCACTACGACTATTCGTACGACGGCGTCATGCGCTCGCACGAGGACAGCCTGCAGCGCCTGGGCGTGGACCGCGTCGACATCCTGTACGTGCACGATATCGGCCGCGCCACCCACGGCGACCTGCACGCGCGCTATTGGGAGCAGTTGACGGACGGCGGCGGCTTCCGCGCGCTGACGGCACTGCGCGACGAGGGGGCGGTCGGCGCCATCGGCCTTGGCGTCAACGAATGGGAGGCGGTCGCCGAGGCGATGGAGGTGTGCGATCTCGATTGCGCGCTGCTGGCCGGGCGCTACACGCTGCTCGAACAGGGCGCGCTGGCGCTGCTGGACGCCTGCGCGCGGCGCGGCGTCGGCATCGTGATCGGCGGTCCGTTCAACTCCGGCATCCTGGCCGGCACCCGCAAATTCAACTACGAGGACGCGCCGGCGCACATCGTCGACCGCGTCGACGCCATCGCGGCGGTGTGCGCGCGGGCCGGCGTGCCGCTGCAGGCGGCCGCGCTGCAGTTCCCGATGGCCCATCCGGCGGTGGTGTCGTGCATCCCCGGCGCCCAAAGCGCTGCGCAGTTGCGCCAGAACGCGCAGTGGTTCGCGCGGCCGCTGCCCGCCGCCTTGTGGGACGCGCTGGCGCGCGATGGATTGATCGCCGCCGGCGCGCCCACGCCCAAGGGCGCGTGAGCTTCGCCGTATTTACCCGTTTTTACCCGATTGTTTCAAGCTGTTTTGACGTGACGTATAAAGGAAACCAATGAAATTGCTGCGCTTCGGCCCCAAGGGCCACGAAAAACCAGGCCTGTGCGACGCTCAAGGCGTCGTGCGCGATTTGTCCGTCGCGCTGCCGGACCTGACGTCGGCCTACCTAGGCAAGAACAGCCTGAAGCTGCTGGCCGCGATCGATCCGGCGTCGCTGCCGGTGGTCGCCGAACCGGGCCGCCTGGCCCCCATCGTGGCCGACATCGGCAAGCTCATTTGCGTGGGCCTGAACTATTCGGACCACGCGGCCGAATCGGGGATGGACGTGCCGGCCGAGCCGGTGCTGTTCACCAAGGCCACCAGCGCCATCATCGGCTGCAACGATCCGGTGGTGCTGCCGCGCGGCTCGGTCAAGAGCGATTGGGAAGTGGAGCTGGGCGTGGTGATCGGCACCCGCGCGCGCTACGTGGACATCGGGAACGCGCTCGACCACGTGGCCGGCTATTGCGTGGTCAACGACCTGTCCGAGCGCGAGTACCAGCTCGAACGCGGCGGCCAGTGGGACAAGGGCAAGGGCTGCGACACCTTCGGTCCGGTCGGACCGTGGCTGGTCACCACCGACGAAGTGCCGGACCCGCAGAACCTGGCCATGTGGCTGGACGTGAACGGCAAGCGCTACCAGACCGGCAACACCCGCACGATGGTGTTCACGGTGGCCCACCTGGTCAGCTACATCAGCCGCTTCATGACGCTCAACCCGGGCGACGTGATCAGCACCGGCACGCCGCCCGGCGTCGGCCTGGGGCAAAAGCCGGAGCCGATCTACCTGCGCCCGGGCGACCGCATGGCGCTGGGCATCGAGGGCCTGGGCCAGCAAAACCAGACCGTCCACGCCTGGAATCCGGAGCTGATCGACAATTAAAGTCCACGGCGCACAAAAAAACCAGGCGCCGCAGGGATACAAGCAGGGATACAAGATGGAGACAACAAGGCAATGACCGAACAATCCAACCGGCAGACCTACAAGTTCGCCTTCGTGATGATCACCTCGCTGTTTTTCATGTGGGGCTTCGTCCATAACCTCGATCCGATCCTGATTCCCCATCTGCGGAAATCGTTCAGCCTGACCGTGCTGGAGGCCGCGCTGGTCGATTCGGCGGTGTTCATCGCATATTTCGTGATGGCGCTGCCGGCCGGCCTGTTGATCCGCAAGGCCGGCTACAAGAACACCATGCTGTGCGGCCTGGGACTGTTCGCGGTCGGTGCGCTGCTGTTCATCCCGGCCGCCGACACGCACCGCTATATATTCTTCCTGGGCGCCTTGTTCGTCATCGCCTGCGGGCTGACGGTGCTGGAAACGGCGGCCAATCCCTATGTCACCCTGCTGGGCAAGCCCGAGCGCGCCACCCAGCGCTTGAACCTGGCGCAATCGTTCAACGGCCTGGCCGCCATGCTCGCGCCCATCGCCGGCGCCCGCCTGATCCTGGTCGAGGGCCACAGCGACGCGCAGTTGCAGGCCATGTCCGAAGGCGCGCGCCAGGCCGCGCTGGCGACGGAGGCGGCCAGCGTCAAGGGGCCCTACCTGGCGATCGCGCTGGTCATCGCCGCCATCGCGGTGGTGTTCTTCTTCCTCAAGGTGCCGGCCATCGGCGCCGCCGCCGACAACGTCCAGCCGGCGCCCGCCAAGGGGGCGGTCATGCGGGCGTGGCGGCGTTCGTCGATCCGGCGCGCCGTCGTCGCGCAATTCTTCTATGTCGGCGCGCAGGTGTGCGTGTTCAGCTTCTTCATCCTGTACGCGACCAGGGCGGCCGGCGTGTCGCAGATCGCGGCGGCCGATTACCTGGGCTGGGGCTGCGGCACCGCGTTCGTCGTCGGCCGATTCGCCGGCACCTGCCTGATGAAATACATCGCGCCGGCGCGCCTGCTGCTGGTCTATTCGCTGGCCAGCGTGGCGCTGTGCGCGGTGGCGATGTTCGCCAGCGGCACCGCCAGCCTGGTGGCGGTGATCGGCATCGCGTTCTTCATGTCCATCATGTTCCCCACCATTTTCTCGCTCGGCATCCGCGATGCCGGCGCCGACACCGAGATGGGCAGCAGCTTGATCGTCATGTCCATCGTCGGCGGCGCGGTGCTGCCGCTGCTGTTCGGCGCCATCAGCGACATCACCCACAATCTCCAGTACGGCTACGCCGCGCCGCTGTTGTGCTTTCTCGTGATCGGCTGGTTCGCGCGGAACGTGCTTCAGGCAGCGCCGGCGGAGGCAACCGCCACATCGACAGGGAGCATCGCACATGTTTGAACTGACCGGCAAAACGGCCGTCGTCACCGGCGGCGGCAGCGGCATCGGCCGCGCCATCGCCATGCTGTTCGCACGGCGCGGCGCGTCGGTGCACATCCTCGACATCGGCGCGGACGCGGGCGCGCAAGTGCTGCGCGAGATCGCGGAGGAGGGCGGCCGCGCCGCCGCGCAGACCTGCGACGTGACGCAACAGGCGCAGGTGCGCGCTTGCTTCGCGGCGATCGGGCCGATCGACATTCTGATCAACAACGCAGGCGTCGCGCATGTCGGCAAGGCCGACAACACCGCCGAAGAGGACTTCGACCGCGTCATCGGCGTCAACGTCAAGGGCGCCTACAACTGCCTGCACGCGGCGATACCGCTGCTCAAGGAGAACGGCGGCGGCGTCATTCTCAATATGGCGTCGGTGGCGGCGTGGGTGGCGGTGCCGGAGCGCTTCGCCTATTCCACCGCCAAGGGCGCGGTGATGGCGATGACCCTGTCGGTGGCGAAGGACTATCTGGGCGACGGCATCCGCTGCAATTCGATCTCGCCGGGCCGCGTGCACACCCCGTTCGTCGACGGCTTCCTGGCCAAGAACTACCCTGGCCAGGAGGCGGAGATGTTCGAGCGGCTGTCGAAGACGCAGCCGATCGGCCGCATGGCGCGGCCGGAGGAGGTGGCCGCGCTGGCGCTGTACCTGTGCAGCGACGAGGCTTCCTTCATCACCGGCAGCGACTATCCGATCGACGGCGGCTTCATCACGCTCAACGCCTGAGCGCGGCTCGGCTTGGCGCGGCGCGGCATTTTTTACAAAACATGGAACAAGGACGGACGATGGAACGCATGGGCATGGTGATCGGGATAGCCGCCGATAAGATCGATGAATACAAGGCCCTGCACGCGGCCGTGTGGCCGCAGGTGCTGGCCACGCTGGCCGCCGCGAACGTGCGCAACTACACGATCTTCCTGCGCGAGCCGGAGAACCTGCTGTTCGGCTATTGGGAGTACCACGGCGACGATTTCGACGCCGACATGCGCGCCGTCGCCGCCGACCCGGAGACGCGCCGCTGGTGGACCTTCTGCGAGCCTTGCCAGCTGCCGCTGGCGAGCCGCGCCGAGGGCGAGCACTGGGCGATGATGCCCGCCGTGTTCCATATGGATTGAGGGTTCCCAACGCGGCGCGACGGCATCCATTGCCGCCGCGCCGCAGTCGCTTCAAGATCAGCGAAATACCGCGACGAAGCCGCCGCGTGGTTTCAGCGTCACGCGCGCCTGGCCGCTCCGCAGCTCCGCTTGGCTGAATTCGCGCTGGTCGGCGCCATCGCTAATCATGGCGCCCTTGCGGTCGCCGATGAAGGAGAGGTCCAGCTCGACCGTGCGCTCGCTTTCATCGGCGTTGATCCCCGCCACATACCAGCTGGCGCCGGCCTTGCGGGCAACGACGACATGGGTGCCGGGATAGCCAGCGAGGAATCGGCTGTCATCCCATTTGCGCGGCAGCGAGCGCAGAAAACTCCTGACATACTCGGGCACCGTGGCCATCCCCTCGGGAATCTCGGCGAAATGCTGGATACCCGACAGGAACAGCACCGACTGGGCCAGCTCGAAGCCGTTGCGGGTGATGCGCTTGATCTTGCCCATGTCGCCGAAGACCATGGGCGTGAAGTCCATAGGGTCGAACAGGTTGCGGATCATGGCCGCGTTCACCGCGTGGGCGGGCACGGCGTCATGGTCGCCCTGGTCGAAGGTGGTGAACTCGAAACCGCGAATCGCCTCCACCGTCATCAGGTTGGGGTAGGTGCGCTGCAATCCGCGCGGCAGGGTCGCGCCGTGGAAGTTCACCAGCAGCCCCGCGTTGGCCGCGTCCTTCAGGATATCGACGTAGTAGCGGATCATCGAGACGCCGTCGCCGCCGAAGAAATCGATCTTCACCCCGTTGACGCCCATTCCGCGCAGGCGTGCGAATTCCTTCACGCGCGCATCGTGCGTCAGCAGCTTGTCGCGCGGCGTCTGCGGCGCGTCGTTCCATGCGCCGGCGGAGTTGTACCAGACGTGCAGGTTCACGCCCCTGGTGCCGGCGTAGCGCGCCAATTCGGCCATCTTCTCGTAACCGATCTGCCGGTCCCATTCCGCGTCGACCAGGGTGTGGTTCCATTTCATGTCCGCCGCGTAGTCGATGAACTTCTTCTGCACGTCGAATACGGTGAACTCGTCCTTCAATAGCGGCCAGCTCCAGGACGCGTGTCCGGGCTGGATCAATTTTCGGTCGAACGCGATGGCCGGCGCCGCCAGGTCGGTGCCGAGTGTGGAATCCATCACGGCGTTAAGCGACCCCACCGCGACCACACGTCAAGGGGTGACCAGGGGGCCGGCGGTTTCCGCCAGCAGCCTGCCATTCGTGAAGACCTCCGGTGGCGTCGGCACGTCGATGCGGTAGACGCCGCCGGGCGCCTCGGTGGCGAGGCGCGAGGCGTGGAAGCTGCCGTTCATGTTGGCTTCGGTCAGCGCCACCCAAGTGTCACCGCTCTTGAACAGCGCCGGGAACACCCAGCCTGCCTTCAACGGCGCGGGCTGGCCCACCGGAATGTCGACCTGGTAACGCTCCTCGTAGGACGGGTTGGTTTTACCGAACCCGGTCTTGGCCACCGCCATCGGCTGGAGGAAGGCGCGCGCCTTCGGATTGAAAGCGAAACCGGTCGTTTCGCCGAGAAAGCGCTTGACGGGAATCCGCGCATCGGCGACGACATAGCGGAAGGCCACGCCATCGTCGGACACGCGGAACGCCACATCCATCTTGTACCCGGCGGAATTGACGATGGAGAACACTTGCTCATTGGCGCGGTAGTGGATGGCGGAGCGCTTGCCCACCGCCATTGCATACTTGTCGGAGATCGCTTTGACCGCCGAAGTTTTCACCAAGCGAAGGCCGCGCGAGAAATCCGCGTCCGCCAACGTCAGACCAAGCGGCGATGGCAGCAGCACCGGTTGGCCGTTGCGGTGCACGCTGTACGATAAGGTACTGTCCGGATTGATTTTTACGGCAACATCCAGTTGTTTGTCGGGGCTCTGGAGCGCCAGCGCAGCGCCGCTGGTCAAGCTTAATCCCAGCAGCGCGCTCACTATCTTTATGTTCATCATGTCGTCATCACAAATGGTTAAAAAGCTGCGTTCAGTCACGCAGGTGGAACTTTATGCGCATTAATTGTATGTGATATATTGAGAACAGTTTGCATTTATTTAATCGGCTGCATATGATGTATTGCCTCGAGACCAACAACCAACCAAGGCAGATGCAGACGTTTTATAAGAAGGCGCTCCTCGCGCTGATTTTCCTCGTGGTGGCGGACGCCTTGCTGGCGGCGTTGTTCATTTACCGGAGCTATCTGTCGGTGACCGTGCTGGCGCCGCTCCAAGACCGCACGCACTGGCGCAGCGTCGGCGAAACGGACGCCCCCTGGCGCGGAACGTCGACCATCCGGATGCATGATCCCGACGGCGAACGGCTGCGTTATGATTTCCAGCTGACCACGGCGATCGAATATCCATTCGCCGCCGCGACGCTGTTGCTGAACGATCGGCAGGACCGGCTGGCGCAGGTCGACTGGTCGAAGTACACCAGCGCCACCTTCCTCGCCAAATGCGCGCCGGCCAATTCGCTCATCTTCGGCATGCTGGCCTTCGACGACAAGATCTCCAGGGTGGGTGATTTCCCGACCTATAGAACGCCGCAAAGCTTTTTCTCCTGTAACGAGGCCGGCGTGCCGGTGGCGGTGGACCTGTCCCGGCTGACCATGCCCGAGTGGTGGTTCTCCTTGCACAAGCTGCCGGTATCGCTGCAGGACTACAAGCTGGACAAGATATCGAAAATCGTCTTCGGCACCAGTTTTCAAAGTCCCCGCGACGTCGCTTCCCGGGTGGAAATCAGCGAATTCACACTGCATGGCCGCGACTACCGCTATATCGCCGCGCTGGCCGTCGTCCTGCTGGCCAGCTGGAGCGCGTTTGGCCTGTGGTTTTTCCGCAGCCTCGCGCGGGCCTTGATCGCCAGCCTGGAGTCGAAAAAGAAGAACGATCTGCCGCTGATCGCCTACCGTCAATTGATCCTGGAGTCATCCAAGGACAAGGAAAAGGCTTCGGTATTGCAATTCGTCGCGACCAACTACGCCGATGCGGAACTGGATCTGGAGTCCGTGGTCGTCGGGACCGGGGTGAATCGCTCCAAAGTCAACGACCTGCTCAAAAAAGAACTGGGCATGACCTTCACCGGTTACCTGAATAAATTGCGGCTGACGGAGGCGGGCCGTTTGCTGGCCGAGGACAATGGCGCGACCGTTTCGGAGATCGCGTATTCGGTCGGTTACGGCAACGTCTCTTATTTCAACCGGCTGTTCAAAGAGGAATACGGCTGCGCGCCGAAGGCTTTCCGGTCTTTGTCGACCAAGCAGAAACAGCCGGCGGAACCGATTCCCTCCTGATCGATCGCTCCCCACGGTCACGCCGGACCGGTCACTTGTACTTTTCGCAGGACCGCTTGCCATTTCCGCTTAGTGAAAGAGATTTCGGCCATGGCGCAAGAACGTCCCGGCGCGCGGTCCTATGCTCGGACCCCTTGTCCATTTTTGGTATCCACCCCATGAAGAAAAGTTCCAGCCGCTTGGTCACCGCCATGTGCATGTTCTTGCTTTCGTCGGCCCATCTTGACGCCGGGGCCGCCGCCATCCCACAGCTTGTCCAAAAAAACGGCCGCCACGCGCTGATGGTCGACGGCCAGCCGTTCACGATGCTTGGCGTGCAGGCCCACAACTCGAGCAACTATCCCGGCGCGCTGGAGCCAGTGTGGTCCGCCGTCAGGGACGCGCACGCCAACACGCTGGAAATCCCGGTCGCCTGGGAGCAGGTCGAGCCGGTTGAGGGCAAATTCGATTTCAGCTACGTCGACACCTTGGTGGCGCAGGCGCGCCGGAACAAGGTGCGTCTTGTGCTGCTGTGGTTTGGCACCTATAAAAACACGCGTCCGCAATATGCGCCGGAGTGGGTCAGGACCAATAACCAGCGTTTCCCGCGCATGCTCGACAAGGAGGGCAAGCCGACCTACTGCCTGTCGACCTACGGCGAGGAGACCTTGAAGGCCGACACCAGGGCCTTCGTCGCCTTCATGGCGCACCTGAAGAAGACCGACGAGGCCGACCGCACCGTGATCATGGTGCAGGTCCAGAACGAGGTCGGCACGTTCAACAGCACGCGCGACTACAGTCCGAAGGCGGAGGCGGCGTTCCGCCAGCCGGTGCCGGCGGCCGTGCTGGCGAAAAAGAAGCCGCCCGTGCCCGGCGCCGCCAGCGGGACCTGGTCCGAGGTCTACGGCCCATATGCGGAAGAGTATTTCCTGGCGTATTCGATGGCCAGCTACATCGGCAAGATGGCCAAGGCCGGGCGCGCGGTCTACAACCTGCCGATGTTCGTCAACGCCGCCGTGCGCGATTCGGTCGCGCCGGCCACGCCGTGGAAGAACAATTTCAACGCCGGCGGCCCGACCTATGACGTGATCGACATCTACCAGGCGGCGGCCCCCCATATCGACATCTCCGCCGCTGACCTGTACGGCAAGGAGTCGGAGCAGGTGGCGGGCAACCTGGCCAAATACCAGCGCCCGGACAACGCCCTGTTCATCCCGGAGATGGCCAACGCGCCTTACTTCGCGCGCTATATCTACCAGATACTGGGACGCGGCGCGATCGGTGTCGCGCCGTTCGGCGTCGACTACGCCGACTACACCAACTATCCGCTGGGGGCGCGGACGGCCGACAAGGCCATGGCCGCGCCGTTCGGCAAGATCTACGCGGCGTTCCGGCCGATGGAGCGGATGTGGGCGACCTGGGCGATGGAGGGGCGCACCCACGGCATCGCCGAGAGCGACGAGCGCACGCCGCAAACCATCACCATGGGGAACTGGAGCGTCAACGCGATCTTCCGTGAATGGCACATGGGCACCGTCGCGCATTCGGCCAACAAGCAGGATTTCCCGCCCGGCACCGAGTTCCCCACCGGCGGCGCCGCGTTCGCGCAAACCGGCGACAACGAGTTCATCGTGATCGGCCAGCAGGTGCGTTTGCACTTCGGCGGCGCAGGCGCCAACGCCAGCAAACCGGCCATGTATTTGCGCGTTGAGGAAGGCCGCTTCGACGCGGCGGGAAAATGGATCATGGAGCGCAACTGGAACGGCGACCAGGTCGATTCCGGCCTGAACCTGCCGGCCCGTCCCACCGTCCTGAAAGTGCGCATGGGGACGTACTGAGGCGGGCTATCCGATCGGCGGCGGCGTCGCGTCGGCCGCATGCCAAATGGATTGAGTCGCAAGATCAAGTCAATTTAATGTACGTACATAAAACATTTGACTGCTATTTTTTATGTACGTACAATAAATGAACGGACATCACTTATGATCCGAACAAGGACGTGAGCAACCAGGCGAAACATGGTGTTTCGCTGGCCGAAGCGGAAAATATCGACTGGTTCACGGCATTGGAAAAATTGGACAATAGAGAGGACTACGGGGAGGATAGATACATAGCGTTCGCACCTATCGATAATCGGCTTTACTGTGTGGTGTATGTGGACAGGGAAGATCGACGCCGTATCATCAGCCTGCGAAAAGCGAATTCAAGAGAGGTAAAAGATTATGTCGAAGCGCAAAAGTAACGAACTGGACGCGGAGCAAGCCGCCATGGTCCTCGATACGCCTGCGCCTCCTGCGGCGCGCGCGGGTGTCGATGCTTTGGTTCTCGATTCCGCCCGCGCGGAAGCGCGGCGACGCAAGGCACAACAGCTCCTCATGCCAACGCCGGAAGAAGACGCCGCCATCACTGCCGCCGCGCTGAGCGATCCGGACAATCCGCCGCAGGCCGAGGACACCATGGCCGATTTCACCCCGGCCAGCCTCGCCCCCCGCCGCCCTCGGGGCCGACCGACCAAAGACGCCCCCAAGGTACCCACCACGATGCGGCTCGACAGTGATGTGCTGGACTCTTTCAAGGCAACCGGCGAAGGCTGGCAAACCCGCGTGAACGCGGCGCTGCGTGAGCACCTTCAAGCGCGCAATATGCTGGCGCGCCGCTTCCATGCCACCGTTTGCCGGCTAGAGAAAGAAACCGACCAGCTTGGCGAGTTCCTGGTGGTGGCCATTGATGACAGCGAAGCGAAAGCGAAGGTGAAGCAACACCTCAAAGGGCTGGGCATGGCGGAGGCGGCACGCGCTCAGATTTATACGGTGGACGTGGGTAACGCCCGAATGGCTGAACTCGATACGATATATTAAAGACACTTCGTCAGCGACGCGACGCCCACTGAGGCGGAGTTGGCCGTCGGGGGCGCCTGCGTCACGCCGCCTGATCGCGGCCGTGCCCGGCGTCGCGCTTGCGCAGCGCGTTGAGCATGGTCGAGCGCGACGAGCCCAGGTGGACCCGCATCGCCGCCAGCGCGGCGGCGACGTCGCCCTCGGCCAGCGGACGCAGGATCGCCAGGTGCTCCTGCAGCGCGTACTGGTTGCGCGGGATCTCGTCGCGCTTGTCCCACTGGTAGTGGTAATGGTAGACCATGGAGACGACGTCGTTGAGGCTCTCGGCGAAACGGTTGTCCAGCAGGCCAATCAGGAAGGTGTGGAACTCGCGGTCGAGCGCGGGGAATTCCGCGTGGCTCTCGGCCGGTTCGCGGCCCAGCGCCTCGTGGCGCGCCAGCAGCTCGCGCAGCCTGGCGAAGGCCGGGTCGTCCGGCGCCAGCTCGGCGATTTTTTCGATCGCCTTCAATTCGAACATCTCGCGCACCTCGCCCAGCTCCTGGGCGTATTTGGTGTCGAAGGCGCACAGGCGCCAGCCGCCGCGCGGGTTTTTCGCGATCATGCCGTTGCGCGAGAAGCCGATCAGGAATTCGCGCACGGCGATGGTGCTGACCCCGGCAGCGCGCGATAGCTCGACCTCGGTGAACTCGGCGCCCGGCGGCAAATCGCGCTCGTAGATGCGCTCCATCAGCACTTGCTGCAGCTGCTCGGTGGCGCTGTGCAGTTCGGCCACGTCGAAGTAGTCGTCCGGCCTTGGCTTGCGCAGCAAATAGCGCTGCTTCATGCCGGCCACCAATCCATGGTCGACCAAATGGGCCAGCGCGCTGCGCACGGCGGTGCGGCTGCTGGCGACGATCTCGGTCATGCGCATTTCGGTGGGCAGGGGATCGCCAACGGCCAGGTGGTTGGCGGCGTGGTCCAGCAGCAGGTTGATGCTGCGCCGGGTGGTGATGGGAAGTTTGGCCATGTTTTGTGGTGCGGGGCGCCGTTGTGGCGGCGTAGTGTATTGAATACATAGAATACACCACGATTGGTACTCGCGTGTCGCGGCGGTAGTTTACTGCCTTGAATTTTGCAAGTTTACGCCATTATGAAATTCATCAAATAGCGGAATGATTTCGCGTGCACAACACGTTTGCGGTTCGCCTTCTGAATTGTTTGATATATGTTTATTAGGTTTTCACGTTTGCCGTCGGGGGAGGGATGTCGGCGGCCGGCGCGGAAACGGAGCCGTCGGCCCCGCCCGGGGAAGGCGGCTTCGCTGTCATCCATATATACAACAAATCATAAGGAGACAAGTAAGATGAAATGGATTAATGCAGTGCTCGTCGCGGCCCGGCCCCTGGTGGCCGCCGGCGCGATGGTCGTGGCGGCCCAGCAGCCCGCCGCCGCCTATACCTGGGACACCGTCGCCATGGGCGGCGGCGGGTTCGTCTCGGCCGTCATTCCCAGCAAGGCCCAGGGCGTGGTGTACGCCCGTACCGACGTCGGCGGCGCCTTCCGCTGGGACAATTCGGCCGCGCGCTGGGTGTCCATGCTCGACTGGGTGGCGGACGACCAGACCGGCTACCTCGGCGTCGAATCGCTGGCGGTCGATCCCAAGAACGCGGCCAACGTCTACCTGTACGTCGGCATCAGCTACTTCAATGGCGGCAAGAGCGCCGTGCTGCGTTCGACCGACTACGGCGCCACCTTCTCCACCACCGACGTGACCGCCCAGTTCAAGGCGCACGGCAACGGCATGGGGCGCCAGAACGGCGAGCGCATGGTGGTCGATCCGGGTTCGAGCAACGTGCTGTACCTGGGCACGCGCGCCAACGGCCTGTTCAAGAGCACCAACGCCGGCGCGGCGTGGACCAAGGTGAACGCCCTCAACGTGACGACCACGGCCAACGAGAACGGCATCAGCGTGGTCATGGCCGATCCGGCCAGCGTGTCCGGCGGCGTGGCCCAGCGCCTGTTCGTCGGCGTGTCGCGCTACGGTTCGGCCGGCGCCAACTTTTATCGCAGCGACAACGCCGGCGGCTCGTTCAGCGCCGTCTCCGGCGGCCCGGCCAACCTGATGCCGCAGCGCGCCGCCTTCGACGGCGCCGGCAACCTGTACATCACCTACGCCAACGGCGCCGGCCCGCACGGCAACCAGTCCGGCACGGAGCCGATGAACAGCGGCCAGATCTGGAAATACGCGATCGCCAACGGCGCCTGGACCAACGTCACGCCGGCCGGCGTGACGGTCGCGTTCAGCGGCATCAGCGTCGACCCGAACAATGCCCAGCGCCTGATCGCCTCGTCGGTCAACCAGTACGCCCAGCAGGGCAACAGCTGGGGCGACCGGGTGTATATCTCGACCAACGGCGGCGCGGCGTGGACCGACGTCGTCGCGCGCGGCTTCGCCAAGGACACCGGCGGCATCAACTGGATCGCCGGTTCGTCGATCCACTGGGCCGGCACGGTGGCGTTCGATCCGTTCAACACCAAGACCGTCTGGGTCACGTCCGGCAACGGCATCTTCAAGACCAGCGACATCGACGCCACCACGACCACCTGGACCTTCAACACCAAGGGCCTGGAGGAGACGGTGCCGCTGAACATCAACAGCATCGCCGGCGGCCCGCTGCTGTCGGCGCTGGGCGATGTCGACGGCTTCCAGCACTACAACACCCAGAGCTACACCAACCCGATGTACACGCCGACGATGGGCACGACCACCGGCCTGGCGGTGGCGGACGCCAACACCGGCACGGTTGTTCGCGTCGGCAACGCGATGTACCGCTCCGCCAACGGCGGCACCAACTGGACGCAGGCGACCATCAACGGCGCCAAGGGCCAGGTGGCGCTGTCGGCCAGCGGCGGCGTGTTGCTGCACAGCCCGGAAAATTCTTCCACCACCTACCGTTCGACCAACCTGGGCACGAACTGGACGGCCGTCGGCGGACTGGGCGTGAGCAACGCGCGTCCGCTGGGCGATCCGGTCAACAACAATAAGTTCTATGTGCACAATCCGGCCAATGGCGCTTTCATGATCAGCACCGACGGCGGCGCGTCGTTCTGGCAGTACAACACGCTGGCCGCCGGCGGCAGCGACGTGATCCGCGCGGTGCCCGGCCGCGAGGGCGACATCTGGGTGCCGCTCTACGGTGGCGGCCTGGCGCGCACCACCAGCTCCGGCTGGCAATTCACCACCTTCGCCAACGTCAGCTACTGCGGCGCGGTCGGCTTCGGCAAGGCGGCGGCGGGCGCGACTTATCCGACCGTCTTCATCTGGGGCACGGTCGGCGGCGTGCGCGGCTTGTTCCGCTCCACCGACACCGGCCAGACCTGGACGCGGATCAACGACAACGCCCACCAGTACGGCGGTCCGGGCAATGGTCGATTCGTCGTCGGCGACATGAACACCTTCGGCGTGGTCTACATGAGCACGGCGGGCAGGGGGATCGTGGTGGGCCGGCCGTAAGCCTGGCGTAGTGAAGGGGACGCCGCCGTCAGCGATTGCCGACGGCGGCGGTTACATAAAACATCGGGACAACCTGCAAGATTTTGTAGTAAATGTTTATTATATATGTGGAACAATTTGGGTTATCATCTAGCCAAACTACCCATTCGAGACACCTGTAAATGAAATCTTTGCACACGAAGAAAGTCCCGGGCCGAGTGCTCCTGGCAGGCATGCTCGCAGCCACGATCGCCGCCCACGCCGCCCACGCCGCCCCGCCGTCGCGGTTGCCTCCGATGCCGCCCATGCCGGCGCTGCCGTCGCCGCTGCCGCAGGACAGTGTGGACATGGCCGCCCACGATTCCGTGCCGGAAGTGAAGCTGGCGTTGCCGATCACGGCAGGCCCTTTCGAACCAACCTGGGAATCGATCGAGAAAAACTACCCGGGCACGCCGGCCTGGCTGCGCGAAGCGAAATTCGGCATCTGGGTGCATTTCGGACCGCAGGCGGCCGGCATGAGCGGCGACTGGTATGCCCGCCGGATGTACGCGCCCGGCACGCCGGCCTACGACAACCACCTCAAGAACCAGGGGCATCCATCGCGCGTCGGCTACAAGGAAATGCTGCGCGACTGGAATCCGAGCAAGCTCGATCCCGCCAAATTGACGGCGCTGTACAAGGCGGCGGGCGCGCGCTTCCTGATCGTCCAAGGCGTGCATCACGATAATTTCGACCTGTGGGACTCGCGCTACCAGCCGTGGAATTCGACCCGCATGGGCCCGAAGCGCGATCTGGTCGGTGAGTGGTCCAAGGCGGCCAGGGAGGCCGGCATGCGCTATGGCGTGGCCTTCCATCATGAATATTCGTGGTGGTGGTGGCAAACCGCCTTCGGCAGCGACAAGCAGGGGCCGCTGGCCGGCGTTCCCTACGATGGCGGCCTGACCATGGCCGACGGCAAGGGAAAGTGGTGGGAAGGGCTCGATCCGCGCCGGCTCTACAACGTCGACCTGCGCGAATACAAGGGCGTCGCCGCGGCGGCCCAGACGGATTGGAATCCGCCGCCGGCCGGCCTGTTCAGCCGCCACACCGCGTATACGAAGTGGTATGCCACCCAATGGGCGCTGCGCATGATGGACGTGGTGGAGCGCTACGATCCCGATTTCATCTATACCGATGGCACGGGGCCGCAACCGTTTAGCGGAACCCACACCGGCACCGGCATCAAGTCCGATGCGACGCAGCGCGTGATCGCCGATTTCTACAATCAGACCCTGAAAAAGCGCGGCAAGGTCGACACCTTCAGCATCATCAAGTTCCGGCCGACCACCAACGGCACCGTGAACACGGAGGAGGGCAGCGTCCCGGACGGCATCAAGTCCGACCAGGCGTGGATCGCGGAAACGCCGGTGGGGGATTGGTACTACGGGCCCGGCTTCACCTACGATTCGGGCGCGGTGATCCGCTATATCCTTGAGCAGGTGTCGCGCGACGGCAATATCGCCATCTGCATTTCGCCGCTGCCCGACGGTTCGCTGGACGCCGGCAGCACCCGCATGCTGGAGGAGGTCGGCGCCTGGATGCGCTTGAACGGCCAGGGCATCTACGGCAGCAAGGCCTGGGTCGTGCCCGGCGAGGGCGAAGGCGGAAAGTTGCGCACCCTGCCTGGCGGAAAAATCGGAAAAGAGCAGGCCGAGTTCCGCTTCGGTCCCAAGGATTTCCGCTTCACGGTGGGTGGTGACGGCTCGCTCTACGCGTACAGCATGGCGGTTCCCGCCGCCGGCAGCGAACTCCGCATCGCTTCGCTGGGCCGCGCCGCCAATCGCTTGGGTAAGCCGGTCGCCTCCGTCACGTTGCTCGGCCATGCGGGCGCGCCCTTGCGCTGGAAGCAGGACGACGACGCCCTCGTCATCACCGTGCCCGAGGGGATGTCGTTCGCCACGGCGGTTGGTTTTAACATCAGGTAGCACATCGCGAAAAATCCTTCGATAAAGGAGCATTACCATGACATCAGAAGCAAACAAACTCACCATGCAGAAGTTTGTCGAGTTCATCAACACCGCCAGCGAAGCATTGGCTAACGAACTCATCTCGACGGAGGCAATCTTTCATGTGCCGGGACGTCCGGAGCCAATGCAAGGGCCGGCTGGTTATCTCGCCATCATCGGCATGATGCGCGAAGGATTCCCCGACATTCAGTGGACCCTGGAAGAGATGGTGGCCGAGAGCGATAAAGTGGCCGCCCGGTTTACGATGCGCGGCACACATCAAGGACCATTCTTCGGTGTAGCGCCTACCGGGAAGAAGATCGCCGTGCAAGCCATGAACCTCTACCGTCTCTCCAACGGCAAGTTCGTTGAAGAGCGCGGCCAGCCCGATATGCTTGGCTTGTTACAGCAAATCGGTGCCGCGCCATCGAATTGAACCCCTTGGGCCTTGCCTTGTCGTGCCTTTCGTAATTCCGATACGACATTGGTATCGACAAGGAACATACTGGCGAGTACGACGAAATTACTACAGCGGGTACCGAGCCGCAAGCGTCATCCTCCACGGTCACATAACTGAGCTTCAATGTGGGTGTGACCTCGGTGGAGCCAACGCCAGTCGCTAAAAAAGCTTGGCTTCATTTGAGGCGCTCTCACAATCACCGTTTGGGGTTGGCTTTCTGCTGAATCACTCGGCAACGCTCCATCAAGGTCTCAAATGGCTCGGCGTCATCAAGAAACAGGCCGTCATCGATCATATGCTGATAGTCGATTCGCAACTTGGCTAGAGCGCCATCATCGGGCACCAACTGTAGTCCGCCCGCGACTGCGGCGTGATAGTCGATGGACTTTCCTTGGGTGTCTTTTTCTGAAAAGAACATGCCCTTATGATCAGCCACTGCGCTGGCGAGCGCTTTGTCTGCGAGCGCGGCATCGACGAAACCGGCGCTGTCGAGTCGCGTAATGTCATGCCAATGGCGCGCGAAGCGGTCCCCGCCACGAAACTCGCCTTGAGCGCAGAAAACGTGGATTGCCGTGGATTTTTCCCAGAAGGTGCGTTCGGCGCGCATGACTTGTGGCGTCGCGGTCGGAAACTCTACGTCCGGCAGATATGCGGCCGCGTCACAATGTACCGTGCGCTGTTCGTTTGGCTCTCCGGTGGAGCGGGCGCCGAACTCCAGCCTGACCGCAGGGGCCACATAGCCGGTCCCGGTGGACAGAGGCGTGTATTCGATAAATATCGTGTCGCCTTCGGCCCGCACCGTGGCCGGCAAGTTGGACTGTTCAAGGTCGCGCTGCAAGCGAGGCACGATTTCGGTGCTCACCCAGTCGGCCAGGCGTACACGAATTTCCTTGCTCCATTTCTTCTCTTGGCTTTTAGTGGCAGGCAGTGGCGTATCTGCATCGCCCACCAGATCGCCGGCAATGGCACGAATATCGTAAGTCAGATCCACGTCTTCGGAGAAGCGCCGGATAACGCCGTATGCCTTCGACAAGGAGGTGCCACCTTTGAATACCAGTTGCTCGGCATAAGGGCCTGAAAACAAATGCCGCAAAGCCCAGACTACCCATATGTCTTTTTCCAAAAGATGGGGCGGGAGGCCCGACGCATCTGCGGCGGCATTCAAAGCGTCCAGTCGCTCGTCGACGGCGAGCTGGAAAAAATCAGGCATGCATCACCAGCGTACTAATTTCTTGAGCCATCCAGGTCGGCAGGCGGGGCCGCGCCGAGGCGATTTCGTTCAGCTCCGCTGAGGGCAACTTGGCGCGTAGCTTGCGTACCGCGTCCACGGACTTTTCTGGTCCCAGCCAGGCAAGTGCTCGGACGACTTCGCCTGCGGCGCGTCCGGGAAAAATCAATTGCCAAATCGCGGCGTGCCGCAGCTCGACCGTTTGCGCGCCCAACTTCAAGCGGCGGCTAGGGCCTGACGTGAGGTAAATCGCACGCATTGGTACTTGCTTGGTTAGTCCCAGCGCGTTGGCCGCCGCTGCGCCATGCGGCACGATGGTTTCCCCACAGTGGTTGGCCAATCCCTCGACCATCTTGGCGGTCGATGGCGCGCGGTTGCCGAAGCGGGTTTTTACAGGCAGAACATAGATGCCACGGCTGGCGCGCAGCAGGGCGCCGCGCCGGACGAGGCGGGATAGCACCTGATCGACCGCTGCCCGATTCCCCAAGTGAAGCAATCCTTTCGCGACCAGAGGCGTGCCTTCCGGCAGTTCTGCGGCGTGCTGTAAGACTTGTTTGGCAAGGGTCTGCATGGTGAATTTCTCCTGAATGAAAGAAGTATGCGCTATTTTCTGACACTTTTCAACCGTCGCTGATTTGTGCGGTGATAAAACGGTTCTTAACGGGGGAGTGGCGCGAGACGGCGCTTCAAGGAGGCGGGGCGAAAAAAAGGAGCGTTGCCGCTCCTTTCCGTTATTCCAGGTTCTGCACCTGTTCGCGCATCTGCTCGATGAGCAGTTTGAGCTCCATCGAGGCGTCCGCCAATTCCTTGACCGAGGCCTTGGCGCCCAGCGTGTTCGCTTCGCGGTTGAGTTCCTGCATCATGAAGTCCAGGCGCTTACCGACCTGGCCGCCCTTTTTCAGGATGTGGCGCGTCTCCGTCAGGTGCGCCGACAGCCGGCCCAGCTCCTCGGCGACGTCGATGCGGATGCCGTACAGGATCACTTCCTGGCGGATGCGCTCCAGCGCGTCCTGGCGCGACAACGCCGAATTCGAGCCCTGGCAGGCCAGGCCCAGCGCGTCCTGCATGCGCTCGACGGCTTTTTGCTGGAAGGCGGCGACCACCTGCGGGATGAGCGGCGTGATGCGCTTGACGATCACTTCCATCGCCTCGATGCGCGAGGTCAGCATCGCTTCGAGCGCGGCGCCTTCGCGCTGGCGGCTGACGACGAAGGCCTCGACCGTGCGCGCGGTCAGCGCGGCGACGTCGGCCTGCAGCGACTCCTGGCCGATCTGGGCTTCCTCGATGACGCCGGGCCAGCGCAGCAGTTCGGCCACGGTCATGGTCGGCGCGGCGGGGAAGTGCGCGCCGACTTCTTGTTGCAGTCGTTGTAATTCGGTCAATAGGGGCAGGTTGAGCGCCTGCGTGCCGGCCGTGGCCGCTTTACGGCCGAAACTGAGCCTCAGCTCGACCTTGCCGCGCGTGATGGCGGCCATGACCGCCGAGCGCAAATCGGGTTCGAGCGCGCGCAAATCGTCGTTTATTCGAAACTGAAGGTCGAGAAAGCGCGAGTTGACGCTCTTGATTTCGATCGTCAGTGTGCCCGCCGCGCTTTCACTGGTGGCGACTGCGTAGCCCGTCATGCTGGAAATGCTCAATGGATGTCCCCGATTTAATCTTTACAAAACAGTGATTTATCCACACAATCCGGTGTGTTGAGGCGAGGAATCCTATGGCTGCACAAAACAACGCCCCGTTACCCGATGGTCTGGAAATTGCTGGATATCGCATTGTAAAGAAAATTGCGTCCGGTGGGTTCAGTATTGTTTACCTCGCGTACGACCCCGACGGGGTGGCGGTCGCCATCAAGGAGTATTTGCCCAGTTCGCTTGCGCTGCGCCAGGACGGCGAGCTGGCGCCGACCGTCTCGCGCGCCAACCTGCCGGTGTTCCGGATCGGCCTCAAATGCTTCTTCGAGGAGGGCCGGGCGCTGGCGCGCATCTCCCATCCCAACGTCGTCAGCGTGCTCAACTTCTTCCGCGCCCACGATACCGTCTACATGGTCATGGCCTACGAATCGGGCCATTCGCTGCAGGAGCATATCCAGGGCCAGCGCGCCAAAGGCGGCAAAGTGGGCGAGGCCTTCATCCGAACGATCTTTATTCAGGTGCTCAAGGGCCTGCGCGAGGTACACGCCAACAAGCTGCTGCACCTGGACCTGAAACCGGCCAATATCTACCTGCGCACCGACGGCACGCCGATGCTGTTAGACTTCGGCGCGGCGCGCCAGACCGTCAACAACGACATGCCGACCCTGGCGCCGATGTACACGCCGGGCTTCGCGCCGCCGGAGCTGTACGTCAAAACCGGCGGCCTGGGGCCGTGGTCGGACGTCTACAGCATCGGCGCGTCGATGTTCGCCTGCATGGTCGGTTCGCCGCCGCAGCCGGCCGACCAGCGCAAGACCGAGGATAAAATGGCCGGACACTTTGAAAAGCTCGCCGGCGGCTACACACCGGAGCTGGTGCAATTGGTGCGCTGGTGCCTGATGGTCGACCCGCTGGAGCGGCCGCAAAGCCTGTTCGCGCTGCAGAAGGTGCTGCAGGCGTCGGTGGCGCCGCCGGAGCCGCCGCCCCCGGCGCAGGCACGGCGGGGCATCATCGAGAAGCTCGGCGGCGGCCTGCGCGGCCTGGTCGGACGGCTCGGTGGCGCTGCAGGACCGAAGGCTAAGGCCGGACCGGATACACTTGTCTGATCGGGACTGGGTACTGGTCACGTTAAACAAGGCGACTGCGAAGGCAAACAATGCAATTCTCCGTGTATCAGGAAAGCCACATCGGCGGCCGCAAGGTCAACCAGGACCGCATGGGCTACAGCTTTACGCGTGACGCCTTGCTGCTGGTGCTGGCCGACGGCATGGGCGGCCACCTGCGCGGCGAGATCGCCGCCGCCGTCGCGCTGCAAACCATTTCGGCCATGTTCCAGCAGCAGGCCACGCCCTACGTGAAAAAGCCGCAGCGCTTCCTCGAGGAGGCTTTCACGGCCGCGCACCAGGACATCCACGACTACCGCAAGGCCCACGACATGGCGGAGACGCCGCGCACCACCATCGTCGCCTGCCTGATCCAGCACAACACGGCGACCTGGGCGCACTGCGGCGACTCGCGCCTGTATTGGCTGCGCGACGGCCGCATCCTGGCGCGCACGCGCGACCACTCGCATATCGAAAGCCTGATCGCCAAGGGATTGGTGGCGGCGTCCGAGCGCGCCACCCACCCGGACCGTAACAAGCTGTATAACTGCCTGGGCGCCGACAGCCTGCCGAAGGTGGAGATGTCGGGCGGCGGGGGGCTGCTGCCGGGCGACCAGCTGCTGTTGTGCTCCGACGGTTTGTGGTCTATGCTGCCGGACGATGAAATGGCGCGCCGCATGCACGCGCACACGGTGGTGCGGGCCGTGCCGGACCTGCTGCGGGCGGCGCTGGTCGCGGCCGGCGACGGCAGCGACAACGTCACCGCGCTGGCCATCATGTGGCAGGGCAGTTCGGTGGTCGACGGCATGGGCGCGACGACGGCGGGCGGCATGCCGACGGTGATTTCCACCGAGGCGCTGCCGCAGGACCTGCACAGCACCACCATCCAGGGCGGGCCGGTTCGGACGGAGTTGGATCCATCGACGGCCGCTATGGATGCCGCCTTCGACGACGATGAAATTGAAAAAGCCATCGCCGAGATACGCGGCGCGATCGAAAAATCCTCCCAGATTCTCAAATAATCCCCACACAATTCACAAGGACACCGTATGACCTTAGCAACACCCACCTTCGCCCGGCCCAGCGGCCGCGCCGTCGACGCCCTGCGCACCCTGCGCCTGACCCGCGATTACACCAAGCACGCCGAAGGCTCGGTGCTGATCGAATGCGGCGACACCAAGGTCATTTGCACCGCCAGCATCGAGGACAAGGTGCCCGGTTTCCTGAAGGGCAAGGGCCAAGGCTGGATGACGGCCGAATACGGCATGCTGCCGCGTTCGACCCACACGCGCATGGACCGCGAGGCCGCGCGCGGCAAGCAGTCGGGTCGCACGCAGGAGATCCAGCGCCTGATCGGCCGCTCGCTGCGCGCCGCCTTCGATCTGCAGGCGTTCGGCGAGCGCACCTTGCACCTGGACTGCGACGTGATCCAGGCCGATGGCGGCACCCGCACCGCGTCGATCACCGGCGCCATGGTCGCCGCGCATGACGCGTTCTCCAAACTGGTCGCGCGCGGCGCGGTGCCGGCCATTCCGCTCAAGGGTTTCGTGGCGGCGATCTCGGTCGGCGTGTATCAGGGCGTGCCGGTGCTGGACCTGGACTATGTCGAGGATTCGAGCTGCGATACCGATATGAACGTGGTGATGAACGACGCCGGCCACTTCATCGAGGTGCAGGGCACGGCCGAGGGCGCGGCGTTCGACCGCGCCGGCATGAACCGCCTGCTCGACCTGGCGCAGGGCGGCATCGCCGATTTGATCAAATTGCAGAAGCAGGTGCTGGGCTTGAACGCTTAAGTTGATCGACTGAGTTCTTCCAGCAGTTCCCATCCTTTATCCCATGTGCCGAGTCCGCTGGCGGCATTGATGTGCCCCAGCGCGCCGGCGTAGTGCAGGCGGCTACCCCATACGTTGGCGTAGTGCCGCGCATGCTCGATGCTGGCGTATGGATCATTGTCGCTGGCGACGATCAGGCTGGGGAAATCGAACCGTTGTTCAGGCAGTGGCGCAAAACCGTGCGCGGCGGCGGGGAAGGCCGGTCCATGCGGATCGGGCACCGCCACCAGCACCGCCGCGCGGCACGCCGCCCGCCCCGCCGAAGCCGTCCAATGTGCCACCGCGAGGCATCCCAGGCTGTGCGCGACGATCAACGTATCCGGCCCGCTTGCCCGCATGGCGCGTTCAATGGCAGCCACCCAGTCGGCGCATTGCGGCTCGTTCCAATCTGCGACCTCGATGCGCGAGACGCAGGCGTGGCTTTGCTGCCACAGCGTTTGCCAGTGTTCCGCACCGGAGTTGCCGATGCCCGGCACGATTAGTTTCCGCATAGTTCGTTTCCTCGTTGTTGTTGACCTTGTCCAGTATGCGGGCTAAGCTGCCGTTGTCACATGGGCTGGCAAATGAAATTGCTGCTCGATACGAGCAATATCGAACAATTCCGAGGGTTTTTCTGATGACTTCAAGGCGCGCGCTGGACAGGCTGGATAAACGCATCCTCGACCTGTTGCAGCAGAATGCACGCTACACCAACACCGAGATCGGCAAGCAGGTCGGCCTGTCGCAACCGGCGGTGACGGCGCGCATCCAGCGGATGGAAGAGGAGGGGGTGATCGAAGGCTATGGCGCGCGCATCAATCCACGCAGCGCCGGACTGGAGATCAGCGCCTTCATACGGCTCAAGACCACACACGACAAGATCGAGCCCTGCCTGCGGCTGTTTGCGGGCACGCCGGCCATCGTCGCCTCGGACCGCATCACCGGCGAGGACTGTTTCATCGTACGTGCCACGGTCGCCACCATGAGCCAGCTGGAAGAAGTGATCGACAAGCTGGCGGCTTTCGGCGCCGTCTCGACTTCGATCGTGCTGGCGACCTATCCGGGCAAAGGGTTTACAATGTCGGCTTCCTAGCTTTAGTGGCCCTGCCGATTCCCATGACCCAACGCCTGATCCTCGCCTCCAACAACGCCGGCAAACTCAAGGAATTCAACGAACTGCTGTCCACGGTGGGCTTTTCCGTCCACGCGCAGGGCGAGTTCGGCGTGCCCGAGGCGGATGAGCCTTTTCACACATTTGTCGAAAATGCACTGCAAAAGGCGCGCCACGCGTCGCGCCTGACCGGCTTGCCGGCGCTGGCGGACGATTCCGGCGTGTGCGTCAACGCCCTGGGCGGCGCCCCCGGCGTGTACTCGGCGCGCTTCGCGGGCGAGCCGAAATCGGACGCCCGCAACAACGAGAAAATGATCGCCGACCTGGCCGCGCACGCCGACAAATCGGCCTACTACTATTGCGTGCTGGTGTACCTGCGCCACGCCGACGATCCGCAGCCGGTCATCGCCGACGGCCGCTGGAACGGCGAGATGATCGCCACGCCGCGCGGCAACGGCGGCTTCGGCTACGACCCCTACTTCTTCATCCCGGCGCTGGGCAAGTGCGCGGCCGAGCTGACCGCCGACGAGAAAAACGCCATGTCCCATCGCGGCCAGGCATTGCGCGCGCTGGTAGAGAAACTGAAATGATTCCGATCAAAATCGTCGGAGCCGGCGGCAAGGCGGCTTCACCGGCTTCACCGAATGCGGCAAGCGCCGACCTGGGCGACGCGGCCGGCGTCGCGCTCAAGTACCTGCAAAGCGGCTCGCTGAACCTGTCGGCGCTGCCGCCGCTGTCGCTGTACATCCATTTCCCGTGGTGCGTGAAGAAGTGTCCTTATTGCGACTTCAACTCGCACGAGGCGAAGGAGGGCGGCGCCTTCCCTGAACAGGAATACCTGGACGCCATGCGCGCCGACCTGGAAATGGCGCTGCCGCTGATCTGGGGCCGCAAGATCTACACGATCTTCATCGGCGGCGGCACGCCGAGCCTGATGTCGGCGGCCGGCCTGGACCGCCTGCTGTCGGACGTGCGCACCTTGCTGCCGCTCGACAGCGACGTCGAGATCACGATGGAGGCCAATCCGGGCACCTTCGAGGCGGAGAAGTTCAAGTCCTACCGCGCCAGCGGCGTCAACCGGCTGTCGATCGGCATCCAGAGCTTCAACGCGCGCCACCTGACGGCGCTGGGCCGCATCCATGACGACAACGAGGCGCGGCGCGCGGTCGATATCGCGCTCGCCAACTTCGACAACTTCAATCTGGATTTGATGTACGCGCTGCCGTCGCAGACGTTGGAGGAGGCAAGGCTCGACGTGGAGACGGCGATGTCGTTCAAGCCGCCGCACCTGTCGCTGTACCACCTGACGATGGAGCCGAACACGTTGTTCGCCAAGTATCCGCCGTCGTTGCCCGACGACGACGCCAGCGCGGACATGCAGGACATGATCGCCGAACTTACCGCCGCCAATGGCTACCAGCAGTACGAGGTGTCGGCGTACGCCAAGGAGGGCCACCGCGCGCGCCACAATTTGAATTACTGGGAGTTTGGCGATTATCTCGGTATCGGCGCCGGGGCGCATTCGAAGATATCGTTCCCGCATCGCATACTGCGGCAGGCGCGCTACAAGCAGCCGAAGGCCTACATGGAGCAGGTCAGGCTGGGCGCGCCGGTGCAGGAGGAGTACGAGATCGCGCGCGAGGACATGGGCTTCGAGTTCATGTTGAACACGTTGCGCCTGCACGGCGGCTTCGATCCGAACCTGTTCAGCGAGCGCACCGGATTGAGTTTGAACGCGATCGAGAAAAGCCTCGACGCCGCCGAGGCCAAGGGCTTGCTGTACCGGGATTACAAAGTGATCCGGCCCACCGAGTTGGGCCAGCGTTTCCTCAACGATTTGCAGCAGATGTTCCTGACGGCCTGACGCGGCGAGACAATTGCATGCCCACGTGATCACGTAGGGCGGATTAGCGCAGCGTAATCGGCCATGCATGAGCAGCCCGCGGCGCAGGCATGGCCGATTACGGCGTTCCGCCTAATCCGCCCTACGTGTCGCCGTGGTCATTCCGCGTCACGGTCAGAACTCTTCCCAGTCCTTGTCGTTGCCGACCGTGGCGGGCTTGCGGGCATTGCTGCTGGCGCTGGACGACGCCAGCCGCACGGCGGGCTTTTTCGGCGCGGCGGGCGCCGGACGGACCGGCGCCTTGACGGCGATCTTGCGCGCGGCCGGCGGCGCCGCCAGCGTCTGGCGCCTTTCCTCCTGATCCAGCTTGAACGACGACGCCACATCGGCCAGGCGCTCGGCCTGTTCCTGCATGCTGGCCGCCGCCGCGGCAGCTTCCTCGACCAGCGCGGCGTTCTGCTGCGTGACCTGGTCCATCTGCGTGATCGCGGTGTTGACCTGGTCGATGCCGATGCTTTGCTCGCTGCTGGCCGAGGTGATCTCGCCCATGATGTCCGTCACGCGGCGCACGCTGTCGACCACCTCGTTCATCGTGCTGCCGGCCTGCTGCACCAGCTTGGAGCCGATGTCGACCTGCTCGACCGAATTGCCGATCAACTCCTTGATCTCCTTGGCCGCCGCCGCCGAGCGCTGCGCCAGATTGCGCACCTCCGAGGCGACCACCGCGAAGCCGCGCCCCTGCTCGCCGGCGCGCGCCGCTTCCACCGCCGCGTTCAGCGCCAGGATGTTGGTCTGGAAGGCGATGCCGTCGATGACGCTGATGATGTCGAAGATTTTGCGCGACGAGTCGTTGATCGTGCCCATGGTGTTGACCACCTGGCCGACGATCGAGCCGCCGCGTTCGGCCACGTCGGAGGCGGCGTGCGCCAGCTGGTTGGCCTGGCGGGCGTTTTCGGCGTTCTGGCGCACGGTCGACGTCAGTTCCTCCATCGACGACGCGGTTTCCTCCAGCGAGCTGGCTTGTTCCTCGGTGCGCTGCGAGAGGTCCATATTGCCGGCGGCGATTTCGTTGGAGGCGCTGGCGATGGTCTTGGTGCCGACCTGCACCTGGTTGACGACATTGCGCAGCGAGTCGTTCATGCCCTTCAGGGCGGTCATCAGTTCGCCGATTTCGGAGCGCGACGTGGGGCCGTCGAAGCGGGTGGTCAGGTCGCCGTTGGCGACCGTCGCGGCGATGTCGATCGCCGACTTGAGCGGCGCCGTGATCGAGCGCGAGATGATCCATGCCGCCAACGAGCCGATCGCGACCATCAGCACCGTCAGGATCAGCAGCAGCGTGTTGCTGCGCGCGTTGGCGTCGTCGATCGCGCGCGCGGTGTCGTCGATGGCCTTGCGCTGATAGCCAAGCAGCTCGTTGACCTTGTTCTTGTACGCCTCGGCGGCCGGCAGGAACTTGTCGCGGTAGGTCGCTTCGGCGGCGGCGTCGTCGCCGGTTTTGCGGATGTCGCCGACGTCGTTCTTGGCCTTCTGGTAGGCGGCGCGCAGCGCGATGGTGGCGTCGTACAGCTTGCGTTCCTCGTCGCTGGACAGCAGTTCCTTGACCTTGCCCAGCAACTCGCCGCCGCGCTTGGTGCTGGCGGCGATGGTGTCGGCGAACACCACCGGCAAGGTGTCGTCCTTGCTGCGCGCGATCAGTTCGGTGCGGGCGACGGCGGAGTAGATCAGCACGTACCAGTCCGACACCAGGCGTTCCTTCGCCAGCGGTTGCTCCATCATTTGCTTGGTGGCGGCGGCGTTGCTGCGGGCGTTGACCAGCCCCACCGTGGTGGCGACGACCGCCAGCAGCAGGACGATGGCGAACGCGATGGCGAGGCGGGTTCCGATGCGCGTATGCGACAGAAAGTTCATGATTTACTCCGATGACAACAACAGACGAGGCTAAATGGAGGGCGGCGCCGAGGTGGCGCGGCTTGATAGGCGAAGTATGCACCCCGCCTTGCGCAAGGTCATGTGGTCAGTGAATTTATGTTGCGGATATGAAACAATGTGTCTTGACTAGAAAGGCAATATTGCCTTTAAGTCGGGCTTTTCGCACCAGCGGGCGAAGGCTTCGGCCATGCGTTCGCTCTCGGCGATGGCGCGCGTCCAGTCGCGGATGCGGCCGGCGTGGTCCTGGCCGTAGGCGGTGAAGTCCTTGCGGTCCGGCAGCTTGCCGTTGGGGAGCGTGGCGACGAAGGATGCCGACGGCGAGACCAGGATCAGGTTGTCGAGCGCGGGATCGCCGTTGCCGCCGGCGCGGCGCCAGGGCATCGACTTGTCCAGCCAGCCCGGCACGATGTAGTCGCTGAAGTGCGGGTAAAGCACCAGGCCCGGGTCGCGCTGGTAGGGCAGGTGCAGGTGGTAGTCGATCAAGCCGCCGTCCCAGTAGGCGCCGTCGGGCGCGCCGGCGATGGCCGTCACCGCCTCCAGCACCAGCGGGATCGAGCCGGAGGCCAGCAGGGCGTCGCGCAGGTTGGCCGCCGACAGATCGACGAAGTGGCCGGCGAAAGCGTCGAACGGCTCGCGCAACCATTGGGCGTCGTCGCGGCGGTTGTGGAAGACCACGCGCTCCATCGCGCCGGCCAGGCGGTCGCGCGAGACGGCGTTGCCGGCGGCGGCCAGCAGGAAGCCGGCCATCTCGCGCCAGCGCACGCCGTTGGTCCGAGCCAGCGCGCCTGTGCCGCGCGCGGTCAGCACGCTGACGTGGTGGTGCGGATGGTCGACCGCTTCGGCGGCGCGGCCGTCGAGCAGTTCGTCGAGCAGCGCGCGGCAGGTCTGGCTGACGTAGGCTGCGGTGACCTTGGCGGGATAGCGCTGATGGGCGTACAGGTGGGCCAGGCGTTTGTGCGCGGCGGCCGGATCGTCGAAGGCGGAAGCGGCCATGCGCCAGGCGCCGATCGAGGCGCCGACCAGTTTACGCGGGCGCGGGGCGGTCTTGAGCCAGGAGCCGAACAGCCATTGATCGAGGCCGTTGAGGATCAGTCCTTTGGGGCCGCCGGCGGCGGCCGGGATGATGGCGATGTCGGAGGCGAGCATGCCTTCCTGCGCAATGCGCTGGCGGGCGCGCTGGCCCAGACGGATGTTAATTGGCGACGACATGCGGTGTATGCGTGAAGTAGGAAATACGTAGGGTGGATTAGCGCAGCGTAATCCGCCAATGCGTGCGTGGTCGGCGGCTCGTAGATGGCGGATTACGGCGTGCCGCCTAATCCACCCTACGTGTCATGGCGGTGACGCTTTACTTCAAACCTCCGCCCAAGGCGCGATACAGGTCGATCGCGCTGGTGGTGCGAAGCAGGCGCGCCTGCACCAGCGACTGCTGGGCGCTGAACAACTCGCGCTGCGCGTCCAGCACGTCGAGCGAACTGGCGACGCCGTTGTCGAAGCGCAGCTGCGACAGCTTCAAACGGTCCGCCTGCGCGTCCTGCACCGCGCGCTGCGCCGCCACCTGCTCGCCCAGGTAGTCGCGCGCGGCCAGCGCGTCGGCCACCTCGCGGAAGGCGGTCTGGATGGTCTTCTCGTAGTCGGCCACCGCGATATTCTTGCGTACCTCGGTCAGGGTCAGGTTGGCGCGGTTGCGGCCGGCGTCGAAGATCGGCAGCACCAGTTGCGGCGCGAAGGACCAGCTGCCGGTGCCGCTGTCGAACAGGCCGCCCAGGGTCGGGCTGGTGCTGCCGATCGCCGCCGTCAGGCTGATGCGCGGGAAGAAGGCGGCGCGCGCGGCGCCGATGTTGGCGTTGGCCGATTTGAGCCGCTGTTCGGCGGCGCGGATGTCGGGCCGGCGCGCCAGCAAATCGGACGGCAGCCCGGCCGGCACGGCGCTGAGCGCGTCGATCTGGCTGTCGGTCGGCATGGCTCCGGCATTCGTGGTGGTGGCGGCGCCGGTGGCCGAAGGCTGGCCGACCAGCAGGGTCAGGGCGTTTTCGGCCTGCGCGCGCTGGCGCGCCAGGGTCAGCGCGGCGGCGCGCGCCGTCTCCATCAGCGTTTCGTTGGAGCGCAGGTCAAGCCGCGACGAGGCGCCCACTTCGGCGCGCTGCTGCGTGAGCTTGTAGGTGCGGGCGCGCGCCTCGTAGCTTTGCTGCGCCAGCGCATACTGCTCGGCGTAGGCGCGCTCGGTGAAATAGGCCTGCGCCACCTGCGCGACCAGGCTGATTTGCGCCGCCTGGCGCGCCTCGTCGGTGGCCAGGTAGGCCGCCAGCGCGGCGTCGTTCAGGCTTTTCACGCGGCCGAAGAAATCGAGCTCGAACGAGGAGATCGACAGGCCGGCGTCGACGCGCCGGCCGATCGCGCTCTCGCCGGTGGGCGACAGCAGGGCCGGCGTCTTGGCGCGCGTGGCGCCGACGCTGGCGTTGAGATTGGGCAGGCGGTCGGCCGACTGCACGTTGTACAGCGCGCGCGCCTCCTCGATGCGCAGCGCGGCGGTGCGCAGGTCGCGGTTGTTCTCCAGCGCGGCGGCGATCAGCTGTTGCAGGCGCGGTTCGTTGAAGTACTCGCGCCAGCCGGTGTCGATGGCGTCGCGCTGGGTGGTTGCGGCGGATGGCGTCGCGCTGGTTTTGGCGGCCTTGCCGGCGTCGTCGGCCGGGAAGGCGGCGGCCACCGGGGCGTCGGGACGCTGGTAGGTCGGCGCCAGCGAGCAGGCCGACAGCAGCGCCGCGCCCAGCATCGCGGTCGCCAGCAAGGCCGCGCGCGCGGCGGGGAGGGAGGCGCGGGCCTGGTTAGTCATAAGTCTCATGCTTTTTGTCGTCCATTTCGTGAGCGGCCAACTTGCGTTGGCGTTCGCTGCCCTTGAAGATTTTGCGGATCACCACGAAGAATACCGGCACCAGGAACACCGCCAGCACCGTCGCCGTGATCATGCCGCCCATGACGCCGGTGCCGATGGCGCGCTGGCTGGCCGAGCCGGCGCCGGTGGCGATCACCAGCGGCAGCACGCCGAGGATGAAGGCCAGCGACGTCATGATGATGGGGCGGAAGCGCAGGTGCACCGCCTCCAGGGTCGCCTCGATCAGGCCCATGCCCTGCGCCTGCAGGTCCTTGGCGAATTCGATGATCAGGATCGCGTTCTTGGCCGACAGGCCGATAATGGCGATCAGGCCGACCTTGAAGTACACGTCGTTGGGCAGGTCGCGGATGTGGGCGCCGAGCAGCGCGCCCAGAATCCCCAGCGGCACCACCAGCAGCACGGCGATCGGGATCGATTCGCTTTCATACAGCGCTGCCAGCACCAGGAAGGCGGCCAGCATCGACAGCGCGAACAGCGCCGGCGCCTGCGAGCCGGAGGTTTTCTCCTCCAGCGACTGGCCGGTCCATTCGATGCTGAAGCCGGGCGGCAGTTGCGTGGCCAGGCGTTCCAGTTCGGCCATGGCCTCGCCGGTGCTGCGTCCCGGCGCGGCGTCGCCGGTCAGCTTGATGGCCGGATAGCCGTTGTAGCGCACCAGCTGCACCGGGCCGTTGATCCAGCGCGTGCTGGCGAAGGCGGACATCGGCACCATGCCGCCGGAGGCGCTGCGCACGTTCAGGCGCATCAAGTCCTCCGGTTGCAGGCGCTGCGGCGCGTCGGCCTGCACGATGACGCGCTGCTGGCGGCCGCTGCTGGTGAAGTCGTTGACGTAGCTCGAGCCCAGGCCCACCGACAACAGGCTGTTGATGTCGGCGAAGGCCACGCCCAGCGCGTTGGCCTTGTCGCGGTCGACGTCGATCTGCAGTTGCGGCGCGTCTTCCAGGCCTTCGGGGCGCACGCCCTTGAGGATGTCGCTCTTGCCGGCCAGGGCCAGCAACTGGTTGCGGGCGTCGAGCAGGCCGGCGTGGCCGGCGCCGGCGCGGTCCTGCAGGCGCGCGGTGATGCCGGTGGCGTTGCCCAACTCGCGGATCGGCGGCGGGCTGAGCGGGAAGACCACGGCGTCGGCGATGCCCGACAGGGCGCGCAGCGCGCGCGCGGCGACCTTGTCGGCGGCGTCGTCCGGACCGCGTTCGCTCCAGTCCTTGAGCGGCACGAACACCAGGCCGACGTTCTGGCCGGCGCCGGAGAAGCTGAAGCCGGCCACGGCGATGGTGCGGGCCACGGCCGGCTGCTTGTGCAGGTAGTCCTCGACCTGGGCCAGCACGGCCTCGGTGCGGCTGCGCGAGGCGCCCGGCGGCAGCTGGACGTTGGCGATGATGTAGCCCTGGTCCTCGTTCGGCAGGAACGACGACGGCAGGCGCGCGTACAGCCAGCCGACCACGCCGCAGATGAGCAGGAACACGATCATGAAGCGCCCGGTGCGCGTGAGCATCTTGGCGATCATGCCCTGGTAGCCGGTGGCGGTGACGGCGAACTTGCGGTTGAACCAGCCGAAGAAACCCTTCTTCTCGATGTGGTGGCCGGCCTCGACCGGTTTCAAAATGGTGGCGCACAGCGCCGGCGTCAGGGTCAGCGCCATCAGCGCCGAGAACACCATGGCCGACACCATCGCCAGCGAGAACTGGCGGTAGATGGCGCCGACGGCACCGCCGAAGAAGGCCATCGGGATGAACACGGCGATCAGCACCAGCGTGATGCCGACGATGGCGCCGGTGATCTGCGACATCGCCTTGCGGGTGGCGTCGCGCGGCGACAGGCCTTCCTCGCTCATGATGCGCTCGACGTTTTCGACGACGACGATGGCGTCGTCGACCAGGATGCCGATCGCCAGCACCATGCCGAACATGGTCAGCACGTTGATCGAGAAGCCGGCCAACTGCATCACCGCGAAGGTGCCCATCAGCGCGATCGGCACGACGATGGTCGGGATCAGGGTGTAGCGCAGGTTCTGCAGGAAGATGTACATGACGATGAACACCAGCAGCACCGCCTCGAACAGGGTCTTGACCACTTCCTCGATCGAGATCTTGACGAAGGTCGAGGTGTCGTACGGCACGGTGTACTTCAGGCCGGGCGGGAAGAACTTGGACAGCTCGTCCATTTTGGCGCGCACCAGGGTGGCGGTGGCCAGCGCGTTGCCGGTCAGCGACTGCTGGACGGCGACGGCGACGAAGGGCTTGCCGTCGAGGCGGGCGCTGCGGTTGAAGTTGGCGCCGGCCATCTCGATGCGGGCCACGTCGGCCAGGCGCACGAAGGAGCCGTTGGTGTTGGCGCGCAGTACGATCTTGCCGAATTCCTCCGGCGACGTCATCTGGCCCTGCACCACGATCGGCGCGGCGTAGGCCTGCGATTCGGGCGAGGGCAGGTCGCCCAGGGTGCCGGCGGTCACTTGCGCGTTCTGGGCGCGGATGGCGGCGGTGACCTCGGCCATCGTCAGGCGCAGGCCGAGCAGCTTGGCCGGGTCGACCCAGATGCGCATGGCGCGCTCGGTGCCGAACAACTGGGCCTGGCCCACGCCGGGCAGGCGCTTGAGCTCATTGACGACGTTGCGCGCCAGGTAATCGCCGATGGCGGCCGTGTCCATCTTGCCGTCGGTCGACGAGGCGCCGACGAACATCAGGATGTTGCTGCGCGCCTTGTTGACGTTGACGCCCTGCTGCGTGACCGCCTGCGGCAGGCGCGACTCGACCCGCTTGATGCGGTTTTGCACGTCGACGGCGGCCAGGTCGGGGTTGGTGCCGGGCAGGAAGGTGACGGTGATCGACACCGCGCCATTGCCCTCGCTGACCGACTCGACGTACTGCAGGCCGTCGGCGCCGTTCATTTCCTGTTCGATCACGCTGGTGACGGCGTCGTCGAGGATCTGGGCGGTGGCGCCTGGGTAGTTGGCGTCGATGACGATCGACGGCGGCGCGATGGTCGGGTATTGCGCCACCGGCAGCATGGTGATCGACAGCGCGCCGCCGATCAGGATGAACAGGGCGATCACCCACGCGAACACGGGGCGGTCGATGAAGAACTTTGCCATCTGGTCTCCCGATTATTTGGTGGCGGCGGCTGGCGCGGCCGGGGCCGGCGCGGCCGCGGCGGAGGTACCGACCGGACCTCTCCACGCCTCCGGCGTCACGGTGGCGCCCGGCTTGGCCTTCTGGAAGCCCTCGACGATGACGCGCTCGCCGCCCTTGAGGCCGGAGCTGACGATCCAGCTGCCGTTTTGCGCGGCGTCTGCCTTGACCGCCTGGGCGGTGACCTTGTTGTCGGCGCCGACCAGCAGCACGGTGGCGCCGTCGGTGCCGCGCACCACGGCCTGCTGCGGCACGGTGATGGCGGCCTCGTTGACGCCCTGTTCCAGGCGCGCGCGCACGTACATGCCCGGCAGCAGGGTGCGGTTGGGGTTGGGGAACTCGGCGCGCATCGACACCGAGCCGGTGGTCTGGTCGACCGAGACGTCGGCGAACAGCAGCTTGCCCGTTTGCGGATAGGTTTGGCCGTCCTCGGTCACCAGCGAGACGCGGGCTTCGTCCTTGCCCGCGCTTTTGAGCTTGCCGTCGGCCAGCGCCCGGCGCAGCTTGAGCAGCTCGGTCGACGATTGCGTGATGGTGACGTAGATCGGATCGAGCTGCTGCACCGTGGCCATCGGCGTCGCTTCGCCCTGGCCGACCAGCGCGCCCTCGGTCACCAGCGCGCGGCCGATGCGTCCGGCGATCGGCGCGGTGACGGTGGCGTAGCCTAGCGTCAGGCCGGCGTTGGTGCGCGCCGCCTTGGCCGTGGCCAGGTCGGCGCGGGCCTGCTTCTGCGAGGTGATGGCGTCGTCGTATTCCTGCTGGCTGACGGCCTGGGCGGCCAGCAACGGCGTGTAGCGTTTGACGCGCAGGTCGGCCTGGGCCAGGTTGGCCTCGGCGCGGCCGACGGCGGCCTGGGCGCTGTCGAACGAGGCCTGGAAGCTGGCCGGATCGATGCGGAACAGCACCTCGCCGGCCTTGACCTCGCCGCCTTCCTTGAACACCCGTTTCAGCACGATGCCGGCGGTGCGCGCGCGCACCTCGGCGATGCGCGAGGCCTCGGTGCGGCCGGGCAGTTCGCTGGTCAGCGTGACGCTGGCCGGCGCCACCGTGACCACCGCCACCTTCGGCGGCGGCGGGGTGGCGGGCGCGGCGTCTTTCTTACCGCAGGCGCTGAGCACCGCAACGGCTAGTGTGAGGGCGGCGCAGGCGAATGTGGTGGAACGAGGGACGGATCTCATTGGATGGTCTCTGAAAAGAATAGTGTTGGACGTTTGCCAGCCGGAGCGTGTGCCGGATGAGGCTGCAACATTGTAATACAGTCAGTTATGTAACGTTTTGTATATATCGATTTGTGCCAAGTTGCGCGAAATTGCCGCATTTTGGTGCGAGATGGCCGTGCGCCGGTGGCCGGATTTTGACCAATGGTTGCCGAGAAGTCGTCATAAAAGGCAAAGGGCGGGAGGACGGCTGATGCCGTGCTCCCGCCCCCCTCCGGCTCGACCCGGCCCGTCATGCCGGGGTTAGCGCATGCCGGAGATGATTTGTTTCAGTTTGCCCGAATCGGCGCAGAAGGCGCGGATGCCCTCGGCCAGCTTCTCGGACGCCATCTGGTCCTCGTTGAGCTGGAAGCGGAAGGTTTTCTCGTCCTGGGTCAGCTTGATGATGCCCGACGCCGGTACTTTGTCGGCGCTGAGCTTGCGCTCGACCGGGGCGTCGGTGTCGGCCAGCTTCTGCAGCAGGTCCGGGCTGATGGTGAGCAGGTCGCAGCCGGCCAGTTCCAGGATCTGGCCGGTGTTGCGGAAGCTCGCACCCATGACCTCGGTCTTGTAGCCGAACTTGCGGTAGTAGTTGTAGATGCGCTTGACCGACTGCACGCCCGGGTCTTCGCCGCCGGTGTAGTCGAGGCCGGTGGATTTCTTGTACCAGTCGTAGATGCGGCCGACGAACGGCGAGATCAGCTGGGCGCCGGCGTCGGCGCAGGCGATCGCCTGGCCCAGCGAGAACAGCAGGGTCATGTTGCAACGGATGCCTTCCTTTTCCAGGATCTCGGCGGCGCGGATGCCCTCCCAGGTGGCGGCCATCTTGATCAGCACGCGTTCGCGCTCGATGCCGGCCGCCTCGTACAGCTTGATCAGGTCGCGGCCCTTGGCCACCGAGCCCTCGACGTCGAACGACAGGCGGGCGTCGATCTCGGTCGACACGCGGCCCGGGATGATGCGCAGGATCTGCTTGCCGAAGGCGACCAGCAGGTGGTCGATGGTGTCCGGGATCGAGCGGTCGAGGTTGTCGCGCACGGCTTTTTCCAGCAGCGGCTTGTATTCGTCCTTTTGCACCGCCTTGAGGATCAGCGACGGGTTGGTGGTGGCGTCGCGCGGCGTGTAGGCCTGGATCGACTGGAAGTCACCGGTGTCGGCGACCACGGTGGTGAATTGCTTGAGCTGTTCGAGTTGGTTCATATGCGCTGCCAATCAGAGGTAAGGGGATTGCGTTGTCTTATTGTACTCAAGGGTGACCGGTTTGCGTAGGGCGGATTAGCGTAGCGTAATCGGCCATGCATGCGCTGCCGGCGGCTCATCGATGGCCGATTACGGCGTTCCGCCTAATCCGCCCTACGTGTCTCCGGGGTTTGCATGGTTCGGGGGGCGGGCGTCACGACGCCGCGCCGCGCGCGATCAGCCGTGCGATTTCCTCGAGCAGCACTTCGAAGCGGATCGGCTTGCGGAAGAAGGTGTCGTACGGCAGGACCTGGTCCTTGCGCGGGATGCCGGCGCTGGCCAGGATGAAGGGGATGGCGGCCAGCGCCGGGTCGGCCCGCCATTGCAGGCACAGCTGGGCGCCGTCCATCACCGGCATCATGTAGTCGGAGACGATGATGTCCGGGCGTTCGCGCGCGGCCGCCTCCAGCGCCTCGACGCCGTTGCCGGCGGTGCGCACGCGGTAGCCGCGGTATTCGAACAGCATCGTGTACGCCGACAGGACGTCGAACTCGTCGTCGACCACCAGGATGATTTTTCCATCCGGGTTGGCGTCCATGATAGCCGGGGAGTCGCTCATGTCATCTCGCTATAGCGTCTGCGGCGGCGCGACGGGGCCGAACACGGCGCCTTCGATCGTCATGCCTTGGTCGGTGATGAGCAGGATGTGGTTGGCCGCGTCGTAGCTGTTCTCGCGCAGCTTGAGCACGCCGATCTGGCGCCGGTTGATGCCGCGCACGTCGACGTAGCGCAACAGGATGATGTTTTCGAACAACATCGAGGCCGACACCTCGCTGTGCGCCGGCCCGGTGCCGAAGTACGGCAGCTCTTGCGTGAAAAAGCTGGTGACGTTGCGGCAGCGCAGCTCGTTCACCAGCGCGGCCAGGAAGGAGCGCGAGCGGCCCTCGTGGATGACGATCTCGCGCAGGCCGTCGAGGCCGTCCATCAGCAGGCGCGTGACGCCGCGCCGCTCGACGTTGCGCAGCATGTCCTGGGCCATGGCGTCGACCAGCACCTCGAGCGGCGGATGCCAGATGATCTCCAGCGCGCCGCTGTCGTAATAGGGCGTCATGTCCATGCCGACGCTGGCCGATTTTTCCAGCAGCCGCAGCGGCGACTCGTAGAAGCCGGCGATCAGGCAGTTTTCGCCGCGTTTCAAGCCGTCGTAGATGAAATGCAGGCCCATCAGGGTCTTGCCGACGCCGGGATTGCCCAGCAGCGCCGTGGTCGAGCCGCGCGCCACGCCGCCGTTGGTCAGCTTGTCCCAGCCCTCGATGCCGAAGCCGAGGCGCTGACGCGACACGGCCGGGGTGGCGCCGGACACGGTGCTGACAGCCTCCAGGCGGGGGTAGATGGCGACGCCGTCGGCGCCGACCTCGAACACGTGGCGGCCCAGCAGGTGCTTGCTGCCGCGCAACTTGAAGACCTTGATCTCGCGGATCAGCTGCAAGCCCTGCTCATACTGGCTCAGTTCGATCAAGCCGTCGACCAGCGTGTTTTCCGAGTCGGCCACGTTGCCCTCGGTGGGCGAGAGCAGGAAGGTGGTGCACTGCATGGTCGCCACCAGCGAATTGAGCGAGAGCATGAACTCGGACAGCGCCACATCCGACGGCTTGGCCTCGCGCACGGTGCGGAAGCCGTCGATGATCATGATGTCGGGGCGCTGGTCGGCCAGGGTGGCGGCGATCGACTTGAGCAGTTCGCGCAGGCCGCCCTTGAGCAGTTCGTTGTAGGCGCCGAGGAAGATGATGCGCTCGCCGACCAGCTTCTCGTCGAAGAAGGAGAAGCTGCTCAGGTGGTTGAGCATTTTGCCGTGGGTTTCGGCGATCAAGGTCAGGATTAGCACCTTCTTGCCCTGGTGGGCGTGCTGGAAGCCGATCTGGCAGGCCAGGGTGGTCTTGCCGCTGCCGGCCAGGCCCTGGATCAGATACAGGCTGTGGGCCGGAAAGCCGCCGCCGAGGATCTGGTCGAAGCCGGACACGCCCGTCTGCAGCAGCGGCATGCGCACTGCGGGTTGGGCGGTATGGGAGGTAAAGGTAGTCATGTCCACTCTCGGGGGCTCGTCGGCCACGAACGTACTGCATGTGCAAACGGCAATGTTGTGCCTGCGTAAAAAACAGACACACTGTAGCACAGCAACAATTATAGGAGGCCTCGCGCGAGGCCCGCGTACGCCAGCACACCCACGGCGGCAGGTAGTGGTTTTTTTGTAAGAGGGAGAGCTTAGCCGATGAAGGAGTCGAATTGCAAGTCGAACTCTTGCAGCGCCTTCTGGGCGTTCTGCATCTTCTTGCGGAACTCGGGGCCGCGCTGCAGCGCCAGGCCGACGGCCAGCACGTCGATGACGACGAGATACGCCAGGCGCGCCGAGATCGGCGTGTAGGGGTCGATATTGAAGATCAGGTCGATCGGGATGAGCACCGTGGCCAGGTCGGCCAGCGGCGTGCCCGACGGCGCCAGCACGATGACGTCGGCGCCGCCGCGGCGGGCCAGCTTGATCGAGCGCACCAGCGACGGGCTGTTGCCGCGCTGGGAGATGGCGACCACGGCGTCGCCGGTGCGCAACAGGGCGGCGGCGATGCTGTGGATGTGCGGGTCGGCGTAGGCCACCGTCGGCACGCCGGAACGGAAGAACTTGTGCTGGGCGTCGGCGGCGACGATGCCGGACGTGCCCTGGCCGTAGAACTCGATCTTGTTGGCTTTGGCCAGGATGTCGAGCGCCTTCTGGATGGCGTCCGGGTCGAGGTTGTTGCGCAGGTCGAGCAGGGTGTTGATCGAGCGGCTGCAGATCTTGTTGACCAGGTCGGCCGCGAGATCGTCCTGGGTCGGCTGCTCGTTGAGACCCGGCAGGGCCAGCGCCAGCCCCTGCGCCAGTTTCAGCTTGAACTCGTGCCAGCCGTCGTAGCCCAGCGTGCGGCAAAAGCGCACCACGGTCGGCTCGGACACTTGCGCGCTCTTGGCGAGCGCGGTGATGTTCTGGCTGACCGTCTGGCCGGGGTGGTTGAGCACGGCCAGCGCGACCTTGCGCTCCGATTTGGAGAGCGAGTCGAGCTGGGTGCGGATGGAGTCGAGCAGCATCGGAGCGGCGGGTTGGTCTTTAGTCTTCCGGCAGCGCTTCTTCGCGCCACTGCAGGCCGTCGCGGCCGATCAGCGCGGAGGCGGCGGCCGGACCCCAGGTGCCGGAGGCGTACGGGATCGGGTAGCTGTCGTCGCTTTCCCAGTTGTTCAGGATCGGTTCGACCCATTCCCACGCCGCTTCCAGCTCGTCGCCGCGCATGAACAGGGTCAATTGGCCGCGCAAGACGTCCAGCAGCAGGCGCTCGTAGGCGTCCATCCGGGGCGATTTGAACGATTCGCGGAAGTCCAGTTCCAGCTCGGCTTGCTTCAGGCGCATGCCGTCGCCGGGCGTCTTGGCCATCAGGTTCATACGCAGGCCCTCGTCGGGCTGCAGGCGGATGACCAGCGAATTGGGCTGGAAGCTGTTGGTCGGCTGGGCGAAGATCGAGTGCGGGATCTGCTTGAAGCGCACGACGATCTCGGCCAGGCCGTCGGCCATGCGCTTGCCGGTGCGCAGGTAGAACGGCACGCCGGCCCAGCGCCACGTGTCGATCTCGGCCTTCATGGCGACGAAGGTCTCGGTGCGCGAGTGTTCCGGCGCGTCCGGCTCGTCGCGGTAGCTCGGCACGGCCTTGCCGTCGACGTGGCCGGCGCGGTACTGGCCGCGCACGATGTTTTGCGCCAAGGTGGTCGGCGTGAATTTCTTGAGCGAGCGCAGCACTTGCAGCTTGGCGTCGCGCACGGCGTCCGGGGCGATCGAGGTCGGCGGTTCCATGGCGACGATGCACAGCAGTTGCAACAGGTGGTTTTGCAGCATGTCGCGCAGCGCGCCCGACGTGTCGTAGTAGCCCATGCGGTTGCCGACGCCGAGTTTCTCGGCGATGGTGATCTGCACGTCGGAGATCCATTCGCGGCGCCACAGCGGCTCGAACAGGATGTTGCCGAAGCGCAGGGCCAGCAGATTCTGCACGGTCTCCTTGCCGAGGTAGTGGTCGATCCGGTAGATCTGCGATTCCTCGAAGACCTTGCCCACTTCGGCGTTGATCTGCTTGGCCGAGGCGAGGTCGCGCCCGAGCGGCTTTTCCAGCACCACGCGCGAATTCTTGGTGACCAGGCCGTTTTCTTTGAGGTTGTCGCAGATCTGCGAGAAGATCGCCGGCGGCGTGGCCAGGTAGTAGACGCGGGTGATGGCGTCGTCCTTGCGCAGCGCCTCGACCAGGTTCTTGTAGCTGGCGCTGTCGGTGGCGTTGAGCGACACGTAGACGATGCGCGCGGTGAAGCGGCTCCATGCGACCGGGGTGATGGCCGGCGACTTGATGTGGGGCTTGGAGGTGGTTTCGACCGTGTGCAGGAAGTCCTCCTGGCTGGCGTCCGCGCGGCCGACGCAGATGATGCGCGCGGTCGGGGGCAGGTCGTTGGCCACGTCGCGGGCGTACATCGCCGGCAGCAATTTGCGCATCGCGAGATCGCCGCTGCCGCCGAACAGAACCAGATCAAAATCGGTAAGAGCCATAATTGAGAGTCGTCGCAAGAGTTGGGTGTGCCTGAATGGGAAGTCGCTGCGGAGCGCCGCCGCCGGCTTGACACTATAACCGGAGGCGATTTTTCATTGTGTAAATTTACTACGGTAAGCGGTGAAATGCAAGTAATTTTACTACATTTTGTTGGTGTTTTTGGTATGGTTTGCTGGCTTGGTTGTCGGGATACTATACAGGGTCGCGCCGGTTTTTGCCGGGGCGCGGTGGCGGTCGTGGCGGCGCGTGGCGGATTACGGCGTGCCGCCTAATCCGCCATGTGTGAGCCGCCCGCGGCGCTATTTAATTCCGGTACTGCGGCTCCACGCGGCCGGCGACGTCCACTGCGATCGCCAGCAGCTTGCCGCTGAGCGGATACTGCGCCAGCTCGGCCGCCGGCCGCTCGCCGGCGCTGGTGACGTACAAGGTGCGCAAATCGGCACCGCCGAAGGCCGCCATCGTCGGACAACGCAACGGCAGCTTGATCTCGTCGAGCAGTTCGCCGTCCGGCGACAGCTTGACCAACCGGCCGCCCTCGAACAGCGCGCTCCAGTAGTTGCCGTCGCTGTCGACCGCCGCGCCGTCCGGACGGCCGCCGTAATTATTGGCCTTGTCGGCCGAGAACTGCATCAGCGGCCGCTGGTTTTCCACCGTGCCGGCGTCGACGTCGAAGTCGAAGCGCCGCACCAAGTGCGCGGTGGTATCGGCGTGGTACATGGTTTTGCCGTCCGGGCTGAAACCGAGGCCGTTCGAGTTGGTCATGCCGCCCGACCACGCCTTGCGGATCTCGCCTTGCTCCAGCACGAACATCTCGGCGGCCGGCCGGTCGCGCGGCTCGTAGATGGTGCCAACCCAGAAGCGCCCGGCCGGATCGACCCGGCCATCGTTGAAGCGGGCCAGCGAGGTGTCGTACGGCGCCGGCGCGATCTCGGTGATGCGCACGTCGTCGGCGCCGGTGTCGAGGTGGTAAAAGCCGCTGCGCATGGCGACGATCAAACCGCCGTTGTCGCTGACGGCCAGGCTGGCCGGTTCGCTCGACAGCCGCCACGCGCGGTGGTCGCCGCTGGCCGGGTCGAGCCGGTGCACGGTGAAGGCGGGGATGTCGACCCAGTACAGCGCCTGCTCCCCCTCGTGCCACAGCGGGCATTCGCCGGTTTGCATGACGGCGTCGTAGGCCACTTCGATGTGCGGTGCGCTCATGGTCGTCCCCGGATTAAATGTGCTGGGCCGCTTTGGCCATGACGATCAGGCCATTGGTCGAGCTGTCGTGGCGCTCCGGCTGGACTTCGCCCGTCAATTCGGCGTGGATGTTCTTGGCCAGCACCTTGCCCAGCTCCACACCCCACTGGTCGAAGCTGTTGACGTCCCACAGCACGCCCTGCACGAAGGTCTTGTGCTCGTACAGCGCGATCAGCGCGCCCAGGGTCGTTGGGGTCAGCTGGTCCATCAGGATGGTGTTGGACGGGCGGTTGCCGGGGAAGGTTTTGTGCGGCACCAGCGCCTCGATCTCCTCGGCGCCCAGTTTTTGCGCGGTCAGGTCGGCGCGCACCTCGTCGGCGGTCTTGCCGGTCATGAACGCTTCCGACTGGGCGAAGCAGTTGGCCAGCAGCGAGTCGTGGTGGCCCGGCAGGTCGTGCGTGGCGCGCAGGGTGGCGATGAAGTCGATCGGCGTGACGTCGGTGCCCTGGTGCAGTAGCTGGAAGTAGGCGTGCTGCGCGTTGGTGCCGCATTCGCCCCAGACCACCGGGCAGGTCGGCGTGTCGACCTCGGCGCCGTCGCGGGTGATGCGCTTGCCGTTGCTTTCCATGTCGAGCTGCTGCAGGTAGGCCGGGAAGCGGTTCAGGTCCTGGTGGTAGGGCGCGATCGACAGCGAGCCGGCGCCGAGGAACTGGCGGTTCCAGAAGCCGACCATGGCCAGCAGCACCGGCATGTTCTGGGCCAAAGGCGCTGTGCGGAAGTGCTCGTCCATGGCGTGGGCGCCGGCCAGGAAGTCGCTGAAGTAGCCATAGCCGACCGCCAGCGCGACGGCCAGGCCGATCGCCGACCAGACCGAATAGCGGCCGCCGACCCAGTCCCAGAACGGGAACATGTTGGCCGGGTCGATGCCGAAGGCCTTGACCGCCTCGGTGTTGGTGGAGACGGCGACGAAGTGGCGCGCCAGGTCCTCCTCCTTGGCCGTTTTGAGGAACCAGGTGCGGGCGGTGCCGGCGTTGAGCATGGTCTCGGCCGTGACGAAGGTCTTGGAGGCGATGATGAACAGCGTGGTTTCGGGATCGACCTGGGCCAGCGCGGCGTCCATGTCGTGGCCGTCGACGTTGGAGACGAAGTGCATCTTCAGGCGCGGATGGGCGTACGAGCGCAGCGCCAGCACGGCCATTTTCGGGCCCAGGTCCGAGCCGCCGATGCCGACGTTGACGACGTCGGTGATCGGCTTGCCCGTGTGGCCGAGCCAGGCGCCGGAACGGACCTGGTCGGTGAATTCCTTGACGTGGTCGAGCACGGCGTGGACGTCGGCGACGACATCCTGGCCGTCGACCGTCAAAATCTTACCGCGCGGCAATCTCAGCGCCGTATGCAGCACGGCGCGATGTTCTGTAATATTGATCTTCTCGCCACTGAGCATGGCGTCGCGTTTGCCTTCGACGCCGCGCTCGCGGGCCAGGTCGAGCAGCAGGTCGACGGTGGTGCCGGTCAGGCGGTTCTTGGAATAATCGAGGAACAGGCCGGCCGCATCGACCGTCAAGGTCGGGAATCGCTTGGCGTCGTGCGCGAACAGTTGGCGCAATTGCCAGTGCTTGGCGTCGGCGGCGTGGGATTCGAGGGCTTTGAAGCTGGCGAGGGTGGTCAGGGCGGGCTGGCGCATAATGGTCGGGCGTCTTCGTCTGAGAGGGTAGAGGGGATCACTGAATAATACAGGAAAACCCGGTAAATTCACTACGACACTGTTGAAAGAATAGAATTTTTATCGCTCTGGAGGTGGTTTTTCCTGCATGCCAGGATGCTTTTCCGGTGCCGGCGTTCGCCAGCGTTTGCCAGCTAAAAAAGAGAAAAAACAGTCGGTGTTTGAGATTTTGTAGTAAAATTTCACGGAATTCATTCATAAGGAACAATCATGGCGTTGCATCCGGTCTTGGAAAGTGTCACCGCTCGCATCATCGAGCGTAGCAAACCTTCGCGCGGCGCGTACCTGGCGCACCTGGAGGCGGCGCGTGTGAAAGGCGTGCAGCGCGGCGCCCTGGCGTGCACGAACCTGGCACATGGTTTTGCCGCCTTCCCCGCCAACGACAAGCTGTCGTTGAAGGAATTGAAAAAGCCGTCGGTGGCGATCGTCTCGGCCTACAACGACATGCTGTCGGCGCACCAGCCGTTCGAAGGCTTCCCGGCGCTGATCAAGGACGCCGTGCGCGAAGTGGGCGCGGTGGCGCAGTTCGCCGGCGGCACGCCCGCCATGTGCGACGGCGTCACGCAGGGCCAGCCGGGCATGGAATTGTCGCTGTTCTCGCGCGACGCCATCGCCATGGCGACCGCCGTCGCGCTGTCGCACAATATGTTCGACTCGGCCGTCTACCTGGGCGTGTGCGACAAGATCGTGCCGGGCCTGCTGATCGGCGCGCTGCACTTCGGCCACCTGCCCGCGGTGTTCGTGCCGGCCGGCCCGATGACCACCGGCCTGTCCAATTCCGAGAAAGCCAAGATCCGCCAGCTGTACGCGCAGGGCAAGGTCGGCCGCGCCGAGCTGCTCGAGGGCGAATCGCAGTCCTACCACGGCGCCGGCACCTGTACCTTCTACGGCACCGCCAACAGCAACCAGATGCTGATGGAAGTCATGGGCCTGCACCTGCCGGGCGCCGCCTTCATCACCCCGAACACGCCGCTGCGCGACGAGCTGACCAAGGCCGCCGCCCGCCGCGCGGCCGTCATCACGGCGCAATCGAGCGAGTACCTGCCGGTCGGCCACGTGGTCGACGAGAAGTCCATCGTCAACGCCATCGTCGCGCTGCTGACGACAGGCGGCTCGACCAACCACACGCTGCACCTGGTGGCCATCGCCAAGGCGGCCGGCATCGTCATCGACTGGGACGACTTCGACGAGCTGTCGAAAGTGGTGCCGCTGCTGACGCGCATCTACCCGAACGGCAACGCCGACGTCAACCACTTCCACGCCGCCGGCGGCACCGGCTTCGTGATCCGCGAATTGCTCAACGGCGGCCTGCTGCACGACGACGTCACCACCATCCTGGGCAAGGGCTTGCGCGCGCACTGCACCGAGCCGTTCCTGGGCGAAGCCGGCCAGGGTGTCGTCTGGCGCGACGCGCCGGCCGAATCGGGCGACGAGGCGGTGCTGCGCAAGATCACCGCGCCGTTTTCGCCGGACGGCGGCACGGTGCTGGTCAAGGGTAACCTGGGCCGCGCGGTGATGAAGGTGTCGGCGGTCAAGCCGGAACACCAGACGGTGGAAGCGCCGGCGCTGGTGTTCAACTCGCAGGAAGATTTCATGGACGCCTACAAGGCCGGCCAGCTCGACCGCGACTTCGTCGCCGTGCTGCGCTTCCAGGGCCCGCGCGCCAACGGCATGCCGGAGCTGCACGCGCTGACGCCGGCGCTGGCCAACCTGCAGGACGCCGGCCGCCACGTGGCGCTGGTGACCGACGGCCGCATGTCGGGCGCGTCGGGCAAGGTGCCGGCGGCGATCCACGTGTCGCCGGAGATCCTGGCCGGCGGTCCGCTGGGCCGCGTGCGCGACGGCGACATCATCCGCGTCTGCGCCAAGAACGGCACCCTGGAGGCGCTGGTGGAGCCGGCCGTGTGGGCCGCGCGCGAGCAGGCCACGGCCGACCTGACGCCGAACGGCGTGGGCATGGGCCGCGAGCTGTTCGCAATGTTCCGCAACAGCGTGTGCGAGGCGGAGAAGGGCGCGACCACGTTCCCGCTGCCGTCGCCGATTCCGACGATCGTCGGCCTGCACGACAAAGACCCGGTCGGCAACACCGTGCCGGGTTCCGATGAAGATTTCTCGATGAAGAAAGAAGCGTAAATCATGACTATGACCCTGCTCGATATTATGCGTACCTCGGCCGTGATCCCGGTGATCGCGATTGACGAACCTGAACACGCCGTACCGCTGGCGCGCGCGCTGGTGGCCGGCGGCATCCGCGTGCTGGAAGTGACCCTGCGCACCAAGCACGGCCTGGGCGCGATCCGCGCCATGTCGGAAGTGGAAGGCGCCATCGTCGGCGTCGGCACGTTGACGCAGCCGGACGAATTCGCCGCCGCGCGCGACGCCGGCGCGGTGTTCGGCGTCTCGCCGGGTTTGACGGCGGCGCTGATCGCCGCCGCCAAGAGCAGCGGCCTGCCGCTGCTGCCGGGCGTGATGACGCCGTCGGAAGTGATGGCCGCGCGCGAGCAGGGCTTCCGCCAACTGAAGCTGTTCCCGGCGGTGCCGGCCGGCGGCATCGGCATGCTCAACGCGATCAACGGCCCGCTGCCGGACGTGACGTTCTGCCCGACCGGCGGCATCTCGCAGGAGACGGCGTCGCAGTTCCTGGCGTTGAAGAACGTCGCCTGTGTGGGCGGCTCGTGGCTGACGCCGAAGGACGCCATCGCCGCCGGCGACTGGGGCCGCATCACCGACCTGGCCAAGGCCGCCAGCGGTTTGCGTTAATACCGTCAAATACCTGAAACGACGCTAACGCGTCGATGCCGCCCGGTGCAAGCCGGGCGGTTTTTTTTTGCCTTCGCGGCGGCCCTCGCTTGCAATTCGATACCGGATCGGGCCGGCCGCCGCGCGGCCAAACGCGGACGGCGGCGACATCCATCGCGTATTTTCCTGAGACAAAAAACACTGTTAGAATACAAGCAACACTGGCGGTGTCGCGATGCCGGCAGCCGGCGCCGGCCGGCCTTCGACGGGGGCCGGCGCCACGATCTGAACAACCTGTTGGACAGCCATGCAAGACGTTTCCCTCGACCCCGCCGTCTCCGCGCAGTATCACATCCGGCGGCGCCTTGGCGAGGGCGGATTCGGCGAGGTGTTCGAAGCGTGGGATACCAAGTTGCAGCGCAGCGTCGCGCTCAAGCGGCTCAAGGTGTCGTCCGACGCGCCGGCTTCCGACCGGCTGCTGGAGGAGGCGCGCATGGCCGCCTCGCTGCGCCACAGCGCCTTCGTCAAGGTGTACGCGATCGACGGCGGCGCGGCGACACAATCGATCGTCATGGAGCTGGTGGAGGGGCGCACGCTGCGGCAACTGGCCGCCGACCGGCCTTTCTCCGTCGGCGCCGCGCTCGCGATCGCGGCGCAGATCGCCGAGGCCATGCAGGAGGCGCACGCCGCCCGCCTGGTCCATGGCGACCTCAAACCGTCCAACCTGATGATGGAACCGTCGGGCCGGGTGCGCATCCTCGACTTCGGCCTGGCGCGCCACATCGACCCGCTGGCCACCCAGGCCAGCGCCGCCGCCGGCGCCGCGCCGGGCACCATCGCCTACATGGCGCCGGAGCGGCTGGCCGGGAGCGCGCCCGGCGCCGCCGCCGATATCTACGCGCTGGGCGTGATCCTGTACGAACTGATCGCCGGCCAGCGGCCGTTTCCCGACCTGGCCGGCCTGGCGCTGGCGGTCGCGCAGATGCAATCCTCGTCGGCGCTGTGGGCGTTCCCGCCCGATTGCGATCCGGCCGTCGCGGCCCTGGTGCGCGCCATGACGGCCAGCGACCCGGCGCGGCGCACCGGCTCGATGGCGGCCGTGGCCGTGGCGATCGGCGCGCTGATGGAGCGGCCCGGCCCGGCGCCGGCCACGGCGCGCCGACGGCTGTGGCCGACTATGTGGCCGCCGGCGCTGTGGCCGCCCATGTGGCCGCCGGCGTTGTCCCGGCCATGGCGCGCCCGGACGGTGGCGCTGGCCGGCGCGCTGTGCGCGTTGCTGGCGTCGGGACTGGCCGCGCAGGTCTGGGCGCCCGTCGCGTGGCGCGCCGCCGCGCCGGCATACTCCGAGGCGGCGGCGCTGCGCACCGGGCTCGAGGCGTTGCGCCGCTCGGACCGCGACGGCAGCTTGGACGCGGCGGTGGCGGCGTTCACCGGCGTGCTCGAGCGCAATCCGGGCAACGCGGCGGCCGCGGCCGGGCTGTCGCTGGCCTACTGCCTGGTGTACTTCGGCGCCGGCCGCGACGAGGCCTGGCTGCGGCGCGCCGACGCCAGCGCCCAGCAGGCCCTGGGGCTCGACGATCAATTGGCGCTGGCCCACGCCGCCCACGGCTGGGTGCTGGAAACCCAGGGCCGCCAGGACGAGGCGCTGCGCGCGGCCGAGCGCGCCCTGCGGCTGGACCCGCGCAACCTGTTCGCCTGGTGGGGCAAGGCCGACCTGCTAATCCGCATGCGTCGCTTCGACGACGCCCGCGCCGCCGTCGACGCCGCCGCCGCCATCTATCCGGCCGAGCGCCTGTTCGCCGACGTGCTGGGACGCCTGCACTACCAGCGCAACGACTACCCGGCCGCCGAGCGGGCGTTCCGCGCCAGCATCGCGCTCGACCCCGACTCGGTGCTGGCCTACGCCAGCCTGAGCCAGGTGTTGCTGCGGCAGGACCGCGGCGACGAGGCGCTGCAGGTGCTGCAGGACGGGCTGCAGGTGCGCCCCAGCAGCCGCCTGTATTCCAACCTCGGCACGGCGCTGTTCGCGCGCGGCGACTACCCGGGCGCGGCGCGCGCCTTCGAGCAGGCGGTCTCGGCCAAGAAGGGCGGCCCCGGCGAATACCTGTACTGGGGCAACCTGGCCGACGCGCTGCGCTGGCTGCCCGGGCGCGGCGCCGACGCGCGCCACGCCTACGGCCAGGCCGAGGCGCTGCTCGCGGCGCTGCTGGCGCGCTCGCCCGGCAACGTGCTCTACCAGTCCAGGCGCGGCCTGTACGCGGCCAAGCTGGGCGCGCGCGATACGGCGCTGCTGTGGAGCCGGCGCGCCGTGCTCGCCGAGCCGGACAACGCCGACGTGCGCTTTCGCGCCGGCGTCGCCTACGAACTGGCCGGCGAGCGCGGCGGCGCCCTGGCCGAGCTGGCGCGCGCCAAGGCGCTCGGCTACCCCGCCCATTTGATCGACACCGAACCCGACCTGCTCGCCTTGCGGCGCGATCCCCGCTTCCGTTCCCCCACCCCAGAAAGTACGCCATGACACAGTCCCAAGACGTCTATCTCACCGTCGCCTTCGACGCCGACCAGGTCAGCGACCAGCTGGTGCACAAGTTCACCTCGCCCGACGGCTCGGTGCCGGTTCACCCGAGCGGCTTGTACGAGGCCGAGATCTATTTTTGCGAGGGCGAGGTGTTCCATCTGCGCGTGCTCGGCGGTGGCAGGCAGGACCGCTTCACGTCGTTCCAGATCGTCGACTGCTGCCTGCTCACCCTGCCGCGCGTGGTGTCGGCCGGCGGCGACGCGACGGTGCGCTACGCGCCGCCGTCGCCGTTCCTGCAACCGGTGGGCGCCAGCTACCAGATGGAGCTGGACTTCACCACCAGCGCCGTCGACGACCACGACAAGCGCTACCGGCTCGTCACGCAGGAGTGGAAGCGCACGCTCAACGTCGGCACCGCCCACGGCCGCTGGGAGCTGTCGCTGACGGTGACGGTGCGCATCTTTCGCGGCGACCAGCTGCAACCGGACATCCGCGTGTTCTCGTTCGACCCGGAGGGGCAGGTGGGGTCGGGCCGTGGCGACGAGGGCGGCACGCGCGGGGGCGGCCACCGCTTCGCGCTTGCTTCAGATTAGGCCGTTGGCGCGCAGGTGCCGGCGCAGCGCCTCCCCGGGCGTGCGCAGGCACGACGCGCAGCGGTCCACGTCCGGCCCGTGCTCGGCCACGGCCGCGCGCAGTTCCGGCGCCGGGATCGCCTCGGCGCGCCGGATCAGCGGGTGGGTCTCGAGCAGCTTGTAGAGCGACGGCCGGGAAATGCCCAACTGCGCGGCCGCGCCGAGGATGCGCCAGCCGTTGTCTTCCATGGCGCGCAGGATCTCGTCGTCGGTCAGCGCGTCGAGCCGGCGCCGTGGCGCCTTGCCGGCGGCCGGCGCCGCGCCGATGGCGTCCCGTGCGTCGCCGTCGTCGTCGTCATCGTGCGCGCTCACCGGACCCGGATCGGGCGCCGGCGGCGCCTGGCCGGCGCGCACGGCGACGACGGCGCGCCGCACCGCGTGCGCCAGTTGCCGGATATTGCCCGGCCAGTCGCTGTTGCAGGCCGCGCTGACGAAGGCGAACGGCAGCTCGACCGGCGGCGCCGGCGCGCAGGCCTCGCGCGCGAAATGGCGCAGCAGCACGCCGATGTCCTCGCGCCGCTCGCGCAGCGGCGGCAGGCGGATCGTGTAGCCCTCGAGCCGGCGCAGCAGCGCCGGGTTGAACGCGCGCGCGTGCAGGTCCTTGTCGGTGGCGGTGACGAGGCGGGCCCGCGCGCGCAGCGTCGCGCCGGCGCCGAGGGGCCGGTATTCGCCGTTCTCTATCACGCGCAACAGCATCGGCTGCACCAGCGGCGGGGTGTCGCCGATCTCGTCGAGGAACAGGGTGCCGTCGCCGGCCTCGGCGAACAGGCCGCCGCGCGCGGCCTGGGCGCCGGTGTAGGCCCCGCGCGCGGCGCCGAACAGGTCGGCCGCCGCCAGCGATTCGGGCAGCGCCGCCATGTTGACCGCGACGAAGGGGCGCGCGCGGCGCGCGCCGGCCGCGTGGATGGCCTGGGCGGCCACCTCCTTGCCGGTGCCGGTCTCGCCCAGCAGCAGCACCGGCAGGTCGGTGGCGGCGGCCTGGCCGATCTGCTCGCGCAGCGCGATGGCGCCGCCGCCCACGCCCAGCAGGCCCGGCACGTCGTTGTGCCGCGGTAGCGCGCGCATCCAGTGCACGCACAGCAGAATCGTGCCGCCCAGGGCGAGCACCACGCCGCGCTCGAGCTCGGCCTTCGACAGGCGGGTGGTGGCGGTGGCGCGGCGGCCGTTGATGTCGACCGCCATGCGGCTGTCGGGCGCGGCGATCGACAGGCCGCCGCCGGCCTCCCAGGCGATGCCCAGCGGCGCGCGCGTGACGCAGCGGTGGCCCAGCGGCAGGCCGTCGCCGCCGGGCGCGCGGAACAGGGGTGAAAAGCGGTTCAGTTCGAGCGCGCCGGCGGCCGGCGGCGCGATGAACTGCTCGCCGACGCGCTCGTTATCGGGGTGCCACAGGATGGTCAGGCCGAGCATGGCGGCGTCGTCCGAGGCGCAAGCCGGCAGCGGCGTGGTCAAGGTGTTGTCGGCGTCGATCACGGTGGCGGTCCTGGGCGGGGCGGAGGCCAATTATAGAACAAAGCGCCACCGCCCCGGTGGCGCCACTACGCCAGGCTAGGCGATGACGGAGCTGACCTGGATGGTCTCGTGGCGGCTGCCATGGGCGGCGTCGTAGGTGATCTCGACTTCCTTGGCGCCGGCGATGGTGGCGAGCGGGTTACTGCATTGGAACTGGATGGCTCCGCCCTGCAGGTTGTGCAGGTTGACGTTCATCGGCCGCGCGGTCATCAAATGAATCCCGGTGGCGTCATGGGCGGCTGCTTGGATCAGGGTAATGGTGGTCATGGCTGTCCTCTTTTCAGTGAGATGGAATGGTTGAAACGGTCTTGCCGGACTGCGGCGACGGGCGCCGTGTTGATCCGACGGGGCCAGTGTAGGGATGGCGCCGCCGCCGAACCATTACGCCCCCTTACACGCCATTACAGCGGCGGCGGTGTAATGGGTTGTAAGGCGCTGTAATGGCGCGCGGCGGGCGCCGGCGGCAAGATGGGTTCCACCAGCCGGGGACAGCCGACAGGCGCAAGGCTGGTGAGCAGGTGATGCGTGCCTGAACCATTTATCCACCTTTAAAGGAAACATACCATGTCGAACTATTCCATCTCCGTGCAAAACGCCAGCGGCGGCTCCGCCAACATCGCCATCTATCAAACCTACCCGAACCTGGCGGGCGGCCTGCCGCTGGTGTGGCTGCTGCAAACCGTCAACGATGGCAACACCAACGTCTATAACTGGTCGATCGACTGGGCGCTGAACTGGGGTACCACCCCGCAACCGCTGGCGCCCGGCGTGCAATGGAGCTCGGGCGGGCCGATCCAGCACATGGAGCCGAACACCTCGTCGGGCAACAACGAGATGGGCGTGACCTTCTCCGGCGGCCAGTTCCAAACCTCGCCGACGGCGTTCCACGATCCGGACGTTCCGGCCGGCAGCATGCTGGTAACGACCGACACCAGCTTCACGGTGCCCGAGGCCAAGTCGATGAGCCTGGGCGTGTACATGAATTCGCTACCGGCGTTCGCCATGCAGGGCCGGCCCAACGGCAAGGTCCTGTTCGACACCCACCCGACCTATTGGATTTGCACCACCGATTCGAAGCGCGGCGTGGCCGTCTCCGGCACCTTCGTCAGCAGCCCGACGCGGTTCGAATTCGCCGATGGCGTGACGTCGCTGAAGTACAAGCTCAATGATACGCTGCAGTTCGTCCCGGTCTGACCGCCGCTGAACCGGCAGACCCCATCGTGGACACCGCGCCGGCCGCCACGGCGGCGCGGCGTCCACGGCATCGGCCATCGCCGGCGGCGCATGGCCACCACCACCAGTGAGGACAGCACATGAACTACTCGGTCACGATCGACAACAACAGTGGCGCCGCGCAAACGGTCGCCGTATTCATGGCCGACGCCGGCGGCGGCTATTCGCTGGTGTGGTCGGTGAGGGAAATCCCCGACACCGGCAGTTCCGTATTCTCATGGAGGAAGGGTGCGTTCGGATTGGGGTGGGGGACAAGCGCCGCGCCGCTGGACTACGGTTTGCGATACGTCAGCGGACAGGCGCCGGTCGGCGTCGATCCCTTGTCCGCGCAGGGCAACAACACGCTGCCGATCGGCTACAACGGCGGCTTCGAGGCCGGCCAGCCTTACCGCGATCCCGGGCTGGGGAACAGCGTCAACCTTGCCACCGACCTCAGTTTCACGGTCGGCGAGGCCGCGTTGATGAGCGTTGCGCTCTACCTGGAGGGTTCTCCCGCGCTGGCGATGCGGGGCGCGCCCAACACCGTCTACACCTTCGATCTGGATCGGATCGTCTACTACCTGACGGTCACCAACGCGGAGGCCGGCATGGCGCTGCGGCCGCCGCCGGCGTCGATGCGCCTGTTGAGCGCGGTCGTCAGCGAGACCGTCCCGGTTCGCCTTCCGTTCCACGACGGAGCTACCCAATTGCGCTACACGCTCGACGACACGTTGACGTTCTCGCCCACCACTATCTGAGCGGAGGCGGGCGCCGGCCGCTCAATCTCGCGGCCCCGGCGCTTCGATGGCCGAGCCGCGCGCGATCGACACCAGCGGCGTGCCGAAACGAATCTGGCCGCGCCGGCGCTCGATGACCTCGGGCGACGCCGGCAGCGCCAGCGCGATTTGCCGCCGCACGCGGAAGATCTGGATGTTCAGGTGCGCCGCCTCCAGGCCCAGCATCTTCGACAGCAATTCGGTGTCGATCCAGCCCTGGCTGTGGGGATCGATGCCGCTGGCGCGGTCGGCCAGGCGCCGCCGCGCCAGCGTGAGCAAAGCATAGTGGTGGACGCGCTCGCCAAGGTCGAGGCGTCGCTGGCCCTGGGTGATGCTCAGGAAGACATGTTCCTCGTCCAGGCTGACGTCGAAGTGCAGCGAAAAGGCGGCGCCGCCGGCCGGCGCGCGCGCCGGTGACGGGTCGGTCCGATCGGTGGCCTGCGCCGGCGTCGTGGCTTGGATATGCATGATGGTCGTCTCCACGTGGAATGTGCGATGCCGGCTTGCGCGCCGGCGCCTGTCCTCCTTATGGCAAGTTGCATGCCACGCGAAAAAGCGTGGCCGGCGCCGCCCGGGCCCGGCGCCGCGCCCGCCCGGCGACCGTTTTACATGTCAAGGCCGGGCCGTTGACATGTAAAGCGCGGCAGCGTTGACAGCCCTGCGGCCGTTGGCGCCGGCGCTCCCGCGCAAATACCCGGTCAGCGCTGCGCGGATTGCTGGATATGCTCGCGCAGCCATTGGTGGGCGGGGTCGCGGTGTGAACGCTCGTGCCAGAGCATCGCCATTTCGTAGCCGGGGATTTCGACCGGGGATTCGACAATCTTGAGCGCCGGGTTGTCGCGTACCAGCCGCTCCGGCAGCATCGCCACCAGGTCCGTGCTTTGCAGGACCGACACCATGAACAGGAAGTGCGGCACCGACAGCGCCACCCGGCGCGACAGGCCGACACGGGCCAGCGCGGCGTCGGTGACGCCATGAAAGCCGCCGCCGTCGGACGACACCAGCACATGCTCCAGCGCGCAATATTGCTTCAGGGTCGGCTTGCGCTTCAGGCGCGGGTGGTTGGCGCGGCCGGCCAGTACATAGCGCTCGACGAACAGCGTGCGGCGCCGCATGCCCGGCGGCGAGCCTTCGGTGGTGTGGAAGGCTAGGTCGATTTCGCCTTGCTCCGCTTGCCGCGCGATGCGCGCCGGGTTCATCTCCAGCACCGCCAACCGGGTGCCGGGCGCCAGCGCGCGCAGGCCGGCGAGCGCCGGCAGCAGGATCGTCGATTCGCCGTAGTCGGTGGCGGCCACCCGCCACGTTTGATCCGCTTTCGCCGGCTCGAACGGCTGCGCCGGCGACACCGCGCGTCCAAGCGCCGCCAGCGCCTGCCGCAACGGCTCGCGCAGCTCCTCGGCCCTGGCGGTCGGTTTCATGCCGCGCGGCCCGGGCAGCAGCAGCGGGTCGCCGAAAATGTCGCGCAGTTTGGCCAGATGCACGCTGATCGACGGCTGCGAAAAATTGAGCCGCCGCGCCGCGCGCGTGACGTTGTGCTCCGAGAGCAGGACGTCAAGCGTCACCAGCAGATTCAGGTCGAGCCGCCGTAAATTATCCATCGAAATTATTCCTGTTGATACCTGCTATGTCGGGAATTCATTTCCAATATACCCGAGGCGGGCCTACGCTGTGTTCTTTCCATCAGGAGCCGCTATCATGAACGTCCTTATCGTCTACGCCCATCCCGAGCCGTTGTCCCTGAACGGCTCCATCAAAAACTTCACCGTCGAGCGTCTGGAGGCGGCCGGCCACAGCGTGCAAGTGTCCGATCTGTACGCGATGCAGTGGAAGCCCGCGCTCGACGCGGACGACAGCCTCGATGGCGCGGCGACCGAACGCTTCGACGCCGCGCTCGATTCCAAGCGCGCGTTCGACGGCGGACGGCAAAGCGCGGACATCGCCCTCGAACAGCAAAAGCTGATGTGGGCCGATACCGTGATTCTGCAATTCCCGATGTGGTGGTTCTCGATGCCGGCGATTTTGAAGGGCTGGGTCGAACGGGTCTACGCCCATGGTTTCGCCTACGGCGTGGGCGAGCACTCGGACCGCCGCTGGGGCGACCGCTATGGCGAGGGCAGTTTGGCCGGCAAGCGCGCGATGCTGATCGTGACCACCGGCGGCTGGCAATCCCACTACGACGCGCGCGGCATCAACGGCCCGATCGACGACATCCTGTTCCCGATCCAGCACGGCATTTTGTACTACCCGGGCTTCGAGGTGCTACCGCCGTTCGTGGTCTACCGCACGAGCCGAGTAGACGAAGCGCGTTTCGACACGATCCGCGAGGAGCTGGGCCAGCGTCTCGACACGCTGGCGACGACCACGCCGATCGCATTCCGTCCGCAGAACGGCGGCGATTACGACATTCCGCAACTGACGCTGCGCGACGACGTGGCGCCCGGCCGCACCGGATTCTGCGCGCACCGGAAAGCCTAAATCAGGCAGCGTCGCCCTCAAGGACAAACAGGCCGGCCTTGCTGGCCAGTTCCAGCACCGGCGCGGCCTGCGCCTTGTCGTGGAAGTACAGGATATTGGTGTCGTCCCACCCGGCGGCGCAGATGCAGCCAAGTTCCGGCATGATCAGGAACTGGGACGGCGGGTGGTGTTTGTCGTAGCGCGACTGGATCAGGAAGCCGTCGCGGTTGGTGTAGCGCTTGATGACGGTGTTGGCCTTGGCGGGCCAGCGGCCGCGATAGCGCAGCGTATACACCGGCGTCAGGTCGTACAGCGCCGCCCAGTGGGCCAGCATTTTCTGGTTCCTGCGCTCGCGCTCCTCGCCTTCGAAACAGGCCATCAGGTGCCATTCGGATTCGTCGTCGAGCCAGTGGTCGAACACGGAGATGGCCACACGCTGCATGCCGCCATCGGCGCCGAGCTGCCAGATGTCGTTCAGGTTGGGGAATTGCTTATTAATTTGTTCTGCAAGGTTCGCGTCAACGCGAGACAACATCTTCATAACATCCTTTGAATCATACCGGGCGACGCTCGAGTATATACTTCCTTGATCGAAGGGGAGGGCGCGATGAAGGAGTTTCGGTTCAATGTATTCGGGCGGCTGATCGCGATACGTGGCGAGGCGGGCGAACGGCGGACGTTCGAGCTGGGCGCGGAAGGCAAACGCCGTCCGGCGGACTTCATCGTTCCCGGCGACGTCGCCGACGACGAGTTGTGCGAATATCTGTTCGACCTGTTCCACGAGGACGCGACGCCGCGAAATCATTCTGTAACGCAGATAGGCTGAGACCGCCGTTCTACCCGGTATCGACGACAGTAACTCGCGCGAACTCTCCAGCGCGCATTTGGTTCCTTGCCATCGACGGTGTCGATGGAGGCGATCTCGAAGCTGCTCAGCAGTATGGCGCTGGCAAGCTTGATCTCCAGCAGCGCCAAATAGCGCCCGCCACCTTTATTGCGGCGCCACAATCGACTAAGCGAGCATTGAGCTTACCCTGTGTCGATATCCCAATCGTTACTCAATGGCGAGCATATGAATGCAATCACACGCAGCGACGACGAAATTCTTTTTGATAGTACTATGCAATCTTTGGAGGCCCAGATTACCAGCGCCGGAGCTCACCTGACCATCGACTCCAAGGCACGGCTCACGTACACGATAGAGATCAAACGTATGTCCAACAGGCTACGAGTTGATGCCATTGCGCGCAGAATCACTTGGGCCGATGCGGCTCGGGAAGCGCAAGAAACTCGAAATCTGATCATGGAAGTCATCCGAGCGCGAAGCACCCCGGTCGGTCGCGCCTTAGCCCAACGTATGAAGCAAAAGGGATACTCGCTTAACCAATTGATCGCCGAGAAAACCATCAGAATGCATGGCGACAAGGCTCTCTTTTCAAGCCTGTCCAACACCCAGCAGAACGCCATCTACGCAGGTATCGTCAAGTCGGCAGGCAATTCCAACGCGGAAGTCACTCGCGCAATGACTCGGATTTCCTATGCGGGACGCGGCGTGCTTTTTCTGGCATTGGCGCTGTCCATCTACCAGATTGCCACGGCGGAGAACAAGGTTGCAGTGTTTAAAAAGGAGCTTGCAATCAACGGCGCGGGCGTCGCGGGCGGAATCGCCGGTGGCGCGTTAGCGGGACTTGCATGTGGCCCCGGTGCCCCAATTTGCGTTACAGTGGGAGCGTTTGTAGGTGGCGCGTTTGCTGCCCTCGGAACCAGCTATATCTGGTAGAGCTGCCATGAAATTGATCCCTGCCGCAGAATATTCAATCCGCGTAATCACTCCACCGACGCCAGAATTGACGCCGCAGAGTGAAATGATGGTTGCTGGCGTGCCCACCGGGAAAGTCATCGCTGGTGCGATACTGAGAGCTGCGTTGAGATGGCGCCAGTTTGTACTGCTCTTCCTCACTGATGACGTCCCATTCGAGGACACGCTGCGCATGTATCTACTTGACCATGATTTGACTGTCGTGGACTCGGCTCGCATGGGTGTCATGTACTCGACCGGCATATTTTCAGAGTTGGATTTGACGGAACCAGACACCGTTCGATTTCAGTTCTTCGATGGCGTATTGTGGACGCTGACATTGCTTTCGAAGGAACAGTTCGCGATCCCTATAATCTCGGAGCCCACCAGCGTAAGCCGTCCATTCAAATTTTTTAGAAGGATTCGGCTGGCAAGTACACCACTTCCCAAGACGTCGGAAGTGCAATGTGAAAACGTCAGGGGCAGCACCAATCAGGCCTGATTGACACCGATGTTGGCCAATTGCGTTGCCCTTCAAACGGTATTGAGCCGCCCGAGACGCATTTTTAATCCAATCGGCGACATCGTAAACCCCATCAACTCCTCCGGTTCCTTGCCGTCGACGGTGTCGATGGAGGCGATCTCGAAGCTGCTCAGCAGCATGGCGCTGGCGAGCTTGATCTCCAGCAGCGCCAGATAGCGTCCGGGGCAGGTGCGCACGCCGGCGCCGAACGGCATCGACAGGTGCTTGTCGATCGCCTCCTCGCCGCTGCGCAGCCAGCGCTCCGGCTCGAAGGCGTCGGCGCGCGGCACGTGCGTCTCGTCGACGCTGTCGTTGCGCATCACGCACCACACCAATCCTCCCTTGGGGATGCGCACGCCGCCGATCACGGTCTCGCGCAGCGCTTCGAGCGGAATGAACGGCGCCACCGGCTTGAGCCGCATCGCCTCCTGCGCGCAGGCGTCCAGGTAATCCAGGCTATCCATCTGCGCGATCGTCAGCGCCGCCGGATCGGGCGCCACGCGCGCCACCTCGGCGCGCGCCTTGCGCAGCGCCGCCGGATTTTTCTGCAACAGATACAGCATCCACGCCAGGGTATGGCTGGTGGTGTCCTCGCCCGCCAGCAGCATCGTCATGACGTTGCCGGCGATGGCGCGGTCGTCGATGCCGCCGCCCTCGTCGGCCGCGCAGATCATCGCGTCGAGCAAGTGGGCCGGACGCTCGCGCCGCGCCGGCTCGGCGACCAGCCGCGCGCGCGCCGAGGCGATCAGGGCGTCGATCGAGTCGTTGAGCGCGGCCACGCTGGCGTCGAGTTGCCGGTCCTGCGGCAGGCGCACGTAGCGCCAGTACGGAACCAGCGCGATGGTGCGGCGCGCCACCGCCGGCAGGATGATGTCCAGGTGGCGCTGGATGACGTCCTCGCCGCCGTCGATGGTGTTGACGTCGGTGCCGAACGCCAGCCCGGCGATGACGTCCACGCTGAAGCGTTTGAGATCGTCGGTCAGGTCGATCGAATGGCCGACCGCCGCCGCGCGCCGCCAGTGCTCGCGCAGCCGCAGCGCCACCGCCACCAGCGCCGGAAAGTAGGCCTTGACCGCGTGCGGCGACAGCGCCGCCATCACCATGCGGCGCTGCTCGCGCCAGGTCGCGCCCTCGGCCACGAACACACCCGGGCGCCCGCCCATCTCCTCGCCCACGTCGCTGGTGATCGCGGGCCGGCGGAAGCCGTCGGGCCGGTCGCGCAGCGCCGCGCCGACCAGCTCGTGGCTGGCCAGCACCACGATGTCGGTGCGGCCGAAACGGATCTTGAACAGCGGGCCGTATTGGCGGCTCCAGGCTTCGACGTCCTGGTGGATGCGCAGCGGCCTGATCTGCGGCAGGTTGCCCACCAGCGGCCACGGGGCAGGGCCGGGCAGGTCGGCGATTTCACGCAGGGCGAGTGGCAAGGTGTTCTCCATCATGGGATTTCTCCGTTGTTCTCCGTTGGCGGTGCCACCACTATGCCGTACTCCCGCCGCCGCGTATTGAACGTTTGCGACAACGCTGCGCGCCCGCCACAATTTGGTATGGAAGGTGGGGCTGTTGGCGGCGCTTGGCCGATTACGGCGTGCCGCCTAATCCGCCCTACGTGTTTCCACGGTTTTTCCGCAGTGTGCCCACAGTGTTCCCGCAGTGTGTCCACGGTTTTCCCGCGGTGTGCCCACGGTGTCTCCGCGGTGTTTTCGGGACCGGGGCCGGGATTGGATGGGTCGGCGGCGGGGTGGCTCGGCGCGCTTACGGCAGGCGGGCGGCGCTGCGGTTGCGGCCTTCGTTCTTGGCCCGGTATAGCGCGCGGTCGGCCGCGCCGATCAGCGCTTCGATATCGACCGGCGCCTCCGGCCGCTGCGATGTCACGCCGATGCTCACCGTGACGTACGGCACGTCGTTGTTGCGTTCGTGCGGGATGGCCAGCTCCAGCGCGCGGGTCCGTATCGTCTCGGCGATCCGGCCGGCCTGCTCGATGTCGAGCTCCGGCAGGATGACGGCGAACTCCTCGCCGCCGTAGCGCGCCATCAGGTCGCACGGGCGCTTGAGCTCGCCGGCCAGCGCGGCGGCCACCTGGATCAGGCATTGGTCGCCCTTCTGGTGGCCGTAGTGGTCGTTGTAGGCCTTGAAATGGTCGATGTCGATCATCAGCAGCGACAGCGCCGCGCCCGCGCGCTTGGCGCGCCGGTGCTCCTTTTCCATGGCGACGTCGAAGTGGCGCCGGTTGGCGATGCCGGTCAGGCCGTCGGCGAAGGTCTGCGAGCGCAGCACCATGGCCTGCTCGCGCAGCAGCTTTTCGCGCGCGACGGCCACGCTGACGTCGCTGATCTGCACCAGGCAGTGGCGCGGCGCGCCCTCGACCTCGATCGGCGTGACCTCCACCGCCTGTTGCAGGCGCTCGCCGCGCGCGGCCGCCGCCGCGTTGGCGTGCAGCGCGAACGGCGCCTTGTTCAGGCTTTGCGACAGCACCGACGGGAAGTTGTCGCGCAGCGCCTGGCCGATCGCCGAGTCGACCCGGCCGCCGCGCAGGCCCGGACAGGCGGCCAGGAACTCGGCGCCGACCACGTCGGCCTGCGCCAGCCCCGAATGGCGGCTCATCCAGGCGTTCCACAGCACCACGCGGCCGTCGGGGTCGATCACCACCACGCCCAGGTTGACGGCGCCGAGCACGCTGCGCAGCACCGCGAGCCGGTGCGCCTCCGGCAGCTTGCTGTCCATCGCCCGCACGGCTCAGGCCTGCCCCATCGCGCGCGCGATGTACTGGTTGATCTGCGCCTTGAGGTCGTGCATGGCCGACAGGTCGAGCACGAAGGCGACATAGCCCTGGATCTGGTGCTTCTCGAGCACGAAGTCGATGTGCAGCATCAGCACCACGGCGTCCGGCTCGCTGCCCGAGGCGGTCAGGATCTCGTCGCTGGTGCCCACGTGGTAGGCCGGCAGCGAGCCGCGCAGCTCGTGCTGGAAGATGTTGGCCAAGGTGCCGACGCAGGAGTTGAGGATGATGTTGCCGATCTCGCACATGGCCTCCTGTTCCATGTCGGTCAGCTCGGCCAGCGGCACGCTCTCGCCGACCATCAGGCGCACGATCTCCAGGCTTTTATCTTCCGGGAACATCAGGATCGCCTCGGTCTCGAACGCGCCCTCGTAGTGCTGGCTCACGCCGCAGATGCGCTCGGACTCGAACACCCGGTTGCGCAGCAGGCGCGCGGCGTCGGCGCGGTGGATGAAGGTGATCGACGGCACCGACATGCGCACCGCCTCGTTGACGATGGCGCTCATCGAGGCGGCCGCCTGGCCGACGCCGATGTTGAAGATCTCGATCAGGGCGTCGTTCTCCAGCTCGGACAGCACGATCATGGCCGGGCCTCTTCGAGCGGCGACAGCAGGCGGGCGATGCGCGCCTCGGTGATGGGTTTTTCGACGAAGCCCACGCCGATCGCCTCGGCCGCCTCGCGCGTGGCCGTTTGCACGTTGGCCGTCAGCAGCGAGATCGGCAGGTCCGGGTTCTCGCGCCGCAGCTGCTCGGCGGCGGCGATGCCGCCCATGCCGGGCATGTTCACGTCCATCAGCACCAGGTCCGGGTGCACGTCGCGCGACTTGACCAGCGACTCCTCGCCGGTGCCGGCCTCCTCGACGATCCAGTCCGGGTGCAGGCCGTTGATGTACTGGCGCGCCATCAGGCGCGAGACGCGGCTGTCGTCGACGATCAAGACTGTTTTAGCTTGCGGCATGGGACTCCCCGGACGAACGTTTGGATGGGATCTGCTGGTTTCATTCTCGCACAATCGGCGGCGCCGCTGGCGAGGTTCGTACCGTCCGCGCCCCCCTTGTGCAAGTCTGCGACACCGGGGCCGGGGCGATGTTGTCCATGCGCAATTTTTAGCGGAAATCGGGGGCGGGCGGGGGCGATCCGTTAAAATGGCGGCTACCCGGCCGCATGTCAGTCACTTTGCGGCCACACCGCTTTCCCTTTTATATAGAAATAGCATCAACATGACTCAAGACGAATTGAAGCAAGCCGTGGCGCGCGCCGCCATCGATTACGTGGTCAAGCACGAGATCATCGGCGTGGGCACCGGCTCGACCGCCAATTTTTTCATTGACGAGCTCGCCAAGATCAAGGCCGACATCAAGGGCGCCGTGGCGTCGTCCGAGGCCACCGCCGCCCGCCTGCGCGGCCACGGCATCGCGGTCTTCGACCTCAACGACGTGCCGGAGATCGCCGTCTACATCGACGGCGCCGACGAGATCACCCACACGGGCGCGATGATCAAGGGCGGCGGCGCGGCGCTCACGCGCGAAAAAATCGTCGCCTCGGTGGCGAAAAGCTTTGTCTGCATCGCCGACGGCTCCAAGCTGGTCGACGTGATGGGCAAGTTCCCGTTGCCGGTCGAGGTGCTGCCGATGGCGCGCGCGTCGGTCACGCGCGAGCTGGCCAAGCTGGGCGGCGAGCCGAAGCTGCGCCTGAAGCCGGGCACGGACGAGGCTTTCATCACCGACAACGGCGGCATGCTGATCGACGTGGCCGGCCTGGCCATCGCCGATCCGACGGCGCTGGAAGCGCAGATCAACCAGATCGTCGGCGTGATCGCGGTGGGCCTGTTCGCCGCGCGCGGCGCCAACGTGTGCCTGCTGGGCACGGCCGAAGGCGTCAATACGCTGACGTTTTAAACACAAACCCCCGGCCGGGCCGGGGGTTTTGTGCTGCTAGCCGTACTACTTGCTACGCTTACTCGGCCGGCGGCACGTAGCCCATGGCCGCGTCGGCGCCGTCGCCGAAGAAGTGCTTTTCCATCTGCTGCGCCAGGTACTTGCGCGCGCGCTGGTCGGCCAGGTTCAGGCGGTTTTCGTTGACCAGCATGGTCTGGTGCTTGAGCCAGGCGGCCCAGGCTTCCTTGGAGACCGATTCGTAGATCTTCTTACCCAGTTCGCCCGGATACGGCGGGAAGTCCAGTCCTTCGGCTTCCTTGTTGAGTTTGACGCATTGCACGGTGCGGGCCATCTGTGTTGCTCCTAAAACGGTTCGATAAACCGTGATTATAAAGATTTAATCAGGACCTGGGATTTGCGCTGCCAGTTATACATGCGTTGCCGGTCCTTCGGCAGCGAATCGACCGTGGTCGGCACGAAGCCGCGCTTCTGGAACCAGTGCGACGTGCGCGTGGTGAGCACGAACAGTTTGGTCACGCCGATGGCGCGCGCGCGGTTCTCCATGTGCTTCAAGATGCGCTCGCCGTCGCCCTGGGCCTGGACCTCGGGGTTGACGGTCAGGCATGCCATTTCGGCCATTTTCTGTTCCGGGAACGGGTACAGCGCCGCGCAGCCGAAGATCACGCCATCGTGTTCGATGACGGAAAAATAATCGATCTCGCGCTCGATCAACTCGCGCCCGCGCTTGACCAGGGTGCCGTCGGCCTCGAGCGGCTCGATCAGCTTGATGATGCCGCCGACGTCCTCGATGGTGGCCTTGCGCAGCGATTCGAGGTTCTCGTGCGAGATCATGGTGCCCACGCCGTCGTGGGTGAACAGCTCGAGCAGGGCCGAGCCGTCCATCGCGAACGGCACGATGTGCGAGCGTTCGACGCCGTTGTCGCAGGCCTTGATGCAGTGTTTCAGGTAGAACGCGGTCGAATCGGGCAGGAAGCCGGCCTGCAGCACCGCCTCGGCCTGGTGCGACGACAGCTCGCGGATCTCGGTGCCGGCCGCGTCGACCATCATGTCGGTCTCGGTGATGAACACCAGTTTGTCGGCGTGCAGCGCGATGGCGGCGCTGCAGGCGACGTCCTCCATGGTCAGGTTGAACGCCTCACCGGTGGGCGAGAAGCCCAGCGGCGACAGCAAGACCAGTCCGTCCGAACCGAGGATCGAGTGGATCGTCTCGGCGTCGACCTTGCGGGTGACGCCGGTCAGTTCCAGGTCGACGCCGTCGATGACGCCGAGCGGGCGGGCCGTGATGAAGTTGCCGGAAATGATACGGATGGCCGCGTTCGACATCGGCGTGTTCGGCAAGCCCTGGCTGAAGGCGGCCTCGATGTCGAGGCGCAGTTCGCCGGCGGCCTCCTTGGCGCACTCCATGGCGGCCGTGTCGGTGATGCGCACGCCGTTGTGGAAGCGGCCCTCGACGTTACGCAGGGCCAGCTGCTCGGCCACCTGCGGACGCGAGCCGTAGACCACGGTGACGTTGATGTCGAGCGCGTGCAGCAGCGACAAGTCGTGGGCCAACACCTGCAGCGCGCCGGCGCTGACCAGTTCACCGGGGAAGGCGACCACGAAGGTCTTGCCGCGGAAGGCGTGGATGTAGGGCGCGACGGAACGCAGCCATTGGACGAATTGGGTAGGGTTTTCCATTAGCCGCATTATAATTCGGTGCGCGAGTTCCGCGCTCCAATCTTGTAAAAAACAATGTCAGAAGCCAGCAATAAACCGAAAACCGCCTCCAATAGCACGCCTGGCCAGCCCCGCAGACCGCAAAACGCCCCGACCGGCGCCCCGTCCCGCACCCCGCAAGCGCCCGGCGCCCGGCAAGGGCAGGGAGGGCCACGTCCGCAGGGAGAGGCGCGCCAGGGCGGCCAGCCGGGCCAGGGCGCGCGCGCGCCGCGCCCCGACGGAGCCGCGGGCGGTGCCGGCCAGCAGCCGGTCCGCGCGCCGCGCCCGGACGGCGAGGGTGGCTCGCGCGCCCAGCCCCGCCGCGAGCCCCGTCCGCGTCTGACACCCGAGGAGCAAGCCGCCCGCGCCGCCGAACGCGCCTTCCGCAACCCGCTGCCGCCGATAACCTTCCCGGAAGACCTGCCGGTCTCCGGGCGCCGCCACGAAATCGCCGAGGCGCTGCAAAAGCACCAGGTGATCATCGTCTCCGGCGAAACCGGTTCCGGCAAGACCACCCAGTTGCCGAAGATCTGCCTGGAGCTGGGACGCGGCCAGAAGGCCCTGATCGGCCACACGCAGCCGCGCCGCATCGCCGCCTCGTCCACCGCCAAGCGCATCGCCCAGGAACTGGGCACGCCGCTGGGCGAGACGGTCGGCTTCAAGGTGCGCTTCGCCGACACCCTGATGAAGGGCGCCTCGGTCAAGCTGATGACCGACGGTATCCTGCTGGCCGAGACCCAGACCGACCCGCTGCTGAAGAACTACGACACCATCATCATCGACGAGGCCCACGAGCGCAGTCTGAACATCGACTTCCTGCTCGGCTACCTGAAGCAGCTGCTGCCGCGCCGCCCCGACCTGAAGGTGATCATCACCTCGGCGACCATCGACGCCGAGCGCTTCTCGCGCCACTTCGGCACGCCGGACATGCCGGCGCCGGTGATCGAGGTCTCCGGCCGCCTGTACAAGGTCGAGGTGCGCTACCGCCCGATCGAGAGCGACGTCCAGAATCCGGCGGTGGCCAACGCCGAGGGCAAGGGCCAGCGCACCGCCGCCGCCCGCGAAAAGCGCGACCTGATGGACGCGGTGGTCGACGGTGTCGATGAGCTGTGCCGCCTCGGCTCCGGCGACGTGCTGGTGTTCCTGCCCGGCGAGCGCGAAATCCGCGACGCCGCCGAGGCGCTGCGCAAGCACCACCCGCCGCACGTGGAAATCCTGCCGCTGTTCGCCCGCCTGTCTGCCGAGGAGCAGGAGCGCGTCTTCAAGCTGACCAACGCGCGCCGCATCGTGCTGGCCACCAACGTCGCCGAAACCTCGCTGACGGTGCCCGGCATCCGCTACGTGGTCGACGCCGGCCTGGCGCGGGTGAAGCGCTACAGCTACCGCAACAAGGTCGAACAGCTGCAGATCGAGCCGATCGCGCAATCGGCCGCCAACCAGCGCGCCGGCCGTTGCGGCCGCGTCGCCGACGGCGTCTGCATCCGCCTGTACGAGGAACAGGACTTCCTGCAGCGGCCGAAATTCACGGAGCCGGAGATCCTGCGTTCGTCGCTGGCCGCCGTCATCCTGCGCATGAAGTCCCTGCACCTGACCGATGTCGAGACCTTCCCGTTCATCGAACCGCCGCTGGCGCGCGCCATCGCCGACGGCTACCAACTGCTGCAGGAGCTGGGCGCGGTCGACGAATACAACCAGCTCACGGCGCTGGGCAACAAGCTGGCCAAGCTGCCGCTCGACCCGCGCGTGGGCCGCATGATCCTCGCCGCGTTGGACAACGCCAGCCTGAACGAAGTGCTGATCATCGCCTCGGCGCTGTCGGTGCAGGACCCGCGCGACCGCCCGATGGAGCACCAGCAGGCGGCCGACGAGGCGCACAAGAAATTCGCCGACGAGAAGTCGGAATTCATCAGCTATCTGAAGATCTGGCAGTGGTTCGAGAACGCCATCGAGCATAAGAAGACCAACCGCCAGCTGATGGACAACTGCCGCACCAACTTCCTGTCGCAACTGCGCCTGCGCGAGTGGCGCGACGTGCACTCGCAGCTGCTGACCATCGTCAAGGAGCAGGGCTGGCGCATCAACGAGGCGCCGGCCACGTACGAGAACCTGCACCTGGCGCTGTTGACCGGCCTGCTGGGCAACATCGGCTTCAAGAGCGAGGACGAACCGGGCGCCGGCTACCTGGGCGCGCGCGGCATCAAGTTCAATATCTGGCCGGGTTCCTCGCTGCTGAAGAAACCGGGCAAGTGGATCATGGCGGCGGAGCTGGTCGACACCACGCGCCTGTATGCGCGCTGCGTCGCCCGCATCGAGCCGGAATGGCTGGAGAAGGTCGGCGGCCACCTGCTGAAAAAATCGTGGGGCGAGCCGCGCTGGGAAAAACGCGGGGCGCAGGTCAGCGCGTCCGAGCGCGCCACCTTGTACGGCCTGGTGGTGTACAGCCAGCGCCGCATCAACTACGCGCTGCACAATCCGGCCGAGGCGCGCGAGATCTTCATCCGCGACGCGCTGGTCGGCGGCGACTACGACACGCGCGCGCCGTTTTTCGCCCACAACCACAAGTTGATCAAGGAGATCGAGAACCTCGAGCACAAGTCGCGCCGCCTCGACGTGCTGGTCGACGATGAACTGATCGCCGCGTTCTACGACAAGCTGATACCGGCCGACGTGGTCAACGGCGCCGGTTTCGAAAAGTGGCACAAGGACGCCACGGCGGCCGAGCCGAAACTGCTGTACCTGAACCGCGACGAATTGATGCGCCACGAGGCGGCAGGCGTCACCACCGACCTGTTCCCGAAGATGATGTCGGTGACGGGGCTGGAGATGGCGCTGACCTACCACTTCGAACCGGGCAGCGTGCGCGATGGCGTGACGATGGCCGTGCCGCTGTTCGCGCTCAACCAGTTGCCGCGCGAGCGTTGCGAATGGCTGGTGCCGGGCATGTTGAAGGAGAAGGTGCACCTGCTGCTCAAATCCCTGCCGCAAAAGCTGCGCCGCCACTGCGTGCCGCTGCCCGATTACGCGGCCAAGTTCTGCGAGCGGGTGCACGAGGCGGGCACCTTCGGCCGGGGCGACTTGATCGACGCGATCATCGCCGACATCCGGTCGCAGATCACGATCTCGGTGCTGACCACCGACTTCAAGCCGGAGACCTTGCCGGCCCACCATTTCATGAACTTCAAGGTGATCGACGAGCACGGACGCCAACTGGAGATGGGCCGCAACCTGGCCACCTTGCAGGCCGAATTCGGTGCGCAGGCGCGCGAGAGCTTCCAGAAGATGGCCGAGACCTCGGGCACGCAGGGTGTGACGCTGCGGGCGTTGGGCAGCGGCGGCGCGTCGCCGTCCGCCTTGGCGCCACGCGCCGCCGTCGGCAAAGCCGGAGCGGCGCCGGCGGCGGCCAAGGATAACGCTGGCGGCGCCAGGGAAGCGTCCAGCGCCGCCAGCGGCATCACCTTGACGGGCCTGACCAGCTGGACCTTCGGCGAGCTGCCGGAGCTGCTGGAGATCGTCCAGGGCAAGCTGACCCTGATCGGCTTCCCGGCGCTGGTCGACAAGGGCACGCACTGCGACCTGGAGGTCTTCGACGACCCGACGGTGGCGGCGCGCACGCACCGGATCGGCCTGCGCCGGCTGTTCGCGCTGCAGATGAAGGACCAGATCAAGTTCATCGAAAAGGGCATTCCCGGCCTGCAGCAGATGGGCATGCAGTTCATGAGCATGGGCACGCAGGAGGAGCTGCGCGAGCAGATCATCAACAAGGCGCTCGATATCGCCTGCCTGCAAGATCCGTTGCCGCTCGACGCCGCCAGTTTCGCCAAGCGCAAGGACGAGGGCAAGTCGCGCCTGGTGCTGCTGGTGAACGAGATCGCGCGCCTGCTGTCGCAGGTGCTGACCGAGTTCCACGGCCTGCCCAAGCGCCTGCAGGGGCTGCCGGCGGCGGCCGCCGCCGACATGCAGGCGCAGTTGCAGGCGCTGGTCAACAAACGCTTCCTGTCGGACAACGAGTACAGCCAGCTGGCGCATTTCCCGCGCTATCTGAAGGCGATCAACGTACGCATCGAGAAGCTGCGCGGCGACCCCGCGCGCGACGCCAAACTGATGGCCGAATGGCAGTCGGCGGCGGCGTTGTACCAGCGCGCCAACAAGGACAAATCGGCCGGCAAGAACACCGATCCGAAGATGGTCGAGTTCCGCTGGATGCTGGAGGAGTTGCGCGTGTCGCTGTTCGCCCAGGAGCTGCGCACGCCGATGCCGGTGTCGGCCAAGCGCTTGCAGAAAGTGTGGGAGTCGATGTTGCGTTGATGCCGCAATAAGCGAGGTGGCGAACGCAAGCGAATGGGGTTTTCAGGGTAGACTTTATGGCAACAGGAGGTCGACCCGATGAAGAGTGCCGCTGGTTTGCTGCGTAGTCTGGTGCGTACCGGCACACGTCAGAGTAAGTCCGTCAACAAATTGATGACGGCATTGTTCAAGGCCGCCGCCCCGCCCGCGCCCAAGCGCAAGCGCGCGCCGGCGACCAAGGTCGCCAAAGTGGCCAAGCCCAAGGTGGCCAAGGTCGCGACGGTGGCCGTCAAGCCGGTCAAGGTTCCGCCGGCGAGGGCGGCCGCGCCGCGCGCCGCCGCCAAACCCCGTGCCGCCACGCCGCCGCCCGCTCACCACACCCCGCCGGCGCCGGGCAAATGGCTGGCCTCGCACTATGCGATGCCGGCCGGCGTGGGCACGCGCGCCCAGCGCCTCGGTTACTGGCTCTACCTGCCGAATAACATTCCCGCCCAGGCGATCCGCAAGGGCCTGCCGCTGGTGGTGATGCTGCACGGCTGCCAGCAAACCGCCACCCAGTTCGCGCAGGGCACGCGCATGAACCAGTGGGCCGAGCAGATGGGCTACGCCGTGCTGTATCCGCAGCAATCGGTCGGCGCGCACGCGCAGCGTTGCTGGAAATGGTACGACCGCGCCACGCAGGAGGGCGGCGGCGAGGTGCCGATGATCGTCGGCATGGTCAACAAGGTCATGACGGAATACGCGATCGACCGTTCCCGTATCTATATCGCAGGGATCTCGGCGGGGGCGGGCATGGCCAACATCGTCGCCGTCAACCACCCGCGTTTGTTCGCGGCGGTCGGCATGCATTCCGGCCCGGTGTTCGGCGCCGGCCACAGCCAGATAGGCGCGCTGGGCGTCATGCAGCACGGCGGCGGCATGCGCGCGGACATGGCGGTGCGGGAAGTGCTGATGCGCCAGCCGCAGTTCCCCGGCATGCCGATGATCCTGATCCAGGGCGAGGGCGACAGCGTGGTGCGCCCGATCAATCAAGCGCAACTGGTCCGCCAAAGCCAGGCGCTGAACGGCATCGTCGCCGTCGCGCAACCGAAGACCACGCTCAAGTCGCAGGGGCGGGGCGGGCGCCACAACGCCCACCGCATCCACGACTTCTACGACGGCAGAAAGTTACTATTGCGCGTGGCGCAGATCGAGCATCTGGAACACGCCTGGAGCGGCGGCGACGAAACGCTGGCCTACAACACCAAGACCGGCCCGGACGCCAGCAAGATGATGATGGAATTTTTCAACCGCCACCAGCGCGCCTAAACCCCACCGGGGTCAGTGCCGACATTCTAAACCCCACCGGGGTCAGTGCCGACATTCGGACACGAGCACAACAGCAATGCGGTTCAGTTCGTGTCCGAATGTCTGACCCCGCTTTGGGGGCTAAAACAACAGCGCAATGTTGATGTGGGTTCATATTCGTTATTATATTGAAATAATAGTTTCTCGTTGGTACAATGATTGTGTGCTCGCATTCGCGGTCACATTGTCATGTTGATAAAAATTAAAGGGTGCCAATGTTTATCCGTAAATTCGCCGCCGCGGCCGCCATGCTTGCCGCCAGTCTGTCCTCCCACGCCGCCGTCACCATCTTCTCGGACAATTTCGACGCCGATAAGACCACCAACAACGCCACCCAGTTCGTCCACGGCTGGACCGTCAGCGACGGCACCGTCGATGTCGACGGCACCGGCTTCGTCCACAACGAGATGCCGGGCAACGGCCACTACGTCGACCTGGACGGCTCGACCAAGCGCGCTGGCGTGTTGAGCAACAGCTTCACCGCCGGCGCCGGCGGCATCTATACGTTGAGCTTTGATCTCGCCGGCAACCAGCGCAATTGGGGTTCGGACACGGTCGAGGTCATTTTCGGCACCACGCGCCAGACCTATGTGATCGGTGCGTCCGATCCGATCACGACCCGCAAACTGACCTTCGCGCCGACCACCTCCGGTGTCTACGGCCTGAGCTTCCACAATCTCGGCGGCGACAACCGCGGCGCCTTCCTGCACCAGGTGACGGTCTCCGCCGTTCCGGAGGCCGATACCTATGCCATGCTGCTGGCCGGCTTGGCGTGCGTGGGCCTGGTGGCCCGCCGCCGCCAGCGCCGCGACGCGCCGTTCTGACCGGTCTAGTCGATCTGTTTTAGCATCTCCAGCACGGCCGCCGTCACGACGGCCGGCTGCTCGCTTTGTATGTTGTGCCCCGCCCCCGGCACCACGCGTTGCGTACCCTTGGTCGACAGCGCGGCGAGCTCCTTGTGCATCTTTTCGTTCTCGTCCTCCATCGCCTTGTTGATGGCGCTTTGCGGTTTGCCGGGGATGGCGTACGGGCTCACGCCGCGCGTGAGCACCAGCAGCGGCAGGTCGCCGAAGGGCTTGCGCAACGCGCGCAACTGATCGTCGCTGGCGCCGAAGCCCTGGTATTCGCCCACCACCGTGCTCCAGTACGACTTCTTCTTCATCGCCGCCAGCACCTGCGGGCCCAGCACCGGGCCGTAGAAGCCGGCCGGATCGCCGATGCAGTCGGCCATCGCCTTGCCGCCCGGCTTGAAGCCTTTGCCCGCCTCGCGCAGGCACTCGGCGTTACGTCCGGCCACCATCGCGTAGACCTTGTCGATCATGCCGCCCGAGGCCTGGTTGGTGCGCGCGGTTTCGTCCTCGGTCTGCGGCTCGACCAATACCATGCCCTTGACCTCGCCCGGATAGCGGTAGGCGAAGACCTGCGCGTTGGCGCCGCCGATCGAGTTGCCCACCAGTAGATACGGTGGCTTGACGCCGGCGGCGGCCAGGCCCTTGTGCAGGTCCTCGGCCACGTTTTGCGACGTGTTGGGGCGCTTGGCCGGGTCGCTGAAGCCGTAGCCGGCGCGGTCGTACACGCAGGCGCGCGTGTGCCTGGCCACCTCGGGTTGGACCCTGAACCAGGCCCATCCGGCATCGGCCGCCGGACCGTCGAACAGCACGGTGGTCTTGCCGCTGCCGCTGCAGTGCAAATTGAGCTTGCGCCCGCCGATGTCGACGCGCAGCTGCGGTTTGGCGAAGGCGCCGTCGGTCGCCCGCGCCTCGGCCGCATGGACGAACGACGGCAGGCAGACGGCAGCGCCCAGCAGCAGGCCGACCCATGGTGTTGTTTTCATCATCGATGCCATCCCTAACAGTTGGCGGGCGGCAAGGTTGCGCCCTGGAAGTTAGATATTAGAATCATTTTAACGATCGGGCATCATTTTTTGACAAGTACCGCCAGGCGGCACCGTCCGGCCTACAGCAGCAGGAACGCGGCCGCCGCGACGATGGTCGGGCCCAGCGCGCCGAGCAGCAGGCCGACGGCGCCGATCGATTCGTCGTTGAAGCCGCGCCGCAGCAGCGACGCGCCGGCCGGATTGGGCGCGTTGGCGATCACCGTCAGGCCGCCGCCGGCCACCGCGCCGGCCATCAGCATGTATTGCGACTGCTCGGAGATGCCCACGATCAGCGAGCCGAGGTAGGTCAGCGCGGCGTTGTCGGTGATCGCCGTCAACCCCAGCGCGCCGAAGAACAAGGCCAGCGGCGACAGGCTCTCGACGATGGGCTGCAACCACCATTGCTGCATGCCGCCGAGCACCACCAGGCCGGCCAGGAAAAAGCCCACCAGCAAGCCTTCCTTGATGATCAGCGGGCTCTGGTGGCGCGGGTAGGCCGACGTGAAGCCGAGGAACAGCATGAACAGGCCGAGGAACAGCACCGGATGGTGGCCGAGCAGGACCACGCCGGCCAGGAAGGCCAGATGGATCAGGGTGACCGGCCATGGCACCGGCAGCGGTGTATCGGCCGCGTCCGCGTCCGCGCCCGGCGCGGCGGCGGCCAGTGCGCGCAGGTGCGGGCGCAGCAGGACGCCGACGACGGTGGCGTTGAACGCGACGGCGAGCGCCGCCTTCCAGCCGAAGTGGCTCGCCATGTAGGCGCTGTCCCATTGCCAGGTGGAGGCGACCATCAATACCGGCGGCGCGGCGTAGGCGGTGAGCGTGCCGCCGATCGAGACGTTGACGAACAGCACGCCGAGCGCGCCGTACTTGAGCCATTCCGGCATGCCCTGGCGGAAGATCAGCGGCGCCAGCATCAGCGCCGCCAGGGTCATCGCGGCCGGCTCGGTGATGAACGAGCCGGTCAGCGGCACCAGCGCCAGGCCGAACCAGGCCAGCGCCAGGTCGGTCGACACCGGCAGCAGCCTGGCCAGGGTGCGCAACACGCGCCGGACGACGTCGAGCACCGGGCGCGACGCGGCCACCACCATCACGGTGAAGACGAACAGCGGCTCGGTGTAGTGGCGCGTTTCGGCGTAGGCGACGGCTGCGTCGGGGCCGTCGAGCAAGGCCATCGCGGCGATCAGGATGAAGGCCCAGAAGCCGAACACGACCTCGACCTCGCCCAGCAGGTGGAACAGGCCGGCGTGGCGCGGATGGCGGCGCGCGAGCACGTCGAAGGATTTGGCGGTGAAGGTGTGGAGCAGGGCGAGGCCGAAAATGACCGCGCCGACCAGTTGTATTGTGTGCAAAATATTGTCCTGGTGATGTTTCCTTGGTGTCATGTTACAGCATGCCGCGCGCCAAACAAATTCGGCCTTGCCAAAACGGGGGTGAAATAGTACTGTGTATTTATACAGTATTTGCGCTACAATGCGCCGGTGACCTCATGAATCCTTTCGCAACCACCACGGCCCTGGCCGCGCCCGAAACCGTCCATCCCTCGCTATGGCGGGCGTCGCAACTGGCGCACAGCGCCACGCGCTGCGTCGATACCGGCTTCGCCGCGCTGTCGGCGCAGTTGCCCGGCGGTGGCTGGCCGCTGGGCACCTTGATCGACTTGCTGCTGCAGCAGCACGGCATCGGCGAGTTGCGCTTGTTGCGTCCGGCGCTGGCCGCGCTGGGCAAGCGCCCCATCGTGCTGTTGCAGCCGCCGCACGCGCCGCAGGCGCTGGCCTTGGCCGCGCTGGGGATCGAGCCGTCGCAATTGATCTGGATACGCGCCGGGGCCGGCGGCAAAAGCGGCGGCGACGCCCTGTGGGCGGCCGAGCAGGTGTTGCGCAGCGGCTGTTGCGGCGCGCTGCTGCTGTGGCAGAACCACGCGCGCGGCGAAACCTTGCGCCGGCTGCACCTGGCCGCGCAAAGCGCGGACACCCTGTTTTGCATGTTGCGCCCGCTGGCGGCGGCGCAGGACGCCTCGCCGGCGCCGCTGCGCCTGTCGCTGACGGCGGCGCCCGGCGGCGTCGACATCGGTTTCGTCAAGCGGCGCGGGCCGCGGCGCGACGCCCCCTTGTTCCTCCCCTTGACCCCTTCTTTGCTACAACGCCATGCGCCTCTGGATCGCCCTACACCTGCCCCGGCTGCCGCTCGAAGTGTTTTGCCCGCGCTGGTCTGACGACAACTGCACCGTCGTGCTCGAGCAGGAGCGGGTGGCGGCGATGTCGGCGGCGGCGCGCGCGGCCGGCGTCGAGTCGGGCATGCGGCGCGGCGGCGCGCTGATGCTGGCGCCGCACGCGCGCTTCCAGCAGCGCGCGCCCCGGCGCGAGGCCGAGGCGCTAGACGCGGTGGCGATGGCGCTGCTGCAATTCACGCCGCAACTGGCGCCGGCCGAGGAGGCGACCCTGCTGCTCGACGTGGGGGGCAGCCTGCGCCTGTTCGGCGGCATCCGCTCGTTGTGCCGGCAAATCGCCGCCAGCCTGCGCGCGCTCGGTTTCACCGCCACGCTCGCCTGCGCGCCGACCGCGCGCGGCGCCTGGCTGCTGGCGCGCGCCGACGCCGGGCGGGCGCTGACGGTGGCGTCGATGGCGCGACGCCTGGCGCGTCTGCCGGTGGACCTGCTGCCGCCGGCGCGGCCCTACCTGGGCTGGTTGGAGGGCATCGGCTGCCTGACCGTGGGCGCGGCGCGCGCGCTGCCGCGTCCGGGCCTGCAGCGGCGCTGCGGACGCGCCTTGCTCGACATGCTCGACGACGCCCACGGCGAGCGGCCCGAAATGCACCAGTGGCTGGCGGCGCCGGCCGGCTTCCGCGCCAAATTGGAGTTGTTCGACCGCGTCGAGAACGCCGAGGCGCTGCTGTTCGGCGCGCACCGGCTGCTGCTGCAGCTGACCGGGTGGCTCAGCGCCCACCAGTTCGCCGTCGAGCGCATCGTCTTGTTGATGGAGCACGAGCGCGGCCGGGTGGCGCGGCCGCCGACCGCGATCGAGGTGGTGCTGGCCGAGCCGACGTGGCGCGACGAGCATCTGGTGCGCCTGCTCAAGGAGCGCCTGGCCAAGCAGACGCTGGAGGCGCCGGTGATCGGCCTGTGCCTGGAGGCGCCGCGGGTGCGGCCGATGGCGCCGCCGAGCGAATCGCTGTTCCCCGAGCCGGGCGGCAGCAAGGAGGACTGGCAGCGCCTGCTGGAGTTGCTGACCGCGCGGCTGGGGCCGGAGAACGTGCTGCGGGCGGCGCCGCGCGCCGATTATCGGCCCGAGCACGCCAACGCCTGGGTCGGCGCGCACGAAAAAATACGGCCGGCCGATGTCCGCGCGCAACTGCCGCCGGACATGCCCGGGTTGCCGCGCCCGGCGTGGCTGCTGGCCAAGCCGATCGCCCTGCTGATGCGCGACCACCGGCCGTTCTACGGGTCGCCGTTGAAGATCGTGTCGACCGGCGAGCGCATAGAGGCGGGCTGGTGGGGCGAGATGCAGACGCGCGATTACTTCATGGCCGAGGGGCAGGACCACGCGCATTACTGGCTGTACCGGGAGCGCGGCGGCAGCGACGCCGAGGCCGTCACGCGCTGGTATTTGCATGGTTTGTTCGGGTGAGACAACATGTTGAATGCTGAAAATCGCGGAGGCGCGTAGGGCGGATTAGCGGGCCTCGCCCGCTAATCCGCCCTACGTGTTTCAATGGTCTTTCATGTATTCTTGGGGGAACTCATCCAGGGAGCCCACATGCGATCACAACGACAGGAATTCCCCGGCGCCGACGGCGCCAGGCTGGCCGCGCGCCTCGACGCGCCCGATGGCGACAATGCGGACATCAAAGCTTACGCCTTGTTCGCCCACTGCTTCACGTGCGGCAAGGACGTGTTCGCCGCCAGCCGCATCGCCCAGGCGTTGACCGCCCACGGCATCGCCGTGCTGCGCTTCGACTTCACCGGCCTGGGCGCAAGCGAGGGCGAGTTCGCCAACACCAATTTCTCGTCCAACCTGGCCGACCTGGTGGCCGCCGCCGACTTCCTGCGCGATAACTTCGCGGCGCCGCGCCTGCTGATCGGCCACAGCCTCGGCGGCGCGGCCGTGCTGGCCGCCGCCGACCGGATGCCGGAAGTAAACGCCGTCGTCACCGTGGCCGCGCCCAGCGATCCGTCGCATGTGACCGGCCTGTTCAGCGCGCACCTGGACGCGATCGCGCGCGACGGCGAGGCGCAGGTGCAATTGGCGGGGCGGCCGTTCCGCATCAAGCGGCAATTCGTCGAGGACGCCGGCGAACATAATTTGAAGGGCAAGATCGCGGCGCTGCGGCGCGCGCTGATGGTGATGCACGCGCCGGGCGACGACACGGTGCCGATCAGCAACGCGGTCGATATCTTCACGGCCGCCAAGCATCCGAAAAGTTTCGTCTCGCTCGACAGCGCCGACCACCTGCTGACCCGGCGCGAGGACGCCGTCTACGTGGCCGACCTGATCGCCGTCTGGAGCGGGCGCTACCTCGCTTGATTATTCGTCGCCGAATTCCTCGGCCAGGTCTTTCCAGCCCTTGCCGGCGGCGAAGGTGTTGAATGCGTCGGGCGATTCGAGCACCAGCAGTTTGCTTTCCTGCAGCACCGGGTCGCCGGCCGTCAGCGCCGGGCCCTTGTAGCCGACCGTGCGCAGCTGGGCGACGACGGCGTCGATCAGGGATTTGTCCTTGTGCAGGCCGCTGATCGAGCCGGCGAAATCGACGTAGACGTCGATGGCGCCGTAGCCTTCGTCGAAGATGCGGATCGCCTTGGCGTCGTGGGCGCGGCCGGAGCCGTCGGTGGCCTTGAAGGGGCCGCTCAGTTGGATGTCGGTGTCTTTGTTCATACCGCCAGCATACACCAAACGGCCCGGGGTTTCAGCGCGACACGGTGTTGCGGCCCTTGTGCTTGGCCCGGTACAGCGCCTGGTCGGCCAGCTCGTAGATGGCGCCCTGGCCCAAGGTGGAGTCGGGGTCGATGAACGCCAGCCCCAGGGACAACGTCACGTGGCCGCCGGGCGGGTTGCCCTCGTGCGCGATCATGCGCGCGGCCACGCCGGCGCGGATCTGCTCGGCCAGCGCGGCGCTTTCGTCGGGGCCGCCGCTGGCGAACAGGCAGGCGAATTCGTCGCCGCCGATGCGGAAGCACAGGTCGCCCGGCCGGTTCAGCGAGCGGCGCATGGTGTCGGCCACCGCCTTGAGCACCTGGTCGCCCTGTGGGTGGCCGTAGGTGTCGTTGTACTGCTTGAAGCGGTCGACGTCGATCAAGAGCAGGGTCAACATGCGGCGGTCGCGGTGGGCGCGCTTTTGTTCCTCGGTGAAGCGGATGTTGAAGTAGCGCCGGTTCTTCAGACCGGTCAATTCGTCGGTGACGCTGTCGTATTGCGCCGCCTTGGCCTCGGTGATGTCGGTCGAGACGGCGCAGGTGCCGTAGACCTCGCCGTCGTCGTCGAACAGCGGGAATTTCACCGTCATGTAGGTGTGCAGCGTCTTGTCGCGGTGGTAGACCGATTCCTCCTCGTGCACCGCGCGTCGTTCCAGCGCGGCCCGGCGGTCGTTGCGCCACAGCTGCTCGGCGATGTCGCGGGGGAACAGGGTGAAGATGTTGGCGCCGATGAACTTGTCCGGATCGTAGCCGTCGAGGATGTCGAAATGGCGGTTGGCCATCAGCACCGTGCCTTGCAAATCCTTAGTCGAGATCAGCACCGGCGCGTGGTCGAGCAGGGCCTGGAACACCCGGTCGGAGGCGCGCAGCCGTTCGAGTTCCGGCTGCGGTTGAGCGGGCGGCGGTTCGGTGCTCGAAGCGGCGCTTTGCGGGCGGTCGGTCATGGGCATCCATCGCGAAGGGGGATGCGCCAGTATAACCCGGGATGGCGCCGGAAAAACACGCCGGCGCCATCCCGTGGGCGGCTTACTTCAGCGGCTTGAGGATCGCTTCCAGCCGGTCCGGCGTGCCCGGGATGCGTTCCAGGCGCGGGTACTTCAGGCCGCCGTGGTAGTCGAGCGCGTAGGTCTGGTACAGATTGCCCTTTTTGACCAGCAACTGGATCGGCTGCTTGCCGTCCTTGGCGGCGGTGACGGCCGCGCGCAGCACTTCCGGCTTGTAGGCGCGGCCATCCACGGCCAGCAAGGTCGAGCCGCCGGACATGCCGGCCTTGAAGCCGACGCCTTCCCACATGAACGCCTCGAGCTTGCCTTCGGCGCCCACCGAGAAACCCAGCGAATACTGGAAGTTGGCCGACTTGGCCAGCTCCTCCTGGGCCTTGAGGAACGGGGTTTGCTGCTCGGCGTAGACCAGCTTCCAGCCGGCGCGCGCCAGGCCGTCGAGCGGCGCGCCGGGGCCGTGGCCGTCCACGCGGCTGCGCAGGAACGCCGCCCAGTCGTACGGCTGCACCGCGTTCAACGCCGCCACCAGCTCGTCGAACGTATAGTATTTGGCGACCCGGGCGCCGTCGTCGACGCCGAAGAAGGCGCGCGCGAAATCGTCGAGCGAGCGCTTGCCGCCGGACAGCTCGCGGATGCGGGTGTCGGCGTCGAGCCAGATCAACTGGCCTTCCTGGTAGTAGTCCTCGCCGCGCTGCCAGTTGTTCCACACCTGCGGGCGGCGGGCGTTGACGATCGGATCGTAGGTCGTGTCCTGCACCGCGCGCCATTCGCGGCCCTTGACGTTGTCCAGCCGCGCGGCCGACGCGGCCAGCAGGTCGCGCGTGTTCTCCGGCTTGATCAGCCCCGAGCGCGCGGCCAGCACCGCGCCCCAGTACTGGGTCTGGCCCTCGTAGACCCACAGCAGCGAATTGTCGAGCGGCGTGTTGAAGTTGGGCACGTCCTGGCCGTCGGGGCGGCGGAACTTGCCGTTCCACGAGTGCACGAATTCGTGCGACAGCAGCTCGCGCCGCGCCTCGTACTTGGCCCATTCGGTGAAGTAGCCCAGCTTGACGCCGTTCTCGCTCGACTCGTGGTGCTCGCGGCCGATGCCGCCGAATTCGTCGCTGATGGCGAACAGGAAGTCGTAGTGGCGATAGTGTTTGGAGTCGAACAGTTTATAAGCTTGCTGGATCAGCGCGCGGTGCGGCGCGATCTGTTCCGGCGTCGCCGCCAGCTGCTCGGCGCTGTCGGCCACCATGTTCAGGTGCACCGGCACCTTGGCGCCCGGATCGAGGTCGACGCGGCGGAAATGCCGGCCGGCGAACAGCGGCGAATCGAGCAGGGTTTCCAGGTCGAGCGGCTTGAAGGCGATCTCGTCGCCGTTGCGCGCGGCCGTCTCCAGCGCGCTGCCGAATTGCCAGCCGGGCGGCACGGTCAGGTTCGGCTGCACGGTGATGTTGCGGCTGCGGTAGCCGGCCGGATACAGCGCCAGCGACTGCCACTGCACGCCCAGGATGTCGGCGGTGAAGGTGGTGCGGCCCTGGTTGGCCTCGATCGGCGACAGGTACTGGAATTCCACGTCGACGGCGCTGGCGTCGGCCGGCACGTCGATGGCGAAGGCCCACACATTGAGCGGGTCGCGCTTCCAGTCGAGCGGCTTGCCGTTGGCGCTGGCCTTCAGGCCGGCGAACTGGTTGAGCGCGCCGCTGGGGCCGTGGTTGGCCACCACCCACTGCGGGTAGAGCAAGGTCAGCTTGCCGGGCTTGGCCGGGATGGTCTGGCGCACGCGGAAGATTTGCTGGGCGAAGTTGCTGGCGTCGACCTTGAGCACGATGGTGCCCGGGTAGGGCTGCTCGGAGATCGTTTCTGCCTGGGCGCTGAAGGCGGTGGCCAACAGGACGGCAAGTGCGGCACGGGTAGGGGACATGGGGCGGCGTGAAAAAAGGTTGAAAGGTTGGGCAAGAGAAAGAGTTTAGCACGTGGGCAAGTTGGCAAATGCTCCGGGAATACATGGAGGGGTATGCCCCCACGGTCCCCTGTAGGAAGTCTTCGATTTCGACGTCTCTTTCCTTCTATTTTTCTCTGCTTCTTTCGGCTCGAGAACCGATAGCGACTTAGCAGGTCTAACTAGAGGAAAGCAGAACAAAATAGAAGAGGAAATCGAATGAAATCCACAGTGACCGCGAAGCTGGCGCCTGGCAGGGTGGCCGGCAAACGAAAAAAATCCAAAAATTTTTCAAAAAAGTGGGCCGCTGGGGATGTTGAAGGCGTTTTTCAAGGCCTTGAAAGCCCCGGAAAACGACCTATATCGGACTCAGTGGTCGCCCAGATGGGGGCCACGCTTCCATATCGCTTAACTTGAAAAGGATATTTATCATGCGTACTTTTGACCTCACTCCTCTGTATCGTTCCGCTATCGGTTTTGATCGTCTGGCACAACTGCTGAACGATGCCCAGCGGGGAGATTCCGCACCAAGCTACCCACCGTACAACATCGAGTTGGTCTCCGAAGACAAGTATCGGATCGTGATGGCGCTCGCCGGTTTCGACCGGTCGGAAATCGACATCACCTTCGAACGCGATTCGCTGCAGGTTGTCGGCCGCAAGCAGAAGGACGCCACCGAGCGCACCTATCTGCACCGCGGCATCGCGGCGCGCGACTTCGAGCAGCGCTTCCAGTTGGCCAACCACGTCAAAGTGACCGGCGCGTCCTTCGACAACGGCATGCTCACCATCGAACTGGTGCGCGAGATTCCGGAAGCCCTCAAGCCGCGTAAAATCGTCATCGATGGCAGCGACAACGTCGCGGCTCTGGAGCAACGCCAGGCGGCGTAATCCGGTTGTAGGGTGCGCGCCTTCGGTGGCACGCGAGTAGGACCAACTGGCCGGTTTATCCGGCCAGTTGCACGTCCGTCGCGCCCGCCCCTGATCTTGTCTAAATAATATTGTTTGTAAGAATTTGTATCGATAACATATGTTAAGTGGCGTCTAAGTTTTTTGCCTCATATTGAATACATCTACAAAACCTCATTCAATTCAGGAGTGCATATGTCCCAAACTACTTCGTCCGGATCGAAGACCGCCAAGCGCGCAGTCGCCGCCGTGGCCGTGCTGGCCGCGATCGGCGCGGGCGGTGCGGTGGTGGTCCACCAGAACAGCGCGACGGCCGCCGGCGGCGCTCCTGTCGCCGTCGCCGCTGCGCCCGCCGCCGCCCAGGCCGCGCCCGTGGCCGTGCCGGCGCCCGGCATCTCGTTGCCGGACTTTAGCGTCGTGGCCGCCCACAACGGGCCGGCCGTGGTCAACATCAACGTCACCGGCAGCGTCAAGACCTCGTACGACGGCAACGGCCCGCAAGGGCGCGGCGATGCCTTCGGCGACGACCCGTTCATGGAATTCTTCCGCCGCTTCCAGGGCCAGCAGCAGCCGCGCGGCCAGCGCGACATGCCGACCCACGGCATGGGCTCGGGCTTCATCATCAGCGCCGACGGCATCATCCTGACCAACGCCCACGTGGTGCGCGACGCCCGCGAGGTGGTCGTCAAGCTCACCGACCGCCGCGAATTCCGCGCCAAGGTGCTCGGCTCCGATCCCAAGACCGACGTCGCCGTGCTCAAGATCGACGCCAAGAACCTGCCGGTCGTGCCGCTGGCCAAGACCGACAACCTGAAGGTGGGCGAGTGGGTGCTGGCGATCGGCTCGCCATACGGCCTCGACAACACCGTCACCGCCGGCGTCGTCAGCGCCAAGGGCCGCACCCTGCCGGACGATTCGTACGTGCCGTTCATCCAGACCGACGTCGCCGTCAATCCCGGCAACTCGGGCGGGCCGCTGTTCAACACGCGCGGCGAGGTGGTCGGCATCAACTCGCAGATCTACAGCCAGACCGGCGGCTACCAGGGCCTGTCGTTCGCGATCCCGATCGACGTCGCCACCAAGATCAAGGACCAGATCGTCTCCAAGGGCAAGGTCGAACACGCCAAGCTGGGCGTGACGGTGCAAGAGATCGACCAGAGCTTCGCCGAGTCGTTCAACCTGGCCACGCCGGAGGGCGCGCTGGTGGCCAACGTCGAGCGCGGCGGCCCGGCCGACAAGGCCGGCCTGCGTCCGGGCGACGTGGTGCGCACGATGAACGGCCAGAAGATCGTCAGTTCGATCGACCTGCCGGCCATGGTCGGCCTGGCCGAGCCGGGCTCGAAGATCAACCTGGAGGTGTGGCGCAACGGCAAATTGGTGCCGCTGACGGCGACCCTGGGCAACGCCAACGACAAGGTCGCCGCCGTCGCCCTCGACCGCCCCGACCAGTCCACCGCCAGGCTGAAACTGGGCTTGTCGCTGCGTCCGCTCGACCAGATGGAAAAACGCCAGTCCGGCATTCCCGGCGGCCTGGTGATCGAGGACGCCGGCGGCGCGGCCGCCAACGCCGGCATCCAGCCGGGCGACGTGCTGCTGTCGGTCAACGGCCTGGCGGTCAACACCGTCGACCAGGTGCGCCAGGTGGTCGACAAGTCCGGCAAGTCGGTGGCGTTGCTGATCCAGCGCGGAGATGAGAGAATCTTCATCCCGGTGCGACTGGGCTGATCCGGGCCGGCAATGTGCAACACCCCTGGCGGAATTCGACAATAACAAGAAAGGAAACACACTATGCGACTTCTGCTGGTGGAAGACGACACGATGATCGGCGAAGTGGTGCTCGACCTGCTGCGGGCCGAACACTACGCGGTCGACTGGGTCAAGGACGGCGACATGGCCGACACCGCGCTGCAAACGCAAACCTACGACCTGGTGCTGCTCGACCTGGGCCTGCCGCGCAAGGACGGCCTGGAGGTGCTGCGTTCGATGCGCGCGCGCAAGGAACTGACCCCGGTGCTGGTGGCCACCGCGCGCGACGCCAAGGAGCAGCGCATCGCCGGCCTCGACGCCGGCGCCGACGACTACGTGCTCAAACCCTACGACCTCGACGAGCTGCTGGCGCGCATCCGCGCCTTGCTGCGCCGCTCGGCCGGCCGCGCCGAGCCGGTGTTCGAACACGGCAACGTCTCGGTCAATCCGCAAACGCGCGAAGTGTTCGCCGACGGCAAGCAGGTCAACCTGTCGGCGCGCGAGTGGGCCGTGCTCGAAGCGCTGATCGCCCGCCCCGGCATCGTGCTGTCGCGGCACCAGCTGGAGGAAAAACTGTACAGCTGGAAGGACGAGGTCAACAGCAACGCCGTCGAGGTCTACATCCACGGCCTGCGCAAAAAGCTCGGCGCCGAGCTGATCCAGAACGTGCGCGGCCTCGGCTACATGGTGCCCAAGCTATGAAGGTGAAGGTGAAAATGCCCTCGCTGCCACGGGTGCCGGTGGTCACGCACTCGCTGCGGGGCAGGCTGCTGTGGTTTCTGCTGGCGGCCATCACCATGGCGGCGATCGCCCAGGCGCTGATCGCCTACCGCAGCGCGCTGAGCGACGCCGACCAGATCTTCGACTATCACATGCAACAAATGGCCATGTCGCTGCGTTCCAGCGCGACCCTGACCAACAAGGCCGCCGACGCCGTGGCCGACCCCGAAAACGACGACCTCGTGGTGCAGGTGTGGACGCCCGACGGCGCCCAGGTGTTCCGCTCGCTGTCGCGCGCGGCGCTGCCGCAGCGCGCCGTGCTGGGCTTTTCCAACGTCAAGGCCAACAACACCACCTACCGCATCTTCTCCGTGCAAACGAGCAATCAGACGGTGCAGGTCGCCCAGGACATGGCGGTGCGCCAGCGCATGGCCGGCACCCTGGCGTTGCGCACGGTCGGCCCGATCGCCGTCATGGCGCCGATTTTGATGCTGGTGGTGTGGTGGGTGGTCAGCGGCTCGCTCGCGCCCGTCTCGCGCGTGAAACGCCAGGTGGCCGCGCGCCAGGCCGACGATCTGTCGCCGGTGTCGGAAAACGATTTACCGGACGAGGTGCTGCCGCTGGTGCACGAGCTTAACTTGTTGTTCGGCCGCGTGCGCACCGCCTTCGAGGCGCAACAGCACTTCGTCGCCGACGCCGCCCACGAGCTGCGCTCGCCGCTGGCCGCGCTCAAACTCCAGGTGCTCAGCCTGGGGCGCGCGCAGGACGAGGCCGCGCGCAACGTCGCCATCGGCCGGGTCACGGCCGGCATCGAGCGCGCCACCCGGCTGGTCGAGCAACTGCTGGTGCTGGCGCGCCAGGAGGGCTCGGTCGACGACACGCGGATGGAGGCGCTCAGCCTGTCGGACCTGGTCAAGCGCACCCTGGGCGACATGGCCGGCCTGGCGCAGGCGCGCCAGATCGACCTCGGCCTGCACCACGCCGACGAGGCCGGCGTCGACGGCCAGCCCGACGCCCTCATCATCCTGCTGCGCAACCTGGTCGACAACGCCATCAAGTACACGCCGGCCGGCGGCACGGTCGATCTCGACCTGCGCCGCGTGCCGGGCAGCAAGTCGGCGCCGGGACGGGTGGTCCTCAGCGTCGAGGATTCCGGCCCCGGCATCCCCGCCGACGAGCGCGAGCGCGTGTTCAACCGCTTCTACCGCGTGCCCGGCAGCGCGGCCGGCGGCAGCGGCCTGGGCCTGGCCATCATCAAGTCCATCGCCGAGCGCCACGGCGCCGTGCTCACCCTCGACCAGTCCGCGCGTTTGGGCGGCTTGAAGGTCAAAGTCGATTTTCCCGAGACTGCGACGCCCACTCCGGTCTAAAATGCCCCTTTGACACAGGTTGGAGCGGCGTATGAAGAAGATCGGCTTTTCGGGGACGCTGGACCCGATCACGAACGGCCACATGTGGGTGATCAACGAGGCCCGCTCGATCGCGGACGAGGTGGTGGTCTTCCTGTCCGAAAACACCGCCAAGAAACCCAAGTTCACGGCCGAGGAGCGCAAGAGCATCATCGCGCTCAGCTGCGCCGAGCAGGGCTGGGACAACGTGCAGGTCGTCATCGTCAAGGGCGACTACACGGCGCGCGCGGCCAAGAAGCACGGCGCCGACTGCCTGATCCGCGGCATCCGCACCACGGCCGACTTCGACTATGAAAACCTGATCCAGCAAACCAACGTCGACGTGCTGCAGGGCGCCAAGACCATCTTCGTCATGCCGCCGCGCGACCTGGGCTCGGTCAGCTCGAGCTTCGTCAAGGCGCTCGAGGGGCCGATCGGCTGGAACTGGATCATGAAGAAATTCGTGCCCGGCCCGGCCTACCACGCCTGGGTGCTCAGCTGGCTGCGCAAGGAATGGGAAACGCTGTGGGACTACGCCCACGCCGACGTGCCGGCCATCGCCCACGCCGACCAATGGTTCGTGCGCCTGACCGGCGCCACCGCCTACGGCGGCGCCGACCGCCACTACCACAACCTCGACCACCTGGTGCACGGCCTGTGCGAGATCCGCGCCTGGGCCGCCAACACCGGCCCCGAGCCGGCCGACGTCGACATCGTCAAGCAGGCGTTCTGGTTCCACGACGCCGAGTACGGCCACCGGGGCGGGGCGGGCGAGCCGACCAACGAGGAGGCCAGCGCCCAATTGTGGCTGGGCAGCCACCTGGCGCAGGAGATGGACGACACGGCGCAACTGATACGCGCCACCGACCACTTCCAGGAGGCATCGATCACGCACCGGCTCAAGGACGTCATGCTCAGCGTCGACCTGGCCATCCTCGGCCAGGACGACGAGGTCTACCAGAACTACGCGCGCGGCATCCGGCGCGAATACAGCCATCTGCCGGACGTCAAATACCGCCAGGACCGGGGCGGCGCGCTGGCGCACCTGTGCCGCAAGGCCGAGGCGGGCCAGCTGTTCGGCAACGCCTACTTCGCCGACACCTACAACGAGCGCGCCATCGACAACATGCGGCGCGAGATGGCGGCGCTCGACGCCGGCTAGCGGACCATCCTGAAACGGCCCGGGTCCGGTGCCAACCTCGGAACCACGTAGGGCGGATTAGCGCAGCGTAATCGGCCATGGTGGCGCCGTCGGCGGCTCAAAAATGGCCGATTACGGCGTTCCGCCTAATCCGCCCTACGTGTTTTCGTGGTTTATGTCGCGGCACTTGCTCCGCGATCAAAAACGGTTCCAGTTGTTGCGGCGGTGCTCGGTCGCCTCCTTGAGCAGGTAGCCGGCGCGGCGCTCGTCCCTGGCGCTGTGGGCGTCGCCCAGCTGCACCGTCATCGCCAGCTCCTGCAGCGCCGGCGGGTACTCGTGCTCGGCCGCCTCCTCCAGCAATGCGCGCGCCCTGGCCGGGTCCCGTGCCACGCCGCGCCCCTCGCTATAGAAGTACGACAGCAGGAACATCGCGTGCGCGTTGCCGCCTTCGCTGGCGGCCGCCAGCCAGCGCGCGGCCAGCTGGTCGTCGCGCGCCACGCCGTCGCCGTTCTTGTACAGTTGGCCCAGCACCAGCGCCGCCCGCGCGTGCCGCTGCTGCGCCGCCAGCGCGTACCACGGCGCGGCCGCCGCCGGTTGCGCGGGCACGCCGGCCGCCACGCCCAGCCGCAACAGCTCGCCCAGCTGGAAAGCGGCCTCGATGTCGCCGCCGCGCGCCGCCTGCTCGAACAGCTTCAGCGCCTCGGCGCGCTGGTCCGGCCGGGTCTTGTACAACAGCGCCAGCTCGCGCTGGGCCACCGGCATGTGCTGGCCGGCCCACGCCATCAGCTTGCGCTCGGCGCCGGCGTCGGCCTGCTGCAGCGCCTTCATGCCGACCGTTTCGATCTGCGCCGCGTCGGGCGGATCGCGCTGGATCCGGCACGCCTGGGTCCCGAGCAGCAGCGCCGACGCCAGCGCCGCCGCCACCATCGTCATCGAAGGTTTTTTCATCGCCGCGCTCCCCGGTTTATTTGCTCAGATCGATCGTGTACTTGGCGAAGCCGCTAGCGTCCAGCGCGCCCTCGGCGGTGACGGCGGTGATGCCGCTGCTTTTCGCCAGCGCCAGGTGGCCGGGCGCCGAGCGCAGGATCACCGGACCGGCCGTGGCCGTCTTGACGAAGCTCCAACTGCGCGCGCTGCCGTTGTCGGCCAGCGTGACCTTGCCGGTCGACGCGCCCAGCGCCGCCAGGTAGTTGCTCACCACGGTCTGGTTGGCGTCCGGCGACTTGATGATGGTCTTGCTGCCGTCGATGCCGGGCACGGCGCCGCCGCCGCCGGCGCGGTAATCGTTGGTGGCGACGATGAAGTCGTCGCCGTCGGCCACCGGCTTGCCCAGGTAGGTCAGGTTGACGATGCGCGCGCCGGCCGGTTTGGTGACGTCGATCTGGTACGTCAGCGCGTTGTTCTCGGCATAGAACACGTCGTAGTTATAGATCGTGCCGTAGCTCGGCACCAGGTCCTGCTCGGAGGTCCTGGCCGGGTCGATCTGGCCGAACTGCTTGGCGGCCGTCTCCAGCCAGGCTTTCAAGTCGGAACCCTTGATCTTGACCGCCTGCAGGTTGTTGTTGCTGTACAGGTAGAGGTCGCCCGGGTTGCGCACCTGCAGACCGATCGGCGCGGCGGCGCTGGCGCCGGGCGCGACGTCGGTGAAGTCCGACGGCCCGTTGCGGCCGGCCTTGAACGGCGCGCTGCACGAGATCACAGGAATGTTCTTGTAGCTGGCGAGGGTGGTATCGGTGCTGGCGGCGATGAATTTTTTCACATAGTCGAGCTGCGCCTGGTTGACCAGCTGGATCGCGCTGACGTCGCCGGCCAGCGCGAAGTAGGCCGACATCTCGAAGTCGGTCGCCACGCCCAGCGGCTGCCTGGCGTAGGCGATCGTGGCGGCGTGCTCGGCGGCGACCAGCGGCGCGATGGCCGGATCGGCCTTGACGATGGTGGCGCCGTCGGAGTACTTGAAGCCGCGCGACTCGACCGTCGTCCTGGCCGGCTGCACCACCCACTTGCCGCCCGTGTAGGCCAAGGTCATCTTGATGATGCCCAGGCGCCGGCCCCAGCTTTGCGCCATCACGGTCGGCACGCCGTTGACGAAGCCGTTGACGGCGTCGATTTTGGCGCTGGCCGGGAAGGCGGCGAACGAGGCGTCCAGGGCGGCGGCGCCCGGCTCCTTGCCTTTCGGGAAGATCAAGTGCGAGTGGCCGATCATCAGCGCGTCGATGCCGGTGGTGGTCAGGTGGTAGCTGCCGTTCTCCATCTTCGGGCTGTACGGGCCCGGATCGAGGCCGCCGTGCGACAGCGCCACGACCAGGTCGGCGCCCTTGGCGCGCAGCTCGGGCACGTATTGCTTGGCCGCCTCCTGCACGCCGGTGACGGCGACCTTGCCGGCCAGGTTCTTCTGGTCCCATTCGAGGATCTGGGGCGGCACAAAGCTCAGCAGGCCGATGTTCATTTTGACGTCGAACTTGCCGCCGTCGGGCGCGGTGGCCGAGAAGGTGCGCGGCAGCATGACATACGGTTGCACGATCGGCTTGCCGCTGGCCACGCCGGTGACGTTGGTCAAGGTCAGCGGGAAGGCCGGGGCGCCGCAGGTGCCGCCCGGCTTGGCCACGCCGGGGATGCCGAAGTCGGTGTTGGTGATCTGGCTCAGCAGCGGCAAGCCGTAGTTGAACTCATGGTTGCCGAAACCGCCGCCGTCGTACTTCATCGCGTTCATGGCCTTGTGCACGGCCATCGTCTCGGAACAAGGGATCGGTTTGGTGACGGCCTGTAAATCGCCCAGCAGGGTGCCCTGGATGGTGTCGCCGTCGTCGAGCAGCACGTTGTTGGGGGTCTCGGCGCGGGCGGCCGCCACGAGCGTGGCGGTGCGTTCGAGGCCCAGGCTGGTGTCCTCGGCCAGCGAGTAATAGTTATAGCTCATCACGTTGGCATGGATGTCGGTGGTCTCCATCAACGCCAGGGTCACGGTGCTACCTTCGGGAACGGCCGGCGCCGGATTGGACTCGCCGCCACAACCGACCACGCCCGCCGCCACCAACGCCGCCGCCATCACCGAATTCGTTCTCATCGCACCCTCGAAAATGTATAAAAATCAAGGTGGCGACTTTAACGAAACTACATGACCGCGCTGTGACAAGCGTTAATGTTTGCGCATTTAATTGCCGGCCCAAACCCCGGGGTCAGTGCCGACATTCGGACACAGGCGCAGCCGTATCACGCATCAGCACGTGTCCGAATGTCGGCACTGACCCCGCTGTTGGGTCAATAGGCCCACAGCGGGCCGGTTTTGCCGTTGACCGTGGCGCCCTCCATGACGACGAACACGCGGCGCCCGTAGAAGAACGGCAGGCCCCAGTCGAAAGTGTCGCCGTTGCCGGCGCTGGAGATGCCCGTCAGCGGGCCGCCCACCTGCGCGGCCTGGACGGTCGACGCCAGTTGCACCAGGTTGACGATGTTGAAGGCGACCGCGCCGCTGGCGCTGCCGTCGGCGGCGCTGTTGGTCGCGCTCAGCGCCAATGTCGCGGCCGGACAGAAGAAGTCGCCCCCGGAGCAGGTGCGGATCGTCGCGTCGGTGAAGAAGTAGCCGTTCGAGCCGCTGTCGATGAAGCTCGAGCCGTACGTCTTGCCCTTGTAGGTGGTGCTGAAGTCGCCGCCGCCGTCGGTCGTGAACACCGTCTCGCCGCCGATGGTGTTGTTCGCTTGCGTGTCGACGCCGAAGATCAAGGTGCCGCTGACCGACGTCAGGCCGGCCGCGCCCACCGCCGGCAGGCTCACCAGCACGCCGTTGTTGTTGACGGCGAAGGCGGACACCGGATTGACGACCTGCGACGCCAGCGGCATGGCGCTGGCCGTGCAGGCGCCGCCGGCGCACGCGTAATAAGTGCCGGCGATGGCCGCCCGCGCGCAGGCGGCGCCGCAATCCTGCTTGAACAGGCCGACGCCGAGGATGCCCTTGGCGCCCAGCGCGGCCAAGGTGCCGAGGTTGTTGCCGGCGCTGCTGCAGTCGGCCGGCGTGGCGGCGTAGCCGGCCCCGGTGTCGCCGATGACCTGGATCGGGATGCCGGCGGCCACCTCGTCGGCCATCTTGACGTCGGCCCGGCGCACCGCGCCCCAGGTGTAGCCGCTGATGAACTTGCCGCATTCGGCGGCGTTGGCGCCGGACGGGGCCTTGACGGCCGGCAGCGCCAGGCCCGTGTCGAGCGCGGACGCCAGCAGGCGCAGGCCGTAGGAGCCGGTGTCGAGCATCACGTGATCGACCGTCTGACAGGTGGCGGTGCCCGGCCGGCACACCGTCACGGTGACGTAGGGGACGTTGATGACGCCGCCCACGCCGGCCGGGCCGCTGTCGACGCTGATGGTGGTGCTGTTCGACAGCGCCGCCGTCACGCTCAGCGCGGCGCTGGCGTTGGCGGTGCCGCCGTCGCCGCTGCACGCCAAGCTGTAGGTGAAGTTGCCGGCGCCGGCCGGGGTCACCGTCACCGCGCCGGACGCGGCCCGGGCGCCGCTCCAGGCGCCGCTGGCCACGCAGCCGGTGGCGTTGGCCGACGACCAGCTCAGCACCGAGGTTTGGGCGGTGCTGATGTTGGCCGGCGCCAGGGCCAGATTGGCGGTGGGGGCCGGCGGCGGGGTGCTCACGACCACCGCGGCGGTGCCACTGGCGCCGCCGCAGGTGAGCGTGTAGTTGGCCGTGCCGGCGGCGCCGGCGGTGACCGTTAGCGTGCCGCTGGCCGCGCGCGCGCCGCTCCAGGCGCCGGCGGCAACGCAGCCGGCGGCCGGCGCATTGCTCACGCTCCAGCTCAGGGTGACGACCTGGCCGACGGTGGTAGCCGTCGGCGTGGCGCCGATGCTCACCACCGGGGTGGCGGCAGTGGGGGTGCCGGCATTGCCGCTGCCCCCACCGCCGCCACAGGCGCCCAGCGCCAGGCAGAGCAGGGCGCCGGCCAGGCGGGCGGTCCGGGGCGCGCCGGCGCCGTGCTGGGGTGATCTCATGCGCCGGTCCTAGTCGATAGTGGCGGTGTCGAAGCCGGCCGGCAGCGCGCTGGGGATCCAGGCGTGGCCGGCGAATGCGCGCATGTGGCCGCTCGAGACCAGCACCACGTCGGACTGGTTGAGCGCCAGCTGCGAGTGGCCGGCGCGGGCCCGCTGGCCGGCGGCGCCGGTCATCACGGCGAATTTTTCGCCCAGCAAGGTGCGCAGGTCCGGCAGCGTGGGGCCGCGCCAGCTGACGGCGAACACCTTGCCGGCCGTGTCGCTGTATTCGCGCACGACGGTGCCGCTGTCGAGGGTGCTCTGGCTGACGGTGTAGACCGAGTCGGTGGCGGCGGCCGTTGCGCCGGCGGCGGCGCCGGTGGCGGCCAGGCGGCGGGCGGTGGCCGGCGCGGCGCCGAAGTCGGACGGCGAACCGCCCAGCGCGGCATAGGCGAGCGCGCCTTGCAGCAGCGTGAGGAAGAACATGAGGGCGATCGCGTGGCGCATGGCGTGCTCCGTTGCCTGGAATTAAGACAAGTGTAGGCCGCGATCGGGTTCAATTGCGTTAGTGAAATGTAAGCAAACGTAAAACGGATGAAAAACGGCGCCGAGTGGGCGCCATTGTCATCGTGGCCTGAGCCAGTGCTTGACCTCGGATCCACGTAGGGCGGATTAGGCGGCACGCCGTAATCCGCCATCTACGCGCCGCCGACGGCGCATGCATGGCGGATTACGCTTCGCTAATCCGCCCTACGTGTTTCCGTGGGCTCGCATGCGGTGTGGCCCCGTTTGACATTCGCGGATTAGAAACGCACCCACAGGCGGCCGAAGTAGGAGGCGCCGTTCAGGCCGAACTGCACGCTCTCGTACTTGAAGCCGTTGTCGGTCTGGTCCGGGTCCTGCGAGGTCGGCTTGACGTTGAAGATGTTGTTGCCGCCCAGCGTGAACTTCATGTTCTTGTTGATCGTGTACGTGAAGCTCAGGTCGGCCGAGGTTTTCGACTCGTAGCGCTGGTTCGCCACGCCGTTGGCGGTGCCGTCGAAGGTGCCCAGGGTCTGCGGACCGAAGTGGATGATCTTGAAGTCGGTCTCCAGCGCGCCGGTGACGAAGTCGAAGCCCAGGGTGACCTTCGATTTCGGCGCGCCCTGTTCGATATACAAACGCTCCTTCTCCGACAGCAGCACGTCCTCGAAGCCTTGCAGCGCGGCCGGCGCGTGGATGCCGGTGACCTCGGTCTTGCTGGCGTTGAGCGCCAGGTAGGTGGTCAGGCGGTTGGCGCCGAAGTTGGCCTTGTGCGAGGCGGTCAGGTCCAGGCCTTGCGTCTTGGTGTCGACCGAGTTGACGAAGAATTGCGCCTCGCCCACGCCCAGCGCGGCCAGGCGGTCGGCCAGGTCGGGGTAGTTGTCGGCGTTGAAGCGGCCCGACAGCACGATGCGGTCCTTGATCTTGATGCGGTACAGGTCGGCGGTGATGGAGATGGCGTCGTTCGGGGTCCAGGTCGTGCCCAGGGTGAAGCTGGTCGACTTCTCCTCCTTCAGTTTGGGGATGCCGGCCGCGTTGGCGACCACGCCGCCGTTGGGCGCGAGCACCACTTCCTTCGGCACGCCGCCGATGAAGTCGGTGAAGGTGGTCGACAGGTGGCTTTGCTGCAGCGACGGCGCGCGGAAGCCGGTGCTGGCCGAGCCGCGCAGCAGGGTGCTCGGCAGCACGCGCACCGAGCCGGCCAGCTTGCCCGTCACGGTCGAGCCGAAGTCGCTGAATTTTTCATAGCGCACCGCCGCCTGGGCCTTGACGGCGTCGGTCAGGTCGGCCTCGAGGTCGAGGTAGGCGGCGTTGCTGTGGCGCTTGGCCTTGGTCTCGTCGCCCGGCTGGAAGCCGGGGAAGCCCTGGCTGCCGGCGTTGCCGCCGTTGCCGACGCCGTCGGCGTCGATGTAGGAGCCGCGCTCGCCGGCGAAGATCTTGAATTCCTCGCTGCGGTATTCGCCGCCGAAGGCGACGTTCAGGCCGCCCCCGAGCACGCCGTCGTAGTAGCGCGACAGGTCGACGTTGGTGGTCAGTTGCTCGAACGAGAAGCCGCCGGCGTCGAAGGCGCTGGCGCTGACGCCGCGGCCGCCGCCGAGCAGGTCTTGGTTGGCGATCGAGGCGTTGATCGTGTTGCTGATGTTGTACATCATCTTGTTGTAGCCGTAGGTCTGCGACAAGTCGGTGTTCCATTCGCCCAGCTTGATGCGGTGGCCGACGGTGCCGTAGCGGTCGTCGATCTTGGCGTTGATGAACGGGACAAAGCCGTTCGGATACATGGCGGCCGAGTTGCGGCTCGGGATGTCGTCCGAGCCGACGCCGCCGCGCGCGAACGCGGCCGACGAACCGTCGCGCTTCTGGGCGCCGGCGGTGAAGTACAGCTTGCCGGTGCCGGTGGTCGGCAGCTCGCCGTTCAGATAAATGGTCTGGTTCTCGGTCTTGGTGTCGCCGATGATGCGCGGGTTGTCGGCCTCGGCGCGGTTCGAGCGGCCACGGTCGAGGTATTCGCCGGTGATGCCGACGACGCCGCCGTTGCCGATGCTAAAGCCGCAGTAGGCCGAGCCGAGCCAGTTCTCGCCGTCGCCGGCCGAGTACTGGCTGTAGCCGGCGACGGCTTCGCAGCCGAGGCTCTTTTTGAGGCCGATGTCCATGACGCCGGCGATCGCGTCCGAGCCGTACTGGGCGGCGGCGCCGTCGCGCAGCACCTGCACGTCCTTGATGGCCAGCATCGGGATGGCGTTGAGGTCGGTGCCGGTGTTGCCGCGGTTGCGCGCGCCGAACAGGTTGACCAGCGCGGTGGTGTGGCGGCGCTTGCCGTTGACCAGCACCAGCGTCTGGTCCGAGCCGAGGCCGCGCAGCGCGGCCGAGTCGACCAGGTCGGCGCCGTCCGAGCCGCTCTGGCGGGTCGAGTTGAACGATGGCGAGATGTAGGTCAGCGACTGCGCCAGGTCGAACTGGCCGCCCTGTTCGGACACCTTGTTCATCGGAATGATATCGACCGGCACCACCGTGTCGGTGGCCGACGAGGTGGCGCGGCGCGAGCCGACCAGGGTGACCGTTTGCATGGGAGCTGCGGCGGCCTCGGCCGGCGTGGTCTGGGCGTGGACGGCGGGACTCAGGCTCAGCGCGGTCGCGCCATAGAGGGTGAATAAGACGGCGTTGCGTAAGGTGGTGTTGGCTGGCACGTTTCGGCTCCCATGAAAAATTTGATTCTATTCAAATAATTTATATTGATATGGGTTTTCTGCCAATTTTGCGTTTAAACACTATTTAGTGTTGTTTTGACGCGCCAACCGGCGCCGCGCGGTGTCCGGGCTACGTAGTGTTACGGATGCCGGGCCGGGCGGATGAACTCGGCGCCGCCCGCTATTAAAATGATTACGCAGCGGAAGCGGGTACCGGGTGTAGAATACTGTATATAAAAACAGTATTCATCATGAGCTTTTCATCGCCACCATCGTCGCAGGGACTGCCGGCCTACGCCGAGCTGTTCTGCATAAGCAACTTTTCCTTCCTGCAGGGCGCCTCGCGGCCGGAGGAGCTGGTCGCGCGCGCGGTCGAGCTCGATTATGCGGGGCTGGCCATCACCGACGAGTGCTCGCTGGCCGGCGTGGTGCGCGCGCACGCGGCGGCCAAGGAGGCCGGCTTGCCGCTGGTCATCGGCAGCCATTTCCACCTGAAAAACCCGGACGGCAGCGCCGCGCTGTCGCTGATCGCGCTGGCCAGGAACCGCGACGGCTACGGCAATTTGTGCGAGCTGATCACCATCGCCCGCAACCGGGTCGCCAAGGGCAGCTACCTGCTGACACCGGCAGACCTGGCCGCGCCGGCGCCGGCCTACGCGCATTTGAAGGGCTTGCCGGACTGCCTGATGATACTGCTGCCGCACTATCCGGCGCACCAGCCCGGCGACGTCGACCGGTTGCACGCGCAGGCGGCATGGATGGAGGCGACCTTTCCGGGGCGCGCGTGGATGGGGCTGAACCTGCTGCAGCGCGCCTTCGACGAGGCGCACCGCCTCAGCATAGCCGAGGTGGCGTTGCAGCACGGCATGGCGGTGGTGGCGGTGGGGCAGGTGTGCATGCATGTGCGCTCGCGCAAGCCGCTGCACGACACGCTGACGGCGGTGCGGGTGGGCAAGCCGGTCGGCGAGTGCGGCTATGCTCTGGCGCAGAACGCCGAGCAGCATTTGCGTCCGCGCCTGCGGCTGGCCAACCTGTATCCGCCGGCGGCGCTGTTCGAGACCTTGCGCATCATGCAGGAGTGCACCTTCAAGCTGACCGAGCTGCGCTACGAGTATCCGCGCGAGCTGGTGCCGGCCGGCCACACGCCGGCCAGCTACCTGCGCCAGGAAACCTATGACGGCGCGGCGCGGCGCTTCCCGGCAGGGTTGTCGGACAAGGTGCGCGGCCAGATCGAAAAGGAGCTGGAACTGATCGCCGAGCTGGAATACGAACCGTATTTCCTGACCGTCTACGACATCGTGCGCTTCGCCCGCGACCAGGGCATCCTGTGCCAGGGGCGCGGCTCGGCCGCCAACTCTGTGGTGTGTTTCTGCCTCGGCGTGACCGAGGTCGACCCCGAGCGCAGCAACATGCTGACCGGGCGTTTCATCTCGCGCGAGCGCAACGAGCCGCCCGACATCGACGTCGACTTCGAGCACCAGCGGCGCGAGGAGGTGATCCAGTACATCTATAAAAAATACGGTGCCGACCGCGCCGCGCTGGCGGCCGTCGTCATCAGCTACCGGCCCAAGAGCGCGCTGCGCGACAGCGGCAAGGCGCTCGGCGTCGACCTGGCCATCGTCGAGAAGGTGGCCAAGGCGCACCATTGGTTCGACAGCCGCCACGACCTGCTCGGACGGCTGGCCGAGTGCGGACTCGACCCGGACTCGCAACTGGCGCAGCAATGGGCCTCGCTGGCGATGACGCTGCTGGGCTTTCCGCGCCACCTGTCGCAGCACCCGGGCGGATTCGTCATCTCGCACGAGAAGTTGTCGCGGCTGGTGCCGATCGAGGCGGCCACGATGGAGGGGCGCTGCGTGATCCAGTGGGATAAGGACGATTTGGAGGAGCTCGGGCTGATGAAGGTCGACGTGCTGGCGCTGGGCATGCTGTCGGCGCTGCGGCGCGCGCTCGACATGGTGGCCGGGCGGCGTGGCACGCCGTTCCGCATGCAGGACATCCCGGCCGAGGACAAGCCCACGTACGCGATGATGTGTCAGGCCGATACTATCGGCGTGTTCCAGATCGAGTCGCGCGCGCAGATGAGCATGCTGCCACGGCTGCGGCCCAAGGTCTTCTACGACCTGGTCATCGAGGTGGCGCTGGTGCGGCCCGGACCGATCCAGGGCGGCATGGTGCATCCGTATTTGCAGCGCCGCATCAATCCCAAGCTCATCGACTATCCACACGGCCTGAAGGAGGCGCTGGGCCGCACCCTGGGAGTGCCGATTTTCCAGGAGCAGGTGATGCAGATCGCCGTCATCGCCGCCGGCTTCAGCGAGGGCGAGGCCGACCAGTTGCGGCGCGCGATGGCGGCCTGGAAGCGCAAGGGCGGCGTCGATAAATACCATGCGCGCATCGTCACCGGCATGACCGAGCGCGGTTATGAACTGGAGTTCGCTGAATCGATCTTCCGCCAGATCCAGGGCTTCGGCGAATACGGCTTTCCCGAGTCGCACGCGGCCAGCTTCGCGCTGCTGACCTATGCCAGCTCCTGGCTCAAATGCCACGAACCGGCCGCCTTCCTGTGCGCGCTGCTCAACAGCCAGCCGATGGGGTTCTACAGCCCGTCGCAACTGGTGCAGGACGCCAGGCGCCACGGCGTGGTGGTGCGCGAGATCGATGTCACCATCAGCGGCTGGGACTCGTCGCTGGAGGAGCCGGCGGGCAAGCACGGGCAGCCTGCGGTGCGGCTCGGCCTGTCGATGATGAAGGGCATGCGCGACGGCGCCGCCCAGCGCATCGAAGCGGCGCGTGCGCAGGCGCCGTTCGCCGGCGTCGCCGACCTGGCGCGGCGCGCCGACCTGGACCGCCACGACCTGCAGGTGCTGGCCGCCGGCAACGCGCTGGTGCACCTGGCCGGCAACCGCCGCCAGGCGCTGTGGCAGGCGGTCGGCGCCGCGCCGGACAAGGACCTGCTGCGTCCGACCACGCCGGACGAGGAGGCGCCGCTGTTGGCGCCACCGACCGAGGGCGAGGAAATCCTCGGCGACTACCGCTCGCACGGCCTGACCTTGGGCCGCCATCCGCTGGCGCTGTTGCGCGCCAAGCTGCTCGAGCACCGCTTCCTGCCCGCGTCCACCCTCAACACCTACACCAACGGCATGCTGGCGCGCGCCTGCGGCATGGTCACGGTGCGGCAGCGGCCCGGCACGGCCAAGGGCGTGCTGTTCATCACCCTTGAGGACGAGACCGGCAACGTCAACGTCATCATCTGGCCCAAGCTGGTCGAGGAGCAGCGCCGAGAGGTGCTGAGCGCGCCGCTACTGGGCGTGTACGGCGTCTGGCAACAGGACGGCATCGTGCGCCACCTGGTGGCCAAGCGGCTGGTCGACATGTCGCACCTGCTGGGCCGCCTGCCGACCATCAGCCGTGATTTTTGTTGAGGTGGAATTTCCGCCCCGACGGCGCCCCCATTTCGGGGGGAGTGCGGAGCGCGAACTTGCGCCGCACCGCCACCGCGGACGCAAATTCAGGCAAGCTGATTGGGACGCGCATTCGCGATTGTCCGCCATCACTGTCACCACTGCCCAACCAAGGAGAACGACCCATGCAAGACACCCCACATTCCAAACCCAGTGCACTGCCCACAGGCGGCGGCGCCGCGCTGCTCGATCCCGCCGATACCTTGGTGCTGCTGTTGGACCACCAGTCCGGGCTCTTCCAGACCGTCAAGGATATCGCCGTGGCCGACCTGCGACGGAATGTGGAGACGATCGCCAGGCTGTGCACCTTGCTCAAGATTCCGGTGATCACCACCGCCTCGGAGCCGGCCGGCAGCAACGGTCCGCTGATGCCCGAAATCCACCAGTACGCCCCGCATGCCGTCTATGTGCCGCGCAAGGGCGAGGTCAACGCCTGGGACAATGCCGACTTTGTCGGGGCGGTGCGCGCCAGCGGCCGTAAGACCTTGGTGATGGCGGGCGTGTGGACCAGTGTTTGCGTGATGTTCCCGGCGCTTGACGCCGTCGCGGCGGGCTACGATGTCTATGCGGTCATCGACGCCTCCGGCGATCCGAGCGAGATGGCCTCCCGCGTCTCCGTCGCGCGCTTCGTGCAGGGTGGCGTCAAACCCACCTCGACCAACGCGTTGTTATCGGAACTGCACCGCACCTGGGCGCGCCCGGAAGCGGCGGAGCTGGCCAAGCTGTATGGCCTGGTCGCGCCAAACTACGCGGCCGTGGCGGAGAGCTATGCGCGTGCACAGCAGGCGGTGCGGGACGCGGCCTAGGATCCACTTGGTAGCCAAGCGATTGGTCGACATGTCGCACTTGCCAGGCCGACTGTCGACCATCAGCTGCGATTTTGAAGTTCTGGCAGAATGGCCGGATGAACAAACTGACCATACGCCAGGCACGGCCGGGCGACGCCGCCGCCATCAGCGCGTTGATCGTCCCGCTGCTGCCATTGCTGACCTTGGAGCCAAGTGGCGCCGGCGCGGAGAAATTTATCGAAACCATGCAGCCGCCCGCGATCGAACGTGTGTTGGCGGACGAGCGTTACGACTACCAGTTGGGCCATGTCGCTGATGAGCTGGCCGGCGTGGTGGCGGTGCGCGACCACGCGCATTTGTACCATTTGTTCGTGGCGGCCAAGTGGCAAGGTAGGGGCTTTGGCCGGCTACTGTGGCAGGCGGCCAGGGAACGCGCGCTTGGCGAGAACGCGGATGGCGCATTCACCGTCAACTCGTCGGCGTTCGCGCTGGAAATGTACCGTCACCTGGGATTCGTTCCCGCCAGCCCGCGTGCCGAGCACGACGGCATCGCCTACATTCCAATGCGTTTGCCTGCGCCTGCGTAAGCGGTGTGTGTATGGGGTGAGCCCACGCCACTCCGTGCGGGAACCTTACTCTTTTGGCTGTCGGTTTCTGTCTCTTTTTGTCTTTTTTGAACTCCAGTTCGGTCTTGCGGTCTAAAGAGACAGGAAGAGACAAAAACCGACAGAAACCGCAAGGAGAAAGAGTATGAATCCCCGAGGGACTCGTTTACTACCCCCAGCCACGGAGCTCCAGCTCGAAGAATTCCTGCGCAAGAGCGGCAGCTCTCTATCGGTCACCGAGGCGCTGGCGGCCGCCGTCAAATTGTGGATCGAGCGCGAGAAGGCGAACGCCCAGCCATTGCGTGGCTACCAATGGAAGATTTTATTTCTACCGGAGGGAACCCGCGTACGCATGCAATATGAGGAAGACTGGCACAGCGCCGAAGTGGTCGGTGATGATTTGATGTATCGCGGGCGACCCGTTTCCCCGCATCAGTTGACGCAGGCCGTGGCCGGCGACGGTCGCAATGCCTGGCGCGATCTGTGGATACGCTTCCCGGGAGAAAAGAACTGGGCGAACGCCGCCCAACTGCGCGCCCGCCTGCAAAAACGTGCCGCCATTACGCCGCCAACGCCGGCGGAGGCGATGGCCAATGCCGCCAAAACAATGAGCAACGCGCTGAACGCCGCGCTGGTTTTGATCGAACACGTAGATTTGCAATCACGAAATACGCTGGAGCGCCGCTTGCCCAAAAGCCGTCGTGAATATGATGAACTAGAGGATATCCATTAAAAAAGACTTCGGCCGCCCATTCGAATGGGCGGCCGAAGCCGTACTACAACGATGCCTGGGAGGTGGTTATCCCTCCAACTCATCGCCTCTTGCGCCGCAGGTGGTCCGCCACCTGGTATTCACGACTGTCGGACCAGCTCGCCAGCGTGACGGGCACGCCGGCCGGCGGCCGCGCCTCCGCCTGGCGCCGGCGCGCGATCCGCACCATCAAGGTCGCGGTCAGCGCGGCCGCGCCGGCCAGCATGATCAGGGCCGACATCACAGCGGACCAGCGTCGAGGTTGTCGTAGCGGGTGCCGTAGTAGCTGTGGATCTGGCTGGCCCACGTCTGGTTCGCCATGTTGGGCCAGTGATCGGTGTCGAAGCCGGGCGCGTTCTCGATGCGCTCCTTGTCGATGTTCAAGGTGAAGCGTTTGTTGACCGTGTCCAGGGTCAGCGCTTCCCACGGCACGGCGAACAGTTTCTCGCCGATGGTCAGGATGCCGCCCGACGACATGACCGCGTAGGCGATTTTGCCGGTGCGCATGTCGAGCATGATTTCCTTGATCTCGCCCAGGTGTTCGTTCTTCAGATTGTGAACGTGGTCGCCGATCAGCGTGTCCGCCCCCATCAGTTCAGGGCCGGGACCCTTGTTGCCGTTGTCGACATACATACCGTAAGCATCGCGTTCCGTGTAGCTCATGATGTTCTCCTCTAAGAATGAGTTGCTATTCTGACTTGGTTGTTTATGACCGTCTGTACGCTGAAACACAGTCGCATCGGATTGCCAAACCGTCCATTTTTGCAAGTTAGGCAAGCGGAGTTTTCCGGCCCGTAGCGGATTTTTCCGGGGCCGATGCTGAAGAAATAACCGTTTTAGGGTATAATTTCAATTTCCCGCACGTGCCGTTCGGCACTATCTGCAATGACCAAATTTGTCTTCGTCACCGGTGGCGTCGTGTCTTCCCTTGGTAAAGGGATTGCCGCCGCCTCCCTCGCCGCGATCCTCGAATCGCGCGGCCTCAAAGTCACCATGCTCAAGCTCGACCCGTACATCAACGTCGATCCGGGCACGATGAGCCCCATGCAGCACGGTGAAGTGTTCGTCACCGACGACGGCGCCGAGACCGATCTCGACCTCGGCCACTACGAGCGCTTCATCTCGACCCGCATGAAAAAGGTGAACAACTTCACCACCGGCCAGATCTACGAATCGGTGATCCGCAAGGAACGCCGCGGCGAATACCTGGGCAAGACCGTGCAGGTCATCCCCCACATCACCAACGAGATCCAGGATTACATCCGTCGCGGCGCCGAAGGCTACGATGTTGCCCTGTGCGAAATCGGCGGCACCGTCGGCGACATCGAATCGCTGCCGTTCCTCGAGGCGGCACGCCAGCTGAGCCTGCGCGCCGGCCGCAAGAACACCGCCTTCGTCCACCTGACCCTGGTGCCGTACATCGCCTCGGCGGGCGAACTGAAAACCAAGCCGACCCAGCACTCGGTGCAGAAGCTGCGCGAGATCGGCATCTCGCCGAATGCGCTGCTGTGCCGCGCCGACCGCCCGATCCCGGACGACGAACGCGCCAAGATCTCCTTGTTCTCCAACATCGAAGAGCAGGCCGTCATCTCCGTGTGGGACGTCGACACCATCTACAAAGTGCCGCAGATGCTGCACGACCAGGGCCTCGACGCCATCATCTGCGAGGCGCTCGACATCAACCCGGCGCCGGCCGACCTGTCCGTCTGGAGCCGCCTGATCTACACGCTCGAGCATCCGAAGAGCGAAGTGTCGATCGGCATGGTCGGCAAATACGTCGAGCTGACCGAGTCGTACAAGTCGCTGACCGAAGCGCTGCGCCACGCCGGCATCCACAACGAATCGAAGGTCAACATCGAGTACATCGACTCCGAAGAGATCGAGACGACCGGCTGCGCCGCGCTGGCGAAATACGACGCCATCCTGGTGCCGGGCGGCTTCGGCAAGCGCGGCGTCGAGGGCAAGATCATGGCGGCGCAGTTCGCCCGCGAAAACAAGATCCCCTACCTGGGCATCTGCCTCGGCATGCAGGTCGCGCTGATCGAATACGCGCGCCACATGGCCGGCCTGACCAGCGCCAACTCGACCGAGTTCGACCTGGAAACCTCGCAACCGGTGGTCGCCCTGATCGACCAGTGGCAGGGCCAGGACGGCAAGGTCGAAAAGCGCGACGAGAACTCCGACCTGGGCGGCACCATGCGCCTGGGCGCGCAAACCTGCGCGATCAAGCCGGGCACCCTGGCCGCCGAGATCTACGGCCCGGTCGTGACCGAGCGCCACCGCCACCGTTACGAGGCCAACAACCACTACCTGCCGCGCGTCGAAGCGGCCGGCCTGGTGGTGGCGGCCCGCACGCCGACCGAGGACCTGTGCGAGATCATGGAACTGCCGCGCAGCGGCGACAATTCGCACCCGTGGTACATGGGCGTGCAATACCATCCTGAATTCAAATCCACCCCGCGTGACGGCCATCCGCTGTTCACGTCCTACATCAAGGCGGCACTGGCCCACAAGGCAGCCGGCGGCAACCGCCCGCACGCCGTCGCTGAGAGCACTGCGTTGCAAGGAGATGCGGCATGAAACTCTGTGGCTTCGAAGCCGGCCTCGATCAGCCGTTCTTCCTGATCGCCGGCACCTGCGTGATCGAATCGCGCCAGATGGCGTTCGACACCGCCGGCGCGCTCAAGGAAATGACGGCCGCGCTGGGCATCCCGTTCATCTACAAGTCCTCGTTCGACAAGGCCAACCGCTCGTCGGGCACCTCGTATCGCGGTCCCGGCCGCGACAAGGGCCTCGAGATCCTCGGCGACGTCAAGCGCGAACTGGGCGTGCCGGTCCTGACCGACGTCCACTCGATCGACGAGATCGCCGAAGTGTCGGCCGTCGTCGACGTGCTGCAAACGCCGGCCTTCCTGTGCCGCCAGACCGATTTCATCACGGCCTGCGCGCAGTCCGGCCTGCCGGTCAACATCAAGAAGGGCCAGTTCCTGGCCCCGCACGACATGAAAAACGTCATCGACAAAGCACGCGCGGCCGCCAAGGCCAAGGGCTTGCCGGACGACGTCTTCATGGCGTGCGAGCGCGGCGCCTCGTTCGGCTACAACAACCTGGTGTCCGACATGCGCTCGCTTGCCATCATGCGCGAATCGAACTGCCCGGTCGTGTTCGACGCCACCCACTCGGTGCAATTGCCGGGTGGTAACGGCACCTCGTCGGGCGGCATGCGCGAGATGGTCCCGGTGCTGTCGCGCGCGGCCGTCGCCGTCGGCGTGGCCGGCCTGTTCATGGAAACCCACCCGAACCCGGCCGAGGCGCTATCGGACGGCCCCAACGCCGTGCCGCTGGGCCGCATGAAGGAATTGTTGTCGACCCTGATCGAGCTGGACCGCATCACCAAAAAAGCTGGTTTCCTGGAAAGCAGCTTCAACTAAAGCAATCGCAGGCAAAATGCCCGGCGCGCGTTGGCAAACACCTCTGCGCCGGGTTATATTCCCGTTATCCTTAAATTGTCCATCATGCAACACACGATGGACAAACACGTTTTCGTCTAACTTTGGAGAATGACATGAGTGCTATTGTTGATATTATCGGCCGTGAAATTATCGATTCGCGCGGCAATCCGACCGTCGAATGCGACGTCCTGCTCGAGTCCGGCGTCATGGGCCGCGCCGCCGTGCCATCGGGCGCCTCGACCGGTTCGCGCGAAGCGATCGAACTGCGCGACGGCGACCCGAAGCGTTACTTCGGCAAGGGCGTGCTGCAAGCCTGCGAAAATATCAACACCGAAATCTCGGAAGCGATCATGGGCCTCGACGCCAATGAACAAGCCTTCCTGGACCGCACCCTGATCGATCTGGACGGCACCGAAAACAAAGGCCGCCTGGGCGCCAACGCCATGCTGGCCGTGTCGATGGCCGTGGCCAAGGCGGCCGCCGAGGAAGCCGGCCTGCCGCTGTATCGCTACTTCGGCGGTTCGGGCGCGATGCAACTGCCGGTGCCGATGATGAACGTCATCAACGGCGGCGCTCACGCCGACAACAACCTGGACATCCAGGAATTCATGATCATCCCGGTCGGCGCGCCGTCGTTCAAGGAAGCCGTGCGCTACGGCGCCGAGGTGTTCCACACCCTGAAAAAAATCCTGCACAAGAAGGGCCTGAGCACGGCCGTCGGCGACGAGGGCGGCTTCGCCCCGTCGTTGGCCAACCATGAGGAAGCCATCAAGCTGATCATCCAGGCCATCGAGGAAGCCGGCTACGAGCCGGGCGCCCAGATCGCCATCGGCCTGGACTGCGCCGCCTCCGAGTTCTACAAGAACGGCAAGTACGAACTGGAAGGCGAGGGCCTGTCGCTGACGGCCACCGAGTTCACCAACCTGCTGGCGACCTGGTGCGACAAATACCCGATCATCTCGATCGAGGACGCGATGCACGAGGGCGACTGGGACGGCTGGGCCATCCTGACCAAGGAACTGGGCAAGAAAATCCAGCTGGTGGGCGACGACCTGTACGTCACCAACACCAAGATCCTCAAGGAAGGCATCTCGAAGGGCATCGCCAACTCGATCCTGATCAAGATCAACCAGATCGGCACCCTGACCGAAACCTTCGCCGCCATCGAAATGGCCAAGCGCGCCGGCTACACGGCCGTCATCTCGCACCGTTCGGGCGAGACCGAGGACTCGACCATCGCCGACATCGCCGTCGGCCTGAACGCGCTGCAGATCAAGACCGGCTCGATGTCGCGCTCGGACCGCATGGCGAAATACAACCAGCTGCTGCGCATCGAGGAAGACCTGGGCGACATCGCCTCCTACCCTGGCCGCGACGCGTTCTACAACCTGAAGTAATGCGGTAAGCGGCCGCCGGCTTCCGGCGGCCGCGATCGAACCGAATCGACCATGCGCCTGATCACCCTCGCCCTGGCAGTGTTGCTGCTGCTGATACAGTACCCGCTCTGGCTGGGGAAGGGGGGCTGGCTGCGCGTGGCCGACCTTGAAGCCCAGGTCGACACGGCGCACAAAAAGAACGCCGAACTGCTGGCCCGCAACGCCAAGCTCGACTCCGAAGTGCGCGACCTCAAGGACGGCACCGGCGCGGTCGAAGAGCGCGCCCGCTACGAGCTCAGCATGATCAAACAAAACGAAATTTTCATCCAGATCGTCGGCAAAGGCCAAGCCGCGCCGCCGGTACCGCTGGCGGCGCCCCCCGCGTCCGAAGCGTCCCCGGCCGACCAGTAACCCCCGTCCGCCGATCGAACCCGGCCATGACCATTGAACCCGGAAAAATTCTAAAACACGTAGGGCGGATTAGCGCAGCGTAATCGGCCAAGCTCCGTCGACGTCCATGCCAACACCCGTGACATTTCGCTAGATTTCCACTCGGAAATAAATTGTATGATACCGACAAGCCCCCAGCGAAGTGACGATACCGCCATGACCCAAGCCCCCACCCAAGCCAGCGCCGCGCCAGCGACCCGCCGCCATACTGGCCGCCTTGCCGTCGCCTGCGCCTGGGCGGCCATCGTGCTGGCCACCGCGCCCGCGCCATCCACCGCCAGCTGCATCCCCGTACGCGTCGGCTACATGGACCAGCACCGTCCCCCATACTGGCTGGGCGAAGGCACCGACGTCCCCGACCCGGCCGGCGCCGCCGTCGACCTGATGCACGACGCCGTGCTCGCCGCCGGTTTCGGCTGCCCGCCGGTCTGGGTGCGCCTGCCGATCGCCCGCCTGCGCGTCGCGCTGGTCAACGGCGACATCGACATGTCGCCGATGGGAGAGCTACCGGTTTATCCGCCGGAGATAGCGCTACCACGCGACAAGGCCGGCAACATCGACCTCGACCGCGCCATGCACAACGCCCTGATCGTGCTGGTGCGCGCCGGCGACAAACTGCCGGCCTCCACCCAGCCGATGCGGCACTTCAAGGGCAAGCTGCTCGGCGTGGCGCAAGGCCAAAGCTACGCCGCCCGCCTGCGCGAGGCCGGCCTGACGATCGACGACGGCGCGCGCGACCTCGAGCGCAACCTCGAAAAACTGCGGCTCGGGCGCATCGACGGCGTGGTCGTTGCCGCCGTCTCGCCGGAGCACCTGAAGGCCACGCTGGCGCGCTACAAGGGCGCCGTCGTGCAACTGCCGCAGCCGCTGGTCAACACGCGCGTCTGGCTCGCCTTCAACGACACCTTCTACCGCGCCCACCCGGCGCAGGTCGAGGCGCTGTGGACCTGGCTCGACGTCAACCGCCACCGGCTCGGCTACGTCATGCAGAAATACCGCAAGCAGCAGTAGTAGTGCGCGATGCGGGTCCCCGATTTGGTAGAATCCGGGTCCCTTACCGCGACCATCGGAATCGATTCCCCATGCTCCACCATATCTCCTTCGGCGTGCGCGACCTGCGGCTCGCCGGCCTGTTCTACGACGCCGCGCTCGGCGCCCTCGGCTACCGCCGAGTGTTCGAGGACGACACCGCCATCGGCTACGGCGTCGAGGACGACAAGGACCTGCTGTGCCTGAAGCTGCGGCCCGACGCCGCCGCGCCCGGCGCCGGCTTCCACATGGCCTTCAGCGCGCCGTCGCGCGCCGCCGTCGACGCCTTCCACGCCGCCGCGTTGGCGGTCGGCGGCAGCGACAACGGCGCCCCCGGCCTGCGCGAGGACTACGGCGACCACTACTACGCCGCCTTCCTCGTCGATCCCGACGGCCACCGCATCGAAGCGGTCATCAACGATCCCCGGGCCTGATTTGTTGAAGACGCTGTTAATGACCACCGCGCTGGCGCTGGCCGGCATCGCCGCCGCCAAACCCCCGGCAACCGCAACACCGGCGAACCCGGCCGCGGGCGGCCACGACCTGCTGCGCGCGCAGGTGCTGCTTGACCGCGCCCATTTCTCGTCCGGCGAGATCGACGGCAACAAGGGCAGCAACCTGCGCAAGGCCGTCATCGGCTTCCAGAAACTGCACCAGCTGCCGCTCACCGGCGTGCTCGACGCGGCCACCTGGGCCGTGCTGTCGACCGACACCGCGCCCGTGCTCGACGTCTACACCGTCACCGGCGAGGACGTGGCCGGCCCATACCGGCCGGTGCCGTCGACGATGGCCGACAAGGCCAAGCTGCCGGCGCTGGGCTACGCCAGCGTGGCCGAGGCGCTGGGTGAAAAATTCCACAGCAGCCCCGAACTGCTGCGCCGCCTCAATCCCGGCAAGTCGTTTTCCCGCGCCGGCGAGCAACTGCTGGTGCCCAACGTGGCCTCGGCCAAGCCGCTGCCCAAGGCCACCTCGATCCTGGTCGACGCCAGCGACGGCACCCTGACCCTGCTCGACGCCGGCGGCATGCCGATCGCGCAATTCCCGGCCAGCACCGGCAGCGCCCACGACCCGTTGCCGGAAGGGCGCTGGGAGGTGCGCGGCGTCGCCGTCAACCCCGACTACCGCTACAACCCCAAGCTGTTCTGGGACGCCAGGGCCGGCGACACCGCCGCCCGCGTCCCGGCCGGCCCCAACAACCCGGTCGGCGCCGTCTGGATTCAACTGAGCAAGCCGCACTACGGCATCCACGGTACGCCGGAGCCGGGCAAGATCGGCAAGACCCAATCGCACGGCTGCATCCGCCTGACGAACTGGGACGCGCGCACGGTGGCGCGGGCCATCTCGCGCGGCGCGGTGGTGTTGTTGCAAGGTTAGTGACATTTCAATAGATTCTGCGCGGAAATAATCCGTAGAATGGGCTGGTCGATTCTCCATGAGAACAATCTTCCATGACCAAAAACTTTGCCGCATCGCTGACATTGCCACTATCGCTGGCCCTGCTGGGCGCCAGCGGCGCCGTCCACGCCGACATCTACAAATGGGTGGACGCCAACGGCGTCACCAACTACACCGACAATCCCGACCTGGCCGGCGGCGCGCGCGTGCAGATGCTCAAAACGTCGGCGCCGCCGGCGGCCAATCCGGCCGGCACCTGGCAACAACGCGAGGCCGAATTCCAGCGCCGCCAGCAGCACAAGCTGATGGCGCCGGCCTACCGCCCGCGCGACGAGGCGGGCGGCGGGGCGGCGACGGTGGTCCATCGCGGCGGCGAGCCGGAAACCGACGCCACCCGCTGCGCGCTGGCGCGCGCCGTCGTCGAGGGCACCGTGCGCCACGTCAACGACCTGCCGATCGACCGGCACGACCGCGACGTCGCCAACAACGATATCCGCGCCTATTGTCGCTAAGTTAATTTAAAATGGCCGCAGGAGGTGCGTGTGGCCATATCCCTGGATCATCTGATGGTGCCGTCGCGCGACAAGCTCGCGGCGGCCAAACTGCTGGCCGAGCTGCTCGGCGTGCCGTGGTCGGCCACCGGCATCGGCCCGTTCGCGCCGGTCTACGTCAACGACGGCCTGACCATCGACTTCGATGAATGGGCCGAGCCCCTTCCTTTGATACACTATTGCTTCCGCGTCGACCAGGCCGAATTCGACGCCATCCTCGCGCGCATCCGGTCGGCCGGCATCGCCCACCGCAGCGCCGTGCATGGCCCGACCGACTTCGCCGTCGACACGCAACACGGCGGCAGCATCGTCTATTGGAACGAGCCCGACGGGCACCAATGGGAAATGCTCACCGTCAGCTACGCACGGCCAGCACCAGACAAGGACACCGGATGAGCGACACCGCGCTGCACGAAACCTTCGCCGACACCATGCTCAGCCCTCGGCTGCAATGGGATTGCGAACCCGCCCACTGGCAGGTCGACTACGGCGCCAACCGCCTGCGCATCCACACCGACGCCGCCACCGACTTCTGGCAGCGCACGCACTACGGCTTCCAGGTCGATAACGGCCACTTCCTGCACCTGAAGGCCGAGGGCGACTTCGTGCTCACGACCAAGGTCACCTCGCGCCCGGCGCACCAGTACGACCAGGCCGGGCTGATGGTGCGGCTGTCGCCCGGCTGCTGGCTCAAGACCTCGGTCGAGTTCGAGCCGGACGGCGACAACCGCCTCGGCGTCGTCGTCACCAACGGCCATTATTCGGACTGGTCGACCCAGCCGCTGGCCAAGGACATCGACACCGTCTGGCTCCGCGTGCGCGCCGAGGACAACGACTGCATCGTCGAATCGTCGCTCGACGGCGAGCAATGGACGCAAATCCGCATGGCCCACCTGCACGAGCGCGCCGGCGCCGAGGCGGTCGCCTGCGGCCTGTACGCCTGCAGCCCCAAGGAAGCCGGCTTCGAGGCCGAGTTCTCCTTCCTCAGCTTCATTCCGGGACGCATTTGATGAAGACTATCGGACTAATCGGCGGCATGAGCTGGGAATCGACGGTGCCGTACTACCGGCAGGTGAATCAAACGGTCAAGCAGCACCTGGGCGGGCTGCACTCGGCCAAGGTGGTGCTCGTCAGCGTCGACTTCCACGACGTGGAAAAATTGCAGCGCGCCGGCGACTGGGACGCGGCCGGCGCATTGCTGGCCGGCGCCGCCCGTTCGCTGCAAGCGGCCGGTGCCGACTTCATCGTGCTGTGCACCAACACCATGCACAAAGTCGCGCCGGCCATCGAAGCGGCGGTCGGCATTCCGCTGTTCCACATCGCCGACCCCACGGCGGCCGCCATCAAGGCCGCAGGCCACACCAGGATCGGCCTGCTCGGCACGCGCTTCACGATGGAGCAGGCCTTCTACAAGGACCGGCTGCGCGAGCTGCACGGCCTGGACGTGATCGTCCCCGAGCCGGCCGAGCGCGATATCGTCCACAGGGTCATCTACGAAGAACTCTGCCTCGGCAACGTCGTCGACGCCTCGCGCGACGACTACCGCCGCGTCATCGCCGCGCTGGTGGAGCGGGGCGCGCAAGCCATCATCCTCGGCTGTACCGAGATCTCGCTGCTGATCGCCCAGTCCGACGCGGCGGTGCCGCTGTTCGACACCACCGCCATCCACGCCCGCAAGGCCGCCGAATGTGCGCTCGGCCTTCCACCCGATACCCCGGAGAGAAAATGAAACTGATCGGCATGCTCGACTCACCTTATGTCCGCCGCGTCGCCGTGTCGCTGCAACTGCTCGGCGTGCCGTTCGAACACCAGTCGCTGTCGGTGTTCCGCACCTTCGACCAATTCCGCCAGATCAATCCGGTGGTCAAGGCGCCGACCCTGGTGACCGGCGACGGCACCGTGCTGATGGACTCCACCCTGATCCTGCAATACGCCGAAACGCTGGCCGCGCCGGAGCGGCGCCTGACGCCGTCCGAGCCGGCCGCGCTGCTGCGCTCGCTGCGCGTGCTCGGGCTGGCGCTGGCCGCCTGCGACAAGGGCGTGCAGATCGTCTACGAACGCAACGTCCGTCCGGCCGAAAAGCTGCACCAGCCGTGGGTTGAAAGGGTCACCCTGCAAATGCTGTCGGCCTTCGACGCGCTCGAAGCCGAGCAGCGGGAAAACCCGCTGATCCTCGGCGGCGCCGGCACGGAACACGGCGCGGTCATGACCGCCGTCACCTGGCACTTCATGCGGCAAATGCTGCCCGAGTTGGTGGCCGCCGAGAACTATCCTTCGCTGGATGAACTGTCGCGCCGCGCCGAAGCGCTGCCGCAGTTCGCCGCCGCGCCGCACGGCGACAGCACCTATTCCCCCCACTGACTTTTCCGGACATCGCATGCCCTTATCCCCGTATCTCGACACCAGCCCCGTCCTCGGCGACGACACCTATCTGCACGCCACGGCGCAAGTGATCGGCGACGTCCGTATCGGCCGCGACAGCTCGATCTGGTGCAACACCGTGCTGCGTGGCGACGTCAACCGCATCGTCATCGGCGACTGCAGCAACGTGCAGGACTTCGCCATGGGCCACGTCGCCCACAAGCACCCGGGCAAGCCGGACGGCTCGCCGCTGATCATTGGCGACTACGTCACCATCGGCCACTCGGTGCTGCTGCACGGCTGCACCATCGGCAACGAATGCCTGATTGGCATGGGCACCATCGTCATGGACGACGTCGTGGTGCAAGACCGCGTCATGATCGGCGCCGGCAGCCTGGTCTCGCCGGGCAAGGTGCTGGAAAGCGGCCACTTGTACGTCGGCCGTCCGGTCAAGAAGGTCAGGGAGCTAAGCCCCGAGGAAATCGCCTACCTGAAGTACTCGGCCGAGCACTACGTCCGCGTAAAAAACAACCACATCAGCAGCGAGAGCAAAGCAACGCAGAGTCAGGCCAGCAGCGCCGAATAAAAATCTGAACCACGTAGGGCGGATTAGCGCAAAGCGCGTAATCCGCCAAGCTCCGCCAACACAGCTAAAAAATTTCCACCCGTTCTTAGGCATAATCGCTTTGACAATAACCAATCTTTACACGTCCACCACTTGTAAATGAGAATCATTATTGTTAGTATGCGTTTTTGCCAGCAATCGCCGTCATTCCGAGAGCCAGCCGTCCACAACTCTCTCTTGGAACTCTATGGCTGCCACCACCACGGGCGCCCGGCATCTGGCCGCGCCCAAGCACCCCCACACCCCGCGCCCCTGCCTGATGGGCGTCGCGGTGCACTCCGCGCTGATCACCCTCATGGCCACGGCCATGCTCCCGGCCCACGCCGAGCAAGCCCAAGCCCAAGCGGCGGCCGCCGCCAGCGCCCCGGCCCTAGGCGAAATCGTCGTCCAGGCCAAGCGCGACGAAGCCGCCTCCACCCGCAACGGCACCACCACCGTCATCAAAGCCGAGCAACTGGAACAAAACAACGCCATCGACATGGCCAAGATCGCCCGCTACTCGCCGCTGATCAGCGTGCCGGCGGCCGCCAGCGGCGGCGCCAACGTCTGGGACAGCGCCGGCAACACCGGCATCAATATCCGTGGCGTCGAAGGCAACCGCGTCAGCCTCGAAGTCGACGGCATCTCGCTGCCGGACGCCGCGCCGCGTCCGGAAAGCACGTCGATGAACTCGTTCGGCATCGGCCGCGATTACACCGACCCTGAAACCTTCCACTACGTCGGCATCGGCTCCGGCGCCAGCCCGGCCGGCGGCGGCACGCCAGGCCTGGGCGGCGCGGTCTCGTTCGTCACCAAATCGCCGGAAATGTACCTGGACGGCACCCGCAAACTCTACGCCGACTACAAGTTCGGCTATGCGTCCGAACAGGCCTCGCGCATGCACGCCGTCACCGCCGCCACCGCGCTCGGCGACAACCTGCAAGCGCTGATCGTCGCCGTCCACCGCGACGGCGCGGAAATCAAAACCGAAGGCGACGCCGTCCCCAACCCGGACGACTGGTCCTCGGACGCCGTGCTGGCCAAGCTCAACTGGAAGTTGGCGCGCGACCAGGAACTGCGCTTCACCATCGACCACTACAAGGCCGAGCACGACCGCATCTACAACAACAAGGTCGGCGCCCTGTATCCGGCCGGCGCGACGCAGAACTCCAACACCGAGCGTACCCGCTACAGCGTCGAGCACCGCTACACGCCGGCCGCCAACCCGCTGTTCGACAAGCTCGAAACCAAGCTCTACAAACAAACCGCCTCGGTCGAGGACGACACCAATGCCGACTACGTGACCGGCGGCCAGCCCTACATCCGCAACATCACGACCGGCTACTTCAACGACAGCAAGGGCATCGCATTCGACGCCGTCAAGCAACTGAACCCGTCGCTCATGCTCGGCTACGGCGTGCTCTACGAGGAACTGGAAAGCCGCCGTCCATGGATCGAGGACCGCACGGTGGTGCGCACCGGCGCCCACCAGATCACGATGAAAAACCGCATGGCCGACATGGACACCGACAAGCTGGCCGCCTATGTGCGCGGCGAGTTCGGATTCAACCTGGCCGGCCACCAGGCCACGTTGACGCCGGGCCTGCGCGCCGAGCGCCGCAAGCTGACGCCGCAAAACCTGCAAAACTACGTCATCGCCGTGCCGAGCGCGGCCAGGGAAATCCGCCAGGACAAGGACACCTTCCTCACGCCGAGCCTGAACTTCTCGGTCGAGCTGACCCCGCAGCTGAGCACCTATGCCCAATACACGCGCGGCACCCGCCTGCCGAGCGCTGCCGAGCGCACCGGCACCTACGACTCGTTCAGCTACACCGGCGCCGGCAACGGCTACGCCGTGCTGGGCAACCCCGACCTCAAAAAGGAAACCAGCAACGCCTTCGAGGTGGGCCTGAAGGGCGCGCCGACACAAGGTGTAGAGCTCAGCTTCTCGCTGTTCCACACCAGTTACGACAATTTCATCGAATACGCCGCGCAGGCGCCCGACCCGGTCAACTACCCGACCATCACGCAAGGCCTGTTCCGTCCGGAAAACGTCGGCAAGGCCAAAATCCGAGGCGGCGAAGTGAGCAGCCGCTTCGCACTGGGCCAATGGTGGCAGCCGATGCGGGGCTACAGCCTGGCGCTGGCCGGCGGCATCTCGCGCGGCACGGCCGAAAACAAGGACAGCGGCAAAAAGGCCGAACTGGCCTCGGTGCAACCGTACAAAGCCAACGCCACGTTCGCCTATGACGACCCGGCCAAGCGCGGCGGCGGCGCCTTCATCGTCAGCACGGCGCGCGGCAAGCGCGCCACTGCCGACGTATTCACCAGCGCCACGACCGGCATGTTCGCCGTGCCCGGCTACACGGTCATGGACCTGACCGCGTACTGGCACATCAACAAGCACGCCACCGTCAGCGGCGGCCTGTACAACCTGGCCGACCGCAAGTACTGGGACTACGCCTCCTCGCGCAGCCTGGTCGCGGGCACCACGGCGGCCACCTTGGCCGACATCGAACGCCAGGCGCGTCCCGGCCGCAACTTCGCCGTCAACCTCAAAGTCATCTACTAAACAACCCACGGAGCCACCATGAAACCTCACCACCGATTCACTCTGGCGCTGACCGCCGCCTTGCTGTTCACCACCTTGCCGGGCGGCGCCGCCAGCCTGGCCGAACGCTGGGAAACCCTGCGCGCCGAGCAGCCCAAGCTGGCCGCGCGCGACGCCGCCAAAACGCTCAGCGTCTCGGAAGCGGACCTGCTGGCGACCGGCATCGGCAAGACCGTCGTCCGCCTCAAGGAAGGCGACACCGTGCCGCGTGAAATCATGCGCCGCGCGCTCGACCTGGGCAAGGTGCTGGCGCTGACGCGCAACGAAAACGGCGTGCTCGAGCGCACCGGCGTCGCCAGCAAGCTTAAGTCGCAGGACGACATCGTCGGCCTCGAAGAAGACAAACAGAAAGAGCGCGAAGCGCGCCTGCGCAACATCGCCGGCGGCTACCTGGGCGGCGAAATCGACCTGCGCTTCACCTTCGACAAATGGAAATACGCGTTCGCGGTGACGCAGCCGGGCAAGGACGGCGTGGTCTCGCGCAGCCTGCAATTCTTCGACGCCAGCGGCAACGCCGTGCACAAGCTGTACCTCAAGAACGACGCCGGCGTGCAGGTGTTCGACAAGCTGGTGGCCGACTTCCGCGCGCCGTCGCAAAGCGCCGACCTGAAGGTAGCCCCGCAAACCGTGAAGGCCAAGGAAAAGCCGGACAGCGAGATCGACGTCAAGGAATTCCAGCTGGCATGGAATGAAATCAACGACGTCCACCAGTTCAACCGCCTGCTGACGGAGTTCGGCGTCTCGCGCCAGCAAGCGATGCGCCTCGCCCCGGCCGGCGCTGCCAAGCGCATCACGCCGCAAGCGGTGCGCCAGTTGCTGGAGGAGACGGCCAAGCAAAAGATCGACATCATGGTCTTTTTGGGCAACGGCTCGACGATCCAAATCTTCAGTGGCAAGGTAGGCAAGGTCGCCGCCTCGCCGGGCTGGTTCAACGTGCTCGACCCGGAATTCAATTTGCACCTGCGTGACGGCGCCTTCGCCAGCGGCTGGGTGGTCAAGCGCGCCGGCATCACTTCGGTCGAGTTCTACGACAACAACAGCGACCAGGTGGTCAGCTTCTTCGGCGTGCGCGAACCGAAGAAACCGCAACCCGAAAGCTGGATCAACATGACCGCAGCCTTGCCGAAAGCCGACGACGCCCCGCGCCAAGCCAGCCGCTGATGCAACTCCGGGGACGGGTTTTAATGCCGCTAAGTTAAGCGTTCATCTAAATCACGTAGGGCGGATTAGCGCAGCGTAATCGGCCATGCTCCGTCGGCGGCTCATGGCCGATTACGGCGTTCCGCCTCTCAAGGCCTACCGGCAGGTAGGCCGCCTCCTTCGGTGGGCCCCCGGGGCGGATTGGCGGGCCTCGCCCGCTAATCCGCCCTACGAACATCACTTAACTTAGCGGCATGAGGACCTGACCCCGGAGTTGCTTTTAAGTGCCGACGGCGGCGCGGCCCAAGGCCGGATCGTCGGTGAAGAAGCCATCCAACCCAACGGCGATATAACGCTTCATCTCGGCGATCGATCCGGCCTCGTTGCGGGCCTGCAGGCTGCCGCCGTCGCGGAAATCGGCCGCCAGGAACTGGTTTTCAGGCCGGAACGTCCACGGCTCCACGCGCAGGCCGGCCTTGTGCGCGTCGTCCACCAGCGACGTCGGCTCGGCCAGACTGCCGTCCTTCTTCAGCGGAATGATCGAGCGCGTCGGCGGCGCCACCACGTCGGCGTACTGCGCGATGTCGCGCAGGCCGGCCGGCGTGCACATCTGCGCGAAGGTCAGCTTGCCGCCGGCCGCCGCCACGTCCATCGGCCGCACATCCTGCGCGATGACGAGCTGCATGATGCGCAGGTTGGCGCGCCGTCCCAGCTTGCCGCGCAGGTATTTGAGATTGGCCACCTCGAACGACTGGATCTCGACCGGATTGCGGCGCGTGTAGTCGTGCGCGTCCAGAATCGACAGGAAGCGGTCCTCCAGCGGCAGGCCGACGCTGGCGAAATAGGTCGAGTGCTTCAACTCCGGCACGATGCCGATGATGCGCCCGCGCGCCGCCGCCTCGGCCGCGACGAAGTCGATGATCTCCTCGAACGTCGCCACCTGGAACATGCCGTTGTATTGCGCGCTGCCCGGACGATAAGCGGGAATGCGTTCGACCGCGCGCAAGGTCTTCAGTTCCGCCAAGGTGAAGTCGTCGACGAACCAGCCGTCATGCGGCTCGCCGTCGATGGTCTTGCGCGTCTTGCGGCTGGCGAACTCCGGATGGCTGGCGACGTCGGTGGTCTCGCTGAGATACGCCTCATGCCGCGCCACCAGCACACCGTCCCTGGTGCTGCACAGATCGGGCTCGATATAGTCGGCGCCGTCGGCGATGGCCTTGGCGTACGACGCCAGCGTGTGTTCCGGCCGCAGCGCGCTGGCGCCACGGTGGGCGAACACCAGCGGCTTCTTGCCGCCGCCGATGCCGCCGGCGCCGACCGGCGCGACACCCGGTAGGCCGGACTGGTCAGCCAGGCCGCCGGTCGCCGCCAGCACCGACGATGCCGGCAACAGCAGCGAGGCGCCGGCGGTCAACGCCGCCGTTTGGATAAAGCCCCGGCGCGACAGGCGCGAAGGCAAATAAAGTCTATTCATCAGAAGTCAGCCATCAAAGTCAGGAAGCCCTGACGTGGTGCGATCGGGAATGTATTGTAAGTCCCGCTGGCCGCGCCGACCACCACATTCAAGCTGCCTTCGCGGTCGGCCAGGTTGGTGATGTTGACGCGGTAGCGCGCGTTCTTGATCAAGCCGCCGTTGAGGAAGGGCAGCTTGCCCGACACGCCCAGGCTCATCAGGAAGTAGCTCGGCACCGACAGGTCGTTGGTGTATGTCGCGTAGCGCTTGCCGACGTAGTCGCCGATCAGCTGGAACTCGGTGTCGGCGACGGTCAGGGTGGCGACCGTCTTGTTCATCCACTCCGGGCTGCCCGGCACGGCCTTGCCGGCGGTCGGCACCAACGCCGCGCCGTTGCTGTAGTTGTCCTGGTACTCGGAACGGTTGTACGACAGCGCGTTGTACAGCGAGAACATGCGGCCGAAGTGCAGCGTGCCGGACAGGTCGATGCCGTCGGTCTTGACGCTGCCGACGTTGGCCAGCACCGGGTTGCCGCCGATGATGGACGAGATCACCGGCGTCGGGCTGATCTGCAACAGGCGGTCCTTGAAGTTGACGTGGTAGACGTTGACCTGGCCGTCGATGGCGCTCAGCGCGCCCAGATCGAGCTGGTGGCTGGTGCGCAGGCCGGCCTCATAGGTGATCGAGGTTTCCGGTTTGGCGGTGTCGCGGAACAGGTCGAACGCCTGCTGGCTCGCCAGGCTCCACGGCGAGGCGCCGCCACCGCCATAGGTGACGAACTGGCGCATGTTCTTTTGCACGTTGACGAACAATTGATCCTGCGGCGTGATGTCCCAGCGCGCGCCGATCTGCGGCAGCAGCCATTTCTTGGTGGTGATCTTGCCCACCGGCAGGGCGGTCGAACCGTTGGCGATGGCCCCCACTTTCGGCTGCACCGGGAACTGGCCGTCGGCCCATTGCAGGCTCGACTTGAAGCCGGCCTGCAGCGCCAGGTCGTCGCGCACGCGCCATTCGTCCTGCACCGAGATTTGCGCGACCTTGTTGTCGATCTCGCTGCCGTACTGGGTGATCAGCGGATTGCTCGGACGGTCGTACGGCGAGCTCGGGTTGTTGACGTCGAGCGCGTACCAGCGGCGGTAGGCCGACGAGCGGTTGCTTTCGAGCCAGAGGCTGGCCTGCAGCTTGTGATCGCCCAGTTCGGTGGTCAGGCTCGACAGGTAGCCGCTGCGGTTGATGACGTATTCGGTGGTGCGCGTGGCGTAGCCGGAGTTGCCGAACACTTGCTTCAGGTTCTGGCCCGGGAAGTAGACCGCGAACAAGCCCGGCAGGCCGGCCACGCCGATCGGACCGGCCACCACGCCGACGCCGTCGTCGTTGTGATAGTAGATCTGGTTCGACCAGGTGGTCGACTCGCCCAGGTTCATGTCGAACTTGGCGTAGGTCAGCCAGTCGGTGCGCTGGGCGTCGCTGTAGTAGTTGCGGTAGTTGTTGCCCTCGGCGGCCGGCGTGGCGCCGGTCGGCGACAGGTAGGACACCGCCTGCTGGAAGTTCGGATACAGGAAGGGACGGGTGTACGGCTGGAACTTCTCTGTGGCCGAGCGCACGGTGCTGTCCTCGTTCGGTTCGATCTTGTCCGAGTAGTTGACGAACAAGGTCAGCTTGCCCAGGCTCGACTGGTTGACGAATTTGGCATTGAACTGGTCGCCGCCCTGGCGGCCCTTGAAGTCCCAGGCGCGCTGTTCGTGGTGCACGCCGGAGATGTAGGCGCTGTTGCCCTCGCCGAAGGTGCCGGTGTCGTAGCGCATGAAGGTGCGCGAAGTCTTGTAGCTGCCGACGGTCTGCTGGACCGCGAGGTTGCGCGTCTGCGATGGATCGCTGGAGAAGGTCTCGATGGTGCCGCCCAGGTTGCTGGTCGAGGCGGTCGACAGGTCGCCCGCGCCCGACGACAGGATCACGCTGCCGACGTTTTCGCTGATGACCGCGCGCTGTGGCGACAGGCCGTTGTAGTTGCCGTATTGCTGGTCGCCCAGCGGCACGCCGTCCATCGTGTAGCCCAGCTGCGGGCCGCTGAAGCCGTGGATGAACAGCGAGGTGTTTTGTTCGTTGTTGCCCCACGGGTCGGCGGTCTGGAAGCTCACGCCCGGCAGGGTTTGCAGCGCTTTCAACGGGTTGATGCCCGGCAGGATTTTCTGCATATCGCTCTTGGTCATCGCGACCGACGAGCGGGTCTTGCGGGTGGCGATTTCCACGGTGGCCATCGGCGCGGCGGCTGCGGCGGCGGTGTCCACAGTATCGGCAGCGGCGGCGGGCGCGTCGGCGGCGTTGGCCGGGGCGGCCATTTCGGCGACGGCGGCGGCAACGTTGGCGGCCATGGCCAGCATCGGGAAGCTCAGCGCGGCGAAGCACACTGCGGATAATTTCTTGTTCATGTTCTGCCTTGGAAAACCGATTAAAAGAGTGATAACAGGAATAGCAACGCTGCGCATGATAGTGACGGTGTGTTACCGGGTGATGACCGATGCGTTACACTGCCGTATGGAAATAAGAGGGAAGAACACGATGCGCATACTTCTGATGCTGGCGTTGGCGTTGCCACTGGCCGGCTGTTATACGGTCAACCAGGAACGGCTGGGAAACTTCGTCACCGGCACCGTGCAGCCCGGCATGCCACTGGAGCAGGCGGTGGCGCGCATGCGGGTCGAGGGCTTTTCCTGCAACACCAGCAGCGCCGGCACCGTGACGGTGTGCACCCGCACGCAGGAACGGTTGATGCGCGGCGACTGCGTCGAACGCGTCGATCTGATCCGCAGCACGGCGTCGGCCAAGACGCTGGGCGCGGTCGACATTCTGGAAGTCCAATGCGCCAAGATCAAGATGTGGTAACCCGGCGATGACCCGTCCTAAATTCCTACCCGATAACTTCACGCTGGCGATGATCGTGACCATCGTCGCGGCCAGCCTGTTTCCATGCACCGGCCAGGGCGCCGTCATCTTCAACGGCGTCACCCACGGCGCGGTGTGCCTGTTGTTCTTCCTGCACGGCGCCAAGCTGTCGCGGGAGGCGGTGGTGGCCGGTATCACGCACTGGCGGCTGCATCTGCTGGTGTTGTTGTGCACGTTCGCGCTGTTCCCCTTGCTGGGACTGGCGCTCAAGCCGCTGCTGATGCCGCTGGTGACGCCGGACCTGTATCTGGGCATCCTGTTCCTATGCATGCTGCCGTCGACGGTGCAATCGTCGATCGCCTTCACGGCGGCCGCGCGCGGCAATGTGCCGGCGGCGATCTGCAGCGCGTCGGCGTCGAATTTGATCGGGATTTTCCTGACGCCGCTGATGGTCGGGTTGCTGACGGCGGCGCAGATGACGGGCGGCTCGCCGTGGGAGTCGGCGTTGCAGATCGCCTTGCAGTTGCTGCTGCCGTTCATCGCCGGGCAGGTCGCGCGGCGCTGGATCGGCGCCTGGGTCGAGCGCAACAAGCCGCTGACGCGGATGGTGGATCAGGGCTCGATACTGCTGGTGGTGTACACCGCGTTCAGCGAGGCGGTCGGGCAGGGGCTGTGGCACCAGCTGTCATGGGCGTCGCTGGGCGGGCTGATGTTGATTGACGTCGTGTTGCTGGGATCGGTGATGCTGATCGCCGCGCAGTTGAGCCGGCGGTTGGGATTCAGTCGCGAGGACAGGATCGCGATCGTGTTTTGCGGATCGAAGAAAAGTTTGGCCAGCGGCGTGCCGATGGCCAAGGTGCTGTTCGCGGGCGGCGCGCTGGGCGCGGTGGTGTTGCCGTTGATGTTGTTCCACCAATTGCAATTGATGGTGTGCGCGGTGCTGGCGCAGAGGTATGCGAAGGGTAGCGAGGAAGGGTGAGGCCGCTGGCGGCTCGGTGGCATATGCGTTCACCACTACCATGAACCGACACGTGATCCACGTAGGGCGGATTAGCGCAGCGTAATCCGCCATGAGCCGCCAGCGGCCCAAACGGATTACGCGACCTCAAACCACCAATCAATGCTTCACATCGCTCGCCGGTATCAACGCCTCGACCGGCTCGTCGCTGGCGAACAACTGCGCGCAATCGACCTTGTCGTAATCGTAATGCTGCCCGCAGAAATCGCAATTCACGCCAACGTGACCCTGTTCCTCCAGCACGCTGTCAACTTCCTCGCGTCCCAGCATCTTGAGCATGTTGCCCACCTTCTCCCGCGTGCAGGTGCAATGGAAAGAAGGGCTCAACGGATCGAACACCCGAATGGTCTCTTCCCAGAACAAGCGCTGCATCAGCACATCCACGGTCGTTTCCAGCAACTCCTGCTCCTTCAACGTCGAGCCCAAAATCACCGCCCGGTTCCACGTCTCCAGCGCGTCTTCCTGCGTCAGCGGCTGAGCGCCGGCCTTGCCGCCATGATCCGGCAGCTTTTGCAGCAGCAGCCCGCGCGAAACGTTGTCGTCCGCCGCCAGCCACAGCTTGGTGTCCAGCTGCTCCGAGCGCAGCATGTAGTTTTCAATGACGGTCGCCACATCGTCGCCGTCCAGCGGCACGATGCCCTGGTAAGGCTGCTGGCCCGGTACCTTGTCGGCCGGATCGAGCGTGATGATGAAGCGGCCCTTGCCATTGGCGTTCAGCATCGCCGGCAACGTGGCGTCGTCGGCGATGACGGCGCCCTCGGCCAGCTTGGCGGTGGCGCGCAGACGCAGGTCGGCATCGCACTCGACCACCAGCAACTGCACCGGACCGTCGCCGTGGATTTGCATGATGATAGACCCGTTGAACTTCAGGTTGGCCGACAGCAGCGCCCCGGCGCCGACCATCTGGCCCAACAGCTTCTTGACCGCGGGAGGGTAGACATGGCGCGACAACACCTCGCGCCATGTGGCCGAAATGTCGATGAACTCGCCGCGCACGGCGGCGTTCTCGAAGATGAATTTCTGCAGGACATCCGTAGTCAGGGTAATGCTCATTTTTTATCCAATCTTTTTGAGTTGCGTCTTGAACAGCTGGCCGCGTTGCACATAGCTGTCGGCGCTGGCGAGCAGGCGCGCGGTATCCTCGGCGGTCAGGGTGCGCACGGCCTTGGCCGGCGAGCCGATGATCAGCGAGTTGTCCGGAAATTCCTTGCCCTCGGTGACCAGCGCGCCGGCTCCGACCAGGCAACCGGCGCCGATCCTGGCGCCGTTCAGGATCACCGCCTGGATGCCGATCAGGGCGCCGTCGCCGATGGTGCAGCCGTGCAGCATGGCTTGGTGGCCGATGGTCACGTTCTTGCCCACGTTCAGCGGGTAGCCCAGGTCCGTATGCATCACGGTGCCTTCCTGGACGTTGCTGTTTTCGCCGATGGTGATGCGTTCGTTATCGCCGCGCAAGGTCGCGCCGAACCATACCGAAGTGTTGGCATGCAGGCTGACTTTGCCCACCAGGATCGCGCTGTCGGCGACAAATGACGATGCATCGATCTCTGGCGCGTGTTCGCCCAGTTGATAAATAGACATTGGAAACCTTCGGTTGAATGATGGGAACGGCGGGATGGCGCTATTTTACGCTTGCACGACCAGCGAACGGTCGTGCTATTATTTTGCTTTGCGGCCAGCAATGTACCGATATTGCGCCGACTCCGCCGTTTTCAAGCTCGTCTAGACAAGGACAAGAACCATGACGCTGACACCATCCCGCTCCGAATTCCTGACCATACGCGGTTTGCGTTGCCATTTGCATCATTGGGGCAGGGAAGGCGCGCCCAAGATCTTCATGCTGCATGGCTGGATGGACGTGGGCGCCTCGTTCCAGTTCGTCGTCGACGCCTTGAAGGGCGACTGGCACGTGATCGCGCCGGACTGGCGTGGCTTCGGCCTGTCCGACCGCAGCGGCGATGACACTTACTGGTTCCCCGACTACCTGGCCGATCTGGACGCGATCCTGCGCCACTATTCGCCGGACGCGGCGGTCGACATCGTCGGCCACAGCATGGGCGGCAACATCCTGGGTCTGTATGCGGGCGCGCGGCCCGAGCGCCTCCGTAAACTGGTCAACCTGGAAGGCGCCGGCCTGCGCGCCGCCAAGCCCGAGCAGGCGCCGGGCCGCTACGCCAAGTGGATGGATGGCTTGCTGGAAAAGCCCGAGTTGCGCACCTACCCGTCGCAACAGGCGGTGGCGGCGCGCTTGCAAAAAACCAATCCGCGGCTGAGCGACGAGCGCGCCGCCTTCCTGTCGCAGCACTGGTCCGCGCAGAACGAGCAGGGCGAGTGGGAAATCCTCGGCGATCCCGTGCACAAGCAACAAGGCCCGCTGCCGTATAACGTCGACGAGGTGATGGCGTGCTGGAAAGCCATCACGGCGCCGGTGCTGTGGGTCGAGGCCGATCAGACCAATATGTGGGACTGGCTCGGCTCTAAGCCGGGCGGGCAGGTCGAGCTGGAGCGCCGCCTCGGTTTTTTGCGCGACGTCACCCGCAAGATGGTGCACGATGCCGGCCATATGCTGCACCACGACCAGCCGGTCGAGCTGGCGGGTTATATCGAGGAATTCCTGACGAGCTGAAAATCACGCGTTCATCTGAACCACGTAGGGCGGATTAGCGAAGCGTAATCGGCCATGCATGCGCCGCTGCGGCTCAAAGATGGCCGATTACGGCGTTCCGCCTAATCCGCCCTACGAACATCTTGCCAGCGCGCCACTTCTTTGGCATTATTGACCGCATGAAACCGCATAACACCACCGTCACGAACCACCGCCACGTCGCCGCCGACGCCGGCCGGGCCGCGTTCGCCGGTTGCGGTCAGTCCTTCTCCATTATTCGAATTATTCAGGGTCGCTGAGCTGCGGCTGCGCCGGTGCTCGGCGCCCCCAGCCCAGCGCGTCCCCGCGCGCGGGCCGTGCCCGCGCCTTCCCTGAATAGTTTACTGGAGCACCCCAATGACAATGTCCCACCCGTACCCCTCGCTGTCCCAGATCCGCGACACCGCCGCCCGCCTGCAAGGCAAAGTTCTGCATACCCCCGTGTGGCGCTGGCAAACCGGCGTCATCGAAGAACAATTTCCCGCCACCGAAGTCTGGCTCAAGCTGGAACTGTTCCAAAAAACCGGCACCTTCAAGCTGCGCGGGGCGCTCAATTGCATCGAGGCGCTGGACGCGGCGGCACGCCAGCGCGGCGTGGTCGCCGTCAGCGCCGGCAACCATGCGATCGCCGTGGCGTACACGGCGCGGCTGGCCGGATGTAGCGCCAAGGTCGTCATGCCGGCGCACGCCAGCCCCGCGCGCATCGCCGCCTGCCGCGAGTTCGGCGCCGAAGTGCTGCTGATGCTGGACGTACACCAGGCGTTCGCGCGCGGCCGCGAGATCGAGCGCGACGAGGGCCGCACCATGCTGCATCCCTACGACGGCCCGCTGACCGCGCAGGGCACCGGCACGGTCGGGCTGGAGCTGATGGCGCAGGTGTCCGACCTTGATGCCGTTGTGGTGCCCGTCGGTGGCGGCGGCTTGTGCGCCGGCATTGCCGCCGCCGTCAAGCAGCTCAATCCGCTCTGCGCCGTGTACGGCGTCGAGCCGTTCGGCGCCGACGCGCTGTACCGCAGCTTCGCCTCGGGCGCGCCGGAGACATTGGAGCGGGTCGACACCGTCGCCGACAGCCTGGGAGCGCCGTATGCGATGGAGTACAGCTTCAACGTCTGCCGCCGCTTCGTCAACGAAGTGGTGCGGGTCGACGACGACCAGATCTGCGAGGCCATGCTGTATCTGTTCCGCGACGCCAAGCTGGTGGCCGAGCCGGCGGCGGCGGTGGCGACGGCCGCGTTGTTCGGGCCGCTGCGCGAGCGGCTCCAGGGCAAGCGCGTGGCCCTGCTGGTGTGCGGCTCGAATATCGATCCCGCGCGCTTTGCGGAGCTGCTGTGCAGGGGCGCGCGCATCCGGGATACAATGACAGCATGTTAAAAGTTGATCTGCACTGCCATTCCAATGTCTCCGACGGCGTTCTTGCCCCCGCCGCCGTGGCCGCCCACGCGCGCAAGGCCGGTGTCGATGTCTGGGCGCTGACCGACCACGATGAAGTCGGCGGCATTCCCGCCGCCCGCGCCGCCGCGGAAGAGCAGGGGATGCAGTTTGTCTCCGGAGTCGAGATTTCGATCACATGGGCCAATGAAACGGTGCATATCGTCGGCCTGCGCATCGACGAGACCAACGCCGCGCTGGTCAACGGCCTGGCGTGCACGCGCTCGGGCCGCGACAACCGGGGCCGGGAAATCGCGCGCCAGCTGGAGGCGGTGGGCATCAAAGGCGCCTACGAGGGCGCGCTGACCTATGTCGGCAACCCGGACCTGATGTCGCGCACCCACTTTGCCCGCTATCTTGTGGAAATCGGCGCCTGCGCCAATATTCCGGATGTGTTCAAGAAGTACCTGTCCGAGGGCAAACCAGGTTATGTGCCGCATTGCTGGGCGAGCCTGGCCGATTCGGTCGAGTGGATACGCGGGGCCGGCGGTATCGCCGTCATCGCCCACCCGGGGCGTTATCGCTTCAGCCAGCTGGCCCAGGGGCAGTTGTTCGACGAGTTCAAGCAATTGGGCGGGCAGGCCATCGAGGTCGTCACCGGCAGCCATACGCCGGACCAGTATCCGGTGTATGCGCAGTTGGCGAATAGTTACGGATTTCTCGCGTCGCGGGGGACCGATTTCCACGCGCCGGGCGAGTCGCGCGTCGATTTCGGGTTGTTGCCGCCATTGCCCGCGAACGTCAAGCCGGTTTGGCACGATTGGTTCTAGGCGTCGCCGGTAATATCGTTCGCTGATTGCCGGCGGTAATTAATATTGCCATCTTGATTTTGCGTAAAGCCGGTCATACCTTATGATCTGGGCAAACTTGTCCGTATCGGAGAACAACCAATGAAACGCATCGTCCTGTTTATCGCCACCAACCTCGCTGTCATGCTGGTGCTGTCCATCGTGCTGTCGCTGCTGGGCATCGGCCGTCCGGGCGCGGGCGGCAACCTCGAGATGGGCAGCCTGCTGGCGTTTTCGCTGGTGGTGGGCTTCACCGGCGCGATCTTCTCGCTGCTGATCAGCAAACCGATGGCCAAGTGGTCGACCGGCGCGCGGGTGATCGAGACGCCGTCGTCGTCCACCGAGCTGTGGCTGGTCAACACCGTCAAGGCGCTGTCCGAGCGTGCCGGCATCGGCATGCCCGAAGTGGCGGTTTATCCGGGCGAGCCGAACGCCTTCGCCACCGGCGCCTTCAAGAACTCGGCGCTGGTGGCCGTGTCGACCGGTTTGCTGGAAAACATGAATCGCGACGAGGTCGAGGCCGTGCTCGGCCACGAGGTGGCCCACATCGCCAACGGCGACATGGTCACCATGACCCTGATCCAGGGCGTGGTCAACACCTTCGTGGTGTTCCTGGCGCGCGTGGTCGGCTTCTTCGTCGACAAGGTGCTGCTCAAGAACGACCGCCAGGGCACGGGCATCGGCTACATGGCCACGGTGTTCGTCTGCGAACTGGTGTTCGGCCTGGTTGCCTCGCTGATCGTGGCCTGGTTCTCGCGCCAGCGCGAATTCCGCGCCGACGCCGGTTCGGCCAAGCTGCTTGGCAGCAGCGTGCCGATGCAACACGCGCTGGCCCGCCTGAACGGCATGGAGCCGGGCGCCTTGCCGCAATCGATCGCGGCCGCCGGCATCACCAACCGTGGCGGCTGGGGCGCGCTGTTCTCGACGCACCCGCCTTTCGAGCAGCGCATCGCCGCCTTGCGTAGCGTACAATCCTGATGTTATTAATAGCGGCCTCGGCCGGCTGTGATCAGCTTGACCCGCAGCCAGGCCGCGCCAGCCAACCATGAGTCAATTCTTCCAGGTACATCCCGTCAACCCGCAAGCGCGCCTGATCAAGCAGGCGGCGCAGATCATCGACGGCGGCGGCATCGTCGCCGTGCCGACGGATTCCTGTTACGCGCTGGTCTGCCACCTGGACGACAAGGGCGCCGTCGAGCGCCTGCGCCGCATCCGCGGCATCGACGAGAAGCACCATTTGACCCTGCTGTGCCGCGACCTGAGCGAGATCGGCGTCTACGCGCGCGTGGACAACCGCCAGTTCCGCCTGCTCAAGAGCGCCACGCCGGGGCCGTACACCTTCATCCTCGAGGCGACCAAGATCGTGCCGCGCCGGCTCAGTCATCCGTCGCGCAAGACCATCGGCCTGCGCGTGCCGGAGAACCCGATCGTGCTGGCGCTGCTGGAGCAGTTGCAGCAGCCGCTGCTGGGCACGACCCTGATCATGCCGGGCGAGCAGGACGCGCTCAACGACGCCGACACCATCTGCGAGCGGCTCGGCAAGCAGATCGAGCTGGTCATCGACGGCGGCGCCTGCAGCATGGAACCGACCACCGTGATCGACTTGACCGGACCGGACGCCGAACTGGTGCGCCAGGGCCGGGGCGACGCCGCCTTGTTCGGGCTCTGATTCTCCCTTTGCGACAAGGCAAGCGCGCCGGCCTTCGACGGCGCCCAAGATCACTTAGCAGCCTCTGGTAGAATTCCTCCATCATGGATATAGATAGCATCGTCCGGACCATCACGGTCTACGCCATCCCAGTTCTTTTTGCAATTTCCCTGCACGAAGCCGCCCACGGCTATGTCGCCCGCTATTTCGGCGATTCCACCGCCGCCGACCTCGGCCGCCTGAGCATCAATCCGATGCGTCATATCGATCCGTTCGGCACGGTGCTGCTGCCGCTGGTCCTGAGCCTGCTGACCCTGCCTGCGCTGGGCTACGCCAAACCGGTGCCGGTCGATTACAACCGCCTGCGCAACCCGAAAAAGCAGATGGCCCTGGTGGCCGCCGCCGGTCCGGGCGCCAACTTCGTCATGGGGCTGGGCTGGATGGTGCTGTGGGTGGTGCTGACGTTCGTGTTCCATGCCGACCAGGATGACTTCTTCATCCTGATGGCCAAGGCCGGCATCGGCGTCAACTCCGCCATGTTCGTGTTCAACCTGATTCCGCTGCCGCCGCTCGACGGCGGGCGCATCGTCACCGGCATCCTGCCGATGCCGTTGGCGAACAAGTACGCGCAGATCGAGCGCTACGGCGTCTACGTCTTCATCGGCCTGATCCTGATGATGCAGTTCGGCCTGCTGACCGGCTTCCTCATCAGCGGTATGCATCTGGTGCAGGGCGTTTTCCATGTGCTGGTGAAACCGCTGATCTTTCTTTTGGCGTAAGCAACCATGTATCCCGATCGTGTCGTCTCCGGCATGCGTCCGACCGGCTCCATGCACCTGGGCCACTACCACGGCGCGCTGAAAAACTGGATCAAGCTGCAGGCCGAGCAGCCGTGCCTGTTCTTCGTGGCCGATTGGCACGCGCTGACCACGCACTACGACGACCCCGGCGTCATCGAGCGCAGCACGTGGGAGATGCTGATCGATTGGCTGGCCGCCGGCATCGACCCGTCGCAGACGACCCTGTTCATCCAGTCGCGCGTGCCCGAGCACGCCGAGCTGCACCTGTTGCTGTCGATGGCCACGCCGCTGGGCTGGCTGGAACGGGTGCCGACCTACAAGGACCAGATCGACAACCTGTCGCACCGCGACCTGGCCACCTACGGCTTCCTCGGCTACCCGCTGCTGCAGGCGGCCGACGTGTTGATCTACCGCGCGAGCATGGTGCCGGTGGGCGACGACCAGGTGCCGCATATCGAGATGATGCGGGAAATAGCGCGACGTTTTAATCACTTGTACGGCAAGGAAAAAGGCTTCGAGGAAAAGGCGGAAAAGGCCGTCAAGAAGCTGGGCAGCAAGCGCGCCAAGCTGTACATGGAACTGCGCACCGAATACCAGCAGGACGGCAAGGACGAGGCGCTGGAGCAGGCCAAGGCCATGCTCGACGACGCCCAGAACCTGTCGCTGGGCGACCGCGAGCGCCTGTTCGGCTATCTGGAGGGCAGCCGCAAGCTGATCCTGGTCGAGCCGCAGGCGCGCCTGACCGCCGCCTCGCGCCTGCCGGGCCTGGACGGACGCAAGATGTCCAAGAGCTACGGCAATGCCATCGCGCTGCGCGAGGACAAGGAATCGGTCGGCAAGAAGATCCGCACGATGCCCACCGATCCGGCGCGCGTGCGCCGCACCGATCCGGGCGACCCGGCCCGCTGTCCGGTCTGGCAATTCCACCAGGTGTATTCCGATTCGCCGACCCAGGCCTGGGTGCAACGCGGCTGCATGTCGGCCGGTATCGGCTGCATCGAGTGCAAACAGCCGGTTATCGACGCCATCGTCAAGGAACAGGAGCCTATGCACGAGCGCGCCCAGCAATATCTGGACGACCCGTCGCTGGTGCGCGCCATCGTCGCCGACGGCAATGACGCCGCGCGCCGTCTGGCCCAAGACACCATGCGCGACGTGCGCGAGGCCATGGGCCTGGCCTACACGTAGCGCTGGAAACTTCGTAACCCTTCGTAAATTCTGGTAAAGACATCATGAGCGATAACATCTCCCCCTGGGTGCGGCGCTACGCCCCCTTGATCCCCGGCGGCGACGTGCTGGATCTGGCCTGCGGCAACGGCCGCCATACCCGCCATCTGGCCTCGCTCGGCCATTCGGTGGTCGCCGTCGACCGCGATCCGGACGCGCTGGCGCTGGCGGCCGGTCCCGACATCACCACCTCCAACATCGACCTGGAGGAGGCCGGCGCCGCCTGGCCGTTCGGCCCCGCGCGATTCGCCGGCATCGTGGTCACAAACTACTTGCATCGTCCGCTAACGGCCGCGATGATCGCCGGCCTGGCGCCGGACGGCGTGTTGATCTATGAAACCTTCGCCGAAGGCAACGCGCAGTTCGGCAAACCGTCGAATCCGGACTTCCTGCTCAAGCCGGGCGAGCTGCTGGACTGGGCGCGCGACCACGGCCTGCGCGTGGTGGCTTTCGAGCAGGGCGTCGTCGACGCTCCAAAAACTGCCATGGTGCAACGAATCTGCGCCGTGAAGCCCGATTTTCCAAGGGTGGCGGCGCTGTTGCCGCCATTTTGAAACCCGATTTGTCGCCCCGAATGCACCATAACCACGACTCATCGTCTACAATCGTCGTTTTAATACTTTATGCAGTGGTTTCCTATGATTAAGGGCAGCATAGTAGCAATCGTCACTCCGATGCACCCGGACGGCAGTCTGGACTTCGAGGGCCTGAACCGCCTGATCGACTGGCACATCGCCGAAGGCACGGACAGCATCGTCATCGCCGGCACCACCGGAGAATCGGCCACCGTCAGCGTCGAAGAGCACTGCGCGCTGATCAAGGCGACGGTCGCCCACGCCAACGGCCGCATCCCGATCATCGCCGGCGCCGGCGGCAACTCGACCGCCGAGGCGATCAAGCTGACCCGTTTCGCCAAGGAAGCGGGCGCAGACGCCACGCTGCAAGTGGTTCCCTACTACAACCGCCCGACCCAGGAAGGCATGTTCCAGCACTTCAAGGCCATCGCCGAAGCGGTGGACCTGCCGGTGATCCTGTATAACGTTCCCGGCCGTACCGTGGCCGACATGAGCAACGACACCATCCTGCGTCTGGCGGCGGTGCCCGGCATCGTCGGCGTCAAGGACGCGACCGGCAACATCGGCCGCGGCTACGACCTGCTGCGCCTGGCGCCGAAATCGTTCGCCGTCTACTCCGGCGACGATCCGACCGCGATGGCGCTGATGCTTGGCGGCGGCGCCGGCAACATCTCGGTCACCGCCAACGTCATGCCGCGCGCCATGGCCGAGATGTGCGCGGCCGCGATCGCGGGCGACATCCCGAAAGCGGTGGCGTTGAACAATCAAATGTTCCCGCTGCACCAGAAGCTGTTCATCGAGCCGAACCCGGTGCCGGTCAAGTGGGCGTTGGCGGAAATGGGCAAGATGCCGGCCGGCATACGCCTGCCGCTGGTGCCGCTGGGCGCCGATTGCCACGACGCGGTGCGCGCGGCCCTGCGAGAGGCCGGCGTACTGTAAAACCCCGGCAGGCATGCTGGCGCCCGCGCTTTCGGACGGGCGCGGCAGCTGCCTGAGCAACAAGCCCCGACTCGATCGGATCATATTTTGCTGCACTCCAGCTTCTTATAACAGTAACGACATGACTATACGCAAGACAGCTTCCATTTCCTCGCAGCGCGTGCTGGTACTGGGCGCATTGATGGCCAGTTTGACCGGTTGCGGCATGATCAGCTCCGTCATCGGCAACGACAAGGTGGACTACAAGTCCGCCAAGAAGGCCAGCACCCTGGACGTGCCGCCGGATCTGACGCAATTGCAGAAGGATAACCGCTACTCGCTGCCGGACTCGAACAACGGCGTCGCCACCGCCTCCGGCTACAACGCCGCCAAGGGCGCGGCGGCCGCCGCCGGTGTCGGTCCCGGCGTGGTCGTGCCGGGCCAGCCGGCCGCCGGCACCGTGGTGCCGACCAGCGTCAACGATATCAAGGTCGAACGCGACGGCAACCAGCGCTGGCTGGTGATCAAGCAGACGCCCGAGCAGCTGTGGCCGCAGCTGAAGAAGTTCTGGGAGGATTCGGGCTTCACCATGGCGCAGGAACTGCCGACCGCCGGCATCATGGAAACCGAATGGAACGAGAACCGCGCCAAGATTCCGCAGGATTTCATCCGTAACACCATCGGCAAGGTGTTCGACTCGGTCTATTCGAGCGGCGAGCGCGACAAGTTCCGCACCCGTATCGAACGCCGCGCCGACGGCGCCAGCGAGATCTACATCAGCCATCGCGGCGCCCAGGAAGTGGTCACCGGCGCCCAGAAGGAATCGACGATCTGGACCCCGCGTCCGAACGATCCGGGCCTGGAAGCCGAATTCCTGGCCCGCATGATGAACAAGCTGGGCAACGGCGGCGAGGACACCTCGCCAGCCAAGACCGCCGTCGAATCGGCCATCGTCCAGCCGCAGCACGCGTCGCTGGTCGGCACCGGCGCCGAGCGCGCCGTGCAGGTGGACGAGGGCTTCGACCGCGCCTGGCGCCGGGTCGGCCTGGCGCTGGACCGCGCCGGCTTCACCGTCGAGGACCGCGACCGCACCAGCGGCACGTACTTCGTCCGCTACATCGACGACGCGACCGAAACCAAGGGCTTCTTCAGCAAGCTGTTCAGCTGGGGCTCGTCGTCGGAAGCCGATAAGGAAGCGCAGCGTTATCGTATTTCGGTGAAGGCCGGCGCTGGTAACAGCAGCATCGTTACCGTCATGAACAATGCCGGCAAACCGGAAACGGGTCCGGTCGGCGATAAGATCCTGACCCTGCTGCACGAGCAATTGAAATAAGCGCGATTGCGATAAGTTCGACAGCAGTGGCGGCGCCGGATTGGCGCCGCCGTCTGAATATCCCGGAGAATATCCGGACATAAAAAAACCGGCGCAATGCCGGTTTTTTTATAGCCGCGAATAAATGGGGATTTCCATTTGGACGCAAAAGCGTCAGGCGAAAAAAAACCCGCCGGCGCCATAAGCGCTGGCGGGTTCTTCCTTACTGATTACTTCGAAGCAGCAGGTGCCGAAGCAGCTGGAGCAGCAGCGTCAGCAGCAGGAGCGGCTGGAGCAGCAGCGTCAGCGGCTGGAGCGGCTGGAGCGGCAGCGTCAGCGGCTGGAGCGGCTGGAGCAGCAGCTGGAGCAGCTTCTGGAGCCACTACTGGTGCTGGGGTAACGGTGGTTTCTTCTTTTTTCGAGCAAGCGGTCAGAGCAGCAACGGCCAGCAGGGAAACGATCAGCAGGGATTTTTTCATGGATTTTCCTTAGTAAATACAAAATTGAACACAGTGTTGCGATTAATAATTACCGGTAATTATCGCTCATTAGGTCGTCTTCGAAGGCTTTTCGTACCTGACATGGTGCCTGCCAGACAACGGAAACTTCCTAACCGAATATTATAGCGATTTTTACTGCGTCGCAATAGGACAAAGAGCCGTTCTCACAACTATTTTGCGGTATCGCAACATTTCGCTTTCGACTTCAGTTTAGGGAAGCCGGCCACTACCGGAGTTCGCTTCGAACACCGCATTTTACCCCCAACCGGTCAAAGTCCTGTTGAGTTTGCAAACAATCCGGGCCCGGATTCGTCCCAAATTGTAAGGAAACGTTCCAAAGAGGTGTTTACATCGGCCGGACCGTCGAAAACTGCTTCACCACGGAAATGATCTGAATGAAAACGCCGCACGATATGGCGCTCGTCGGCAATACAGAAAGAATCGGTTAGTTGCCGCAGCGACTGACTAGTGCGCCGGACTTCGACCGCATGGCCGTAATCCTTAACCAAACGCAAGAAACGCGGCGCGTCCCGCTCAATCACGCGGCCGTTGTGGGCGACCAGTTGCAGCCGTCCGCCGTCCTTTAGAAAGCGGCGCAGCACCGCATCCGTGGCGCTGCCGCCCAGGTCCCAGATGGCGAAGTCGGGATCGAACAGCCGCAGCGTGTGCTCGGCGCGGGCCAGGCAGGCGGTCAATTGCTCGACAAACCCGCCCTTCGTCGTAAAGGGAAATACTTGCCTGTCCATCCCGCCCTCCGCCAAGTTTGATTAGCCCAGTTCGATCCAGCCGTCCTGATACCACGTGTACAGCGCGTCCATCACATCGTCGGATGCCGTCGCCAGTTCGGCGCCGGTCAGCGCGCGGTGATTGGCCAGCAATTCCAGGGCCACCTTGTCGGCGCGGCCGACGCCGAACGATTCGCCGTTGATGAACACGTGTTTGCCGCGATACAGCATTTGCGTCTTGCGCGACAGCGACAGGCCCTTCTTCGCGGCCGCTTCGCCGAACTTGCCGAACGTCAGCGGCTTGGCCGGTCCGGTGAAGAACACGTTGTGCTTGGGCTCGGACATATATTCGCCCAGGAAGATCGTCACGTCCTCTTCGGTAAAGCGGACCTTGTTGATTTCCTCGGTGATCGTGTCCAGCATGTGGCGCGGAATCTCGGCCGGCTTGGCCGTCGCCTCCAGTTCCGGATCGGCGTAGCGGCCCGGCAGGTCGATCGAATCGGCCATGAATTGCAGGAACGCCTCGCCCAGCTCCTGGTACGACGGCGAGCGGAAGCCGATCGAATAGGTCTGGCACTCGCCGATGGCCACGCCGTCGTGGGCGTAGTGCGGCGGCAGGTACAGCATGTCGCCCGGATTGAGGACGAACTCCTCGTTCGGCTTGAAGTTGGCCAGGATCTTGAGCGGCAGGCCCTCGACCAGGCTCAGGTCCTTCTGCGGGCCGATGCGCCAGCGGCGCTGTCCCTGCGCCTGCAGCAGGAACACGTCGTAGGAATCGAAGTGCGGACCGACGCCGCCGCCGTCGGTGGCGAAGCTGACCATCAGGTCGTCGAGGCGGGCGTCGGGGATGAAGCGGAACTGGCGCAGCAGCGCGTCGGCCTTGTCGTCGAACAGGTTGACGCCCTGGACCAGCAGGGTCCATTCCTTTTGCGTCATCGGCGGCAGGCTTTCCAGCGGGCCGTGCTGCATCGACCATGCGCCGTCGACGGCCGCGATCAGGCGCGATTCGGCGTGGTTGGTCGAAGCCAGCTTGGTCAGGGCATCCAGGCTCAGCAGTGGTTTGAAACCGGGGATGGCGTTACGGATGAGCAGTGGCTTTTTATGCCAGTAGTCGCGCAGAAACTGCGCCGGCGTGATGTCGCCGAGGAGCGGTAATTTTTTCATACCGCATTATAAACCGCCGCCCGGGAGACCCTTGGCCGCGGCCGTTAAATTATGAGTCTTCTGAATCACGCATGGTTCAACGCCATCGTCGCCGTCCGGGGTGGCGCTGTCCGGCACGCGATTGCAGGTATAATCTGCCTGCTCATAACAGAAAGGAAATTCAAATGAAGATTGCCAAGAACACGGTCGTGACTGTGAATTACAAACTGTCCGATGCACAGGACAATCTGATCGAAGACGGCCGTCAACCGATGGTCTACCTGCACGGTGGCTACGAGAACACCCTGCCAAAAATCGAAGAAGAACTGGACGGCAAGGAAGTCGGTTACTCGTCCATCATCCAGATCGAGCCTGAGGACGCGTTCGGCGACTACGACGCCGCGCTGGTCAAGGTCGAGCCGCGCAACCGCCTGCCGGAGCCGCTGGAAGTGGGCATGCAGTTCGAAGGCATGCCCGACGGCGACGACGCCGACGAAGCGATGATCTTCACCGTCACCGACATCGCCGACGACAAGGTCGTTTTGGACGGCAACCATCCGCTGGCCGGCATGGCGCTGCGCTTCTCGCTCAACGTCACCGAAGTGCGCGAAGCGTCGGACGAGGAAATCGCCCACGGCCACGTGCACGGCGCCCACGGTCACCACCACGGTGACGAGGACGACGAAGGCGAAGAGGGCGACCACGTCGCCATCCACCCGATCCACTGATCTAGTCGATCAAGGCGTCGTTTCGGCGCCGCCGCCCTTGATGGTGAACAGGGCGGCGGCGTCGGGATTGACGCGCACATTGGCCGATTCGGCCGCCACGCTCAGATGTCCCACGTTGCCGCGCCAATCGATGGCCGGCTCGGTCCTGCCGGCCGCGCCGATCTGGGCCTGGATTTGGGTATCCACCAGCAGCACCTTCCCCTTGAATTTTTTCGCCAGCGTGTTGATTTGACGTCGCGGCTCGGCGAAGCCGTCGTGTTTCGACTCGAAACTCGGCAACAGCGAAAACCCTTGCTCCTCCTGCACCCCGATGGCGCCGTCCGAGAACAGCACCAGGCCGTGCATCTTCTGGCGCGCGGCCAAGGTGAACAGGCGGTGCAGCCAGGCGCGGTTGGCGACCAGGCGGTCCTCGTACTCGCTGTTGCGGCCAGCTTCCGGGCGGTAGTGGTTGTTGTTCGCCGGCAGATTGATGGTGGCGAACAGCACCTTGCCGTATTCCCAGTGCGCGTTCTCGGCGTAGCTGCGGAACTTGGCGGTGCTCGACAATCGTGACAGCGGGATGCGGTGCGCGCCGAGCGATTCGGGCTCGCCATAAAACAGTTCGCGCAAGCGGTTCAGGCGTTCGATGGCGTTCGAGCGGCCGGCCGAATTAAGGCAGGCGCTCCAGTCGCTGCCGGCCAGCGACACCACCACGGGTGCGGCCGCGTCGTCCAGGATCGCGTGGCGCGCCGCGTACAGCCGGTCGCTGCAAGGTTCCTTGTCGCCCTTGATGCCGGTGGCGACGATGAAGGCAGGATTGGCCTGCATGGCGGCGGCGATGGCGCGCTTGAGGGGCGCCTCGTCGGCGCCGTTCTTGAACGGATGGCCGATGACCGCGAACTGGAAGCCCTTGCCGGCCGATGCTTCGCGCGCGTGCGCCGGCGCGACCGCCGCCGCGACGGTCAGCGCGACGGTCAGCGCAATCCGTGGCGCGAGGGCGAGCCTGGACGCGGCGCGCGTCATGCCTGCGCGGTCTCCGTCAGGCGCTTGAGCTGATACAAGCGGTCCAGCGCTTCGCGCGGCGTCAGCGCGTCCGGGTCCAGATCGTCGAGCGCGTCGAGCAGTTCGCGCATCGCCGGCGTTGGATTGCCGTTGCCGGCGGCGCCGTCGGCGGACGCCGGCGCGTCCAGCGGCTCGTCGTTGGCGTCTGTAGTGGGCGCCGCGAACAAATCCAGTTGCGGCGTGGCGTCGAGCGCCTGCGCCTCCAGCCGCGCCAGGTGCTTGCGCGCCGCCTTGATCACCGTCTGCGGCACGCCGGCCAGCTGCGCCACCTGCAAGCCGTAGCTCTGCGACGCCGGGCCGTCCTGCACCGCGTGCAGGAACACGATGCTGTCCTTGTGCTCCACCGCCGACAGGTGCACGTTGGCGGCCGTCGGATGGCTCTCCGGCAGTTGCGTCAATTCGAAGTAGTGGGTCGCGAACAGCGAGAAGCTGCGGCTGGTGTCGATCAGGTGGCGCGCGATCGCCCACGCCAGCGCCAGGCCGTCGAAGGTCGAGGTGCCGCGTCCCACTTCATCCATCAGCACCAGCGAATGCTCGGTGGCGCCGTTGAGGATCGCCGCCGATTCGGTCATCTCCACCATGAAGGTGGAGCGGCCGCCGGCCAGATCGTCGGTGGCGCCGATGCGGGTGAAGATACGGTCGATCGGGCCGATCGTCGCGCTGGTGGCCGGCACGTAGCTGCCCACGTAGGCCAGCAAGGTGATCAGCGCCACCTGGCGCATGAAGGTCGATTTACCGCCCATGTTGGGACCGGTGATCAGCAACAGGCGGCGGTCGTCGACGAAGCGGCAATCGTTGGCGATGAAGCGCTCGATCTGGTTCTCGACCACCGGATGGCGGCCCTCGACGATGTTGACGCATGGGCCATCGACCAGCTGCGGCGCGCACCAGTTGTGGCGCAGCGCGTGGTCGGTCAGCGACACCAGCGCGTCGAGCTGCGACAGCGCCTTCGAGATCGTTTGCAGGCAGCCGATGAACGGCGCCAGGTCGGCCAGCAGCTGGTCGTACAGCATCTTCTCGCGCGCCAGCGCCTTGTCCTGCGCCGACAGCGCCTTGTCCTCGAAGGCCTTCAGTTCCGGTGTGATGTAGCGCTCGGCGTTCTTCAGCGTCTGGCGGCGGCGGTAGTCGTCCGGCACCTTGGTGGTCTGGCCGTGCGTGACCTCGATGTAGAAGCCGTGCACCTTGTTGTACTCCACGCGCAGGTTGGCGATGCCGGTGCGGGCGCGTTCGCGCGTCTCCAGGTCGACCAGGAACTGGCCGGCGTTCTCCGACAGCGCGCGCAGCTCGTCGAGCTCCGCGTCGAAGCCGCGCGCGAACACGCCGCCGTCGCGCACCATGTTGGCCGGCTCCGGCGCCACCGCGCGCACCAGCAGGTCCAGGCATTCCTCGGGCGAGGACAGGTCGCTGTGGATCGCGTTGAGCAGGCCGTTCGGATCGGTCAGCGCCCGCTGCAAGCCGTGGCGCAGTGCCGGCAATTGCTTCACACCGTCGCGCAGGCTGGCCAGGTCGCGCGGACGCGCCGACAGCAGCGCGATGCGCGTGGTGATGCGTTCGATGTCCGGCACCTGCGCCAGGGTGTGCGACAGGCCGCCGGTGGCGTCGGCCTGCGCCAGCGCGGCGATGGCCTCGTGGCGCGAGCGGGCGATGCCCTGGTCGCGGCGCGCGTGGTGCAGCCAGTAGCGCAGCAGGCGCGAACCCATCGCCGTGCGGCAGTGGTCCAGCAGCGAGAACAGGGTAGGGGACTCCTGGCCGCGTATGGTCTCGGTCAGTTCCAGGTTGCGGCGGGTGGCCGCGTCCAGGCCGATGAATTCGCTCTCGGTCTCGGTGCTCAGGCTGCGCACGTGCTGCAGGCCGCGACCCTGGGTCGACTGGGCGTAGCGCAGCAGCGCGCCGGCCGCGCCGAACGCCGCGCCCAGGCCGTCGGCGCCGAAGCCGGTCAACGTCGCCACGCCCAATTGATCGAGCAGCGATTTGTGGCCGCTGACGACGTCGAAGTGCCAGTCCGGCACCCGGTTGACGTGGCAGTGGACGGCCTCCTCGAACAGGTCGGCGTTATCGCCGCGCAGGATCTCGGCCGGCGCGATGCGTTCGAGCTCCTGCTGCATGCGGGTGTTGACGGTGCGGCTGTCGCCGGAGAACTCCATCAGCTTGAGCGAGCCGCTGGCCAGCGACAGCCACGCCAGGCCGGCGGTGCACACCTTGCGCTGGCTGATGATGCACATCGCCAGCAGCGGGCGCTCGGCCTTTTCCGGCAGCAGGTCGGCGTCGGTCAGGGTGCCCGGCGTGACCACCCGCATCACCTTGCGTTCGACCGGACCTTTGCTGGTGGCCGGATCGCCGATTTGTTCGCAGATGGCGCACGACTCGCCGATCTTGACCAGCTTGGCCAGATAGCCCTCCAGCGAATGGAAAGGCACGCCGCACATCTTGATCGGCTGGCCGCCCGACGAACCGCGCGCCGTCAGCGTGATGCCGAGCACGCGCGCCGCTTTTTCCGCGTCCGAGTGGAACAGCTCATAGAAATCGCCCATGCGGTAGAACACCAACATGTCCGGATACTCGGCCTTGATGCTTAGATATTGCTGCATCATGGGCGTGATTTTTTCTGTGGGACTGTTCTTGACGGCGGCGGCGTTGATTTCGTTGGGGACGGTGGTCATTGGTTCTTTTTCGGCGTGCGATGAGTCTGGTTTTGCCGGGGCGTAACGCCCGTGGCGCTTAACCCGACATTCTACCGCTTTCGCGACCGGCCCAAGGATTTCAATCGACACCACGGCCACCACATTGAGACGCCGCCAACTGACGCCACGGCCGCCACATTCGAATTTCCTCGATCGAAGCCGTAGCCACCACATTGAAACTTCGTCGCTGAATTCATACTCCCCGTTGGCGGCTTCGCGAACACTCCGAAATACGATCCCGTCCTGCTCCAGTGGCCTAGGCAGTAGCCGTCGAACTTGCGTTACTTGCAGTGATACGCGCTGTTACTTACGACAGGTTCGCATTCCAGATACTCTAAAAATGTTCGGTGAAGAAACGAACATCCCTAAAATTTATCGATTGGATAATCATGTCTGCCAACCTTCCTCCTGGAACTATCATTAGCTACGTAGGCGAAAGCCCCGACTCGGTTGCTAATAACTGGCTTTACTGCGACGGAACATCATATTCTCAGCTTCAATACGCTGGTCTTTTTGCGGCAATAGGAACTGCTTTTGGCTCCCAAGGCGACGGATATTTTAACGTGCCCGACATGCGTGGGATGTTTCTGCGAGGAGTCAGCGATCAATCAGGCGTCGACCCTGATGCGGCCTATCGTCTGCCGCAAACATCAGGGGGAAATATCGGCGATCAGGTGGGAACCGTTCAAGAATCGGCCGTGGAAAATCATAACCATCAGCTTGGCCAGCAAAGTGGCTTTAAAAGCTCGGGTGACTACGGCGTATATCTTGCCAATATTGGAGGCGGCTATACCGACGTGCAGGGCAACATTGGCGACTTCAGCTCGGAGACACGACCAGTTAATATCTATGTTTATTACTTGATCTATACCGGCGATTTGAGCTAAGGACGTCAGCATGTCAGTCGCCGCGGGTGGCGCTTGGCGGATTACGCTGCGCTAATCCTCCCTACGTGTTGCAGACGGAAGTCCAATGTGGTGGCCGAGCAGACTGAAATACTCCATCCGGTTGAATTGTTCGGCGCCGGCAGGTTTTTCGCAGCATTAGGAATATTCTCTTTATGTCGCGGGAAACACCACACGCACCGCAAGGCCGCCGCCATCGAGGCCGGAGTCCGTTTCAATGACGGCGCCATGCAGCTCGGCGATGCCGGCCACCAGCGACAGCCCGATGCCGCTGCCGCGCATCGGATTGCCCGCGACGCGGTGGAAGCGCACAAAGATGGCGGCGCGTTCCGACTCCGGCACGCCGGGGCCGTCGTCGGCCACTTCAAGGTACGCCTGCCGGGCGGCGCCGGGAACGTCCGCCGCCCGGTAGCCGCAACTGACCAGCACCCGGCCGTCGGCGCCGGTGTAGCGCAAGGCGTTGTCGATCAGATTGCGCAGCAGGATGCCGATTTCATCGATGTCGCAGAGGATACTGCAGGCATGGACGTTCAGGTAAATGGCGCGCCGGTTCTGCGCGGCGAGCACCTCGAACTCCCGCACGACATGTTGTGCCAGTGCGCTCAGGTCGGTCTCGACTTGCTTGAGCGATTTCGCGCCCGCGTTCAGCCGGGCCAGGTCGAGCAATTGCTCCGACAGGCGGGTGCTGCGCCTGGCCATCAGCAGCAGCTTCTCCAGCTCCGCCCGCATGGCTTTGGTGTCGCCGGCGCGCAGCGCGATCTCGACCTGCGCCTGCAGCGCCGACAGCGGCGTGCGCAGTTCGTGCGCGGCGTCGCCGATGAAGCGGCGCTCGCCCTCGATGGCCTCGTCGAGCTGCTTCAGCACATGGTTGAACGACGTGACGAGCGGATGCAGTTCGCCGGGCAGGCGCTCCAGCGGCAGCGGCGTGAGATCGAAGTGGCGCCGCTGGCGCATGGCCGCGCCGAGCGCCATGACCGGTTTGAGCGAGCTGCGTACCACAAACCACATGATGACGCCCGCGAGCAGCAACAGGACCGTCGTTAGCAGCAGCGATTGCGACGCCTCGTGGCGCAGGTCGGCGTCGACGACGCTTTGCAGGTTGCCCACCTGAACGGTGACTCGGCCGGTGCTGTCGGAAACGCTGTAGACGCGCCACCTGCGTCCCTCGACCATCGTCGACGCCGGGCCGTCGGCGAAGCTGGGTTGCAGCGGCTCGATGGGAGCGCCCGGCGTGCGGCGCGCCAGCCTGTCGCGGTCCAGCCAGATCTGAAACCTGAGCTCGTCGAGGTCGCGCCGCGCCGGCGCCGGCAGTTCGAGTCCCGGCCCGTCCTTGCGCTCGAAGCGGCTGGCGGCGGGTATCGTGATGAGCAGTTGGGTCGCGATGGCCCCCAGTTTTTCGTCCCAGGTGCTGGTGCGGTTGAGCGTCAAATGGGTCATGACCACGGCCACGACAGCTATCCAGCACAGCAGCGTGACGCCGAGTATGACGAGCAGCAATTGCGCGTTGATCGAGCGCGGCCTCATGCCGTGGGCTGTCCGATGACGTAGCCGAGGCCGTGCACCGTGCGGATCAGATCGTCGCCGAGCTTGCGCCGCAACTGGTGGATGAACACGGCGATGGTGTTGCTCTCGACGGTGCTGGCGGTACCGTAGACCAGGTCGTGCAGGTGGTCGCGCGTGACCACGTGGCCGGGGCGTTCCATCAGCGCCAGCAGGGTGCGGTACTCGTTGGCGCTGAGCACGACTTCGGCTTCCCCTTTGTGGACCACGCGGCGGCCGCGATCGACGCGCACGTCGCCATAGGTGACCACGGGAACAACGCTGCCCTGGCTGCGGCGGATCACCGAGCGCACCCGCGCCCACAGCTCGTCGAACTGGAACGGCTTGACCAGGTAGTCGTCGGCGCCGGCGTCCAGGCCGGCGATGCGCTCGCTCAGTTGGCCGCGCGCGGTCAGGATCAGCACCGGGGTGGCGTCGTAGCGCTCGCGCATGGCGCGCAGCACCGTCAGGCCGGACTCGCCCGACAGGCCGATGTCGAGCAGCACCACCGAGTAGGTGTGGTCCGCCAAGGCCGCGCGCGCCGCCGGGGCGTCGCTGACGTGGTCGACGCTCCACGCGCTCAGCCGCGCGCCGGCGCAGATGGTCTCGCCCAGCATCGGGTCGTCTTCCACAAGAAGGAGTCGCATTCGGGTTGTTTCAATAGGCAAAGTTGGGCTTGCCTTCGATTATGGCACGGACATTTTAGGTTCTTTTTAAGGTTGGGCGGCCTTGTCGCCAGGCGCCGTCTCGTCCGACCGGATGAAGTCGACAAACGCGCGCAGCGGCGCCGGCAGGTGGCGCCGGCCCGAATAGTATAAAAACGGTCCCGGGAAATCCGCCCACCAGTCCCGCAGTATCGGCTGCAACTCGCCGGAGGCCATATACGGCTCCAGCCACTCCTCGAACAGATAGATCACCCCATGCCCGGCCACGGCCGCGCCCACCGCCAGGTCGAACACGGTCGGCGTGACGACCAGCGGTCCGCTCGGCTCGACGGTCAGCGTCTGGCCGTCGCGCGCGAATTCCCATGGATAGATGGCCCCGCTAAGAAACCTGCCGCGCAGGCAGGCGTGTTGCAGCAGGTCGCGCGGGTGTTCCGGCACGCCGCGCCGCGCCAGATAGTCGGGCGAGGCCGCCACCGCGAAGCGCTGCACGCGCGGGCCGATCGGGATGGCGATCATGTCCTGTTCCAGCCGCTCGCCGTAGCGGATGCCGGCGTCGCAGCCGCTGGCGACGACGTCGACGAAATTATTGTCGATCACCACGTCCAGCACGATGTCCGGATAGGCGCGCATGAAGCGGTTGACCAGCGGCTGCAGGAAGAAGCGCGCGGCGCTGACCGGCACGTTGAGGCGCAAGGTGCCGCGCGGGCTGTCGCGCAGGTCGTTGAGCACGTCGAGGGCGCCGGCTACCTGGCTCAACGCCGGTTGCAGGCGCGCCAGCAGCAAGGCCCCGGCCTCGGTCGGGGTGACGCTGCGGGTGGTGCGCAGCAGCAGCCTGATGCCCAACTGGTTCTCCAGCCGCCGCAGCGCCTCGCTCAGCGCCGAGGCCGATTGCCCGCCGGCGCGCGCCGCCTGCCGAAAGCCGCCGTGCTGGGCGACCAGCGCGAAGGTGGCCAGGTCGGCCATCGAAGGGTTATCTGTGGTCATGGCAGCGTTCTCGATTGTGCGGAATTTCGTACAGCCCGTGCGGCATTGCCCCCATTATCACACGGTCGTCCTGTCGCTACCATGTGTCCATGCTTTCCCACACCACACACCAGGAGATCGACATGAGCACGACCACCAACACGTATTCCCCATCCAGCGACCAGTTCATCCCCGCCGGCAGCGGCATCCGCTTCAACCGCGTCGGCTACGGCGCCATGCAACTGGCCGGTCCGCACGTGTGGGGGCCGCCGAAGGACCGCGCCGCCGCCGTGGCCGTGCTGCGCGAGGCGATCGGGCTGGGTATCAACCACATCGACACCTCGGATTTCTACGGACCGCACGTCACCAACCAGATCATCCGCGAAGCCTTGCACCCGTACCGCGACGGCCTTACCATCGTCACCAAGATCGGTTTTGTGCGCGGCGCGGACCAGTCGTGGCTGCCGGCGGCGTCGCCGCAACAACTGCGCGACGCCGTGCACGACAACCTGCGCAACCTGCAACTGGAGGCGCTCGACGTGGTCAACTACCGCGCGCCGGGCGTGCAAGGCCCGGACGGCTCGTCGATCGGCGAGGCCATCGCGGCGATGGTGCGCTTGAAGGAGGCGGGATTGATCCGCCATATCGGCGTGAGCAACGTCACGGCCGAGCAGGTGGCCGAGGCGCGCTCGATCACCGACATCGTCTGCGTGCAGAACCAGTACAACCTGGCCCATCGCGGCGACGACGCGTTGATCGACACGCTGGCGGCCGAAGGCATCGCTTACGTGCCGTTTTTCCCGCTGGGCGGCTTCTCGCCGTTGCAATCCGACGCGCTGAGCAGGGCCGCGGCCGCGTCGGGCGCGCAGCCGATGCAGGTGGCGCTGGCCTGGCTGTTGCAGCGCTCGCCGAACATCCTGGTCATTCCCGGCACCTCCTCGGTGGCGCATCTGCGCGACAACGTGGCCGCCGGCGCCTTGTGCCTCGACGCCGACACACTGGCGACACTCAACGCCATGTGACGCCGGCTGTGGGGAATAAGACACACAAATTACTTTATGGAAAGTAATCCTGTTATCATCCCATGACGAGGCCCCATCCCCGCCGCGCTTTACCTGTCAAAAATAGCCGAGGGAAGTATGCCGCAGTCCACCATCAACGAGTCCGACCCCATCGCGCCACCGTCCGCCGGCGCCGGTGGCGGGGCGGGCGCGTCGAAACTGGTGCAGCTGGAGGGGAAGAAACGGCCCGTCGGCCGTGCCGCGTCCTTTTTCCTTATCTTCGTCATCTGCGCCATCTGCGGCCTGCAGTTCGCCTATCGCAGCAGCGCCCGCCAGACCCAGCTCGACGAGAGCCGGCGCGCCACCGTCAATATCGCCCGCGCGACCGCCGAGCACGCGGAGCGCACGATGGACATCGTCGCCTCGGTGCTGTTCGGCGTCGTCGAGCGGGCCGAAGTGGACGGCACCGGTCCCTCCAATTTCCCGCGCCTGCACGCGCTGCTGAAGGCGCGGGTCGCGCATACGCAAGGCCTGCTGGGCATCTTCGTCTACGACGAAAAAGGCCGGTGGGTCATCACCTCGCTCGACCAGGTGGACCCCAACGCCAACAACGCCGACCGTCCGTATTTCAAGTATCACCAGACGCACGCCGATCGCGGCGTGCACATCGGCGCGCCGGTGCGCAGCCGGTCGTCCGGCCTGTGGATACTGCCCGTGTCGCGGCGCATCAACCACCCCGACGGCTCGTTCGCCGGCGTCGTGCTGGCGACCATCCGCACCGACTATTTCCAGCAGTACTACAACGGCTTCGACATCGGCAAGGCCGGCGGCATCTTTGTCGCGCTCGACGACGGCACCTTGATCGCGCGCCGGCCGATGCTCACCAACGTCATCGGCAGCAGCCTCAAAGGCGGGGCCGTGTTCACCCTGATCGACCAGGGGCACGACAGCGGCACGGCCATGCGGGTGGCGCTGGTCGACAAGGTCGAACGGCTGTACAGCTACCGGCGCGTGCGCGGCTACCCGCTGGTGATCGCGGCGTCGCTGGCGAAGGAAGAAATCTTCGCCCAATGGTGGATCGACACCTGGCGCCAGTGCGGCGCGCTGGCCTTGTTGCTGGCCACCCTGGGCTGGCTGGGCGCGCGCCTGTTCCGCCAGATCAGCCTGCGCGACCGTCTGGAGGTCGAACTGCGCAACTCGCGGGTCGCGCTGGAGGACAGCGTGGGCAAGCTGGAGTTGATCGCCACCACCGACGCGCTGACGGGCCTGAAGAACCGCCGCTACCTCAACGAGCGGCTGGAAAGCGAGCTCGCGCGCGCCGCGCGCGACGCCCTGCCGGTGGCGCTGATCATGCTCGACGTCGACTTTTTCAAACGCTACAACGACACCTACGGCCACGTGGCCGGCGACGCGTGCCTCAAGCTGGTCAGCGATGTCGTGGGGCGGGCCGCGCAGCGCGGCGCCGACGTCGCCGCGCGCTTCGGCGGGGAAGAATTCGTGGTCTTTCTGGCCAACACGGAGCTGGACGGCGCCCGCGTCGTCGCCGAGGGTATCTGCGCGGCGGTGCGCGCGCTCAACGAGCCGCATCGCGGCAGCGATTTCGGCATCGTCACCGTCAGCGCCGGCGTGGTCGCCAGCGTACCCGTTCCGGGCGGCGGCAGCGGCCCGCTGATCGAAGCGGCCGACGCCGCGCTGTATGACGCCAAACACCAGGGCCGCAATCGGGTGTCGCCGGCGCCGACACCCGGAAATCATCAGTCCCAGCCGCAGCCTGCCTACGCCGAAGCCTGACCCCGCCGCTTTCCGACTCTCCGCCACCGCGGCCGGCACCCGCCGCGCCCTCTTCAGCCGACGGCATTCCGTCGCATATACGGTTTTCATCTTTACGAAGTTGATTTTATTCGTTTTGTTTCACTTCGCCAAAACGTATATTTCATCTCGCAAGCCGTCTATCGCCATCAAAACGGCCCGCAAGCGCTCCCATTCAAAGCCATCATAAGGTCTCTTTATGTCAGTTGACGTCCTCTCGCCGGCACTGCCTCCAGTGCTGGCATCGATCAAGGCCGACGCGGCCGCGTCCCAATTGCCGTATGCCGGCGGCGTCCGCCCGGCGGTCGCGTGGGAACTGTTTTCCACCCAGGACGTGCTGCTGGTCGACGTGCGCACCGGCGAGGAACGCAAATTCGTCGGCCACGTTCCCGACAGCCTGCACGTGCCGTGGGCCACCGGCACCGCGCTGACGCGCAACCCGCGCTTCGCGCGCGAGCTGGAAAGCAAAATCGGCGGCAAGGACAGCGTGGTCCTGTTGCTGTGCCGCAGCGGCAAACGTTCCGCCCTGGCGGCCGAGGCGGCCACGAAGGCCGGGTTCACCAATGTCTTCAATGTCCTCGAAGGCTTCGAGGGCGAGCTCGACGAACGCCAACAGCGCGGCAAGGCCGACGGCTGGCGCTTCCACGGCCTGCCGTGGGTGCAGGACTGAAACGCACCATTCAACATTTCCCGACGAGGACAGCGTGGCTACTTTCGACATCACCACCATCGTGCAATCGCTGCATGAGGCGCGCCACCGCTGGCGCCAGGAACAAAGCCGCGCCAGCGAACCGGGCGGGCGTGAATTCCCTTCGCGTAACGCGCTGGCGGCCATCATCGACAGCCTCAAGGGCGTGCTGTTTCCGATGCGCCTGGGCCCGCCCGACTTGCGCCAGGAAAGCGAGGACTTCCACGTCGCCCACGCGCTCGACGGTGTGCTGCACGCGCTGCTCAAGCAGGTGCGGCGCGAGTTGAAATACAACGCCGGCCTGCGCGGCGCGTTACTCGATCACAGCGCTGAAAACGATATCGACCACGAGGCCCTGAGCGCCGTGCGCAGCTTCGCCGCCGCGCTGCCGGCGATCCGTTCGCTGCTCGACAGCGACGTCATGGCCGCCTACCAGGGCGACCCGGCCGCGCGCAGCGTCGACGAGGTGCTGCTGTGCTACCCGGGCGTGCTGGCGATGATCCATTACCGCATCGCCCACCAGCTCTACACGCTCGGCCTGACCCTGCTGGCGCGCATCGTCTCCGAGCTGGCGCACGGCGCCACCGGCATCGACATCCATCCGGGCGCGCGCATCGGCGCCGGCTTCTTCATCGACCACGGCACCGGCGTGGTGATCGGCGAGACGGCCGTCATCGGCGCCCGGGTGCGGCTGTACCAGGCCGTCACGCTTGGCGCCAAGCGCTTCCCGACCGACGCCGACGGCAACCTGCAAAAGGGCTTGCCGCGCCATCCGGTGGTCGAGGACGACGTCGTCATCTACGCCGGCGCCACCGTGCTCGGGCTGATCACGATCGGCAAGGGCGCCATCATCGGCGGCAACGTCTGGCTGACGCACGACGTGCCGCCGGGCGGACGCATCGCCCAGGCCGAGTCGCGGGTTGGCGCCTTCGCCAACGGCATCGCGGCGGCATGAGCGGCGCGGCGGCCCCATGAGCAGCCTTGTGCGCAGCTTCGGCATCGGCGTGCGGCAACTGCGCGAGGCGCAGGGGTGGTCGCAGGAACAGCTGGCCGAGAACTCCAACCTGAACCGTTCCTACGTCGGCGAGATCGAGCGGGGCAGGGTGATCGCCTCGCTGCTGACGGTGGAGAAGCTGGCGCTGGCGCTCAAGCTGACGCCGTCGGCCTTGCTGACGCGCGGCGAGAGCGTCGGCCATACGCTGGCATCGCATTCCGAGCCGCCCGGCGGCTGATCGCTACCCCGGGGTCAGTACCCCCGGGGTCAGTGCCGACATTCAGACACGAGCTCGGCGGCCGGGTTGTTCAGCCCGTGTCCGAATGTCGGCACTGACCCCCGGGTTACCCCCGGGTGCTGACCCCCGGGTGGGATTGGTGGCGATAGCATGTTGAGCTGACTCATCAGTAACGCCATACTGGCCCGGTTGATTTCTGCATAACCTTATTTGTTTTTTCACCTTACTGAAATGGAGTCACGATGTCGGCAACTGTAGGCGGTACCACGGCGCTGGGCGATAACGCAGCACGGCAATTAGCGAACGCGACCAAGACCGTTCCCCAACTCGAGACCATCAGCCCGCGCTGGCTGACGCACCTGCTGCAATGGGTGCCGGTGGAGGCGGGCATCTATCGGCTCAACAAGGTCAAGAATCCGGAGGCGATCAAGGTCACCTGCACCGCGCGCGAGCAAGAGAACCAGTTGCCGCGCACCTATGTCGACTACGAGGAAAATCCGCGCGAGTACTTCCTCAACGCCGTCTCGACCGTGCTCGACGTCCACACCCGCGTGTCCGACCTCTACAGCAGCCCGCACGACCAGATCAAGGAGCAGCTGCGCCTGACGATCGAGACCATCAAGGAAAACCAGGAAAGCGAGCTGATCAATAATCCCGACTACGGCCTGCTGGCCCAGGTGACCGACGAGCAGCGCATCTTCCCGCTGACGGGCGCGCCGACGCCGGACGACCTCGACGAGCTGCTGACCAAGGTGTGGAAGGAGCCTGCCTTCTTCCTGACCCATCCGCTGGCGATCGCCGCCTTCGGCCGCGAGGCGACCCGCCGCGGCACGCCGCCGCCGACCATCAGCCTGTTCGGTTCGCAGTTCATCACCTGGCGCGGCATTCCCTTGATCCCGTCGGACAAGGTGCCGGTGGCCGACGGCAAGAGCAAGATCCTGCTGCTGCGCGTGGGCGACAAGCGCCAGGGCGTGGTCGGCCTGTTCCAGCCGGGCTTGCCGGGCGAGCAAAGCCCGGGCCTGTCGGTGCGCTTCATGGGCATCAACAACCATGCGATCTCGTCGTACCTGATCTCGCTGTACTGCTCGCTCGCGGTGCTGACCTCCGACGCGCTGGCCGTGCTCGACGACGTCGAGATCAACAAGTACCACGACTATCCGGACACCTACAAGTAAGCGCGCGACGTGAGCCTCCTTTCGCCCCCCATCTCCCTGCCGGCGGACCGCGCCGCCGGCGTTCCCGAACCGTCCGGCGCGCCGTTCGATCCGGCCGCGCTGGCGCGCCTGGCCAACGAGTTCTTTTCGGCGCCGCCGTTCGCCCGGCAATTGAGCGTGCCCGGCGTGCAGGCGCCGGCCAATATTGCGCCGCCCGGCTCGCCGCTGGTCAGCCCGGCTGGCTTCGGTCCCAGCGTGCCCGGCACGCCGATACCGCAGGGACAGATTCCCGGCACCAACCTGATTCCGGCGTCGCCGACCCAGGTGCTGTCGCTGGGTAACCGCGCGCCGGCGTTGTTGCCGGCCGCGCAGGCCGGCAACGGCGTGCCCGACCAGGCCTTCGGCGCGATTCCCGCGTACGAGCCGCGCAACGGCGGCGCCGTGCTCGGCGTGCCGGAGGCAAACGCGAGCGCCGGTCCGCCGGCCGAAGCGTCGTCGTACTATTTTTTGAGCGAACGCTATGGCCAGCCGGGCGCCACGGCGCAGGCGCCACACGGCTCCGCGCCGTCGTCGCCCTCGCCGCAGGGCTCGCCCCCGTCGCCACAGGGCTACACGCCATCGTTCCCTCCCATCCAACTGCCGGCGAGCCCTTCGTTGTCGCCGCCCGCCACCGGCTTGCCGGGCGCGGCCGCGCCGGCGGCGCCATCGCCATCGTCGGCGCCGCAGTATTACTTCGTCGACGCGGTGGTGCTGCCGAGCGGCTACGTCACCCCGGCCAAGCCGGCGCCGCACGGCAGCGCGCCGCTGGCCGGCGGCGAGCGCCATCCGCCGTTCGACGTGCACGCCGTACGGCGCGACTTTCCGATCCTTCAGGAAAAGGTCAACGGCCGCCAACTGGTGTGGTTCGACAACGCCGCCACCACCCACAAGCCGCAGTCGGTGATCGACCGCATCGCGTATTTCTATGCGCACGAGAACTCGAACATCCACCGTGCAGCGCACGAGCTCGCCGCCCGCGCGACCGACGCCTACGAGGGCGCCCGCGAGCGGGTGCGGCGCTTCCTCAACGCGCCCGACGTCAACGAGGTCGTCTTCGTGCGCGGCACCACCGAGGCCATCAACCTGGTGGCCAAGAGCTGGGGCGGGCAGCACGTGGGCGAGGGCGACGAGATCATCGTCTCCAACCTCGAGCACCACGCCAACATCGTGCCCTGGCAGCAGTTGGCCGCCGCCAAGGGCGCGCGCTTGCGCGTGATCCCGGTCGACGACTCGGGCCAGGTGTTGCTCGACGAGTACCGCAAGCTGCTCAACGATCGTACCAAAATCGTCGCCGTCACGCAGGTGTCGAACGCGCTGGGCACGGTCACGCCGGTCAAGGAAATCGTCGAGCTCGCCAAGCGCGCCGGCGCCAGGACCCTGGTCGACGGCGCGCAATCGGTCTCGCACATGCGCATCGACGTGCAGGACATCGGCGCCGATTTCTTCGTCTTCTCGGGCCATAAGCTGTTCGGCCCGACCGGCATCGGCGCGCTGTGGGGCAAGCGCGAAGTGCTCGAGGACATGCCGCCATGGCAGGGTGGCGGCAATATGATCGCCGACGTGACGTTCGAGAAGACCGTGTTCCAGCCCATCCCCAACAAGTTCGAAGCCGGCACGGGCAACATCGCCGACGCCGTCGGGCTGGGCGCTGCGATCGATTATGTGACGCGCATCGGCATCGAGAACATCGCGCGGTACGAGCACGATCTGCTGGTGTACGGCATGCGGGAACTGGGCGCGATCAAGGGCGTGCGCCTGATCGGCACGGCCGCCGACAAGGCCAGCGTGATGTCGTTCGTGCTGGCCGGTTATACGACGGAAGAGGTCGGCCACGCGCTCAACGAGGAGGGCATCGCCGTGCGCACCGGCCACCATTGCGCGCAGCCGATCCTGCGGCGTTTCGGCGTGGAGACGACGGTGCGGCCGTCGTTGGCGTTCTACAACACGTTCGACGAGATCGACCGCTTGATCGCCGTGGTGCGAAGGCTGGCCTCGGCCCGTTGAGCTGGATCCAGTCTAAAACACGCAGGGCGGATTAGCGAAGCGTAATCGGCCCTACGTGGTTGTAGACTGTCGCAACGGTCGGTGGCCGCGGTAAAACCGCCAGCACGGTAGAAAACGCGACCAAACATCACCGCGAAAATCCGGCAAAATAGTCGTTAATTTTGTCGAGCCGCGCCGATCCGGCCGGGCAGCCTATGCCGCCATCTTCAAAAGTGTCGAGACCGTTGCCGCACGAGGCGGCGGAGATGTTCCGCCTGATGGCGGAGGAGATCAGGGAATGCGCCATCTTCCTGATGGACCCGCACGGCTTCATCACCGTATGGAACCACGCGGCCGAGGTGTTGAAAGGCTACCGCGCCGACGAGGCGATCGGCCAGCACCTGTCGCTGCTGTACCGCGACGAGGACCGCGCGCGCGGCTGGGCCGACCACAATCTGGCCGAGGCGGCCAAGCATGGCTTCTACAGCGAGGAAACCTGGCGCAGGAAAAAAGACGGCAGCCTGTTCTGGGCCCACATCGCCCTGACCGGCTTGCGCGACGAACACAACCAATTGGTCGGCTTTTCCAAGGTCACCGTGGACCTGACCCGGCACAAGATGCTGGAGCGATGCCTCGACGAGAAAGAGGAAAACCGCCGCATCATGACAGCCGCCAACGCCGGCACCTGGAAATGGGACGCCGGCAGCCGCCGGCTGGACCTGTCGCCCGTGCTCAAGCAACTGCTCGGCTACGACGCCGGTGGCGCGGGGCCCGACGCCGGCGATTGGCGCGCGCTGGTCGACCCGCAGGACTTGCCCGCCGTGTGCGGCAGGTTGCGCACCATGATGACGACCATGCCGGCGCAGCCGCTGACCCTGGAGGTGCGGTTGTGCCGCCAGGACGGCAACTGCCGCTGGTTCTTCGTGCGCGCCGACTGGACCCGCGATAGCGGGGGGCAGGGCGAGCTGAGCGGCGTCTGCGTCGACATCCACGACATGCGCCTGCTGGCCGAGGAACGCGAACGCCTGCTCAACGAGCTGCAAGCGATGCGCCTGCGCTTTCGCGCCATTATCGACCAGATGCCGTCCGGCGTGTTCGTGGCGGAGGTGCCGTCAGGTAAGCTGATCTATCAAAACCTGAAGGCCAGGCGCATTTTCGGCACCGCGTTCGACGAGATGGCCAGCTATCACGACTACGCCCGCACCGACATCCGCGATCCCGACGGCCGGCGCCTGCTGGCGCACGAATTCCCGCTGGCCGAAGCCATCATCACCGGACGGCCGGTGCCGGCGCGCGAACTGGTGTTCCATCCGCCCGGCGCGGCGCCGCGCTACTTCCGCGTCGGCGCCACGCCGGTGCAGGCCGAGGGCGACGAGCGCCGCATGGCCGTGGCCGTGGCCCACGATATCGACGACCTCAAGCGCGCGCAGGAATCGCTGCGGGCGGAAAAGGAGCGCGCCGAGGTGACCTTGCGGGCCATCAGCAACGGCGTCGTCACCACCGGGCTGGACGGCCGCATCGACAGCATGAACACGGCCGCCGAACGGTTGACCGGCTGGAGCCAGCGGGAGGCGTTCGGCCTGCCGCTCGACCAGGTGCTGCGGCTGGACGAGGAGCCGGCGGCCGATCCGGCCGGCGCGGCGCCGGCCCCGGGCATCGATCCCGTGCTGCGCTGCATGCGCGAGAACCGCCCGGTGACGTCGGCCGCGCCGGCGGTGCTGCTGTCGCGCAGCGGCAGCAGCCATACGATCGAGTACGCGGCGGCGCCGCTGCAACTGCCGGACAACCGCACCGGCGGCGCCGTGCTGGTGCTCAACGACGTCACCGAGTCGCGCGGGCTGCTCAAGCACCTGAGCTACCAGGCCAGCCACGACGTGCTGACCGGGCTGGTGAACCGGCGCGAGTTCGGCGTGCGCTTGCAGCGCGCGCTCGACCGCACCGGCCAGCCGGGCGCCAACAGCAGCGCGCTGCTGTACCTGGACCTGGACCAGTTCAAGATCGTCAACGACACCTGCGGCCACGCGGCCGGCGACGACCTGCTGCGCCAGCTGTCGGTGGCCTACGGCACCCATGTGCGCGAGCGCGACACGCTGGCGCGCATCGGCGGCGACGAGTTCGCGCTGATCGTCGAGCACTGCACGGTGGAGGAGGCCAAGGTGGTGGCCAACAAGCTGCTCGAGACCACGCGCAACTTCCGCTACATCTGCAACGGCCAGGTGTTCCGGCTGGGCGTGAGCATCGGCCTGACGCCGCTCGACGGCGGCACCACCACGATGGAGGAGGCGCTGCGCCAGGCCGACCACGCCTGCTACATCGCCAAGGAGAGCGGCCGCAACCGGGTGTTCCTGCAATACCGGGGCGGCGCCGAGATCGCGCAGCGGCGCAACGACATGTACTGGGTCAAGCGGCTCGGCGACGCCTTCCGCAACGACGACCTGCAGCTGTACCACCAGCCGATCCGCGCGCTCGGCGCCGCGGGAGGCGGCGGCCTGCACTACGAGATCCTGCTGCGCATGAAGGACGGCAGCGCCGGGCCGGTGGGACCGACCAGCTTCCTGCCGGCCGCCGAGCGCTACGACATCATGCAGGAGGTCGACCGCTGGGTGCTGGACCGCAGCCTGGCCTGGCTGGAGGCCCATCCCGCGCATGTCGCCCGGCTCGAGCTGTGCACCATCAACCTGTCGCAGCGGGCGCTGGCCGATCCGGGTTTTCAACAGTACGCGATAGGACGCATCCAGGCGGTGGCGGTGCCGGCCCACAAGCTGTGTTTCGAGATCACCGAGACCGGCGCCTTCGCCAACCTGCAAAACACGCTGTCGTTCGTGCTGGCGCTGCAACGGCTCGGTTGCCGCTTCGCGCTGGACGACTTCGGCACCGGCATGGCTTCGTTCGCCTACCTGAAGCAGTTGCCGGTCAACTACGTCAAGATCGACGGCTCGTTCATCCAGATGATGACCAGCAGCACGGTGGACTTCGAGATGGTGCGCTTCACCAACGACATCAGCCACATCATGGGGCGGCGCACGATCGCCGAGTTCGTGAATGACGCCGACACGCTGGCCAAGCTGACCGAGATCGGCGTCGACTACGCCCAGGGGTTCATGCTGGGCGAGCCGCAGCCGCTCGACGGCTGACTAGATCTGCGCCACGCCGCCATCGACGAACAGCTCGACACCGTTGACGAAGCTGGCGTCGTCCGAGGCCAGGAACAGCGCCGCCTTGGCGATCTCGTCGGGTTCGCCGACGCGGCCCATCGGAATCTGCGCGGCCAGGTGGTCGAGCAGGCCTTGCTGTTGGGCGGCGTCCGGCCCGGCCAGCTCCACCAGGCCCGGTGTCCTGATCGGGCCGGGGCTGATGGTGTTGACGCGGATGCCGCGCCCCTTCAGGTCGAGGATCCAGTTGCGGGCGAACGCGCGCACCGCCGCCTTCGACGCCGCGTAGACGCTGAACGCCTCGGTGCCGGTGCTGCCGGCTGTCGAGCCGGTCAGGATCACCGACGCGCCTTCGCCCAGCAGCGGCAACGCCGCCTGCACCGTGAACAAGGTGCCTTTGACGTTGCGGTTGAAGGTATCGTCGAAATGTTCCTCGGTGATCTGGCCGAGCGGCAGCATCGAGCCGCCGCCGGCGTTCGCCACCAGCACGTCGAGCTGGCCCTGTTCCGCCTTGACGCGCTCGAACAGCGCTTGCAACTGCGCGGCGTCGGCCGAATCGACGCGCGCGCCGACGGCGGCCGCGCCGATCGCCTCGACCGCCGCGTCCAGTTCCGGCTGGCGGCGCCCGGTGATGTAGACGCGCGCGCCCTCGTTGGCGAAACGCTTGGCGATGGCGAGGCCGATGCCGCTGGTGCCGCCGGTGACGACTGCTACTTTTCCTTCGAGTTTCTGGGACATGATGTTTTCCTTTGCGATGGGTTTCGGTCTGAAGGACCACGGAAACCAGTGTGCGCCCGGAACGCGTCCGCGATAAGACAGGCGCGGCGCATATGATTTATGCTTTAATTGCATAAAAAAAGTGGCGAAGCTCAAAAAATGAATAAATTGCTATGGATGCGCTGTTTCGTACGCGTTGTCGAGACCGGCAGCTTTTCGGCCGTCGCCCGCGAGCTCGACATCGGCCAGCCCAACGTCAGCCGCCACATCGCCGCGCTGGAGGCGGATCTGGGCGCATTGCTGCTGCTGCGTTCGACACGCCAACTGGTGGTCACGCCGGAGGGGCAGCGCTACTACGCGCAGGCGCGGCAGGCGCTCGACCTGATCGCCCAGGCGGAGGCGGACGTGCTGGGACAGCACAATCCGCGCGGCCTGCTGCGCGTATCCTGCTCGCCCGCGCTGGGCACGGAAATCATCACCGGCACCTTGCCGGCCTTTCTGGAGCGCTACCCCGACATCGAGCTGGAACTGCGCATGGACGACGCCTATGTCGATCTGGTGGCCGAGGGCGTCGATGTGGCCATCCGGGGCGGCGAGCTCAAGGACAGCGCCCTGCGCGCCCGGCGCCTGGGTAATTCGGAGCGCTTGTGCGTCGCCAGCCCCGCCTACGTGGCGCGGCACGGCGTGCCGGCGGCGATGGCCGACCTGGCGCGGCACCAGTGCATCGTCTACACCTTGCTCGGGGGCAGCGGCGCGTGGCGTTTCGACGATGGCGAGGTCCACGTGCGCGGGCGGCTGCGGGTCAACAGCCTGGAGGGCGTGCGCCGCGCGGCGCTCGACGGCCTCGGCATCGGCTACCTGCCGAGGTGGATGGTGGCCGGCCAGCTGCGCTCCGGCGCGCTGGTCGACGTGCTGGCCGGGCAAGCCCGCGTGTTCGCGCCGGTCTACGCCGTGTACTCGGCGGCGCGCCTGCTGCCGCTGCGCGCCAGCGTTTTCATCGACCACATCGCCGGGGTGTTCGCGGCCACGCCGGGGTTCGACGGCGCGCTGTAATCATTTTGTAATCCCGGCGTCATCTTCAAGTCATCGTGCGGTTTCTATACTGGGTTTTTAACTTGTATGGAGCCCGTCATGAAAAACCGTTCCTTAGCCGCCGCCGTCGCCGCCTTCGGCCTGAGCTCCGCGCTGGCCGCCGGCCACGCGGCCGCGGCGCCGTCCGCCGTTGTCCCGGCCATCCGCAACGTCGTGCTGGTGCACGGCGCCTACGCCGACGGCTCGGGGTGGAACGACGTCATCGCGCGCTTGCAGCAGGCCGGCATGCACGTGACGTCGGTGCAGAACCCCCTGACGTCGCTGGCCGACGACGCCGCCGCCACGCGCCGCGCGCTGGCGCAGCAGGACGGCCCGACCATCCTGGTGGGCCACTCGTGGGCCGGCACCGTGATCAGCGAGACCGGCACCGACGACAAGGTCGCGGCGCTGGTCTACCTGGCCGCGCGCGCGCCCGATGCCGGCGAGGACTACGGCGCGCTGGCGGCGAAGTTCCCCGCGCCGCCGGCCGCCGCCGGCCTGGTCAAGACCGCCGACGGCTTCGCGCAGTTGAGCGAAGAAGCCTTCGTGCGCGACTTCGCCGGCGATATCGACCCGGCCAGGGCGCGCGTGCTGTACGCCTCCCAGGGAAGGGTGGCGCAGAACCTGTTCGCCAGCCGCACCACGCAGGCGGCATGGAAGGTCAAGCCGACCTACTATGCCGTCTCCACCAACGACCGCACCACGTCGCCGGAGCTGGAGCGCTTCGTCGCCAAGCGCATGGGCGCCAAGACCGTCGAGCTGGAATCGAGCCACGTGGCGATGCTCTCGCACCCCGACGAAGTGGCCAAGCTGATCCTGGAGGCGGCCCGTGCGGCCAGTTCGGCCAGTTCGGCCAGATGAGGCGCGCGCCGGCCATCCTGTATCCTTGACGGTCGAATGACGGATTTGTAATCCACAACGGCCCTCAAACCCGGGACAATGGCAGCATGAAAATACTGGTGGTGGAAGACGAGCCCAAGGCGGGCGATTATCTGGTCAAGGGCTTGCGCGAGTCCGGCTACGTGGCGGACCTGGCGCGCAACGGCGTCGACGGCCTGGCGCTGGCGCTGGAACACGACTACGACCTGATCGTGCTGGACGTGATGCTGCCGCAAATGGACGGCTGGGCGGTGCTGGCCAAGCTGCGCGAGCGCAAGCACACGCCGGTGCTGTTCCTGACCGCGCGCGACGACGTGGCCGACCGGGTCAAGGGGCTGGAGCTGGGCGCCGACGACTATCTGGTCAAGCCGTTCGCCTTCGCCGAGCTGCTGGCCCGCATCAAGACCCTGATGCGGCGTGGGCCGGTGCGCGAGGCCGACGTGCTGCGCGTGGCCGATCTGGAGATCGACGTGCTGCGCCGCCGCGTCACGCGCCAGGCCCAGCGCATCGAGCTGACGGCCAAGGAGTTCGCGCTGCTGCACCTGCTGGCCAAGCGCCAGGGCGAGGTGCTGTCGCGCACGCAGATCGCGTCGATGGTGTGGGACATGAACTTCGATTCCGACACCAACGTGGTCGATGTCGCGATCCGCCGGCTGCGCGCCAAGATCGACGACCCGTACCCGCTCAAGCTGATCCAGACGGTGCGCGGCATCGGTTACCTGGTCGAGGAGCGCGCGTGACGGCGGCGCGTGCCACGCCCGCGCCCAGGGCGCGCAGGCCGCGTCCGCTGTCGCTGACCCTGAGGGTGGCGCTGCTGCTGTCGGCGGTGGCGGTGGCGACCTTCCTCGCCGTGGGCGCCTACCTGTACCAGACCCTGGCCAGCCAGATGGCCGAGCGCGACGACATCGAGTTGATCGGCAAGGTGGCGCAGATCCGCCGCATCCTGGCCGAGCTGCCGTCGCCGCAGGCGATCGCGCAAAATCCGCGGCCGCTGACCGATGCGCTGTTCGGCCATGACGATTTCATGCTCAGCGTCAGGAGCCCGGACGGCATGACCTTGCTGCGTACCTCGCTGACGTCGCGGCCCCTGCCGCAGGTCGCGCGCGTGCCGCCACGGCGGGCGTTGACCCTGGCCGACGTGCACGACTGGACGCCGGCCATGGGCACCGGGCGCATGGTCAGCGCGGTCGGGCTGGTGGGCGCGGACGGCCAGCCGGTGCAGATCACCCTGGCGCGCGAGCGCTCGGACCGGCTGCGCATCATGCGCAATTACGCGGTCGACCTGTTCGTCGCCTTGTGCGTGGGCGCGACCCTGGCCGCCTTGTTCGGCTACGCCATCGTGCGCCACAGCATGCGGCGCTTGCGCTCGGTCATCGGCAAGGCCAACGATATCAATACCAGCCGCCTCAATACGCGGTTGTCGGTGGAGGACGCGCCGGTCGAGCTGCGCGAGATGGGCCAGGCCTTCAACGCCATGCTCGACCGGCTGGAGGATGGCGTGCAGCGCCTGTCCGGCTTTGCCGCCGACCTCGCGCACGACCTGCGCACGCCGGTCAACACCTTGATGATGGAGACCCAGGTGGCGCTGTCGCGTCCGCGCACGGTGCAGGAGTACCAGGCGCTGCTGGCCTCCAACTCCGAGGAATACGAGCGGCTGGCGCGCATGATCGAGAACACGCTGTTCCTGGCGCGGGTCGACAACGCCCAGCTCGGCTTGCGGCGCGAACCGGTCGATCTGGGCGCCGAGCTGCAACGCATCCACGACTATTTCGAGATCCTCGCCGACGATGTCGGCGTGCGGCTGACGGTCGAAGCGCCGCCGCTGCGGATCGACGTCGATCCGGTGCTGCTGCAGCGCGCGGTGGGCAACCTGGTGTCGAACGCGATCCGCCACACGCCGGCCGGCGGCGAGGTGGCCTTGTCGGCGCGCGCCACGGCCGACGGCGTGGAATTGGCCGTCAGTAACACCGGCCCCGGCATCGCCGCCGAACACTTGCCGCATATCTTCGACCGTTATTACCGCGCCGATCCGGCCCGCTCGGACCATGCGCACTCGGCTGGATTGGGCCTGTCGATCGTGCGCGCGATCATGGAATTGCATGATGGAAAGATCCGGGTCGATAGCGTTCCGGGCGTCAACACGGTTTTTTTCCTGTCGTTTAAAAAAACGCAAAATATTTAAAAAAAGCTGTCGATTTGGTTTGCGCTGCTTCGTCGTGGAGGTAGAGTGGGATGTCTCACTCGGTTCAACCACACTTAGGAGATCACCATGACTGCACCAGTAGAACCCGTCCCCCGCGACATGCACACGGTCACCCCGCACCTGGTGTGCGACGGCGCGGCCGACGCCATCGAATTCTATAAAAAAGCCTTCGACGCGGTCGAAACTGCCCGCATGCAGACGCCGGACGGCAAGATCATGCACGCCAGCGTGCGCATCGGCGACTCGACCGTGATGCTGGTCGACGAGTTTCCCGACTATGGCAGCGTCGGCCCCAAAAAACTCAACGGCAGTCCCGTGACCATGCACGTCTACGTGCCGGACGTGGACCGGGTGTTCGCGCAGGCGGTCGCCGCCGGCGCCACCGTGCGCATGCCGCTGGAGAACCAGTTCTGGGGCGACCGCTACGGCCAGGTCGTCGATCCGTTCGGCCACAATTGGTCGATCGCCACCCATGTCAAGGACATGACGCCGGAAGAGATGAACGAGGCGATGCAATCGATGAACCCTGAATGCGGGCCGCAATCATGAGATTCATGATCATCGTCAAAGCCACCGGGGACTCGGAGGCGGGCAAGATGCCGAGCACCGAGTTGCTGACCGCCATGGGCAAGTTCAACGAGGAATTGGTCAACGCCGGCGTGCTGCTGGCCGGCGAGGGCCTGCAACCCAGTTCCAAGGGCGCGCGCATCCGCTACGAGGGCACGCAGCGCACCGTCATCGACGGCCCGTTCCCCGAGACCAGGGAGCTGGTCGCGGGCTTTTGGCTGATCCAGGTCAAGTCGAAGGAGGAGGCCATCGAATGGATGAAGCGCTGCCCGAATCCGTCCGACGGCCCGTCCGAGATCGAGATCCGCCAGGTGTTCGAACTGGAGGATTTCGGCGACGCCGCCACGCCCGAGATCGTGGCGCGGGAAGAGGCCTTGCGCGCACGCTTGTGAAGCTGCTACCTTTACGCTGAATCTTTTTCAGGAGCAAGCAATGGAATTCATGGTACTGCGCCGCGCCAACCAGAGCACGGAGCGGGGCGAGCAGCCGCCGGCTTTGGAACCGGGCGTTTTTCTGCGTCCCAGCACCGAGGCGGTGCGCCTGACGCGCCGCGACGGCGAGTGGTTGCAGAGCACCGGCCCGTTTTCGCCCAAGGAGCTGGTCGCCGGCTTCACCCTGGTCGAGGCCGCCTCGCGCGAGGACGTCATCGAGCAGGTGCGCTGGTGGCCGTTGTTCGACAGCGGCGCGGTCTATGAAATCCGCGATCCCGGTTGCGTCGGCGGTTGCCACAGCATCGACGAGCGCGGCACGGTGCTGGGCAACATGCCGCGGCGCGACGTGGCGCTCAAGCGTTATGTCGTGTTCCTGCGTTCGGACGTCGAGGCGGAGGCCGACCTGGCGCCGCCGCCGGAAGTCATCGACCGTATGAACGAGAGCAACGAGGCGGCCGTGCGCGAGCGGGTGCTGCTGGCCGGCGCCGGCCTGCGCGGCACCCGCACCGGCGCGCGCGTGCATTTCGCCAATTCGAAGACCACGGTGGTCGACGGCCCGTTCACCGAAGTGAAGGAACTGATCGCCGGCTACTGGATGGTGCAGGCGGCCACGCGGGAAGAAGCCATCGCCTGGGCCAAGGCCTATCCGTATCCGCACCGGGGCGACCTGACCCTGGAGATACGCGAGGCGTGCGAGCGCATCGAGCACCAGGAATTCACCCCCGAGATGCGCGCGGCCGAGGAGCGCCTGCGCGCCGAATTGCTGGAGGCGGGCCTGCGCGGCGCCTTCGGCAAGAAGAACCGTGGCCTCTGACGTCGCCCGGATCGTCGAGGCGGTGTGGCGGATGGAATCCGCCAGGATCATCGCCGTGCTGGCGCGCATGCTGCGCGATGTCGGCCAAGCCGAGGAATTGGCGCAGGACGCGCTGGTGCTGGCGCTGGAGCGCTGGCCCGCAACCGGCGTGCCCGAGCAACCGGCCGCCTGGCTGACCACGGTCGCCAAGAACCGCGCGCTGGACGTGCTGCGGCGGCGCCAGCTGCATCAGGAGAAGGAAGCGGCGCTCGGCTACGAGATCGAGGGCATGTTGCAGGACGCCGCGCCGGACCTGGAGGCGGCCGTGGCCGACGCGCTGGAGAACGACATCGGCGACGATTTGCTGCGCCTGGTGTTCGTGGCCTGCCATCCGGTGCTGCCGACCGACGGCCGGGTGGCGCTGACGTTGCGCCTATTGGGTGGTCTGAGCACCGAGGAGATCGCCCGCGCCTTCCTGGTGCCGGAATCGACGGTGGCGCAGCGCATCGTGCGCGCCAAGCGCACGCTGGCCGAGGCCAAGGTGCCGTTCGAGGCGCCGCGCGCGCACGAGCTGGTCGAGCGGCTGGCGTCGGTACTGCAAGTGGTCTATCTGATTTACAACGAGGGCTATTCGGCCAGCGCCGGCGCCGACTGGATGCGGCCGGCGTTGTGCGAGGAGGCGCTGCGGCTGGGGCGCATCCTGGCCGAGCTGGCGCCGCGGGAGCCGGAGGTGCACGGCCTGGTGGCGCTGATGGAGATCCAGTCGTCGCGCGCCCGCGCAAGGGTGGGGCCGGGCGGCGAGCCGATACTGTTGCTGGAGCAGGACAGGTCGCGCTGGGACCAGTTGTTGATACGGCGCGGTTTGTCGGCGCTGGCGCGGGCCGAGCGCACCGGCCGGGGGCTGGGGCCGTATGGCGTGCAGGCCGCGATCGCCGCCTGTCATGCGCGGGCGCGGCTGGCGTCGGATACGGACTGGGGACGGATCGCCGCGCTGTACGACGCGTTGTCGCAGCTGGCGCCGTCGCCGGTGGTCGAACTTAACCGGGCGGTGGCGGTGTCGATGGCGTTCGGGCCGGAGGCGGGGCTGGAGGTGGTGGACGGCTTGCTGGATGTGGCGGCGCTGAAGAACTACCACCTGCTGCCGAGCGTGCGGGGGGATTTTCTCGCCAAGCTGGGGCGCAACGAGGAGGCGAGGGCGGAGCTGGAGCGCGCCGCGCAATTGACGCAGAACGAGCGCGAGCGGACGTTGTTGTTGGCCAGGGCCAGTCAGCTGAGCATGAGTCGCCACGGAGGCACGTAGGGGGGATTAGGCGGAACGCCGTAATCCACCAATGCATGGGCCGCCGGCGACTCAACCATGGCGGATTACGCTGCGCTAATCCGACCTACGTGTTTCCGAGGTTTTTCCACCGCCATGCGCGGGATTATGCGTCCGCCAGCGTCGCTTCCAACACCTTGACCAGCGCCTCGATCCCCTCGGCATCGGTCTGGTCGAAGCGGTTCGGCAGCGGGCTGTCCAGATCGAACACGCCGACGATCTCGCCGTCGGCGCCGCGCACCGGCACCACCAGCTCCGAGCGCGAATTCACATCACACGCGATATGCCCGGGGAACGCGTGCACATCCGGCACGACGATCGATTTCCCCTCCACCACCGTGGTGCCGCACACCCCGCGCCCCTTCTTGATGCGGATGCAGGCCGGCTTGCCCTGGAACGGTCCGAGCACCAGCTCGTCGCCCTTGAGGAAGTAGAACCCGGCCCAGTTCAAGCCCGGCATGCTGTTGAACACCAGCGAGCTGAAGTTGGCGGTGTTGGCGATCAAGTCGCTCTCGCCGTGCACCAGGCCCGTCAATTGCGAGCGCAGGTCGTCGAACATGGCGAGCTTGGCTTCCGGGGTGTCGGTGCTATAGGCGGTGTCGCTGAGGGTAAAGGTCATAATATTCTTAATATCTATTAATCAATTTTGTCGATTGAGGATACGCGAAGCGCGGGTGGGCCTCGGCCAAGCCGCTATGGTAGCCCAAGCGGGCCGGACGCGCACCGGCAAGGTTCAGGCAGGGCGTGAACGCCTGACTGGGGCCACGTCCCTCCTACGGTAAATGTAGGCAGTCTCCGATGGCGCGCGCCTGCCATGCAGGCTACTCTTGTCGCAGTGCGTCACGACTTGTATGGACGCGTCTTTTACCAATCCAAACGGAAAATTTATGTCGACCAGAAAAAAGAACGCCGACTCACAGCGTCAGGGCAAGCCAAAAAATAATGATAAGCAAGAACAAGAACAACGACACACCGGCAGCGAGGGCGGGCCGGCACAGCCAAGCCCAACTGTAAGAGGCCTCGACCTCGCCGCCATGATGATGATAGGCGACGACCATGTCGTCATCAACGGACAGGAAGACGACAACATCAGCTTCATGGCGGAGTTCATCGATCCCTGATGAAGGTGCGTTGCCTGACAGACGGAGGCATATGACGGGCGACAGAATCGGCTATCGTGGCTAAAAGCCGTTTTCTGAGAGCTGTTCATGTCCACACCCGCATCTACTTCCTCCGACTTGGTGGTCGTCCGCAAGGAAGGCCTGTATTGCGTGCCCGGCCAGTTCTATATCGACCCCTGGCGGCCGGTGGAACGGGCCGTCATCACGCACGCGCACGGCGATCACGCCCGGGGCGGCCATCAGCACTATCTGACGGCCGAGACCGGTGTGAACGTGGTCAAGTCGCGCCTGGGGCCGATCCACATCGAGGGACTGGCCTATGGCGAGCGGGTGGTGCACAACGGTGTGACGATCTCGCTGCACCCGGCCGGTCACGTGCTGGGTTCGGCACAGGTGCGCATGGAGTACCAGGGCCAGGTGTGGGTGGCGTCCGGCGACTACAAGGTCGAGGCGGACAGCACCTGCACGCCGTTCGAGCCGGTGCGCTGCGATACCTTCATCACCGAGTCGACCTTCGGCCTGCCGATCTACCAATGGCAGCCGCAGCAGGAGGTGTATGACGACATCAACGACTGGTGGCGGTCCAACGCCGAGCAGGGACGCGCCAGCGTCATGCAGTGCTACAGCTTCGGCAAGGCGCAGCGCATCCTGAGCGGACTGGACCCCGAGATCGGGCCCATCATCTGCCACGGCGCCGTGCAGACCCTGAACCAGGTCTACCGCGACGACGGCGTGTGGCTGCCGCCGACCGTCATGGTGGGCGAGGTCGACAAGCAGGCCATCGGCCGTGCCATGGTCATCGCGCCGCCGTCGGCCGCCGGCTCGCCGTGGATCAAGCGCTTTGGCGACTTCAGCGACGCCTTCGCCAGCGGCTGGATGCAGCTGCGCGGCGCGCGGCGCCGGCGCGGCGTCGATCGCGGCTTCGTGCTGTCCGACCACGCCGACTGGCCGGGATTGATGCAGGCGATCTCGGCCACGGGCGCCGAGCGGGTGATCGTCACCCACGGGTCGATCCCGGTGCTGGTGCGCTGGTTGCAGCAGCAGGGCTTGCAGGCCAGCGGCTTCGACACCGAATACGGCGACGACGAGGCGGACGAGGTCGCCGCCGCCGGCGTCGCGGCGGACCCCGTGGCGACAGCCGGGGCCAACACCAGCGTCACCGAAACGGAAGGAGCCGCCGATGCGTGATTTCGCCCGTCTTTACGCGGAACTCGACGAAACGACCTCCACCAGCCGCAAGCTGGCGGCGCTGCAAGCCTACTTCAGCAGCGCGGCGCCGCAGGATGCGGCCTGGGCCGTGTACTTCCTGGCCGGCGGCAAACCGCGCCAGGCGGTGCCGACCAAGCTGCTGCGTCAGTTCGCCATCGAGTACTCGGGCCTGGACGACTGGCTGTTCGACGAGTGCTATCACGCGGTCGGCGACCTGGCCGAGACCATCGCCCATATCCTGCCGCCGCCCAGCCAGCCGAGCGACATCGGCCTGGCCGACTGGATCGAGCTGGGCATCGCGCCCTTGCGCGGCGCCGCGCCGGAGGCGGTGCGCGCGGCGCTGCTGCTGTACTGGGACCAGCTCGACACGCGCGAGCGCTTCCTGCTCACCAAGCTGATCGGCGGGGGCTTCCGCGTCGGCGTGTCGCGGCTGCTGGTGACGCGCGCGCTCAGCGCCATCGCCAACCTCGACAGCAAGCTGATCGCGCAGCGCCTGATGGGCTGGACCGACGGCAGCGTCAGCCCGACGCCGGCCGGTTTCCTGCAACTGATCGCCGCCCACACGCCGGAGGAGCACGCCCAGCGCGGCGGCCAGCCGTATCCCTTCTTCCTGGCCCACGCGCTGCTGGACCGCGAACCGGCCTCGCTGGGGGCGCTGTCGGACTGGCAGGTCGAATGGAAATACGACGGCATGCGCGCGCAACTGGTCAGCCGCGAAGGCCAGAACTGGCTGTGGTCGCGCGGCGAGGATTTGATCACCGAGCGCTTCCCGGAACTGGCGGCGCTGCGCCTGCCGGACGGCGTGGTGATCGACGGCGAGATTTTGATCTGGCATGGCGGCAACGCGCCGGCGCCGTTCGCCGACCTGCAAAAGCGCATGGGCCGCAAGCAGGTGTCGGCGCGCCTGCTGGGCGAACTGCCGGCCGTGCTGGTGGCCTACGACCTGCTGGAGATGGACGGCCGCGACCTGCGCGAGCTGCCGCAGTCGGAACGGCGGCGCATGCTCGAACAGCTGGTGAACATGCTGCGCGCGCAGCAGGCGGCGCCGCAGCTGCGCCTGTCGCCGCTGATCGTCGCCGACAGCTGGGAGCACCTGGCGCAAATCCGCGGGGAATCGCGCGAGCGCGGCGTCGAGGGCATGATGCTCAAGGCGAACGACGCCAAGTACGGCGTCGGCCGCACCAAGAACGTCGGCACCTGGTGGAAGTGGAAGATCGATCCGTACAGCGTCGACGCGGTGCTGATCTACGCGCAAAGCGGCCATGGGCGGCGGGCGTCGCTGTACACCGACTACACCTTCGCCGTGTGGGAGAAGGAGGACGGCGGCGAGCGCAAGCTGGTGCCGTTCGCCAAGGCCTACTCGGGATTGACCGACGCCGAGATCGCCAAGGTGGACCATGCCATCCGCAAGACCACGGTGGAAAAATTCGGGCCGGTGCGCAGCGTCACGCCCAGCATGGTGTTTGAGATCGGCTTCGAGGGCATCGCCAGCTCGCCGCGCCACAAGTCCGGCATCGCCGTGCGCTTCCCCCGCATCCTGCGCCAGCGCGATGATAAATCGATCGACGAAGCGGACACGCTCGATACGCTGAAAAGCCTGCTGGCGACATCATGAGCGGTCTGCCAGGCCCCGTGCCAGCGAAGCTGAAGACCGCGGCGGCGGTCGCGCAAACGAAGGCCTGGTTCGCCGCGCGCGGCTGGAGCGTGTTCCCGTTCCAGCGCGAGGTGTGGGCGGCGGCGGCGGCCGGCCACTCGGGGCTGCTGCACGCCAGCACCGGCGCCGGCAAGACCTACGCGGTGTGGTTCGCCGCGTTGCAACGGGCGGCGGCTGTGGCCAAACCCAGGGCGGGACTGAAGGTGCTGTGGATCACGCCGATGCGGGCGCTGGCCGCCGATACCTTGCGGGCGTTGCAGGAGTCGCTGGAGGCGCTAGCCGGGCTTGCGACCGGCGGCAAAAGCGCTTGGCAAATCGAGGCGCGCACCGGCGACACCAGCTCCGCGCAACGCGCACGGCAGAACAAGAAGCTGCCCGACACGCTGATCACCACGCCCGAGAGCCTGACCCTGCTGCTCAGCAAGGCGGAGGCGGCGACCCAGTTCGCCCAGCTCGACATGATCATCATCGACGAATGGCACGAGCTGATGGGCAACAAGCGCGGCGTGCAGACGCAGCTGGCGCTGGCGCGCCTGCGCATGTGGAATCCGTCGCTGCTGGTGTGGGGGCTGTCGGCCACGCTGGGCAACCTGGACCAGGCCAAGCGGGCGTTGATGCCGGACGGCGTCACCGTCGAGGGCCATGTCGCCAAGGAGATCCTGGTCGACACGCTGATCCCGGCCAACCCGTCGCGCTTTCCGTGGGGCGGCCACCTGGGCATACAGATGCTCGGGCCGGTCATCGCGGAGATCGAAAAGCACGCGACCACGCTGGTGTTCACCAACACCCGTTCGCAGGCGGAGCTGTGGTATCAGCACATGCTGGAGGCGCGACCCGACTGGGCCGGGCTGATCGCACTGCATCACGGCTCGCTCGACAAGGAGGTGCGCGACTGGGTCGAGCAGGGTTTGAAACAAGGCCAGCTGAAGGCGGTGGTGTGCACCTCCAGCCTGGACCTGGGCGTGGACTTCCTGCCGGTCGAGCGCGTGCTGCAGATCGGCAGCGCCAAGGGCATCGCGCGGCTGCTGCAGCGGGCCGGCCGCAGCGGCCACGCGCCGGGAAGGATCTCGCGCCTGACCCTGGTGCCGACGCAAAGCATGGAGCTATTGGAAGCGGCCGGCGCCCGACAGGCGGTGGCCGCGCGCGACATCGAGGCGCGGCCGGTGCCCGACAAGCCGCTCGACGTGCTGGTGCAGCACCTGGTGACGATGGCGCTGGGCGGCGGCTTCCGTTCCGAGGCGCTGTATGCGGAGGTGCGCACCGCCTGGTCGTACCGTAATCTGGGCCGGGAGGAATGGCAGTGGGCGCTCGACTTCGTGGCGCGCGGCGGCCAGACGCTGGCCGTGTATCCGGAATACCGGCGCGTGCTGCCGGACGAGGAGGGCGTCTACCGCGTGCCCGACGTGGCGCTGGGACGGCGCCACCGCATGGGCATCGGCACCATCGTTTCCGACAGTTCGCTGCAGGTTAAATTCCTGACCGGCGGGCGCATCGGCAGCGTCGAGGAATCGTTCATTTCGCGCCTGCGCAAGGGCGACCATTTCCTGTTCGGCGGCCGCATCCTGGAATTCGTCCGCCTGCACGAGATGACCGCCTACGTGCGGCGCGCCACCGGTGCCAAGAAAGGCGCGGTGCCGCGCTGGCAGGGCGGCAAGATGCCGATGTCGTCCGAGCTGGCGCACGCGGCGCTGGAGCAGCTGCGGCTCGCCACATTGGACCGCTACGAGGGACCGGAGATGCAGGCGATCAAGCCGCTGCTGGAGATCCAGCGGCGCTGGTCGGCGCTGCCGACGCCGGACACCACCGTGGTCGAGAGCATGCGGAGCCGCGAGGGCCGCCACCTGTTCATGTTCCCGTTCGCCGGGCGCTCGGTGCACATCGGGCTGGCGTCCTTGCTGGCGTGGCGGGTCGGCAGGGTGACGCCGGTGACGTTTTCGATCGCCGTCAACGACTACGGTTTCGAGTTGCTGGCGCCGCAGGAGATCGACTGGGCTGCGCTGATCGGTCCGGGCGACGGGGCGCGCGTAGGGCTGTTCAGCACCGACCATTTGCTGGAGGACGTGCTGGCCAGCCTGAACGCGACCGAGCTGTCGCAGCGGCGCTTCCGCGAGATCGCCCGCATCGCCGGGCTGGTGTTCCAGGGCTATCCCGGACAGCCCAAAAGCGCGCGCCAGTTGCAGGCGTCGTCGTCGCTGTTCTATGCGGTGTTCACCCAGCACGACGCTGGCAATTTGCTACTAACCCAGGCCCAGCGCGAGGTGCTCGAGCAGGAACTGGAATTGAACCGCCTGCGCGCCACATTAGAGGCGTTGCAAACGCGTCAAGTCAGTTATCATGGAACCAAACGGGCGACGCCGTTCGGCTTCGCGCTGATGGTCGAGCGCTTCCGCGAAAAGCTCAGTACCGAAAAACTGTCGGATCGCGTCGCCAGGCTGGTGCGCGAACTTGAAAAGGCGGCCGGACCATGACAATTGCAATCAGCAAGGCACAACAGATGGAGGAAGCCGGCGTCGCCGGCATGGCGGGCACCCTGGCCATCGAGCTGGCGGGCGAGCAGGTGCTGCTGTTGCCGGAGAAGGCGCTGTACTGGCCGCGCGAAAAAATGCTGATCATCGCCGATATCCACTTCGGCAAGGCGGCCTCGTTCCGCGCGCTGGGCGTGCCGGTGCCGGGCGGGACGACGTCGGCCAATCTGCGCGCGCTCGACGGCTTGCTGGCGCGGCACGCGGTGCGCGAGATCCTGTTCCTGGGCGACTTCCTGCATGCGAAGGCGGCCCACGCCGAGGCGACGATGACGGCGATCCACGGCTGGCGCCTGGCGCGGCCGGCGCTGAAACTGACGGTCGTGCGCGGCAACCACGACGCCCACGCCGGCGATCCGCCGGCCCGGCTGGCCATCGACATGGTCGACGAGCCGCTGCGGCAGGCGCCGTTCGCGTTCTGCCACCATCCCGACCTGCTGGTGTCCGGTTATCTGATGGCCGGCCACGTGCATCCCGTGTACCGCTTGCGCGCCGGTTGGGATTCGCTGCTGCTGCCGTGTTTTCTGGTCGGCGAGGGCAGGGTGGTGCTGCCCGCGTTCGGCGCCTTCACCGGTGGCCACCCCGTGCTGCCGGAGCCGGGCGAGCGGCTGTTCGTCACCAGCGGCGATACCGTCGTCGAGGTGCCTGTCAAACCGCATGTCGCGCCGGCCTAGGCGACGCTGGCGTTGTTGAAGCCGCCGCCGGGGGACTGTACAGGGAGTGGTCCTACATTCTCTGCTGCGCATGTCCTATATTCCGCCGCTGGGTCGTGCACTACGATGGCTCCACCTGTGAAGCAAGCAGGGATGATGCGATTCATCCAAGGAGACGATCATGGCTACTAGCGAGAGAAGTGGAAATAGCGGTGGAAATAGCGGTGGAAATAGCGGCGGCAGTCGAGGCAGCAAGCAGGGCGACAAACCCGGCAACGAGCAGAGCGAACCTAAAAAGCGCGGCTTCGCGTCGATGGACCCGGAGCAGCAGCGGCAGATAGCGGCCGAAGGCGGCCGCGCGGCGCATGAAAAAGGCACGGCCCACGAATTCACTTCGGAAGAAGCGCGCCGCGCCGGCGCGATGAGCCACAAAAACGATACCAACAGCCAAAGCAGTACAGGCGCCTCGCGCGGCGGTTCGGGGGGCGGCAACAAGGGCAGTGCGCGTGAGGAGGATGACGAGCGGGGCGGAAGCGGCGTCGGCAAGGCGGGCCGTGGTGGCAGCCGTTCCGGTTCCCCGGGGAGCGCCGGTTCCAAATCCTGATCAACCTTTGATGTGCGGCTCGCGCCTTCTCCTCTGGGCCCGGCCGTTTTAAGACCTGCGGACGATACGCCCGCGGGTCTCTTTTTTTTGCGCGCCCGCCGCGGCACCCGCATAGGCGGGTGGGATCACAGGCAGATGGTGGTGTGGCGGCCCATGGCCACCGGCGCGCGGCCGGTGATGGCGGCCCGGGCGATCCGCACCAGCTGCTTCATCTTGGTCGAACCGGCGTCCCAGTACTCGGCCGACTCGATGCGCACGCGGATCAGGCTCAGGTGCGGATCGTCGACGCCCTCGGGGAACCAGCTGCGGGCCGCCGCGCTCCACAGTTCGCGCGCCTTGGCGCGGTCCTTGAGCACGTAGGCGCGTCCGGAAATGGACAGGTAAAGGTTGCGCTCCGGGTCGGAGTAGCTGATATTGACGCCTGGATGTTGCGGCAGGTCGAGCATGAAGGCGGCCTCGTCCGAGGCGAAGAACCACAGGTTGCCCTCGTTGTCGAGCTGCTGGGTGGTCAGCGGCCGGCTGGTGAGCACGTGTTCCGCGTCGAAGGTGGTGAACATGCCGAAACGCACATCCTTGATCTTGGCGGAGATGGTGTTGATCTGGTCTTGCGAATACAGCGGCATGATGCGCCTCCATGACAAAAGGATGATTTCGGCCCAGCATACGTGTCGCCGGGGCCACGGTCTGTACGCGCTCTCACGCTAGCGTGAATGCAGTTTAACCAACTAACTTTACACAGGCGTTACATTGGACAGGTTGACAACGTAAATGATAATAATTATCATTTGTGTTTGTGCCTGCTCAAAGGCAACTATTTCACCGAGGACATGAGTTAAGGACATGAAGTGAGCGCTCCACAAGCCAGCAATGCCAGCCGCGCGGTATGGCTGAAGAACCTGCACCAGTGGCACTGGATCAGCTCGGCTCTATGCCTGCTCGGCATGTTTTTGTTCAGCATTACCGGCATCACCCTGAACCACGCCTCGCAGATCGAGGCCAAGCCGACGATCGTGCGCCAGCAGGCCACCGTGCCGGCGGCGCTGACGGCGCAGTTGCGCGCCTACGCCGCCGACCACGACGGCGCCAAGGAGCCGCTGCCGGCGGCGGCCGAACAATGGTTGAGCGACACCTGGAAGGTGCAGGCCGGCGGCCGCGCCGCCGAATGGGCCGCCGACGAGGTCTACCTGCCGATGCCCAAGGCCGGCGGCGACGCCTGGGTGCGCATCGCGCTGGAGGACGGCGCGGCCGAATTCGAAAAGACCGACCGCGGCTGGATCTCCTGGCTCAACGACGTCCACAAGGGCCGCAACACGGGCGCCGCGTGGAACTGGTTCATCGACATCTTCGCCGGCGCCTGCCTGGTGTTTTGCATCACCGGCTTGCTGATCCTGAAGTTCCACGCCGCCAACCGGCCGTTCACCTGGCCGATGGTCGGCCTGGGTATCTTGATTCCGTTTGTCATCGCCTTGCTGTTCATACACTAATTTTCCAACCCCTTTCACCTCGCACGGGTACTCCATGAAATTACGTTATTCCATCGCACTGAGCCTGCCGCTGGCCAGCGCCTCGGCCATGGGCGCCGATCTGGCCCTCAAACTCGACGTGCCGCAATTGAACGTTGCCGAATACCACCGTCCCTACATCGCCGCGTGGCTGGAGAACGCCGACCAGAAAGTGGTGACCAACCTGGCCGTGCTGTATGACACCAAGAAGAAGGACAACGCCGGCACCAAGTGGCTCAAGGACATGCGCCAGTGGTGGCGCAAGACCGGGCGCGACGTCGCCATGCCGATGGACGGCGTCAGCGGCGCGACCAAGGCGCCGGGCGAAGTATCGTTGACCTTCCCGGGCGCCAAGGCGGCGCTCGACAAGCTGCCGGCGGGTAATTACACCCTGCTGGTGGAAGCGGCGCGCGAGGCGGGCGGACGCGAGGTGGTCAAGGTGCCGCTGCAGTGGCCGCCGAAGTCGGCGCAAAATCTCACCGGCCAGGGCAAGGAAGAGCTGGGCGCCGTGGTTGTACAACTGAAACCATAAGAAAGCAGGGGACATGTCTACACTGAATAAATCACTGGTCGCGCTGGCGCTGGCCGGCATGGCGCTGAGCGCGCACGCCCACAAGCCGTGGCTGCTGCCGACATCGACCCTGGTCGAGGGCAAGGAAGCCTGGGTCACGATCGACGCCGCCATCTCGGAAGGCCTGTTCGATGTCGACCACCAGCCGCTGAAGATCGACACCGTCGTCATCACCGGCCCGGACGGCGCCAAGCTGGAAAAGCAGAACGTCGCCAATGGCAAGATGCGCAACAGCTTCGACCTCAAGCTGCCCAAGCCGGGCACCTATAAGATCGAGCTGGTGTCGAAGAACGTGTTCGGCAGCTACAAGAACGCGGCCGGCGAGATGAAGCGCTTCCGTGGCACCGAGGAAACCCTGGCCAAGGACGTGCCGGCCGATGCGACCGAGGTCAAGCTCACCCGCACCGACAGCCGCCTGGAGACCTTCGTCACCACCGGCGACCCGGACATGGCGGTCTTCAAGGCCACCGGCGTGGGCCTGGAGATGGTACCCGTCACCCATCCGAACGACCTGCGCGCCGGCGAGAAGGCGACCTGGCGTTTCCTGCTCGACGGCAAGCCGGCGGCCAACCAGGGCGTGAGCCTGATCCCGGGCGGTGTGCGCTATCGCGGCACCCTGGGCGAGATCCGCCAGAACACCGACGCCAAGGGCGAGCTGACGTTCACCCTGCCGGCGGCCGGCATGTACATGGTCAGCAGCAGCTGGCCGGCGGCCGCGCCGCAGGTGCAGGGCCAGCCACCGCAGATGGCGCCGCGCCGCGCCACCTACGCGGCGACGGTGGAAATCCTGCCGGAGTAATCCGGCCCGCTACTCCCACGTCCACGTCGACAAGGTCCGCATGCGCCGGGTTCTCCTGCCTCATCATATTTCCGACGACCCGGCGCCGGCGGGCGGCGCCATACGCGATTTCGCCGGCCGCAGCATGGGCACCAGCTGGTCGGTGCGGCTGGTGGCCGCGCCGGAAGGCTCGCCCGCCGCCCTTGCGCTCGACCATCTCCAGCACGGGCTGCAACAGCAGCTCGATGCCATCGTGGCCGAAATGAGCCACTGGGAACCCGATTCCGACCTCGGCCGCTTCAACCGCGCCGGGGCCGGCAGCTGGCGGGCCTTGCCGCCGGCCTTTTTTGATGTGCTGTCGTTCGCGATGGATGTGGCGCGCGATTCCGGCGGCGCCTACGATCCGTGCGCCGGCACCCTGGTCAACCTGTGGGGCTTCGGGCCTTACGGACGCTTCGACCAGCCTGGATTCATTCCCCCTTCACCCGACGAGATCGCCGTCGCGTGCACCCAGTTGGCCGCCGCCGGCGTGCGGCTGGAGCGCGAAGGGCGCAAGGCCCTGCAGCCGGGCGGCGTGCAGCTCGATTTGTCGGCCGTGGCCAAGGGCTACAGCGTCGACCGGCTGGCCTACTATCTGAAAACCCAGGGCATCGGGCATTATCTGGTCGAGGTCGGCGGCGAATTGCGCGGCGCCGGCGTCAAACCGGACGGCCAGCCGTGGTGGGTGGCGCTGGAGGAGGCGGGGGATGCCTCCGGCCTGGAGGCGCCCGCGTCGCTGGTGCTGGCGCTGCACGGCCTGGCGGTGGCCACCTCGGGCGACTACCGCCGCTACTTCGAGCTCGACGGCCGACGTTACTCGCACACAATCGATCCGCGCAGCGGCATGCCGATCGCCAACGACCTGGCCTCGGTCACCGTGGTGCACGGCCAGTGCATGGCGGCCGACGCCTGGTCGACCGCGCTGACGGTGCTGGGCGCCGAACAGGGCCTGGCGCTGGCCGAACGCCACGGGCTGGCGGCGCGCTTGGTCGCCCGCGACGCCGATGGCGGCTTCACCGAACACATGAGTTCCCATTTACGCGCCATGTTAAACGAATAAGCTGAATGATCTGGACCGACGACCCTACCCGATTGCTGCTGGTGGCAGGCCTGGGCGCCAGCTATGGCCTGGTGTGCCTGATGCCGTACCTGCGCCACCGGCGCAAGCGCCAGGCGGCGCGGCGCGCCAAGGCCGAGGCGGCCGCTTCCCCCGGCTGGATCGTCGCCTATGCCAGCCAGACCGGCAACGCCGAGGCGCTGGCGCAGCAAACCCTGGCGACCTTGCGGCTGGCCGGCATCGCGGCCCAATTGAGCGAGCTGTCCGAACTGGACGCCGACGACCTGCGCCGCGCCGAGCGCATCCTGTTTTTGGTCAGCACCTACGGCGAAGGCGACGCGCCCGATGCCGCCGCCGCCTTCGCCGGCCGCCTGATGACCACCGAATTGCCGCTGGCGCGGCTGCACTACGCGGTGCTGGCGCTGGGCGACAGCGCCTACGCCCAATTCTGCGGCTTCGGCCGGGCGCTGGACGCCTGGCTGGCCGCGCGCGGCGCGCAGAGCCTGTTCCCGCGCATCGAGGTCGACCGCAGCGCCGACGCCGCCATCGCGCAATGGCGCCAGCAATTGAGCCACCTGGCCGGCACCAGCGACGCGCCGGACTGGAGCGCGCCGGACTTCGAGGACTGGGAGTTGAGCGCGCGCGTGGCGCTCAACCCGGGCAGCGCCGGGGCGCCGGTCTACCACCTGGAGCTGACGCCGCCGGGCGGCGTGTCGCCGGACTGGCAGTCGGGCGACCTGGTGCAGATCGCCGCGCCGGCCGAGCCATCGCGTCCGCGCGAATACTCGATCGCCTCGATCCCCGCCGACGGCAGGGTGCACTTGCTGGTGCGCCTGCACCGCCACGACGACGGCAGCCACGGCGTGGCCTCCGGCTGGCTGACGCGCCAGGTCCAGCCGGGCCGGACGGTGCGGCTGCGGCTGCGCCAGCACCGCCGCTTCCGGCTGGAGGACAACGCGGGGCGGCCGTTGATCCTGATCGGCAACGGCAGCGGCATCGCCGGCCTGCGCGGCCACCTCAAGGCGCGCGCGCTGGCCGGGCAGGGGCGCAACTGGCTGCTGTTCGGCGAACGTAACAGCGCCCACGACTTCCATTACCGGGACGAGCTGGAGGCGATGCGCCTGGCGGGGCGGCTCGACCTGGACCTGGCCTGGTCGCGCGACGGCGGGGCGGCGCGCTATGTGCAGGACCTGCTGCCGGCCCGCGCCGACAAGTTGCGGGCCTGGGTGGCCGACGGCGCCGCGATCTATGTCTGCGGCAGCCTGCAGGGCATGGCGGCCGGCGTCCATCAGGCGCTCGAGGCGATACTGGGGAATGTGCAACTGGACAGCTTGGCCGACGAAAAGCGTTATCAGCGCGATGTGTACTAGCGGCGGAATGCGGCGACGGCGAGTGCCGGCCGGCGGTGGATGAAAACGGGGCCCGCCGCGAGCCCCGTTGCGTGCCTTAGTAGACGTACACCCATGGGACGCCGATGTAGTTGGCGGGGCCGTCGTTGAAGTTGAGCTGCGCGTACGAGGCGCTACCGCGGGCATACACGTAGAAGGAGGACGACACCCTCAGGTACGCCCGGTCGGCGGCCAGCAGGTCCGCGTAGTACATCGTGCGCCAGCCGTCGAAGCGACTGTTGACGTTGATGTTCTGGCCACGCACGTTGAGCAGGTTGACGCTGCTCGTGGGCTTGTAGCCATATTGGTAGCCCGCAGCCGACAAGTCGATCCGCGCATGCGCCTCCTTGGAGGTGAAGAAATCGTCGAAGGCCCGGACGATGTAGAAGCCGTGATAGGGCACCGAGATCGAATGGTTGTAAAGGCCGCTGGTGGTTGGTATGTAAGTGAACCACCAGTCCATGATCAGCGTTCTGGAAGCGGCGCCGGTGCCGCCCAGGCCGGAGCCGGCGCCCTGGGCGTAGACCCACAAGTCGATGTTGCCCGGATTGTAGCCTTCCCAGACCACCGTGCCGTCCGACCAGTGCAACACGCCATAGTACGGGGTGAACCAGCCCAGCGCGCTGGGCGCGACCAACTGGCCGCCGGCCAGGCCCGGGTGCGCGGCGGTTTCCTCCTCGGCGGAGATGGCCGTGGCGATCAATCTGTTCTTGATGTCCTCCACTTCGCGGCTGGCCTCGCCACTGGCGTCATCGTCCGCCTTGCCCTGCTTGTCCATGAACGCGACGAATTCCGCCGGCAAGCCGTCACGTATGGCGTTGACGCGGTCCGCGCCCCTTTTTTCGATGTCCTGAAGGTGCAGCGCTTCGGATTGCTGCAGTCGCAGCACCTCCTCGCGTCGTGCGCTGACTAGTTGTTGCAATTCTTCGTCGCCGGGTTTGAATATGGTAGCCATGATCATCTCCTTGGAAAGTGCGGGATCGTAATCCCGCAGCGGGCGCCGTCCGGCCCGCTCAAGTCATGGTAGGCGGGTGAACCCGACGCCCTTTGACCGCGCACAATCCGACCGCCGGGGCCGCATACCATTCCTGGCAGCAGCAGGGGCCGCATACAAGTTGATACATTGGTGACCGAAAAGCGTTATCGGCGCGGCGTCTATGCACTGAAATCGTGATATTCGACGATGAGTTATATATATCGATGTGGTAAAAACGCCACGCTTGCGTATGGTGGAAGCATGGTTTTTCAAAATAAAGTTTATTCGGAATCCTTCACTTCTAAATAATCCACATTTCTCGTTGCTTTGTCTTATTGTTTCTTAAAATTGCCCTGAAACATCCCCATTTTGTGACAAAGCCGTTACATAATTCCCGCCTGATGAGCAAGGACCGTTCCTACGCACTCGTCGCTTAGCCTGATCCTTTTCCGTCCTGCGTTGCGGCCCCCAGCGGCCGAATCCGCGCCAGGCCTGTCTCGGCCGCCATAGCGCGAAGCGCACGCATTCACCTTGCTCATGTAGTTTATACAACCACATTACAGGGAGTAGTGAATGATTTTGCAAGAGAAAGTCGGCGCCCGATCCGTGCGCCTGGCACTCGCAGTCCTGGCCGGGACCACCATGTTCGCAGGCCAGGCGTCGGCACAAGAGCAGGCGATCCAGAAAGTGGAAATCACCGGTTCGGCCATCAAGCGTATCAACGTCGAAGGCGCCCTGCCGGTGCAGCGCCTGAGCTCGGAACAGATCGCCAAGACCGGCGCCACCTCGGTTGCCGAGCTGATCCAGGCCCTGCCGTCGATGCAAGGTTTCACCGTCGCCGCCATCGCGGCCGGCACCAACTCCGGTGGCCGGGTGTCCGCGTCGATCCACAACATCGGCGAAAGCTACACCCTGGTGTTGCTGAACGGCCGCCGCATTGCCCCGCAAGGCTCGGGCTCGGCGATCAACCTGAACGCCATTCCGATGAGCGCGGTGGAACGGGTCGAGATCCTGACCGACGGCGCCTCGGCCCTGTACGGTTCGGACGCCATCGCCGGCGTGATCAACTTCATCCTGAAGAAAAACCTGCAAGGCGGCAGCATCGAAGCGACCGCCAGCCAGCCCGGCCAGAGCCGCGCCGGCCAGTCGAGCAACTTCAGCGCCACCTACGGTTTCGGCGACCTGGACACGAACCGCTACAACGTCCTGCTGTCGGCCCGCCACGACGAGAACAGCCGCGTCAAAGCGACCGACCGCGACTTCGCCAACAGCTCGTTCCTGCCATTCAGCTGGAACGGCCAGAACTATATCCACGACCGTTCGAGCACCTCGGCAGTGCCGGGCAACGTCGCCGCGACCTACCGCGACGGCCGCACGCCAACCTCGACCTCGTCGATCGGCTTCAATCCGTACCGCAACATCAACGGCCAATGCGGCCCGATGAACCAGCCGCAGAAGAACAACACGGCCACCGTGCAGAACTGCGGCTTCGATTCGGCATCGACCGTCGAAATCGTCCCGGCAAGCCGGCGCGACACCGTGTTCGCCAAGGGCACCGCCAAAGTCGGCGAGAGCTTCGAAGTGTTCGCCGAGGCCGCGTACTCGCGCATGGACCTGACCGCCCGCATCGCGCCGAACACCGCGTCGATCGCGCTGGCCAAAGGCTCGCAGCTGTACAACAACTACGTGCGTCCGTACCTGACCGCCGCGCAAGACGCCAACTTGACGAGCGCCACCGCCAGCTACCGTACCTACGACTGGGGCACCCGCGACAGCCAGACCATCACCGAAGCGAAGCACCTGGTGCTGGGCACCGAGGGCGAGATCGGCGCCTGGAGCGTCGGCGCCGGCCTGACCTGGTCGGAGAACTCGATCGACGAGCGCTATCAGGGCGGCTATGTGAAGAACGCCGAGTTCCGCAGCATGCTGGCCAACAACCAGTTCAACCCGTTCCTGGCCGCCGGCGAGCAGAGCGCCGCCACCAAGCAATTGATCGCCAATTCGGTGTTCAAGGGTTCTATCCGCGAAGCGTCGACCACGCTCAAGGGCATCGACTTCCGCGGTTCGCGCGAGCTGTTCCAGCTGCCGGCCGGCGCGGCCAGCATCGGCCTGGGCGGCGACTTCCGCAACACCCACTACAAGCAAACCCCGAACGCGACCTCGTCGGACATCTACGGCTTCAGCGCTTCGCCGGCCTACGACATGGAACGTGACAACTACGGCGCCTTCGCCGAGATGATCATCCCGGTCATCAAGACCGTCGAAGTAACCGCCGGCGCGCGTTACGACACCATCGAAGCGGTCAAGAACCACATCGCCAACCGCGAAATGGGCAACAAGGAATCGGCCAGCACCTACAAGGTGTCGGCCCGTTGGCAGCCGACCCAGTCGTTCCTGATGCGCGGCTCGTACGGCACCGGCTTCAAGGCGCCGTCGATGCTCGATATCGGCCAGCCACTGGTGGCGGCCGGCTTCACCGCCTCGCCATGGGAATGCCCGGCCAACCTGGCGGCGGAAAACTCGGCCTACTGCCGCGTTGGCAAGAGCCAGTACAACGTCATCTCCGGCGGCAACGAGAAGCTCAAGCCCGAGAAGTCGAAGCAGTTCACCGTGGGCTTCCGTTTCGAGCCGACCAACTCGTTCTACGTCCAGGCCGACCTGTGGGACGTGAAGATCCGCGACGCCGTCTCGGCGGTGTCGGAGGCGCAGATCTTCGCCGATCCGGTCCAGTTCCGCGACCTGTTCACCACCTTCGTGGAACCAGGCAGCGGCCAGACCTTGTGGGCCAAGAAGACGCTGTCGGTCAACATAGGCCAGACCCACAACCAGGGTATCGACTGGGAAACGACCTACCGTCACCGCTTCGGTTTCGGCAACCTGAGCACCACCTTGAACGGCACCTACCTGCTCAAGTCGGACTACACCCGTCCGGGCACGAGCAACGACTGGGTCAACAGCATGAACTTCTTCGGTATCGATGACCAGGTCGCGTTCCGCCACGTGATCCGCCTGGCCACCACGCTCGACACCGGCGCGTTCTCGAACTCGCTGATCGCCAACTACCGCAACGGTTACACCGACGCGTCGGCGACCTCGTACAACCTGGGCACGAACAAGAACGAAACGTTCCGTATCGAAGTTCCTTCGTACCTGACGTTCGACTGGCAGGGCAAGTGGCAGGCGACCAAGCAGTTCAGTCTGCGCGCCGGCGTGAAAAACATCGCCGACCGCAATCCACCGCTGTCGCTGCGCGCCTCGTCCGGCCACCAGATCGGCTACGACGCACGCTACGCCGATCCGATGGGCCGCACGTTCTACATGACCGGCAACTACACCTTCTAAGCGCACTGCGCGCAGGGTAAGCGAAAAGCCCCACCAGCCTGAACCCGGTCAAGACCGGGCTCAGCGCGGGTGGGGCTTTTTTTATGGCGGAGGCGTTATGGCTCGGCGCCGGCCTGCTCCAGCCCGCGCGCCAGGCTCGAGATGCTGGGGTTGTCGATGAACACGCAGCGCGTGCCCGTGCGCTTGCAATAGTCCTTGACCCGCCAGTAGGCGCTGTGGCTGATGCAGCCGGTCTGGCAGATCACCAGGTCGGCCGCCGCCAGGCTGGCGTCGAGGCGGTTGGCGTTGTCCTCCAGGCCGCCGTCGTGGTGGGCGAACTGGGCGCCCTGTTGCTCGATCAGCTCGCGGTAGGTGGCGACGTTGCCGGAGCGTCCGCCCACGCACAGCACGGCCCGGTCGCTGAGGCGCAGCGGCATCTTCATGACGTGCTCGACCACCTGTCGCGTTTCCTCCTGGATCGGCGCCGGCGGCTCGACGGCGCGCAGCGCCTCGGTCTTGAGTTCGGCGATCTGCTGGCGCAGCGCGCGCTCGCGCTCGTCCATCTGGGCCAGCCGCTCGGCCAGCTTGGCGCGCGTCTCCAGGCCCGGGATCGATTCCTTCAACTGTTCGAGCTCGGTGCGCAGCGAGTCGATCATGCTGTCCTTGCCCACCAGTTGCGCGCGCAGCTGCATCAATTGCGTCGCGTGGCGCTCGGCGTCGGCGCTCTTGTCGGCCAGCAGGGCGGCGGCGCGCTGCTGGGCCTTGCCCAGGTCGTGCGTCAGACGCGCGTTCTCGGCCAGGGTGGCGTTGAACTTGCCGATGTCGGCGCGCACGCAGGCGCCGGCCTGGTGCTGCACCATGTGCAGGTCGCGGCACATTTGCTCCTCGAGCTCGCTGCTGCAGCGCGGGTGCGTCAGGCCGGCCCAGAAAGCGCCGGCGACGTCGCCGTTGGCCACGGCGGTGCGCCACAGCTCGCCGACCTGCTCGGTCGTCTTGGCGGCTCGGAAGCGCAGCAGCACGGCCGCGTAGCGCCGTTCCAGTTCCTTTTGCAGCGCCTCGGACAGGCGGTTGCGGTTGGCGCATTCGGTGACCGCGCCGACGTGCACCTCGTAATCATCGGCGACGACCTTGCCGCTGGTAACTTTATCGACCAGCTTGCGCAGCACGCCCAGCGGGAAGCCGACGCCGACCAGCGGGCAATGGCAGGCGTGGCCCAGCTCCCACAGACGGCGGCGGCGCGAGGTCTGCGCCTCCGGCTCGCCGGCGAGGATGCCCGCGACGTTGCTGATGACCGGCTTGACGACTTGGCGCATGCCGGCCTGGTCGGCGCCAGGGTGGGCTTGGACCGGCGCCGGATTGGCGGGGTTGGCAGTACCGAGCCGTGGCATGGCGGCGGCGACGATGGCCGCCAGCGGATCGTGTTTTTCGCACATCTGGTCGTCTCCTCAGGCGGTGGCCGGCGTGCTGCGGGCGCGCGCCATGATGCGGCTGAGGAAGTTGGTCTTCTCCTGCTCGTGCATATTGCGTTCGACCACCGTGGCCCACTGTTCGGACAGCTGCTGGCAGGTGGCGCTGAGCACCGGCGCCAGATCCGGCAGGCTGGCCAGCGCCTTCAGGTGGCGTTCGATCACCGAGGCCAGTTTGACGCAGCCGCCGGCCGCGTCGCCGCCGGCCGTGTAGTGCGACATCAGATGCAGCACGGCGGACAGCATCAGTTCGGGATTGTGTCCACCCGATCCCTGTGGCGGGGCGAGAAAAATCGGATTGCTACGGTCTATGGCCATCAAACGCTCCTGGGTCGAATTGGGAGTGTGGCTGGCGTGTGGCTGGCGACTCGGGGAGTGGGCGCGGCGGCGCCCGGGCAAGCGGAATTTAGGGAATCAGGCGGTCAGGATCAGCTTGTTGAGCTGGGTGACGCGCAGGCGGTAGACGCGGCCCGCGTGTTCGATCTCGAGTTCGCGGCCGCCCTCCATCAGGCCGGCGCTGCTGATGCGCTTGACGGGCGAGACCGCCGCAGACACCAGGGCGGGGGAGGGGCGGGCTGGTTGCGACACGGGCAGGGTCAGGGTGGTGGTCATCGTCGTTTCTCCTTTAAATAAGAATGATTCGTATTTGCATTCATTATTGTGGAAGGTGGGACGGAATGCAAGCCTTATTTGAAATGAAAGTGGTGGGGTGTTTGCGGCGGCGCGCGCGGCACGGAAAAAAAAGCCCGGCGGGGAGGCCGGGCCCAAGGCTGGGTGATTGCCCGGTGGGCCTACAGCGCGGCGAGCAGCTGGCCGGGCGTGACCTCGCCCGCCTTGCTCTTGGCCGCGGCCAGTTGTTTGGCGCGGGTGCGCGACGGCGGCAGGCGCCGCAAGGTCTTGAGCGCCTCCGGATCCTTGATGCCGATGGTGCGCTGGTCGACGCTGATGAGGCCGATTTCATTGAAGGCCGACAGGGTGCGGCTGACCGTCTCCAGGGTCAGGCCCAGGTAACTGCCGATCTCGTGGCGGGTCATGCGCAGGTTGAACAGCTTGCTCGAATAGCCCATCTGCGCGAAGCGGTCCGCCAGCGACACCAGGAAGCGCGCCACGCGCGCCTCGGCGCTGAGCGCGCCGAGCATGCCGATCATGGCCTGCTCGCGCACCAGCTCGCGGCTCATGACGCCGTACATCATGTTTTCCAGCTCCAGGTGCACGCGGCCGAGGGCGGTGAGCTTCTTGAACGGCAGCAGGATCAGGTCGCAGTCCGACAGCGCCACCGCCTCCGACGAGTAGTGGCGGGTGTGGATGCCGTCGACCCCGAGCATGTCGCCCTTCATCGGGAAGCTGAGCACCTGTTCGTTGCCGAACTCGTCGATCAGCACGGTCTTGAGGAAGCCCGAGTTGACGATGTACAAGGTGTCGAACGGCTGGCCGATCGTGTGGATGCGCTGGCCGGTCTTGAACTGCACGTGCTGGAACAGCAGTTCCTCGGTCGAGACCGAGACGGCTGCGGGAATGTGCAGCAGGTCGCAGACCTCCTTCAGGTTCGACCAGAGCCGCCCCTGACGCTGGCGGCCTGCTTCCATCGACGAGGATTGCATCGTCGTGGTGGTGACTGGGCGAATTTCAGACGTTTGCGTTGACAGCATGTTGATCTCCTGATCAGGTAACTCTGTTCGTTAGGCCGGGGCGGTTGATTGCTTGACATTTTGTACAGCAACTGTGCCGTACGGCATCTCGCTGCTTTGCATGTAGCCTTGCAGCATCAATCGTGTGGTTTCAGTATGCCAACAGAGGGAGGAGATAGATATCAGCAATGGCTGAATATGGGAGTAGGCGTCAGCGCACGGATGTAGGAGGACTCCTACTGATCCGTTCGCCTGTCAGGTTTTGAATGGGGACAACAAACGATGCGCCACGGCATATTGAACCATTTCCGAGAGCGAGTTCATGCCCATTTTCTGCATGATGCGGGTTTTATGGGTGCTCACGGTTTTGACGCTAAGGTGAAGGCTGTTGGCGATCTCGGTGATGGATTTTCCGGCGACCAATAAAGAAAACACCTCGAATTCCCGGTCCGACAGCTGTTTATGCAACAGCGATTCGTTGGGCATCATGATGTTGAGCGCCAATTGCTCGGCCACCTCGGTGCTGATGTAGGGGCGGCCGGAGGCGACCTTGCGGATCGCGCCCACCAGCTGGGTGCCGGCGCTCTCCTTGGTCAGATAGCCCTGGGCGCCGGCGCGGATGGCGCGCACGGCGTACTGTTCCTCCTCGTGCATGGTGAGGATCAGGATGGCCAGCTTGGGCGCCTCGGCCTTGATCTGGCGGATCAGGTCGACGCCGCTGCGCCCGGGCATCGACAGGTCCAGCAGCAGCAGGTCGAAGCCGCCCTGGCGCACGTGGCCGAGCACTTCGAAGCCGTCGATCGCCTCGCCCACGATGTCGATGTCGGGGGCGCCGTCGAGGATGCGCTTGAGCCCCTCACGCATGATGGTGTGGTCGTCCGCGATGACTATTCGAATCATAAAGAAGCTATCTCAAGTGACCTAAAGTAAATACTGTTATGTTTGAATTAACCTTGCGATCTTACTACAGAAGCGCATCGGCCGCATGTTATTTGTGGTCCGGCTCTTTGATCAGGCGGTGCACCAGCACCGGGATGCGCGAGTGCGACAAGACCTTGTTGGTCACGCTGCCCAGCAGCAGCTGGCCCCAGCCGCTGCGCCCGTGCGAACCCATGAAGATCAGGTCGCAGGCGTTGTTTTCCGCCACGTCGACGATTTTGAGCGCCGCGCTCTCGGAAAACGTCGTCAGCGCCTCGCACGGGACGTTGCGGCGCGCGCAGGAGGCCACCACGTCCTTCGTATGCTCCTTGCCGGCGCGCAGCATGGCGGCACGATATTCGTCCTCGCTCGGATAGCTGGGCGGGATGATTTCCACGTAGATCGGGTACTGGTACTCGGGCGCGACGAACAGGGCCAGCACTTCGGCGCCGAGCTGTTCGGCCAGCGCCACGCCGGCGCAGGCGGTCTTGCTCGACACGGCCGAGCCGTCGGTGGTGATCAGGATTTTGCGGTACATGGCGAGCCTCCTTGTTCGACGCTACCTAGTTCTCATTGTAGTCGCGATTTACAGTATTGTTAGTAAGGAAAGACTTGATGTTGATCAAATAAAATCGCAAATAAAAGCGGTTTGTTGTGACCGCCGCCGGCCGCTTTAACAGTTGTTCACAGTTGCTGGGCGGCTTTTTTGCACACAAGCACTACACATGCACTGCGTTTGTGTCTTTTATGCTCCCTTTGGCAATGTATCCGATGATAGTATCTCCAAATACAACGAAACATGGCCTTGGGACGGAGAACAGGGCAACCGACCGACGCCGGGATTGAATAATTCCATGTTGCCCTGCTACACTCGCATAAGTGCTTTTTATTGCCGAGCGTCATCAATACGCAGGGTTGAGGGCAGCAATTTTACAAATTATGGAGAAGCAGGGATTATGACCAACGCCGCTGATGATTTCGACGCATTATTTGAAGAAGTGTCCGCTCAGAGCAAGACCGCAGCGCCCGCTCCAGCGCCTGCCCCCGCACCAGCCGCCGCAGAAGACGACCTCGAAAGCCTGTTCGACGAGGTGTCGTCGTCCGCCGCCGCCGCTGCCCCGGCCCCGGCGCCCGCCGCGGCCGCGCCGGCTCCCGCGGCCGCGCCCGCCGAAGGTGGCGAGGCCGAGGAGGGCGGCGACAAGCCGATGTTCGAGCGCCTCGGCGGCATCGTGCGCCTGCTGCACGATTCGCTGCGCGAACTGGGCTACGACAAGGCGCTGACCGAGGCCTCGTCGCAGATCAACGACGCCCAGGACCGCCTCGAATACGTCGCCACCTTGACCGAGCAGGCCGCCAACAAGGTGCTCAACACGCTCGACGAGGGCATGCCCGAGCAGGACACCTTGTCGAAGAAATCGAAGGAAATGGAAAACCGCTGGGCCGACCTGTTCGCGGGCAAGCTCAGCCTGGACCAGTTCAAGCAGCTCGCCGGCGATTCGCAAGCCTTCGCGGTGGCCGTGTCGGCCGCCACCGAGGCCGAAAAAGCCCGTTTGCTGGAAATCATGATGGCCCAGGACTTCCAGGACATCACCGGTCAACTGATCAAGAAGGTCGTGAACATCACCAAGACGGTGGAGCACGAACTGGCAGAACTGCTGCGCGACAACGCGCCGCCGGCGGTACGCGAGAAAATCGCGCAAAAAGAAGTGTCCCTGATGTCCGGCCCTTCGGCTCCGGCCGTAGCGCTGAACCAGGACAATGTCGACGACCTGCTTGCTGATCTGGGATTCTAATGGACGATATGCTGAAGGATTTCGTCGTCGAGGCGATGGATCTGGCGGTCAACGTTGAAGAGCACTTGCTGCGGCTTGAACGCGACCCCGATAACAAAGAGACACTGAACGCGGTGTTCCGTTCCTTCCATACCATCAAGGGCGGCGCCGGTTTCATGGGCCTGCCGGCGATGGTCGCGGCCTGCCACTTGACCGAAAACCTGTTCGACGCGTTGCGCACCGGCGCCGCGCCGGTCACGCCGATCGCGATCGAGGCGGCGCTGCAGGCGTCCGGCTTCGTGGCCGACCAGCTCGCCGAACTGAACAACGGGGCCGAGCCGCACAGCCTGGCGCCGATGCCGCACGACCTGGAAGTGATCCTGACCGACGCCATCGAGGGCAAGACCGGCGCCTCCGCGCCGGCCCCGGCCGCCGCGCCGGCGCCCGCCCCCGTGGCCGCGCCCGCCGCCGCCCCGGTGGCCGCCGCCGTGTCGATCACGTCCGAGGACGGCCTCGACTGGGAAGGCATGTATGAAACCGTGATGCCGGCCGGCAGCTACACCCGTCCGGCCGTCTCGGCCGCACCGGTCGCCGCCGCCCCGGCGCCCGCCGCAGTCGCGGCGGCAGCGCCGGCCACGGCCGCCGCAGCGCCCGCCGCCGGCACCGCCGTGGCCGCCCCGGCCAAGCGCGACGCGCCCGAGAAACGCGAAGAGCGTCCGCATGCGGCCCCGGCCAAAGAAGAGTCGATCCGCGTCGATGCTGTTAAACTGGATGCCTTGCTGGAAGTGGCGGGCGAATCGGTGCAGGCCGCCAACCAGGCCGCCGTGCTGCTCGAGCGCCTGCTGCAATTCAAATTCGAGGGCCAGGCCCAGACCCTGATGGCCACGCTGGCGGAAACGCTGGAGCGGGCGTCGCGGTATTCGACCGAACTGCAGCGCGCCACGCTGGCGACGCGCATGCAACCGGTCGGGCGCCTGTTCCAGAAATTCCCGCGCCTGGTGCGCGAGCTGGCCAAGGACCTGGGCAAGGACGTCGAGCTGACCATCGAGGGCGCCGAGACCGAGGTCGACCGCGTGGTCGTCGACAGCCTGTACGATCCGCTGGTGCACATGCTGCGCAACTCGCTGGACCATGGCGTCGAGTCGCCGGAAGACCGCCTGGCGGCGGGCAAGCCGGCCAAGTCGTTCATCTCGCTCAAGGCGTGGCAGGAAGCCAACAGCGTGATGATCGTGCTGCAGGATGACGGCAAGGGCATGGACCCGGTGGTGTTGCGCACCAAGGCCCAGCAGAAGGGGTTGATCAGCGAGTCGGCCAATTTGACCAACGACGAGTGCTTCCAGCTGGTGTTCCTGCCGGGCTTCTCGACCAAGGAAGTGGCCTCGAGCGTGTCCGGCCGCGGCGTCGGCATGGACGTGGTGAAGACCGCCGTGGAGAAGAACCGCGGCGCCATCCACATCGAATCGGCGCTGGGCAAGGGCACCAAGTTCGCCATCCGCCTGCCGATCGAGCTGTCGATCGTGCCGACCATGCTGGTGTCGACCTCGGGCGCCGCGCTGGCGCTGCCGATGGCCGTGGTGCAGCGCGTGGTCGAGTTGCCGGACGTGTTCATGGAAGTGGGCGGCGCCCCGGTCCTCAAGGACCAGGGCCGTCCGCTGCCGGTGCGCTCGCTGGCCGATTCGCTCGGCTACGAGAGCTGCCGCGAGAAGGTCGGTATTGTTGTCGCCGCGCCACAGCCGTATATTCTGGCGGTGGAAGCGGTCGACGGCACCGCCGACCTGGTCATCAAGCCGATGACCGCGATTACCGTCGAGGGCATCACCGGCACCGCGCGCTCGGCCGAGGGCGAACTGGTGCTAGTGGTGGGCCTATCGTTCCTGATGGACGGATGCAGGGGAAGTGTACGCATGGCGGCCTAGTCGAAAGATTAAGCCAACAACACAAAAGCCTGCGTCCACGCAGGCTTTTTTTTCGCTCTTAGTTTTATTTGCAACACCGAATTTTTAAAGGAGTCATAAAACGTGTATCGGTAGGCGGAACCGCATCGGCTCACGAGGCCCGATGGCGGCGGTCGCTATCGCATTGCACAATATGGCATAATCGAAGTGGATCACTCACACAGGCAGCCGCAGTCAGCACACATCATGATGAAGACGCTTTACGACAAACTCTGGGAATCGCACGTGGTCAAGGCCGAGGAAGACGGCACCACCATCCTCTATATCGACCGCCACCTGGTGCACGAAGTGACCAGTCCGCAGGCCTTCGACGGCCTGCGCGCCGCCAACCGCCAGCCGTGGCGCCTGTCGGCCAACCTGGCCGTGGCCGACCACAACGTGCCGACCACCTCGCGCGCCGACGGCATCGCCGACCCGGTCTCGCGCCTGCAGGTCGAAACCTTGGACAACAATGCCAAATCCTACGGCATGACCTATTTCAACATGAACGACAAGCGCCAGGGCATCGTCCACGTGATCGGGCCGGAGCAGGGTGCCACTCTGCCGGGCATGACGGTCGTCTGCGGCGACTCGCACACGTCGACCCACGGCGCCTTCGGCGCGCTGGCGCACGGCATCGGCACCTCCGAGGTCGAGCACGTGCTGGCCACCCAAACCCTGCTGCAAAAAAAATCCAAGGCGATGCTGGTGCAGGTCGACGGCCCGCTGCCGGTGGGCGTGACCGCCAAGGACGTCGTGCTGGCCATCATCGGCAAGATCGGCACGGCCGGCGGCACCGGCTACTGTATCGAGTTCGGCGGCTCGACCATCCGCGCGCTGTCGATGGAAGGGCGCATGACCGTCTGTAACATGGCGATCGAGGCGGGCGCGCGCGCCGGCATCATCGGCGTCGACGACACCACCATCAACTACGTCAAGGGCCGTCCGTTCTCGCCTGTCGGCCCGCACTGGGACCGCGCGGTCGACTACTGGCGCACCCTGCACTCGGACGCCGGCGCCAAATTCGACCTGGTTGTCACGCTCGACGCCGCCGAGATCAAGCCGCAGGTCACCTGGGGCACGTCGCCGGAAATGGTGACGTCGATCGACGGCCGCGTGCCGGACCCGGACCAGGAAAAGGACAGCGTCAAGCGCGACGCGATGGAAAAGGCGCTGGTCTATATGAACCTCAAGCCGAACACGGCCATCGAGGACATCCGCATCGACAAGGTCTTCATCGGCTCGTGCACCAACTCGCGCATCGAGGACTTGCGCGCGGCCGCCGCCGTGGTGCGCGGCAAGCAGCGCGCCTCCAACGTCAAGCTAGCGATGGTGGTGCCGGGTTCCGGGCTGGTCAAGGACCAGGCCGAGCGCGAAGGCCTCGACCGCATCTTCAAGGACGCCGGCTTCGAATGGCGCGAGCCGGGCTGCTCGATGTGCCTGGCGATGAACGCCGACCGCCTGGAACCGGGCGAGCGCTGCGCCTCGACCTCCAACCGTAATTTCGAAGGACGCCAAGGACAGGGCGGACGCACCCATCTGGTGTCGCCCGCGATGGCCGCCGCCGCCGGTATCGCCGGCCACTTCGTCGACGTGCGCACGCTGCGCTGAATTTTTTTGATTGATACCACGAGTACACCAACATGAAAAAACTATTCGCCCTGTCCATCATCGCGCTGATCCTGACCGGCTGCAACACAGTCAACGGCTTCGGCAAGGACGTGAAAAAAGTCGGTGAGTCGCTGGAAGGCGCTTCGACCAAAAAATAACCGCAGTACGGCGGGCCGCGACGGTCCGCCGTCGCACAACCCGAACGAGATCATGGATAAATTTACGATATACGAAGGCCTGGTGGCCCCGCTCGACCGCGCCAACGTCGACACCGACGCCATCATTCCGAAGCAATTCCTGAAGTCCATCCATCGCACCGGCTTCGGCCCCAACCTGTTCGACGAGTGGCGCTACCTCGACCACGGCGAGCCCGGCATGGACAACAGCAAACGCCCGCTCAACCCGGACTTCGTGCTCAACGAGCCGCGCTACCAGGGCGCCTCGATCCTGCTGACCCGCAAGAACTTCGGCTGCGGCTCCTCGCGCGAGCACGCGCCGTGGGCGCTCGACCAGTACGGCTTCCGCGCCATCATCGCGCCGTCGTTCGCCGACATTTTCTTCAACAACTGCTACAAGAGCGGCTTGCTGCCCATCGTGATTCCTGAAGCGCAGATCGATCATCTGTTCAACGAAGTCAAGGCCTTCCCCGGTTACCGTCTGGTGGTCGACCTTGAGCAGCAGCGCATTTCCACCAGCAATGGCAGCGTCTCCTATCCCTTCGAGATCGACGCCTTCCGCAAATACTGCCTGATGAACGGACTCGACGATATCGGCCTGACCCTGCGCCACGCCGACACCATCCGCGAATTCGAAGAGCGCCATCTGGCAAACCAACCCTGGTTGGCTAACGTCATCTAATCTCGAAAACTCACATGAAAATCGCAATCCTCCCGGGCGACGGTATCGGCCCGGAAATCGTCGCCCAAGCCGTCAAGGTCCTCAATGTGCTGGGCGAATCGTTCGAGCTGGAGACCGCCCCCGTCGGCGGCGCCGGCTACGCGGCCCACGGCCACCCGCTGCCGGAAGGCACCCTGGCGCTGGCCAAGGCCTCCGACGCGGTGCTGTTCGGCGCCGTCGGCGACTACCAGTACGACACCTTGGAACGCGCGCTGCGTCCGGAGCAGGCCATCCTCGGCCTGCGCAAGAACCTGGGCCTGTTCGGCAACCTGCGTCCGGCGATTTTGTATCCGGAACTGGCCGGCGCTTCGACCCTGAAGCCTGAAGTCGTTTCGGGCCTGGACATCCTGATCGTGCGCGAACTGACCGGCGATATTTATTTCGGCCAGCCGCGCGGCGTACGCGAGTGCCCGGACGGTCCGTTCAAGGGCCAGCGCGAAGGCTACGACACGATGCGCTACGCCGAAGGCGAGATCCGCCGCATCGCCCACGTGGCGTTCCAGGCCGCGCAAAAGCGCGGCAAGCGCCTGACCAGCGTCGACAAGGCCAACGTGCTGGAAACGTTCCAGTTCTGGAAGGACATCGTCACCGACGTCCATAAGGAATATCCGGACGTCGCGCTCGACCACATGTATGTCGACAACGCCGCCATGCAACTGGTGCGCGCGCCGAAGAAGTTCGACGTCATCGTCACCGGCAACATGTTCGGCGACATCCTGAGCGATTGCGCGGCGATGCTGACCGGTTCGATCGGCATGCTGCCGTCGGCCTCGCTCGACGCCAACAACAAGGGCCTGTACGAGCCGTCGCACGGTTCGGCGCCTGACATCGCCGGCAAGGGCATCGCCAATCCGCTGGCGACGATCCTGTCGGCCGCGATGATGCTGCGCTACACCTTCAACAAGAACGAGCAGGCCGACCGCATCGAGACCGCCGTCAAGTCCGTGCTGGCGCAGGGCTTGCGCACCGCCGACATCTTCGAACCGGGCACCACCAAGGTGGGCACCGAGGAGATGGGCAACGCGGTCGTCAAGGCTCTGGCTTAAACTATTCAAAGGATAAAAAATGAAACTCGTAGGCTTGGTAGGTTGGCGCGGCATGGTCGGTTCGGTCCTGATGCAGCGCATGCAGGAAGAGGGCGATTTCGCCCACATCGAACCGGTGTTCTTCACGACGTCGAACCCGGGCGGCGACGCCCCGAAGATGGCGAAGAATGAAACCAAACTGAAAAGCGCGACCGACATCGACGAACTGAAAAAGTGCGAGATCATCATCTCGTGCCAGGGCGGCGACTACACCACCGAGGTGTTCCCGAAATTGCGCGCGGCCGGCTGGAACGGCTACTGGATCGACGCCGCGTCGACGCTGCGCATGGAAAAAGACGCCGTCATCGTGCTGGATCCGGTCAACCTGCACGTCATCAAGGACGCGCTGGGCAAGGGCGTGAAGAACTACATCGGCGGCAATTGCACCGTATCGTGCATGCTGATGGGCCTGGGTGGCCTGTTCCAGCACAACCTGGTCGAGTGGATGACGTCGATGACTTACCAGGCGGCCTCGGGCGGCGGCGCGCAGCACATGCGCGAGCTGCTGACCCAGTTCGGCACGATCAATTCGTCGGTCAAGGCGCTGCTGGACAATCCGGCTTCGGCGATCCTGGAGATCGACCGCCAGGTGCTGGCGACGCAACACGGCCTGTCCCCTGAAGAGACCAAGCAGTTCGGCGCGCCGCTGGCCGGCAACCTGATCCCCTGGATCGACAAGGACCTGGGCAACGGCCAGTCGAAGGAAGAGTGGAAGGGCGGCGCCGAGACCAACAAGATCCTCGGCCTGGGCGCGGACTTCGGCTCGAAAGCCATCCCTGTGGACGGCCTGTGCGTGCGCATCGGCGCCATGCGCAGCCACTCGCAGGCGTTGACCATCAAGCTGAAGAAGGACGTGCCGATCGACGAGATCCACGACATCATCGCGTCCAACAACCAGTGGGTCAAGGTGGTGCCGAACACGCGCGAAGCGTCGGTCAAGGACCTGTCGCCGGCCGCCGCCACCGGCAGCTTGACGATTCCGGTCGGCCGCCTGCGCAAGATGAGCATGGGCGACGATTACCTGTCGGCCTTCACCGTCGGCGACCAGCTGCTGTGGGGCGCGGCCGAACCGCTGCGCCGCATGCTGCGCATCGTGCTGGATAAATAAGCGCCACGCCATCGTGGTAGCAGAAGGGGTTTTCTCTATGTGCTCTCATAGGGAAAACCCCTTTTTTGGTTTAAATTAGGCACAGAGCTGACAACTCCTCATGTATCACTTGAGAAACGGCGTGCAAAGCTTGCATGCTCATGTGCATGGTGATATGTTGATATATCCGGGAAAGTAACATTTTCCCTCTGATAACCTACTGCCGCCCACTATGCCCTTCACCAATCGCACCAGCATCGTTTCGTTCGCGTTGAAAACACTCACCAGCGCGGTCGCCGGTGCGGTGTTGTTGTCCGCCGCCGCGAACGCCGCCGGACTCGGCAAGCTGACCGTCCTGTCCTCGCTGGGCCAGCCGTTGCGGGCGGAGATCGAACTGACCGCCGTCACCCCCGAGGAGGCCAACGGCCTGGTTGCCCAGTTGGCCTCCGCCGACGCCTTCCGTACCGCCAACATCGATTTCAATCCGGCGCTGACGTCGCTGCGCTTCGAAGTGGAACAACGCAACGGCCGTCAACTGATCCGCGTCTCGTCCACCCAGCCGGTCAACGAACCCTTCGTCGACATGCTGCTGGAACTGAAGTGGAATGGCGGCCGCATGGTGCGCGAATATACCTTCCTGCTCGACCCGCCGGACATGCGCTCGGCCAATTCGCCGCAAGTGGCCGCGCCGGTCGATCTGAGCCGCCAGGCCAATGCCCCGGCCGCGACGGCGCCGAACGCCCCGGTCGCCTCCGCGCCGGCCGCAAGCACGAGCGCAAATCCGGCACCGGCCGCCCCTGCGGCGGCCAGGCCGCAGCCCCCCAAAAAGTCGACCGAGCAATACGTCGTGAAAAAAGGCGACAACCTGAGCCGCATTGCCAACCAGGTCAAGCCGGGCGACATTTCGCTGGACATGATGCTGGTGGCGCTGTACCGCGCCAATCCGGAGGCGTTTTCCGGCAATAACATGAACCGCCTGAAGTCGGGCCAGATCCTGAAGGTGCCCGATTCGGGCGCCGTGCGCTCCATCGTGCCCGACGGCGAGGCGCGCGGCGTGGTGGTCGCGCACGCGGTCGATTTCAACGCCTACCGCGCCAAGCTGGCCGGCCAGGTCGCCAACAGCACGCCGGCCAAGGAAGCGGAGACGACGCAAAACGTCAAGGGCAAGATCACCGCCAAGGTCGAGGAAAAACCGAACGCCGTCAACGAGGCCAAGGACAAGCTGACCTTGTCCAAATCGACCGCCGCCGCGCCGGTCGCGGGCAAGACGGGCGTGGCCGCCGAAGAGAACATCGCCAAGCAAAAGCAGGTGGATGAAGCGGCCGCCCGCGTCAAGGAACTGGAAAAGAACGTCAACGACCTTGAAAAGCTGATGGCGGTAAAGAACAAGACGATCGCCGAAAAGCCGCCCGTGGCTGCAGCCCCGGCTACTCCGCCGGCCGCCGCGCCGACGCCGGCCCCGGTCGCCGAGCAAACCCCGCCCAAGCCGAAGCGCACCTTGGCCGTGCCGCCGAGGAAGCCGGTCGAACCGAGCTGGTACGAAGTGATGATGGAGAACATCCAGCTGGTCGGCCTGGGCGTCGCCGCCTTGCTGGCACTGGTCTACGGCATCATCCTCGCGCGCCGCCGCAAGAGCAAGAAATTCGTCGTGGTGCCGGGCGAGATCGTCATGCCGCCCGATCCGACCACCCCGATACAGCCGTTCATCACCGAGGCTGGCGCCCAGAACGTCGACACCAACAACAGCGTATTCAACTCCAACTTCGCGCCATCGGCCAGCCAGCTCGACACCAACGAGGTCGATCCGGTGGCCGAGGCCGACGTCTACATCGCCTACGGCCGCGACGCGCAGGCCGAGGACATCCTCAAGGAAGCGCTGCGCACGCATCCCGAGCGCCATCCCGTGCGCCTGAAGCTGCTGGAAATCTACGCCACCCGCAAGGACGCGCGCGCCTTCGAAAGCCAGGCGTCCGAACTGTATTCGATGACGCGCGGCCAGGGCGACGAGTGGGCGCAAGCGTCCGCCATGGGCCAGTCGATCGATCCGACCAATCCGCTGTACTCGGCGGCGCCCGACGCCGGCGGCGCGGCCATGTCGGCCGCCGCCGTGCCGGTCGCGGCGGGCGCGGTGGCCGCCGCCGCGGCCGCTTCGGCGTACTCGTCCAATGATTTTGGCACCGGCGACGATTTCGGCGCCGAACCGCCGGTCGCCGCGCCAAGCGGCCTCGATCTGGATCTGGGCCTGGATGCGGCGTCTGCCAAGGCCGACGGCGCGATGGACTTCGGCAGCGATCTGAACGACATGGAAACGGCGCTGCCGCAACCGGCCGACGCGTCGGTGTCGCCGGCGTCGGTGGCCGCGCAATCGGACAACCTGATGGACTTCGATTTGGGCGACATGAGCTTCGAACCGGTCGCCAGCGCCAAGGCGCCGATCGAGATGCCGGCGCCGGCCCGCGAGGAACCGGCCGACGATCCGTTCGATCTGGCCTTCGATGCGCCCGCCGCGTCCATACCGGCGGCCGCGCCCGCGCCGGCCGACGACCCGAGCATGGACTTCAGCCTGGATCTGCCGGAAGACACGGCCGAGACCTCCAAGCCGGCGGAGCGCGTGCCGGCGGCCAGCACCGATCCGCTGGACATGGACATCATGGGCTTCGACATTCCGGAGGTGCCTGCCCTGACCGAGCCGCCGAAGGTCGATCCGAAGGCCATGGACTTCGACGAGCCGCTGGAGTTGCCGGAAGACGCCGAATCGATCACGGCCGCCCCGGCGCCCGCGCGCGAGTTCGACCTGTCGGACATCAACCTCGATCTGGACAATGAATTCACCGGCACGGCGGCGGGGGCGGAGCCGGCGGAACCGGCGGCGACCCCGGCGCGCGACGACACCATGTCGGCGCACCACATGGAGATGGACACCAAGCTCGACCTGGCCATCGCCTACCAGGAAATCGGCGACAAGGAAGGCGCGCGCGAGCTGCTGGACGAAGTGCTGCGCGGCGGCAGCGACGACCAGATCGCCAAAGCCAACGCCATGAAAGCGCAGCTGGGGTAGGCGGGCTGTTACGGCGTGGCGGATTACGGCGTTCCGCCTAATCCGCCCTACGTGATCCCACGACGCCGCCGCCGCTGAAAAACATGGGACGCGGCGCCCAAATGAACGCGGAGGCACGTAGGGCGGATTAGCGCAGCGTAATCCGCCACGCTCCGCCGATGGCCCCGCCGAAGCCCACGTCCGTCCCTACGATATAATGCCAGCCTCAAACATCACCTCGGGCAGCAATTGAAACGGATAGCAATCGGCGTCCAGTACGACGGCACCGCCTGGCACGGCTACCAGAAGCAGGAAGACGGCCACACGGTCCAGGACAAGCTGGAACAGGCGCTGGAAAAATTCGCCACGGTGCGCCTGGCCACCACCTGCGCCGGCCGCACCGACACCGGCGTGCACGCGCTCGAACAAGTGGTCCACTTCGACACCGACCTGACCCGCGACGCCCATTCCTGGGTGCGCGGGGTCAACGCCTTCCTGCCGCCGTCGATCGCCGTGCGCTGGGCCAAACAACTGCCGGGCGACCCGACGGTCGACGACTTCTTCCACGCCCGCTTCAGCGCCCGTGCCCGCACCTACCACTACGTGCTGTATAACAACCCGACCCGCTCGCCGTTGCTGGAAGGCCGCGCCGGTTTCTGCTTCCGCCCGCTCGACGTCGAACTGATGCAACAAGCCGTGCAGCCGCTGATCGGCTGGCACGACTTCACCGCCTTCCGCGCCGCGCAATGCCAGGCGAAGTCGCCGGTCAAGCTGATGCACGACATCCAGATCAAGCGCGTCGGCGAGCTGGTGGTGTTCACCATCACCGCCAACGCCTTCCTGCACCACATGGTGCGCAACCTGGTCGGCTCGTTGGTCTACATCGGCACCGGGCGCGAAAAGCCGGAATGGCTGGGCCAGCTGTTGGAAACCAAGGACCGCCACGCCGCCGCGCCCACTTTCATGCCGGACGGACTGTACCTGGCTAAAATCGACTACGACCCCAAATGGGAATTGCCGCTGGAGACGACCAGCGCCTTACCTTGGTTCTAAAAAGGAACATCGCATGCCACGCACCCGTATCAAGATCTGCGGCCTGACCCGCGTGGAAGACGTGCAGGCCGTGGTGGCCGCCGGCGCCGATGCGATCGGTTTCGTGTTCTATCCGAAAAGCCCGCGCTACGTCACCCCGGAGCAAGCGGCCGCGCTGATCGCTGCCGTGCCGCCGTTCATCACCTGCACCGGCTTGTTCGTCAACGCCACGCCGGAGGAGGTGGCCGCCATCGTCAAGGTGGCGCCGATTTCGCTGATCCAGCTGCACGGCGACGAGACGGTGGAACAGTCGGCCGCCATCGCCGCCGCCTGCGGGCGACAGTTCATGCGCGTGTTTCGCGTCAAACCCGACACCTCGCCGTCCGATTTGCTAGAATACGAACAACTATGCCGCGCCGCCAGTCCCCTGTTCACCAGTTTGTTGCTGGATACATATGTGGATGCCTACGGTGGCGCAGGAAAGGGTTTTGATTGGTCTCTCATTCCAAAAGATCTCGCGCCTCGGGTCGTTTTAAGTGGTGGCTTGAGCGTACACAACGCGACTGACGCGGTGGTCGGTGTACGCCCCTACGCCGTCGACATCAGCAGTGGTGTCGAAGCGTCCAAGGGGATCAAGGACGCCCGCAAGATCGCCGCCTTCGTCGCGGCGGTGCGGGCCGGAGATGACATGATTGAAAGCGAAACCCACCATGAAAGCACTACCTGAGATCGGCGCAGCCGCGCCCCTGTTCCACGCCAAAGACTACGAACTGCCCAACGCCAGCGGCCACTTCGGCCCCTACGGCGGCTCCTTCGTCGCCGAAACCTTGACCTACGCGCTGGCCGAGCTGAACGAGGCTTACGCGCGCTACAGCAAGGACCCCGAATTCCTCGAGGAATTCCGCTATGAACTCAAGCACTTCGTTGGCCGTCCGTCGCCGATCTACCACGCCAAGCGCTGGTCCGAGATGGCCGGCGGCGCGCAGATCTACTTCAAGCGCGAAGACCTGAACCACACCGGCGCCCACAAGATCAACAACGTCATCGGCCAGGCCTTGCTGGCCAAGCGCATGGGCAAGCCGCGCGTCATCGCCGAGACCGGCGCCGGCCAGCACGGCGTCGCCACCGCCACCATCTGCGCCCGTTTCGGGCTCGAATGCGTGGTCTACATGGGTAGCGAGGACGTCAAGCGGCAGGCACAGAACGTCTACCGCATGAAGCTGCTCGGCGCGACCGTCGTGCCTGTCGAGTCCGGCTCCAAGACGCTCAAGGACGCGCTCAACGAGGCGATGCGCGACTGGGTCACCAACATCGAAAACACCTTCTACATCATTGGCACCGTGGCCGGCCCGCATCCTTACCCGATGCTGGTGCGCGACTTCCAGTCGGTGATCGGCGAGGAGTGCCTGGTGCAGATGCCGGAGATGACCGGCCGCCAGCCGGATTACGTGATGGCCTGCATCGGCGGCGGCTCCAACGCGATGGGCATTTTCTACCCGTACATCGACCAGAAGCAGGTGCGCCTGATCGGCGTCGAGGCGGCCGGCGAGGGGCTCGACGGGGTCAAGCACGCGGCCTCGCTGACCAAGGGGTATCCGGGCGTGTTGCACGGCAATCGCACCTACCTGCTGCAGGACGAGAACGGCCAGATCATCGAGACGCATTCGGTCTCGGCGGGCCTGGACTATCCCGGCGTGGGGCCGGAGCACGCGTACCTGAAGGATATCGGCCGCGCCGAGTATGTTTCGATCACGGACGAGGAGGCGCTCAAGGCCTTCCACGATTGTTGTCATATCGAAGGCATCATCCCGGCGCTGGAATCGTCGCACGCGCTGGCGTACGCGGTGAAGCTGGCGGCGACCTTGCCGAAGGACCGGATCATTCTGGCCAACCTGTCGGGCCGTGGCGACAAGGACATGCACACCGTGGCGGAGCGGATGGGTTTGAACTTCAACTAATCCATCCAACAACTCCACCAAGGAAAAACCATGTCCAGAATCGCACCAACCTTCGCCGCCCTGAAGGCGAACAACAAAACCGCGCTCGTCACCTTCATCACCGCCGGCGATCCCGGTCCCGAGCTGACCGTTCCACTGATGCATGCGCTGGTCGCGGGCGGCGCCGACATCCTTGAACTCGGCGTACCGTTTTCCGACCCGATGGCCGAGGGCCCGGTCATCCAGCGCGCCTGCGAGCGGGCGCTGGCGTTCGGCGTCGGCATCCGCGACGTGTTCGGCTACGTCGCCGAGTTCCGCAAGACCAACCAGACCACGCCGGTGGTGCTGATGGGTTACGCGAACCCGATCGAACGCATCGGCGCTGCCGCCTTCATCGCCAAATCCAAGGAAGCGGGCGCCGACGGCGCCATCGTGGTCGACTATCCGCCGGAGGAGTGCGAGGAGTTCGCGGCCGCCATGCGCGCGGCCGAGCTCGATCTGATCTTCCTGCTGGCGCCGACCTCGACCGAGGAACGCATCCAGCAGGTGGCCAAGGTCGGTGGCGGCTTCAGCTATTACGTCTCGCTCAAGGGCGTCACCGGCGCGGGCAACATCGACACGGTGCAGGTGGCCGAGCGGTTGAAAGAGATCCGCAAGCACGTGCAGTTGCCGATCGGCGTGGGCTTCGGCATCCGCGACGGCGCCACCGCGCGCGCCGTGGCCGAGGTGGCCGACGCGGTCGTCATCGGCAGCCGCATCGTGCAGGAGATCGAAAAGCACGGCAAGGAAGGTTCGGTCGCGGCCGTGCAAGCCTTCGTCAGCGACATCCGCAGCGCCCTCGACGCCTGACCGGTCTTAGGCGGCCGTAGCTCCCTCCGGCCGCTTGGCCGCCATCAAATTCCGACCGCTCACCTTGATACATAGTTAAGTACTGACTATGTTGAAGGGGAGCGGTCGTGCGCTTTGAATGGGATGCCCGGAAGGCCAAGGCCAACCTTCGCAAGCACGGCGTGAGCTTTGAAGAGGCATGCACTGTTTTCGATGATCCAAACGCTAGCTTGAGCTTTGACTCCGAGCATGCCGAAGCGGAAGACAGATTCGTACTTGAGGGGTATAGCGAGAAGGTCAGACTGCTGCGCGTTTCGCATTGCTATCGGTACGGCGAGGTTGTGCGCATTATCTCCGCTCGCAAAGCGTCGTTTCATGATCAACTAAATGCGTAAGGTGGACTATGCGTAAATTTGATTTTTCTAAAGCGATCCCGAATCCCTATTTTGAACGGCTCAGCAGGGAGATAAATTTCCGCTTGGATTTTCACACCATCGATTACTTCGAGAACCTTGGCAAGCCATACGGCTACTCCGCAGAGGAGATGATCCATCGATATCTGAGGTATCTCGCAGGAGCGGGTTTTACACTGGATATCAACGAACCCACCTTGGAAGAACGTCAGCGGATTCAGTTGTCGATGCAAAACGAAGAAAAAGCGCCGCCGCAGTGAAGCGGCACGATCCGCAGATGCCTCACCGGCCGCTTGGCCGCCATCAAATTCCGGCCGCTCACCTTGATACATAGTTAAGTACTGACTATGTTGAAGGGGAGCGGTCGTGCGCTTTGAATGGGATCAACGCAAGGCAACAGACAATCTCCGCAAGCACGGGATTAGTTTTGAGGAAGCCTGCACCGTTTTTGATGACCCGCATGTCGTCGTCATGGCTGACTTGGCGCATTCTGGTAGTGAAGATAGATTTTGGGCGCTCGGACAAAGCACCTCGACCAGGATTTTGCTCGTTTGTCATTGTTGTCGCGGCTCAGACCGTATTCGTATCTTCTCAGCTCGGAAAGCGACGAGATCCGAGTCTAAACTTTATAGATGAGGCCAGACATGTGCGACGAAGATTTTGACATGAAAAATTGTGTTGTTGTCGATGCGCCTTGGGTAAAGGGGATAGGCAGGGACGTGCAGCTGAAGTTGTCCTACCGGGTCATCGAGTACTTCGGTGGAATTGGCGAACGACTGGACCTGCCGCCGGAACGTATCATGGAGATCTACCTTCGTCACATTGCCGATACCGAGTGCAAGATCCCTATCCATACGCCCGCCGCCGACGAAACCGGGGTTACGGCAGTAGGGGATTCCCTCTAAATCCCGCCGAATTCCATGACGAAAGCTAAAAATTATTGTATTGCAATGTTCGACAGGCGTACAAGAAACGGCTACACTTCGGCCACAAGTTAGCTGCAAGGAGAATTTATGAGTTGGTTGGAAAAACTGCTGCCCCCAAGAATCCAGCGTTCCGACGTTGCCGCCCGCAAGACGATGCCGGAGGGCCTGTGGGTCAAATGCCCGTCGTGCGAAGCCGTTCTGTACCGCACCGATCTGGAATCGAACCTGCATGTTTGCCCCAAGTGCGACCACCACATGCGCATCCGCGCGCGCGAACGCCTCGACAGCCTGTTCGACGCCGGCGGACGTTATGAAATCGGCATGGATACCTTGCCGGTCGATACGCTGAAGTTCAAAGACAGCAAGAAATACCCCGACCGCCTCAAACAAGCGATGGAAGCCACCGGCGAGACCGACGCCATGATCGTCATGGGCGGCGCCATCATGAGCATGCCGGTCGTCGTGGCCTGCTTCGAATTCGAATTCATGGGCGGCTCGATGGGCTCCGTGGTCGGCGAGCGCTTCGTGCGCGGCGCGCAAGTGGCCCTGGAACAGAAAGTGCCGTTCATCTGCATCACCGCCACCGGCGGCGCCCGCATGCAAGAGGGCTTGCTGTCGCTGATGCAAATGGCGAAAACCACCGCCATGCTGACCAAGCTGTCCGAGAAGAAGCTGCCGTTCATCAGCGTGCTGACCGATCCGACCATGGGCGGCGTGTCCGCCTCGTTCGCCTTCATGGGCGACGTCGTGATCGCCGAACCGAAGGCGCTGATCGGCTTCGCCGGCCCGCGCGTGATCGAAAACACCGTGCGCGAGAAGCTGCCCGAAGGTTTCCAGCGCTCCGAGTTCCTGGTCACCAAGGGCGCCGTCGACATGATCGTCGACCGCCGCAAGATGCGCGAAGAAATCGCCCGCCTGATGGCATTGTTGCAAAACCAGCCGGCCGAAGTTATAGCATAGCCAATATTGCAGCTTCAATGCCCGGCACAACGGCGCGCAATCGGATATCATCCGGCCTGCGCGCCGTTGCCATTTTCAGAGTCACATCATGTCGAACCTCCCAACCACTTTGCCCGCCTGGCTTGCGCTGCTTGAATCGCGCCACGCCGAAACCGTCATCAACATGGGCCTGGACCGCGTCCTGGCCGTCAAGGAACGCCTACAGCTGAGCTTCAGCTGCCCCGTCATCATGGTGGCCGGCACCAACGGCAAGGGTTCGACCTGCGCCATGCTGGAATCGGTGCTGCTGCGCGCCGGCTACAAGGTCGGCCTGTACATCAAGCCGCATTTCCTCGACTTCAACGAGCGTGCGCGGATCAACGGCGACCTGGCCAACGACGAGGTGCTGGTCGACGCCTTCAACGCCGTCGAGGCGGCGCGCGGCGACACCCCGTTGACCTACTTCGAATTCACGACCCTGGCCATCATGAAGCTGCTGGCGGGCGCGGGCATGGATGTCGTCATCCTCGAGGTCGGCCTCGGCGGTCGCCTGGACGCCGTCAACATCGTCGACGCCGACGTCGCCATCGTCACCAGCGTCGATATCGACCACACCGACTACCTGGGCGATACGCGCGAGAAGATCGGCTTCGAGAAGGCGGGCATCTTCCGCGCCGGCAAGACTGCGATCTGCTCGGACCCGGTGCCGCCGCAATCGCTGATCGACCACGCCGAGGCCATCGGCGCCGACCTGTGGCTGATGGGCCGCGATTTCAACTATTCCGGCGACAAGCAGCAGTGGAACTATGGCGGCCGCGCGCAGCGCCGCAATTCGCTGGCCTACCCGAGCCTGCGCGGCGCCAACCAGATCCTCAACGCCAGCGCCGTGCTGGCCGCGCTGGAGGCGCTCAAGCTCGAATTGCCGGTCGGCGCGCAGGAAGTGCGCACCGGTCTGGTCACGGTGGAGCTGCCGGGCCGCTTCCAGGTGTTGCCGGGCCGCCCGACGGTGATCCTGGACGTCGCCCACAATCCGCACGCCGCCTCGGCGCTGAACCAGAACCTGGGCAATATGGGCTTCCACCCGTACACCTACGCCGTGTTCGGCTCCATGCACGACAAGGACATCGACGGTGTCATCGCCGCCATGTCCGAGCATGTCGACCATTGGTGCCTGGCGAATCTGCCGTCGCCGCGCGCGGCCAGCGCGTCCGAACTGGCCGCCAAGGTGCAAATCGTGCAAGCCGAGAAACCGGAACGCACCATCAATATCTTCGACGATCCGGCCGCCGCCTATGCAAATGCGATGAGCCGGGCCGGGGAGAATGATAGAATTGTGGTCTTTGGATCTTTCCTCACGGTCGCAGGCGTCATGGCGGCGAGAAAATCCTCACTCCATTGAACGCACAGGACTGAAATCACGCATGGGCTTGTTCTCGAAATTCGGTAAAAACAAGCAAGAGACCGCCGGTCAGGACAGCGGCTATTACACCAGCGCGGATGATCAGGCCGCCGCCGAACGCGCGCGCTCCAAGCGCGCGTCGTCGGCCGACGGCCCGGCCAAGTCGCGCCGCGCCAAGGATCGCGAGGCGGACGATCCGGTGTTGCCGGAAAAGAAACGCGCGCGCCGCCGCCTGGTCGGCGCCATCGCGCTGGCGCTGGCCGTCGCTGTCGGTTTGCCGATGGTGCTCGATTCCGAGCCGCGTCCGCTGGCGTCCGACATAGAAATCAAGATCCCGGCCAAGGACAAGCCGGCCGCCGCCCGCGCTCCAGCCGCCGTGCCCGCCAGCGCCGCCCTCGACAGCAAGGAAGAAATCGTCGACGACGTCAAGCCGGGCAAACCCGCTGCCGCCGCCGCGCCGTCCGCCGAGGAGGTCATCAAGGCCGACAACGCCCGGCAGGAAGCCGAAGCCCTGGCCGATTTGAAGGCCGAGGCCAAGGCGAAGGCGGAAGCCAAGGCCGAGGCGCTGGCCAAGGCCAAGGCCGAGCATGAGTCCAAAGCCCGGGCGGAGACCGAGGCCAAGGCCAAGCTTGATGCCGAGCGCAAGCGCGAAGCCGAGCGCAAGCTGGCCGAGGCGAAGGCCGAAGCGAAGGCCAAGGCCGATGCCGAGCGCAAGCAGGCCGACGCGAAACCGGCGGCCAAGCCGGCGCCGGACAAGGCTTCCGAAGACGCGCGCGCGCTGGCCATTTTGGAAGGCAAGGGCGCGGCCAAGCCGGCGGCCGCCGCACCGGAGTCCGGCCAGAAATTCGTGCTGCAAGTGGCCGCGCTGAGCGATCAGGGCAAGGTGGACGAGCTGCGCAAGAAACTGAAGGACGCCGGCATCAACTCCTTCACGCAAAAAACGCCTTCCGGTGAGATCACCCGCGTGCGCGTGGGGCCGTTCACGAGCAAGGAAGAAGCGGAAAAGGTGCGCGCCAAGCTGAGCGGCATGGGCCTGAGCGGCCGCCTGGAAACGGTTTGATCCAGGCCGGCTGACGTGACGATTTTCGATTATCTGGTGATCTTCGTGATGGTCACGTCGGTCATCATCAGCATGCTGCGCGGGCTGGTCAAGGAAGTGTTGTCGCTGGCCGGCTGGGTGGTCGCCTTCGTGGTGGCCAACGCCTACGCCGCCGCGCTGGCCGTGATGTTGCCGGCCGTGGTGCCGGGCGAGGTGTTGCGCCTCATCCTGGCCTTCATCGCCCTGTTCATCGGCGTGCGCATTTTGATGGGCCTGCTGGCCATGGCGCTGGGCGCCTTGCTCGACGCGGGCGGCCTCAGCCTCTTCGACCGCGCGCTCGGCGCCGTGTTCGGCGTCGGCCGCGGCCTTGTAATCGTGCTGACCGCCGTCATCTTGTGTGGGATGACGTCGCTCCCGCAACAGGATTTCTGGAAGGAGGCGTTGCTCAGTCCGTATGCCGAAACCGGCGCGCGGCTCGTCAAGACCTTCCTTCCCGCTGCGATGGCGCAGCATGTGAACTTTTGAATTTCTTGCATCACCGTTTTTAATCTGCGTCTTTAATCTGTATTACCCAGTCCAGGAGCACCATCATGTGTGGCATCGTCGGCGTCGTTTCCCATCAACCTGTCAATCAACTGCTGTATGACGCCTTGCTGCTGCTGCAGCACCGCGGCCAGGATGCAGCGGGTATCGCGACCAATCACAGCAGCATGTTCGCCATGCACAAGGCCAACGGCCTGGTGCGTGACGTCTTCCGCACGCGCAATATGCGCACCCTGCAAGGCAACTCGGGCATCGGCCACTGCCGCTACCCGACCGCCGGCTCGTCGAGCGAGGAAGAGGCGCAACCGTTCTACGTCAACGCCCCGTTCGGCATCACCCTGGCGCACAACGGCAACCTGACCAACTGGGAACAGCTCAAGCAAGAGATGTTCAAGAACGACCGCCGCCACATCAACACCGACTCCGATTCGGAAGTGCTGCTCAACGTGCTGGCCCATGAAATCCATATGGCCACCACCGGCATCTCGATCGACGCCGACACCATCTTCGACGCCGTCACCGTGCTGCACCGCCGTGTGAAGGGCGGCTACGCGGCCGTGGCGCAGATCGCCGGCGTCGGCCTGCTGGCCTTCCGCGATCCGTTCGGCATCCGTCCGCTGTGCCTGGGCATCAACGAGACCGAGCAGGGCGCCGAGTACCTGGTCGCGTCCGAATCGGTGGCGCTCGAAGGGATGGGCTTCCGCTTCCTGCGCGACGTCGCGCCGGGCGAGTGCGTCTTCGTCGACGCCGACATGCAGCTGCACAGCCGCCAGTGCGCCGACAATCCGTCGCTCAACCCGTGCGTGTTCGAATTCGTCTACCTGGCCCGTCCCGACTCCGTCATCGACGGCGCCTCGGTCTACGCCACCCGCCTGAAAATGGGCGAGTACCTGGCCGAGAAGATCAAGCGCGAATTCAAGGACGGCGAGATCGACGTCGTCATGCCGATCCCGGATTCCTCGCGCCCGGCCGCGATCCAGCTGGCGCTGGCGCTCAACGTCGAATACCGCGAAGGCTTCATCAAGAACCGCTACATCGGCCGCACCTTCATCATGCCGGGCCAGGCCGCGCGCAAGAAGTCCGTGCGCCAGAAACTGAACGCGATCGCCTCCGAATTCAAGGACAAGGTCGTGCTGCTGGTCGACGACTCCATCGTGCGCGGCACCACCAGCCGCGAGATCGTGCAGATGGCGCGCGAAGCGGGCGCCAAGAAAGTGATCTTCGCATCGGCCGCGCCGCCGGTGATCTACCCGAACGTGTACGGCATTGACATGCCGACCCGCGACGAGCTGATCGCCTACGGCCGCACCACCGAGGAAGTGTGCCGCGAAATCACCGCCGACCACCTGGTGTACCAGGACATCGAGTCGCTGAAGCGCGCCATCTCCGACGTCAATCCGGAGCTGAAGAACTTCGAGGCGTCGTGCTTCGACGGCATCTACGTCACCGGCGACGTGTCGAAAGAGTACCTCGACAAGCTGGAGTACGCGCGCCACCACCCCAAGGCCAAGACGACCCACGAGGACGCCGGCCGCTCGCAACTGAATCTGAATCTCGCGACCGCCGAAGGCTGATGTCGCGCCCGGTACGGTTCGCCGTACCGGGCTTTTTTTTTGACCATTCCACGCATATGAACGATAAAAAGAACTACGGCTTCACCACCACCATCCTGCACAACGACCGCCTGAAGGGCATCGAGCACGGCTCGCTGCACAAGCCGATCCACACCTCGGTCGCCTTCGGCTACGGCGACGCGCGCCAGCTGGCGTCGGTATTCCAGGGCAAGGAGCCGGGCTTCCGCTACGGCCGCCAGGGCAACCCGACCATCTCCGCGCTCGAGGACAAGGTCAACAAGATGGAGCAGGGCGTCGGCACCCTGTGCTTCGCCACGGGCATGGGCGCGATCGGCGCCGTGTTCCAGGCGCTGCTGCGCGCGGGCGACCACGTCGTCTCGTCGGCCTTCCTGTTCGGTAACACCAACAGCCTGTGGCAGACCACGATGGCGCAGGGTGTCGGCGTCTCGTTCGTCGACGCCACCGACGTCGCCAACGTCGAGGCCGCGATCACCGGGCAGACCCGTATGGTGTTCGTTGAAACCATCGCCAATCCGCGCACGCAGGTGGCGGACCTCAAGCGCATCGGCGAGCTGTGCAAGGCGCGCGGCATCCTCTACATCGTCGACAACACGATGACCACGCCGTACCTGTTCCGGCCGAAATCGGTCGGCGCCGGGCTGGTGGTCAACGCGCTGACCAAATCGATCGGCGGCCACGGCAACGCGCTGGGCGGCAGCCTGACCGACACCGGCGAATACGACTGGACCAGGTTCCCCAACATCTACGAGAACTACAAGAAGGCCGCGCCGCCGCAATGGGGGCTGGCGCAGATCCGCGCCAAGGGGCTGCGCGACTTCGGCGCCTCGCTGGGACCGGAGGCGGCGCACCACATCGCCGTCGGCGCCGAAACGCTGGCGCTGCGCATGGAGCGCACCAGCGCCAACGCGTTGGCGCTGGCCGAGATGCTGGAGGCCGACGAGCGCGTGGCGGCCGTGCACTATCCGGGCCTGGCCTCGCACCCGCAGCACGGCATCTCGAGCGAGCTGTTCCGCAAGCACGGCTCGCTGCTCAGTTTTGAATTGAAGGACGGCATAGACTGTTTCGACTTCCTGAACCGCCTGAAATTGGCGATCCCGGCGTCGAACCTGGGCGACACGCGCACCCTGGTGATCCCGGTCGCGCACACGATCTTCTACGAGATGGGCGCCGAGCGGCGCGCCTCGATGGGGATTGCCGAATCGCTGATCCGCGTCTCGGTCGGCATCGAAGACACCGACGACCTGCTCGACGATTTCGCCTGCGCGCTGGAAGGCTGCTAAACCACGAAGACATGCTAAACCACGGAGGTGTGCCCGCGGAGACACGTAGGGCGGATTAGCGAAGCGTAATCCGCCATGCATGCTCCGTCGGCGGCTCGTAGATGGCGGATTACGGCTTCGCCTAATCCGCCCTACGTGTCTCCACGACGTGGTCCAATTCCCAGGACGATATGAAAATTCTTCGTTTATACGCGACGGTCGCGGTGCTGTTGTCCGCTTCCGCTGTTGCCTACGCCGCCGCGCCCGCGACCGATGCGGAGATCATGGACATGATCAAGACCCGCGTCGACGTCGATCATGCGGGCACCGGCATCGTGGTCGGCATCATCGACGCGCAGGGTAGCCGCGTACTGGCCCACGGTACGTTGAGCGCGGGCGGGGCGCCCGTCGATGCCGATTCGGTCTATGAGATCGGCTCGATCACCAAGGTGTTCACCGCCACTTTGCTGAGCGAGCTGGCGCGCGTCGGCGAGATCGGCCTCGACGACCCCGCAGCGCGCTATTTGCCCGTCACATTGCCCGCCGTCGGCGAGCGCCAGATCACGCTGGCGGATTTGTCGTCGCAGCTGTCCGGCATTCCGAGCATCCCGTCCAATTTGGCGCCCAAGGATGACAACAACCCGTTCGCCGATTACACCGTGCCGCAGCTGTACGCGTTTGTCTCCGGCTTCACGCCGGCGCGTCCGGCCGGCGAGAAGTATGAGTATTCCAACGCGGGCGTCGGCTTGTTGGGACATATTCTGACGCTGCGCGTGAAGACGGACTATGAAACGCTGGTGCGCCAGCGCATCACCGGCCCGCTGGGCATGACCAGTACTGCCGTGACCTTGACGCCGGCGATGCGCCGGCATCTGGCGGTCGGCTACGAGATGCCGGGCATGCCGGCTGCCAACTGGGACATGCCGGTGCTGGCGGGGATGGGCGCGCTGCGCTCGTCGACGGCCGACATGCTGAAGTTCGTGGGCGCGAACATGGGGCTGCGTAAGTCGCAGCTATATGATGCGATGCGGACGACGCACCAGGCGCGCCATGCGCTGGAGGGCAAGCCGGGGCAATCGATCGCGCTGGGTTGGCATGTGCTCGAGCAGAACGGCTCGCGCATCGTTTGGCATAACGGCGGCACGGGCGGCTACCGCACGTATATCGGTTTCGACGAGGTCGCGCGGCGCGGCGTGGTGTTGATGTCGAATTCGCACATGGGGTCGGACGACATCGCACGGCGCGCGCTCAACAGCGCGTTCCCGATCATCGTCCCCAAGCCGATGGCGATGTGAAACGGGAAGGCAAGATACTTCTAAAACACGTAGGGCGGATTAGGCGGAACGCCGTAATCGGCCATGCAAGCGTCAACGCGGCGCATACATGGCCGATTACGCTTCGCTAATCCGCCCTACGTGTCTCCACGTTGAACCATCTGCCTGAGGCCCGGCTTAGTGCCAGCTGCGCATCAGGCCGACCGCCAGGCCTTCCAGCGCGAACTCGTCCGCTTCTGGATCGACCTTGATGATCTTGAAGTCCGGATTCTCCGGCAACAGTTCAACCAAGGTGCCGGTCTTGCGGTAGCGCTTGACCGTGACGTCGTTGCCGATCCGCGCGACGACGATCTGGCCGTTCTTGGCGCTGTCGACCTTCTTCACCGCCAGCAGGTCGCCGTCCATGATGCCGGCGTCGCGCATCGACTCGCCGCGCACCTTGAGCAGGTAATCGGGCTTGGACGAAAACATCGCCGGATCGACGCTGTAGCTCGTTTCCAGGTTTTCCTGCGCCAAAATCGGCGAGCCGGCGGCCACGCGGCCGATCAACGGCAACGACATCATCAGCGACACCGGCACCTTAGTCGTGGCCGGTTCGGCGTGCACGCCCAGCAAGCGGATGCCGCGCGAGGTGCCGGCGGCGATCTCGATGGCGCCCTTGCGCGCCAGCGCCTGCAGGTGCTCCTCTGCCGCGTTGGCGGATTTGAAGCCCAGTTCGTTGGCGATCTCGGCGCGCGTCGGCGGGAAGCCGGTGTTTTCGATGGCATCCTTGATCAGATTGAGAATTTGTTCCTGACGTGCGGTGAGCTTGATCATGAGTGCAGTTGGGCCTGTGTATATAGACAGTCTGTATTTTTGTACAGTATGGCCCGCAATGCAAGGAAATTTGTTGTGTTCAACGAAATAAAATGAAAAAAGTTCCTTCAACCCCTGTCATCGTGGCTTCAGCAGCACGCGCGTCGGCGCCGCCGTCAGCGGAATCTTATATCCGCCGCGCTCGGCGACCTGTCCCTGCGGCTTGAATTTTCCGCCCGGACTCTCGACCAGCAGCCTGGCCGCCGGCGTGGTGGCGGTGGCCGGCGCCAGCTCCAGCGTGATGGCGCGGCTTTTCGGATCGTAGGTGGCGGCGTCGATCTTGCCCGCCTCCAGCGTGATCCAGGCGCGCGCCGGCGCCACGAACAGGCGCGTGCGCGCGCTGTCCTTCGGCGTGACCTGGACCACGCCATTATTAGCCACTTTCATGTTGCCGCCGAAGCTGAGCCAGCCGAAGGTCGGGTCCTTCAGCACATAGGTCGCGGTGGCGTAGGCGTGGCCGTAGAAGCCCATGCCGTAGTCGCCGCTGTAGGCGTCCCAGCGCATCATGTCGGGCCAGGCGTGGAAGGCGGCCGACGAGAAACCGTCGCGGTCGATGTTGGTGATGCCGCCCAGCAGGCCGCCGTAGGCCACGCGCAGCAGGTGCAGGTCGGCCGGGTTGGCGCGGTAGGCGTCGAACAGCGGCACCGCGTTCAAGGTCGAGCCATAGTGGTGGATCTGGCGCTCGATGCGCGCGGTCTTGCCGCCGTACAGGAAGTCCCAGTAGCGGCGGGCGTTGCCGTTGTAGCCCCAGCTCGGCATCGCCGGGTCGTAGCCCAGGATCACTTCGCGCGTGATGTCGGCCTGCCTGGCGTAGCCGAAGTGGCGCATCCACGCGTAGACCTCGGCCTGGCCGGTCGAGTCCCATGCCATTTCGCTGCCGAACGGGTAGGCCAGCGTGCGCCAGTGGTCGGCGCGGCGCTTCATCATGGCTTCCATGTCGGCGGCCTCGGCCGTCATGCCTTCGCGCTGCAGGTCCTTCAGGATATCGAGGAAGACGTCGCCCTCCATCAGACCGAACTGCGCGTACTCGGGCGCGTCGCGCACCATCGCCACCGTGGTCTGGTAGGCGCGCTGCAAGTACCAGCGCCAGTCGTGCGCGGTGACCAGGCCGACGTGGTTGCGCGCCAGCCGGTACAGCACCCAGTGGCCGATGGCCACGTGCGGATAGTTGTATGCGCGGCCGAGGTCGTCCGCGTCCTTCTTCGACCACGACGCCCAGGTACCCCAGTTGGCTTTCTGGTTGTAGTAGCTTGGGAAGGCTTTCGGGTCGTAGTAGAACAGGCTCTTGCGCACGGCGCCGGCCTGCGGACCGTCGGCCACCTGCAATTTGCCGACCACCGTTTCGTTGACCAGCCGTTCCAGCTTGGCCACCTCGGCCGCGTCCGGATTGTCGAGCTGCTTGCTCATGGCCGCCACCCAACTGCCGCCGCCGCCTTCGTCGCTCATGCCGGAAATCCACACGCGCGGGTCGTCGGTGACGATGCGCTTGGCGTCGCGGTCGTAGGTCAGGATGGCCGGCGCGCGCTTGAACGGATCTTTCTTGTCGTCGAACCATTGCTGCGTGGTGGAGAACTTGCCGAGGTCGGCCACCGTTTGCTCCAGCGGCTTGGTGACGAAGTAGCTGACCGTCTGCACGCTGCCGTCGGCGTAGGCGATCGACAGGCGCGCCGGTCCCCAGCCGTTGCCGCGCACCGTGTAGCGCGCCCAGCCCTTGGCGGCCGACTTGACCGGCGTGACCGCCAGCGCGTTCTCGGGCGAGCTGGTGATGCCGACCACTTTCTGCGGGCTTTTGAGGAACAAGGCCGCCTCCAGATCGGTCGGCACCACGTAGCCCGGAATGCCGACCGCGACCGGCCGCTTTTGCGCGATCAGCGCGGCTTCGATGGCGCGGATCGACGGCGCCGTGGCGAAGCGCACGCCGATGTCGCGCCGCGCGCCCGCTTCCAAGGTGATGCTGGTCGGCGTGTTCCACTGCTCGCCGGCATTCTTCCATTCGTTCTCGGCGTAGGCCTTGCTGGCGACGGTCCAGTCGTAGAAGCCTTCCGAGGTTTGCGCGCGCGGGCTGCGGTCGGTCAGCGGACGCCACGCTTCCAGCGGCGTGCGCCCGTCCGGCGTGACGATCAGCGCCGGGCCCTGGCCGTTCAGGCGCGTCACCTGCACATAGCCGGCGTCGCGGCCTATATAAGGGTCGGCGAAACTGGCGCTGGCGTGGGCCTGTTCCAGGTTGCGGCCGGTGATGATGTTGTCGAACACCATCGGCATGCCGAGGCCGCCGATTTCCACCGGCGCGTTGGAGTTGTTAATCAGTGTGAACCGCAGCACCAGCGCGCCGCCCTCGTTGAGCCAGCGCCGCTCCACCGTCAGCGGCAGGTCCTTGCCCAGGGTGGCCGTGATGTCGGCCGCCGCCAGGATCTTGCCGCCGGCCGCCAGCGGTGTGATCGGCTGCCGCGCGGCCGATGAGGAGAATTCCTGCCAGGCCCCGGCGCCGCCGCTGCGCAGGCGCAGGTTCAGGTCGCCAATATGGGCGTAGCCGTCGTACTGGCGCTCGGCTACCCTGGGGCCGGGTGTGAAGTCGAAACTCGGGTCGGCGACCGGATCGAGCCGCGCCAAGGTCTGGGTGTCCGTGCGCAGCGCCAGCAGGAACTGCTTGGTGCTGTACGCCTTGGTGGCGACGTCGGGATGGCTGGGTTTGGCGGCGGTGGCGGCGGGCGCCTCGGCGGCGAAGGGCGACGCCGTAATAAGGAAGGAAAACAGCAAAGGGGACAACGCACGGGTGGGTGGCATATCGGAATCCTGTTGGTTTTACAAGATGTTAGCATTGTCGCGGGGCCGCGAAGGGGTAGATTTTCGGCCAAAAAGCTGATATAGTCGCGGGCTTACCTCTTCCCACACCTGTCTTGACGCCAGGGTGGGCTATATTCACAGTCCTTAAGGGAGTTTGCATGCGTCACTATGAAATAGTATTTATCGTCCATCCGGACCAGAGCGAGCAAGTGCCCGCCATGATCGAACGTTACAAAACCACCGTAACGACCCGCGGCGGCGCCGTGCACCGTGTTGAAGATTGGGGCCGTCGTCAGATGGCTTACTCGATCCAGAAACTGGCTAAAGCACACTACATCTGCCTGAACATCGAATGCGACAACGAGACCCTGGTCGAGCTGGAAACCGCCTTCAAATTCAATGATGCCGTGCTGCGTCACCTGACCGTCAAGATGAAGAAAGCGGAAACCGCTCCTTCGCCGATGATGAAGTCGGTACAACGTGAAGATGCAGCGAAATCGCATCGCACCGAAGCCCCAGCAGCCCCTGTTGCCGCCGCTCCAGCGGCCTAATTGTTGCAAAACCGAGCTGACACAGCTCCAGTGAACCAAAGCCAATTCATTGCCTTGATCGCCGAACGGGACGCCTTGCGCTATACCCCGGCCGGCATGCCGATCGTGAACGCTGTACTCCAGCACCGGTCGCAGCAGATGGAGGCGGGCATAGCCCGGTTGAGCGAGTTTGAGATTTCCGCGGTCGCCGCGGGCGAGATCTCGGGCCGCTTCAGCCAGGCGCCACTGGGCGGGATGTACCAGTTCACCGGTTTTATCAACAAGAAGACACGCAACAGCAAAAGCCTGGTGTTTCACATCATTGATTTTAGTGCTGTCCCAGACAGCTCAATTTAGATACAGGAGCCTCAAATGGCATTCGGTAAAAAGTTCGACAAAAACAAGCTCAAGCTTAAAGAAAAGCGCAAGCAACAAAATCCACTGTTCAAGCGTAAGAAGTTCTGCCGCTTCACCGCAGCAAACGTTGAACAAGTCGATTACAAAGACGTTGATACCCTGAAGGACTTCGTCCAGGAAAACGGCAAGATCATGCCAGCACGTCTGACCGGCACCAAGGCGCACTACCAGCGTCAAGTTGACACCGCCATCAAACGCGCCCGCTACCTCGCGCTGCTGCCTTACACCGATCTGCACCACGCTTAATTGCGTAGTCTAATCCTGGAGAAAAACTATGCAAATCATTCTGTTAGAAAAAGTCGTCAACCTGGGCAACCTGGGTGAAGTCGTTAAAGTTAAAGACGGTTACGCACGTAACTTCCTGATTCCGCAAAAAATGGCCCGTCGCGCTACCGCGTCGGCTGTTGCTGAATTCGAAGTCAAGCGCGCCGAACTGGAAAAAGCCGCTGCCGCCAAACTGGCCGCCGCGCAAGCCCAAGGCGAGAAACTGAACGGCATGACCGTGAACGTTTCGCAAAAAGCTGGTGTCGACGGCCGTCTGTTCGGTTCGGTCACCAACTTCGACATCGCTGAAGCGCTGACCAAAGCTGGTTTCGCTGTAGAAAAAGCTGCTGTGCGCATGCCTACCGGTCCTCTGAAGACCGTTGGCGAGCACCCGGTCAGCGTTGCTCTGCACACCGACGTGGTGGTCGAAGTGACCGTCGCCGTCGTCGGCGAAGCCGCCTAAATTACTTGTGCGGGCAGCAATGCCTGTTGTGCTGGTAATAATGGCAAGAAACGAAAAAAGCCGGGTTCGCCCGGCTTTTTTCTCGCCAATTTTTTCGTAGTAACGCCTTGGCTGCCGCCCTAAGCGGGTATAATTCGCGCCATGAACACCCCCTCCGATCCGCAACTCGATTCCCTCCGCGTCCCGCCGCATTCCATCGAAGCAGAACAGTCCGTCATTGGCGGCCTGCTGCGCGATAACCAGGCGTTCGACCGCATCGCGGACATGATGCATTCGGAGGACTTCTACCGCTATGACCACCGCATCATCTTCGAACAGATCGTCAAGATGATCAACGGCTCCAAGCCGGCCGACGTCATCACCGTGTTCGAGACCCTGACGCAGATGGGCAAGGCCGAGGACGTCGGCGGCCTGGCCTACCTGAACGCGATGGCGCAGAACACGCCGTCGGCGGCCAACATCCGCCGCTACGCCGAGATCGTGCGCGACCGTTCCATCCTGCGCCAACTGATCACCGTGGCCGACGAGATTTCCGGCCAGGCGTTCACGCCCCAGGGCAAGGAAGTCAAGCAGATGCTCGACGAGGCCGAATCGAAGATCTTCGCCATCGCCGAACAGGGCGCGCGCGGCGCGGCCGGCTGGCTGCCGGTGCAGCCGCTGCTGACCCAGGTGGTCGAGCGCATCGATGAATTATATTCACGTGACAACCAGTCCGAGATCACCGGCGTGCCGACCGGCTGGATCGACCTCGACCGTATGACCTCGGGCCTGCAGCCGGGCGACATGGTGGTCGTCGCCGGCCGCCCGTCGATGGGCAAGACCGCGTTCTCGATGAACATCGCCGAGAACGTGGCGGTCGAAGAGGGCCTGCCGGTGGCCGTGTTCTCGATGGAGATGGGCGGCGTGCAGCTGGCCATGCGTATGCTCGGCTCGGTCGGCCAGCTCGACCAGCACCGCCTGCGCACCGGCAAGCTGAACGACGAGGATTGGCCGCGCCTGACGCACGCCATCCAGAAAATGAACGACGCCCAGGTCTACATCGACGAGACCCCGGCGCTGAACCCGATCGAGATGCGCGCGCGCGCGCGGCGCCTGTCGCGCCAGTGCGGCAAGCTCGGCCTGATCGTGGTCGACTACCTGCAGCTGATGACCGGCTCGACCCAGGGCGACAACCGCGCCTCCGAGATCTCGGAGATCTCGCGCTCGCTCAAGGGCTTGGCCAAGGAGCTGCAGTGCCCGGTCATCGCGCTGTCGCAGTTGAACCGCTCGCTGGAGCAACGCCCCAACAAACGTCCCGTCATGTCCGACCTGCGCGAATCCGGCGCGATCGAGCAGGACGCGGACGTCATCATCTTCCTGTATCGCGACGAGGTCTACAACCCCGATTCGCCCGATAAGGGAACGGCCGAGATCATCATCGGTAAGCAGCGTAACGGCCCGATCGGCTCGGTGCGCCTGACCTGGATCGGCCAATACACCAAGTTCGGCAACTACGCCGGTAACCTGGCGCTGTACCAAGGCGACTAACACCGGCAACACCACTGGGTCCGCCACAGCAAACAGGGCGGACCCTTTCTGACGCCGCCGGCCGATGCCGGAGGGCGGTCTGTAGCAGTAATCACGACTATGAAACGGAGAAAGACATGTTTGGACGCTTGATGCCCACCGAGGGCAAATTTTTTGACCTGTTCAATCAGCACGCCGACCTGTGCGTCAAAGGTGCAAAAGAGATGCTGGGGTTGATGTCCAACTTCGACGATCTGGAAAACCGCGTGCACGCGATCGAGAGCATCGAGAAACAGGCCGACAAGATCACCTACGCCACCGTCGACCTGCTGCACAAGACCTTCATCACGCCGATCGACCGCGACGACATCCACAAGCTCATCACGCGCCAGGACGACATCCTCGACCTGCTCGAGGACGCTGCCCAGACCGTCTCGCTGTACGACCTGCACTCGGTCACGCCGGAAGCCAAGCGCCTGGCCGAGCTGGTGCTGGCCTGCACCGAGAAGGTCAAGGAAGCCGTCTCGCTGCTGCACAACATGGACAACTCGCGCCAGATCGTCGCCATCTGCGAGGAGATCGACCGCCTCGAGTCGGACGCCGACCACGTGATGCGCGCCGCCATGTCCAAGCTGTTCCGCGACGAACCGGACGTGCGCAACCTGATCAAGATGAAGGCCATCTACGAGATCCTGGAAACCGTCACCGACCGTTGCGAGGATGTGGCCAACATCATCGAAGGCATCATCGTCGAAAACGCATAATTACAAAAAGAACAGTCCATGAATACCATCCAAATGAGCATCTATGTGCTGGGCATCCTGATCGCCCTGGCCTTGGTGTTTGACTTCATGAACGGCTTCCATGACGCCGCCAACGCGATCGCCACCGTCGTCTCGACCGGTGTGCTGAAGCCGCAAACGGCGGTGGCCATGGCCGCGTTCTTTAATTTCGTCGCCATCTTCGTGTTCCACCAGCTCACGGTGGCCGCCACCGTCGGCAAGGGCACCATCGATCCCAATGTGGTGGACCAGTACGTGATCTTCGGCGCGCTGGTCGGCGCCATCGTCTGGAACGTCGTCACCTGGTACTACGGCATTCCATCGTCGTCGTCGCACGCGCTGATCGGCGGCCTGGTCGGCGCGGCGGTGGCCAAGAGCGGCACCGGCGCCCTGATCTCGGCCGGCCTGATCAAGACCGTCGCCTTCATCGTGCTGTCGCCGCTGCTCGGCTTCATCTTCGGCTCGCTGATGATGCTGCTCGTGTCGTGGGTGTTCGTGCGCTCGACGCCGCGCCGGGTCGACAAATGGTTCCGCCGCCTGCAACTGGTGTCGGCCGCCTCGTACAGCCTCGGCCACGGCGGCAACGACGCGCAAAAGACCATCGGCATCATCTGGATGCTGCTGATCGCCGCCGGCTACTCGCAGGCCGGCGACGCCGAGCCGCCGCTGTGGGTCATCGTTTCCTGCTACACGGCGATCTCGTTCGGCACCTTGTTCGGCGGCTGGCGCATCGTCAAGACCATGGGTCAGAAGATCACCAAGCTCAAACCGGTGGGCGGCTTCTGCGCCGAGACCGGCGGCGCGATCACCTTGTTCACCGCCACCGCCCTCGGCGTGCCGGTGTCGACCACGCACACCATCACCGGCGCCATCGTCGGCGTGGGTTCGGCGCAAAAGATGTCGGCGGTGCGCTGGGGCGTGGCCGGCAACATCGTCTGGGCGTGGATCTTCACGATCCCGGCGTCGGCCTTCGTCGCCGCCATCGCCTGGTGGGTGGGGCAGCACATCATGTAACGCGAAAGGGAGCCGAGGCTCCCTTTTTTATTGGGCGCGGGAGCGGGGCGGCTGCGCCGTCGTGGTCGACGATGGATCGCCCGTGGCCGGACGGATGCGCAGTTCGTCGCCGACCCGCTGAATGTCGAGATCGATGTCGGCGCGGCCGTAGGCGATTTCAGGCGGGATAGGGATCGCCTGGGAGTTACCGTTTCGGAAGGCTTTGGTGGTATGGCGGCGCAAGCGCCACAAGTTGGCGGTGTCTTCGGGTATCGGCACCGGATAGTGAGGCAAGGGAGGCAGTCCGAGCTTTTCGTAAGCCTGCCGCACGCGTTCTTGCTGCTCGGCTTCCGGTAAATCCGGTGGGAGGGTTACGGTGGCCTTCATGCCGCCTGACGACTTCAGAATAAAGGTATAGTCATCCTCCGGTCTACGCGGGAAGAAGCGGCGAATCGCCCAGGCGATACTGAGCGCGACAGCTAGCGAACCCAGCATCCAAGAAGCGATGGTGACCAAACCATCAATAGCCAGCGCCCAATTCATGACTTACCTCCGCGCGCAGAATCAAAAACAATCATGACGATCCAAATTATAACGCCGATCAAAATAGAGGTTCGCCCGCCGTCCAGGCCCGCGATCACGTCGCCATCATTTGCCAAGCTCAGATATAAGCTGCATGCCCATGCTGTGAAGCCTGCCCAGATGGCGACATTGGTGACTTGAGCCAAGTGGTCTGCCCAGCGATCAAAAGAAATACGCCTGGCAGTGGCGCTGCTTGGGCCAGGAAGCTCCTTTGCCATCATGCCCAGCGATGCGCCACCGATAGTGGGGCCGATAAAAGCGATCGCATCGGCGTTCTGCAAGCTGACTCTCAGCAGCAATTCGAAAATGGCCATCAGCCACGGAAATATCCATGTAAGAATTCGAAGTTCCATGATCTCTGCCGGGAAGTGGAAGTGGCTAATGTAGCCCTCTGATGCAAAGGCGGCTTGATTTAGGTTGCAGTAGAATCGGATAACATCCCGAATGGACAGAACATGCAAAAGATTGATTTCGTAGCGTTGATGCAGTTGGCGAAGGCGTCCGCCGCAATAGGCTTGCCTTGTAGCTGCAACCAGACATCGCTTGTGGCGTGGCAGGCGTTGCCGATGACCTTGGAGTTGGACCGGTTCGAGGACGTCGGGACGTTGATGGACGATCCCTATGAGGAACCCACCTTCGTCGAATTCCATCCTGGCGATACGCGCTACGAAAGCGCGGATGCGCCCATCGCGCCGCGCTACTATCCGTACAACCGCTGCACGGTGTCGCGTTGCATGAATTGCGGCCGCAACTATCTGCGCTACAACGAGGCCGGCGGCTATTTCACCGAGCTGCGGATTCGTGCCTTGCAGCCGGATTTGTTGGTGGACGCGGCGAGCCCGTAAGCCATCTAGGGTGGATCAGGCGGGACGCCGTACTCGGCCGCGCAGGCGCCGCCGGTTGCGCATGCATGGCCGATTACGCTGCGCTAATCCGCCCTACGTGATTTAGATGATGCTTGAGTTGGCGGTGGGGTGGTTTACGCCACGTCCGGTGCGAACAGCTTGTCGTAGGCCGCCAGCAGGCTTTGGTGCACGGCGCTGCCTTCGAAGTTCGGCCCCAGCGTCTCCAGGCCGAAGAAGCGTTCGGAACCGTCGAGCAGGGCCTCGGCCATCGCCAGGGTCTCGGCGCCGTACAGCAGTTCCAGCGCGCGGCGGAAGTTCTCCGGCTCGTCCAGCCGGACGATGCTCTCGATGCAGCGGTACACCAGCCGGCGCGGCTTGGCCAGGTCGCCGTAGTGGTGGATCCAGTTGCAGCCTTCCAGCACCGCCTCCTCGTCGCCCACCACCAGCGCCAGCAAGGTTTTGAATTCGCCCACGCGCACCTGTTGCCACGGCGTGCCGGCCGCGACCGCCAGGCCGAGCAGTTCCCACAGCGGCCGCTCGTCGTCCAGGTTCGAGGTCTGCAGCTCGACCAGCAGGCTGGCGCACTCCTGCACGCTCAGCTCTTGCAGGCGCACCAGCAGCGGCCGCAGCGTGTTGCCGACGCTGTCGTTCTCCCACTCCAGGTCCTCGACCGGATAGACCTCCGAGAAGCCCGGCACCACGATGCGGCAGGTGTGGACGCCTTGTCCGTCGAAGTCGGCCACGTAGATATCCTTGCCCTCGGCGTGCAGCGCCTCGACCAGCCACTGGTAGTCCTCCTCCGTGGTGGCGCTGAAGTTCCAGTCGACGAAAGGATAGTCCGACGTGTCGCTCAGGAATTCCCACGCGACCACGCCGCGCCCATCGGCCAGGTGGGCCTCCCGGTTGGCGAAGGAGTCGATCTCGCTGGCGTCGAAGCTCGGCTGCGGATAGCCTTCGAGGGCGTCGAGCGAGCGCTCTTGCGGCAGCCCGGCCAGCGCCCGCTCCAGCGCGATCGCCAGGCGCGGATGGGCGCCGAAGCTGGAGACCACCCCCTGGTCGCCCGGATGGATCAGCGTGACGTTCATGACGGGGTACTTGCCGCCGAGCGAGGCGTCCTTGACCAGCACGCCGAAACCGGCCGCGCGCAGCCGGGCGACGCCGGCCTCGACGGCGGGGAAGCGGGCGATGACGTCGTCCGGCACCTCCGGCAGACACATGCCCTCGGCGACGATCCGGTATTTGATTGCCCGTTCGAAGATCTCCGACAGCGCGTGCACGCGCGCCTCGTTGACGGTGTTGCCGGCGGCTATGCCGTTGCCGGCGTACAGGTTGCCGATGATGTTGACCGGGATGTAGGCGGTGGCGCCGTCGCGCAGGCGCCGGTAGGGCAGGGCGCAGATGCCGCGCCCGGCGTTGCCGGAGTTGAGGTCGACCAGCACGCCGGCGTCGATGTCGCCCTGCGGATTGTAGAAGGCGTGCAGCTCCGGGTCGAGCATTTCGGACGGCCACGAACCGTCGGCCGCCGCCGCGAACCATCTCTCGCCCGGATAGTGGACGACCGGCGCGTCGGCGCGCCGCGCGCCCAGGTGGAAGCGGCTCCAGAAATCATGGGTGCCCAGGCGCTCGGCGAACGCGCCGTAGGCGCCGGCGCGCGCGGCCAGCTCGGTCGCGCCCTTGCCATTCGCGGACAGCAGCGGGCAGTCGTCGTCGTTCAACCGGATCGACCAGATGCCGTCGACCTCGTGCGTCGGCGGCGATTCGGTCAGCCGGAAGCCCCGCTCGGCCAGCTTGGCCCGCATGGTGGCGATGGTGGTTTCGAGGGCGGCGTCTTTGCCGGGGATGTGGGTTTCAGTAGTCATCGAGCGATCTCGGAAGGAAGGGGCGGACGGCGCGCGAACTCATACCGCGCCGGCGAGGCTGAATGCTGGCTTCAGCTTACCACCGTCGGGGCCGCGACGTCGCAAATGCGCTATCATGCCGCCTTTCGCAGATTCACTCAGGCATCAATGACATTACCTCCGGGCAAGGCCCCGCGCGGCGCGCGCCACTCCCGGTTCCGGCGCTACACCGAAACGGTCATGAACGCCGCGTTGCTGGGCGGACTGGTGGCGTCGTTGAGCTACCGCCTCGGCCTGCACGGGCGCCTCGGCGTGACGCGTTACAGCGTGGCGCTGGCGCCCGAACGCCGCCTGCCGCGGCCGCTCACGATTGCCTTCGCCTCCGACTTCCACGCCGGTCCGCCGACCCACGCCGGCCTTTTCGACGAGCTGTTCGCGCGCCTCGACGCCGAGCGGCCCGACCTGCTGCTGCTGGGCGGCGACTACGTCCACGGACCGGCGCGCTACGCGGAGGCGCTATGCGCGGGACTGGCGGCTTGCCGGCCGCCGCTGGGCAAGCTGGCCGTGTTCGGCAACCACGACCTGATCACCGACCACGACCTCATCGAGCGCATGTTCGCGCGCGCCGGCGTGCGCATGCTGGTCAACCGCGCGCTCGCGCTGCCGGCGCCGTTCGACGGCGTGTCGGTGTGCGGCATGGACGACCCGTGGACCGGCGCGCCCGACGGCCACGCCACCTTCGCCGGCGCCGGCCCCACGCGGGTGCTGTTGATGCACGCGCCGGACGGCCTGCTGCGCCTGGACGGCCACCGTTTCGACGTCGGTTTCGCCGGCCACACCCACGGTGGGCAAATCGCCACCGGCGACGGCACGCCGCTGGTGATGCCGCGCGGGCCGCTGTCGCGTCCCTTTCATTATGGGCGCTTCCCGTTACCCGGCAACGGCGAGCTGATCGTCAGTCGCGGCGTGGGTTGCAGCGGCATCCCGGTGCGCATCAACGCCGATCCGGAACTGGTGATTTGCACTGTGCAATAATCTGTTGTATGAACAAGCCGATCCCCACCATATTGCTCACGCCCGAAGATCCCGGCGCCGCCGACTGCGTGGCGTTGATGGCGGAGTTGTCGACGGTGCTCGAGGAGATCACCGGCAGCAGCGGCAAGGCCTCGTTCGACGCCGACGACGTGCGCGGCCCGATGGCGTGTTTCGTCGTCGCGCGCGACGCCGCCGGCGTGGCCCAGGGGTGTGGCGCGTTCCGGCCGCTGGAGCCGGGCGTGGCCGAGATCAAGCGCATGTACGCGCGCCGCCACAGCAGCGGCATCGGCAGCGCCGTGCTGACCTACCTGGAGCGCGAGGCGGCGGCGCTGGGTTACCAGGCGATCTGGCTCGAGACGCGGCTGGTGAACCGCCGCGCCGTCGATTTCTATTCGGCGCGCGGCTACGTGCGCATGCCCAACTACGGCAAATACATCGGCAATCCGTTGGCAGTTTGCTTCGAGAAACAACTGCCCGGAGCCTAGCATCGCCGGCTTAGGCGCGCCTTAGATGTAAGCCTCCTCTTACAAGCGAAGGCTCCCGGCGCCGCTTCCGCGCGGGCGCGATCGGCTCCAGAATATGGCCTGTTTCATCAAAGGCTAGAAAAACCATGCGTATCATCGATCAGCGTTACCTCTCCAGCGACAACCGCTATTCCACCCAACCTTGCCTGCTCAGCATTCTGGAAGTCGACGACGCGTCGGCCACCCCGGCCGCGCTGGCGTCGCTCGACCAGCGTTTGCTGGCGATGCTGCCCGGCGTGCGCAGCCATGCCGGCCTGGTCGGCATGCGCGGCGACGACGTGCCGCAGATCGTGCGGGTGGTGCAGCAGGTGGCGTTGGAATTGCGCCGCCTGGCGCTCAATGAAGTGACGGTGGGTTTCGTCGGCGTGGTGCCGCGCATGCAGGGCCGCTACCGGTTGGTGTTGCCTTACGCGGCCAAGAACGCCGCCGCGCCGGCGCTGCGCATCGCCACCCAAATGGTCAGCGCCTTGCGCGCCGGCCGCGCCTTTAACCTGCCGGCCGCCGTGGCCCGGCTGCGCGCGCTGGCCGACCGCCGTTTGACGGCCCGTCCGGCGGTGGCGGCCTGATTTGTGGTGTTAGCGGCGGCGCATAGATGGCGGATTACGGCGGTCCGCCTAATCCGCCCTACGTGTCTCCACGAGGAATATTGAAGGTTATATGCCGCAGATACACGTAGGGCGGATTAGCGTAGCGTAATCCGCCATCTGTGAGCCGTCGGCGACGCGTCCATCGACCGACTACGGCGTTCCGCCCAACTCGATCTCCATCCCCTCGTACGCCAGCACCACCTTCAGCCCGCCAAGCAGCGACGCGTGACGCGCCATCACGTCGGCGAACACCGCCTCCAGCTCGTCGTCGCCACGGGTCGGCTCGTGATGGGTGCAATACAAGGTGCCGGCGCCGGTGCGCAGCGCCAGCGCCAGCGCCGAGTCGAACGTGCCATGTCCCCACCCGCGCTTGGCGGGATACTCTTCCCGCGTATACGAACAATCGACGATCAGCGCGTCGACGCCCATCGCCATGGCGTCGATGGCGGCGCTGCGTTCGCGCATCCAGCGCTCGTAGGCCGCGTGCTCCGGGTGGCCGGCCGCATGGATATTGTAAAAAGGTTCATGGTCGCCGGTGAAAAACAGCGACTTGCCGTGGCAATCGATGCGGTACCCCAGGTCGGTCACCGGATGGTTCATCACCACATTGTTGACGGTGGCGTCGCCCACCCGGATCGCCTCGCCCACCGTCAGCGTATGGTATTCGATGGTGGCGTCCATCTGTGTTTCGCTGACCGGGAAATAACTATTTTGTAACTGCACGCCCATCACGTGCTCGATGCCGTTGCCGGTGACGGGGTCGGTGACCCCGTGCAGGCGCACGCGGCTGTCGCGCACGAACAGCGGCGTGAAGAACGGCAGCCCGTGGATATGGTCCCAGTGGCTGTGCGTGATAAAGATGTTGGCGTGGATGGGCGCGGTTTTGTTCTGGATCAGGGATTGCGCCAGCGAGAACAGGCCGGTGCCGCCGTCGATGATGATCAAGGTGTCGTCGTCGGTGCGCACTTCGATGCAGGTGGTGTTGCCGCCGTAGCGCGCGGTGCGCGGCCCGGGCGAGGGGATGGAGCCGCGGACTCCCCAAAATCTGAATTTCATGCTCTATCCCTAGTGATTTTTTTGTAATTTCCACCGGTGCCGGCGTTTTTTTTTGGCCTCGCCACCACGGCCGATGATAGCTTTTTTTTCCGGCCCGAGGGTATAACAGAACAAGAAACAGCTCGGGAAAGCGGGAATTTTGCCGCACTGCACATTTCTCCATATACAACAGCTTGCACTGCGGCTACACTCGACACTGCGTCGATGCCAGTCACTTCCCTTAAACGGTAACAAAAAAACAATCATGCAAGAGTTGAATCAAACGCAGATTGCCCAGCGTCTCGACCAGTTGACGGAACTCAGCGTTGAGCTGGGCGGCACCCACGACACCGATTCCCTGCTGGAGCGGATACTGATCGTCGCCAAAAGCATGACCAACGCCGACGGCGGCACCCTGTACCGGCCCAGTGCGGACAAGCGCTCGCTGGAATTCAATATCCTGTGGAACGACACGCTGGGCATGCGCCAGGGCGGCACCAACGGCGAGCCGGTCAGCGCGCCGTCGATTCCGCTGTACGAGGCCGGCGGCGACCGCAACCTGTCGTCGGTGGCGGCGTACGCGGCCCATTTCGGCCAGTCGGTCAACATCGAGGACGTCTACAAGGCCGACGTCTTCAACTTCTCCGGCATGGTCGCTTTCGACCGCCAGCGCCACTACCATTCGCAATCGTTCCTGACAGTGCCGATGAGCGACCACGAAGGCGAACTGGTCGGCGTGCTGCAATTGATCAACGCCATCGACGCCGAGAGCGGCGCCATCCGCGCCTTCTCGTCCACCGACCAGCGCTTCATCGAGGCGCTGGCCGCGCAGGCGGCCGTGGCGCTGACGCACCAGCGCCTGATCCGCCAGCTCGAGGAACTGCTCGAATCGCTGGTCAACCTGATCAACATCGGCATCGACGAGAAGTCGCCCTACACCGGGCGCCATTGCCAGTTCGTGCCGGAGTTGACGATGATGCTGGCCGAGGCGGTGCATGCCACCGAGACCGGCCCGATGGCCGGCTTCCGCATGACCGACGCCGACCGCAAGGAATTGTGGCTGGCCGGCCTGCTGCACGATTGCGGCAAGATCACCACCCCGGTGCACGTGGTCGACAAGGCCACCAAGCTCGAGACGATCAGCGACCGCATCAACACCATCGACACCCGCTTCGAGGTGCTGCTGCGCGACGCCGAAATCGCCGCGCTCAAGCAGAAGCTGGCCGCCGGGGGCGACCCCGTCCGGCTGGCCGCGATCGACGCCGAGCTGGCGCGCCGCCAGGCCGACCTGCGCGAGGAGCGCGACTTCATCCGCTTCGCCAACGTCGGCGCCGAGGCCATGTCGGCCGAGCACCAGCAGCGCGTGCGGGGGATCGCCGCGCGCCGCTGGACCGGGCCGGACGGCGACGAGCGCGACTTCCTCGACGCCGACGAGGTGATGAACCTGACCATCCGCTTCGGCACGCTGACCGAGGCCGAGCGCAAGATCATCAACAACCACATCGTGGTGACGATCCGCATGCTCGAGGCGCTGCCGTGGCCCAAGCACCTCAAGAACGTGCCGGAATACGCCGGCGGCCACCACGAGCGCATGGACGGCAAGGGCTATCCGCGCGGCCTGACCGGCGACCAGATGTCGGTGCAGGCGCGGCTGATGGCCATCGCCGACATCTTCGAGGCGCTCACGGCCCAGGACCGTCCGTACAAGAAGGGCAAGATGCTGTCGGAATCGCTGCGCATCCTCGGCCAGTTCTCGCTCAACGGCCACATCGATCCGGACCTGTTCGACATTTTCATCCGCAGCAAGATCTATCTGGAATTCGCCCGCAAGAACATGGACGAGAAGCAGATCGACGTCATCGACGAATCGCGGATACCCGGCTATACGCCGTAAGGAGCGACCTTGGCACAGTGGCGCCGTTGGGCCAAAACGCTGCTCAAGTCCGGCCCGCGCTGGCTGCTGGGCATGCTCGTCACCGCGCTCGGGGCGGCCTATGCGCTGGGTTTCTACGACAACGGCACCGTCGCCCGGCTCGACAGCCTGATCGCCGGCGAGCGCATGAAATTGCAGGCGCCGGTGCTCGATCCGCGCATCGTCATCGTCGACATCGACGGCAAGGCGCTGACCGAATTCGGCCGCTTCCCGTGGAGCCGCGACATCCAGGCGCGGCTGGTCTCGCAGCTGACCCGCCACTACCGGGTGGGCGCGGTCGGTTACGATATCTCCTTTCCCGAGCCGGACACCAGTTCCGGCTACGGCGTGCTTGAGCGGCTCTCGGCCGGCGAACTGAAGGACGTGCCGGCGCTGCGCGAACGGCTCGAACAACTGCGCCCGGCGATGGACTACGACGGCCTGTTCGCCGCCGCGCTGCAAGGCCAGCCGGTGGTGCTCGGCTTTAATCTGTCGCCGGACCAGGTCAAGGGCGCGCTGCCGGCGCCGCTGTTCAGCGAACAGGATTTGAACGGCCGCGAATTGCTGGCCTATTCGGCCGACGGCTACGAGGCCAACGTCGCGCCGCTGGCGCGCGCGGCCGCCGGCGCCGGCAGCTTCTCGGTGGTCACCGATCCGGACGGCATCGTCCGCACCGCCGGCCTGATCCAGCAGGTCGGCGCCGATTACTACCCGTCGCTGTCGCTGGCCACGGCCGCCGTGTACCTGAAGGCGCGCGCCATCAAACCCTACCTCGACCGCTCGGTCGACCGCATGTCGCAAAGCCAGCAGGACAGCGGGGGCTACGATTTCCTGTCGCTGTTCCTGCCCGGCGGCCAGCGCCTGATCCCGGTGGGCGAGGCGATGACGACGGTGATCCAGTTTCGCGGCAACGGCGGGCCGCGCGGCGGCGCCTTCCGCTACGTGTCGGCGGCCGACGTGCTGACCGGACGCGCCCCGGCCGCCCTGCTCAACGGTGCGGTGGTGCTGATCGGCACCACCGCGCCGGGCTTGGTCGACCTGCGCGCCACGCCCGTCAACCCCGAATTCCCCGGTGTCGAGATCCACGCCAACATCATCAAGTCCATCCTCGACGACAATTTCAAGGCGCGTCCGGACACCGCGATCGCCGTCGAGGCGGGGCTGATCCTGCTGGCCGGCTTGTTGCTGACGTTCGCGCTGCCGGCGCTGGCGCCGCTGCAGGCCATCCTGCTGGGCGCGGCGGCGCTGGGCGCCAGCGTCGCCTTCAACTACTACCTGTACAGCGAGCGCGACCTGCTGTTCCAGCTGGCGATGCAGCTGATCGTCATCGCCGCCATCTTCGTGTTCAACGTGGCCTGGGGTTATTTTTTCGAGGTGCGCAAGGGCAGGGCGCTGGTGTCGCGCTTCGGCGAATACGTCGCCCCCGAGCTGGTGGCCGAGATGGCCGCCAATCCCGAGCAATACCATATGGACGGCGAAAGCCGCGAGCTGACGGTGCTGTTCGTCGACGTGCGCGGCTTCACCACCATCTCCGAGGGCCTGACGCCGAAGGCGCTGCGCGAATACATCAACCTGTACCTGACGGCGATGTCGGAGGACATCCGCGACAGCCACCGGGGCACGCTCGATAAATACATCGGCGACGCCGTCATGGCGTTCTGGGGCGCGCCGGTGGCCTTCGCCGACCACGCCAGCCGCGCCGTCGCCACCTCGCTGCTGATGCAGGCCAGCGCGCAACGCCTCAACGACGATTTCATCGCGCGCGGCTGGCCGCCGCTGAAGATCGGCATCGGCCTGAACACCGGCCTGATGCACGTGGGCGACATGGGTTCCAAGATCCGCCGCGCCTACACCGTCATGGGCGACGCGGTCAACCTCGGCGCCCGGCTCGAGGGCATCACCAAGGTCTACGGCGTCGGCATCGCCGTCGGCGCGGCCACGCGCGCGGCGGCGCCGGAATTCGCCTACCGCGAGCTGGACCTGGTGCGGGTCAAGGGCAAGCGCGAGCCGGTCGCCATCTTCGAGCCGCTGGCGCCGGCGAGCGCGCTGGACGCGGCCACCGCCGAAAGGCTGGCGCGCTGGCACGAGGCGCTGGCCGCCGTGCGGGCGCAACAGTGGGATAGAGCCATGTCAATAATTTCCCAATTGCATGATTTATCCTCGGACGACCGCCTGTATTCCTTATACACTGAACGCATCGCCTACTACCGGGCCCATCCGCCGGGCCCCGACTGGGACGGCGTCACGACGTTCGACACCAAATAGTGCTTAATATAGCGCCAATATAGTGCTGAATATGCAATTGTGATCGTTTGCAATGACGGTGTGGGCGCATAGGCCCGGCGCGCCACAGAAAGCGAGAAATACATGCTTATTTGCAAAAAAAAGCTGGCGCCCGCCCCGAATCCGACTACACTTCAATTAATATTTGTTTCCCGTTGGATATATCTCGACGGGCTCCGCATGCCCCATCCATAGCGTATCCGCCCATGGCGCCGTCACCGGCGCGGTGGGATGACGACCAGCCCCGATAGAGGATGTCTTCATGACCGCAGATCTTGATTGCCAACGCCAACTTCCCCACGCTGGCGCGCCGCTGCGGCGCAAGCTGCTGTCCGTGCTGGTGGCCGCCTGCTACGGCGCCGCTGTTCACGTTCAGGCCGCCCCCGTCAACCCGACCGTGGTGGCGGGCCAGGCCAGCTTCAATTTCCAGGGCAAGACGTATTCCATCACCAATACGCCCAACGCCATCATCAATTGGCAGGGCTTTTCGCTCGGCGCCGATGAAGTGGCGCGTTTCATCCAGCAGAGCGCCGACAGCAAGGTCCTGAACCGCATCACCGGCCAGGACCCCAGCCGCATCCTCGGCTCGCTGCAGTCGAACGGCAAGGTGTTCCTGATCAACCCCAACGGCGTGCTGTTCGGCGCCGGCTCGCGGGTCGACGTCAACGGCCTGGTGGCCTCCAGCCTGGCGATCTCCAACGCCGATTTCCTGGCCGGTAAAAACAACTTCGCCGGCGCCGCCAACGCGGGCAAGGTCGTCAACCAGGGCACGCTCGCCACACCCAATGGCGGACAGATTTTCCTGATCGCGCCGGCGGTGGAAAACAGCGGCATCATCTCGTCACCGAACGGTGACGTGGTGCTGGCGGCGGGCCACAGCGTGCAATTGTTCGATGCGCGCGATCCCAACGTGCAGGTGGTGGTGTCATCGCCGGCCGACCAGGCGCTCAACCTGGGCGGCATCGTCGCCCAGGGTGGGCGCGTCGGCGTCTACGGCGCGCTGGTCAACCAGCGCGGCACCATCAACGCCGACAGCGCCGTCATGGGCGCCAACGGCAAGATCATCCTCAAGTCCAGCCGCACCACCTTGCTGGAGGCGGGCAGCAGCACCAGCGCGCGCGGCACGGCCGTCGGCAACCTCAATACCGGCGGCGACATCGTGCTGCTGGGCGCGCAGGTCGGCCTGACCGGCAACGCCGTGGTCGACGCCAGCGGCGGCGCCGGCGGCGGCACGGTGCTGGTCGGCGGCGACTACCAGGGAAAGAATACGGCGCTGCCGAACGCGCAGCAGACCCATGTCGGCAGGGACAGCGTGATCAGGGCCGACGCCACCGGCCTGGGCGACGGCGGCAAGGTCATCGTCTGGAGCGACCGGGCGACGCAGGTGTTCGGCGCCATTTCCGCGCGCGGCGGCGCGGCCGGCGGCAACGGCGGCTTGGTCGAAACGTCCGGCCATTATCTGGACATGCAAGGCAGGGTCGACACGCGCGCGCCGCTGGGCGCGACCGGCACCCTGCTGCTGGATCCGAGCGACATCTACATCGCCAGCGACAGCGGCACCGCCACGGCCGCCGGCATGACGGCCGGCGCTACGCCGCCGAACAACAACGGCGTGTTCCTCGAAACGACCGCCGTCGCCGATTCGCTGCTGCTGACCAGTACCTTGCAGAACGCGCTGGCGACCACGGATGTCACCGTCACCACCGGCAACAGCGCCGGCACCGGCAGCGGCAAGATCAGCGTGCTCAGCCCCGTTAGCTGGCTCTCCACCCACAGCCTGACGCTAAACGCCAACGCCGGTATCGAATTGAAGGCGTCGATCGACGGCGCCAACGCGCCGCTGCATCTGAACGCGGGCGGCGCCATCGTCCAGACCACCAGTCCCATCGACGGCCTGCACGCGGCCAGCCTGAACGCCGTGGCCGCCGGCAATATCGTCCTGGATAACATCGGCAACACGATCACCGGCGTGAGCAGGCTGGCTTCCACCGGCGGCAGCGCGTCGCTGACGGCCGACAGCGTCAATCTCGGTCCCAGTTCGGTGGCGAGCACCGGCACCTTGTCGGTGACGGCGGCCGGCGGCGACATCACGCTCGGCCAGCAGCTGTCGATTTCCGGCGGCCTGACCCTGAACGCCGCGAACAATATCAGCGCGCCGAACGCCGTTAGCGTCGCCGGCACCTTCACGCTCGGTGGCGGCAACTGGTCGCAGACCGGCGCCTTGCCGCACTTTTCAGCGGCCGATTTCCGGCTGGAGGGCGGCAGCTTCGTGCGCGCGACCGGCGGCGACGGCAGCGCGGCCACGCCGTATCTGCTCGACGACATCTACGGATTGCAAGGCGCCGGCGGCCTGCCGGCGTCCACATGGTTCAGCCTGAACAAGGACATCGACGCCAGCGGCACCGTCGGCTGGAACGCGGGCCAGGGCTTCGCGCCGCTCGCCAACACCGATTATCCGTATGCCGGCACGTTCAACGGCAACGGTTACAAGATCAGCGGCCTGACCATCGAGCGCGCCGGCTCCAACAACGTCGGCCTGTTTGCGCTGCTGGGCGGCGGCACCATCAAAAACCTCAACCTGAGCGATGGCACCGTGCGCGGCAACGCCAACGTCGGCGGCGTGGTCGGCAGCGCGCTCGCCGGCGCCGGCGGCGTCGTCGACAACGTCAAGTCTTCCGCCGGCGTCACCGGCGTGTCCAACGTGGGCGGCCTGGTGGGCGACAACGGCGCGGCGATCACCAACGCCAGCGCCGGCGGCGCCGTCACCGGCGTGGCCGGCGCCAACGCCGCCAATATCGGCGGCCTGGCCGGGCGCAACCTGGGCAGCATCAGCGCCTCGTCCGCCAGCGGCGATGTCAATTCGACCGGCTTCGGCTATGTGGGCGGACTGGTCGGCAGCAACGCCAACGACGGCTCCCATGTCGGCGCCATCACCACCTCCCACGCCGGCGGCAACGTGACCTCGACCGGCGAGATCGTCGGCGGCCTGGTGGGCGACAACAACGGCGGCGTCATCGGCATCGCCTATGCCACCGGCGACGTCCAGGGTGGACGCAACGTCGGCGGCCTGGCCGGGCGCAACAACGTCCTCAACAATCAAGGCGGCTCCATCGCCAACGTCTACGCCAGCGGCGACGTCAGCGGCAATCTGCTGGACTTCAACCTGAACCACGCCAACATGGGCGGGCTGATCGGCGAACTTTTCTCGGGCACGGTCAGCAACAGCTACAGCGGCGGCGCCGTCAACGGCCAACTGTTTTCCGGCGGTGTCGGCGCCATGGTCGGCACGGTGGGCACGGGCACCATCGGCAACGGCTACTTCAACGCCGATGCCGCCGGCAGCGCCTACGACATCGCCGGCACGGGGCTGACCGACAAGCAGAGTCAGCAACAGTCGAGCTACGCCGGCTTCGACTTTTCCACCGTCTGGCGCAACTATGACGGCCACACCGCGCCGCTGTTGAAAAGCTTCCTGACGTCGAAGACGATCGTCGTCAGCGGCGGCGGCAACGGCGTCACCAAGACCTACGACGGCGCCTCCGCCGCGTTCACCGGCAGCGCCACCGGCGTGGTCGCGGGCATCAACGGCACCGTCGGTTACGACGGCGCTGTCAATGTCGGCACCTACGATGTCGGCGGCTTGTGGTCGACCCGATACGACATCAGCTACACCGGCACCAGCGCGCGGCTGGTCATCCAGCCGCGCACGGTCACGGCCACCGTCACCGGCACCAAGACCTATGACGGCGTCGCCTACATGGAGCAGCCGGCGACCTATACCTTCAGCAACCTGGTCGGCGGCGACACCCTGGGCGTCTCCGGGCTGGTCAGCTTCAGCGACAAGAACGCCGGCGTCGGCAAGGCGATGAGCGTGGCCAACGCCACCCTCACCAACAATGACTTCGGCAATTACGTGCTGGGCGGCGCCGTCGGCGGCAGCGGCAGCATCACCAAGGCGTCGCTGGCGCTGTCGGGCTTGAGCGCCGTGTCGCGCCAGTACGACGGCACCATCGTGGCCCAGCTCGGCGGCAGCGCGTCGGTGGCCGGTTTCAACGGCGACGACGTGGCGCTGGCCGGCGTGGTCGGCGGGACCGCGACCTTCAGCAACAAGAACGTCGGCACCGGCAAGCTGGTCACGGTCGGCATCGGCGGCCTGAGCCTGACCGGCGCCGACGCCGCCAACTACGTGCTGGTCTCGCCGTCGGACTTGAGCGCCGACATCACGCCGGCCACGCTGACGGTGACCGGCCTGACGGCCAACCACCGCGTCTACAACCTCGACTACGACAGCACGACGGCGTCCTACGGCCGCCGCGCCACCTTGAGCAACGGCACGCTGGGCGGCGTGATCGGCAACGATCAGGTCGCCATCGGCGGCGCCAGCGCCAGCTTCGCCGACAAGAACGCCGGCACCGCCAAGAGCGTGACCGTCAACGGCATCGCCTTGAGCGGCGCCGACAGCGGCAACTATGTGGTGGGCAACCTGCCGACCGGGCTGACGGCCGATATCACGCCGGCCGCGCTGACGGTGTCGCTGGCCGCGCGCGACTACAACAACAGCGCCGCCGCCACGCTGGCCGGCGCCACCTTGAACGGCGTGCTGGGCATCGCCGGCGGCGCCACCGACTCGGTGTCGCTGGCGGCCAACGGCGCCACCGCGACCTACGCCGACAAGAACGCCGGCGTCGACAAGGCGGTCGCCGTGGGCGGCGTTGGCTTGTCCGGCGCCGACGCCGGCAATTACACCGTGGCGGCCGCCAAGGGCACAATCACGCCGCGCGCGCTGGCGACCTGGACGGCGACCGGCGGCGGTGCGTGGAGCGACGCCGCCAACTGGCAGGACGGTGTGGCGCCGTCGGCCGCCAACGTGCTGGCGGCGGCGCTCAACAACGCCGGCGGCATCGTCACCTACGACAGCGGCGCCGGCGCCACCACGCTGACGTCGCTGCGCGCGAACGCGCAGGGCGTGAGCCTGACCGGCGGCGCGCTGACCCTGACCGGCACCGGCGCCGACGCCTCCTACGCCAACGGTGGCGGCCTGACGCTGGGCGGCGGCGCGCTGGTGCTCAACGGCCATATGCAGATCAGCAATCTGGTGTTGAGCGGCGGCGTGCTGTCCGGCACCGGCGCCGCCACCCAACTGGGCATCGCCGCACTGGCGCAGAGCGGCGGGGCCATCGATATCGACGGCACGCTCACCGTGGGCAACGGCGGCAATATCGCCATCGGCAACGCGCGCGCCAAGGCCGGCATCACGCTCAACGCCGCGCAGGGCGGGATCACCCAGACCGGCGCGCTGGTGACCGACAGCCTGCATGCATTCGCGGCCAACGGCATCGCCTTGACCGACGCCGGCAATCATGTCGGCGCCTTCGAAGCGATCGTCAACGGCGGCGGCAATATCGCGCTCAACAACACCGTGTCCGGCGGCGAGCTGGCGCTGGGCACCATGAGCACCAGCGGCAACATCATCATCGACAACACCGGCGGCATCCACACCACCGGCGACATCGCCGGCGGCCTGGTGTCGATCACCGCGCACAGCCCGATCACGGTCAACAACGAGATCAGTGCCGCGACCATCCTGCTCGACGCCAGCAGCGACATCATATTGTCCAAGCATTCGGAGTTGAACGCCGGCGCGGCGATCGGCCTGACCGCCGGCAGCAACATCCGGTTGGGCGGCAAGTTGAGGGTGCCGTCGAGCGGCCGCATCGCCGCCACCGCCGCCACCGGCGACATCACGTCGCTGGCCGGCACCACCATCAACAGCGGCGGCGGACCGGTGACCTTGACCACCCTGCAAGGCTCGATCGACGTGCGTTCCAGCATATTGATCGGCCAGACCACGGCCACGCTGAACGACGGTGCCGCCGACGCGGCCGCCAAGGCCGCCGCCGATGCCGCCGCCAAAGCGGCAGCCGATGCCGCCGCCAAGGCCGCCGCCGATGCCGCCGCCAAAGCGGCAGCCGATGCCGCCGCCAAAGCGGCAGCCGATGCCGCCGCCAAGGCCGCCGCCGACGCCGCCACCCAGGCGGCAGCCGATGCTGCCGCCAAGGCCGCCGCCGACGCTGCCGCCAAAGCGGCCGCGGACGCCGCCGCCAAGGCCGCGGCCGACGCGGCAGTCAAAGCGGCGGCCGACGCCGCCGCCAAGGCCGCAGCCGACGCCGCCGCCAAGGCCGCAGCCGACGCGGCAGCCAAAGCAGCGGCGGACGCCGCCGCCAAGGCTGCCGCCGAAGCCGTCGCCGTGGTGGCGACGACGCAGGGCCGTCCAAGCGAACCGGTGGGGCAGGCGCTCAACGCCACGGTCAATGTGATCAACACCGCCACGGCGACCACCTCCCAGCTCGGCGACGCCGGGCGGAACGAAACCAAGCCATCGAAAACCCAAAACGGCGGCACCGCGCCCGACCAGGACAAGGAGCTTGCCGTCCGGGACGGCGGCGGCCCCACGGCCGGCGAGAAGATCGGCATAGCCAAGAAAATGTATTGCAATTAAGGCGGACCGAAATCCAACACCCGCGACGGTGATTTAACAGTTGATACTTGCAATCGGGCATCATTCTTTGGCGGAACATGTTAACATCGGGTAGTGATTAAGACAGGGAGTGTCGAACAATTAACATTTCCTGCAACTGACAGCGACAAAAATTCGAAGAGCCGACAATGACCGATAGTTTCCCCCGCCTGCTAGCGAGCGCCATCCTTGCCTTGACCGTGTCGACGGCCTGGGCGGGGGAGCCCGCGAGCGACAGCGCCGCGCTTCGTTTCGATATTTCCCGTTTCGATGTCCAGGGCAATACGCTGCTGCCACAGGGGCGGATCGAACAGTTGCTGGCGCCGTTCACGGGGAAAACGCGCGACTTCGGCGATATCCAGCGCGCGCTCGAGGCGCTGGAGGGGGCCTACCACGCGCAGGGCTACAACGTCGTCACCGTCCAACTGCCCGAGCAGGAACTGAATCGTGGCGTGGTGCTGCTGCGTGTGGTGGAAACCAAAGTCGGCCGTGTCAGCGTCAAGAACAACCAGTACTTCGACGAGGCCAACATCCGGCGCGCTCTGCCCGCGCTGCAGGAAGGCCGCACGCCGAACCTGAAGGCCGTGTCGGCCAACCTCAAGCAAGGCAACGAGAATCCGTCCAAGCAGGTCACGCTCAAGCTGCAGGGCGGCGAAAAGGACGATGAAGTCGACGCCGTGCTGGAGGTCAAGGACCAGCGCGTCTGGAAGGCGATGGCCAACGCCGACAACACCGGCACCGAGCAGACCGGCAAGACCCACCTGGGCTTCATCCTGCAAAACGCCAACCTGTTCGGCCTCGACCACGTGGCCTCGCTGCAGTACACCACCTCGGCCGAGGAACCGGGCCGGGTCAAGGTCTATGGCGCCGGCTACCATATCCCGCTGTACGCGCTGGGCGATTCGCTGGACTTCTTCGCCAGCTATTCCAACGTCGATTCCGGCACCGTGTCGGCCGGCCTGTTCAACCTGGCCGTCAGCGGCCGGGGCGCCGTCTACGGCGCGCGCTACAACCAGTCGCTGGCCAAGCGCGGCGAATACGGCTCCCACCTGACCTACGGCGTCGACGTCAAGGCGTTCAAGAACAACGTCGAATTGGTGGGCCAGCAGTTGGGCAACCTCGGCAACGACGTCACCGTGCATCCGCTCAGCATCGCCTACACCGGCAGCCTGCCGCTGAAAACAGGCGAGATCGGCGGCCAGATCACCCTGCTGCGCAATATCTCCGGCGGCTCCAAGGGCGGCCAGAGCGACTTCACGCTGGCGCGCAGCGGCGCCAAGGCCGACTACACCGTGCTGCGCCTGGGCGGCAGCGTGACGCATGCGCTGGCCAACGACTGGCAGCTGCGCGCCATCGCCAACGGCCAATACACGCGCGACGCGCTGATCCCGGGCGAGCAGTTCGGCGCCGGCGGCGCCACCTCGGTGCGCGGCTTCATCGAACGCGAGATCTCCAACGACAGCGGCGTCGCCGTCAACCTGGAGGCGTACACGCCCAACCTGTGCGGCCGCCAGGCCTGGAACTGCCGCCTGCTCGGCTTCTTCGACAACGCCTACGTCAAACGCAACCATGCGCTGCCGGGCGAACTGGAAAGCACCTCCATCGGCAGCGCCGGCGTGGGCGCGCGCCTGCTGCTGTCGACCTACGTCAACCTGCAACTCGACTATGGCCACGTGCTGCGCGCCGGCGCCACCGGCCGCGCCGACGCCAACCGCCTGCACCTGCGTTTGGCTTTGGCTTACTGAACATCCTGGAAAGATCTATATGAACAGCCACCGCACCCACTCCCGCCGTATCGGCCACCAGCCGCCGTCCGCGAAGCTGCGCCGCAAGGCGCTGGCCGTGTTGGTGGCGGCCGCCTTCGGCACGGCCCTGGCCAATCCGGTGGCGCCGACCGTGGTGCATGGCGCGGCCACTTTCAACCAGCAGGGCAACCTGTATTCGATCACCAACACGCCCAACACCATCATCGACTGGCGCAGTTTTTCGGTGAACGCGGGCGAGGTCACCCGCTTCATCCAGCAAAGCGCCGACAGCAAGGTCCTCAACCGCATCACCGGACAGGACCCGAGCCGCATCCTCGGCTCGCTGCAGTCGAACGGCAAGGTGTTCCTGATCAACCCCAACGGCGTGCTGTTCGGCGCCGGCTCGCGCGTCGACGTCAACGGCCTGGTGGCCTCCAGCCTGGCGATCTCCAACGCCGATTTCCTGGCCGGTAAAAACAACTTCGCCGGCGCCGCCGACGCGGGCAAGGTCGTCAACCAGGGCACGCTCACCACACCCAATGGCGGACAGATCTTCCTGATCGCCCCGGCGGTGGAGAACAGCGGCGTCATCTCGTCGCCGAACGGCGACGTGGTGCTGGCGGCGGGCCACAGCGTGCAATTGTTCGATTCCAGCGATCCCAACGTGCAGGTGGTGGTGTCGGCGCCGGCCGACCAGGCGCTCAACCTCGGCAGCATCGTGGCCCGGGGCGGTCGCGTCGGCGTCTACGGCGCGCTGGTCAACCAGCGCGGCACCATCAACGCCGACAGCGCCGTGCGCGGCGAACGTGGCCAGATCGTCCTGAAGGCGGCCGGCACCACCATGCTGGAGGCGGGCAGCGTCACCAGCGCGCGCGGCGGCAACCTTAACACCGGCGGCGATATCCGCTTGCTGGGCGCGCGGGTCGGCCTGACCGGCAACGCCGTGGTCGACGCCGGTGGCGCGGCCGGCGGCGGCTCGGTGCTTGTCGGCGGCGACTACCAGGGCAAGAACGCGGCGCTGCCGAACGCGCTGCAAACCTTCGTCGGGCGGGATGTGACGATCGGCGCCGACGCCGGCGTCAGCGGCGATGGCGGCAAGGTCGTCGTGTGGAGCGACGAGGCGACCCGCATGCACGGCTCCCTGTCGGCGCGCGGCGGCACGCAAGGCGGCAATGGCGGCCTGATTGAAACCTCGGGCCACTATCTGGACGTGGCGGGCGCGCGCGTGAGCGCCGGCGCCGCGGCCGGCCGGGGCGGCAAGAACGGCACCTGGCTGCTCGATCCCTACGACATCGTCGTCATCAAGGATTCAAACCTCCAGACCCCGCTGTCCGATGTGGCGTCGTTCGACGGGGCCACCAGCAGCGGCGTGACCGAAGTCGACTCCGGCGCGTTGAGCGGCGCCACCGCCAACGTGGTACTGCAGGCGCAGCACGATATCACGTTCGGCGCGGCGGTCCACAACGCCAACAGCGGCGTCAGTCTGACGGCGCAGGCGGGCAACGACATCCACGTCAACGCCGTACTGGCGATGACCGGCGAGATCCGGCTGACGGCCAACGACGACGGCGCCGGCACCGCGAGCGGCAGCGGCGCCGTGACGATCGCCTCGCTGGGCGGCGCCACCACCACGCTTGACAGCCGTGGCTATGCCATTTCGCTGGCCGGGCGCGCCGTGAACGTCGACGGCAAGGTCGATGCCGGCGCCGCCGGCTATCTGACGCTTGACGCGGCCGACGTGGCGCTGGGGACCAATGCCACCGTCACCGGCGGCGATATCGGTATCAAGGCCAATAGCCTGGCAGTCGGCGGCGGTGCCCGCATCAGCGGCCAGGGCAGCGGGGCCCAGGTGCTGATCACGTCGGCCGGCGATGTCAACGTCGGCACCGGCGCGAGTGGCAACGGAAACGGCAGCGATGCGATGGCCGTGAGCGAGGCCACGCTCAAGAAAATCGACAATGCCGACGTCACTATCGCCAGCGCCAGCGCCGACGGCGTGGTCGCGGTCACCGGTTCGCTCGACCTGACCGGATCGAGCGGCTACGTCCGCAACCTGACCCTGGGCTCGGGCCGCACCGGCAACGTGCTGATCGACGCCGCCACCCGGGTCAACGGCACACTGACGTTGAGCGCCCTGGAGGTGAACGTCAACGCAGCGACCCGCGCCGACACTGTAGCGATCGTGGCCAACGCGATGGACCTGAACTCCGATGTCACGGCCAACCTGGCCAGCGTGCGGCCGTCCGCCGGCGGCCACCACATCGAACTGGGCGGCACGTCCTGCGTCAACGCGATCAACTGTCTGCTGGTCCGCGATATCCGCTATCTGAAGGCGCCGACCCTGGTGATCGGCAGCCAAAACGCGGCGCACAACGTGGCCGGCATTGCCGTCGCGGGGATCGCCACCAGCGGCGCCCTGGCGGCGCAGCGGGACCCCGCCACCACCAGCATCGCGCTGTTGAGCAACGGCGGCGCCATCACGCAAACCGGCGCCATCAACGTGGAGAACCTGGCCGTCGCCAATGCCGGCGACATCACGCTGAATAACGCGGGCAATCGGGTGGTCAACCTGGCGGTGTCGCAGCAGGGCGCCGGCCATGATTTTGAGTTTAAGAACACCGTCGGCACGGCCATCGCCACCTTGGTCGGTGGTGACCTGTACCAGATCAGCGGCATCGATACCGATGGCAACGTGACGCTGGACGTCGCCGGCGCCATCACCACGGCCGGCGGCATCTCCGGCACTCCCATCACCGCCAATCATCTGACGATGAACGCCACGGGCGGCATCGGCTCGACCGCGGCGCCGTTGCGGACCAAGGTTTCGCAACTGTCCGCGGTCAACCGCGCCGGCGGTGGCAGCACGGCGGCGATCAATATCGCCAATGTCAACAACACCGCGCATGCGGAGACTTTGACGGTGACGAAGGCGCAGCAGCTACCCACCCAGGGCGGCAACAATGGCGCGATTACCATCGATAACACCGGCGCCATGTTGATCGCCGCCGCGCCGTCTCCGTTGCCGGGCAATGGCTTGTATGGCGTTTGGACCGACACCGGCGCCATCACGCTGCAAACCCATAGCCCGTTGATGATCGACGGGACGATTGGCTCCTTCTCCGGCGATATCAGCCTGGCGGCTGGTGACAGCTATGATCTGAGTAACACGATGACCTTCAGCGACGCGGCCAGTGTGACCTCGGCCGCCGGTTCGGTGACGATAACGGCGACCAGTTTCGCCCTTGGCGGTAGCACGATTGCCGGCTCGAATGGCAGCTACACGCAGATTACGCATATGCCGCCAACGCCAACGCCAACGCCAACGCCAACGCCGACGCCGACGCCAACGCCGACGCCGACGCCAACGCCAACGCCAACGCCAACGCCAACGCCGACGCCGACGCCAACGCCAACGCCGACGCCGACGCCGACGCCAACGCCGACGCCGACGCCGACGCCAACGCCGACGCCGACGCCGACGCCAACGCCAACGCCGACGCCGACGCCAACGCCGACGCCGACGCCGACGCCAACGCCGACGCCAACACCAACACCAACGCCGACGCCAACGCCGACGCCGACGCCAACGCCAACGCCAACGCCGACGCCAACGCCGACGCCAACGCCAACGCCGACGCCAACGCCAACGCCCACGCCCACGCCAACGCCCACGCCCACGCCGACGCCAACGCCAACGCCGACGCCAACGCCAACGCCAGTGTCAGCGGATATCTGCACCATCGCGCCGAACTCCGCGCTGTGCCAGATATTATCGCCACCCAGCGCGAGCGAACCGGTCAAGCCGGTTTTGCTGGCTAGTACGGAAGTCATCAAGACGGTCACGCAAGTTACCGCGACTCGGTCGCGAGCGGCCGACGATAAAACCGACGAACCATTGTCGAGCGAACCAAAATCGCAAAGCAGCAGCACCACCACCACCGAAAACACCGGAAACCAAAATGTCCCTGCTAAGAAAACCTACTGCAACTAGGCATGTTGCAACCAAGAGCCTGCTCCAGGGGCTGATGCTGCTGGTGCTCTGCGGCGTGGTCAGCGCCGGTTGGGCGGCACAGGTGGCCGGCACCATCACCCAGCTCAGCGGCCCCTTGCTCGCCAAGAAGGCCGATGGCGCGGTGCGCGTGCTGTCGCTGCGCTCGGAAGTGGAGAGCGGCGACACCTTGATGACGGAAAAGAACACCTACGCGCTGGTCAAGTTCGTCGACAACAGCGAGATCACGCTTAAGCCGGGCACCACGTTCAAGGTCGAGAACTTCGCCTTCGACGCCGGCAAACCCGACGGCGACCAAGCCTCGTTCAGCCTGGTCAAAGGGGGACTGCGCTCGGTCACCGGCCTGCTGGGCAAGCGCAACAAGGAAAAATTCTCGATGAAGACGCCGAGCGCCACCATCGGCATACGCGGCACCACGTTCATCGCCGACCTGGTCGAGCCGTCGGCCGAAGACGTCGCCGAGGCGGTGGCCGCGCGCGAGGCGTATTTGATGGCCAGCACGGCATCGCTGGATGCGCTGGCGGCGCCGCTGAAGCCACTGATGCTGGCGCAGGGACCGACGTCGCCGCCACGATCGAGCGCCGCGCTGCCGCCGGGCTTGTATGTCAGTGTTATCGACGGCATGATCAATGTGAGCAACACCGCCGGCTCGCAGAATTTTAGCGCCGGCCAGTTCGGCTACACGCGCAGCAACGTCATGCCGCCGGTGATCGTGCCGAGCAATCCGGGCCTGAAGTTCACGCCACCACCCACCTTCACCAGCAGCACGACAACATCGGGCTCGGGCGCGGGCGCCCCTAAACCGGCGACCGTCGACTGCGAAGTCCGATAGCGCACCGCCACCGGCAGTGGAGGGCGCCCCGCTAGCGTCCGCCCGCGCGGCGCATCACCGGCATGAACGCCGCCAGCGCCGCCAGCGCGACCGCGCCGTGCAGCAAGTACGTGACCGGATAGCCGTAGCGCGTCACCAGATAGCCGGCCACCACGTTGCTGGAGGCCGCGCCCAAACCCTGCACCATCATCAGCGCCGCCAGCGCCAGGTTGAAATGGCCGCTGCCGCGCGTCAGGCGCTCGACCAGGAAGGGCGTCAGGATGCCGAGCAGGCCGACGCCCACGCCGTCGAGCAGCTGCACCGGATAAATCATGGCGAAGTCCGAGTAGGCCCAGGCCAGCACGCCACGCAGCGGCAGGCCGAGCATGGCAAGCACCACCGCCACCCGAACCACGTCATGCCGGATGATCCACGGCGCCGCCAGCGCGGCGGCCAGCGCCGCCAGTTGCGACACCATGGTGATCACCGCCGTGGTCTCGAACGGCTTTTGCATCTGCACCGCGAACTGCTGTGCGATCAGCCGCGCCAGCGGCGCGTTCCCGAAGTGGAACAGCAACAGCGACACGCTCAATAGCAGCAGCGGCTTGTTGCGATAGAGCGTGCGTAGCGGCGGCGCCTTCCCGCCGGCTTTTTCTGCAGCGGCCTCGCCGCCGGTCGCCAAGCCGCGCGCGGCCGCGTGATCGATCGCCCCCGGCGCGATCGCCAGCGTGGCGGCGATCGCGGCCACCGTCGTGACCAGCATCAGCGCCGCCACGCCGGGCAGGCCGAACCAGACGCTGGCGGCCCAGGTGCCGCCTAGCAGCACGATATTGCCGGCGTGGTTGTAGGCCTCGTTCTTGCCAAGCTGGGCGCCGAAACGGTCGGGCCCCACCACGCCGAGGGTGATGCCGACCAGCGCCGGCATGATCAGCACACCGGCCACCGCCGCCAGCGCCTGGCTGCCGAACACCACCCGGCGCTCCGGAAAAGCGATGCACAGGAAAGCGCCCAGCGTGATCAGCGCCACCGGCAATACGATCATGGCCCGCTTGTGGCGGCTGCGATCGGCCAGCGCGCCGGCGGGCAGGCCGGCCAGCAGGCCGATCACGCCGCACGCCGTCGCCAGCAGGCCCAGGTCCATCGACTGCCAGCCCTTGGTGCTCAGGTAGGCGTCCAGGAAGGGACCGAGGCCGTCGCGCGCGTCGGCCAGGAAGAAATTCAACATGGCGAGCGCCATCAGGCTGGCGCCCGCCGGCGCGGTGCCCGTGTTCGCGGCGCTCGCCGCGTTGCCGTCCGCGCGGGCGGCCAGGGCGTGTGGGGCCGTCATGACCGCACCCACAGCAACGCCAGCGCCGTCGCCAGACCGGCCGGCATCACCACGACGCCCAGCTTAAGGAATCGCCACGCGCCCACGTGCAGGCCTTCGCGCCTGAGGGCCGTCAGCCACAAGATCGTTGCCAGCGAGCCGCTCACCGACAGATTCGGTCCAAGGTCGACGCCGATCAAGGCCGCCGCGCGCAGCGCGCCATCGGCGTTCACATGGTCCAGGGTGGCGGCGCCCAGCAGGCCGGCGGGCAGGTTGTTAACCAGGTTGCACGCGACGGCCAGCAGCGCGCCGGTGATATTGCCGGCGTTGTGCGGCCAGCGCGCTTGCAGCGACTGGAGCTGCGCGGCCAGTGCCGCCACCACGCCGTGCTGCTGCAAGGCCTCGATCAACACGAATAGCCCGGCCACCATCAGCAGCACGTCCCACGACAGCGCGCGCAAGGTCGCCGTCGGCGCGGTGTACCCCGTGCGGGCGCTGACGCTCACCAGCAGCAACGTAACCACCGCCGCAGCCAGGGTGACCGGCCCGAGCGTCAGGCCGAGCGCCGATGCCACCGCCAGCAGCAGCGCCGTGCCGGCCAGGGCGCCGACCGTCAGACGGCCGGACGTTGTCAGGTGCGGCACTTCGACATCGCGCCGGATGGTTGTTGTGAGCTCGCCGCGCAGCAGCAGATACAAGGCGACGCCGGTGGCGATGATCGCGCCGAGCGATGGCAACAGGAACAGCGACAGCCATTGTCCCAGCGCCGGCATATGTTCGCCGAACATCACCAGGTTGGCGGGGTTGGAGACCGGCAGCACGAAGCTGGCGGCATTGGCGACGAAGGCGCATATGAACAAATACGGCAGCGGCGGCGCGTCGACCGCGCGCGCCACCGCGTATACCGCTGGTGTCAGCACCACGGCGGTGGCATCGTTCGACAGCAGCACCGTGACCACGGTGCCGGCCAGGTAGACCAGTAAAAACAGTCGGTGCCCGGAGCCGGCGGCGGCGCGCGCGGTGTGCGCCGCCAGCCAGTCGAAGACGCCGTGGCGGCGTCCCATTTCGGCCAACAGCATCATACCGGCCAAAAACAGATACACGTCCCAGCCGCGCGCGGCGCCGCTGACGATGCTCGCCGGATCGGTCAGCTGGAACAGCGCCAGCGCCAGCACCGCCAGGGTCGCCCACACGGCTTCCGGCACGCGCCAGGGCCGCAGCACGATGCCAGCCATCGTCAAGCCTGTGATGATCCACAATGTATTTTCAGTCGCCACGCGTTGGGTACCCCGATTACGGTTGATTGGCCGGCGGTGTGCCGGGTGGTGAAGGGCGCGCGGGCCGCGCGGGCATGCCACGGGCCGCCGCGCGCGCCGCTGACAGGTCGGCGCCGACCGTTATCGCTTCGAGGGAGATGCCGGCGGCGCCGCGCGTGCCGATGCCGGTGGCGGCGAATGGCTGGGCGGGCGCCAGCCGTGTGCGGACCAGGTCCGGACGGAAGTAGATGATGTCGCCGTTGGCGAGGATGACGCCATTGGCCTCGCCGCGCGGTCCGCGCAGCACCACATCGATGGTGCCGGCCGATTCCAGCCTTTGCAGCGATCGTCGCGCCGCAGGCGGGGCCGGCGGTCCCGCCTGCTCGTCGTCGACGCTGGCGCCCGAAGACAGGTTGACCAGGGCGGTGGCGCGGATCGTGCCATCGTCGGTGGCCAGGCCGATGACGCGCACCCGGTCGCCCGGCGCGGCGGCACCGCCGATTCGCGCGGCCACGTGCGGCGGGAACAGCACCAGCGTGCCGTCGGCCAGGCGCAAGCCGTTCGGGTCGCCGTAAGGGGTGGTGAGACAGCGCGCGACGATGCCCTCGGCCACCGGCGAGGGGGCGGTGGCCGAGGGGCCGCGCGGCGGCGTCGGTGGCGCCGCCCGGGCCTCGCCGGAGCATAGGCCGGACAGCGCCACCGCCAGCGCCATGGATCGCGTCAACGAAGACGGAGGCATTGTCACGATGGTGTTACGGTTGGCCGGCGGGAGGTGGTGGCGGTGGTTGGGTTCCCGGCGCCGGTGGTGGCGGTGGAGGCGGCGTGTCGGGCGGCCTTTTGCCCGCTGGACCGCGCGGCTTCGGTGGCGGCACAGGCTTGGCGGCGTTGCCCCGGCGGGCCTCCGCCGGTGGCGGTGGCGGCGGCGGTGGCGCGTCTGCGCCTGGCGGTGGCGGAACCGGCGCTCCCGGTGGTGGCGCCGGAGGCGCCGGTTGGTCCCGTGGTGGTGCCGGCTGGCCGGCTGGCGGTGGCGGCGGAGCCGGATCGGTTTGTGGCGGAGCTGCGGATGCGGCCGTGGCCAGTGACAGCGCGATGACCATCATCGGGTATTTAAGAACATTCATGACTATCTCCTTGTGTGATGTCGAGGGGTGGTAGTCATGACTATGCAGATAGCGTGCCAAGCCGCGAGCCCCTTGTTACGCGGGCGCGCATGCCCGGGTGTCCGCTGGTGTTACACCCGGGTGTCAACGGAACGGACAGCTGTCCGCCAACGCTACTCCATCCGGTACTGCGCCAGCTTGCGGTACAACTGCTGGCGCGACAAGCCGAGGCGGCGCGCGGCCTCGCTGCGATTGCCCGCCGCCGCCTCGAGCGCTCGTCGCAGCATAGCCAGTTCTACCTGCGCCAGCGCGCGTTCGAGCGTGCCATCCCAGTCGATGTCCGTGCCTGAGGCCGTAAGGGCTGTGGTGGCGCCGGCTTGGCGGACCGTGCCAAGGCCGAGGTGCTCGATCTCGATCAGGTCACCTTCGCTGAGCGCGATGGCGCGCTGCATCGTGTTGCGCAGTTCACGCACGTTGCCCGGCCAGTCGTGCGCCTCCAGTGCCCGCGATGCCGGCTCGCTCAGGCGTTTTGCATGGCCGCCGGCCTGTCCACGCAAAAAATGCGCGGCCAGCAGGGGGACGTCGCCCGCGCGCTCGCGCAGTGGCGGCAGATTGATGGTGATCACCTGCAGCCGGTACCACAGATCGGCACGGAAGGTGCCGGCGGCCACCTCTGTCTCCAGGTCGCGGTGCGTGGCGGCGACGATGCGCAAATCGACCGGCTGGCTGTGGCGTGCGCCCAGTGGCGTCACTTCGCGCTCCTGCAGTACGCGCAGGATCTTGGCCTGGGTTGGCAGCGCCATGTCGCCGATCTCGTCGAGGAACAGGGTGCCGCCGTCTGCTTCGCGAAAGCGCCCGTGGCGATCCGTGGTGGCGCCGGAGAACGCGCCTTTGACATGGCCGAACAGTTCACTCTCGAGTAGTTCGGCGGGAATCGCCGCGCAGTTGACGGCGACGAACGGCCCGGCGGCCCTGGCGCTGTTCTGATGCAGCGCCTGCGCCACCAGTTCCTTGCCGGTGCCGGTCTCGCCCAGCACCAGCACCGAGTTGCCGCTGTCGGCGACCAAGCCGATGCGTTTGAAGATGGCCCGCATCTCCTCGCTGTTGCTCAGCATTTTTTCGTCGATCTGCAAGCCGCCGTCTGGCGCCGGCGTGTCTGGCGTTTTGCGCGCCGACTGCGCGCCGGCCTTGAGCGCGCGGCCCAGCGCCACCGTTAGCGCTTCGCGCCCGAGTGGCTTGGTCAGATGGTCGAACGCGCCCAGGCGCATCGCCTCGATGGTGTTGGAGCCGCTGGCGTAGGCGGTCAGCATCAGGCACGGCACGCCGGGCACGATGGCCGGCGCCGCGCGCAGGAAGGCCAGGCCGTCATCGCCAGGCAGGCGCAAATCGACAATGGCGGCGGCGATTCCGCCCTCGGCCAGGACGCGTAGCCCGGCCTCGCAGGTGGCGGCCTGGCGCACGTCGTGGCCCAGGTCTTCCAGCGTCTCGGCCAGGGTGGCGCGGAACGCGGCGTCGTCGTCGACAATCAGGATCACGGCCATGGCAGCTCCAGTTCGATGCGGGTACCGAGTGTTTGTTGCACGCCCAAGGCCACGCGGCCGCCGTGGGCCTGCACCACTTCGCGCACCACGGCCAGTCCCAGTCCGGTGCCGCCATCGCGGCCGGTGACCAACGGATCGAATAGCGTGGTACGCAGCGCCGGCGGCACGCCGCTGCCGTCGTCGGCCACCCACAGACGCAGCAGGGCGCCGTCGCGCGCCGCGCCCAGGCGGATGTGCCCACCGGCGGGGGTGTGGGCCAGCGCGTTCAATATCAGGTTGTCTATCACGCGTTCCATTTGCGCCGGGTCGAACAGCGCGGTGGCGCGCGTGTCGTCGTCCACGCCCGGTTGTAGTTCGAGGCTTAGCGTCACGCCAAGATCGGCGGCCGCTTCGGCATGTTGCTGGACGCGCTGCGCGAGCCAGCCGGCCAGCGCCACCGGTGCGCGTTGCGGATGGAAGGAGCGCGTCAATGCCAGCAGGCTGGCCACCAGCGTCTCGAGCCGCTGTACCTGCGCCAGCGTGGTGTGCAGCGCCGCTTCGGTGCGGGCCGGACGGCGCTCCGGCGGCGCCGCCAGCGCGTTTTCGACCTTCATGCGAATGGTGCCGAGCGGATTGCGGATCTCGTGCGCCAGGCCCGCCGCCAGTCCGCCCAGCGCGGCCATGCGTTCGCTGGCCGCCAGCAATGCCGACAAGCGTTGCGCCTCGCGCCCCCAGCGGGTGAGCAGCAGGGCGAAGCCGGCACCGGCCAGCACCAGTGAGCCGAGCAGCAAACCGAGGGCGAGGATCAGATGGCGCAGCGCGCTGTCTGCGATGGTCGCCACCCGGGTCAAAGTCCAGCCGGCGACATTGGATGTCACCGGACAGGCGCTGTACACCACGGCCTCGCGCAGTCCCGGACGTACTTCGTCGACGGCGCTTCCGGCGGCCAGTGCCTGCTCCGACAATGCCGCCAGACGTGGCAACTCCGCCGCCGGCACGTCGGTCTTGGCGCCGCTGCCGTCGTAGGTCGGAAAAGCGTAGGCGAACACGCCGCGTTGCCGGTCCCACAGGCCGCCCTCGACGCCGGCGTCCTCGCGCAGGGCCATGTCGACGATGGCGCGCGCCGTCGCGGTGTCGCCGTCGGCACCGACGTCGATCCGCTCGCCGCCGGCGCGCATGATCTGGCACAGCACCGCGGCGCGCGAGCGGGCCGACGAGATCTGCCAGTCGGCGCCCTGGCGGCCCAGTTGCAGCAGCAGCCAGACCAGCAGCAGGACCATGGCCGCGATGGCCGTCCAAAGCCACAGCAGATCGCGTTTTAACATTCCGCCCAGCGCCACATTGACCTTTCGTGTCAGGTTGATATCGCAATTGTAGCGACAATCCCGGTAGTTTCTGTGCGGCACCAGACAATCGTCGCGAAAAGTGCTTGACCTTCCAATCATGGGATACTTGAAGCTAACGCCATCACCTGCTATTTGAATGACCATCATGAACTCAACCGCTGAAAAAACCGTCTCGCAATCGATCAAGATCGAGGGCATGAGCTGCGCGTCCTGCGTCGGACGCGTGGAACGTGTGCTCGCCGCCGTCGATGGCGTCAAGCAGGTCAGCGTCAACCTGGCCACCGAAATGGCGCGCGTCGAGTCGGCGCTGCCGATCGATTTCGGTGTGCTGCAGCAGGCGATCGACAAGGCCGGCTACCAGGCCAAGCCCGCGCCGGCGCCTTTCGCTCCCGCCACCCCGGCGGTGGTCGCCCCCGGCGCCAGCGGCTATGCGGTACTGCTGGCGGCGCTGCTGTCGCTGCCGTTGATATTGCCGATGCTGCTAGAACTGGGCGGCGTCCATTGGATGCTCGAGGGCCGTATTCAATTTTTGCTGGCGACCCCGGTGCAGTTCTGGCTCGGCGCGCGCTTCTACCGGGCCGGCTGGCTGGCCGCGCGCGCCCGCAGCGGCAATATGGATTTGCTGGTCGCGATCGGCACCAGCGCCGCCTATGGCTTGAGCGTCTACCAACTGCTGACCGCCACCTCGGCCATGCCGCATCTTTATTTCGAGGCCTCCGCCGTGGTCATCACCCTGGTATTGCTGGGTAAATGGCTGGAGGCGCGCGCGAAGCGGCAGACCACGTCCGCGATCCGCGCGCTGCAGGTGCTGCGGCCGGAGTCGGCGCGCGTGCGTCGCGGCGACCAGGATGTCGAGGTTCCGATCGCGCAGGTGCTGCCCGGCGAGATGGTGGTGGTGCGGCCGGGCGAGCGCATCGCCGTCGACGGCGTGGTGTCCGAAGGCGCCAGCCACGTGGACGAAGCGCTGATCACCGGCGAAAGCCTGCCCGTGGCGCGTCATGCCGGCGACCGCGTGACCGGTGGCGCGATCAATGGCGAAGGCATGCTGCTGGTGCGCGTGACGGCGGTCGGCGCCGAGAGCACGCTGGCGCGCATCATCCGCCTGGTGGAGGACGCGCAGGCCGCCAAGGCGCCGGTGCAGCATCTGGTGGACCGCGTCAGCGCGGTGTTCGTGCCGGTGGTGCTGGTATTGGCGCTGCTGACTTTAGTGGGCTGGTGGCTCGCGTCCGGCGACGGCGAGACCGCCATCATCAACGCGGTGGCGGTGCTGGTGATCGCCTGTCCGTGCGCGCTGGGATTGGCAACGCCGGCCGCCATCATGGCCGGCACCGGCGTGGCCGCGCGTCACGGCATCCTGATCAAGGATGTGCAGGCGCTGGAGCTGGCGCATCGCATCACCACCGTGGCCTTCGATAAAACCGGCACGCTGACCGAAGGTAAACCGTCGCTGGCGGTGTGCGAGCCGGCGCCCGGCGCCATCGACAAGGCGCATCTGCTGCAACTGGCTGCGGCGGTACAGCGGGGCAGCGAGCATGCGCTGGCCCGCGCGGTGCTGCAAGCCGCCGGGGATGGTGCTGCCGGCGCGCTTTTCGTCCCGGCCGTCGCCGCCGACATCGCCGCCTTGCCCGGACGCGGCGTCGCCGCGACGGTCGACGGCATGCGGCTGATCCTCGGCAGCACGCGTTTGATGCAGGAGCAGGGCGTCGAGCTCACCGCGCTGGCGGCGCGCGCCGCCGAACTGGAACGGCAAGGCCTGACCGTCTCGTGGCTTGCCACGCAGTCGCCGCAACCGGTGCGCTTACTCGGCCTGCTGGCCTTCGGCGACCGTGTCAAGCCGAACGCACGTGCCGCCGTGGAAGCGCTGCACGCGCTGAATATCGAGACCGTGCTGCTGACCGGGGACAACCAGGGCAGCGCCGATCATGTCGGCGCGTCACTCGGCATCCGCAGGGTGGTCGCCAACATGCTGCCGGCCGACAAAGCCGCCGCCATCGGTGCCATGAAGCGGCAGGACAGATGCATCGCGATGGTCGGCGACGGCATCAACGACGCGCCGGCGCTGGCCGCCGCCGATGTCGGCATCGCCATGTCCAGCGGCACGGATGTCGCCATGCATGCCGCCGGCATTACGCTGATGCGCGGCGACCCGGCGCTGGTGGCCGCGGCCATCTCGATCTCGCGCCGCAGCTACAGCAAGATTCGCCAGAATCTATTCTGGGCGTTTATCTATAACCTGGTCGGCATTCCGCTGGCCGCCTTCGGCCTGCTCAACCCCATGGTCGCCGGCGCCGCGATGGCGCTCAGCTCCGTCAGCGTGATCGGCAACGCGCTGCTGCTGCGCCGCTGGAAGCCTGACGCGCAACCTGTAAGTGAAGGAGCGAAGATATGAACATCGGACAAGCGGCCAGCGCCTCCGGCGTCTCGGCCAAGATGATCCGTTACTACGAGAGCATCGCGCTGATTCCACCTGGGCGGCGCAGTGAATCGGGTTACCGCATCTATAGCGAGAACGACCTGCACGCGCTGCGCTTCGTCAAGCGTGCGCGCACGCTGGGCTTCTCCCTGGACCAAATCCGCGACCTGCTGTCGCTGTGGCAGAACAAGGAGCGCGCCAGCGCCGACGTGAAAAGAATCGCCCTCGGCCACGTCGCAGAGCTGAACCAGCGCATCGACGAGCTGACCGAAATGCGCGACACGCTGCAAACGCTGGCGCGCTGCTGCAAGGGCAACGACAGGCCGGATTGTCCCATTCTCCAAAGCCTCGCGGGTCCCAGGTAGCCCGGAGACCCGGCGTATCTGTCCGGGCGCGCCGGAACCACGTATAATCGCCAGGTTTTGGTGCCCGCGCGTCCGTCTGGATGCGCAGTTAAACGGGAAACATGGCGCTGGCCCAGCCAGCCAACATGTGCTGCCCCCGCAACGGTAAACAAGCGTCGTCCCAGACGACTATCCGCCTCGCTATGCCACTGTGCTTTTGCATGGGAAGGTCAGGTGGATTTGCTTGCGAGCCCGGATACCGGCCAAAGAGGTGGAAGCGCCCAGGCGCTTCCTTTCAATCCGCTCACGGGGAGGTGAGTGGCTTGCTTCTGTCGCTGGATCATTCAATGCCTAACCTGCCTGCCGACGCGGCCATCCGCTCGATCGAGACGCTGCTGTACTCCATTTCCAACGTGCTGTATCTGCCCGTGCTGCTGGGGATCGCGGCGCTGACCTTGTATATGCTGGTGTGCTTCGGCACCTTCGGCGCCGAATGGCTCGAGCGCCGGCGCGGCGTGCGCATGCTGGTGGCCACCGCCCGCCACGACATGGCGGCCGTGCTGACGGCGCAGGAGGGCGAGCCGGGACTCGACGCGCGCCTCGAGCGCGTGGTGCAGCGCGCCGATGCCGCCGGCGTGCGCCGCCTGGACGGCGTGCGCTTCGTGGTGCGGGTCGGCCCGGCGCTCGGTCTGATGGGCACCTTGATCCCGATGGGTATCTCGCTGGCCGGCCTGGCGCAGGGCAATTTGCCGAAGATGGCCGAATCGATGACCACCGCCTTCACCGCCACCGTGGTCGGCCTGGCGTGCAGCGTGTGCGCCTATGTCCTGAGCCTGGTGCGCGAGCACTGGCTGCGCAGCGACCTGACCGACATCGCCTACGCCGCCGAAACCATGCTGGCGACGCACGGACACAAGCCGCACCTGATGCGCGTGGAGGCCTGACATGGCCATGCGATTTATGAACCGCCACCGTTACAGCCGCATCGGCGAGCACACCGAGGACCCGCTGGCCGGCGTCGCAAATCTGTTCGACGCCAGCATCGTCTTCATCGTCGCCATGATGCTGGCGCTGTTCTCCGCCTGGAACATGATGGACCTGCTGGACCCGAATTCGGAAGTCACCATCGCCAAAAAGAGTGCGGACGGCCGGGTTGAAGTGCTGACCAAGAAGGGCGCCGAGATCACGGTAAGCCGCGTCAGCGACAAGCCATTGTCCGGATCCGGCAAGCGCCTGGGCACCGCCTACCAACTGCCGGACGGGAAGGTCGTATATGTTCCGGAATAAGCGTTTTGGAATACTGGAAGTTGTTTCACTGCTGCTGATTTCCTTCTTCATCGTCGGTTATGTACATTCGGCGCAGGCGCCGCGTACCCTGGCGCTGATGCTCGGTGATGTCGAGTCGCGGCCGGCGGTGCTGGCGGTGCGCGGTTTGCAGGCGGAGCTGAAGGCGCTCAATGTCGTCATCCGCATCATCCCCAACAACGGCATGACGCAGGCCGACCGCAATGCCTTGGCCAGCGCCGATGTGGCGGTCGTCAACGCCAAGGGCAGGCTGGCGATGGCGGGACTCAAGGACGAACTGCAGGCGCTGAGTAAGTCGCGGCATCCCGTGTTCGCTGTCGGCGGCGCCATCGACGACAGCATCCGCGAGATGGGTGTCCAGGACGACAAGACCATCCAGCAGTATCACAGCGAGGGCGGCATCGAGAACATGGGCAACCTGCTGCGCCACATCCTGCGCCAGCATTTCGGTTCGAAACTGGAGGTGGCGCCGGTGCACGCGATGCCGGATGTCGGCCTGTACGACGTCGCCGCCAACCGCACCTACAGCAGCTACGAGCATTATTTGCAGGGCTATGCCAACTACAAGAACGGCGCGCCGTGGATCGCCGTGCCGTTCTACCGCGCCAGCCTGGTGGCGGGGCAAACCCTGCCGCTGGCGGCCATCGTCGCGCGGCTTGAGGCGGGCGGCTACAACGTGCTGCCGGTGTTCGGCTATCCGTACGACGTGCCGCTGCGCTTCCTGCTCGATGAAAACGGCAAGAGCCGCGTCGACCTGATCGTCGCGCTGGGCATGAAGGTCGGCGGCACCGCCAATACGGGCGCGCTGCTCGACAAGATCGGCGTCCCGGCGATCAACGCCATCACGCTAAGCCAGCACACGGCGGCGCAATGGCGCGAATCGAAGATCGGCCTCGATATCATCGAGCGCACCTGGCAGTTGGCCGGCGCCGAGATGGCCGGACTGATACAGCCGACGGTGGTCGCCAGCCGTGAACGCATCAGCGATGCGCAGACCGGTCTGGCCTATGTCGAGGAGACACCGATCCCCGAGCGCATCGAGCGGCTCAACGAGCGCGTGGCCGCCTGGCTGGCCTTGCGCCAGAAGGCCAACGGCGACAAGCGCATCGCCATGATCTACTTTAACTACCCGCACGGCTCCGAGACCATCGGCGCCGCGTATCTGAACGTGCTGCCGGAGAGTTTGTGGCAGATCGTCCAGCGCCTGAAACGCGACGGCTATCGGACGGGTGACGCGCTGCCGGCCGGCGAGGCCGAGCTGCAAGGCGAGATCCAGCAGTGGGGGAATTACCCCGGCAAATCCAAGGGCGACTACATGACTGGCCTGAAGCATCTGGCCGAAAGCGGCCAGGCGCTGCTGGTGCCGCTGGCCGACTATCAGGCGTGGTTCGCCAAACTGCCGCGGACGCTGCGCGATGCCATCCTGGCGTCATGGGGCAAGCCGGAAAGCGCACCGGTGCTGTGGCGCGACGCCACGGGGCAGCCGTTCTTCGTCTATCCGGCGCGCCGCTTCGGCAATGTGCTGATGGCGCCGCAGCCCGGCCGCGCGTGGGAGCAGAATCTCGAGAAACTGCATAATGAAGTGAGCATGCCGCCCAGCCATGAGTACATCGCCTTTTACCTTTGGCTGCAGAAGGGCTTCCAGGCCAACGCGGTGATGCACATCGGTACCCACGGCACGCAGGAATGGCTGACCGGTAAAGAGGCCGGCCTGTCAGAGGACGATCCGACCGAGGCCCTGATCGGCGCCATGCCGAATATTTATCCTTACGTCATGGACGACGTGGGCGAGGGCATACAGGCCAAGCGGCGCGGCATGGCCACCATCATCGACCACATGACGCCACCGTTCGATATCGCCGGGCTCAATCCCGACCTGCGCGAGCTAGGCGCGCTGCTCAACGACCACCGCGTGGCCGAGCAAAAAAGCCCGCTGCTGGCGCGCAGCCATTTGCTGGCGCTGAACCGCATGGCGGCCAAAAGCGGCGTGTTGAAGGACATGAAAAAGACCGAGCTCAAAACCGAAGCCGACATGGAGGCGCTGGAAGAATATCTGGACGATACCGGCAGCAAGCTGACGCCTTTCGGACTGCATACCTTCGGCGTGGCGCCGACGGCGGAGCGGCGCAACGCCACGGCGCGCGCGGTCGTCAGTCTCGATACCGGCGCCACCATCGAGCAAAAAACCAAACGTATCGCGCAGCTGGAAAACGATATCGAGCGCAGCGCGGCGCTGGAGCTGGACCGGTTGATGGAGGCGCTGTCGGGCCGCTACATCCCGGCCGGCGCCAGCGCGGACCTGGTGCGCAATCCGGACGCGCTGCCGACCGGCCGCAATTTCTTCGGTCTCGATCCGTCGCGTATTCCCAGCAAGACCACCTACGAGGCGGGCGCCAAGCTCGCGCGGCAACTGGTCGACGACTATCGCAAGCGCCATGGCGTGTACCCGGATAAATTGAGCATGAACCTGTGGGGTGTGGAGACCTCGCGCCACGAGGGCATCATGGAAGCGCAGGCGATGGCGCTGATGGGCGTGCGTCCGACCTGGGATGAACGGGGCCGCGTGACCGGCGTCGAAGCGCTGACCCGCAAGGAGTTGGCACGCCCGCGTGTCGACGTCACCCTGATTTCGTCGGGCCTGTTCCGCGACCTGTTCGGCAATCTGCTGGCGTTGATGGACAAGGCTGCGCAACTGGCGCAACAACAGGACGATCTGGGCGCGGCCGCTGACGTCGGCCCGTCGGGAAACGTGATGCAGGAACATAGCCGCAAGACCGCCGCCGCCTTGCAGGCGAACGGCATCTCCGCAGACGAGGCGCGGCGCATGGCGTCGGTGCGCATCTTCGGCGTGCCGAGCGGCGCATACGGCACGCAGATCGAAAAACTGATTCCGCTGACGAACGCCTGGAAGAACGAGAAGGAAGTGGCGGACGTTTTCATCAACCGCATGAGTCATCCTTTCGGCGCCGGCTATTGGGGCGACGATAAAGCCGATCCCGCGCAGCGGCGCGAATTGTTCAAGCAGGCCATCAGCGGCAGCAAGATCGCACTGCACAGCCGCTCCAGCAATCTGTTCGCGACGTTGGACAACGACGACTTCTTCCAGTACCTGGGCGGCACCGCGATGGCGATCCGCAGCGTGGACGGCAAAACGCCGGAGGTGGTGGTGAGCGATCTGTCCAATCCGCGCAAGCCGGGCCACAAGACACTGGAGCAGTACATGGGCCAGGAGATGCAGTCCCGCTATCTCAATCCCAAGTGGGCGGACAGCATGCTGAAGGAAGGTTATTCCGGCGCGCGCTACATCAACCGCGTGGTCGACTATCTGTGGGCCTGGCAGGTGACGGTGCCGGAGGTGGTCGACAGCAGCAAATGGCAGCGCATGTACGACACCTACGTGGCCGACCGCCATGGCCTGAAAGTGCGCGAGCGCTTTGCCGCCAGCGGCAACCTGCGCGCGTACCAGGCCGTGACGGACCGCATGTTGAGCGCCATCGAGCGTGGATACTGGCAGCCTGGCGACGCGGTGCGCGACAATCTCACGCGGCAGAACGCGCGGGCGATCAAGGAGGCGGGCGTGTCGTGCAGCGCGGATTCGTGCAGCAAGGCGACGTTGAAGATCGCGCCGGAGTTCACCGGCCAGTTCGTGCCGAACGTCGGCTCCAACCCGGCGATCGCGCGCGGGGCGGCCGCTGCCGGCCGTGCCGGCGGTTCGGCGCCGTCGGCGCAGCCCCTGGCGGCAGCGCAGGGGCAGCAGCAGGCCAACGACGCCGCGATGAAGGCCGCGCTGGCGGACCTGCAAGTGCTGCAGGCGAAGTCGCAGGAGCTGCAACCTGTGCCGGCGCCGCGCGCCAAAGCCAAACCGGTCGACCCGGCGCCGGCATCGTTTGCGAAAACCGAGCCGGCCGAAGCCAAGGTAAGCGGATTTGAAATGCAAACCCTGGCCAATCTCAGTCCGGCGCAGAAGACTGTGGGCACGCTGGTCCTGCTGGCGCTGGCCGCCGGGTTGGTGGGCGCCGGCTACATTGGACGCCGCAAGAAGTTGAAGAAATTGAATGGTATGCTAGATTAAACTTCCATCTCCAGGAACCGCCGACGGCTCATCGATGGCGGATTACGGCGTTCCGCCTAATCCGCCCTACGTTTTACCGTGGTCAGGCGACGGCGAGGGTGACAGGGGCCACAAACCCCGATATCCCGAGGATACACGTTGGGCGGATTAGCGCAGCGTAATCCGCCAGGCTCCGTCGGCGGCTCCAAACGCGCCACGGGATCAACGCACAAACATCCAAACCGTCAACGCCGCGCCGACCAGCACCACGAACCCGCGCATCACCTTCTCCGGCAAACGGTGAATCAACCACCCGCCGCACAAGCCGCCGGCGATCCCGCCGACGCACAGGGCCAGCGCCGCCGGCCAGCTGATCAACCCCGAAGTGGCGAAGATCATCGCCGCCACCGCGTTCATGGCCATCGCCAGCACGTTCTTGGTGGCCGCCGCCATGCGCACCTGCTGACCCGCGACGGTCAGCGCCGCCAGCATCAAAAAGCCGATGCCGCCGCCAAAGTAGCCACCATAAATCGAAATACATCCCTGTGCCAGCACCAGCACCCAGCGCGGCATGCCGCTGGCCGCGTGCAGCGGTTTTTTGCGGAAGCTCCCCCACGCGAACACGCTGGTGGCGAACAGCACCAGCCAGGGCACCAGCCGCTCGAAGAACGAGGCCGGGGTATTCAACAGCAGCACGGCGCCGAACACGCCGCCGATGGCGCTGATGACCAGCATCTGGCGGAACGTCAGCGGACCGACGTCGCCCACCAGCTTGCGCCCCGCATAGGCGGACGTGATCTGGCTCGGAAACAGCGCGATGGTCGACGTCATGTTGGCGGCCAGCGGATTCAATCCGGCCAGCAGCAGGGCGGGGAAGGTGATGAACGACCCGCCGCCGGCCAGCGCGTTTTGCACGCCGGCGAGGAATCCGGCGGCGGCGACCATCAGGACGATGTGAATCTCAAGCGGTGGGACTGGCGGCATGGGCGGGGCGCAGACATGGTGGATGTGGAAGCGGACGGAACATTAGTTTCCGCTCGATTATAACCGTGGCCGGAAAAGCTTTCCGGCGCAGGGATTGTGCGACGGGTGTACGCCGGTGGTGCTACGATATTTCGCATGACGACACCATACCAACTCTATTACTGGGACGGCCTGCAGGGCCGCGGCGAATTCGTGCGGCTGGCGCTGGAGGAGGCGGCCATCCCCTACGACGATGTGGCGCGGCGCAAGAAGGGCATGCCGGCGTTGATGGCGAGCCTGGACGGCGACAAGGTCGATCATCCGTCGTTTGCGCCGCCGGTGCTGCGCGCGGGCGAGCTGTTGATCGGGCAGACGTCCAATATCCTGCTGTTCCTCGGCGCGCGGCATGGCCTGGCGCCACGCGCGGAAGCGGGGCGCTTGTGGGCCAACCAGCTGCAGTTGACCATCTCCGACATCGTCGCCGAGGCGCACGACACGCATCATCCCATCTCCACCAATAAGTACTACGAAGACCAGAAGAAGGAAGCCAAGGCACGCGCCAAGGATTTCAGGGAGACGCGCATACCGAAGTTCCTGGACTATTTCGAGGGCGTGGTGCGTCGCAATCCGGGACGCGGCGGCTGGACCATCGGCTCGCGCCTGTCCTATGTCGATCTGTCGCTGTTCCAACTGATCGAAGGCTTGCGCTACGCGTTCCCGAAGACGATGGCGAGGCTCGAGCCGTCCTATCCCGGCCTGGTCGCCTTGCGCGACAAGGTGGCGGCCCGTCCCAATATCGCCGCCTACGTGGGCTCGAAGCGGCGCATTCCCTTCAACGAGGACGGCATCTTCCGCCGCTACCCCGAGCTGGAGTAAGCGGAACCCCCGCTTCGCAAGAAGCGGGGGCGGATGCCGAGTGCGCGTCAGGCGTTGCCCGTCACTTGTAGCTGGCCACCAGCGTAACCCCGCTCGACGCCTTGTAACCGTAGACCAGCACGTAGTACGTGCCGGCCGCCGGCGAGGCGATCGAGATGGTCTCGGTGGTGGTCGAACCGTCCGATTTCCGCAGATACGAGCTGGTCGTCGGCTGCGATCCCAGTTTGACATAGAGGTCGGCGTCGCCGCTGCCGCCGGACGTCTTGAACGTCAGGCTGGTGGCGCCTGAGGGCACGGCGAAGGTATACACCTTGCTGCCGCTGGCCGCCACCGAGATGCCGGTCACCGCGACGTTATTGGTCAGCGCGTTCGACGCGGGCGGCGTGGTGCCGCCGCCGCCGGCCATGACGCTGGCGAAGTTGGCCACGTTCAGGCTCCCGTAGCCGCTGGCGTAGTCCCAGCCCGCCGCCGCGCTGTAGCCGCCGTTTTTGCCGGAGACGACGTCGTGGAACATGCCGGGATTGGCGGCCGCGCGCGCATACAGGTTGGATGACGGGAAGGGCAGCGAGTTGTTGTTCATCGATTGGACGCGCGCCCAGAAGCCGGTGAACAGCGGCGCGGCCAGGCTGGTGCCGCCGATTTGCTCGGTCGCGCCGTTGACCAGCACCAGCGCGCCGCTGGACGGATCGGCGTCGAGCGCGATGTCCGGCGTGCCGCGTTTGGTGGAGCTGCCCAACACGCCGGCGTTGACTTGCCAGCTAGGCGCCGCCTCGGTCAGGCTCGGCCCGCCGCCGGCGCCGCCATCGGCGCTTTGCTGGCAGGTGGCGCTGCTGCTGCACGCCCACACGGATTCTGAAGTCCACGTGGTGCCGGTGGTGCCGAGCAGCGTGCCGCCGACCGATACCACCCACGGCGAGACCGACGGATAGCTTTGCGAGGTGCTCGAGCCGCCGCACTCGTAGGAGCCGGAGTCGCCCGAGGAGACCGAGAACGTCTGGCCCTGTGCCACCGCCGCCTGGAAGATCTGGTCGTTGCTGGCCATGATGCCGGAGTTCTTGGCGCTGGTTTCGCATTCGCCCAGCGAGACGTTGATGGTCTTGGCGACGTTGTCGCTGACGGCCCGGTTGTAGGTGTCGGTCAGGTCGGCGTCGCTGAGGGTGTTGGCCGTGTACAGGATCATCTGCTTGATGGTGCCGCCGGCGGCGGCCAGCGCGTCCTGCGTGTCCATGTTCCACTCGTCGACGCCGGCGGTGTCTGTGCTGGCCGCGCCCACCGTCACGGTGCTGACGTTCACCGTCGGGTAGCCGGCGCGGCTGGTGAAGGTGTTCAGATCGGTGATGGTTTGCTTCATGCTGCCCTGGGTGATGATGCCGATGGTGGCGTTGACGGCGCTGGGCAGGCCGCTGGCGTTGTAGATCGCCGGGAAGTCGGTCGGGTTGTGGCCCGTGGTGGCCAGGGTCGCCGCCGCCGGCTTGGCCAGCGTATGGTACATGTGGATGGTCTGCAGGCCGTGGATGGCCATGACGGTGTCGCCGAGCGACTGCGGCACCGAGGCGTCGCTGACGTTGGCGAAGGCGGTGCGGCCGTTGACGTTGTAGTTGCGCAGCTCCGTGTTGAAGGCGGTTTTGACCGAACCGGCGGTGCCGTCGCCGCTCACCAGCAGGCGGTTGTCGGACACGGTGATGTTGATAAAACCGCTGCGCTTCAAATGCTCGACCACTTTTTGCGCCTGGGCGGCGGTCGGCGCGTAGCGCTCCATGAACTGTTCCCTGGTCAGCGGCTGGGCGCCGCGTCCGGCGACGATATCGCCGGTCAGCGCGTCCAGATCGGCCTTGTTGCGCAGCTTGAGCGCGACCACGACGTGGGTCGCTATGCCGGCCTGCATCAGGGCCTGCTGCTGGGTCGTCGTGCCGCTGACGACCGGTGCCTTGGTGGCGGTTGGCACCCAGGTTTCGGCGTGCGCCAGGCCAGTGGTCGCGGTCAGCGCCAGCAAGGTAAGGGAGGCAAGGGACGACAGTTTCATTTGCTCGTTCAAGTTCATGTGGTTCTCCGATTTTTATCAACATGATGTGCGGCGCCGAAGGATCATCGGCGCCGCGCGCTTGCACCACCCCTGAGAAGACGGGTGTGTTTTTCTCAGGGCGACACGACCCGTTGGCCGCTCCGGATGGAGTGGTCAAGGCGTGTCTATCTCAACGCGGACCGCCGGTGGGCGGCGTCGCTATTGGGGATACAAAGGGGGAGCTAATCCGGGGCGTGCGTCAACCGCGGGCGTGCCGGTGCTGTTTCAGGCGCGCGTCATGAAGGCGTGGCGGGCTGCGGAAAAGCTCAGATGGCGAAGACGGGTGGAGCGTGCGAAGGGGGTGTCAGGAAGGTGGGGGACTGCGTGTTGGAGCGGTACTGCGGAAGAACGGCGAGGTAGCTTGGTCCGGGTGACCGGGGCGTGACGGTCAGGTCGCCCGATGGCGGCAATGACGGCGTGTCGATGACCAGTTGGCAGGTAGGGCAATCCGAGTCGTCGTCGGCGATCGCGTGGTTGTGGACGCCGAGGGCGAGCAACTGGACCAGGAAAACGGTCAGCACGATCAGCATCGCCGCCATCCGCTGGACGGATGGCCTGGACCTCACGCTACTGGTGCTCTGGTCGAGTAACCGCATGCTGGTGCATCCCTCGTGACGGGTGGCTTTTATAGCAACCGTGGGAAAAGTATAGCAAGCGGTGTCGCGCACGATTGCTTTTTTCCTACATTTGCGTCGTGGGTGTTGTTTTCAGGATAGATGCTGCGGGGGCCGGCGCACCGTTGTGCGCGCGGTGTGCCGGACCAATCGGGCGGGCAGAATCAGGCGGCGGCGGTGACGGGGTAGCCGGCGTCGGCGATGGCCGATTTCAGCGGCGCCAGCGCGGTGGCGCTGTCGATTTTGACGGTCTTGGTGGCCAGGTCGACTTCGACTTTCGCTGCGGCGTCGATCGCCTGCACCGCCTTGGTCACCGTGCCCACGCAGTGACCGCAACTCATGTTTTCCACTTGTAGCTGATACATCGACTTCTCCTTTACGGTTTCGATGATCATACTGTATGCCTTCCAATCGTGGGAAGGTCAAGGGAAACGTCGTCGCAGGGGAAAATCACGCCGCCTTGGGTGCCCTCCAGTACGCCGGCGGAGAGCAGGGCGGCGATGTCGGTGTTGACGCTGTCGGGGTCGCGGCCCACACGGCGCGCGATGTCGCTGGTTGATACAGGGCCGACGCCGCACAGCGATTTTAGGATGTGCCAGCGCTCGGGCGTGAGGATGTCGCGGGCCAATTCAGGCGTCGCGAAGGCGATGGTGGCGACCGTCTCCGGTACGCCCGATCTCCAGGCCCGCGCAAAGCTGGCCAAGCTCTCGTTGAACGATTGAACTTTAAGGATAGCTGTCTTCACGGTTGCACCTTTCGACGCCCGATCCTTGATGGGCCGCGAACGGAGCCTGGCGGATTACGCTGCGCTAATCCGCCCTACGTGGTTTAGATGACGCACGCTGATGGGGGCGGGAATCAGGTTTCCGGCGGATCGTCCAGCCTGGCCAGGTCGAGGCTGACCATGGCCCATATGCCGTCGGCGTAGTCGGGTTCGCGCGACAGGTGCTCCACTTCGGATGGCTTGATTTCGAACGATTTGCCCTGCTCGACCAATTGGCCGACGTGGCCGTAGATGGCCTTGGTGGCGTTGCTCATCGCTTTGTCCACCGTCTCGCCGGTGGTCACGCAGCCCGGGATGTCCGGGACGGTCACCCCGTATCGGCTGCCTTCACGCTTCTGGATCAGGATTGGAATGTCCATGGTCTTACCTCAGCTGTGGTCGGAAAGGCGGGCGAAATCAATGACTTGGATGTTAGTGTTATACAGGATGCCACAGGATTCAAGAACTTTCGTGGATCAACACGCTTACTTGTCCCCTTCTTGTGCATAGATTGGGCGGCAGAAACTATTCGCGGAAAAAAGAAGCCCCGCCGGCATCGCTGCGGGCGGGGCTAACAGGTACGTGTTTATTCTACTACATTACAGCACGTCGCTGGCGTGATCGGCCAGGCGCGAGCGTTCGCCGCGCGCCAGGGTCACGTGGCCGCTGTGCGACCAACCCTTGAAGCGGTCGACCACGTACGTCAGGCCGCTCGAGCCTTCCGTCAGGTATGGCGTGTCGATCTGCGCGATGTTGCCCAGGCAGAGGATCTTGGTGCCCGGACCGGCGCGCGTGACCAGGGTCTTGACCTGCTTCGGCGTCAAGTTCTGCGCCTCGTCGATGATCAGGAACTTGTTGACGAAGGTGCGGCCGCGCATGAAGTTGAGCGACTTGATCTTGATGCGCGAGCGGATCAGGTCCTGCGTCGCCGCGCGGCCCCACTCGCCGCCGTCCGAATCGGACTTGTTGAGCACTTCGAGGTTGTCGTCGAAGGCGCCCATCCATGGCGACATCTTCTCTTCCTCGGTGCCCGGCAGGAAACCGATGTCCTCGCCCACCGGCACCGTCACGCGGGTGACGATGATTTCGTTGTAGAGCTTGGTTTCCAGCACTTGCGCCAGGCCGGCCGCCAGCGCCAGCAGGGTTTTGCCGGTGCCGGCCTGGCCGAGCAGGGTGACGAAGTCGCATTCCGGATTCATCAGCAAGTTCAAGGCGAAGTTCTGCTCGCGGTTGCGGGCGGTGACACCCCACACATTGTTCTTGTTGTGGCTGAAGTCGCGCAGGGTTTGCAGCACGGCGGTCTTGCCGTTGATCTGCTTGACCTGGCCGTAGAACGGCGCTTCGCCATTCTTCGGTTCGAGGAAGATGAACTGGTTGACCAGCAGCGACGGCACGAACGGACCGGTGACGCGGTAGAACGTCGCGCTCTGGCCGTTTTTATTCTCCTGCCACGATTCCAGGTCCTTGCCGTGCTTGGTCCAGAAGTCGTCCGGCAGCTGGACGATACCCGAGTACAGCAGGTCGGTATCTTCCATCACGTGGTCGTTGAAGTAATCCTCGGCCGGCAGGCCCAGCGCGCGCGCCTTGATGCGCATGTTGATGTCCTTCGACACCAGCACCACCGGACGGCCTTCCTGTTCGGCCTCCAGCGAGCGCACCACGGACAGGATCTGGTTGTCGGCCTTGCCGACCGGCAGGCCCACCGGCAGGTCCGCCGTTTGCATGCGGGTCTGGAAGTACAGGCGGCCTTTGGCATCCTTGTTGCCCAGCTTGGACAGCGGGATGCCGTTCTCGATGGCGTCGTCGTCGGTGTTGGAGACCAGCGCGTCGAGGGTGCGCGACACCTGGCGGGCGTTGCGCGCCACCTCGGTCATGCCCTTCTTGTGGTTGTCCAACTCCTCCAGTGTCATCATCGGCAGGTAGACGTCGTGCTCTTCGAAGCGGAACAGCGACGATGGATCGTGCATCAGCACGTTCGTGTCGAGCACGAACAGCTTGGTCTTGCCGGTTTGGTCGGCGTGACGGCTGGTCGACGACTTGATCGCCACTTCGTTGATCTTGTGCTTGGCCGGGTGTGGCGCCTCGGCGGTGATCGGGGTGACCTTGCCGCGCGCGGCCGGGGTGGCCTTCGTTTTTGCAGCGGGGTTGGTGGCGACCGGTGCCGGTGCAGGGGTTGCCTGGGCGGCCTTCAACACGGCCGGCGCGGCCTTCAGCACAGCGGCCACGGCCTTCGACTTGGCGGTGGTTTTCGCTGGCGCCGCAGGCGCGGCCTGGACGGCGACCGGCGCCGCCGCTTTGGTTTTCGCTACGGGTACCGCTTTGACGGGCGCCGCCTTCTTCGGCGCGGGTGCCGGCGCGATCTCGGCGACCGCCGCAATGGCGGAAACCGGGCGCGGCCCTGTCGCTTTTGGATAATCTTTTGCCAACAGTAAAGTCGCTGGCTTACTAGGTAATTTTGGCAGTGGCATCAGGATCTCAATTGAAAAATAACTGGAGGAATCCGCCCATAGGCGAGCGCTCGCGGTGCGAGTGCGAGCGCGCGTTTCCGCGAATCGGAAACTTCGGTGCCGGATGGGGTGGATGCTGGGTGGAACAGGATAGTAGACTGCCGACGGGCGTACATCTTGCCCGGAGAAAGTACCGCGTGGTGGCCGGCTGGCCACCATGTAGGGTGGGAAGAGTTACAGTGATGACTCAAAATGGTTAACAAAATGGCTGGATGCGCATGATTCTGCTACGGTTGAGCAACTCTGAAAGGCAACGCGCAAACCTGTTAAGCCTGACGCGCCACAAATTCCAGCACTTCATCGACGTGACCCGCTACCTTCACGCCTCTCCATTCTTTCACCAATTGACCGGTAGCGTCAATGACAAACGTGCTGCGTTCGACGCCACGGACGGTCTTGCCGTACATTTGCTTCATTTTCATGACATTGAATTGCGTGCAGACCGCCTCGTCGGGGTCGGAAATGAGCTCGAAAGGCAGGCCCAGCTTGGCTTTGAAGCTTTCGTGCGAGCGCAGCGAATCGCGGCTGATGCCGTAGATTTCGGTGCCGGCGGCCTGGAATTGCTCGTACAGATCGCGGAACGCCATATTCTCGGTGGTGCAGCCGGGGGTATTGTCTTTCGGGTAGAAAAACAGCACGGTATGGCGCGCTGGCCGGCCTGACAGCTGGAAAGTCTGGCCGCTCGTCATGGGGGCGGAAAAGTCGGTAACTACGGGTGGGCTATCAGCCACTGGTTTTCTCCTGGAGATGGACATCGACAATATGAGGGCGAGTTTTCACCCTTCAAGACGGGCGCGCGAAGTAAATATTGTCCAGCCTGCCCTAGGGCCGCGCCCGCAGGCGCGCTTGCAGTTGCTCGGCCGTGATGGGCGCGCCATCGGCGGTCAGGCTGGAAATCGTCAGCATGCGGCCGTCGCCGCACACGCCAAAGATGCAATTATCCACTACGGTCAAGCCCGGTGGCAAACCGAGGGCGACGACGTTGCCGAAATTGCCGGACAGGCGGGCGCGCTCGATCACGTAACGGACGCCGGCGATGTCGGTGAAGGCGCCGGGGTAGGGCGGCGCGGCGGCGCGGTGCAGATTGTAGACCTGCCGCGCCGGCTGGCGCCAGTCGATGCGGCCGTCCTCGGGTGTGCGCGGGCCGCAGCCGCTGGCCGCCGTGGCATCGTTATGCAGGCGCGGCGCCGTGCCGTCGAGCAGCGACGGCAGCACGCGCCACAGCGTCTGCTCGGCCGCCACGGTGACCTTGACGGCCACGTCGAAGGCGGTGTCGTCGGGCAGGATCGGCACCTCCACCTGCGAGACGATGGCGCCGGCGCCCGGTTCATTCGTCAACTCGTGCAGGCTGGCGCCGGTGACGGTGGCGTCGTGCAGCACCGCCCATTCGATCGGCGCGCCGCCGGGGAACTCCGGCAGCAGCGAGCCGTGCATGTTGTAGGCGGGCGCGACGGCGAGCAGCCCGGCCGGCAGCACGCGGCCGTAGTCGAAATTGAACATCAGGTCCGGCATTGTGTCGCTTACCTGTTCCAGCAAGCCGGGCGATTCGGCGTCGTCGGCGGCGATGCAGGGAATGTGTTCCTCGCGGCACAGCGCGCGCACCGATCCGTCGTGGTTGTTTCCGCCCGGGTCGTCGGTCGGGGTGACCACCAGCGCGACATCGACACCGCCGGCCAGCAAGACCTTCAGGCAGCGTACGCCAAGCTTGTGGTGCGCGAAGACGACCGCGCGTTGGCGGCGGTCGTGGTCGTTCATATCGTCGGCGTGGTTCATGGCCGTGCGCCCAGGGTTTTCGGGCGGCTCAGGCGTCCGCCTTGTCGGTGTTGTCGATGATCAGCGCCAGCGTGACCTTGCGGCCTTCGCCCATCAGGATGTTGTAGGTGCGGCAGGCGGCCTGGCTGTCCATGCATTCGACGCCGATGCGGCGCATCGTCAGCGCGGCCGTCAGGCGCGGGTGGATGAAGCGCTGTCTGGCGCCGGTGCCGAGGATGACGACGTCCGGCGCGTCGGCGCCGATGATGTCGAAATGTTCGGCGGTGATGGATTCGAAGGTCGGCGCGTGCCAGGCGCGCGGCTCGCTTTCCGGCAGCACGATCAGGCTGTAGTTGTAGCGCTGGGCGTTGATCTCGACGCCGGTTTCATCGTAGCCGGTGACGGTTTGGTACTTTTTGGTGTCGCTTGCGTGGAGCTTCATGGTATTTGTGCGATAAATGGCGCGTGGCACATGGGGCACGTAGGGCGGATTAGCGTGGCGTAATCGGCCATGCATGAGCAGCCGGCGGCGGCGCCATGGCCGATTACGGCGTTCCGCCTAATCCGCCCTACGTGTCTATGTGGTTCATCGAATTTGGTGGCTTAAGTGACATTGTAGCCTTTTTCAAGGGGCGCTTCGCCGTTTGGGGCCGCCAGAGGTTGATTAAACGGGTGGCTTTCGGCAGAATGGTTCTTTTCGCATTGCAGCACAGGCCGCCAGCGCGTTTTTGGCAGGCCACAGCGGTTTGCCTCACCAAGACAGGATTTTATTTTGCGACCGATTAATAAATCGAACAAACTGGCGGAAGTCTGCTACGAGATCCGCGGCCCGGTGCCGGAAAAAGCCCGGCAAATGGAGGAAGAAGGCCACAAGATCACGAAGTTGAATATCGGCAACCTCGCCGTGTTCGGTTTCGATCCCCCGGACGAGATCGTCCAGGATATGAAAATCAACCTGTCCAACGCGGCCGGCTACACCGATTCCAAGGGCATGTTCGCGCCGCGCAAGGCCGTCATGCACTACACGCAGGGCAAGAACATCGCCGGCGTGTCGATCGACGACATTTACCTGGGCAATGGCGCATCCGAACTGATCGTCATGTCGATGAACGCGCTGCTCAACACCGGCGACGAGGTGCTGGTGCCGGCCCCCGACTATCCGCTGTGGACCGCCGCCGTCAGCCTGTCCGGCGGCACGCCGGTGCACTACATCTGCGACGAGCAGCAGGATTGGTTCCCGGACATTGAAGACATCCGCCGCAAAATCAACTCGAACACGCGCGCGATTGTCGTCATCAACCCGAACAACCCGACCGGCGCGCTGTACCCGGTCGAGTTGCTGCAGCAGATCATCGAAGTGGCGCGCCAGCACCAGCTGATCATCTACGCCGACGAGATCTACGACAAGGTGCTGTACGACGAGGCCGAGCATGTCTCCATCGCCTCGCTGGCCGACGACGTGTTGTTCGTCACCTTCAACGGCCTGTCGAAGAACTACCGCGCCTGCGGCTACCGCTCCGGCTGGATGGTGGTGTCGGGCGAGAAATCCCATGCGAAAGACTATATCGAGGGCCTCAACATGCTGGCCTCGATGCGCTTGTGCGCCAACGCACCGGGGCAGTTTGCGATCCAGACTGCGCTCGGCGGCTACCAGTCGATAAACGACCTGGTGGGACCGGGCGGGCGCCTGTTGAAGCAACGCGATCTGGCCTACAAGCTGCTGACCGATATCCCGGGCGTCACTTGTGTCAAGCCGAAAGCGGCGCTGTACATGTTCCCGCGTCTCGATCCGAAAATCTATCCGATTGCGGACGACCAGCAGTTCGCCTACGAATTGCTGGCAGAAACGAAAGTGCTCATCGTCCAGGGCAGCGGCTTCAACTGGATCGCGCCGGATCACTTCCGCGTCGTGTTCCTGCCGAACTCGGACGATATGACGGAAGCCTTTGGCCGTATCGCCAAATTCATGGAAGGCTACCGCAAACGCCACGGCGCCAGCTTCTAGCCCTCAAGTCGCAGCCAGCCTCCACGCTCCACCGAACCGCAGATCAATAGAAACGAATATATGAAACCCATCAAAGTAGGCTTGTTAGGCGTCGGCAACGTCGGCTCCGGAACGTTCAACGTGTTGGAACGCAACCAGGAAGAAATCCGCCGCCGCGCCGGCCGCGGCATCGAAGTGGTGGCCGTCTCGGCCCGCAACCTCGAGCGCGCCAAGGAGCGCACCGGCGGCAAGGTCAAGGTCGTCGCCAACCCGTTCGACATCGTCAACGATCCGGACATCGACATCGTCGTCGAGCTGATCGGCGGCTACGACGAGGCCAAGGCGCTGGTGCTGCAAGCCATCGCCAACGGCAAGCACGTGGTCACCGCCAACAAGGCGCTGCTGGCCGTGCACGGCAACGAGATCTTCGCGGCCGCGCAGGAAAAAGGCGTCATGGTCGCGTTCGAAGCGGCGGTGGCCGGCGGCATCCCCATCATCAAGGCGCTGCGCGAAGGCCTGACGGCCAACCGCATCGACTGGCTGGCCGGCATCATCAACGGCACCACCAACTTCATCCTGTCCGAGATGCGCGACAAGGGCCTGGACTTCGCCACCGTGCTCAAGCAGGCGCAGGAGCTGGGCTACGCCGAGGCCGACCCGACCTTCGACATCGAAGGCGTGGACGCGGCGCACAAGGCCACCATCATGTCGGCCATCGCCTTCGGCATCCCGGTGCAGTTCGACAAGGCCCACGTCGAGGGCATCTCGAAACTGAACGCGATCGACATCCGCTACGCCGAGCAACTGGGCTACCGCATCAAGCTGCTGGGCATCGCCAAGCGCGCCACGGTCAACGGCGTCGAGGGCGTCGAGCTGCGCGTGCATCCGACCCTGATTCCGAGCAAGCGCCTGATCGCCAACGTCGAAGGCGCGATGAACGCCGTGCTGGTGCAGGGCGACGCCGTCGGCGCCACCTTGTACTACGGCAAAGGCGCCGGCGCCGAGCCGACCGCCTCGGCCGTGATCGCCGACCTGGTCGACATCACCCGCCTGGCCACGGCCGATCCGGAACACCGCGTGCCGCACCTGGCGTTCCAGCCGAACGCGATGACCAACATCGAGATTTTGCCGATGTCGGAAATCACCACCAGCTACTACCTGCGCATGAACGTCAGCGACCAGCCCGGCGTGCTGGCCGACCTGACCCGCATCCTGGCCGACGCGACGATCTCGATCGACGCCATGCTGCAAAAGGAACCGGCCGACGGCGAAACCAAGACCGACATCATTTTCCTGACGCACCAGACGCAGGAAAAAAACGTGACGGCGGCCATCGCCAAGATGGAAGGCCTGTCGACGGTGTGCGGCAACGTGACGAAGATTCGCCTGGAAAATCTGAGCTGATCGGCGCGCAGGGGAGGGGCTTGGATAATCGACCGATGTTGATTATCTAGTAACTCTTCAGGCAAAAAAAGTCCGGGTAGCGTCTACGCACGCTACCCGGAAAAGGGTCAGTTACTAGGGTGTGTTGCGGTACTACGGATACTCCTACTGCAAGGTTTTTACTGCGGAAAAATCAATACTGCTTGGTTGCTGCGGTACTGCTTACTTCGAAGCGACGGTCAGTTCGCTTTTTACTTCTTTAACGCCTGGGACGGCCGATGCCACCTGAATGGCCTTGGTGCCAACTTCAGTGCTTGGTACGGCGCCGCTCAGCACAACCACACCGTCGGTGGTGGTCACGCCAATTTGTTTTTGATCGGCCAGGGAAGCCTTGATCTTGCTGGTGATTGCATCGTCATTGGTGGCGGTGCCAGTCTTGGCGGCTCCAGCCATAGCACCTTCTTGCTGACCCGCTGCGAAGGCGGTACCAGTAGCTGCTGCGGCGGTGAAGGTGGCTGCAACCATCAGGCGGGCGATCAGTTTGGTAGTCATCATGATTTGCTTCCTTTACTCAAGTTTAGGTGAAACGTCTGTGACGTTATCCTATCCTTAGCAAGCGGTGTGCCAGCTATTAAAAGCCGTTTAAAATCATGATCTTAGGGCGAAGTTTCTTAAAGTTAATTGTCAAATCGTGATGTTTCCGTCTATATTCCACGGATTTTGTCGTGAAATGGCGACAAGCTATTGCCGCCATTTCATAAGTCATTGATTTTTAAGGGGATCGTCTTGTCGCTCGGAGGCGACAAGGGTGGGGTCGGTGCGGAACAGGCTGGCGTCGAGGTCGTATTTCTGCAGCAGGCGGTAGAACTCGGTCCGGTTGCGCTCGGCCAGCCGGGCGGCGTCGGCCACATTGCCGTCGGTCAGTTTCAGCAGCTGGACCAGATAGTTCCGCTCGAAGCGTTGCTTGGCTTCCGTGTAGCTGAGCACTTCGAGCGACGGCACGCGCAGCGCCCGCTGCACCAGCGACAGCGGGATCAGCGGCGCGGTCGCCAGCGCGCACACGTGCTCGACCACGTTATACAGTTGCCGCACATTGCCCGGCCACGAAGCCGTGGTCAGCGCCTCCAGCGCGTCGGGCGCGTAGCCGCGCACCGTCTTGCCGTACTTGGCCGCCAGGGTGTGCAGGAACTGGGTCGCCATCGGCGTGATGTCCTCGCGCCGCTGCGACAGCGGCGGCAAGGTCAAGGTGATGACATTGAGGCGGTAATACAAATCCTCGCGGAACTGGCCTTCGAGCATGGCCGCGTCCAGGTCGCGGTGGGTGGCCGACAGGATGCGCACATCGACCGGCCTGGGGATGTCCGAGCCCAGCTGGCGCACCATACGTTCCTGCAGCACGCGCAACAGCTTAACTTGCAGCAACAACGGCATATCGCCGATCTCGTCGAGGAACAGGGTGCCGCCGTCGGCCGCCTGCACCAGGCCCTCGCGGCTGCTGACGGCGCCGGTATAGGCGCCCTTGACGTGGCCGAACAGTTCCGATTCGAGCAGCGCCTCGGGGATCGCGCCGCAGTTGACGGCGATGAAGGGCGCCTTGGCGCGCCGGCTGGCGCGGTGGATGGCGTTGGCCAGCAGTTCCTTGCCGGTGCCGCTTTCGCCACGGATCAGGATGCTGGCGTCGGACGCGGCCACCAGCCGGGCCTCGGCCAGCAGCTCGTCCATGCACTGGCTGCGGCTGATCAGGCCGGCGCGCCAGCCCTCGTCGCCGCTCGACGGGCTGGCGGCCGGGGCGGACAGGCTCAGCGCCTGGGCGATGCGGTCCAGCAGCAGCTTGGCGTCGAACGGCTTGGTCAGGTAGGCGTAGGCGCCCAGCGTGGTGGCCTCGATCGCGTCCGGAATGGTGCCGTGGGCGGTCAGCAGGATGACGGGCAGGGCCGGATAGTTGTGGCGGATCTCCTGGAACAGCGACATGCCGTCGCGGTCCGGCAGGCGGATGTCGCTGATGACCAGACGAGGCAGCTCGATCGACATGCGCGCCAGCGCCGCCTCGGCGCTGCCGACGCCGGTGACCCGGTAGCCGTTGGCGGTCAGGCGCATCGACAGCAGGCGCAGCAGGTCGACGTCGTCGTCCACCACCAATAAGTGCGCGCCCTTGCCGGCCGGGTTGCGGGCGGCGCCGGCGGCGGCCAGTTGCTCGTCGGCCGCGCTCACTTGATCACCCCCTGCGGCGGCGCGCTGGCCGCCGGCCGGACGGGCAAGGTGCGCTCGATGTTTTTCAAGCCCTCGACCATGTCGTTGAGCTGGTCGATGCGGCGCTGGTTGTCCTTTTGCTGCGCCGCCAGCCGGTCGATGTGTTCGGCCAGCCGGCGCGCCTCGGCGCAATTGCTCGACAGCACCAACGCCAGCGGTTTGAAGGCGGCCGCCTCGCTGTCGGTGGAGTTGCCGACGCCGTCGAACAGCGTCTGCGCGCGCGCCAGGTCGCCGCCGCCGCGCGTGAGCATCAGCACCATGCCCATTTGCATCGACACGCGCGGGCTGCGCTGCTGCAGGCCCAGGCCGCTGAGTTCCTTGAGCAGTTCGCCCTGGCTCATGCGCCGCAGCGACTGGTGATAGCTCAGCAGCGGTCCGACCTCGTCGAGCGGCGGCGGCGGTGGCGCCAGTTCCACCACGGGCGACGGTGGCGGCGGCGCCGGTGGCGGTGCCGGTTTGGGCTGGACCTGGGTGCAGGCCGCCAGCGCCAGGCATAGCAGCACGCACAGCAGGTGCGCCGGGGAGCGGGATAGTGCGGATTTTGCGTAAGGCATCATATTAGGCATCGGGACTTCAATAAGGTAGTTCAATTCGGAAACGGGCGCCCTGGTCGGAGGGCAGCAATTGCAACACGCCATGGTGCGCGGCGATGTATTCCTGCACGATCGACAGGCCGATGCCGTTGCCGCGGCGCGCGCCGGGCGGCTGGCGCTGGCCCTGGTAAAACGGTTCGAAGATGCGCGCGGCGTCGTTCGGCGCCACGCCGGGCCCCTGGTCGGCGCAGTCGATCAGCAAGCGGTCATTACGTTCCTCCAGCTTGAAACCGATCACGCCGCCCTGGGGGCTGAAACGCACGGCGTTCGACAGCAGGTTGCCGATCGCCACCGCCATCTTGTCGGCGTCGACGGTGATTGGCCGCGCCTTGCCCTCGGTGTCGACGGTCAGCTTGGCCGCCTGCCATTGCAGGCGCTGGCTGTCGATGGCTTGCGCGAGCAGGGCCGACATGTCGGTCGCTTCCAGGTGCAGGTGGTGGGCGTCGAAGGTGGCCTCGTTGTAGCGCAGCAGCGCTTCGATCTGCGATTGCAGCGCCGCCGTGTTTTGATTCAGTATACCGGCGATTTCGCGCTGGTTGGGCGATAACGCGCCGGCCACGCCATCTTCCAGCAGGGCAACACCCTCGCGCAGCGCCGCCAGCGGGGTCTTCAGTTCGTGCGAGATGTGGCGCAGGAAACGGGACTTGTCCTCCTCCAGGCTCGACAGGCGCTGGCGCAGCCAGTTCAGTTGCTGGCCGACGCGCTGCAGGTCGGCCGGGCCGCGCACCTCGACCGCCTCGTCGAAGCGGTTTTCGCCGAGCCGGTCGATCGCCGATTCGATCTGCGCCAGCGGGCGCGACAGCCACAGCCCGAAGCCGCCGGCCAGCAGGGCCGCGACCACGATGGAAGCGATCACCTGCGCCTTGAGCACGGCGCGCCGTTTGTCGAGCTCGGTCAGCAGCGCGGTGTTGCGGCGTTCGACCTCCTGTTTGACCTCCTCGGCCAGTTGGGCGTTAATGCGCGGCAACAGTGCCACCACCGTCTCCAGCGCCTGCCGGCGGGCGCTGGTGCGCGCGCGGGTCGGCATTTGCAGGATGTCCCAGGCTTGCTCGCCGGCCTGGCGCCAGGTGTCGAAGGCGATGTTGGGGGCGTGGGGCAGGCCGCGCTGGACCGCGTCGAGCGCGGCGCGGGCCTCGCGCCAGGCGTCGGCGTAGCGCATGCGGAAGGCGGGGTCGTCGAGCACCAGGTATTGGCGGGCGCTGCGCGTCATCGCCACGCTGCGCTCGGCCAGTTGCTGGACGTTTTCGGTGAGCGCGAGCGCGTGGTGTCCGCTGTCGCGGTTGTGGGCGGCGAGGCGGTCCAGCGTCCACAGCGCATGCAGGGAGGCGGCACTCAGCAGCACAGCAATCAACAGGAAGACGCCCAGCAGCAACTGGCGAAACGAGAGTTTCGAGAGCATCGGTGGTCGGTAGAGGAGAAATGACTGAATGATAGGCGAAACCGCGCCCGGGGTGTGTTTAATTGGAAAGATTGTGGGGGCGGGCGCGGCGCGCCACCCCGGTCCGTTGAACGTTTATTGTGGCCGGGTGCGCCCTGTGTGATCCGCCAGGTCGCCGGCCGCCATCGCGAAGACGGCCACATCGGTCTCGTACCAGCGCTCGACGCCCCTGAAGCGCATGCCGATGCGCCGCATGACGGCGGACGAGGCCAGATTTTCCTGGTGGCAAACAGCAAGCAATTGGCCGGCGCGCAGGCGCTCGAACGCGAAACGCGCCATGGCCAGCGCCGCCTCGGTGGCATAGCCCTTGCCCTGCTGGTCGGCGCGCAGGCGCCAGCCCAGCTCCAGCGGATTGCGCGGGTCGCGTTCCAGATGTTGCACGGCGCCGGCACCGACGATTTCGCCGCTGTCGTGGTCGATGAAGACCCACCACGCGTGTCCCAGTTCGGCCCAATTGGCTTTGTGGCGGGCGATGAAGGCGGCGGTATCTTCCGGCGTTTCCGGCCGTCCGGTGATGTAGCGCATCACCTCGGCATCGCCGCTAATCGCCCGCAAGCCGTCGAAATGGCGGTCGTCCACCGGTTCGAGCCGCAGGCGCGCGGTGGCGAGGATGGTCGACGGCACCGGCGTCACGCGGCCGGGCCGACGTCCATGCCGTCGTAGGATTCGAGGCCGTGCTCCTCGGCGAACTGGTAGAACTGTTGGTTGCGCGCGTGCAAGGTGTCGACCGTGTGCTTCTCGACCTTCTCGATGTGCAACCACCACAGCGCCGGCGCGTCGCCGTCGGGTTTGGAGTCGTAGACGCCGACGATCTGATAGCCCTTGGCCTTCAGCGGCGCTTGCACGGCTTCGAGCTTGGCCTTGTCCGGGTCGGCGAAAAAGTAGCCCCACAACAGCGGCTTGTTGCTGTCCCACGGAGCGTTCTGTTTCATGTCGGCGAACAGCTCGACCATTTCTTCTTTGGTGATCATGTGTGTCTTTCTAGCGGCGATAAAAGGAGACGCCGGCGCGTTGGATGTGGGCTAACAGTTCGGGATTGTCGATGTGGTCGCGGATGGACAGGTCGATCTTGTATGGTAGCAAAAGGTCGTCGAGATCGGTGTCGATCTTGAGTAGCGACGGCAATGTCAGATCGGTCCCGACGAGGCAGAGATCGATATCCGATCCGGGTTTGAAATTCCCCTTCGCCCGGGAACCGTAAAGTATCACTTGCTCCACCTCGGGATAGGCGGCGAATACCCGTCCCATGGCGTTGATGACGTCACGCTTGAGTCCAAATGTTTGCGATGAATCTTTAGTTAGCATGGGCTAGCTCGGTCATTTTCTGTTCAAGGGTCTTGAACAGCGAAAAATAATCGTCGAGAATCAGGCGGGCTATTTCATCTGCCGTTTCCTTATTGTACGTATGCGCCGACTGATTGCGACTTTTGATCATGCTCATCCAGATGTCGCCGTCCTGGAGCAATCCCAACTCGAATGCTTCGCGCGTGGCATCCCTTGATCCATGGATGGCATTGTTGTCCTGATATTGCAGGTAGTCCTTCAAAACGTTCCATGCGAGCTCGTGCGTGAACTCGAAGGCCTTTATCAACCCTTGCTGTTCAAGTTCGTTAAGCTGCCCGTGGTCGATGAATTTTTGGAGTTGCGACAGCGCGCGTCGGTAGTTCGACAGGCGTTGCTGCCAGCGTAGGTCCAATTCGCTCATGGGGGCACCTTTGTGAGACGCCTTGCTGTGGAAAGCCGATAGCGCTATTTTAGCGCTAGATGGCTGTTCCGTTGCGCCGTCGCGCTCAGGGGTGTGCGAAGGTTACCGTCACTTTGAGGCCTTGCCCACCGGCCGCTTCGTCGAGGGCGATGGTGGCGCCGTGCAGGCTGGCGATGTCGCGCACGATGGCAAGGCCGAGGCCGGCGCCGCCGGGGTTGCGCTCCAAGGTGGAGGCGGCCCTGTAAAACGGCGCGAACACGCGCTCGCGCTCGGCCGCCGCGATGCCCGGGCCGCTGTCCTCGACCTCCAGCGATACGCCATCTTCACCTTCGATCACGCGCAGCACCACCTGGCCGCCGGCCGGCGTGTAGCGCAGCGCGTTGTCGACCAGGTTGGCGATCATCTCGTGCAGCAGCAAGGCCTGGCCGCTGACGACGCAGTCGCGCTCCGCCTCCAGCGACAGGTCGATGTTCTTGGCTACCGCCGCCATCGCCATCTCCAGCCCGACCTGGCGCGCGCTGTCGCGCAGCGAGACCGGCTCCGCCTGGGCCGCCGCGCCGTCGGCGTCGCCGCCATGCTCGATGCGCGCCAGTGTCAGCAGGCGGTTGGCCAGGTTGACGGTGGAGTCGGTGGTGGCGGCGATGCTGTGGACGATGTGGCGCAGCGCCGCCTTGGTCTCCTCGGGTGGCACGCCGGCACGGTCGCATTCGCGCAGCGCCAGTTCGGCCTGCGTCTTGAGCACCGTCAGCGGCGTGCGCAGCTGGTGCGAGGCGTCGGCGATGAAGCGGCGCTGGCTGCTGATCAACAGCTGCAGGCGCGAGCGCGAACTGTTCATCGCCGCCACCAGCGGCCGCACCTCCTTGTGCACCAGCGCCGGATCGACGTCGGACGAGTCGTTCAAGCTGCGTGTTTCGACCGCGATCTTCAGCCGCATCAGCGGCTGCAGCACCAGGCGCACCGCGAACCACACCAGCAGCGCGAGCGCCAGCAGCAGCAAGGCCTGCCAGGTCAAGGTGTCGAACAGGATCTGGTTCGACAGGCCGCGCCGCGCCTCCAGCGTTTCGCCGACCTGAATCAGCGCGATGCCGCGCATCGAGTCGTCGTACACCGGCTGCAGCAGCGCGGCGATGCGCACCGGCTGGCCGTTGTAGTTGGCGTGATAGAAGCGTACCAGCGCCGGATAGGCCTCCGAGCGCGGCACGTTGGCCGGCACCGCCGGCAGGTCGCCGTAGCCGGACACCGTTTCGCCGTTGATGCCGGTGACCTTGTAGTAGATGCGCCCCAGGGTATCGGTCTCGAAGCTGTCCAGCGCCACGTAGGGCACGTCGGCCACCACCTTGCCGCCGACGATGGAGACGCGTTCGGCCAGCGCGCGCGTGGACGCCAGCAGCGAGCGGTCGTAGGCGACATCGGCCGCGTCCAGCGCGTTGTGGTAGACCGAGACGGTGTTGAGCGTGACCAGTGCCAGCAAGGGCCCCAGCAACCAGCGCAGCAACTGGCCGCGCAGGCTGCCCAGGGTGGCGCCGGGGCCGAATCGTTGGGCGAGCCTGGTCAATAGCGGCATCGTGTGGGGCCCCGCGCGCGTCAGTCGGCGGCCAGCGCCGGACGCGGTTGCAGCAGGTAGCCGATGCCGCGCAGGGTGGTGATGATGGCGGCGTCCGGCGCTGCGATGTCGAGCTTTTTGCGCACGCGGTGGATATACAGCTCGATGGCGTCGATGTTGGCGTCGTCGGCCAGCGCGAACACTTCGTCGAACAGCTTTTCCTTCGAGACGGCGCGGCCGGCGCGCGTGATCAGGGTTTCGAGCACCGCGTGCTCGCGCGGCGTCAGCGCCAGCGCGTTGCCGGCGTAGGTGAACATGCGCGTGACGGTGTCGAAACTGAGCGCGCCGCAGTGGTGCACCAGCGCCTCGTTGCCGACGCTGCGGCGCAGCAGCGCCTTGACGCGCGCCTCCAGCTCCGCCAGTTCGAACGGCTTGGCGAGGTAGTCGTCGGCGCCCAGGTTCAGGCCCTGCACGCGTTCATCGAGGCCGCCGCGCGCGGTGAGGATCAGCACCGGCGTTTGCCCGCGCGGCGCGGCGCGCGCGCGCAGGCGCTTGAGCACCTCCAGGCCGTCCATGCGCGGCAAGGTCAGGTCCAGTATCAGCAGCGCGTAATCCTGCGTGTGCAGCAGGGCGTCGGCGTCGGCGCCGTTGTCCGCGCATTCGACGGTGAGGTGCGCGTCGCGCAGCGCTTTGGCCAGCCAGTGGGATAGCTCCGTGTGGTCTTCAACTAACAGTATGCGCATAAATTCTTGCCATGGCGGAAAAATAAGTTCAGTGTAAGGCCAGAATCATCGTCGCCCGCGCCCTAAAAGGGAAGGCCTATCGGCTTTGTGGTGCGAGGACGACAGGAACTACCCTTCCTGGGGCAGTGAAAGGTAAGTGAAAGGTATTTGAAAGGAAGCGACTCCTATAGTGGCATCCTGATAGCAAATATCAGGCATCACAAATAACTATATCCTCTGGAGACACAATGAAAAAATCCCCAATTAGCCTTGCCGTCCTGGCGTTGGCAGCCGCCGTCGGCGGCGCCGCACAAGCCCAATCGAATGTGCAGGTCTATGGTTTGCTGGACGTCGGCGTCGAAAATTCCAACAATGCGAGCGCCACCGGCGGTAACAATACCCGCGTGATTTCGGGTGGCATGAACACTTCGCGCTGGGGCATCAGGGGCACCGAAGATCTGGGCGGCGGCCTCAAAGCCGTCTTCAATCTGGAGGGCGGGATCTTGATGGACACCGGCGCCCAGGACGGCGCGCTGTTCCGCCGCCAGGCCTACGTGGGCCTGGAAGGCGCCTTCGGCCGCGTGGTCGTCGGCCGTTCGTTCACCAGTGTCTACGACATGGTGATCGGCTACGATCCGATGGGCTTCGCGCCCTACTACTCGTGGGCGACCTCCGGTCCGGCCACCGGCCCAAGCAAATATGGCTTCACGACCGGTTACGATAACCTGATCAAGTACGCCGGCACCTTCGGTAATCTACGCGTCGGCGCCAACTACGCCGCCGGCGAGCAGACCACCGGCGTGGCCGACAGCGCCAAGATGGGCGCGACCATCGCCTACAAGTTCGGCCCGGCCAACGTGATGGCCACCTATGAGCGCAACAACGGCAACACCGTGGCCGCCACCGGCAACCGCGATGAAAACACCGTGTGGCACGTCGGCGCCAACTACGAAACCGGCCCGCTGAAATTCTGGGCCGTCCTGCGCGACTATAACCTGACCGCCGGCCGCGCGGCGACCGCCGACGTCGAAGCCACCACCACCTGGGGCGGCGTGGCGTACAAGCCGAACGAGGTGACCACCATCACCGGCGCGGTCTACCACGTCGACGTCAAGAACGTCGCCGCCAACACCGACGCCGATCCGACCATGTACGTGCTGCGCTACCGCTACGCGCTGTCCAAGCGCACCGATGTCCATATCTCGGGCGCGTACGCCAAGGCCAAGCACGGCCAGCTCACCGGCCTGTCGCGCGACGACGCCGGCTTTGGCAACAGCCAGCGCGGCATCACCGTCGGCATGCAGCACCGCTTCTAAGCCGCTTCGCAACGAAGACCGGGCCGCGTCGATATTTTTCTGAAAGTCGATGCGGCCTGAAAGCGCTTTGAAAGCTTCACCGCTCTAAGATAACCATACAAGATGACTAAAGTTTTGCAGGCTTTGATTGCCGCGCTGTTTTTACTGTGCGCGGCGGCGCGGGCGGCAAGCCTGGAGTGCATCGTGCCTTCCAAACCGGGCGGCGCGATGGACCTCACATGCAAGCTGGCGCAAAAAGGTTTGCAGGGCTTGCGTGATTCGCCCAAGCCGCCGCCGTCGGATATGCGGATCAGCTATCTGCCCGGCGGTATCGGCGCGGTGGCCTGGCATTCGCTGGTGTCGCAGCGGCGCCGCGCGGAGCCGAACACGCTGGTGGCTTTTTCGGGCGGCTCGCTGCTCAATCTGGCGCAGGGCAAGTTCGGCAAGGCCACCGCCAACGATGTGCGCTGGGTGGCGGCGCTGGGAACGGATTACGGCATGATCGCGGTGCGCGCCGATTCGCCTTACAAGACGCTGGCGGAGCTGCTGGCGGCGCTGAAGAAGAATCCGCAGAAGGTGCTGATCGGCGTCTCCGGCACCATCGGCAGCCAGGATTGGCTGAAGATGGCGATGGTGTTCAAGACCGCCGGGCTGGATCCGAAGGTGCTGCGCTTCGTGGCGCTGGAGGGCGGCGGCGAGGCCTTCACGGCGATGCATGCGAATTATGTGCAGGTGGTGTCGGGCGACGCCAGCGAGGCGACGCTGTACGCGGCCAGCGGCAATACCCGCGTGCTGGCGGTGCTGTCGGAGAAGCGCCTGCCGGGCGTGCTGGCCAACGTGCCGACCGCGCGCGAGCAGGGAATAGACGTGGTGTGGCCGATCATCCGCGGTTTATGGATGGGTCCCCAGGTGCCGGATGCGGATTACCGGCAATGGGTGGCGGCCTTCGACCGCGTGCTGGCCGATCCGGGGTTCGCGCAGATGCGCGCGGCGTCGGGGTTGTACCCGTTCGGGCTGACCGGCGACGCATTGAAAGCTTATGTAACAAAGGCCGTAGACGATTACGGCAGGCACGCCGCCGAACTCGGTCTGGTGCGCTGATCACAAAAAAAACTATTAAAACAATTGGAGACAAAAAAATGATGTTCAAGACCTCAGTGGCCGCCGCATGCGCGTCCCTCTCGATCGCGCTGTTCGCAACCTCCACCGCCGCCCTGGCGCAAGTGCCGGCCGGCTATCCCGCCGATTACCAAAAGATCATCGACGGCGCCAAGAAAGAGGGCAAGCTGGTGGTCTACGGCGCCACCGACAGCAAGGCCACCGCGCCGCTGATCAAGGATTTCAGCGCCCAGTTCCCTGGCATCACCGTCGAGTACAACGACATGAATTCGACCGAGGTGTATAACCGCTTCATCTCCGAAGTGGCGGCCGGCGGCAACACCGCCGACGCGGTCTGGTCGTCGGCGATGGACCTGCAGATGCGCCTGGCCTCCGACGGCTACGCTATGAAATACAAATCGGTCGAGGCGCCAAAGCTGCCCGCATGGTCGATGTGGGACGACCAGGCCTACGGCACCACCTTCGAGCCGGCCGCCATCGTCTACAACAAGCGCCTGGTCGACGCCAAGGAAGCGCCGCAGACGCACGCCGATTTCGCCAAGCTGATACAGACGCCGAAGTTCAAGGACAAGGTCACTACCTACGACATCGAGAAGTCCGGCGTCGGCTTCATGTTCATGACGCAGGACGCGCGCGAGAATCCGAAGTTCCTCGACATGCTCAACGCCTTCGGCGCCGCCAAGGTGCGCGTGCAGTCGTCGACCGGGACGATGCTCGAGCGGATCTCCTCCGGCGAGAACCTGATCGGCTATAACGTGGTCGGTTCCTATGCGCTGGTGCGCGCCAAGACCGATCCCTCGCTCGGCGTGATCCTGCCGAAGGACTACACGCTGGTGATGTCGCGCGTGCTGTTCATCAGCAAGAGCGCGAAGAACCCCAACGCCGCCAAGCTGTGGCTCGACTACATGCTGTCCCATCGCGGCCAGACCATCATCGCCAACGACTCCAAGCTGTTCGCGATCCGCGCCGACGTCACCGGCGAGACCACCTCGGCGGACCTGATCAAGCAGATCGGCAAGGACAACGTCAAGCCGGTGCCGGTGCATCCGATGGTGCTGCAGTTCCTCGGACCGGCCAAGCGCATGGCCTTCCTGAAGCAGTGGAAAGAATCGGCCGGCAAGAAGTAATCGTCTGAAGTAAAGCGTCTCACCAGGTCCACCGAACCCCGTACCGACACGGGGTTGGGTGCCCGCACGCGTTCGTAAAAACGGAATTCCTATGCAAACTATGACTCTATCCGGCTCAGGCCGGCGCAGCCTGAACTGGCCGCGCGGCGTGGTGGTGGTGCTCGCCTCCATCGCCATCTTCCTGCCGCTGTTCCTGATCTTCTACCAAAGCTTTTTGAGCGCGCCGTTCTTCATGCCGGTGAAGGAGCTGGGCCTCGACGCCTACCGCTTCATCTTCGACGATCCCGATTTCACGATGGCGTTCAAGAACGCCTTCTTCCTGGCCACCGGCCTGGCCGCCATCGCCGTGCCGCTGGGCGGCATGCTGGCCTTCCTGATGATCCGCACCGACCTGCCGGGCAAGGGCTTCATCGCGCCGCTGCTGCTGGTGCCGATCTTCGTCTCACCGATGGTGATGGGCTTCGGCTACGTCGTCTCGATGGGGCCAGTCGGCTTCTATTCGCTGTGGGCCAAGGACATCCTCGGCCTGATCCCGTGGAATATCTACTCGTTCACCAGCATCGTGGTGATCGCCGGCCTGACCCACGTGCCGCATGTCTACCTGTACGCCTCGTCCGCGCTGAAAAGCCTGGGCTCGGATGTGGAGGAGGCGGCACGCGTCTCCGGCGCCTCGCCGCTGCAGGTGATGTTCAACGTCTCGCTGCCGATGATCACGCCGGCGCTGGCGTATGCCGGCGTGCTGGTATTCTTCCTCGGCTTCGAGGTGTTCGGCCTGGTGCTGGTGCTGGGGGACCCGGAAGGGCACATGGTGCTGGCCACCTATCTGTACAAGCTGACCAACAAACTGGGCACGCCGTCGTACCACCTGATGGCCGCCGTCGCCGTCTGCCTGGTGATGGTGACGATGCCGCTGGTGATGGTGCAGCGCCACCTGCTCAAGTCGGCCAACAAATTCGTCTCGATCAAGGGCAAGGGCGCGCGCTCGAAACCGATGCCGCTCGGCCGCTGGAAGTGGCTGGCCTTCGCGCTGATCTTCGCCTGGCTGATGTTCACCATCATCATGCCGCTGTCGGGCATCGTGCTGCGCTCCTTCGTCCAGTACTGGGGCGAGGGCGTCAAGCTGGCCGAGGTGCTGACGTTGCAGCACTTCCGCGAGATCTTCGAGCAGCCGGCGCTGGTGCGCGGCATTGTCAACACGGTGCTGATCGGCGTGATCGGCGGCGCGCTGGCGGTGATCTGCTACAGCGCCATCGCGTTGGCGATGCACCGCAAGCCGGACGCCATCACCCGCTTCCTCGACTACAGCGTGCTGGTGCCGCGCGCCGTGCCCGGCCTGCTGGCCGGCCTGTCGTTCCTGTGGGTGTTCCTGTTTGTGCCCAGCTGGCTCGATGGCGCCTTGAAGGGCATGGACAATGGCGTGGCGCTGTGGCTGAGCGAGCATGCGATCCCGATGCTGCGCTCCGTGCGCTCGACCATCTTCGCCCTGTGGCTGGCGTATTCGGTGGTGTGGCTGGCCTACGGCATGCGCCTGATCTCGACCGCGCTGCTGCAGGTGGGCCCGGAGCTGGAGGAGGCGGCGCGCGCCGTCGGCGCAAAGCGCGGACAAGTGACCCGCGACGTCACGCTGCCGCTGGTCAAATACGGGCTGCTGGGCGCCTGGCTGATGGTGTTCCTGATCTTCGAACGCGAATATTCGACCGGCGTGTACCTGCTTACGCCGGGCACGGAGGTGATCGGCGCGATGATCGTGTCGCTGTGGGCGACCGGCTCCACCGATCTGGTGGCGGCGCTATCGTTCATCAATATCTCGCTGGTGGCCATCGGCCTGGGCATCGCCTTGCGCTTCGGCGTGAAGCTCCACAATTAATTCAAATAATATGAAACGAGACATCACCATGAACGAACTAACCGTCAACGACCTGCACCTGGACTACGGCACCGGCGCCCATGCCAATCAAATTTTGAAGGGCGTGTCGATGCACCTGCAAAAGGGCGAAGTGGTGGCGCTGCTCGGGCCTTCCGGCAGCGGCAAGACCACCCTGTTGCGCGCCGTCGCCGGCCTGGAAAGCGCCAAGCAGGGCACGATCGCCATCGGCGAGCGCACCGTCTACGACGGCTCGAAGAACTTCGAGATGCCGGCCGAGCACCGCAACCTGGGACTGGTGTTCCAGTCGTACGCGCTGTGGCCGCACAAGACGGTGTTCGAGAACGTCGCCTATGGCCTCAAGCTGCGCAAGCTCGGTGCCAGCGACATCAAGGACAAAGTCGCCGACGTGCTGAAAAACCTGGGCCTGGGCCATCTGGCCGAGCGCTATCCGCACCAGCTGTCCGGCGGCCAGCAACAGCGCGTGGCGATCGCCCGCGCGCTGGTCTACAACCCGCCGGTGATCCTGCTCGACGAACCGTTGTCGAACCTGGACGCCAAGCTGCGCGAGGAGGCGCGCGCCTTCCTGCGCGAGTTGATCGTGCGACTGGGCCTGTCGGCGCTGATGGTGACCCACGACCAGGCCGAGGCGATGGCGATCTCGGACCGCATCCTGCTGCTCAACAACGGCAAGATCGAGCAGCAAGGCACGCCGCAAAGCATGTACGAGACGCCGGAGACGCTGTTCACCGCGGAGTTCATGGGCAGTAACAACCGCCTGCCGGCCAAGGTCGTGCAGCGCGACGGCGCGCTGGTGCGGCTCGACGTCAACGGCACCACGGTGACCGGCACCGCCCGCGGCGCGGGCGGCGGCGAACCGTCGACCATCATCCGGGTCGAGGAAGTGAAGATCAGTCCGACCCCGGTGGAGAATGCCATCGAGCTTCCGCTGCTGACCTGTATGTATCTCGGCGACCGCTTCGAATGCCTGTTCAAGAGCCCCGCGGGCGGCGCGGAGTTCAACCTGCGCGCCTATTCCAAGTACAAGCTGGAGGCGGGCAAGTATTGGCTGCAATTGCCGACCGACAAGCTTTGGGTGTTCTGAGCCCGATAATCCAGAGTAATTTTGTCAATGAAGGGACGAGGAAGCGCAGCGATGCGGCCTCGTCTTTTTTTCGTTCCGGGCTCAACAGTGTGACATTTGGTGAGAAATTTAGCGACGAGTTGCACAAAAGTAGAGCTCAATCAGCAAAATAGTTGCTCTGAATCTATTTTTCCGGCGGATTGCCGGCGGCTGTCGTTTATAATTTTAAATGTACGTCGGCTGGCATTTCCGCGGCATGTGAGCGCGAGTTCGTACCTTCTTCTACCTCAGAACTCTGGATTATTTGTTAACATGCGCACTCATGGCGTCACCTTTTCAATCGTCAGTCACGCCGCATGGGCGCCCGGCCTGACCACGCCCGAGGCGTGGGCGCAGTGGGCGCGTGCGCCGCATCGCATCGTCACTGGCGAGGAACCCGGCGTCAAGGCGATGCCCGCGATGTTGCGGCGGCGGGCGGGATTTTTGGGGAAGATGGCGTTGGAAGTGGCCTACCGTTGCCTCGACGGGCGCGGCGACGGGCCTGAAGACCGGGCCGCCGATATCCCCACTGTTTTTTGTTCGCGCCACGGCGAAGTGTCGCGCGCGCTCGAGCTGCTGAGCGATCTGGCGCGCGGCGAGGCATTGTCGCCGACGGCGTTCAGCATGTCGGTGCACAACGCCACGGCGGGCTTGTTGACCATCGCGCGCCGCGACCGCGCCAACCACATCGCGCTGGCCGCCGGCGCGGCGACGATCGAGCATGCGGTGATCGAGGCGTGCGGCCTGCTGGCCGACGGCGCGCCGATGGTGTTGCTGGTGGCCTCCGATTGCCAGCTGCCCGAATTGTTTTTGCCGTTCCAGGAGTGCGAGGAGCAACCGCACGCGTGGGCATGGCTGATGACCGCCGCCGATGACAGTGACGCCATCGCCTTGCGCTGGAGCGCGAGCGGCGAGGCGCCGTCGTCCGGCATGCCCGGCGGCCTGGCGGTGGCGGCGTTTCACCTGGGCGGGGCAAGCCGGATGGAGCGCTGCGATGGCCGCATGCGCTGGAGCTGGAGCCGCGATGCTTGATGCGGCGCTGGCCCGGGTGTCGCTGTACTGGCGCGTGTTCGCCACCGGGTTGAGTTTTACAGTGTTTGGCGTTGGCGGGCTGCTGATGCGCGTGGTGCTGTTCCCGGTCTTGAACCTGGTGGTGCGGCGCAAGGAGCGGCGCGTGGCGGCGGCGCGCGAGTTGATACGGCTGGCGTTTCGCACCTACGTGGACATGATGCGCGCGCTGGGCGTGCTGCGTTACGAGGTGTGCGGACTGGAGAAACTGGAACGGGGCGGTCTGCTGATACTGGCGAACCATCCGACCTTGATCGATACCGTGTTCCTGATGGCCTTCGTGAAGAACGCCGACTGCATCGTCAAGGGCGCGCTGTGGAACAACCCGTTCACGCGCGGGCCGGTGCGGGCTGCGGGTTACATCAACAACGAGGGCGGGGCGGCGCTGGTGGACGATTGCATCGCCTCCCTGCGGCGCGGTAACAATCTGATCGTGTTCCCGGAGGGGACGCGCACGCCGGCCGATGGCGTCATCAGCATGAAGCGCGGCGCGGCCAATATCGCGGTGCGCGGCGGGCGCGCCATGACGCCGGTGCTGATCCGCTGCGAGCCGCTCACGCTGGGCAAGGGCGAGAAGTGGTGGCGCGTGCCGTCACGGCGGGTTTTGATACGGATAGACGTCCAGGACGACCTGGCGATCGAGACGTTTACGGGCAACGGCGCCAGCGAAGTGATGGCGGCGCGCCGGTTGACGGAATTTTTACAAGACTATTTTACCGGGAAGTACCAACGTCATGCTTGAACTGGAAGTGAAAGAACTGATCATCGAAGTGCTGCAACTGGAAGATATCACGCCGGACGATATCGACAGCGCCGCGCCGTTGTTTGTCGAAGGCCTGGGACTCGATTCGATCGACGCCCTGGAACTGGGCGTCGCGCTGCAGAAGAAGTACGGCATCTCGTTGTCCGCCGATTCGGAGGACACCCGCCGCCATTTCGCGTCGGTGGCGGCGCTGGCGGCGATGATCGAGACCCATAGAAAGAAATAAGGGAGCAGGACATGATAGCTTTGAATGACATGAGCAGGGACCAACTGCAAGCCTGGGTGATCGATCTGTTGGCCGATATGTTCGAACTCGATAAAGCGGGACTGACCGCCGATTCGAACCTGTACGCCGATCTCGATATCGACAGCATCGACGCGGTCGACCTGGCCGTCAAGCTCAAGCAACTGACCGGCAAGCGTTTGCAGCCGGAGGTGTTCAAGACCATCCGCACCATCGGCGACGTGGTCGACGCGCTGGCCGGCATGACGGAGCAGGCGGCTTAAACGCGATGCCGATGACTGTATTGACGGCGGCGTTGACGCTGCTGTATCCGTTGGCGATCTGGCTGGGACATGGACAAGTGGAACCGCGCTGGCTGGCCGGCCTGCTGCTGCTGGCGGTGGCCACGCGCCTGCCCGCGCTCAAATTGAGCGGCGTCGCGCGCTGGTCGGTCGCGGGCGGCCTGGTGCTGGTCGCCTGCGCGATCTGGAGCAACCTGCTGCTGCCGTTGAAGCTTTATCCGGTGCTGGTGAGCGCCGCGCTGCTGGCGGGCTTCGCCTGGAGCCTGACCACGCCGATGTCCGCCGTCGAGCGCATGGCGCGTTTGCGCGGCGAGGATTTTCCGCCACCGGCCCAGGCGTATATGCGCTCGGTCACGCAGGTGTGGTGCGTCTTTTTCGTCATCAACGGCTTGATCGCGCTGGCGACCGCGCTATGGGCCTCCGAGGCCGTGTGGTCGCTGTATACGGGCGTGATTTCGTACGCCCTGATGGCGATCCTGTTCGGCGCCGAGTATCTGGTGCGGATGCGTTTCAAGCGGCTGCACCATGTCTGACCGGATCGAGCATTTGTTCGCCGCGATGTGCGCGCGGCCGGCCGCCGGCATCGTCGGCTGGCTGGCGGGCGAGGGCGTCACCAACGAACAGTTCCTGGCGCGCGCGCGGGCCTGGCACGCGCTGCTGCGCGGCCAAGCGGGGCGCGACTACGCGCTGTACCTGGAGGACAGCATTGAATTCGGCGCGGCCCTGCTGGGGGCGTGGCACGCCGGTAAAACCATCTGGCTGAGCGCCGATACGCTGGAGGCCACGTGCGCCTCGCTGCGCGGTTCGGTCGACGGCTTCCTCGGGGAGTTCCCGGCGCAGTTGGCGCCATTGCAGCCATCGCCGCTGGCGGATGGCGATGTGGAAATGGGCGGCGCGCTGGAGGCTGATTTCCCGGCATTGGTGGTATTCACCTCAGGCAGCACAGGCGCCGCGCAGGCGATACCGAAAAAACTGTCGCAAATGGCGAACGAGGTCGAAACGCTCGACCTGCTGTTCGGCGCGGCGGCGGGCGACGCGGCGATCCTGGCGACGGTGTCGCACCAGCACATCTACGGCCTGTTGTTCAAGGTGCTGTGGCCGCTGACGTCCGGCCGCGCCATCCACGCCCTCAGCATCGCCTTTCCGGAGGCGCTGGCGCCGGCGCTGGCGGCCGGTCCGTGCGTGCTGATCGCCAGTCCGGCGCATTTGAAGCGCTTACCGGATCACCTGGACTGGAGCGGTGCCAGGAACATGCTGCGCGGCGTCGTCTCTTCCGGCGGTCCGCTGGCGCCGGAAACCGCGTTCGCGATGGGCGGCCTGCTGGGCAGGGTGCCGGTGGAAGTCTATGGCAGCTCGGAGACCGGCGGCGTGGCCTGGCGCCAGCGCAGCGCCGGCGCCGACGATTCGTGGTTGCCGTTTCCGACGGTGGCATGGCGCCTCGGCGAAGACGACGGACTGGAAGTGCGCTCGCCGCACCTGCCGGACGACGAGTGGCTGGCCCTGGCCGACCGCGCCGAACGGGCCACCCGCGGCGGCGAACAACGCTTCCTGCTGCGCGGGCGCAGCGACCGCATCGTCAAAATAGAGGAAAAGCGCATCTCGCTGAGCGCGATGGAGGCGACGATCACCGGCACCGGTCTGGCCGCCGAGGCGCGCGTCATCCTGTGCGACCCGGCCGCCGGCGAACGCCAGCGGGTCGCCGCTTTCGTCGTGCCGACCTCCGCCGGCCGCGCACTGCTGGCGGCCGGCGGCAAGACCGCGCTGAACGCCCGCTTGCGCACCGCGTTGACGGCGACGGTGGAGCTGGTGGCCTTGCCCCGCCGCTGGCGCTATCTGGATCAGCTGCCGGTCAACGCGCAGGGCAAGACCACGATGGCTGCCTTGCTGGCGTTGCTGGACAATGACGGCGCGGAGGCCGGCCCTGGCGCCGATAATCGCCCGCGCCTGCCGCACGTGCGCGAGCTCGAACGCGCCGGCGATCGCGTGCTGCTGGAGGTGACGGCGCCGTCCAACCTCTATTATTTCGACGGCCACTTCGACGTCGCGCCTATCCTGCCTGGTGTGGTGCAGGTCGACTGGGCGATCCATTACGGCCGCCAGTACTTTACCTTGCCGGCTATCTTCAAGGGCATCAATGCGCTCAAGTTCCAGCAGGTGATACAGCCGTCGCAGCCGGTTCGCCTGGAACTGCTGCATGACGCGGCCAAGGGCAACCTGCAATTCCGCTACGCGTCCGGCGCCGGACAGCACTCCAGCGGCCGCGTGGTGCTGCTGGCGGGGAGTGGCGATGATTGATAAGCCTACTTTCAAGCCGTGCATCGTCGTCCCGGTCTACAACCACGAACACGCCATCGGTGCGGTATTGACCGGCCTGCTGCGCCACGACGTGCCGTGCATGCTCGTCGACGACGGCAGCGGCGCGGCATGCGCCGCCGTGCTGGACGCGCTGGCGTTGGCCAATCCGGACCGCGTGACATTGGTGCGGTTGACGCCTAACCAGGGCAAGGGCGCGGCGGTGCTGAGCGGATTTCGCCGCGCGGCGGAGATGGGCTTCAGCCACGTGCTGCAAATCGACGCCGACGGCCAGCACCGGACCGACGACGTGTCCAAGTTCCTGGCGCAGGCGCGCGCCAACCCGGACGCCATCATCGCCGGCCACCCGGTCTACGACGAATCGGTGCCCAAGGCGCGCCTGTACGGCCGCTACGCCACCCACATTTGGGTCTGGATCAACACGCTGTCGTTCGACATCAAGGATTCGATGTGCGGCTTCCGCGTCTATCCGGTGGCGCCGGTCAACGCGCTGGCGGCGCGCCAGGCCATCGGCGTACGCATGAACTTCGACACCGACATTCTGGTCCGGCTGTTCTGGGACGGCCTGCAAGTCATCAATTTGCCGACCCGCGTGTCCTATCCCGCGGATGGCGTTTCGCATTTCCGCGTCTGGCGCGACAATGTGTTGATCACGTGGATGCATACGGTGCTGTTCTTCGGCATGCTGCCACGCATCCCCAAACTGCTGGCGCGGAAGTGGCGGACACCGTGAGCGCGCGCAGTCTGCACTGGGCCGCGATCAACGAAATCAGTTTTGTCGCCGGCATGCGTTTCCTGTTCTGGATCTGCCGCGTTTTCGGCCGCTGGCCGTTTCGCGTGGTGCTGTATCCGGTGCTGGCGTGGTACGTCCTGACCAAGCCCTTGCCGCGCGGAGCCTCGCGCGATTACCTGCGGCGCATGGAACGTTTCAGCGGCCGCGCGCAGCCCGGCGTAATGCGCCACTTCGCCGCCTTCGGCGAGAGTATCCTGGACAAGATGCTGTTGTGGGGCGGCTTGTTCGATGTCGACAGCGTCGAGCTGCACGGTGGAGAGCTGATCACCGACGCCGTGGCGGAAGGGCGCGGGGGCCTGATGATCTGCGCCCACCTGGGCAACCTGGAGTTGTGCCGCGTGCTGTCGCGCCAACGTCACGACATCAAACTCACGGTGCTGGTGCACACCAAGCACGCGCAAGCCTTCAACGAGATGCTGGGCGCCCTCAATCCCGCCAGCCAGCTCAATCTGATGCAGGTGACGGAAATGTCGCCGGCCACCGCGATGCTGCTGTCCGAGCGCGTGGCGCGGGGCGAGTTCGTCGTCATCGCCGGCGACCGCGTTCCCGTCTCGCACAACCCGCGCGTTGCGGTGGCGGATTTCCTCGGCGCCCCGGCCGCCTTCCCGGTCGGCCCTTATGTATTGGCCAGTATTTTGCAATGCCCGGTGTACCTGCTGTTCTCGATGCGCCGGGGCGCGCGCTCGGACGTTTATTTCGAACGCTTCCGCGAGGCCGTGCGCATCCCGCGCAAGGGACGCGACGCCGCGCTGGCGGCGCTGGCCGGCGACTACGCCAGCCGGCTGCAGCACCACTGCTTGCAGGCGCCGCTGGAATGGTTTAATTTTTACGATTTTTGGCATTTACCCGAATTGGAGCGTTCCGATGTACCCCGCTGACACAGCCCGACTGAATACCGCCGCGCGCACCGTGTGCTTCGATCAGCAGCGCCTGACGATCGAAGACATCGTCGATATCGCGCAAGGACGGGCCGCCGCCGCGCTGTCCGACGATCCCGCTTTCCGCGCCGCCATCGCGCGCGGCGCCGATTTCCTCGAGCGGCTGCTGCGCGAGGACGGCACCATCTACGGCGTCACCACCGGCTACGGCGACTCCTGCACCGTCACCGTGCCGCCGGAACTGGTGGCCGAGCTGCCGCACCACCTGTATACCTATCACGGCGTCGGCCTTGGCGAGTATTTCACGCCGCAGCAGACGCGCGCCATCCTGGCCTCGCGCCTGGCATCGCTGAGCAAGGGCTATTCCGGCGTCAGCGTCGAACTGCTGCTGCAGATCACCCGCCTGCTGGACGCCGGCCTGCTGCCGCTGATCCCGTCCGAAGGCTCGGTCGGCGCCAGCGGCGACCTGACCCCGCTGTCGTACGTGGCGGCGGTGCTGTGCGGCGAGCGCGAGGTGTGGCGCGACGGCGAGCAGGTGCCGGCCGCGCAGGCGCTGCGCGAAGCGGGCATCACGCCGCTGAAACTGCGTCCCAAGGAAGGGTTGGCGATCATGAACGGTACCGCCGTCATGACCGCGCTGGCCTGCATGGCTTACGACCGCGCCGACTATCTGGTCAAGCTGACCACCCGCATCACCGCGATGGCGTCGTTCGCGATGGACGGCAACGCCCACCATTTCGACGAGGTGCTGTTCTCGGTCAAGCCGCACGGCGGCATGCAGCAGGTGGCGGCGTGGCTGCGCACCGACCTGCCGACCGACCAGTGGGAACGCAACGGCAAGCGCCTGCAGGACCGCTACTCGATCCGCTGCGCGCCGCACGTGATCGGCGTGCTGGCCGACGCCATGCCGTTCTTCCGCACCGCGATCGAGAATGAACTCAATAGCGCCAACGACAATCCGCTGATCGACGCCGAGAACGAGCGCGTGCTGCATGGCGGCCACTTCTACGGAGGCCATATCGCCTTCGCCATGGACGGCATGAAGAATGCCGTCGCCAACCTGGCCGACTTGCTGGACCGCCAGATGGCGCTGCTGGTCGACAGCCGCTACAACCACGGGCTGCCGGCCAACCTGTCCGGCGCCACCGGCCCGCGCGCGGCGATCAACCACGGCCTCAAGGCGCTGCAGATCAGCGCCTCGGCGTGGACCGCGGAAGCGCTGAAGCTGACGATGCCGGCGTCGGTGTTCTCGCGCTCGACCGAATGCCACAACCAGGACAAGGTCAGCATGGGGACCATCGCCGCGCGCGACTGCCTGCGGGTGCTGGAATTGACGGAGCAGGTGGTCGCCGCGCTGCTGATCACCGTGCGCCAGGGCGTCTGGCTGCGCTGCCAGGCCAGCCCCGAGCTGCGCCCGCACGCCGCGCTGGCGGCGATGCAGGAGGCGCTGGCCGCCGACATCAAGGCGGTCGAGGAAGACCGCCGCCTGGAACCGGACCTGCGCCTGCTGCTGGAGCGCATCCGCACCAAATCATGGGACCTGTATGCGTAAGGCCAAGGAAAGCCGCTGGTTCGCGGAGGTCGAGATGCAGGTGCAGTTCTTCGACCTGGACCCGATGGAAATCGTCTGGCACGGCCGTTACGTCAAGTACCTGGAAGTCGTGCGCTGCGCTTTGCTGGACAAGATAGACTACAACTACCCGCAGATGAAGGCCTCCGGCTACTCCTGGCCGGTGATCGACATGCAGCTGCGCTACGTCGGTTCGGCCACCTTCGGCCAGAAGCTCAAGCTGCGCGCCGATATCGTCGAATGGGAAAACCGTTTAAAGATCGACTATCTGATCACCGACGCGGATACCGGCAAGCGCCTCAACCGCGCCACCACCACCATGGTCGCCGTCGACATCGCCACCAAGGAAATGTGCTTCGTGTCGCCGCCGGTGCTGTTCGAAAAACTGGGAATCGAGCCTGTATGAATAAAGTGAAAACCGTTTTGCTGGCGGCCGCGCTGGCGATGCTCAATCCCGCGCAGGCCGCCGCGCCGGTCGCGAAGATCCAGGCCATGCTGGCCAAGCCGCCCATCATGTGCGGCCGCTTCGACCAGACCAAGCAGCTGGCCGGCATGAAAAAACCGCTCGCCTCCAATGGCCGCTTCTGCGTCGTCGCCGGCAAGGGCGTGTTGTGGCGCACCTTGCAGCCTTTCCCCAGCACCTTGCGGCTGACGCGCGACGAAATCGTCAACTACCAGGGCGACCGCGTCGCCATGCGGCTGGACGCCAAGACCGAGCCGACGGTCCGCATGATCAACAACGTGTTGTTCTCGCTGCTGTCCGGCGATCTGGGGCAGCTCGAATCGTTGTTCGAAGTCGACGGCACGGTCGACGCCACCAGCTGGAACGTCGCGCTCAAGGCGCGCCAGGCGGCGCTGGAAAAAGCCATCGGCACCATCAAGCTCGATGGCGGCGCCTATGTCAAGAACATCGTCATGAGCGAGGCGGGCGGCGACAAGACCAGCATCGTCTTCTCCGCCATCCAGACCGGCGAGACGGCGATGACCAAGGAAGAGGCGGCGCTGTTTTGACGCGTACCAGAAAACTCGCGCTGCTATGGGCGGTGGTGGTGTGCCTGCTGCTGGGGCATAACGCCTATCTGTGGCTGGTCCAGCGCATCGTGCCCAACACCGACATCATGGCGCTGCTGCCGGTGCAGGAGCGCGACCCGGTGCTGCAGCAGTCGTTTTCGCACATGGTCGACGCTGCGCAGCAGCGTGTCATCGTGCTGGTCGGCGCCGCCGACTGGGAGGACGCCAAGCGCGCGGCCGACGCCTACAATGCCGTGCTGGCGCCGCGCAAGGACTTGTTCGAGGCCACACGGATCGACGACAAAACGCAGGGCGACTGGCTGTCGCTGTTCCAGCGCCATAGCCTGACTTTGCTGACGGCGCAGCAGGAGGCGCAGTTACGCGCGCAGCCGTCGCAGTTCTGGCTAGAGACGGCGTTGAGCAAACTGTATAGCCCTTTCGGCGGACCGAAACTGGGCTCGTGGCAGCAGGACCCGTTCGGCCTGTTCGCCGGCTGGGTGCAGGAGCGGGCGCAGGAGACGCCGGTGCGCCCGCGCGACGGCCATCTGTTCGTCGCCGGCGCGGGGCGCCAATACGCGCTGCTGCCATTGACGCTCAAGGTGCCCGCGCTGTCGATGACCGCGCAGGAGACCGTGCTGCCGCTGCTCGAGCAGGCCGCCGACGCCGCCCGCAAGGCCGCGCCGCAAGTGGAGTTGATCCAGGCGGGCGTGATCCTTCACGCCGCCGAAGCCAGCGCGCAGGCCAGTGGCGAGGTGTCGACCATCGGCATCGGCTCGCTGCTGGGCATCATCCTGCTGATGTGGTTTGCCTTCCATTCGTTCAAGCCGATTTCGCTGATCATGCTGTCGATCGGCATCGGCTTCCTCGGCGCCTTGTCGGTGTGCTGGCTGATGTTCGGCCAGATCCATTTACTGACGCTGGTGTTCGGCGCGAGCCTGATAGGCGTGGCGCAGGATTACGGCATCTACTTCCTGTCCAACCGCTTGTCGGCCGACGAAAAACTCGACTCGCCGGCTTTGTTGAAACGCCTGCTGCCGGGACTTGGACTGACCTTGCTGGCGGCGGTGATCGGCTATATGGGATTGGCGTTGACGCCGTTCCCCGGCTTGCGCCAGATGGCGGTATTCTCGGCGCTCGGCCTGGTCTTCGCCTGGTTGACGGTGGTGTTCTGGTTCCCGGCGCTGATCGGCGGCCGCTCGCTCAAGGCCGGCGCCCTGGTGCGCGTGTACGGCGGCGCGTTGCGGCGCTGGCCTTTGCTGCGCCTGAACCGCGCCACCCTCGGGGCGGCGGTGGTTTTCGTGCTGGCGGCGGGCTACGGCATCAGCCGCCTGGGCGCCAACGATGACATCCGCCTGCTGCAAAATCCACCCAAGCACCTGATCGACGATCAGATCAAGTTGAGCAAGCTGACCGACGCGCCGACGCCGGTGCAGTACTTCCTGGTGCGCGGCGCCTCCGCCGAAGAGGTGCTGCAACGCGAGGAGGCGCTCAAGGCGAAGCTGGACAAGTTGATCGCCGGCGGCGGCTTCAACGGCTATCAGGCAGTGTCGAACTGGGTGCCGTCGGCGCGCACGCAGGCCGAGCGCCGCGCGCTGATCGAACAGAAGCTGTTGGGCGACGACGGCCCGCTGCGAGGATTGGCCGAACAGACGGGCGAGGACGCGCGGTGGATCGCCGCAACCCGCGCCGGATTGCTGGCGGCCGGCACGCCGCTGACGCCCGAGGATTTCCTGAAGTCGCCGGCCAGCGAGCCGTCGCGCCACCTGTGGCTGGGCCAGACCGGCGGCGTCCACGCCAGCATCGTCGCGCTGCGCGGCCTTGGCAGGGCGGCGGTGCCGGAAGTGATGCGGGCGGCCGACGGCTTGCAGGGCGTGCAGTGGGTCGACAAGGTGGCGGAGATTTCCTCGGTGCTGGGACGCTACCGCGAGAACATGAGCTGGGTGGTGCTGGGCGCTTACGCGCTGGTGTTCGCGCTGCTGTTCCCGCGCTATCGCGGCCGCACCTGGCGTGTGCTGGCGCCGACCGCGCTCGCCAGCGTCGCGACCCTGGCGATCCTGGGCTTCGCCTCGCAAAATCTGCAGCTGTTCCATGTGCTGGCCCTGTTGTTGTTGCTGGGCGTGGGCGTCGACTACGGCATCTTCATGCAGGAGCGGCCCGACAATCGCGGCAACGCGGCATGGATGGCGGTCGGAATGTCGGCATCGAGTACGTTTTTGTCGTTCGGGCTACTAGGCTTGAGCAAAACCCCGGCGTTGCAGGCCTTCGGCCTGACCATGCTGCTGGGGATCGCGCTGGCCTGGCTGATCGTTCCCTGTTTTGGCACCATCAAAGAAAGCAAGCATGACTGACGCACTGACTATCGAAACCGTGGAAATTCTGATCGTCGGCGCCGGCCCGGCCGGTTCCGTCGCCGCCGCGCTGCTGCGGCAGCAGGGACGCCAGGTGCTGGTGATCGAGCGCGAGGAATTTCCACGCTTCTCGATCGGCGAAAGCCTGCTGCCGCAAAGTATGGCCTATCTCGAACAGGCGGGCATGCTGCGGGCGGTGGTGGAGGCGGGCTTCCAGTTCAAGAATGGCGCCGCGTTCATGCGTGACGGCCAGTATACCGACTTCGATTTCCGCGACAAACACTCGGAGGGCTGGGGCACCACCTACCAGGTGCAGCGCGCCCACTTCGATCATATCCTGGTGAAGGAGGCGGCGCGCTTCGGCGCCGAAGTGCGCCACCGCCACGAGGTGCTCGACATCGAACTGGGTGTCGATGGCGCGCCGGCGCTGGTGACCGTCAAGAATCCAGACGGCGAACAGTATCAGGTTCGCGCCGGCTTCATTCTGGACGCCAGCGGCTTTGGCCGCATCCTGCCGCGCCTTCTGAAGCTGGAGACGCCGTCCAACTTCCCGGTGCGCGGCGCCATCTTCACGCATGTCGAAGACGGCATACGCGGGGGCTTCGACCGCAACAAGATCCGCGTGACGGTGCATCCGAAACACGACGATGTCTGGTTCTGGACCATTCCGTTCGCCGGCGGCCGCTGCTCGCAGGGCGTGGTGGCCGAGACCAGCTTCCTGGACCGCTACGAAGGCACGCCGACCGAGCGGCTGCAGGCCATCCTGGCGGAGGACCCGTCGCTGAGCGCCTTGCTGGCCGACGCCAAGTGGGACACGCCGGCGCGCCAGATCGTCGGCTATTCGGCCAACGTGGATAAACTGTGGGGGCCCGGCTACGCGCTGCTGGGCAACGCCGGCGAATTCCTCGATCCGGTTTTCTCGTCGGGCGTGACCATCGCCTTCAAGTCGGCCAGCCTGGCCGCCGCGGCGCTGCAGCGCCAGTTCGCCGGCGAGGCGGTCGACTGGCAGGCCGACTTCGGCGCGCCGCTGCGCAAGGGCGTGGACACGTTCCGCGTGTTTGTCGAGTCGTGGTACGCGGGCGGCTTCCAGAAAGTGATTTTCCACCAGAACCAGCAGCCCGAGGTTAAGCGCATGATCTCCGCCATCCTGGCCGGTTACGCCTGGGATCTGAGTAATCCGTACGTCAAGGAGACGCCGCGCAGGCTCGCCGCCCTGGAGGCCCTATGCACGCCGCAATGATCTGGCACGGGATTCGCCAGGGGCGGCATCTGGCGGTGCTGGCCATCTTTGCGTTGATGGCCGGTTGCGCCACCGCGCCCCCGCCGCAGGCGCGCTTGGGCTTGAAGCTGCCGCCGGCCGCGCTGGGGACGTCGATCAGTGTCCAGCAGCATTTGAAGGTGGAGCGGGCTGGCCGCACCGACGATCTGGATGTGGCGTTGCAGGTGGAACCGGACGCGATCGACGTGGTTGGCCTGGCGTTCGGCCAGCGGGTGCTGACCATGCGCTACGACGGCAAGGAACTGACCTCCTGGCGCCACATGATGCTGCCCTCGCAAGTGCGTCCCGAGGACGTGTTGGAGGACATGCAACTGACCCTGTGGCCGGCCGAATCGATCGCCACCGCGCTGCCCGCGGGCTGGCGCATCGCCGAGCAGGGGTTGACGCGCACCTTGTATCTGGAAAATGAGCCTATTATGCGGATTGTCTATAGCGGCACGCCGCGCTGGAGCGGCACCGTGGTGTTGGAGAATCTGCGTTATCACTATAAGCTGACGATAGAGTTCGCGCAGGAAGGCCAATGAGCCCAATGAGCGCAGCCACACTGACCGAGACGGAAGCATGTTGAATTTTTATCTGAACGCTTGCGGTATCATCTGCGCGCTTGGCGACAGCCATGCGCAGGTCAAGGCGCGCCTGTACGCCGGCGAGAGCGGCGTGGCGATGACCGGCGAATGGTCGCCGGGCCGCGAGCTGCCGCTGGGCCGCGTGCGCACGGCGCTGCCGTCGGTCGATCATTTGCCCGCGCGCCAGCGCAGCCGCAACAATGCGCTGGCGCTGGCGGCGCTGGCGCAGATCCGGCCGGCCGTCGAGGCGGCGGTCGCGCGCTACGGCGCCGATCGTGTCGGCGTGGTGATCGGCACCAGCACTTCCGGCATCGGCGAGACCGAGCAGGCGATACGCGACTACTGCGCCGATGGCGTCCTGCCGCCGCACTTCGTCTACGATCCGCAGGAAATGGGTTCGCCCGCCGTCATGCTGGCGCATGAACTGGGTCTGTCCGGCCCCGCCTACGTGCATTCGAGCGCCTGTTCGTCGAGCGCCAAGGCCATGGCCAGCGCGGCGCGCCTGATCAAGATGGGACTATGCGACGCCGTGCTCACCGGTGGCGTCGATTCGCTGTGCACTTTCACGGTGGCCGGCTTCGCATCGCTGGAATCGGTCAGCGACGAACAGTGCAACCCGATGAGCCTCAACCGACATGGCATCAACATCGGCGAAGCCGGCGCGCTGTTCCTGATGAGCGCCGATGCCGGGGAGGCCGGCGCGGTGGCCTTGCTGGGCTGGGGCGAGTCGTCGGACGGCCATCACATGTCGGCGCCCGATCCGGCCGGCGTGGGTGCGCGGCTGGCGATGACGCAGGCGCTGGAGCGCGCCGGCCTTGACGCCGCGCAGATCGATTACGTCAACATGCACGGCACGGCGACGCCGCAAAACGATGCGATGGAGTCGCGCGTGATCGAGTCGCTGTTCGGCCTTGAAGTGCCGGTCAGCTCGACCAAGCCGTTCACCGGCCATACCTTGGGCGCGGCTGCGGCGGTTGAAGCGGCGCTGTGCTGGCTGGCGATGCAGGACGATAATCCGCAGGGCAGGCTGCCGCCGCATCTGTGGGACGGCGCCGCCGATCCCGCCCTGCCGGCGCTCAACCTGGTGCCGCCCGGGGCTGCGCTTGGCCGTCCCTTGCGCCGTGTGCTGAGCAGCTCTTTCGCTTTCGGCGGCTCCAACGCGGCGCTGGTGCTGGGGAGGACGGCATGATGGCGGACGCGATGCCTGATGTCGCTACGCTGGTGCCGCATTCCGGCCAGATGGTGCTGCTCGAACGCGTGGTCAGCGCCGACGAGGACAATCTGTGCGCGGAGGTGCGCATCCACGGCGGCAGCGTGCTGGCGACCGAACAAGGCGTGGGCTCGTGGGTCGGCATCGAATATATGGCGCAGGCGATCGCCGCGCACGCGGGCTGGCTGGCGCGGAAACGCGGCGACGCGGTCAAGGTGGGATTCCTGCTTGGCTCGCGCAAGTACGAGACCAGCGTGCCGTATTTTGCGCCGGGCAGCGTGCTGCTGGTGCACGTGCACCGCGTGCTGCAGGCGGAAAACGGCCTGGGCGCCTTCGATTGCCGGATCGTGTCGGCCGATGCCGATGCCAACGCGGCCAGCCTGGCCACGGCGACGGTGACTGTTTTCCAGCCCGATAATGTCAATCAATTTCTCAAAGATGGAAACGTAGCATGAATCAGAACAAGTCCATGAGCGTGCTGGTGACGGGATCTTCCCGCGGCATCGGCAAGGCGATCGCGCTGCGCCTCGCGCGCGACGGTTACGACGTGGTGCTCCATTGCCGCAGCCAGCGCGCCGAAGCCGACGCGGTGGCGCGGGAGATCGAAGCGATGGGCCGCGCCGCGCGCGTGCTGCAGTTCGATATCGGCGACCGCGCCGCCACCGCCGCCGCGCTGGAGGCGGACATCGAACAACACGGCTGCTACTACGGCGTGGTGTGCAACGCCGGCGTGGCCCGCGACAACGCCTTCCCGGCGATGTCCGGCGAGGACTGGGACATCGTGTTGCAGACGAACCTGGATGGCTTTTACAACGTCCTCAATCCGCTGGTGATGCCGCTGGTGCAGCGGCGCAAACCGGGCCGCATCGTCACCCTGGCATCGGTGTCGGGCCTGATCGGCAATCGCGGCCAGGTCAATTACAGCGCGGCCAAGGCGGGCATCATCGGCGCGACCAAGGCGCTGGCGCTGGAACTGGCCAAGCGCGCCATCACCGTCAACTGCGTGGCGCCCGGCCTGATCGAGACCGACATGATAGGCGACGTGCCGATGGACGAGGCGCTCAAGCTGATACCGGCGCGCCGCGTCGGCAAGCCGGAGGAGGTGGCGGCCGCCGTCAGCTTCCTGATCGGCGAGGAGGCGGGCTACATCACGCGCCAGGTCATCTCCGTCAACGGCGGGTTGGCATGAGCCGCCGCGTCGCCGTCACCGGCATGGCCGGCATCAGCCCGATCGGCAACGACTGGGCCGCCGTTCGCCAGCGCCTGGGCGAGTTCCGCAACGCCGTCGTGCACATGGACGACTGGTCCGATTACGAGGGCCTGAACACGCGCCTGGGCGCGCCGGCCGCGCCGTTCGAACTGACCGAACGCTATAACCGCAAGGCCGTCCGCAGCATGGGCCGCGTGGCGCTGATGGCGACGCGCGCCACCGAGCTGGCGCTGGCCGACGCCGGCCTGCTCGATCATCCGCTGCTCAAGGGCGGCGACCTGGGTGTGTCGTTCGGTTCGTCGGCCGGCACGCCGAGCGCCATCGGCGACTTTGGCCGCATGATGGAGGAGCGCACCACCAAGGGCATCAACGCCACCACCTACATCAAGATGATGTCGCACACGGCGCCGGTCAACATCGGCGTCTTCTTCGGCATCACCGGACGCGTGATCACCACGTCCAGCGCCTGCACATCCGGCAGCCAGGGCATAGGCTACGCCTACGAGGCCATCCGCGCCGGCAAGCAGCTGGCGATGGTGGCCGGCGGCGCCGAGGAACTGTGCGCGACCGAGGCGGCGGTGTTCGACACGCTGTTCGCCACCAGCACCCGCAACGACGCCGGCCATACGACACCGCGTCCGTTCGACGCCGGCCGCGACGGCCTGGTGATCGGCGAGGGCGCCGGCTGCCTGATACTCGAGGATATGGATCATGCGCTGGCGCGTGGCGCGGCGATCCACGCGGAGCTGGTGGGCTTCGGCACCAACAGCGACGGCTGCCACGTCACGCAGCCGAATGCGGCCACGATGCAAAAGGCGATGCAGCTGGCGTTAAGCGACGCCGGCCTGCAGCCGTCGGACATCGGCTACATCAACGCCCACGGCACCGGCACGCAACAGGGCGACATCGCCGAATCGCAGGCGACGCTGGCGGTGTTCGGCGACAAGACGCCGATCAGCTCACTGAAAAGCTATATGGGCCATACACTGGGCGCGTGCGGCGCGCTGGAGGCGTGGATCAGCATCGAGATGATGCGCGAGGGCTGGTTCGCGCCGACCATCAACCTTGAACAAGTGGACGGCGAATGCGCGCGGCTGGACTACATCGCCGGCGAAGGCCGCGCGCTGCAATGCGAGTACGTGATGTCGAATAACTTCGCCTTCGGCGGCATCAATACTTCTCTGATTTTTAAACGTTACGTTAAATAGGAAGACGACAATGAAAAAAACCATCGTTACCGCGGCCATGCTGGCTGTTTCGCTGACCGCCTCGTTCTCCGCTTCGGCCGAAGACAAGATGATCAAGTTCCCGATCGCCGGAGCAATGGCCGCCAATGACGCGCAGCAGCGCCTGGGCGACTCGGTGAAGTTCTATTTCGCCGACCAGCAGACGCCCAAGGTGGCGAGCAAGATCACCTCCGACAAGACCAGCCAGCGCACCAACGGCTTCGGCAAGTCCGCCGAAAAAGCCTGCAACTGGGTGTTCCTGTCCGCCATGCTGGCCTTGCAGAAGCGCGCCACTGAAGTCGGCGCGGACGCGGTGGTCAACATCGTCAGCAATTTCAAGGACCAGGAATTCGCCAGCCAGACCGAGTACGAGTGCGCGGACGGCGCCATCATGGCCGGCGTCGCGCTCAAGGGCGATTTCGTCAAGCTGGCCAAGTGACAGCCGGCGGCCATGACTGAGGCGACGCTGTGGATGGTGGATGCGGACGCGGTGGCGGACGCCGATCTGCTGCGTTTCCGCGAATGGCTGTCGGCGGGCGAGCTGGCGCGCTATCAGCGCTTTGTCCGCGCGCAGCGGCTGCGCCAGTTCGTGGTGGGCCGCGTGTTGCTGCGCAAGGCGCTGGGCCGCTTGCTGAACGTCGAGGCGCGGGAAATCCAGCTGGAGGAGCAGGTCGGCAAGGCGCCGTTGCTGGTGTCGCCGGCTGTCAAGGGTTCCACACCGGGATTTAGCATCGCGCACAGCGGCCGCTGGGTCGCCTGCGCGGTGAGCGCGCAGACCGCCCTCGGACTGGATATCGAGATGCGCGACGCCGGGCGCGACCTGGCCGCGCTGGCCGCGCAGGCATTCGACGCGCGCGAGATGGCGCGTTGGGAGGGATTGCCGGAGGCGCGGCGCGTCGACGGGTTTTACCGGATGTGGAGCGAGAAGGAAGCGCGTTTCAAGCTGGGTGGGGGCGCCGGCGGGCATTATGTCGCCGTGCCGCATGACGAGCTGTCGGTGGTGATATGTAGCGAGGTGCCGCTGGACGACGCGCCCAGGATGGAAGTCGTCAACCTGGCCTGAAACGGTTATTTTGATCTGAAACACGTAGGGCGGATTAGCGCAGCGTAATCGGCCATGCATGCGCCGTCGGCGGCTCATCGATGGCCGATTACGGCGTTCCGCCTAATCCGCCCTACGTGTTTCAGATTGATTTTGGCATCACTGCCACAGCCAGTTCCACAGCCCCGGCAGCTGCGGCTTGGCGTTCGGGTTGCTGACGGTGCTGGCCAGCGCGGCGCGTTCCAGTTCGTCGCGGTCGTCGTAGAACGGTTTGGCCGCGAGCGGCACGTCGAGTTCACGCGCGACGTCGATCAGGATGTCGAGGTATTCCTGGATGTGGCGCGAGGTGTAGGTGTTCACGTCGTGGAAGGTGACGACGACCGGCGTGCTGCCGTCCACCACCGGCATGGCGCCCGCCGCCCAGCGCTTGCGCGTCTCGCCCAGGTGCTTCAGCATGTTCGAACGTTTGTGCCAGCTGAAGTTGATGCCGTAGATTTTGCCGTCGTTGGCATTGAGGTCTGTCAGCAGCATGCGCATGCCGTGCTGGCGGTACGACTCCAGCGTCTCGGCGTCGTAGGCCCAGAAAGGCGGGCGCACCAGCTTGGGCGCGACGCCGGTGATGCCTGTCAGGTCGTCGACGCCTTTTCGCATCGATTCGTCCAGCGTCTGTTTGCTCATGAAGCGGTGGTTCGAATGGAACAGCGTGGCGGTGTGCAGCGCGACGATGTGGCCATCGTCGTGTTCGCGCTTGATCAGCGCGCGGCCGACCTCCGTGCCGCCGCCGTGCCAGGCGCGGGTCTGGGTGAAGAACACGGCCTTGATGTTGTCCTGCAGCGGATTGCGGGCCAGCGTCTCGAGGATATGCACGGTGGGGTTGTCGCTGTCGGCGGCGGCGGGTCCGTCGTCGAAGGTGAGCAGGAAACGCACAGGAGCCGGCACCGGCGCGGGCAAGACTGCGGACGTGTCCTGGCCCACGGCGGTGGCGCTCAATAGTAGCAATGACAATGTTGCAAGCAGCAGGCGGGGACGAAGGACTAACACGGGGCTTAACGAACGACGAGGGATGGATATTGTACGTGAATTCACGTTGTCGCCGCGCACCCGTAATTTTATTAAACCAACGTAGATGAAGATCTTATGAGCGCCAATTTCGATGTAATGCAGCCGTCCGGCGATCCCCATGTGCCGGAGACGGCGTTCGGCAAATGGTTCCTGCGCACCGAGACCTGGACCGTCCATGTGCTGGAGCGCGCGCTGGCGGACCTGGAACGCATGATGCCGGCCGAGCGGCGCGGCTACGACGTGGTGGCCGACGTGGGCTGCGGCTTTGGCCGCTCCCTGGGCAAGCTGCACCAGCGCTTCGCGCCCAAGCGCTTGATCGGCATGGACATCGATCCCGAGATGCTGCAGGAATCGGCCAAGGAGATGGCGGCGCTGAACATCACGGCCGACTTCATTTGCTGTTCCAGCTCGAACATCAAGCTGGAAGATAACTCCGTCGACCTGCTGTTCTGCCATCAGACCTTTCACCACCTGATCGATCAGGAGCGCGCGATCCAGGAGTTCTTCCGCGTGCTCAAGCCGGGCGGAGTGCTGTTGTTCGCCGAATCGACCAAGCGCTATATCCACTCGTGGATCATCCGCCTGCTGTTCCGCCATCCGATGGATGTGCAGAAGACGGCGCCCGAGTATCTGGCGATGGTGCGCGCGGCCGGCTTCTCGGTGCCGGATGGTTCGGTGTCGTATCCCTTCCTGTGGTGGAGCCGCGAGGATCTGGGCATTCTGGAGACCGCGCTGCGCATCAAGCCGAAGGCCGTGCGCGAGGAGACGTTGATCAATCTGGTGGGCGTCAAACCGTAGCATTTCGCAAGCCGCGGCCGGGTGCGCCGGCTGTTTGATCTGGCTCACCACCGGCTTCCACATCAGCATGCCGGCGCGGGCCGGCATGCGGTTATAATCCGCTCAATCTTTCCGGAATTTCCAGATAGCAAGGATTTGCACGATATGAGCCAGCCCAATCAGTTCTCCCTGTTGACGCAACGCCGCTTCGCGCCGTTCTTCTGGACCCAGTTCCTCGGCGCGTTCAACGACAATCTCTTCAAGACCGCGCTGATTGTCATCATCACCTTCGACGCGCTCAGTTGGACCACGCTGTCGCCGTCCCTGGTCACCAACCTGATCCCCGGGCTGTTCATCCTGCCGTTCGTGGTGTTTTCCGCCACCGCCGGCCAGTTGGCCGACAAATTCGACAAGGCCGGCCTGACGCGCTTCATCAAGTGGCTGGAACTGGCCATCATGCTGGTGGCGGGCGTGGGCTGGATGACGCACACCCTGTGGCTGCTGGTGCTGGGCGTGGTCGGCATGGGCGTCCATTCGACCTTGTTCGGCCCCGTCAAATATGCGTATCTGCCGCAGCAGCTCAAGCCGGAGGAACTCATCGGCGGCAACGGCGTGACCGAGATGGGCACCTTCGTCGGCATCCTGTTGGGCGAGATCCTCGGCGCCATCCTGGTGGTGCAGCAGCCGCACGGCATCCTGCTGGAGGCGGGTGGCACCATCTTCTTCGCGGTCCTCGGGCTGATCGCCGCCTACCGCATTCCCAGCTCGCCGGCGCCGGCGCCCGACCTGAAGATCAACTGGAACTTTGTCAGCGAATCGATCCGCAATATCAATTTCTCGCGCAAGAACCGCACCGTGTTCCTGTCCATGCTGGGCAACTCGTGGTTCTGGTTCTACGGCGCGCTGGTGCTGTCGCAGTTCCCGGTGTTCGCCAAGGATTACCTGCACGGCGACCATAGCGCCTTCGTGCTGCTGCTGACGGTGTTCTCGCTGGGCGTGGGCAGCGGCTCGCTGCTGTGCGAGCGCCTGTCCGGACGCAAGGTGGAAATCGGCCTGGTGCCGTTCGGCGCCATCGGCCTGACGATCTTCGGCGTGGACCTGTATTTCGCCAGCCTGGCCTACGGCAGCGGCGTGGCCGCGCTGACGGCCGGCCCGCACCTGGACGCGATCGCGCTGCTGGCGCAGCACGGCATGTGGCGCATCCTGTTCGACATCCTGATGATCGGCCTGTTCGGCGGCCTGTTCATCGTGCCGCTGTTCGCGCTGATCCAGACCCGCTGCGACCCGGAACACATTTCGCGCACCATCGCCGGCATGAACATCCTCAACGCGCTGTTCATGGTGGCGGCGGCCGGCCTGGCCATCGTGCTGCTGGGGCAGGGCTTCACGATCCCGCAGTTGTTCCTGGTGACGGCGCTGCTCAACGCGCTGGTGGCGATCTACATCTTCTCGCTGGTGCCGGAGTTCCTGATGCGCTTCCTGGCCTGGCTGCTGATCCACACCGTGCACCGCGTGCGCACCATCGACGCCGAGCGCATTCCCGCCGAGGGGGCCGCGGTGCTGGTGTGTAACCACGTCAGCTATGTCGATGCCATCGTTATCGGCGCGGCCAGTCCGAGGCCGATCCGCTTCGTCATGGATCATCGTATTTTCAAGCTGCCGCTGTTGGGATGGATCTTCCGCACGGCGCGCGCGATTCCGATCGCGCCGGCCAAGGAGGACCCGTGGCTGATGGAGAAGGCCTACATCGATATCGCGCAGGCGCTGCACGAGGGGGATCTGGTGTGTATCTTCCCGGAGGGGCGGTTGACGCATGACGGGGAGATCAACCAGTTCAAGGGCGGTATCGCGAAGATCATCGAGCGTTCGAAGGTGCCGGTGATTCCGATGGCGCTGCGCGGGCTGTGGGGGCACCTGCTCAGCCGCAATGGGGAGAATGTGTTCCAGCGGGCCTTCCGCAACGGGCTGCGTTCGCGCTTGGCGCTGGCGGTGGGGCTGCCGGTGCCGCCGCATGATGTCACGCCCGAGGGCTTGCAGAAGCAGGTGCTCGATTTGCGCGGGGACTGGAAGTAGGGAGGAGGCCACGCGCGGACCTGGCGCGAGGAGTCGCGGCCCGGGACTGCCGATGTGGCGCGGAGACACGTCGGGCGGATTAGCGCGCAGCGCGTAATCCGCCAGGCTTCGTCGGCGGCTCCAAGATTGGCGGATTACGCTTCGCTAATCCGCCCTACGTGGATCTGTGGCTAGCCGCTTCGACCAGCTTGCGATGGCGTCGGCTACCGCCGTGTCGCTTTCGGTTTCCAACATCATCGATTGCATCGGCGGCAGGCCCGCCGGTGTCGTCTTGTAGAAGTGGTTCAGCGTGGGGAAGAGCGCCACCTGTGTCGGTAGCCCGCCGCGTCCCGCGCGCAGCAAGTCCGCATGCTCCGGCGGCACCGACGCGTCCCGCCCTCCTTGAACGATCAACACCGGCTGTCGAACCTTCGCCAGCGCCGCCACAGGGTCGACCTGGTCGGCGCTGCGCAGATAGGCGTGTCCCATCGCCGGCATCGTCGCCAGTATCGCCGTTCGCGGATCGCGCGCCGCCTCGGGAGGCAGTGGCTTGCCGGCGCGGATCGCCGCCACCGTGCGGTCGAACAGCGTCATGTCCGGCGTCATCGCCGCGACCTGCGCCCGCATGACGGCGAAGATCGGCAGCGCCGGGCCGGACAAACCGACCACGCCATCGATCATCCGCCGGTCCGCGCCGCCGGCCAGCAGCGACGCCACCACCGCGCCCTCGCTATGGCCGGCGACGATGACGGGCCGCGCGCCGACGCTCCCGCGCAGCAGCGCCAAACCGGCGCTGGCGACCGTCACCCGCGTCAGGAAATCCACATGCGAAGCTGCGCGCATGGCATCGATCGTCTGCGATCCGGTGCCGGGGCCTATCTTGGCCATCCGCAGCACGGCGAAGCCGCGCGCGCTCAAATGCCTCGCCAGATCCGCATACGCATGCGGGCGCATATTCATCGTTGGATAGTTTCCGTCGACGTCGCTGAACAGCGAGCCGGGCACGATCAACACCGCGCCCGCGGCATCGCCGTCGGACGGGCTGAATCGGCATGCGATCTTGACGCCGGCGACGGTGACGGAAACGTCTTGTTCTTTCGTCGCGGCGTTCGCGCTGTGGCTCGACATGGTCATTGCTCCTATCAGTGGAAGTGCCAGGAAGTCCCGGCGTTTCACGCTTGCTCCGCGCCGAGCGCCCGTTGCGCATAAACGGCCATCGCCTCGGCCAGGAAAGGCGCCAGCCGGGGATGAAGCGCGTCGTACATGACACGGAATTCGGCATGGTCGATGTAGAGCGCGCCCAGCGCCGCGTAGGCGTCCGCGTCCGGTCGCCAGGACCGGCTCACCCAGCGATAGTGGCGCGCGGTCTCCGCCTGGGCCTGGTCAGAGTCGGGTGGGAGTCCGCGCCCGATCAGCGTCACGAAGCTGGCGTGGATGGCGTCGATTTCCGCCTTGAAGTCGATCATGCCGGCGGGGGAGAGCGCCGCGTGGGCGTCGCGCGATTGCCGGATCGCGTCGGTGGCGGGATCGCCGTAACGGTCCGTCAGCTCGGCCTCCCACGCCGCCTGTCTTTCCGGCGAGACGCCGTCGAACAGGCGCTGCGGGTTCAAGGGTTTGCCGGCGTCGATCAATGCCAGTGTGCGGTCGATGGTCCTGGCCAGGTCGCGGCGGCGCTCGATCTCCGCCTCCACCCGCCGGCGCAGCTCGACCAGCGCGGCGCGGGTGTTGAAGGCCGGATCGTCGAGCATGCGGCGGATCTCGGCCAGCGCGATGCCCAGTTCGCGGTAGAACAGGATGCGCTGCAGGCGCAGCAGCTCCTCCAGGCCGTAGTAGCGATAGCCGTTGGGCCCGATCTCCGGCTTCAGCAGTCCGATCTCGTCGTAATGATGTAATGCCCGCACGCTGATGCCGGATGCCTTGGCGACCTGTTTGACTGTCTGTTTCATCTGCTCCTCCCTCCATGACACCCCGATTGTGCGGGATCACGCCGCGTGAGGGTCAACAAAAAACACTCCGGGGTCAGGTCCACCATTGCTACACGGGCTAAACCGTAGTGATTCCGAAAGCAACGATCGATCTCTCTACGCTCGAGCTCGTGTAGCAATGGTGGACCTGACCCCGGAGTTGTCCTACCAAAAAACGGCCATGCTGAAGGTTATAAATTGTAACTTACTAGTCGTTACAAATTACTGATTCAAATTGACAAGTTTTCTTTAGACTGCACGTCGGCGCCTCACGAGGGTGCCTTCTAAAACCAGGGGAAAACAATGTTCAAGCAAACCAAAATCATGTCCGTGCTGGCGCTGTCCGGCATGCTCGCCATGTCCACGCTGACCGCCTGCGGCGGCGGCACCGATGTCGTCGTCGGTCCGGCCAAACCGCCCGAGCCGGTGGCGCCGCCCAAGCCCGTCGCTTCGGTCATCACGGTCGATTTCAACGCCGGCATCGACGGCTGGAGCGCCGATGTCGCCGATTTCACCGACGAGACCAAGCCGATCGACGTGGCCGCCGCGTGGAAGGACCTGCCGGCGCCGCTGACGGGCAAGGGCTACTACCTGATCTCGACCAACAAGAGCGACGATGTGATGACCTTCGTCAAACGCCAGGTCGCCGGCTTCGTGCCGGGCGCGAAGTACGCGGTGACCTTCGCGATGCGCTATGCGACCGACGCGGGCACCGGTTGCTTTGGTGTGGGCGGCTCGCGCGGCGAGAGCATGTGGATGGTGGTCGCGGCCAGCGCCGACGAGCCGAAAGTGGTCAAGCAGGCCAACGACGAACTGCGCCTGAACCTCGAGCGCGGCAACCAGGCCGAATCGGGACGCCAGGGCAAGGTGATCGGCGTGCAGGGCGGCGAGGGCCTGGGCTGCAGCGGCGGCAAGTGGGCCACGCAGGAGCGCAAGTCGGACGAGGCGGTCGAACTGCAGGCCGACAAGGACGGCAAGTTCTGGATCGTGCTGGGCACCGATTCGGGCTTCGAATCGACCAACGCCCTGTATCTGCAAGGCGCCACGGTCAACGTCAAGCCGCTGTAACCGGCGGCTGTAACCCAAACCCTGTCAGCGCGCCGCCTGCACCTGCTCGCGGTTCTGGCGCGCACCGGCCAAGCGGACGATCTGCTCCAGCTCCACCGGCTTGACCAGGTGGTGGTCGAAGCCCGCTTCCACCGTGCGGCGGCGGGCGTCGCTCTGGCCCCAGCCGGTCAGGGCCAGCATCAAAATCCGCTCGGCGCCGGGGCGCTGGCGGATCGCCCGCGCCGTCTCGTAGCCGTCCATGCCGGGCATGCCCAGGTCCATGATGATCATGTCCGGCTGGTTCTCGGCGGCCATCGCCACGGCGGCCGCGCCGTCGTAGACGGTGCGCACGTCGAAACCGTCGATCTCCAGCAGCGCCGACAACGAATCGGCGGCGTCGGTGTTGTCGTCGACCACCAGCACCTTCATCTTGCGGCCATCGGCGGCGGCGGGGGAGGACAGCGGCACCGGCTCGCGCGCGCCGCTGTCGTTGACGACCGGGAGATGGATGACGAACTCGCTGCCCTTGCCGACCCCCTCGCTGTAGGCCTCGACGGTGCCGCCGTGCATTTCGGCGAACTGGCGCGACAGGCTCAATCCTATCCCCAAGCCGCTGGAGAACTGGCCCACCACGGTGTTGCTTTGCTCGAACATGCGGAAGATGCGCGGGATCGTTTCGGCATCCAGGCCGATGCCGTTGTCGCGCAACGACACGGTCAGGTTGTTGCGCTCGACCACGGCGCGCACCACCACGTTGCCGCCCTGCGGCGTGAACTTGATCGCGTTCGACAGGATGTTGGCGAAGATCTGCACCACGCGCGCGTAGTCGGCGTTGAGCATGATCTCGCTGGCGGGCAACTGCCAGGCCACGTGGATGCGCTTGGCGGCGGCCGCTTGCGCGCACAGTTCGCTGACGTGGTTCATCACCGACGCCAGGGTGACGAGCTGGCGCTGCAGCTTGATCTTGCCGCTGGTGATGCGGGCGACGTCGAGCAAGTCATCGACGAGGCGCGTCAGCAGGCGTACCTGGCGCTCGACCATGTCGCGGATGCGCGCCACCGGCGCCGCGTCCGGATACAGGTGCGTCAGCAGCGAGACCGAGGTGCGGATCGGCGCCAGCGGGTTGCGCAGTTCGTGGCCCAGGCTGGCGAGAAACTCGTCCTTGCGGCGCGCCGCCTCGCGCACCTGGTATTGCTTGTTGCGTGCCCGCAACGTCGAGTGCAGCGCGGTGATCAGGGTCAAGGTGCGCACCGGCCGTTCGATGAGGTTCAGGTTGCCCAGGCCGGCCACCGCCTGGCGCACCGTCTGCGAATCGGCGCCGCGGTGGGTCAGCAGCACGATCGGCAGGTCCGACCAGTCGGGCTGGCGCGACACCCAGTCCTGCAGCAGCTTGAAGCCGCCGGGGCCCAGCGCCTCCTCCACCGTCAGCACCGCGCCGGCGCCCAGCTCCAGCTGCGCGGCCAGGTCGGCCAGGGTATCGCAGACGTGGCTGTCGATCTGCGCCATCGCCAGCACCTTGGCCGCCAGCGGCCCGTCCTGGCCGAACGGCGCGTAAATCAGGATGCGCGTCTCCATCGTGTCAGCCTTGGGCGCCGTCAACGGGATGTCCGTGGCCGTCGCCGCCGGTGTAGGTCGGCACGCCTGTCAGGATGCCGTGGAAATTCTTGAGCACCTCGCCGACCTTGATGCCGTCGCGCGTGACCCGGAAGCGGCGGATGGTGCGCTCGTGCGCGCTGCCGCGCTTCTTGAACACGGAGATGGCCTGCCGCACCTCGCCGGCAGCCTCGAAGTAGCGCAGCATGATGACGTTGTCGGCGATGTAGCTGGCGTCGACCGAGGTGGTCATGCCGGTGCCGATCATGCCCTGCTGGACGCCGACGATGATGCTGACCACGCCGCGCTGGCCCAGGTACGTCAGCAGCTCGTGCAGGTAGATGGTCAGGAAGCGCTCGTCGGGCACCGCGTTCAGGTAGCCGTTCAGGCTGTCGATGACGACGATGCGCACGCCGCGCTCGACCGCCTCGACGATCGCGTGCGCGAACTGGCCCGGCGCCAGTTCGGCCGGGTCGATCTGCTGCACCGTCAGCAAGCCCTGGTCGAGGGCGCCGCTTAAATCCATGCCCAGGTTGCTGCATCGGTTGAGCATGTTGTTGCGCGCCTCCTCGAACAGGAACATGGCGCTGGCCTCGCCGCGCTGCGCTGCGGCGTGGATGAACTGCGCCGCCAGCGACGACTTGCCGGTGCCCGGCGGGCCGGAGATCAGGGTGCTCATGCCTTCCTCCAGGCCGCCGCCGATCAGCTGGTCCAGTTCCGGCAGGCCGCTCGAGAGCTGGCGGCGCAGGCTGTCGACGCGCGTGCGGGCCGCCACCAGGCGCGGATAGACGTGCAGGCCGCCCTTGATGATTTTGTAGTCGTGGGCGCCGCCGTGGAAGGCGATGCCGCGGTACTTGACCACGCGCACGCGGCGCCGCTCGGCGCCGTAGGCCTGGTCGGCCAACTCCAGCGTCAGCACGGCGTGCGCCACACTGCGCACCTGCAGGTCGGTCGACAGGGCGGTGCGGTCGTCGAGGAAGATGGTGGTGCAGGAGCGGCTGGTCAGGTACTGCTTGAGCGCGAGCACCTGGCGCCGGTAGCGCAGCGGGCTTTCGGCCAGCAGCTGCAGCTCGGACAGGGAGTCGAGCACCACGCGGCGCGGCTTGTATTTTTCGATCGCCGCGACGATGCGCTGGGTGGTGCTGCCCAGTTCAATCTCGGACGGGTGGAAGATGGTGTACTGCTGGTCCGGATCGAGCGCATTCTCGTTGGGGATGATCTCCTCGACCTGGATGCCGCCCATGTCCCAGCCATGGGACTCGGCCACGCTGCGCAACTCGACCGCCGTCTCGGCCAGCGTGATGTAGAGCACGGTCTCGCCCTGGCGCGCGCCCTCGTTGAGGAATTGCAACGCGAGGGTGGTTTTGCCGGTGCCCGGTTCGCCTTCGACCAGGTACAGGCGGTCGCGTGTCAGGCCGCCGGCCAGGACCATGTCCAGGCCGGGCACCCCGGTGGAGAGAAAAAGATTGGTGACGCTGTTTTGTGCTTCCATGGTCGAATCCGTGGCCTTGAGGTGCCTTAAATATTACCGGAAACGGGGAAAGAAGGGTTTTTGATATGAAAGATACGTACGCTAGCGAACAAAGCGCCGCGCTGCCGGCCGCAGGCTAGCCGTGCGCCATACGCTGCAAGCCCTGCTGCTTGTTGACGTACATGGCGCGGTCGGCCCGGCCGAGTAGCATTTCGATATCCTGCGGGTCGTCCGGGTGGTGCACGGCGATGCCGATGCTGGCGCCGAGTTGGACCGTGACGGTCTTGAGCGGGTACGGCCGGCGCAGCGCCGCCAGCAGCTTGTCGGCCGCCTCGCGGGCGTCGGCCTCGCAGTGCAGCATCTCGACGATGACGACGAACTCGTCGCCGGCCAGGCGGCCGACGGTGTCGGTCTTGCGCACCGCGCCGCGCACCCGCGCGGCGAACTGGCGCAGCAGCTCGTCGCCTTCGTCGTGGCCGTAGCGGTCGTTGATCTGCTTGAAGCGGTCAAGGTCGAGGAAATACACGGCGCAGCACTGGCGCAGGCGGCTGGCGCGCTGCGTCGCCTCGGTCAAGGTCTGCAGCAGCGCGCGCCGGTTGGGCAGGCCGGTGAGGGTGTCGCGCAGCGCCATCTCCTCCATTGACGCGAACAGTTTTTTGCGCTCGCTGATGTCGTGCAGGAAGGCGATGAACAGGTGGCCGCTGCTGCGCGGCACGTAGGCCAGCGAGATCTCGACCGGCAGTTCCCGGCAGTCGCGGTCGTGCAGGGTCACCTCGACGCGGCGGTTGAGCACGGCGGCCTCGCCGGCTGCGCCGACGCCCCCGCTGTCGCCGGCCTCGGCCAGCTGGCGCATGTCGCGCTCGTAGGCGCGGCGCAGCAGCGGCGGCAGCACCATCGCCGCCAGCGGCTGGCCGATCACCTCGGCGCGGGTCCAGCCCAGCAGCTTTTCGGCCTGGCGGTTCCAGTCCAGCACCACGCCGCCCTCGTCGAGGGCGATGAAGGCGTCGTGCGCGTTGTCGAGGATGGCGCGCAGCTCGGCCGCCCGTTCCTGCAGCAGCCGCTGCGTGCTGTGTTCCTGGGCCAGCGCGCGCTCCAGTTGCAGCGCCTTGCGGGCGATCTCGCGGGTGCGCTCGCCCACCGTCGATTCGAGCTTTTCGTTGAGCGCGCGTAGCGCCGCCAGATGGGACTGCTCGTTGTCGAGCATGCGCGCCAGCGCGCTCGACAACACCTGCACCTCGTGGAAGCTGTCGACCTGGACGATTTCCGGCAGGCCGGCGGCGCAGGCCGGCGCCGCCGAGCGCAATTCGAGGTTGCGGCTGAGGGCGTTGAGCGGGCGGGTGTAGCGCCGTGCGATGACGGCGGCGGCGGCCGCCATCGCCACGCCGAGGATGGCGCCCAGCAGCAGGATGCGCCGCTCCAGCGCCCGCGCCGAGGCCAGCGCCACGTCCTCCGGCTGGCGCACGATCACCGACCATGCCAGCGTGGCCGGATCGCCGGCCTTGCCGGTGAGCGAGTAGCCGCTCAGGTAGCTGCGGCCGTCGGCCCAGGTTTCCCGGACCGCGCCGGTGGCGCCGGTGCGCGCCAGCTTCAGGCTGTCGCTGGCCAGCTTGCGCTCCTCCATGCCCTTGGGGCCGAGGATGATGGTGCCATCGGCGCGCACCACGAAGATGTCGGCCGCGTAGGCCTGGTCGGCCGGCGCCACGATGGTTTGCGCCATGCGCCGCGCCCAGCCCCAGCTCATGTGCACGCACAGCACGCCGCGCGCGCTCCCGTCCGCGCCCGTCACCGGGCCGGCGGCGTCGACGAAGCGCCACGGGTCCACGCTGGCCGGCAATTTCTTGCCGAGCAGGGTGGCGGGGTGGAAGTCGCCGGCGTACAGCTTGTCGCGCGCGCCCTTGAACCAGTCGCGCCCGCCCACGTCGGCGCCCTCGAGCAGGCCTTGGGTGGCGGCGTAGACGCGCCCGTCCGGCGCGGCCAGGCCGATCCAGGCGTAGTCCGGGAAGGCTTTTTGCACGCTTTCGAGCACCGCGCGCACCTCGGCCGGCGACTTGGCGTCGCGCACCTGCGGCAGGTCGCTCAACAGCTGGACGTCGCCGGTGGCTTTCTGCTGCACGCGGTTGAGGGCGTCGCGTGTTTGCCAGGACAGTTGTTGCAGGCGCTGTCCGGCTTCACGCTCGGCATAGTTGAAGGCGAAATGCTCGACCAGGATCAGCAGCGAGAGCACGGTCAGCAGCACCGTGGCGCTAACGCCGGCCGTCACCAGCGTGGTGAGCCGAGGCCGGGCCGTGCGGAGGCTAAGGGCGGTCGATGTGGTCATAACGGCAAGTTTTTACTGTGCGTCGCGACTGAAAGATAACCGAAAGAAAGTAATTTCATTGTAGCACCGGAAAGTCCAGATGGTTCCGCTGTTATAGACAAATTTCCTTTGTGCAATCACATGCGCTCTGCGGAGACTTTCTTAAATCGCCCTTAAAGTTGCTACACATAATTAAATGCCGGCTTGACATAATTAGAATGATCGTTCATTCTATGGTTTGTGCTCATAATTTCTACAGAAAGTCCCAAGCCATGGAAGCTCTTTTCTGCAAACCGTCCCTGCGGACGGCCGGGGCAGCAGCCCTGATCACCGCAACCGTGCTCGTATCCGGTTGCTCCAAATCCACGCCCGCAGCACCTCAAACGCAGGTGGCGGAAGTGGGCGTTTTTAAGGTGGCGCCGCAAGCGCTGCAAATCACGACCGAACTGCCGGGCCGCACCGCCGCCTTCCAGGTGGCCGAAGTGCGCCCGCAGGTCAACGGACTGATACAAAAACGCCTGTTCGTCGAGGGCGCCGACGTCAAGGCCGGCACCGCCCTCTATCAGATCGACCCGTCGCTGTACCAGGCCAGCGTCAACTCGGCCAAGGCGGCCCTGGCCAAGGCCAAGGCCAGCGTGCTGACCAGCGGCCCCAAAGTCGCCCGTTATAAGGAGCTGGTCGCCATAGAAGGCGTCAGCCGCCAGGACTACGAGGACGCCGTCGCCGCCGACGCCCAGGCCAAGGCCGATGTGGAATCGGCCGCCGCCGCGCTGGAAGAGGCGCAGATCAACCTGCGCTACACCCACGTGTACGCGCCGATCAGCGGCCGTATCAGCCGTTCGACGGTGACCCCGGGCGCGCTGGTGACCGCCAACCAGACCGATCCCCTGACCACCGTGCAGCAGCTCGACCCGATCTACGTCGACATCACGCAATCGAGCGAAGACCTGCTGCGCCTTAAGCGCGAGATGGAAAACGGCAGCCTGAAACAATCGGGCCAGGCCAAGGTCACCCTGATGCTGGCCGACGGCAGCAAGTACGCGCAGGAAGGCAAGCTACAGTTCTCCGGCGTCTCGGTCGACACCAGCACCGGCAACGTGGTGCTGCGCGCCTTGTTCCCGAATCCTAAGAACGACCTGTTGCCGGGCATGTTCGTGCGCGCGGTGGTGGAGGCCGGCGTCGACGAGCAGGCCATCGCCGTGCCGCAGCAGGGCGTGAGCCGCAATCAGAAGGGCCAGGCCACCGCGCTGGTGCTCAACCCGCAGGGCAAGGTCGAACAGCGCGTGCTGGTCACCACCGGCACCCAGGGCGACAAATGGCTGGTCAAATCCGGCCTGGCCGCAGGCGACCTGTTGATCGTCGAAGGGCTGCAAAAAGTCAAACCGGGCGCGCCGGCCAAGGTGGCCGCAGCCGCTCCCGCCGCCGCTCCGGGCACGCCAGCCGCCGCAGCAGCCACTCCCGCCGCCAAAAGCGCGCACTAAGACGGGAGCCAGCTTATGTCACGTTTCTTTATTGACCGCCCCATCTTCGCCTGGGTGATCGCCATTGTGATCATGCTCGGCGGGATACTCGCGATCATGGGACTGCCGATCGCGCAGTACCCTAGCATCGCGCCGCCATCGATCTCGATCTCCGGTTCCTATCCGGGCGCCTCGGCGAAAACCGTGGAGGACGCCGTCACCCAGGTCATCGAACAAAAGATGAAGGGTATCGACGGCCTGCGCTACATGAACTCGTCGAGCGATTCGACCGGCGGCATCAGCATCACGCTGACCTTCCGCAGCGGCACCAATCCCGACATCGCCCAGGTGCAGGTGCAGAACAAGCTGCAACTGGCCACGCCGCTGCTGCCGGCCGCCGTCACCCAACAGGGCCTGGTGGTCAGCAAGGCCACCAAGAACTTCATGATGGTGCTCGGCTTTATCTCCGAGGACGGCAGCATGAAGCAGGCCGACCTGGGCGACTATGTGGCCGCCAACGTCATCGATCCGATCAGCCGCGTCGAAGGCGTGGGCGACGTCACCGCCTTCGGTTCGCAGTACGCCATGCGCATCTGGCTCGACCCGGCCAAGCTGCAAAGCTATCAACTGACGCCGGCCGACGTCACCGCCGCCATCACCGCGCAAAACACCGAGGTCTCCGCCGGTGAACTGGGCGGCCTGCCGGCCGCCAAGGGCCAGCAGCTCAACGCCACCGTGTCGGCGCAAAGCCGCCTGCAAACGGCCGAACAATTCGGCGCGATCCTGCTGAAAACCTCCGCCAATGGCGCCACCGTGCACCTGCGCGACGTCGCCAAAATGGAACTGGGCAGCGAGAACTACGCCGTGCTGTCGCGCTACAACGGCAACGCCGCCACTGGTATGGCCATCAAGCTGGCCACCGGCGCCAACGCGCTCGATACCGCCACCGCCGTCAAGGCCAAGGTCGCGGAACTGGAAAGACTGTTCCCGCCCGGGATGAAGGCCGTCGTCGCCTTCGACACCACGCCGTTCGTCAAGATCTCGATCGAGGAAGTCGTCAAGACCCTGATCGAGGCGATCGTGCTGGTGTTCCTGGTGATGTACCTGTTCCTGCAGAACTTCCGCGCCACCCTGATCCCGACCATGGCCGTGCCGGTCGTGCTGCTGGGGACTTTCGCCATCCTGTCGGTGCTTGGATACTCGATCAACACATTGACCATGTTCGCGGTGGTGCTGGCGATCGGCTTGCTGGTCGATGACGCCATCGTGGTGGTGGAAAACGTCGAGCGGGTGATGACGGAGGAGGGCTTGTCGCCGCTCGAGGCGACCCGCAAATCGATGACGCAGATTAGCGGCGCGCTGGTCGGCATCGCCATGGTGCTGTCGGCGGTGTTCGTGCCGATGGCCTTCTTCGGCGGTTCCACCGGCGTGATTTACCGCCAGTTCTCGATCACGATCGTCTCGGCGATGGTGTTGTCGGTGATCGTGGCGATGGTGTTTACGCCGGCGCTGTGCGCCACCCTGCTCAAGCCCGTACCGAAAGGCCACACGGCGATCAACACCGGTTTCTTCGGCTGGTTCAACCGCACGTTCGAAAAGAGCAGCCATAAGTACGAAGGCTTCGTCGGCAAGATCCTGAACCGTGGCGGCCGTTCGCTGGTGGTGTACGCGCTGATCCTCGGCGTGCTGGCCTTCGTGTTCATGCGCCTGCCGACCTCCTTCCTGCCGGAAGAGGACCAGGGCGTGCTGTTCACGCAGATCCAGCTGCCGACCGGCGCCACCCAGGAGCGCACGCTCAAGGTGATCGAAAAGGTCGAACAGCACTTCATGAACAACGAGAAGGAATCCGTGGCTTCGGTGTTCGCGGTGGCCGGCTTCAGCTTCGCAGGTAACGGCCAGAATACCGGTATCGCCTTCGTCCGCATGAAGGACTGGTCGGAGCGCAAGGGCGCCGACCACGCGGTCAACGCCATTGTGGGCCGCGCCATGGGGGCGTTCTCGCAGATCAAGGATGCGATGGTGTTCGCCTTCGCTCCTCCGGCCGTGCTGGAACTGGGTAACGCTTCCGGCTTCGACTTGCAGCTGCAGGACACGGGCGGCGTCGGTCACGAGGCCTTGATGGCCGCGCGTAACCAGATGCTGGGCATGGCCTCGCAGAGCAAGGTGCTGGTCGGCGTGCGTCCGAACGGCCAGGAAGACACGCCGCAGTACAAGATCACCGTCGACCAGCAGAAAGCCATCGCGCTGGGCCTGACCGTGGCCAACGTCAACCAGGTGTTGAGTAACGCCTGGGGTAGCGCCTACGTCAACGACTTCGTCGACCGTGGCCGCGTGAAGAAGGTGTACCTGCAAGGCCAGGCCGAATCGCGCATGGCGCCGGAAGACCTGAAGAAATGGTTCGTCCGTAACGCCGACGGCGAGATGGTGCCTTTCTCGGCCTTCTCGACCGGCGAGTGGATTTACGCCTCGCCGCGCCTGGAGCGCTACAACGGTTTGTCGTCGAGCGAGATCCTGGGCGCCCCGGCGCCGGGCCAGAGCTCGGGCACGGCGATGGCCGAAATCGAAGCCCTGGCGAAGAAGCTGCCGCCGGGTATCGGCTACGAGTGGACCGGCCTGTCGCTGGAAGAGCGCGACTCCGGCTCGCAAACCCTGGCGCTGTACGGCATCTCGATCCTGATCGTGTTCCTGTGCCTGGCCGCGCTGTATGAAAGCTGGTCGATTCCGTTCTCGGTGCTGCTGATCGTGCCGCTGGGCGTGGTCGGCGCGGTGCTGGCGACGTTCCTGTTCAAACTGTCGAACGACGTGTACTTCCAGGTCGGTCTGCTGACGGTGGTCGGCCTGGCGGCGAAGAACGCGATTCTGATCGTGGAATTCGCCAAGGACCTGCAGGAGCAGGGCGTCGAACTGCGTGACGCGACCTTGCAGGCGGTGCGCCAGCGTCTGCGTCCGATTCTGATGACGTCGATTGCTTTCGGTCTGGGCGTGCTGCCGCTGGCGATCAGCAGCGGCGCCGGTTCGGGCAGCCAGAACGCCATCGGTATCGGCGTGCTGGGCGGGATGCTGACGTCCACGTTCCTCGGCATCTTCTTCGTACCGCTGTTCTTTGTGCTGGTGCGCGGCTTCTTCAGCAAGAAGAAGGTCACGCCACCGGCGCCAACCTCGCAATTGGAGGCGCATTAATCATGAAAATCATGCATAAGTCTTTAATCACCATGGCCGCGCTGGCGCTGCTGGCCGGTTGCAGCCTGGCGCCGACATATGAGCGTCCGGCCGCCCCGGTCGGGCAGGCCTGGCCGGCCGGTGAAGCATACAACGGCGTGCCGCCGGCCGCCGCCGACGCCAAGCCGGTGTCGGAAATCCAGTGGCGCGAGTACTTCGCCGACGAGCGCCTGCGCAAGGTGATCGAGCTGGCGCTGGCCAACAACCGCGACCTGCGCGTCTCGGTGCTCAACATCGAGCGCGCCCGCGCCGAGTACAACATCCAGACGGCGGCGCTGCTGCCGAAGGTGAATGCGGGTGTCAGCCAGAGCGCCAGCCGCACGCCTGCCAATATGACCGGCACCGGCGAGGCGGCAATCGTGCGCCAGTACAGCGGCGGGCTGTCGATGCCGTCGTATGAGCTGGACTTCTTCGGCAAGGTGCGCAACGCCTCCGAAGCGGGCTTGCAGACCTACCTGGGCACCGAGGAGGCGCGCCGCACGCAGCAAATCAGCCTGGTGGCCGAAGTGGCCAACGCCTATCTGACCCTGACGGCCGACCAGCAGCGTTTGAAGCTGGCGGCGGAAACCTTGAGCAGCCAGCAGATCACCTATGATTTGAGCCGCAAGCGCTTCGAGAACGGCGTCACCTCCGGCGTCGACATGTACGACGCCGAGACCAGCGTGCAGGCCGCGCGCAACGACGTCGCCACCTACACCGCGCAGGTGGCGCTGGACCAGAACGCGCTGAACCTGCTGGTGGGCGGCACCGTGCCGGCCGACCTGATGCCGGCCGACGAACTCAATCCGGTCACGCAACTGGCCGCGATTCCGGCCGGACTGCCGTCCGACTTGCTGCGCAACCGTCCCGACGTGCAGCAGGCCGAGCGCACGCTGCGCGCCGCCAACGCCAACATCGGCGTGGCGCGCGCCGCCTTCTTCCCCAGCATTTCGCTGACGGCGTCCGGCGGCAGCGCGAGCCGCAACCTGTCCGGATTGTTCAAATCCGGTTCGGGCACGTGGAGCTTCCTGCCGCAGGTCACCTTGCCGATCTTCGACGGCGGCGTCAATCGCGCCAATCTGAGTATCGCCAAGACGGACCGCGACATCTATGTGGCGCAGTACGAGAAGGCGATCCAGGTCGCCTTCCGCGAGGTGGCCGACGCCTTGGCCACGCGCGGCACGATCGACGAGCGTTTGGCGTCGCAACAGGCCCTGGTGGACGCGGCGGAGAAAAGCTTCAAGATCAACGACGCCCGTTACCGCAAGGGCGCCGACACGTATCTGAACGCGCTGGTGTCGCAGCGCGCGCTGTATTCGGCCCAGCAGGGCTTGATCAGCACGCGCCTGAACCAGACCAGCAACGCCGTCACCCTGTACAAGGTGCTCGGCGGCGGCTGGCAACCTGAGGTTGCTCAACAAGGCAATCCGCCGCGCGGCTAGACTTTTGGAAGCGGGCGGTGGGCGCCGCGGCCATTTCACACGGCTGTTGCGCGCCCGCCGCATCGACCCAAGGGTGGATTGACAAACCCGGTCGGCATCGCCACAGTTCCGCACCTAGGCATAGAGAGAGACCCAAGGACACGACATGACTACCCCCGCAAAACGACGCACCGACCCGGAACGTGCGCAGAACCGCCGCAACCAGGTGCTGGAGGCGGCGGCCGTGTGCTTCGCGCGCAGTGGCTTTCACGGCGCCAGCATGTCCGAGATTTCCAAGCAAGCCGGCATGAGCGCCGGCCATATCTACAATTACTTCGACAGCAAGGACGCCATTATCATGGCGATCGTCGAGCGCGAGAGCGAGTACGTCACCGGGCTGCTGGTCGACCTGCAAACGCGCGACGACCCCTTGCAGGCCATGATCGACGATGCGCGCCGCCATATCGACGAGACGCTCGATCCGCAGCCCTGGCATGTGCCGCTGGAGATGTACGCGGAAGCGTCGCGCAATCCGGTGATCGCCGCCAAACTGCAGGTGCACGAGGAAAAATCGCGCATGCAATTGCGACTGCTGGTCAAGGAGGGGCGCGAGCGTCGAAACCTGCCGGTGGACGACCAACTGGTCGACGGTCGCGTCGACACCATCATCTCGTACTTCCAGGGCTTGCCCATCCGCGCGCTGAACCGGCCCAATATGAACCGCGACGGCTTGGCGGAATCCTTCCGCGTCGCGATGACCGCGCTGTTGATGACCTGATTCGGCCGAACGAATTTGTCTCGTAGTGTTTCCGGCCGAGCAGGCCGGTTTTTGTTGTTGTACCATGGCTGATCTCCCATTCCAGCCATCGGAGCATCATGACTTCCTACGTTATTCCCGCCCACGACATCGTCGGCCTGCCGGTCGCCGGCACCACCGATTTGTTCCCCGTTCGCCGCGTCTACTGCGTTGGCCGCAACTACGCCGCCCACGCGCGCGAGATGGGCTACGACCCGGATCGCGAACCGCCATTCTTCTTCTGCAAACCGAACGATGCCCAGGCGCTGGTCCCGGTCGCGCCGGGGCAGGTGGTGGAGCTGCCGTATCCGCAAGTGACCAACAACCTGCACTACGAGTGCGAGCTGGTGGTCGCCATCGGCAAGGGCGGCAGCGACATCGCCGTGGAAGACGCGGCGCAGCACATCTTCGGCTATGCGGTGGGCCTGGACATGACGCGCCGCGATTTGCAGTTCAAGATGCGCGACGCCGGCCGGCCATGGGAAATCGGCAAAGCCTTCGACTACTCGGCGCCGATCGGCGTGATCCACCGCGCCGCCGAAGCGGGCGACATCGGCCACGCCGCGATACGGCTGGACGTCGACGGCGTGACCAGGCAGTCGGCCACCATCGACCACTTGATCTGGTCGATCAGCGAAACCATCGCCAATTTATCGACCTTGTTCGCGCTGGCGCCGGGCGACCTGATTTTCAGCGGCACGCCGGAGGGCGTGGGCGCCGTGGTGCGCGGGCAGACCCTGACCGGCAAGGTCGACGGCCTGTCCGGCATCGCCTTCAAATTGGTGTAAATCGTTTAGAGCAGGGCGTCGACGGCGGCCAGGCCGGCCAGGGCGCCCATCGGCAGGCCGACGTCGCGGGCGCCGGCCACCTGTGGTTCGCGCGGATTGATGCGTATCATGCGGCCGCCATGCCGCTGGATCACGCGCTGGCCGAAGTGGCGCACCGACGGTATCGCCACGCCGGCGCCCAGTTCCACGACCAGCGGCCGCCGGGCTTTTTCCAGCAGCGCAGTCAAACGCCTCTCCTGCATCGCCGAGCGGTGTTCATTCCAGCCCCAGTCGCCGAACATCAGGATGTTCGGCCGCGCCAGCGCGCCGCAGCGCGGACAGGTCGGCGGCTGGTTCAGTAGCCGGCAGGCGTCGTTATCCACCTCCGGTCGAAAATCGTCGGCGCTCCAGATCTCGCCGTCGCAGGGCGCCAGGCATTGCAGGTGGTGGATGGAGCCGTGGCATTCGTAGATTCGCTGCGGATCGAAGCCGGCACGCTGGAATTGGCCGTCGACGTTGCTGGTGAAAATGCCGTAGCCGTGGTCCATGCGGGTGCCCCAGTCCTTGAGCATGGCGAAACCGGCGTGCGGCGCGGTGTCTCGGTACAGTTTGAGGCGATGGCCGTAGAAACCCCAGGCCAGCGACGGATCGGCGCGGAAGGTGTCCGGCGAGGCGACGCTGGTGAATTCCATCCGTGCGCGGGCGAGGGCGGGGTAGGCTTGCCAGAAGCCCTGGTTGCCGCGAAAATCCGGCAAACCGGAATCGACGCCCATGCCGGCGCCGGCGGCGATCACCAGCAGATCGGCGTCGGAGACCAGGGCGGCCGCTTGTTCGAGCAGGTGGGCGGATGTGGGTTCGGACATGGCGGATATCTTAGCCGTGTACGCGAGGGAATTCCATGCCACTGTGGCGCAAAGCAAACATGACAAATACTTAAAGCGACTGCTATAATTGCGAATTCGTCGGGGCGTAGCGCAGCCTGGTAGCGTACGTGCATGGGGTGCACGGGGTCGGAGGTTCGAATCCTCTCGCCCCGACCAATAGAATCAAAGACTTACAGCGAAAGCTGTACAAAAAAGCAGTGCTGTATATTATACGAAATATAATATACAGCACTGCTTTTGTCTTTTCCGGCGGTGTGACTGCGGCCTCAATTAAGCCCAGGGAAGGTCCATGTCGATGCTCGACACGTCCGGTATCGCCTCCTTGATGTAGATGTCGGTGGTGTCGCCCGAGGTGTGTGCCAGTCGATCCTGAATGTGTTTTCGATTCTCGCCGCGCCGCGCCGCATCGGTGGCGCCGAGCGCCCGGATGTCCTTGAACGTCACGTCATCGGTCATCCCGATACGCTCTTTGGCGCGGTCCCACATCGATATCAGTCCTGATTTCGCGTACGGAGTGCCCTTCTGGGTCGGAAACAAATAAGGGCTGATGATCCCGTATTTACGCTTGATTTCGCGAGCTGTGTCGATTACACGCTGGATTGACGGGGTGACGACGATGTCCACCACCTTGCCGCTCGTCTTCATGGTCTTGCTCGGCTTTATTCGTATATGCCCGCCTTCTATCTGCGCCTCCTTCAGCGTCCGGATGTCGATCGCGCGCGCCCACAGCAGATAGGACATGTCGATTATGCAAGCGAACATCGGGCCGCTGGCCGTTGGGATGACCTGGCCGGTGTCCTTTCGCGGCTTGCTCTGCATGCCGGCGGCGCGGATCTTCTGAATCTGCTCGTGGGTGGCCAGCACCTCGCGCCGGCGGGTTTGATAGTCGGACATGTCGAGCTGGTCGACGGGGTTGTCCTGACGCAGTCCCATTTCCCCAATGATGTAGCGGAACAGCTTGCCCATCAGCGCGGCGTATTTCTTCGCCGTGTTGGCCTTGCCCTTGAAGCGGTCGCGCAGGAAGCCGGCGCACTCTTTCGTCGTGACCTGGGCGGCATGAAAGTCCTCGAACTCGTCGGCAATGACATCGAGAAAGCGAGCGTACTGCTCCCGTGTCTCCTGAGAATAGCGCCCGAGCTTATTGGCCTTGAACTCGCCGCACGCGTGCGGCATGCTGCCTTCTATCGACGTCGCGGCACCGAGCAGCTGCGCCAGCGCCGTGAGCATAGCCGTTTCGCCTTCGTGCTCGTACGCGAGGTGTATCCACCACTGTTTTTTTCCTGTCTTGGGAACGAGCATCGGCTCCGGGGCCAGGAACCGATACGCGCCGCTTTTCAGGTACACGCGGCGCGGAAGTCCGCGATTTGTTTTTCGATGGCGATTCATTTACGTGACGATTTCCGTTGCGGCGCCGGCGCTACAGGCGCGGCTGTCGGATGGATAAGGTGCATACGGAGGACCCGGACCGTGTTGTCCCGCAGCCGCGTAGCCGGCACGCCCATTTCCTTGAGCTTGCGTAGCTGCTCGGCGGCGCGTCGGTAGTGAGTCAAATCGACAATTTCTTCTGTATCGAGGAACAGGCTGCTCATGGCCTACCCTTTCTGTGGTTCGGCAGCGGCGTCCGGCGCGAGGTGCGTGGCCACCCACTTGCGCACCTCTTTCCAACGCTCTAGTCCTGCATTTTCGTTTTCAACTCGAATGCTGATAAATCGTTGCTGCCGGTGCTGTATTGGCCCAAAAACTTCGACTTCCACCAACGTCGTATCGCTCACGTGGTCATCGTTCACCCACATTATTTCGCGGGCCAACTGTTCGGCGATATTGAACTTTGGCCCCAACGATTCCACGTCGTAGGTGTCGATGGCCGCCAGATCCAGGCCGCGCGCTCGGCCGACGAGGCCGAGTGCACAGAACTGGCCATCCGCCTCCAGTTCGCCTGCCACCAGCCGCTTAACCGGCATCGCGTCGAGCGTCTCCAGCAATTCACGCAGAAGCGCCTGGCCGCGCTTTCCCCGGATTGCCGACATCACCTGTGCGCGATACCGGCCGAGCGCCAACGGATCATCGCCATCGTAATCATCGCTATATCCGCTGCGGCTCATGCTGCACCACCTTTCTTTGCGACGGTGAGGCGGTCAATGCGCTCGATCTCTGCGATGACCAGCGCGCCGGCCCGGACCAATTCGACGCGGCGATCTGCGGGCCGTACCGGTCCCCAGTCCGCCGGAACGATCGCCTCACCCCAAGTCGAGCCGTAGCCGGTTTCTTCAGCCGGCCAATCGCGCGCTGCTGGCGGCATGGCGTAGAAGGTGGCGTAGGCTGCGATTTCGTCGTTCCGGTGCTCGTCGTCGTGATCGAAACTATAGCCTTCCTGCGTGATCTGCCGGCGGCGTTCAGCCAACACGTCGCGTGCCGCTCCACTCAAGCTCATGCCTCCCGACTGCAGGCCGGCGGTCAAAGGGTGGTCGGTCATCGACTTTTCGAACGCCTCGGCCTCCGTGTACTTCGGCGCCTCCATGCCGGCGTCGCGAAGATCGCGCAGTCGGCAGAAATCGGCATAGATTTTATGCATGTCATATCTCCTCAAAAGGTCGAGCCTGTGTGGCTCAGCATGGCGTGGTAGGACCGGATTGCGGCGCTACGGTCCTGGCCGCCGGTCTCGTGCTGCCGGAGGCGATTCAGGTACCGCTTGCGGCCGTAGGAGCCGGCAGAGATGTGTTTCGGCCAGACGACGTAGCCAAGGAACGGGATGCCGGCCGCGACCGGAGCCAACCGGATTTTCTTGGGGTGCAGCGTCAGGCCGTCGGCGGCCAGCTTGGCCACCAGATCTGCACTGATCTGCAGCAGCTGCTCGCGCGACTCGGCCAGGATGACCATGTCGTCCACGTAGCGCAGATAGCATTTGATGCCCAGCTCCTGCTTGACCCAGTGGTCGAAGTCGCACAAGTAAATGTTCGCGAATAGCTGGCTCGACAAATTCCCGATCGGCATTCCCTTTTCTCGCGTGCGGCGGTACATGCTGTCGGCAGGGAACAGGTCATCGTAGTCGCCGTTGGTGCGGAACGAGTCGATCAGATCCACCAGCAGCCGCCGAACGTCCTGGTCGCCGATATAGCGCAGCACGCGCGCCTTCAGCAACGAGTGGTTGACCGAATAAAAATATTTCGAGATATCGACCTGCAACGCCCATGTGTTCGCCGGCCGGCGCGCGAATTCTGCCAGGCGTCGCACGGCGGCATGCGTTCCGCGCCCGGGCAGGTTGCCGAACGTGTCGTGGATGAAGCGCGGTTGCCAGATGGGCAGCAGGTGCTGGTAGAGCATCCAGTGCACGATGCGGTCCTTCATCGGTGCGTCGACCACCTGGCGGAATTTCTTCTCCTGCACCGTGAACGTCTTGTACGGCCCGAACGTGTAGCTGCGGCTGCGCAGCTGCTCCTGGATAGTCAGCAGGTAGCGGAGTGTGTCGTCGCCGAAGCGCTGCACGCGCAGGCTCCCAGATTTGCATCGCTTAGCATTGCGCCAGTACGAGTGCAGCACCGGCAGCGCCGTCATGTCGGTGAACTTGGTCGTCACGCTGCCGCGTTCCGCTGCGGCACTCGGGAGCCCCGCAGCGGTTTTCGGTTTGGCGCCAGGCCGTGCTTTCGGGATTATCCCAGGAGACTCTCGACCAAGAATAGACCCTCCGCCGGCGCGCGGCCGGTCGTCTGGGCATGTAATTTTTGGGTCAGCGGAACCCGACGTTGTCGTTGCGGTTGTCGGGCGAGTCGTTGTTGAGATTGAACACGCCGGCATTGTCCTCGGAGTTGAAGTAGCCGCCCCGGATGAGCGCATTGCCGGACCCTGCAGAAAGCCCCCTTCGTTGTGCTGGATCATACGGCCGCCTTGACGGAGCGCAGCAGGCCTCCGGTCAGCCGACCAAGCTCAACGGCTAAGGCAGCTCCGCTTGCGCTGAACTTGAGCTGTCTTAGCCGTGCAGCCTGTTCGAGGTAGTGCTTGAGCAAATCAATCTCTGCTGAAATATCGCGCAGCACCGCCGACTTATCGATCGTCAGGCCATACGCGAAAATGCCACGCATCACACGCGCCATGCACAGGCGCATGTTCTCGCCGTACGTCACACGAATGTCCCTCGGCATCTTGACGATCTCGCCGAGCAACAGGTCGTCGAGGTCGCGGCCAAACGATTTCAGTTTAAAGTCGTTCCCGTTCGGGTTGGCGAGCAGCTGGCGGGTGCCAGCCTTCAACAGCTCGCCGCGCTGGCGCAGATCCTCGATGACGGTCGCCACGATGTCATCCGACACGGCGCCCAATACCGCTACGTTCGTGTTGACGTGATCGGAAACGTAGTGCGTGCGGCCGCTGGCGCTGCTGCCGAGCGCGACCACGTAAGGGATGCCGAACTCGTCAACCATCGGCCACAACCGCTGTTTGAAATTCCCAGCAGGGAAACCGACGCGGATGTGCGGCGCCGCCGACGTGCCCACCAGTTTCAGCTTGTACTTTTTTAGCATGCTGAGCGCGTAGGCGGTGCGGTCGTACCCGTGCAGGAACAATCCGGCCTGGACCAGTATCAGGTGGCCGGGATACTTCTCTTCCAGCGCCTTGGAGATGCGCGCAATCGGCTCATCCTTGCCCATGCCCAGCTCGATACCCCGGACCGATTTGATGGAAAATCGAGCCAGTTCATCGCTGGTGGGGTGTTGTGATTTATCGTTCACATTTCGCCTTGTGGTTTTCTTTGAATGCCCCTCCCGCCGCTGCGCGGAAGGAGGGAGCCGGTGACCCGGGGCCAGACGCCCGGGCTACTTGGTGCAGCGGAACCCGACGTTGACGCCGCGGCTGTCGGGCGAGCCGTCGTCGAGATAGAACACGCCGGCAACGACCTCGGAGCCGAAGCAGCCGCCCCGGAAGAGCGCAAAGCCGGACCAGTTGCGCCCTTTGCTTGGCTGCCAGCCGGCGCCGGACTGCATGGATGGGGCTACCGCTGTGGTGATCGACGGCGAGCCGTCGGCGAACGACCGCGCCACCACGCCCAGCTCGTCGCCCTGGACGTCGTCGAACACCCAGGTAAAGGCATTGCCAGCCACGTCATAGACGCGCTCGCCATTCGACAGGACGAACCAGCGACGTTCGTCCGCGTTGTCTGGCACGAACGTGGCGGCCTGTGCCTCGTCGAAGTCACCCTCGCGCAAACCCTGGAACAGGCTTCCCTCGCCGACGGCGCCGCCGGTCCAGTTTTCGCCCTGGCATGCGATGTTGTAGGCCAGGGCCAAGGCCTGCGATTCGGTGATCAGGCTAAAGCCAGCCGCTGTGCAGGCCGCGCGGGCTTCGTGGTAGGAGATGTCCACCCGAGGCGCGCGGTCGACCGCGATGACAACCTTGCCGTCGTCGTCTTGCGCTGCCAGGTATCGGCTGACGAGGAAGCCTTGCACGGTCATACCGCTCGGCAGGGTGGTTTCCGGCACTTGAACAAATGGCTCGGCCGCGATCGCGGTGGCGGCTACAGCAGTGGAATCGGTGACAGTGTTCATGACGCTCCTCTTGGTGAGTGGTTGCCGGCGACTGCCGGGTGCTGCAAAAAAGACTGCTCTGTTTGGACGGTGATTTGCTGGCCTTCGATGGGAACGGGATTCCCTGCAAGCCAAACCGTCGTTTTGATACCTTCATCGACCGCCTCAAATTTCAGCGTATGGATGAAATGTTTTGTTCCGCGAAAATCGACCATGTGCGCCGTCTGCATGGCGTGCAGCAAGATCCGCTCATGGCGCTGAGCTTCGGTCGCATCCCAGCTCTCTGGCGAGTGCGATACCAACTTGCCGTCGACCAGAGCCGACTCGCCCGCGAGCCGCACATCGGTGTCGATATCGCCACCAGACATCTGGTACGAGACGGTTTGCAATAAGCGTTTCGTTCCTGAGAAATTCACCAAGCACCTTGCTTGCAGCGCATTGAGCAAAACTCGGTTGTGGCGCTCCACTGCAAAGGCCGCTTGCTGGGACGCCGACATGTGCTGTGCTGGCTGGCGGGCATTCATTTTTCCAACATCGCCGAGATGCTTGCCAGCACGATGGTCAGTGCGTAGAAGGTCAGGATTCCCCAGGCGATTGAGCGCCGAAATTCGCGGTGGCGCTCGTACTCATGGCGCGGGTCTTGATCGTCCATGGTTAAACTCCTGTCCAGCGGCCCCCGCCATGGCCGCCGGCCTCATAGGCGGAATCGATAAAGAGGCCGAGATCGCCGATGGCGCGATACGACTGCGTGCCGTCGGCTGTGCGAGCGGTAATGAGGTATTTCATCGTGTTCTCCGATGGAGACGAAGGTGGTCACCGCTGCGCAGTGACCAGGGACCGGTGACCAGGCGCCCGAGCTACTTGGTGCAGCGGAACCCGACGACGCCGTTGCGGAGGTCGGGCGAGTCGCAGCCGAGACGGAACACGCCGGCATAGTCCCCGGAGAGGAAGTAGCCGCCCCGGATGAGCGCACGGCCGGACCAACGCACATCGCCGTTCGGCTGCCAACCCAGGCCCTTCGCGCGCCATTCCTTGGCGCCGGCGGCCAAGGCCACGGAGCGGCTCAACGATGTGTCCGTGATCGTCTTGGCGATCAAACCATCGGCGTCACCCTGGACGTCGTCGACGATCCACTGGAAGATATTTCCGTTGAAGTCGTAGACGCGCTCGCCGTTCGTCAGTGTCAGGTAGCGGCGTACCGGCGTGGTAGTCGATAACTCGGGCAGGAAGTCGCCGTGGCGCGCGCGGGAATCGTTGCGGATACCCTGGTTCAGCTTGCCTTCTCCGGCGGAGCCGCCCGACCAGTTGCTGTCGACCTGGCAGGCGTCCCACGCGATCGCCAGCCACTGCGTTTCGGTGATCAGTTTGTAGCCCGCGCTGGCGGCCACGGCCTTGGCTTCCTCGTAATTGATGCTGACCCATGGCGCCTCGGAGCCGTTGACTGCCAGTTTGCCGTTGGAGTCTCGCGTTGCGGCGAAGCGGCCGACCTGGAACTCCGGTACCACCAGGCCGCCGGGCAGCGTCGTGCGCGGCACCGTGACGAAATCCTCTTCGTCGGCCAGCTGGGCGATCAGGTCGGGCGATGCGGTGATGACGCGGCGGTCCGCATCGAACGCGATCAGGCTGGCGCCAGCGCCGTTGGTGTACTTGGTGAAGCCCTCCCACGCGGAGGCGACGGCGAGGCCGGTGACAGTGCGACCGCCCAGTTGTGCGCTGAACGTGGTTTCTTCGGTGAGGGTGATTGCAGGGATAGCTCGGGACATGCCGTTCTCCATTGGATTAGATGGGTAGGATTGATCACCGCTCACGCGGCGACCGGAGACCGGGGATCAGAGACCCGAGCTGGGCTTGGTGCAGCGGAACCCGACGCCGTCGTCGCGGCGGACGGGCGAGACGCCGTCGAGACGGAACACGCCGGCATTGCCCTCGGAGTAGAAGTAGCCGCCCCGGACGAGCGCAACGCCGGACCAGTCATCGCCAGCATCCGGATACCAGCCGACGCCGTTCTCCAATGCAGGGAAGGGCGCACCGGTGACGGCTGGGGAATCGGCGGCGAATTCGCGCGCGACCACGCCCAGTTCGTCGCCCTGGACGTCATCGAACAGCCAGGTGTACAGATGACCGGCGGCATCGATGATGACCTCGCCGTTGGACAGAACGAACTGACGCGCCTGCGAGGCTGCGTTAGGGACGTAGGTGCCTGCCTGGGCGGTCGACACGCTCCAGTCGCGCAGGCCTTGCGCCAGACGGCCGACGCCCACCGCGCCGCCGCTCCAGTTGGCGGCCACGCTGGCGATGTTTATGGCGATGGCTTGCGACTGCGACAGGGTCAGCAGCGCGAGGCCGGCCGCCTGGCAGGCCTGGACGGCTTCGAAGTAGCTAATGTTGGTGACGGGCACGCCATCGGCGGCAACGACCAGGCCGCCGATGGCATGGTGCGAGGTGAGGTATTTGCCGACCTGGAACTCGGGCACGGTGATGCCGCCGGCCAGTGTAGTGGCGGGGATGGTGACGAATTCGCTTGGGGTGGTGGTTGCTGCGGTGACGGGTGCTGCGGTAGCTGTGGACATCTCGTTCTCCATCGGTTGGTGATTCGATGGAGTAAGATTAAGCCGCCTTCACTTTAAAGTCAAGCTACCTTAATTAAATTTTCAATTATCTTTACCAAAGTACCCTCATTTTTCCTCGGAGTGGGCGCGAAGCGCATCACCATAGACTTTGTCGCATCCGCGGCCACGTTCCAACGGGAACGCGCGTTCGCAGTCTGCACGTGCTGATATCGCAGCGCGTTGGGCGGAGGATGAGGTGAGGTATGGGAGCGTAAAAAAAGTGACGACGAGGATGACGGGGATCCAGATCCACCATTTCGTTCGGGGAACTTTAGCACCGCATTTCACGCATGCCTTTGCCGACGTGGATACCTCAGTTCCACACTCTTTACACGGTACTAAAGCCATACAGCTCCTTGATAAATGAGATCGTCAAATGATAAGAATCAGTCTTACGTGCCTTAAAAATGCTCGCCTTCTCTGCGGATAATTCGCCCTATGATTATGCACTCTGTCCCACGGCATTGCCTACGATAGAAGCGCCGCTGATCCGAATTGTCAGACATGAGCCACCACTGGCCAGCGTCGCGGGATAGTCGTTTTACCACAGCCTCACCGTCGTAGTTTACCGCGAAAACCCCGTTATCAATGGGTCGCTTGTCAGCCAGATTGATGACGATGGTGTCACCTTCGTAGAACGTAGGCTCCATACTTTCGCCTTTTACTTGCATTGAAATCAGCTGGGCGGGTGCGTAGCCGCGTCGATCCACCCAGGTCCTGGATAGCCCAATCGTTCCGCCATCGGCGCTTTCCGGCTCCGCCTGGAACCCGGTCATGCCGGCGCTGAGTTTCAATTTTACGAATGGTATCCGATAGATATCTGGCGAATCATTGTCGATGGCTACTACTCGCTTTGAGCCAGGGAACATTTGCAACGCCGACTCTATCGGGGTTGCAGACCCCTCGCCCTGCTCAAGCCAAACAGGATCAACCCCCAAAAACTCACCCACTTTCCTGGCTTGTTCGGCATTTATGCCATTGGCATCGGAAAACCAATAGCCAGCGGCGGTAGGCGATACGCCTGCAGCTTTGGCTACCTGCGCTTGGGTGATTTTTTTGATCTCGGGGTCGGCGGACAGTTTTCGTTCGATTGCCCAGCGGAGCCGCTCTGATAGTAGTTTTGAATTCATTTAGCTAGCTTAACAAGCAAGTGATAAAGATGGCTTTACATTAAAATGAAGTTGCCTTAATATTTGCGTATGGATACGCGACTCTTAATCAAGCAACTTGGCGGCGGTGCAAAAGTGGCGGCGCTTTGCGAAGTGACGCCAGCGGCTGTTTCACAGTGGATTGTGAACGGGGTTCCGCCGGCGCGAATGATGTTCCTAAAACTCGCTCGGCCGGAGGTGTTCGCCATGCTTGAGCCAAGTTGTATTCCGCCTACGAGCCAATCACCCTCCCCATAAACAATTGCCGGTTTTTGCGCATGCTTTGTTTCGCCTCAAAGATTGCAATATGGAAATTAATATGTATGGGGTTAGTTTCATTGTGCAAGTTTGCTTGAGAATATTTGTTTTTACATCATTCTTTTTGGGTCTTACCGTATGAACACACTTGATGCTTTCTACGAAACGGTACACGGCGCGCCAGGTGGCTGTGAGGCCTTGGCGGTCCGTCTCGGCATGTCGTCGGCTGTGCTGCGCAACAAAGCGAACCCCAATGCGGCCGCCAACATAGTGAGCCTGCGCGACGTGGAGCGCGTCATGGCCCTGACCGAGAACTACTCGGTACTGCACGCGCTGGCGCAGAACCACGGCCACGTGTGCATCGCCGTCGAGTCCGACGCCTCCGCGTCGGATATGGCGGTGCTCGAGATGGTCACCAAGGTCTGGTCGGCCGGCGGCGAGGTGGCGGCCGAAGTACACGCCACGCTGGCCGACGGCCGCGTCGAGCCGCATGAAATCGTTCGCGTCGAGGCGGCGGTGTATCGCACCGTTCAGGCGCTCAACGCCATGGTCGGCCGCCTCAAAGGCATGGCCGAAAAATAATCCCACCAACCACCGGAGGCTTTATGAGCATTGAAGTACTTTCGTTTGACCCCAGCCGCCTGCTCGATCACCTGATGGGCACGCAAGCGCTCAAGAACGACGCGGCGTTGTCGCGCTTCCTGGAAGTGGCGCCGCCTGTCGTCAGCAAGATCCGCCACCAGCGCCTGGCGATCGGGCCGGCGCTGAAGATCCGCATCCTGGAGAAGACCGACATGAACGTGCGCGAGATCAACTTCCTGATCGGGGCGTCGGCATGAGCAAGCACGACGAACAAAAGAAATCGCCGCCACCGCCTGAGCCGGCCGAGCGGTCGTTTGATCCGGGCCACGTGATGACCCGGAAACACTACGAGGACCTGGCGCGCGAAGCGGCAAGCCAGAAATAGGAAAGGCCCGCGTGCGGCGGGCCTTAGGTAACGCAAATCCAACGAAAGGAATTATATATGAAACTGCCAATTAAAGGCTCCCGGGGTCGCACGGTGCTTGAGTGCCTGCTGTCGGCGCCGGCCACCGTGTACCAGGGTATCGAACGCCACGGCGACCTGGCGATCAGCGAGCTGGAAATGCGCCGGCTGTACGCCACGCTGGAATCGACCGGCTGCTGCACCTGTATCGGCGTGGTCTACAAAATCAACGATGAGGCTACCAACGCGCTGCGTGGTGACGTCCAGGGCGAGCCCGAGGATATCGGCGAACCCGTGGCGCCGCGCTACCGCGGCAACTGGAATGGCCCGGCGTTGAGCGGTGCCAGCGCACGGCGTGCTGGTGCGGCCTTTGGCATCGATTGGATCCGGCCATGAAGCCCTCGATGCCATTGATCCGGCCCATCACGATCCGTGCGCCGTCTACCACCTTGCCTCACGTACGCCTTTGCGTGAGTTGCCAGCGGCCGCAGGGGCAAGCGCACGCATCCGACTGCGCGTTCCTTGGCCTGGCCGTGCGCGTACCTTTTCGCTGGAGCTGACATGGGCGCCTTTTGCGTATATGGCGTCAGCCGCGCTATCAGCCGGCTCCTCGCCGAGAAGAAGACCCCAACCCACGAGGGCGAGGGTAAAAATCGACGCGAGCTGACCATTGCTGAATGGGTCGTCCGTCGCGACGCGCTGGCCGCGCTGCTCTTTGCGGAAACCGAAAAGCCATACCGCATCAGCCCCGAGCTCGATGCGCCGCAGTTCTGCGATGACTGGATGGCGGTCGCGCCAACAGAGATCCGCCTGGTCAAGGTCATGGTGCGCGGCCCGAAGGTCGACGGGGGGGGGCAACCTCGTAAAGCGCAAAGGTGTTCAGGTCATGACCTGGGTCGAATTTTCCAACACCGTCGCCGCGTCGCCGGTGGCAAAAATCCAAACTCCAGGGAGCCATCATGGTCTTGAATGATCAAAAAATCTGTATCCAACTCGCAAAGAAACCGGCAAGCCGTGCGGTGGATTTGGCCGACGTGTTCGATTGCGAACTGATCGATATCAGCAACGCGCTGCGCTCCCTGGTGGACGTGGGCGATGTGGTCCGCAGTACCGGTGCCGGACCCAACGGCCAGCCGGCCCAGTTGTACTCGCTCAGCGAGACATTCCTGAAGTCGAGGGAAGGCAAGCAAATCGTTGCGCAAGTGGGGGGCTCGGCCACTTCCTTGCCGCCGGCGCCGGTAGTTGTCGCCTCAGTCGCGACGCCCATTCCTGAGCTGGTCCCTGCGGACACCTCCCCGCGTCCGGACGTGAGCGCCGCATCTGAACCTTCGAACAGCTGGCGGCCGCAGCACGCTGGTTCTGTCGCCGGCGCCAGCCGTGCCAGCATTGCCATCGCCTACATTCTCGAACGGGGAACGGTTACGGATGTCGAGCTGCGCAAGGCGATGGGCCTGCGCGCCGGGCAGTATCCATCGGCCTGGCTGAGCGCCGCATTGCGTGCTGGCCGTGTCCGTAGGGATGGGAAGAACTGGATGCCCGCCCAACCTGGCGATGCCGCGCCGCCAGCTGGCGCCGACCAGCAGCCTGTCGAGAAATTACCGGATGCCGCAGCTGCTGTTGTTGACGCGGCGCCGGCCGCCACCCACGAAATCGCCGCTGCGCCCGCTGGTCAATCCTTGGACCAGGGCGTGGTCATTGGTGTCGCCGCTGTCGTCGAACAGGCGTCGGGCTTCCGCTGCGGTCAATGGTCCGATGGCGTGGTGGAGTTGCAGCGCAATGGTCTGACGCTGGCACTGCTGACGCCCGGCGAGGTGGCGGTGATCGCTCGCCACTTCCCTCAAAGCTTCGCCATCATTCAGTAAGGCCTTCCAATGAAAAAAATCTATATTGCCGGACCGATGACGGGGTTGCCGCAATTGAATTTCCCGGCATTTCACGCGTGCGCGGCGTTGCTGCGCGCGAGCGGCCACCAAGTCGTCAATCCGGCCGAGATCAACGCCGACCCGAGCGCGGCCTGGATCGATTGCATGAGGGCTGACATTGTCGAGCTGGTGACGTGCGACGCCATCCACGTGCTGCCCGGCTGGCAGCTGTCGCGCGGCGCCACGCTCGAGCACTACATCGCGACGGAGTTGTTCTTCGAGGTGCGCTATGCGGACCAAAGCGTTTATACACCGGTAATGAACGAGCAGATGCAGGCCTGGTCAGGTACCCATCGCGGCCGGATCGCCGAGATGATGGCTGCCGAGCAGTTGGTGGTGCCGGATTACTGGCCGCACAGCCGCACTCATGCGGTGCTGCGCCATATCGCCTTGGCCTTGGGCATGACGGTTGTCGTCGAGTCGCGTCCGCTGATCTGGGGCGCGTCATCTGCGGTCGTCCTGGAGGATGCCTGTAATGACCTCTAGCCTGATGCAAAGCCAGTTCGACCTGTTTCCCGAGCAAGAGCCGAAAACCATTTCGAGTCACATGGATTGTCTTTGGAAAATCGCGTTTTCCGAGGAGGTTCGGGCTGCGGCGCTATCGATTGCCGCGAGCCGCAAGGGGGGATGGTTGGACTGGAACGATTTCCGATCGATCATCGATCAGCACGGGATTGGATCATGTTTCGGGCACGTTCTGTCGGGCCTTGCCCGCGAGGGGCTGATTCTGGAGCAGCGTCTCTATTTTGGCGCTGAACACCTAGGCAAGGGCGAATACCTGGGGTACGGCTCGCGCTGGGCCGAGCCTGGCACCGATGGGCCTCTGGTGCTTGTGGGAGTGCGCAATGGCCGGTGACTGGATCAAGATGCGCAGCAATTTGTGGGACGACCCGCGCATCAGTGCGCTCGTCGAGACGACCGATAGCAGCGAAGCGGCGGTGATTGGTGCGCTCTATTGGCTGTGGGCCGCCGCCGACCAGCACTCCGCCGATGGCGTCATGCAGGGCCTGACGCTACGCACACTGGACCGCAAAACCGGGGTGACAGGACTCGGCGCTGCTTTGGTGGCGATCGGATGGCTGGCCGAGCGGGCAGATGGCGTCGAAATCATGCGTTTCGGTGATCACAACGGCGAGTCCGCCAAGACCCGTAGCCAGACCGCGAAACGCGTAGCCGCACACAAAGGTAACGCAAAAGTAACGCCAGCGGCGTTACCAAAACAGGATCAGACCGTTAGCGGTGCGTTACCTAGAGAAAGAGAAAGAGAAGAGTTAACTACCTCTATCCCTGACGGGATAGATGCCGCCAGCGTTGCTGTCGGCCGGCTGCCGAACCCTGGAAAGCAGGAATGTCCACACCAGGCCATCGTGGCGTTGTACCACGAGGTCCTGCCGCAATGCCCCTCCATCCGAGAGTGGACGCCGGCTCGGGCCACGCAACTGCGTGCTCGGTGGAGCGAAGACCAGATGCGCCAGGACCTCACGTACTGGCGAAAATTCTTCGAGTACGTCGGGACGTGCGATTTTCTGGTCGGCCGCACGTCCAAGCCGTTCTTCGCCGACCTGGAGTGGATGACAAAGTCCCAAAATTTCACCCGTATCCGTGAAGGAAAATATGAAAATCGAGGCCGCCAATGACCGACCATGACGCCACGCCCCAGGCCGTCGAGGCAGAGCAATCCGTCATCGGCGCGCTGCTGCGCGACAACGGCGCGGTGGACTGGATGGGTGACCTGCGCGCCGCCCACTTCCTCCGCCACGACCACCGGCTGATCTTCACCGAGGTGCTGCGGCAGATCACCGCCGGCGTCGCATGTGACGTGATCTCCGCTGGCGTGGCGCTGACCAAGACGGTACCCGACTGCATGGCCTACTTGAACAGCCTGCAGCAGAGCACGCCCAGCGCCGCCAACATCGGCCGATACGCCGACCTGGTGCGCGATCGCGCGCTGCGGCGCGGCCTGTTGGCGGCGACATCGGAGATGAACGAGCTCGCCTTCAACCCTGCCGGCCGGACGGCAGCGGAGGTGCTGGACGCCGCGCAGGCCCAGCTGGCCGCGCTGGCGGAAACCCGTGCCGTCCGTGAGCCGGAACGCGCCAGCCAGGCGATGATCGCGCACATCGATGTCATGGAAGGTCGGATGGACCGCAAGTACACCGGCATCGCCACCGGCTTCAAGGACATCGACGATCTGCTCACCGGTGGCCCGAATCGCGGCGCACTGGTTATCCTCGGCGCCCGACCATCGATGGGCAAGACGGCCCTGTCGCTCAACATCGCCACCAACGTCGCGCGTGAGCACAGCGTGCTGTTCCTGTCGCAGGAGATGCAGACGGGCGAGCTGCTTGACCGCGCCATCGCCTCGCTCGGCCACGTTCCGCTGACGGCGGTGATCCGGGGCGAGATGGATCAAATTCAATGGAACGGCTTCACGTCCGCCAACATGAAGCTCCAGGACATGAACCTGTTCCTCGACGACCAGCCTGCGCTGACGTTGCTGGACGTGCGCGGCAAGGCGCGCGCGATCAAGCGCAAGCATGGTCTGGATATGCTGGTCCTCGACTACCTGCAACTGATGAGCGGTGCGAACGGGACCGACAACCGCAACATGCAGATCGAGGAGATCAGCCGCGGCCTCAAGGCGCTGGCGAAGGAGCTCAACATCGTGGTGATCGCGCTGTCGCAGCTGTCGCGCAACGCGGCCAACAAGAGCAGGCCGCAGCTATCGGACCTGCGTGACTCGGGCGCCATCGAGCAGGACGCCGACATTGTCATGTTCGTGCACCGCGACGAGGTGGACAACCCGCAGACCCACCTGCGCGGCGTGGCCGACGTGTTCATCGCCAAAAACCGTCAGGGCCGTATCGACGACGTGATGCTGGAGTACGAGGGGATGTACACGCTGTTTGGCAACGGCACGCGCCCGCGTCCGGCGCCGGCGGCGACCCAAGGCCGCAGGGGGCTTGCCAATGCCCTTTGATTGCACGGCAACCCGTCCATGAGCGCGGAGGTCTTCAAGGTCGGCGCGGTCTGGCATTACCGGTTCCAGGTGAAACCGTTCGCCCGCGTGCAGCGCAGCACCCGCCTGCGCGACCGCACCGTCGCCGGCCAAGTGGCGGCGCGGGCTCACGCGGCGGCGGTTGCGCGCGCCAACGGCGGCGACCCGGTGCCGACGCTGCGGGAACTACTGGCCGACTGGCTGTCGGTGCGCGGCCAGCACTCCAGCGCGCACCACATCCGCAGCGTCGACACCTTCGGCCGGCTGCACACCTACGGCATGGACGAGATGCTGATCAGCCAACTCGACACCGACACCGTCGAACGCGCCCGCAGCAAGCACTTGGCCACGCACAGCCACGCCTCGGCGAACCATTGGCTGCGCGTGCTCAAGCTACTGGTGCGCTGGGCGGTGCGCCGCGAGATACTGCCTCGCCTTCCGTGGTCGGTGACGATGCTGCCGGTGCAAAAGCGCGTGCGCGCCATCCTGCCGCTGTCGGCCGCCATGGCGTGGTTCGCGGCGGTGGATCGCGCCTCACCCCGAGCGCCCAACATCGGCGTGGCCGTGCGCTTGATGCTGTGGCTGGGCTTGCGCGAGTCGGAGGCGATCACCGCGCGCTGGGAATGGATCGATTGGGAGCGCGGCACCTACACGCCCGGCAAGACCAAGGGGAAGGAGGCCGACGCGCTGGCGATGATGCCGTGGCTGCTCGACTACCTGGAGCCGCTGCGCCAGGCGGAAGGCTTGATCGTGCGGCGGGTGGACGGAAGCGCATACGGCGCAGGCCTGGCGCGTGGTGCGATCCGGGTTGCCAACGCGACATGCTCGACCAAGGGTATCACCCCGCATCGCCTGCGTGGCACCATCGCCACCGTGATGAGCGAGAACGGCGCGCCGATCCAAAGCATCCAGGCCTACCTGCGCCACAAGGATGTGCGCACGACCATGGCCTACCTCGAAAAGAACACCGACCTGATCACCACGGCACAGGCCAAAATCGCCGAAAAAGCGGGTTTAACATGGCGAAAAAGTGGCGAAGACCTTGAAAGCGATGCTTATGGAACCTGAATGTGCAGATTATTGAGGATCATCAGAACCAACCCAGCCCGACGCCGCCAAAAAGCCGGGCGCAACAACCGCAAGACCGTCAAAACGAGGGGATTACCATGCTGCAACGAGTGAAGAAACAAGACATCAAGACCGATTCATGGATCCGCCCCGAGCCCCTCGACTACTGTCTGGCGCTTTGGAAGGAGTGGATGGGCAAGGGTGGCCACCGCAGCATTGGTACACTTGTGATGGGCGGCTTGGCCAGCGACACCGATGGTCACGGCGTTGACCTGCACGATGCTCAGCACGCGCACGACATGCAGATCGCCGCCGCGACCGATGCGATGATCGACGGCCTTGAGCGCATCCATGTGTGGGCGATTTACGCCAGCTGCAGTATTGCCACGGCGTGGCGTTTCCCAGGTGCCGACTTGGCTATGACCGCAGTGGACGCGCGCGCCGCGTTGGCGGTCAAGCTTAAAAAAAATGAGTGCACGAGGAATCTTTTCTGATATAGTGCGTGCACCGGGGGATTCGTTCGCCCCAAGAAAAGCAAGCCCACCACCGCAAGGTCGTGGGCTTTTTGCATTGCGCCATGGTTTCGTGAGGCCGGCATGACACATACGACGCACCCGTCAAAGGAGATGGTCCGGACCTACCTGGACCATCGCATGCATCAACGTGTTGAGCCGCCACCGCCGATGGAAGAGATTCGCCGCCAGCTCGGTTGGTATTTGATCCACGAGACCAAGCGGCCAGACTATCGCAGCGAGTACAACGATGCAGATGATCCATCGCCGTGACTTGATCATAAGGGCTGTACGAAGTGGTGACCGTAGCCGTCTTGATCAGTTGGTTGAGCGCTTGGCCGATGCCGACCGCGCCCTCCAGATCCTGCATGCTAAAGGCTATGGTGCCAGCGGCATGACGGCCAGCGCCACCGCAGCGCAGGTGCCGAACTTTAAGTAGCTCGGTTCGGTACCACGTGCGCTCCAGTTTCTCCAGTATGACCCCTGCCGCCTGTCGCTTCACTGCCCGGGCGGCTTTTTTATTTGAGGTGGCTGATAGGTGGGTCGTTTACAGACGCTGAAGTCTAGGCTCAGCTCCGCACCGCCTCGCCTGGCGACGATGTCCGCCAGCAGCTGGCGCAGCGACAAGCAGAGTAGTACCGCGCGCGGCTACGGCTACAAGTGGCAGCAGGCCCGATCCGGCTACCTGGTGCTGCATCCGTTCTGCGCGTACTGCTTGCGCGAGGTCGGCATCAGCTACGACCAGGATGCGATCACCATCGGCCTACAGTGCACCCGCGCCGGCATTGGTCTGCCGTATGCACAGGTGGTCGACCACGTGATCCCTCACCGAGGCGACATGAAGCTGTTCTGGGACTCGGCCAACTGGCAGTCAATGTGCGGCCCGCATCACAGTAGTGACAAGCAGCGCGAGGAAGCGCGGGCGTGATGGCGCGCGACGAGTGTCGGACGTATCGACGACAACCCTCGTTCCTGCCCGCGAGTGCAAAACGTATCGACCCTAACCCTGGTTTCTTCTCGATTTTTCGAGCGATCGAAATCCAGATAGTTATCTAAATGCAACGTTGCATCGTCGCAAGGGTGGGGTGGTCAAAAGTCTGGGGCCGAATCCGACCTAGACCGCATGTTCTCGCACGCGCAGATTATTTCCCCGATAGGAGGTGGTGTTAATGGACTTAACTGGCAAGCGGAGGGCCTTCGCGGATGCCCGGCTCGCCGGAAAATCCAACAAGGACGCGGCGATCGCGGCGGGGTACAGCGTCAAGACGGCCGGTCCGGCGGGTTCGCGCCTGGCCAAGGACCCGGCGATCGCCGCCTTCATCGCCAAGTACCAGCCGGCGGGGGCCGAGGCGCCCCCGCCACCTCCACCACCGCCGGCCATGCCGGTGTTCGACGTCATGGCCGCGATCCTGCACTCGGACCCCCGCCAGTTCCTGCTGGTCGCGATGAACGACCCGGCAGCGCCCGCCAAGCTGCGCGTCGAGGCGGCGAAGGCGTTGATGCCGTTTATGCACAAGAAGCCCGGCGAGGCCGGCAAGAAGGAAGAGAAGGACGCGGCGGCGAAGAAGGTTGCGGCTCGGTTCGCGCCGGCCGCGCCACCGCAGCTCAAAGCAGTGAAGTAAGGACAGCGAAATGGAGTGGTCAACAGCCTGTCTCGACTGGGCGGACCGGCTGACGGCGCGCCAGTCGATCATCCCTCCGCCGATTTTTCCGGCGCAGGCCGAGCAGGCGCTGAAGATCTTCAAGCAACTCCACGTCGTGGACCTGCCGAAGATCTACGACGTGCAGAAGGAGGAGTATCGAGCGCCCACGTTCGGTGAATGCAGCGAGCAATGGGTGTTCGACTTCGTGGCGGCTATTTTTGGCGCCTACGAGTCGGAAACGGGGGAGCAGAAGATTCGTGAGTTCTTCCTGCTGATCAGCAAGAAGAACACGAAATCGACGATCGCCGCCGGCATCATGCTGACTGCCCTGATCCTGTGCTGGCGCGAAGAGGAGGAGCACTTGATCCTGGCGCCGACCAAGGAGGTCGCCGACAACAGTTTCAAGCCCGCCGCCGGCATGATCCGCGCCGACGAGGAGCTGGCGGCGCTGTTCCACATCCAGGAGCACGTGCGCACGATCACACATCGCGTCAACCGCGCGACATTGAAGGTCGTCGCCGCCGACACCGACACGGTATCGGGGAAAAAATCCGGCCGCATCCTGGTCGATGAGCACTGGCTGTTCGGCAAGCGCGCCAACGCCGACGCGATGTTCATGGAAGCCACCGGCGGCCAGGTGTCGCGTGACGAGGGGTGGGTCATCTACCTGACGACCCAAAGCCAGGAGCCACCGGCCGGGGTGTTCAAAGAGAAGCTCCAGTACTACCGCGCCGTCCGGGACGGAAAGATCGTCGATCGTAAATCGCTCGGCGTGATCTACGAATACCCGGACGCGATGATCAAGTCGAAGGCCTATCTCGACCCGTCGAATTTCTACCTCACGAATCCGAACCTCGGCCGCTCAGTTAGCGCCGTGTGGTTGGAGGACCAGCTGCGCAAGCAGCAGCACAAAACGGACGGCTCGCTGCAAACGTTTCTGGCGAAGCACCTGAACGTGGAAATCGGCCTCAACCTGAGGACCGACCGTTGGACAGGCGCCGACTTCTGGGAACAGCAGGCGGTGCCGATGCTGACGCTGGACGAATTGCTGCGCCGGAGCGAGGTTGCCGTGATCGGCATCGACGGCGGCGGCCTGGACGACCTGTTGGGCCTGGCGGTGATCGGGCGCGAGCGCAAGACACGGGGGTGGCTGCTCTGGACTCACGCCTGGGCTCACAAGATTGTGCTGGAGCGCAGGATGGAGATCGCACCGGCGCTGCTCGATTTCGCGGCGGATGGCGACCTGACCATCGTCGAGCAGCCCGGCCAGGACGTCATCGAGGTGGCGGACATCATCTGCCGAGTGCGGGATGCGCGTTTGCTGCCGGACGAGAAATCAATCGGCGTCGACCCGGCCGGCATCGGCGACATCGTCGATGAGCTGACTGATCCGGACGTCTCGCGCAAGTTCACGATGGAGCAAATCATCGGCATCTCACAGGGCTGGCGACTGAGCGGCGCGATCAAAACGACCGAGCGCAAGATCGCCGGCAAGGAGATGGTGCACGGTGGCTCGCGGCTGATGGATTGGTGTGTGGGCAATGCCAGGGTGGTGCCGACCGGGAATGCGACGCTCATCACCAAACAGATGTCCGGTACCGCGAAGATCGACCCGCTGATGGCCGTGTTCAACGCGGTGTCGCTGATGTCGCTCAATCCCGAAAGTAACGCAATCGATCAAGGCTTCGTATCACTATGACAAACACCGCTTGGGATCTGGTACAAAGCCGTGCCGCAGTCCCAGGGTCCCCGATCCTGACGAACTGGCGCGCGGAACGAGAGGGCGCCCGGCAGATCCAGAACGCCGTGCATACCGTGGCGTCAAGCGACCCACAGGTGATCGCGATGTTGGGCGGTACCAGCGCCGCCTCCGGCTTCGCCGTCACGCCAGAGAGCGCCATGCGCGTCTCGGCGGTGTACGCGTCAGTGCGGCTGCTGGGCGGGGCGCTATCATCGATCCCGGTCGCTCTATACCGGGAAAAGCACGGAGAACGCGAAGCGATCAGCCCGGAACTGTGGTGGTTGCTGAACGAGGAGCCGTCGCCGAGCTGGACGGCGGCGTCGATGTGGGAATGGATCATGTTGTCGATCTGCCTGCGTGGCGATGGATACGTCGAGATTCGCCGCGCCGGCCCCGCCGTCAAGATGCTCCGTCCGCTTCACCCTGATCGCGTGTCGGCGCGCAAGGTGGGCGAGTACCTGATTTACACCGTTTGCGACGACGACGGCACGATCCGGCCGGTGCACCAGGACGACATGCTGCATTTCGCCGGCTTTGGCTTCAACGGCATCCGCAGTATGTCCGTGATCCAGTGGGCCGCCTTCCAGTCCATCGGCGTTGCCCTGGCTGCCGACACCTTCTCCGGCAGTTTCTTCGCCAATGGCGCCACGCCGAAGCACGTGATCAAGAGCGCCGGCCGCATGGACGACGAGCAGGTCGAGCAGCTGCGCGCCGAGTACAAAAAGAAATACGCCGGCGCGAACAACGCCGGTACGCCGATGGTGCTGACCCAGGGCCTTGACCTGATGGAGATGAGCATGACGGCTGGCGACGCCCAGCTGCTCGAGACGCGCAAGTGGCAGGTGATCGACATCGCCCGCGCCTTCGGCGTGCCGCCGCACCTGATCGGCGCGCAGGAGACGACCAGCTCCTGGGGAACCGGCGTGGAGCAGACGACGCTCGGCTTCATTAAGTTCGCGCTCCAGCCGCATATCACGCGCATCCGCCAGGAGTTGAACCGCAAGTTGTTCCGCCGCGCTTCACCGTTCGTCGAACACAAGATGGAAGCCCTGTTGTCGGGCGACCTCAAGGCCGAGGGCGAATACATGCGGCAGTCGGTCGGTGGCTCGCAGGGTCCAGGCTGGATGACGATCAACGAGGTCAGGAAAATCAAGAATCTGCCGCCGATTCAGGGCGGCGAAGCACTATATCGGCCAGAAAAGCTGGCGCAACCCGCCAAATCTCCCAATAAGGACACCAATGAAGAAGATAGCCCAGCTGCTGCGTAACGGCGCCGGCGCCACGCCCGCGAAAATCGTTGCCGAAGACGATCCGCAAACGCTGTACCTGTACGACATCATCGACCCTTATTGGGGCGTCGGCGCGGCCCAGTTCAACAAGGCCCTGGCGGGCATGAGCGGCAAGAAGGTCACGCTGCGCGTCAACTCCCCCGGCGGCGACGTGTTCGATGGCCGCGCCATGGCCGCCGCCATCGCCCAGCACGGAGACGTGCATGCGGTCATCGAGGGCCTGGCGGCCAGCGCCGCAACCTACGTTACCGCAGCCTGCGCATCGGTTTCGATCGCCGCCGGCAGCTTCTACATGATCCACAACGCTTGGACCATGGCTTACGGAAACAAGGACGACCTGCTCAAGACGGCGGATCTGCTCGCGAAAATCGACGACACGATCATCGACGACTACGCCAAGAAGACTGGCAAGCCACGCGACGAGATCATCGCCTGGATGGCTGCGGAAACCTGGTTCACAGCCGACGAGGCGGTGGCCAATGGCTTCGCCGACAAGATCAGTGAGTCGGCAAAGGTCGAAAACAAATGGGACTTGAGCGCCTACAACAACGCGCCGACGCCGCCCCCGCGCGACGACACGGCGGATTGGGAAGCGGTCCGCCAGCGCAACGTCAACCGTCTGCGCCTGCACGAAATCGGATAACGCACTCGCGCAATCCAAAACCCGGCCGCCTTGAGCGGCTTTTTTTACGCCCGTAGAAAGGGAAAACGATGAAATCGATTCAAGCACTGCGCGAGGAACGTCAGCAACTCGCCAAAGAAGCCCGCAACCAGATGGAACAGAAGGGCGATCGCGCCTGGAACAAGGAAGACCAGGCGACCTTCGACGCGCGCGCCGACAAGATCGATGCGCTGGAAAACGAAATCACGGCCCTTGAAAAGCTGATGCAGATCGAGATCGAGGACCACAACCGCGACGTCGACAACTTCCGCCGCAACCCCGGCGCGCTGGCCGAGAACAAGCCGCGCGCGCTGTTCGAGAAGCTGCTGCGCGAAGGCCCCCAGGCGCTGAGCCGCGACGAGATGGTCGAGATCCGCAACACCATGTCGACGACCACGCCGTCGCAGGGCGGCTACACGGTGCAAACCGATGTGGCCAAGGAACTGATCGATGCGCTGAAGGCCTACGGTGGCATGCGCGGCGTCACCTCCAGCATCACCACTTCGCAAGGCAACCCGCTGGGCTACCCAAGCTCGGACGGCACGTCGGAGGAGGGGGAGTGGGTCGCGGAGAACGTTCAAGCGTCGTCCGCCGACCCGTCGTTCGGCACCGTGGGCTTGAACACGTTCAAGGCCAGCTCCAAGATCATCACCATCCCGATTGAGCTGCTGATGGACAGTTCGATCGACGTGATCGCGATGGTCAACAAGCGCATTCGCGACCGGCTCGGCCGGACGATGAACAAAGGCTTCACGACCGGCAGCGGTACCGGCCAGCCAACCGGCTACGTCACCGCTGCCGGCGTCGGCAAGGTTGGCGCTACCGGCCAAACGGTCACCGTGCTGTACGACGACCTGGTCGACCTGCAGGAATCGATCGACCAGGCGTACCAGGACGCCGGAACCTGCCGCTTCATGATGCACCAGCAGACCCGCAAGGTCGTTCGCAAGATGAAGGACACCGCAGGCCGTCCGATCTGGGCCGAGTCGTACGAGGCCGGCATAAAAACCGGCACGCCCGCCCAGCTGCTGGGTGCCGACGTGGTCATCAATAACGACATGGCGCAACCGGCCGCCAACGCCAAAACGATCGGCTTCGGCGACTTCAGCCGCTACATGATCCGGGACGTCCTGGACATCATGCTGTTCCGCTTCGACGACTCGGCCTTCGCGAGCAAGGGCCAAGTCGGCTTCCTGGCCTTCTCGCGCGCCGGCGGCAACCTGCTGGACGCCAACGGTATCAAGTTGTACCAGCAGTCGGCGACCTAATCCCACCCACCAGCGGCGGGGTGACCCGCCGCAATTCCAACGGAGTGACCATGAGCAAGAACCAACCGAAGGCTGGTAGCGCGGCCGCGTCTATCGCGGGCGAAATCAAGGTACGAGTGCTGGCCGATTGCGACCTGGGCAAGTGCAACGACGTGGTGCTGATCGATGCGGCCTTGGCCGAAACGATGGGTGACGTGGTCGACGCCGACCCTGCCGCTGTCGAATACGCCGAATCCCTCGCGAAAGAATAAAAATGACCATCCGCCTCCTGTGCGCGCACGAACAATACCCTGCGAACGCCATCGTCACGTTGGATGCTGCCACCGAGGCCGGCCTGGTTCTCGCGAAACAAGCAACCACGGATCTCACCGGCGGAACGCCATACGTCCCACCGGTCTTGCCAGATCAGTCGTGGGAAGTACTGGCGCGACGCGATGCTGCCGGCAATTTTCTGGAGCTTGTTGATGAAAGTGGCGCTCAGGTTCCGGCTGGCGGTGGAGGTGGCGGCGTCAGCTCGGTGAGCGTTACCGGGCCATTGACGAAGACTGGCTCGGCGTCGACGCCCATAATCAATCTTCCGGCTGCCACGACCGCGCAAGCCGGACACATTACCGCGACGCAAGTCCAAGCCCTGACCGCCGCCTCGGCCGCCATCGCGGCAGCCGGCACGCCGAGCAACCTCGCCACGCTCGGCGCCGATGGCCTCTTGGCAGTGGCCCAGCGCCCACCTGGCGCTGGGCAGGAGACTTACGTCAGCCTGTCGAGTGTCTCGTTGACCACGTCGGCCACACCTACTGCTGGCGCGACCGTCGCATTCGCCGCATCCGCATGCAATGCGATGGTCATCCGCAACACCGAGGGCATCAACATCGAGTTCCAGCTCGGTGGCGCCGGCGCGTTCTCGACCATCCGCGCCGACGAAGAGCGGTTGATCCTCGGCATCACCAACGCCAGCCAGGTGGCATTCCGCCGCACCGACTACGCCACCGCCACGCCGACCAGCATGGTAACGCTGGTCACCGCCGAGCTGATCAACACCAGTGCTACGTACACGATCAGCCGCCAGCGGGTGACCACGAACGGCAACGCCACCTATTCGATTCTCGCCGGCGCCGTCTGCGCGGCCGTGGAAGTAACAGCCTCTGGCATCGCCGACATCTATGTCAAGGTCGCGGCCGGCGAGCGAATCAAATTGCGGCGTGGGAAGTCGGCGCTGTTCCTGGTAACGAACGCGAATCTGATATCCGTCAACGGCGCCGGTGGCGCGAAGAATGAAAACCCGGCGGTAACGTTCGAAACCGAAGTGTTCGACCACGTCCCGGGCCTGCCGCGTCGAAACTTCGTTCTGGCCGACCAGGCTCTGGGGGCGATGAAACAGCGCTTCGGCACCAACAACTGGACGATCGACCCTGATTTCGTGATGATGTCGAGCTTCATGCCGTTCACGAAGTTCAACCTGCACGGCAAGACGATCAGCATGTTCAACGTGGCTGCGAATGTGGCGGTGCTGGCCGGCAGTATCGGCGCCACCGTCGCCGACGTGAATGTCGTTTCTGCTGATCAGGTCACTACCGTCAACGCGCCGATTACGACGTTCGCGGGAACAACCGCTGTGCGTGTCACCACCACGAGCTCCGGCGAGAACATCATCGGCAGCACGCTCAACAATGCGGCTGGCATCAACACGGCGAACAGCGATATCCATGTGGTCATCAAATCGGTTGGCTCCAACGACCCGACGGCGATGGTTATTGAGCTGTTCTCGACGGTCGACGGCAGCGGCGCCGACTACCATGCGCTGAGCGTTATCGCCGACGTGACCAAGGGCATTGTCCCGGTGAACAGCTTTGGCGCGAGGGCGTTCAGCGCGCATCACTTCACTGCCGTTGGGGCCGGCGCCGACATGGCGAGCATCAAATATGCCCGATTCCGATATACGTCGCTGGTCGGCGCGATCATGCAGCCCGAACGCTTCATGGTCGTGAAAAAGGCCACCGACCGGGCATCGGTCATATTCGCCCATGACGATGGCTACGCGTACAGCATGTACAAAACAGCTATCGCACTAGCCCCTTACGGCTGGCCTGCTATGGCGTATCTCAGCCCGCTGTCCAGCAGCTTCGGCGGCAACCTCACGGGCGGCACGCTGACCCCCGACAACTGCCGTTCGCTGCAAAATGCCCACGGCTGGCAGTTCGGCATGCAGAACTACAACGAGGAAAGTGCCAAGCAGCTGACCGCCCGCGAATGGCGGGAGAACCAGTTGCAGGGGATGATGAACCTGGTATCCATCGGCCTCGATCCTGAAGGTGCGCGCGATGGTTCCAATGACGGCGGCGGCCCGTTCTTCCCCAATGCCGTGCAGTACAAGGAAAACATCAATGTTCTGACCACCTCGCGGCAGTTCCGCAATGGCCCGTCCAGCGTCGGCGCTAGGTTCTCCGGGTATATCGTCGGTACCGTATTGACCATCACGGCGGTCACCAGTGGGACGATCGGTGTCGGTGTTCTGGTCGGTCTGGGCGCCGATCCGGATCAGACAATCGTGGCGTTCGCCACCGGAACACCCAACACCATCGGCGCGACCTACACCGTTGGCGTATCGCAAACCGTGGGGGCGGTCGGCTCGCCGGTTTCGTTCTGCTCGGACAACATCCAGCCGCTCAGCTTCCCAGAGTGCAACCCGCCCGGCGACCCCTACGCGCTGAGCTGCTACAACTGGGATGGTTCGCAATCGTCGCCTACCGACCTGCAGCTGTTTGCCCGTATCCGGCTTTACCTGGAGCAGGCAATCGCGAACAAGGGTATCGCAATCCTGGCAACGCACATCGGCTGGAACACCTACTACACCGCGATGGTGACCTACGTGCTGCCGTGGATCGCCGCAAAAGAAGCCAGCAATGCGTTGCGCGTCACCACGTTGAAAGACGTGCGGATGAAGCAGGCAGCGGCGGCGATCGCCTGATGAAGGACTGAACGATGACCATGATCCGCGTGGCCGCGCCGGTAGTTCTCGCCATATCCCTGGAAGATGCCAAGTCGGCCTTACGCATTGACGGGAGCGACATGGATGCGTTGGTGACCATCTGGGCCAAGGGTGTGATCGCCGATCTGGAGCACGAAACTGGCCAGCGCATGATGGAGCAGACGTGGGAGGTTCGCCTGCCAGCTTTTCCGGGCGTGCAGTGCTGGGCGGTTGGTCAGCCGGTGCCGAGCACCATGGCTACGGAGATCAGTCTTCCGCACCCTGTGATGACTGTCACATCCGTGACCTACATCGACCAGGTCGGTACCGAGCGTGTGCTGGCCGACTCGGAATATCGCCTCAATCGCAGCCGTTACGCCAGCACGCTGTCCCCGGCGCGCGGTGCCAGTTGGCCCGCGACCGCCGAAGACGAATCGGCCGTGGTTGTGGTGCTGCAATGCGGATACGGCAACGACCCCACTGAAACGCCGGAAGAAGTCCAGCTGTACATCCTGGCCAAGCTCGCCGAGCAGTTCGACCCGGCGACGCGGATGGAGCGTGACACCGTCCAGTCGAAATTCGTCAACGGGTTGCTCGATCGCATCCGGAGCTATGCATGAGCCTGGCCGCGCGCCTCAACAAGCGCATCACCATCCAGGCGCTCGGCCCCGGGCAGGACGGCATCGGCCAGCCTATCGAGAGCTGGGCCAACGTGATCGTCGATGGCGACGGCAAGTGCTGGGCTGAAATCAAAGATGTCAGCGGCAGGGAATTCGTCGCGGCCGACGCCGAGAGCGCGGGCGTCACCACCCGGATCACCATCCGGTACCGCGCCGGCGTCACCGCGGCGATGCGGGTGCTCCACGGCGCCGACGTCTACAACGTCCTGGCGGTGTTGGGGCAGGACAACCGCACGCTGTTGCTCATGTGCGAGAGGGGCGTCGTATGAGCAGCTTCACCGTCGACCTCTCCGGATTGGATGCCCTGCGCCAGACCGTCCGCAACTTCGGCGAGGCGGTCAAGGACGAGGTGGCCATGGCCGGCGCCGCAGCCGCGGCGCGCGTGCTGTACGTGCAGGCGAAGCTGCTCGTGCCCGTCTCGGATGAGGCACACACATTCTACGGGCGCAATTCCAAGAAGAACGGCGTGACCTACACATTCCTACCGGGGAATCTACAACGGGCGATCTACCGCGCGTTCCAGCCGGAAAAGTCCGGACCAACCTTGAAGTCGTACCGGATTAGCTGGAACCACATCAAGGCGCCGTACGGCCACATGGTCGAGTTTGGCACCTCCAGCGCGGCGGCGCAGTCCTTCCTGGGCGCCGCGCTGTCGGAGTTCCCCGAGGCGTTCCGGTACGCGAAGCAAGCCATGGCCGACCAGGTGCAACAGATCGTGGGGCGTCGATGAGCATGGAATCCGAACTGTTCGACGCCCTTAAAGGGCTGATGGCGAACCGGGTGTATCCGTCGGTGGCGCCGGAAGGGGCCGCGCCGCCGTACGTCACCTGGCAGGTCACCGGCGGCCAGGCGCTCAACTTCCTGGAGGGCGGCCAGCCGAGCAAAAAGAACGCCCGAATTCAAGTCAGTGTGTGGTCGAAATCGCTAGACGAGGCTCTGCACTTCGCGCAGCAAGCCGAAACCATCCTCCGCGCGCGAGCCGCGCTTAGCACCACCGTCCAGACCGGACAACTTACACGGTACGAGCCGGAAACGAAGTTGCACGGCACCTACCAATTCTTCAGCTGCTGGGCAGACATCGCCAGCAGCTAATTCTCGGGCCAAGCCAGGCCCGCCTTCGCCCTCAACGGGTAACACCATTCGCCCTCGGGCTGAAAGGGAATCATCATGTCGGTACAACTGCCAAACGGCATCATCCTGGCGCTGGCAACCGCTTACGCGGGCGTCCTCACCGTCACCGCCGCCACCAACGCGGCGGAAACGGTACTCAGCGTCGTCAACACCTACTCGGCCGGCGACCTGCTCGAATTCAACTCGGGCTGGTCGCGCGCCAACGGCCGTATCTTCCGCGCCAAAACGCCCACCGGCACCACGGTGGTGCTGGAGGGCCTGGATACCCAGGACCTGACCCTGTACCCGGCGGCTACCGGCGTCGGCACGATCCGCAAGATCAACTCGTGGACCCAGATCCAGCAGGTCACCGAACTGACCAGCTCGGGCGGCGAGCCGCAGTACATCCAGTACGAGTTCCTCGAGAACGACTACCAGAGCCAAATCCCGAGCACCACCACCGCGCAGTCGCTGGCCATCACCGTGGCCGACGATCCAACGCTGCCCGGCTACGCCGCGATGAAATCCGCACGCGATTCCCGCAAGCTCACCGCGCTGCGCGCCACGCTGCCGCAGGGCGGCGTGCTGCTCTACAACGGTTACGTGTCCTTCGACGAGACCCCGAGCATGACCAAGGGCCAAATCATGGCGTGCCGTGGCGGCTTCGCGCTGCAGGGCAAACCGGTGCGCTACGCCACCTAACCTTTTCACCAGAGTGTCATGCCCGGGCCTTCCGGGTTTTTGCGGCCCGGATAGCTTCCGGGCCGTCTTTTTATCCCACCACAAAAGCGAGAAAACACATGGCTATCAAACTTGGCAGCAACCCTAAGCAGTTCACCAAAGCGGTCGAGATCGTCCTGCTGGACGACAGCGTCGATGTGATCAACGTCACATTCAAATACCGCGACCGTAAGGCGTTCGCCCAGCTGCTCGACGAGCGCCGGGCCGAAGACTCGATGGAACGCGACGCGCTCATCGCCGCTGAAAAGGCAAAGACCGACGAGAGGAAGGCCGCCGACTTCAGCGTCGAAAAACTCTACACCGACAGCACCAAGAAATCGGCCGAGCGCGTACTGCAGATCGCCAGCGGCTGGGACATGACCGAGCCGTTCGACGTCGATCACCTCATGTGGGTGGAAAGCGAATTCCCGGGCGCGCTGCAAGCCATCGAGGCGAAGTACCAGAAATCGGTCGCCGAGGTGCGCGTAAAAAACTCGTAGCCGTCGCGACGGACTACTACACGGCCCCGCCCAGCGAATACGAGCTGGCCGGGCTGGGGCTGGAGTTGTCCGACCTGGCGGCGGTGGAGGTCTTCGAGGAGAACTGGCCCGCATGGTACCTCTTCGAATACATGTCGACGCAGTGGAACGTCGGCCCGGGAGGAATCATCGGCTACCGGTATGAGATCGCGCATCACAAGCTCGACCGTGCCCGGTTGGAGCCGGAAGAGTACGAAATTCGCATGCAGGAACTGCGTGTCATGGAGTCGGCGGCGCTGACCGCTATGAGATCGCAGCAAAAGGAGAGTTAGATGGCTGATCAAATCGGCGCCGCTTCAATCAATCTCGATGTGGATTCGAGCGGGGTCGATGCCGGCATCAACAGCATGGAGCTTGGCATCGAGCGTGCCGGCCGCAGCCTGACCACGCTCGGCCGGCGCGGCGCCGCCGCAGTCGATGCGATCGGCTCTGCCACCAGCGGCGGCGCTGCCACGGTGGACCGCGCCACGCGTTCGATCCAGAGCAGCATCGAGCGCACCATCGCCGTCACCGAGGCCGGCGAGCGGGGCACCAGGTCGTATTACGAGACCCTTGCCAACCAGCGCGGCGCTAATGTCGACGTGCTGCGCCCCTACCTGGAGCAGCTGGAGTCCGTCCGCAAGAAACAGCAGGAGGCGGGCGAGGAGGCTTTGCGCAGCGGGTCGGCGTACAACCAGACGTCGCAATCGGTCGCGGCGCTGAGTGCCAACCTGCGCGGCGTGCCTGCGCAGCTTACCGACATCATCACCAGCTTGCAGGGCGGTCAAAATCCGCTGACAGTCTTGATCCAACAGGGCGGGCAGCTACGCGATATGTTCGGGTCTTTTGGCGAGGCGGCGCAGGCGCTGGCCGGCTACCTTCGTAGCTTAGTCAATCCCTACACGGTGCTCGCCGCAGCAGCAGCCGTTGTCGGTCTGGCCTACTATCAAGGAAGCAAGGAAACGGACGCGTTCCGCCTCTCAATTGTCATGACTGGCAATGCCGCTGGCGTGACCACTGGCCAGCTCGACACCATGGCGCGGCAGGCGGCGGTCGCCGCTGGCACTATCGGCAAAAACGCCGAGGTTCTGGCACAGCTGGTGCGTACTGGCCGTGTCGGCGCGGAGGACCTGGTGCGCTACTCGACCACGGCAGTTCAAGCGCAAAAGTTCCTGGGTATTGCGGTCGAGGATACGGTCTCGGCGTTCGCCGACTTGGGCAAGTCGCCGCTCGAGGCTACGTTCAAGCTGAACGAACAATACAACTACCTAACTCTGGCCACCTATCGCCAGATCCAAGCGCTGGAGGAGCAAAACAAGACCAGCGAGGCCGCCAAGGTTGCCCAGAAGGCCTATGGCGACGCGATGGGCCAGAACGCCAAGACGATACAGGCGTCGCTTGGTTACTTGGAGCGTGCATGGAATGCCACCGGCAGCGCCGCCAAGTCGGCGTGGGATTTTATGCTGGATGTGGGGCGCGAAAACACGCTCGACGACAAAATAAAAGCTGCAGAAAAACGGCTGAAAGCGGCCGACCTGGCACGCTACTCGTTCGCTGGTGGAACGCCCGCCGAGAAGCAAGCCGCTAAAGAGGACGCGCAGCGACAGCTTGACCGCTTGCAGAACCAGAAAAAAGTCGCCGAGATGACAGTTCAATATGGCGCCGAAGATCTGAAGCGTCGCGATGCCGCCATTAAGTTCGACCAAGAGGGCGATAAATATCTGAGCCGCCGGCAGACGATGGAGAAGGAAATCGCAGCCGCGCGGCAACTGGGCCTGAACGCTGCCGCGCGCGGGGAAGATCCAGCCGTCACCGAGAAAAACATTCAGGAACGTGTCGCCCTGATCCGCAACGGCTACGCCGACTTAAACAACGCCAGCATCGAGGCGCAGATCGCCAATCTGAAGCGACTCGGCGACGCGCAAGAAGAGGCGGCCAAGCGCGCGCTGATACCTGGCCAGGCGCGCGACGAGGCCGGGCTGAACAAGGCGCTCGACACGCGGATCTCGTTCATCGAGAAGATGTCGAAGGCCGAGGACAACTCGATCCTGCGCCAGAAGGCGAATCTTCAGCAGCAACTGGCGCTCATCGCCCTGGAGTCGGCCGGCGAGGATGATCAGGCAGCCAAGCAGCAGCGCATGGCCGAGCTACGCGGCGAGATCGCGAAGAAGGATTCCCAGCTGTTGACCAACCGCGCAGAGCTGCAAAAGCGGTTGTTCGTGATGGAGGTGGAAGACACGCGCCGGATTTTCGAAGCCGAAGACGGCCGGCTCGCTGCACGGCAGGCCGACGTGTCCGCGCTGAAAAAGCAGGTCGAGGCCCAGACGGACCAAAACGCCGCGCTTGGTCTGACGTTACAACAGTCGCAGGCGCTGACGACATCGTTTGTGGAGGAGCGGGCTGTCCGCCTCGAGTTGGAGGCCGACATCGTCGATTCCATCGTCGGCCGTGAAGCCGAGGCAAAGGCCATGCGGGAATCGGCCCGCCTGATGCGTGAGCTCAACAAGGAACAGATCGTCGGCACCAACAAGTCCGCCGCTATCAACGCCAACAAGAAATTCTGGGAATCGGTCGACAGCACCGCGCAGGAGGCGTTTACGAACATCTTCGAGGGCGGCAAAAGCGCCTTCGACCGTCTGAAGGACGCGCTCAAATCCGGACTACTCGACATGCTGTATCAACTGACGATCAAGAAATGGATCATCAGCATTAGCACCAGCACCGAGGGCGCCAACATCGGCGGCCAGCTGGCCAGCGTGTTCGGCAGCGGCGGCACGGCCACCGCCGGCGGCTCGGGGTTGTTCGGTACCGCGACGAATCTGTTCTCGATGGGAAAAACCATCTACCAGGGTTTCAGCACGGGCATTGCTGCGAGCATGGGCGGCCAGATCGCCAGCCTGGGTAACCTGTTCGGCTCCCAGGCAGTGTCGGCGTTCGGTACGGGCATGACGCTCACCACCAGCCAGGCGGCCACGGCGGCCAGCGCCTACTCGGCAGCAGGCAATTCGGCGGCGGCCGGCGGCCTGACCGCTGGCGCCGGCGCGGCATCGGCGATCCCGATCATCGGCTGGATCATCGCCGGCATGGCCGCGAACGATGGCTTCTACAAACAAGGATACCGGATTGACGGGCAGCGCGGCGACATCACCAAAGAGCTGTTAGAAAGCACGCTCAAGGGGAATATCTTCGGCCCGGTCGGTGCCGCCGCCACGGTCGGTATCGGCGCCGGTGACTCGCTGCTGCGCAAACTGGGCCTGGACTCGCGCACCGCGTCGCTGTTGTCCGGAAGCTCGCTGTGGACCAAGGCCTTCGGCCTGGGCGCGCCACGCGTCGAATCGAGCGGCATTCAGGGCGCGATCAACACCGGCGGCGTCACAGCTGAGAACTTCGCCACGATCCTCCAGAAGGGCGGGTGGTTCCGTAGCGACAAGCGGACGCCTGTTGCGAATCCACTGGATGCAGAGACCGACGCCGGCTTCGACAAGACCATCCAGGACATGGTCGCCGCCGTGCGTGGCTTCGGCAGCGCCATCGGCGAACAGTCGAGCCGGATCGATGGCTACACGAAGCAGTTCAAGCTTACGTCGACCGGTGACGTCGAAAAAGACAAGGCGCAGCTGGTAGCCCTGTTCGCGAGTGTTGGCGATGACTTGTCGACGCTGTTGGTGCCCTCGCTGGCCAAGCTCACACAAGAGGGCGAAAGCGCGTCGGAGGCGCTGCGTCGCGTGGCTGGCGACTACGTGGCGATCGACGCCGCACTGGGCGCCATCGGGCTAAAGTTTGGTGCGGTCGGCGCCGGTTCACTGGAGGCGCGCGAAAGCCTGGTTTCCCTGTCGGGCGGCTTGGGCAACTTCGTCAGCAACGCTGAATTCTTCTCGCAGAATTTCCTCAGCGAGTCCGAGCGGATCGACGCGGTGACGAAGCAGCTCAACAAGTCGTTTGCCGACCTCGGCGTGACGGCAGTTCCCAAGACGCGTGACGAGTTCGAGTCTCTGGTGAAGGGTCTTGACCTGACCACGATCAAGGGTCGCGAGACATTCGCTGGCCTGATGGGGTTGCAGCAGGCGTTCGCCGCCGTCACGCCGATGATCGACGACGTGGCCGTCGCCGCTGCTGCGGCCGCCAAGGCGTTGACCCAGCAAAAAGAACAGCGCACCCTGGACATCCAGCTGATGGAGGCCATGGGCGACGCCGAGGGCGCGCTGGCCGCTACGAGGTCCGATGCTCTAGCCGCGCTGCTCACGGACCAGGCGCGCGCCACGCAGGCGCAGATCTACGCGGCGCAGGACGCCAAGAAGGTGTACGACGCCCTGGTGGGCGTTGCCGACGGAGCGCTGGCGCGCCTGACCGTCTCGATCAACGCGGAGAAGGACCGTATCAACGCCGTCTACACCGAGCAGGCGAACGCCATCCGGGCGGCGGCGCAGGCGTCGGTCAAGAGCGCCCAGGCGAGCTTGCAGGCCGCGCAGACCCAATCCGCCGCTATCAAATCGGTGTTCTCGACGCTGGACGGCGCCTTGGGTTCGACCAAGATCGAGTCGGAAGCAGCCAACCTGGCTCGCCGCCAGGCGGCGCAAGCGGTATTCGGCGATGCGTTGAAAAACCCCGCAGGCCTGGCCGACAACAAGGCGCTCGCCGGCGCTATCGCCACGATTACCGGGCAATCGAACGAGCGCCTGTTCGGCACTTTCGAGGATTACGCGCGCGACCAGGCGCGCACCAACAATGCCATCGCCGCGCTGCGCGCCACCGCCGGCGCGCAAGTGGACAACGCGGAGTTGACCGTCAAGAAGCTGGGCGACACGATCGACGCGATCCAGGCGAGCAGCGAGAAAGAACTGTTGCAGTTGCAAACGGCGAACGAAGCGCAGTTGGCTAAGCTGGACTTGCAACTGGCCAACGACACCGCGAGGCTCGACCTCCTCAAGGGCATCAACAGCAACACGCTCGGGCTGAAGGAGGCCATGGCGCTGTTTGCTTCGGCAATCGCCAGCCTGAAGGCCAACCCCACCGCCGTAGCGACGTCGAGCAGGAGCCAGATTGAGGAATTGTATTCCTCGGTACTTGGCCGCCAGGGAGATGCGGCGGGGCTGAAATTTTGGGAAACGGCGTTGGCATCCGGCGTTGGGCTGGATTCTATCCGCGCCCAGTTCCTAGCCAGCCCTGAATACCAGGCTATCTTGGCAGGCAATGCGCGCGCCGCCGTGCAGCAATCGGCGGCGATCCCCTCGGCCGGCTCCGACCAGGTCGCGGCACTGATGGCGCGCGTCTCCGACCCGGCGCAAAACAGCGTCACGCTGGCCGCCGTGGTGCAGCAGCAGGCAACGGCCATGGCCGCAATGCAGACGGCGCTCGATAGTATCGCTGCCAGCTCCGGAACGTCTGCGGACGTCTTGGACCGTGCTCAAAAAGGGCAGCCTATCGCCATGGAGGTCGTGAAATGACGGCGATTCTTCGCATCATGGTTCCGTATGCGATAGATGATACGAAACTGACCAGCAGCACGCTTCCCGAAGCGGACTACCCGGTCTGGAATTCGACGACGGTGTACGGCCTGGGTGACCGCTGTATCAAGGGTCATCGGATCTATGAAAGTCAGGTGCCGACCACGGCCACGCCACCCAACCAGGGGAAGGATCCGCAAGATCTCACGACGCAATTTGGAACCATCATCTACTGGGTCGACATCGATCCGACCAACCGCTACGCGATGTTCGACGGTTACGTTAGCACGCAAAGCACGGCGACCGGGGGCATGACGGTGGTGCTCAAGGCTGGCGCCTGCAACATGGTTTATCTGGATGGCCTGGAGGGCGCAAAGACGGTCGATGTCGTCATCAAGGACGCCCCGGGTGGCAATGTGATTTTCACTTACACCGGATCGCTGCGTGGAAGCCGTCCTTCAACGTACTGGCAATACTGGTTCAACCCGTTCACCAGTGTGAAGAGCAAGATCATCACCGGCATCCCGCCATATTCAAACATGGAAATCACGGTGACGCTGACCGGCGACCCCGCCGCCATTGTCAAGTGTGGCGTGCTTGGCGTGGGCATGGTGAAGGCCCTCGGCCGTACCCAGCAGGGCGCCGAGGCCAAGCCCAAGAATTTCGGATATGTAAAGACCGACAACTACGGCAAGAACAGCTACAAGCCCGGCAAAAAGGCCCTCGACATCACCGGCAGCGCGGTGATCGACAAGGATGAGGCGCGGCAGGTGCAGGCCATCCTCGTCGACGCGCTGGGTCTGCCTTGCATGATCTCCTGCAGCGATCTCGACACCTATTCCGGCCTCAATAACTTTGGATTCTGCAACGGCAAAGTCACCTACAAAACCGCTCTGACGAGTGAAGTTTCATTTACGCAGGAAGGCGTTATTTAATGGCTATCGAACCAGTACCATATATTGATCCAGCCCCTGTGCCGGGTCCGCAGCGCGGCGACGAATCGACATTCGATGACCGGATGGACGCCAAGATCCGGTGGGACGAGACCAGCGCCCAGCAGTTCGGGGATCTGGCCGATAACGTTGTCCACAACGCCGGCGAGGCCGAGGCCAGCGCCACAGAGGCTGGAAACCAGGCGATCGCTGCGCAGAACTATGCCACCGCCGCGCAAGGTAGCGCGGATGATGCGGCCGACAGCGCGGGCGACGCGAGCCAGAGCGCCACCAATTCAGCAAACAGCGCCACGGCGTCGCAGCAGAGTGCGGTGGCTTCGGCCAACAGCGCCGTGTCACTTACCGCGACCAGCACCACGTCCATCACGGTGGGCAACGGGGCGCGCGTTTTCACCGTACCTGCAGGAAAGCAGTTCCCTCCCGGTGAATTGCTTTCCATCGCCAGCTTGGGCACCCCCACCTTGCGCATGTTCGGCCCGGTGGACTCTTACAGTGGAAACACGCTGACCGTCGACGTTATGGATTTCGAAGGCGTCGGCAGTGCCAGCGATTGGACTATCGCCCCCGGCGGCGCGCGCGGCCCCGGCGGCGGTATGACGGCCGGGAACATGACCGGCGCTATCAACGAAAAGAAGGGTACTGATATCGCCAGCGCGGCCACCATCGACCCGTGGGCTAGCGGCGGCAATCTGATGGCGATGACCGGCGACGCCATTATCACTGGCGTCGCGCCAGCGCCGCAACCTGGCGCCCGCCGCACGGTGATCGTGAAGGGCACGCCAACCATCACCAGCAACTCGGCGATTGTGGTTGAAGGCGGGACGACGGTCCTCGCACCAGAGGATAAGCTTGTCTTCGAGGCTGAAACCACCACCCTTTTTAATGTCACAGTTCGGCGCGGCGACGGGTCTGCGACCGCCGTTACACTGTTCCGCAATGCTGTTTTCCATGAAAGTAGCACGGTATGGGTGGCGCCCCGCGATGGCTTGGTTCGATTTCACGTCAAGGGGTCGGACGGCTCCGGCGCAGCGGTGGCCCCTGGTGGAGCGTTCGGGCGCGCTGCGGCCGCTTCCGGCGGAAGCGCCGCGGGGTACGCGATCCGAACGGTGTACGTAAAAGCCGGCGATGCGTTTAGCCTTTCGATGGGCGCGCGCGCCGTCGGGGTTGGTGGCGGAACCGGTATATCAGCAAACGGAAACAACGGCGGCACTACGACGGTAACTGGCCCCGGCGTGGCTGTGACATGTGGTGGCGGCTTGGGCGGTAACGCCGCGTTCGTTGTTGGAGGGGTTTCTACCGCACCAGGAACCGCAACAGCGCTTGGCGTGGCTGGCGGATCTGCAACTGGTGGCGATCTAAATATTACCGGCGGCGCTTCAGGAACAGCTACCGCGACAAACACATCGATCTCAAACAACACGGTTGCAGCCGCAACAGGTGGTGGCGCGTTCGGTTACCGGGGCACCGGGCAACCATCAGGAAACGCGACCGCTACCGCAACATCTACCGGCGCCTCTTACGCTGCATCGGGCGGTGCGGGGATCGGTGGCGCTTCCGGGGCCGCAACTGCAACCAACAGTGGCGCCTCTATTACGTTCAGCCCTACCGGCGGCGCTGGGGCGGTCGGGCCTTCTGCCAACAACTCGGCAGGCAACGTCGGCACGGTGGCCGGCGGCCAGGGGCAGCCCTTGCAGGTGGCGCAGACGCCGTTGACCCTCAACGGGGCCGGTACCGTAGGTGTAGCGTCGTCGACCTTCTCCAATCTTGCAGCAACAGCTCCCGGGGCAGGCTCTGGCGCAGTTATCGCCACCGGCCAGAATTCGGCGCTGATTGCCCCCGCTGTAACCTTCGCCGCCAGTGGCGGTTTTGCAGGGAACCAAGTTAACTCAAGTTTTGCCAGCGGCAGCGCGGACTATGGAGGTGGTAGCGGGGGCGTAGCGGGCTCATCATCCGGTTCGTCATGGCTATCAGGCGACGCCGGCCGCGCTTGGGTTTTGATCGAATACAACTAAGGATTTAGCATGCCATTCCCGCCATACCCATGCATCGGATTCGAGAATGCCGCTGCTGCAAATCTTTACGAAAATGGCCTATGGAAGAACGCCATACATACATCGCGCTGCCACGTGGACTGGTGGTGCTCCTACCAGACCGGGGAAACGGGAAATACCTGGACGTGGGACTGGCGAGATAGTGATCCAGACGAGCCGCCTGAGGTGCCGGAAGATCCTCCAGCGCCATAAATCAAATCAAGCGCCACCCGCCCGCAGCAGCGGGTTTTTTACGCCCAATGAAAGAGCTTATGCCAGCAGACGAATTTACCGACGCCGCGCGTCACGAGGACAACCAGCGCCGGCTGACGGAAGTGGAGGGGGCTGTGGCGCATGTTGCCGTGCGCCTCGACGAACTGGTCAACGATTTCCACGTGCTAAAAAGCAATATGACGGGCAACACGCGCTTGACCCAGGAAACGCTCGCTGGCATCGACTCCATCAAGGAATTAATCGGCCAGCTCGATATCCCCTCGCTGCGCGACATGGCGGAGGTGATGACGTCCATGCGCGGCGGCGTCCGCGTGCTGGGCTGGCTCGAGCGGCCGGCGAAGTGGATCGCCGCAATGGCCGGCGCCGCCGCCGCCGTCTACGCACTCTGGAAACTCAAATGAAATTCAAACTCATCGACGACTGGCGCGCCGTCCTGAAGCGCGCGTGGTCTTTCAAATTCAGCCTGCTGGCCGCGCTGCTCGGCGCTGCCGAGATGGTGGTGCAGTTCTACCAGCCGGCCAGCATCCGTCCCGGCCTGTTCGCCGGTATTGCCGGCGGCGTCTCGCTGGCGTCGGCGCTCGCGCGCCTCGTCGCGCAACAGGAACTTTCTGGAGATAAAAATGGCAACAGCTAAACAACGTGCGGCTGCAGCGGCAGCCCTGGCCACGGCCATCGCTGTACCGGCGGAAGGCTTGCGCCAGTTCGCTTATTACGACCCGCCGGGCATCCTGACGGTCTGCTACGGCCACACCGGCGCCGACGTCATCGCCAAGCGCAAGTACTCGCTGGACGAGTGCGGCGCGCTGCTGACCGTCGACATGCAGAAAGCCGTTGCGCAGGTCGAGGCCTGCCGCCCCGGGCTGCCCGTTCCGGTCCTGGCCGCCTTCGCCGACGCTGCGTTCAACCTCGGGCCCGGCATCGCGTGCAGCACCGCCAACTCGACGGCGGCGCGCATGCTCTACGTCGGCGACCTGGTCGGCGCATGCAATCAGCTGCCGCGCTGGGACAAGGCTCGCGTGATGGGCGTGCTTGTGCCGCTGCCCGGGCTGACCAAGCGCCGCGCCGCCGAACGCGACCTCTGCCTGACGGGCGCACGGTGAGCGCGCTCGACTCCTTGGCCGGCGTCGCCGTCGGCGGTATCTGGAAGGTTGCCGCCATTGCACTGGCCGGCCTGCTGGTGGTCGGCGGCGCCGCCGGCGGCACAGCCTTGTGGTTCGTCAGCTCCGCGCGCGACCAGGCGCTGGGTGACCTGAAGGCGGAGCAGTTGACCACCGCCGCGCTGCGGGCTGGCGCCGACCTGCAGAACAACGCCATCCTCAAGCTCGCCGACGAGAAGCGAGCCGCCGAGCAGCGCAGCGCCGCCGCCCAGCAACTAGCCGCGCTGAATGGCCGCCGCTTCGACGGCGCCCTGGAGAAGCTGGCCAGCGCGCGCGCCACTACTTGCGACGAGGCCATGCCGGCCGTCAACCAGTTGCTGAAGGATCTGAAATGAAACACATCGTCTTGGTCCTCGTGCTTCTGGCCGGCTGCGGCACAGCGCCGCCGGCAACGCAGATTGTCAATGTGCCGACCTACGTGCCGTGCGTTATGGAAGTGCCGGGTCGCCCGGCATTCGAGTTCGACAAGTTGCCGCTGGACGCCGCCGACGGCGATAAGATCCTGGCGCTCGCGCGCGACTGGCCGCGCGGCCGGAAGTACGAGGGCGCGCTGGAGGCGGCGCTGGCTGGCTGCCTGAGATTATGATTGCCACCTCTCAACTGGCCGTATAATATTCATCGACCAACTTGGACGATGCCCCGCGATATTCCATTTCTATAAACACTGTATATTATATGGATAATGCTCAAACCTGCATGAATAGGGCTTTTGCGGCGGGTGCCGTTCTGGATGGGGTGCACGGGGTCGGAGGTTCGAATCCTCTCGCCCCGACCAATAGAATCAAAGACTTACAAGAAGAACTGTATATAAGCCCAGCGCTGTATATTAGACGATTGTCTAATATCGGAACTGGGCTTTGTCTTTTCTAACCTACTGTCGAGGCACCTCCATGCCGATCTAAGGACGGGCTTGGTGCTGCTGCGGGCAGAGCGCCAGATTGTTCCGCCAATTTAATTTCCTTTAGAAAGCGCAAGCTCCCGCGTTGGGGATTCCATAGAGCCGGAATTTCTGCTTGCCGATAAAAGCTTTGTGGAAGTCATCCCAAGCCCCACGCTGTAGACCGCCTTGTCCATTCTGTAAGGTCGGGTTCCATGTCAAGTTCCCTCTGTCCACAAGCACTTGGTTCATCGCGAGAGCCCCAGGTTCATGCGTCAACCGCAGGTTTGCGACCTCTGGATAAAGTGTCGTCGCGTACCCCATGTAGATGATCTGGCCCACACACCAGTACTTGGAACTCTCATTGATGGCGTCCCGTACAAACTTACCGGCGGCAGTATGGTCGCCATGGTCCACGTTTAGGTAGGTGGGAATGACCCATGTGCCATTTACAATCATTGCTTCGTTGTACCAGGGCTCAATGTGATCGGGATCCGGCTCCTGATAATTTACCGCGAGCGTAGGCGTGTTCTTATTGTTCCGCGAAATAATTTGCCGAATGGTTTCGCGAAGCGACGCTTGAGTATAGGTGTTGACGCCTTCCACATCTTTTAGCGCACCGCCTGAGTCGTACAGAGCTGCGATCTTAGTGTCGGGCAGGTTTAAGTAGTAATTGACGACGTTGCCAAGGATGACCTTTTCAACTGCAGGCGCGGTGGCGCTGAAGTACTCTGTCGAGCGCTGTGGAACCTTCGAGTAGACGGCAGGAAGCCACGTGGAAATGGCCGCTTCATGACCCCATAAACGTACGCGATAATATGGTTGGCTCATGTTGTTGTAGTCGCGCATGTTTGAAGGTTTTGCGGGGTTATTCGCAAGATTCAAATTCATCGCATCGCCGGCCGTCAAAATCACGACAACCGTCGGGTAGTTTCCTTTGATATCTGTAATTGTGTTTCCACCCATGAGAAAAGTTAAGTCGTCAGGATGTGCAACGACGTAGACTGCCGCATTTGTCACTCCAGCCGACAACGCGAGCAACGCGATAGTGGCAATGTGTGAAAGAAATTTCATGTGGGCCTTGCAGTTGTTAAATGGAAATGCATGGTACCTGACTATTAGCTTTGAATTCTCTCCAAACGTAACATTCTGCCTGTGCGAGCATAGGCCTTTTGTAGCACGGCGCGTGTGCGCCATGCTAGCGCTGATGGCGCATAGCCGTCGGCGTGAAACTGCCTTCGCCATGCGGTACGCCGTTAGGAATTCGCCCTCGTAGCAGGTGGTCATGCCGGTGAGCACGGCTTGCCAAGCGCGATGCCGGCGCTGAAGTGGCCTTCGTATTCGCCGCCGCGCGCGCTGACCAGCTTGCCGGTCAGCGGCAGGCCATCGCGGAGTGTCCCTTCGATGTAGCTGTCGTTGGTGCGCTTCAGCTTGCCAGCGCCGTTGATAGTTCGGCTGCCTATGATCACGAGACTATTGGAGGACATGGATGCAGGAAGTAGAGGCTCGCCATGCAGCGGGTGAGGTAACAGCTGAGGCGGTTGACGAGTTCAGGAGCCTTGTCGGCCAGAGAATGCGGGTAATTGACATGGCAGAAGCGAAGCGGAATCGTGAGGGTAAGTTCGGGAGGTATTTGCGCATAGCGTGACTAGGATCGTGGGTTGGTACGTCGGATTCCTGGATGATCGTTGGAGGCCAAGGCCATCAACTCGGTCGGTCCCACCCTGAATCGGCATCGTCGAACAACGTCACAACATCGGCTGGAACAGTGATCAGCTCCCTCAACTCCACTTCAGTCTTCGGCGACAGCATCATGTCGTACGGCAATCCAGTGGTAGCCGGCAGCGCCCCGGCATCCGGCGACGAGACATCGCTGAGTTAAATCGGCTTCCTGAGTCACGCGATGCGCAATACCGGCCAGGTTTTGATCTGGTAGCACTGCGCACCGTTGGCGGTACCACCGTATGGAATCACCTGCGCGTACAGCTCCCGCTGGTACTGGTCGATTCCTCCCGTGTTGTTTGATATCTCGACGGCGTCAACAGCTACAACGACGGCATTCCTGGGGCCTTCACACAGGCGCAAAACATCACGGCGATGCACTCCATTATTGCCCAGCTGGCGGGGGCCAAATACTGGTGATCATCGACGCCATTACGCCCGTCAGTCAAGTCGGTTCGACTGGAGCGAAGGCGGGGGCTTCGGAGTTCGCTGGGCACAACTTGGCGGTTAAGGACCACTGCGCGACCTTCACCAACGTTATCTGTAACGACCAAGCCGCCGCACTTATCGATACGGTTCTGGCCAGCTGAACCCGATTGCCGACGTCATTCAAGCGATCGATGGCAAATATCTGACCGCAGAAAAATCTGGGTTAAATAATCATTAGCTAAACCGGGACAGCTTACTCAAAACATGCATGCGTATGCTGGCCCCTAGGTTCTTTTCTGCGAGGGAGTGCTTAAATCTTTTTGCGACCCTGTGCAACGGTCCCGATGAGAGCCATCCCCGCTAGCATCATCAGGTAGGTTGTTGGCTCGGGAACTGGAGCAGGAGGGATGTGCCCAATAGCGCGGAGCGACTCTAACCGGATCAATTCCCAAGTACCGTTCTCTGCGGGTGGCCCAAACCCGGGCAGCTGATAGTACATGCTAAAGACGCTGAGTGGCCCCCAGAGCCAAAGCCGCCGTTGTGAATTATATGATCCGATTCGTCGTACTCGCCTGGGGTGAAAAAATGATCACCATTTGAAAGTCGCTGACCCACGAGTTCTTTCGTGAAGTCGAGTTTCGATGGGGAGTAAAAGTTTACGAGGCCGGGATAATCACCGTACCAATATTTCTGGATCGATTCCTTAAAAACTCCATTGCTTGCTCTCGATCCGGTTACGATCATGGAGAAATCTCTGATGTCTGACGTGGAAACTACAAATTCGTTCTCGGCGTAAATTGGCACGTCAATCGTGAGGGTACCGTCGGCGCGAACGGTGTTGTCCTGACTCTCTCCGCTGAAATGCATTTCGAGTGTAATGAGCTCAGCATTTGCTGAAGTAGTTGACAGCAAGATGCTGGCGGCGAGCGCAGAAGCGCGCAAGATTTTCCAAGACATTTGATTTCCCTAGATTTGTTATAAGAATTGCGGCATGGCAATCTTATAACATTATTATCCATGTGGCAATAATGGAATTTGCATGAACGTCGTTATCGGGACGGTTGCGTCATGTCTTGTGTCATGCCGATCGCTATGTGAACGTAGTTGCTGGTCGTTCAGCCGGCGACGTTGCGGACCGATAAGCAGAGCAGTACAACGCGCGGGTATCGATATGCTTGGCAAAGGCTCGCGCTGGGTATCTGGTTCCATCCGCTGTGCGTGTACTGCAAGGGTGAGGGGCGCGTGACCGCCGCGACTGCAGTTGATCACATCGTGGCGTATTTTGGCGACTAAGCGATGTTCTGGGAGAAAGCGAGTTGGCAGTCGCTGTGCGCTACGCACCATAGCCGGGGCAGCAGCGTGGGTCGGAGGTTCGAATCCTCTCACCCCGACCAATAGAATCAAAGAGATAGGCCAATCTTCGGATTGGCCTTTTCTTTTCCGCGAAATTATCTCTATTGGCGCGCAACGCTCGTTACATGACTTTCCCGCTGTGAACCGGCAGCGAGATATCACGCTCCGAATAGGCGACCACGAGCGTCATCAGGACGACGCAAATTACTACGACTGCGATCTTGAGTTTGCGGTTGGTCGCGGCACGCAGGCGCGCTGCCGCATCGGTGGAGAGGATGGCCATAGTCTCAGATTGTTGTTCAAATTTAATCTGAAATTGTACAGCGGAAACTCTCCGTAGCAAAACAATATCGCTGGCTTAGGAGTAATTTTGAATTCTATTGGGCAATTTTGCGACAGAAAATGCATACCCGACCAGGCCCAGTCCGGCCAGAAGCATCACGTAGGTCTGCGGCTCAGGTACTGGTGGTGGTACGACTAAAAAATCCGGCGCCACAACGGACCCCAAATAAAAAGCGTCAAGCGGTGGCCGGCCGCCTTGGTAACCAGGCGCGAAGAGCATATAGGTAATGGGTACCGGGTTGGCGGCGGGCGGAGCATCCGTGGTGAAAGAAAAACCGGACACCGCATTTGTATCGCTAGAGCCGATGAGTCCCCAGCCAAAGTAGGTAACGGGAGGAAAAAGGTCGTCACGGTTTGGATTGACCCCGACGTAGGTATTGAAAATCCATGCACCGGGACTGGTGAAGGAGATCGGGTGCAAGTCAAAGGTTGCGTCGTTACTTTTTACTAGCACCAACACCTCCTCCACCGGGTATTCCGATGCCGAGAGTTCGTAGCTGTAAGTGTAGAGACCGTTTTCAAAGCTGACGGTACCCTTGAGGTCTGCCGCCGAGGCGCCCAACAAGGTGAAAAAGGCGAATATTGCGAACATGCGTTTCATGAAATTTCTCCAGGCAATGGTTGAACGATGTGCGACACGGGCGCTCCGTCCAAGCTTGCCAGGGAAGCGCAGTTCGACTATACATTGAATATTAAAATTACAATATAAGAGGAGTCTGAGCTGCCGAGGGACATCGCGACATCGCTCTCAAACCGGCGCCGGGCTGCCGATGCCGACAACAGGCTTCCACAGCTTCGTCACGCGCGGTCGATTCGGCCGGCGTAGCAACCCTGCTTGGCGTTGTGGACATGGATATAGCTGACGTCAGGATTTCCAAACAGTTCGACGATGACGGTCTCTATCGCGGTGCCCTGCACGACGTCAGCGGCCAGCATCATGCCGCTGGCATCATAGCCACGCAGTGACAGCAGCCGGATGCGCATCGATTGGGGGATTTGATTGACGGCGTCGTAAGCCTTCGTGGCCGCTTCCCGCACAAAAATAGCGTGGGAAGCGCGGTATGGTGTCATCGCTGGCTGACAGACATGATTCAGCAGCAGCACGGTCTCGCCGACTTCCGCCTCCACCATCTCGATACGGTCGGGAAAACCTGGTTTTTCCTCGACCACATAACGTTTGATGCCGAGGCCTTCCAGATCGGCGTCCGGCAAGCCGAAGTAAGGTTGGAATGGTGTCGGCGACAGGCCGGTGATACGAAAATTCATGACAGACTCCTGGGTGATTGGAGTCGACATTAGACCCGGAGCGCAACGCGCGGACTATCCGATTCTTGCTCTTACATCGGTCGTGCTATTTTTGAACCAGCGATACGTGATCCGGTAACGAACCGCATCAACGATTCAACCGGCCCCTGCGAAAACTTCGGACTCCACAGGTGGGCCGCGAGGGTTGCGGCGACGAGGAATCCTACCGAAAAGACGGTAGTCGCTGCAAGACTTCTGGAGCCGTCCAGCGCGCCGACCGCTTCCAGCGTGCCCATGCAAAGAAGGATGTGGGCCAGGTAGAGCGTCAACGTCATGCGGCCGGCTGGAAGCGGGAATCTCCATAATCCCGCCGCCCGGTTCGATGAGACCAGCAGGAACGCGCCAATGACGATGCTGGCGCTGCCCATGCCTGTCAGCAGGTAGGCCCAGGCCGGCCAGGCTCACGAACGTCGCTGATGCCTTGCCTTCGAAAAAGTGGAAAAACGCTTCCAGCCATGCCGATCCTTTTGGAGGATGCATCGCCAAGCGGAAGTTGACCGACATCATTCCGCCGAGCGCGAGGAACCTCGCCAAGTCGAGCTCATCAAGTGAGCGCGTTGACTGACATCAGGACAGTGACGTCTGGCGGTGCACTAGCGAACAATCAGCCGCATGCGTTATGCTGCGCGGCATGTAAGAACATCGGGATTCAAGGTAAGGCATATGTCAAAAGAGAAAAATCCGGCGGCCGGTGATCAGGTAACGCCGGCGGCGCGGAGCAGCCCGCGCTCGCCGCCGCCGTTGGAGGCGTCGAGGCCTGCGTCGCCGGAGGAGGCAGCCGCCAAAAGACAGGCGCGCGAGCAAAGGGATGCACAGGTTCGCGGCGTCACGTCCATTCAAGAGATGCGTGACGCGATACGCGGCGCCGCACGCGCAATGCCGGCGATCTCCGAAGTGCCGCGCGTGCGTGCGCTCGATGCGGCCGCGTTCCGCGCGCGCGCCGCGCAAGGACTGCCATTCCTGATCACCGGTATCGTCAACCGCTGGCCGCTGTGCGCACTGTCGCCGCAGACGCTGCGCGATCGCTACAGCGAGGTGCGGGTGCGCGCGCGGGTGGGTGACTATATCAACACCGCGTTCGCGGCGGACCGCGCGATGCGGGATATGTCGATGGGAGAGTATCTCGACCTGGTCGCCGTCGAAACGCAGGACCTGCCGCCTTATCTCGGCAATCTGGAGCTGCGCGAATTGAACAACATGTGCCATTGGCCGACCTATTTCGACAAAATGGGCCCGCCCCGTTTCTGGATTGGCCCGGCCCGCACGGTGACGCCGCTGCATTGCGACTACGACGATAATATCTTCGCGCAGATATGGGGCACCAAGCGGATTTTCCTGTCGCCGCCCCATCATGACGAGTTCCTGTACCCGAACGAAGCGAACGCCATCCTGTTCGGCTCTCCGTTCGATCCCGAGGCGCCCGATTTCGACCGGTTCCCGCTGGCGCGCCAGGCAACCATGATCGAGTGCGTCGTCAATCCCGGCGACATGCTGTACGTGCCGGCCGGCTGGTACCACCAGGTCCGCGCGCTGACATTCTCGCTATCGTCGAACCGGTGGGCCAGGTCGATGCCGTTCGCCTTGAATGGCGAGGCGTCCCTGCGGCGAAGCGACCCGTAACTATCGTTCACAATACGTTGACACTCAAAATAATTGGGTGATATATTCGTGTTTGTGAATTGGTAACGTTTCCAATCGCGCGCGGCGCGCCGGGCCACTTCGGCGTTCAAGGAGACTGGATGTTCAAGCAAAGAGGGGCACTGGCACGGGCCACCGGAGCGGCGATTTTGATGGCGGCGGGCTTGCTGGCGCCAACGGCGTCCGTCGCCGCGGCGGCCGGACCGAAGGCGGAAGTGATGCACTGGTGGACCTCGAGCAGCGAGTCGGCCGCCGTGCGCAAATTCGCCGATGCCTATCGCGCCGCCGGCGGCGTCTGGGCCGATACGGCGGTCGCCGGCGCGGACCAGGCCAAATCTGTGGCGATCAACCGCATCGTCGGCGGCAATCCGCCGACGGCCGCGCAGTTCAACACCACCAAACAATTCCGCGACTTGATCGACCAGGGCTCGCTCAACAACGTCGACGATATCGCGCTGCGCGACAAATGGGACCAGCTGATGCCGGCGCCGATACTGGACGTCATCAAGGTCAACGGACACTTTTACGCGGCGCCGGTCGACATCCACATGTCGACCTGGATCTGGTACTCGAAGGCCGCGTTCAAAAAAGCCGGCATCGTCAAGGAGCCCGCCACGCCGGACGAACTGTTCGCCGCGCTCGACAAACTCAAGGCGGCCGGCCTGATCGGCCTGGCGCACGGCGGCCAGCCGTGGCAGGAGAACATCCTGTTCCAGGCCATGCTGGCCAACATCGGCGGCAAGGCGCTGTACCTGTCGGTGCTGCGCGACCGCTCGCCGCAGGCGATCAATTCCGAGGCGTTTAAAAAAGTGCTGCTGGCCTTCAAGCGGCTGCAGACCTATGTCGATCCCGGCTCGCCCAACCGCAACTGGAACGACGCCACCGCCATGGTGGTCGGCGGCAGGGCGGGGGTGCAGATCATGGGCGACTGGGCCAAGGGCGAATTCGCCGCCGCCAAACAAACCGCCGGCAAGGACTTCGGCTGCATCGCCGGCCTCGGTCCGAATGTGCCGTACCTGATCCAGGGCGACGCCTTCGTCTTCCCGAAGACGAAGAATCCGGAGACGGTCAAGGCGCAAAAACTGCTGGCGACGACGGTGCTGGCGCCGGCCGCGCAACTGGAATTCAACAAGCTAAAAGGCTCGCTGCCCATCCTCAGCAACGCCGACACCTCGTCCATGGACATGTGCGCGCAGGCCGGCATGGCCATCATGAAGGACAAGTCGCGCCAGGTGGGCATGATCGAGGTGCACCTGACGCCGGACCAGAACGGCGCGCTGCAGGACGTGCTGACCACTTATTGGAACACCCGCATGCCGGTGGAGAAGGCGCAGAAGAGCATCGTGGCGGCGCTGGCGGACTAGAAGGGGCTTGCGTCGCGCCTCGCTTGTCATCGTTCGGGGCGATGCGGTATGCTGACCGCCGCATAGACTCAACGGATGAGGGAACTCGTGGCAACAATCAAAGACGTCGCCCGCCTGGCGGGAGTGGGGCTGGGCACCGCCTCGCGCGTTGTCAGCGGCAGGGGATCGGTGTCCAAGGCGACGCTCGAGAAGGTGCAAAAGGCCATCGTGGAACTGGATTTCCGGCCTTCCCACGCGGCGCGCTCGCTGCTGTCCGGTAGTTCGCAGATGATCGGCGTTTATATCCCGTACCTGAGCGGGACGTTCTACACGCCGATCCTGCAGTCGATTTACACGGCGTTGCGCGCGTCGGGCTTGAACATGGTGGTCGCTTTCGGCGTCGGCGACGGCAACGAGCGGCAGCAGGCGATCGACGGTGTGAATTTTTTGATCGAGCGCGGGAGCGATGGTCTGCTCGTCATGAGCAATTCGCTGGAAGATGATGATTTCGCGGCGCTCGGGCCGTTCCAGTCGCGGGTGGCGGTCATCAACCACCGTTACGCCGGCATCGCCGAGCAGTGTTTCACGGCCGACCACAAGGCCGGCGGCCGGCTGGCGGCGCGCACGCTGCTGGACCAGAAGCACCGCAAGATCGCCGTCATCGCCGGACGCGCCAGCGCGCCGGATAACCAGGAGCGCATCGCCGGTTTCATGGCGGAGCTGGACGAGGCGGGCATCGACAGCGGCAAGGTGTGGATAGCGGATGGTAATTTCACGCCAGAAGGGGGCTGGGAGTGCGCCGAGCGGCTGCTGGCGTCGGGCGGGGAGTTCACGGCGGTGTTTTGCGCCAACGACGAGATGGCGGTCGGCGCCTTGTCCTTCTTCCAGCAGGCGGGCGTCGCGGTGCCGGGGCAAATGTCGGTGCTCGGTTATGACGACACGCACAGCGCGGAATTCGCTGCGCCGCGCCTGACCAGCGTCCATATACCGTGGAGCGAGATGACCATGGACGGCTTGAATTACCTGCTGAACCGGTGCTACGGGACGGACCGCCCGGTCAAGCGCAAATACAAGCTGCACGTGACGGAGCGCGCCTCGCTGGCAAAAGCTCCTTCGCGCAAAAGCGCTAAATAACGGAGTGCGCGCCGGCCGCGCGCTCTTTTTTTGTAGTATATTGGAAACGATTCCACTTTCGGAGACGCACGATCATCATGACTTCCACCGACTTGACCAAGGCGATAAGCCGTTCGGATTTCGCTGGCGACTTCCTGTGGGGCGTGTCGACGTCCGCCTACCAGATCGAAGGCGCGGCCGACGTCGGCGGCCGCGTGCCGTCGATCTGGGACACCTTCAGCGCGACGCCGGGCAAGGTGCGCGACGGCGCCACCGGCGCCGTCGCCTGCGACCACTATCACCGCTGGGAGGAGGATCTGGATCTGGCACGGACCATGGGCCTGAACTCCTACCGCTTTTCTATCGCGTGGACGCGCATCTTCAACGGCGTGGACGAACAACCGAATCCCGAGGGGCTGGCGTTTTATTCGCGCCTGGTGGACGGCATGCTGGCGCGCGGCCTGCAGCCGTGGTGCACGCTGTACCACTGGGACCTGCCGCAATATCTGCAGGAGCAGGGTGGCTGGGCGAACCGCGCCACCATCGCCGCCTATCTGCGATACGTCGACGTGATGACCAAACACCTGGGCGACCGAGTCAAGCATTGGATGACCCACAACGAGCCGTGGTGCACGGCCATGCATGGCAACTGGGACGGCATGCACGCACCTGGCAACAAAAGCCTGCCGCTGGCGCTTCAGGTCTGCCATAACGTGCTGGTGTCGCACGGCCTGGCCGTGCCGATCATCCGCGCCAATGTGCCGGATGCGAAGGTGGGTATCGCATTGAGCCTGCATCCGATCAAGCCGGCCTCCGACAGCACCGCCGACCAGCAGGCGGTGGTGCGCCACGACGCTCTGCGCAACCGCTGGTTCCTCGATGCGCTGTATGGCCGGGGCTATCCCGAGTTGGCGTTGCGGCTGGTGAATGGGGACGCGCCGGTGGTGCTGCCCGGTGACATGGAGGCCATCGCCGTCCCCTGCGATTTCCTCGGAGTGAACTACTACTTCCCGGAAGTGGTCACCGACGCGCCAGACCAATATCCGCTGCGCACAGCCATCATCCATCCGCAAGATCGGGAGCGTACTGACTTCGGTTGGGAGGTGTCGCCGCAAGGGCTGGTCGATCTGCTGGCGCGCGTGGTGCGCGAATATCCTACCGGCGATTTGTATGTGACCGAGAACGGATCGTCCTACGACGATCACGTGGATGCCGACGGTACCGTCGACGATACGGCGCGGCGCGATTACCTGATCCGCCATCTGCTGGCGGTGCGCGATGCGGTCGCCGCCGGGGCGAATATCAAAGGCTATTTCGCCTGGAGTTTGCTGGACAACTTCGAATGGTCGGAGGGCTACCTGCGCCGCTTCGGCCTGACCTATGTCGACTATCCGACGCAGCGCCGCATCGTCAAGCAAAGCGGCCGGTGGTACGGCGCCTTCGTGCGCGACCAGAACCAACAATAAATCAATCACGGAGACCGACCCCGAATGAAAACGCATCATAACCACATCCTGCGCCGCGCCGTCCTGGCCTCCATGCTGGCGCTGGGCACCCACGCCATCGCCGCCGCGCCAGCCACTGCTTCAACCCCGCTCGCCGACTGGCCGCGCATCACCAGCGCCGTCAAGCAGGACAAGGCGATGGAGGCGCGCATCGTCGGCATCGTCGCCGGCATGACCCTGGCGCAAAAGGTCGGCCAGATGACGCAGCCCGAGATCAAGTTCATCACGCCGGAGCAGGTGCGCGAGTTCTATATCGGTTCCGTCCTTAATGGCGGCGGCAGCTGGCCGCAGGGGAACAAGTACGCCACCGCCGCCGACTGGGTCAAGCTGGCGGACGCCTACTACGACGCGTCGCTGGGCACCGACATGAAGGTCAAGGTGCCGGTCATCTGGGGCATCGACGCCATGCACGGCAATAGCAATATGTATGGCGCCACGCTGTTCCCGCACAATATCGGCTTGGGTGCCGCGCGCGACAAAAAACTGGTTGAGCAGATGGCGCGCTCGGTCGCCAGGGCGGTGCGCGCCACCGGCATCGACTGGGTGTTCGCGCCGACGCTGGCGGTGGTGCGCGACGATCGCTGGGGGCGCACCTATGAGAGCTTCTCGGAAGATCCGGCAATCGTCAGGGATTACGCCGGCGCCTACGTCAAGGGCCTTCAGGGCGATTTGAAAGGCGATGGCACCGTGGTAGCCACCGCCAAGCATTTCGTCGGCGACGGCGGTACTGCGGAGGGCAAGGATCGCGGAGTCAACCAGGCCACCAAGGCCGACATGATCAACATCCATGCGCTGGGCTACTATCCCGCGCTGGAAGCCGGCGTGCAGACGGTCATGGCCTCCTTCAACAGCTGGAACGATGTCGAGGGCGGCGCCGATCATGGCAAGATGCACGGCAGTAAAGCGCTGCTGACCGACGCGTTGAAAACCAAGATGGGCTTCGATGGCCTGATCGTCAGCGACTGGAACGGCATCGCCGAAGTGCCGGGATGCGCCAACGACAGCTGCCCGCAATCGATCAATGCCGGCGTCGATATCGTCATGGTGCCGGAGCACTGGAAGACATTCATCGCCAACACCATCGTCCAGGTGGAGAAAGGCGAGATTCCGATGTCGCGCATCGACGACGCGGTGACCCGCATCCTGCGCGTGAAGCTGCGCGCAGGCCTGTTCGACGGCAAGAAGCCATCGCAGAACCACTACGCCGGCAAACAGGAGGCGTTGCAGGACCGCGCGCTGGCACGCCGTGCGGTGCGCGAATCGCTGGTGCTGTTGAAGAATAACGGCGGCGTGCTACCGCTGGCGCGCGGCAAAAAGATCCTCGTGGTCGGCAAGAGCGCCGACAGCATGGCCAACCAGTCGGGCGGCTGGTCGCTGACCTGGCAGGGGACGGATAACAAGAACAGCGACTATCCGATCGGCGACACCATCCTTGCCGGCATCCAGGATGCCGCCGGCAAAGGCAACGTCACCTTCAGCGAGAACGCCGCCGGCGTCGATGTCGGCAAGTTCGACGCCGTCATCGCCGTCATCGGCGAGACGCCTTACGCGGAGGGCGACGGCGATATCGGTCCATCGGGCACGCTGCGCTTGTCCGGCCGCCATCCGGAGGATCTGGCCGTGCTGCGGGCGGTGGCGGACAAGGGCAAGCCGGTGGTGACGGTGCTGGTGGCCGGCCGCCCGCTGTACGCCAACGACATCCTCAACCTGTCGGACAGCTTCGTCTCGGCCTGGCTGCCGGGCACCGAGGGCAAGGGCGTGGCCGATGTCCTGTTCCGCAAGGCGGACGGCAAGGTCAACGCGGACTTCCGCGGCAAGCTGTCGTTCTCGTGGCCCAAGTCGGCCTGCCAGTCGCCGCTCAATGTCGGCGACGCCGGCTACGATCCGCTATTCAAATACGGTTATGGCCTGACCTACTCCTCCCCGGCAGGCCAGGCGACCTTGCCGATGCTCGACGCAAGCTTCGCGCCGGGAGGCTGCGGAAAGAGCACGGCCATGCCGGTGTATAGCCCCGCCGACCGCGCCACCTATGGACTGTATGTGGAAAGCGGCGGCCAGAGGACGGCATTGGGCGCGGACCTGAACGCGGTGTTCAATCTGCCCACGGTGAAGGTCGAGACGGCGCAGATCAACACACAACAGGATGCAAAAAGGCTAACTTGGTCCGGTCCTGCTAAACTGTCGGCGCAATCCGGCAAGGCCATGCCGATTCCCGCGATCGCCGGCACCGACGGCGCGCTGCAATTCGATACCATCGTCACCGGCGCCCCACAAGGGAAGGCCGGCATCTGGATGGAAAACGTGGAACTCGACGCCAGCGCCGTGTTCCAGCGCATGGCCGGCAAGGGAAAACAGACGGTGAAGATCCCGCTGTCGTGCTTCGGCGCCAAAGGACTGAAACCCGACGCGTTGTCCACACCGTTCGCCGTATCGGCGGACGGTCCGTTCGCGGCCACCTTCGCCAACATCCAGATCGTTGGCGGCGCGGCCAAAGACAAGGACGCGACGGCGTGCGGCGACTTTAAGTAAAAACAGCAAATACAAGAGAAAGAGCAAGCATGGAACCATTATCGAAAGCTGCCGGAGTACCGGGCAGCCCGTCGCAGGCCAAGGGTAACACCGGCCCACTCATCATCATCACGATCCTGTTCTTCATGTGGGGTCTGCTGACGGCGTTGAACGACGTCCTGATCCCGCACCTTAAGTCGATTTATACGCTGACCTATGTGCAGGCCATGCTGGTGCAGTTCTGCTTCTTCGGCGCCTACTTCATCGTCTCGTTGCCGGCCGGCGCGCTGATCAAGCGGATCGGCTACCAGAACGGCGCCGTCGCCGGGTTGACCATCGCCGCCGCAGGCTGCGCGCTGTTCTACCCTGCGTCGACCAGCGGTTATGCGCTGTTCCTGCTGGCTTTCTTCATTCTTGCGGGTGGCATCACCATCCTGCAGGTGGCGGCCAATCCTTACGTGACCATCCTGGGCGACCCGCAGACGGCATCGAGCCGCCTGACCTTGACCCAGGCCTTCAACTCGCTGGGCACCACGGTGGCGCCGACCCTGGGCGGCATGCTGATATTGGCCGGTGGCGTCATGAGCACCGCCGATCTGGCCAAGCTGCCCGCCGACCAGGTGGCAGCGTACTACGCCAACCAGGCGGCCAGCGTGCAGGGTCCGTATCTGGCGCTGGCCGGCGCCTTGCTGGTGCTGGCGATCTTGTTTGCGATGGCGCGCCTGCCGAAGATTGTCGACGCCGAGCAGCCGGCCGCGCAGTCGGTCGACGGTGGCGGCTGGAAGCAGGTGCTGCAGCATCGTCATCTGGTGCTGGGCGTGATCGGTATCTTCCTGTATGTGGGCGCGGAAGTTTGCGTCGGCAGCTTCCTGATCAACTTCATCGGCGAGCCGCACATCGCCGGCCTGCCGGAACACCAGGCGGCGCCTTACGTCAGCTACTTCTGGGGCGGCGCGATGCTGGGCCGCTTCATCGGCTTCGCCGTCATGCGCTACGTCAGCCCTGGCAAGACCCTGGCCTTCAACTCGGCCGCCGCGTTCGCGCTGCTGCTGGTGGCGATTTTCGGCGATGGCCACATCGCGATGTGGGCGCTGCTGGGCGTTGGCCTGTTCAACTCCATCATGTTCCCGACCATCTTCTCGATGGCGCTGAACAAACTGGGACCGTTGACGGGGCAGGGCTCAGGCTTGCTGTGCATGGCGATCGTCGGCGGCGCGCTGGTGCCGTTCGCGCAAGGCTTCCTGGCCGATAACGTCAACCTGCAGATCTCGTTCGTCGTGCCTGCGGCGTGCTACGTCTTCGTGTTGTACTTCGGGTTGAAGTACGCCGGCATGTATGCGGATGGCGGCTCGGACAAACCGGCAGCGCGCGCCGGGCACTGACCGGATTGATGGAATCCCGGCGCGGCAATCGCTCCGGGTCCGGTACCTTCGGCACCTCTGGAAACACGTAGGGCGGATTAGCGCAGCGTAATCGGCCATGCATGCGTCTCGACGGCTCATGAAGTGGCCGATTGCGGCGTTCCGCCTAATCCGCCCTACGTGTTTTCATGTTTTCGGGTTTTGTTCACCACCGATAACTACGAATGCACCTGGGACCTGTTCAAGAGCATCCCCTCGCCGGAACATCCGGTGCAGACCGTGTACGACGAGACCATCGCCTTCAGCCCGTGTAGAAATGGTGGACCTGACCCTGGAGTTGCTGTCAGGCCAGGGCTCCCATCAGCTTTTGCATCGGGCTCAACGGAATGAGCGCTTCCGGCGCGTCGATCTCCAGTACGACGTCGTTGTAGGCGACGGGACGCAGCGGTTCGATTTCCGCCGTGTCCGAAAGCCGCGCTTCGTCGAGCATCTGCTGAAGCGCGGCGGCGTCCACCGAGTTGACCTTGGCCAGCAACGCGCCGTACTTGCGCACGTCGGCCTCGTTGGCCGCGATCTTGTCCGCCGGACGCAGTGCGAGATTGATGCAGCCGAAGATGGCGAACACGCCTAGCAGCCATGCCGACGGCACCGGCAGTTGTGCGGCGAGAGCGGCGACGGCGCTGCTTCCGGCAAGTAAGCTAATAAAGGTCAGCGTGGTTTGCAGTCGCCGGTAGAAGCGGGCCGTTCGTTGGCAAAGCCGTTGCGCGTAGCGCAGGTTGAACTGCAAATCGTTCTTGGTCTCATCCATGGCTATTTCCCTTTTTGCTTGGGATGTGGCACAGGCTCCGGCCTCGGCGGCTGGTGCGACTTCGGGTCGAGAAATTTCATTGTATGCCTTTCCGCAGCCGCCACCGGCGCACGATTACATCATGCAAGCGGTTGATGGCTGCGCATTGAGGCAGGTCAGTAACAAACCCGCAGGGTCAGTTCCGACATTCGGACGCGGTCTCTACTTTAAGACGGATTTACGGATAAGTTCATGTCCGAATGACAGACCGCCCCCCGGGGGGGTTAGAGGAAGCGGTCGAGGATTTTCTTGCCGTGCTTGTCGAGCTCGCGCACGTCGCGGATCAGGTAGTGGATGCCGTGGATGTCGGAGATCAGTAGCGTGTCCACCGTCAGGCGGCGGATGTCTTCCTCGCCGCGCAGGACGAATTCGGTGTCGCCCCGGTCCGTCTCCACCGTCCATGTGCATGGCGTGGCGAAGCCGGAGACGTTGACGATGCGCGAAATCTCCGGCATGAATTCACGGCCCGCCAATTCTTCGCGCACCAGGTCTCCGATCTCCTTCGGCAGGTCTTCGATGCGGTCGATCCATGCCACTTCCTTGCCATCGCCGCTGACCAGCGCGATGCCGTCCTCCGGCGCCTGCACCGGAAAGGCGCGCACCGCCGCCACGCCTTCGTGCACGTCGCCTTCGCCGGTTGTGAGCACCAGGCGGCCGAAGGAATTGCGTACCAATTCAAATTTTGTCGTCGTCATGTGATTCTCTGTTATTCCTTGCTGGCGCTGTCGTCCATGTCGGTGTCGACGTTGCGGGCCTGCGCCTGATACAGGCGGTAATAGGCGCCTTCGCGCTCCATCAGCACATCGTGCGAGCCTTCCTCCACCACCACGCCGCGGTCGAGCACCACCAGGCGGTCGGCCTTCTGCAGGGTCGACAGACGGTGGGCGATGGCGATCGTGGTGCGGCCCTTCACCAGGTTTTCCAGCGCGCGCTGGATTTCTTTTTCGGTCTCGGAGTCGACCGAGGAGGTGGCTTCGTCGAGGATCAGGATCTTCGGATCGATCAGCAGCGCGCGGGCGATCGAGATGCGTTGACGCTCGCCGCCGGACAAGCCCTGGCCACGCTCGCCGACCATCGAGTCGTAACCCTGCGGCAGGCGCAGGATGAATTCGTGCGCGTGCGCGGCGCGCGCGGCGGCGATGATTTCTTCGCGCGTGGCATCCGGCTTGCCGTAGGCGAGGTTCTCGGCGATGGTGCCGAAGAACAGGAACGGTTCCTGCAGCACCAGGCCGATGTTGCGGCGGTAGTCCGACACCGCGAACGAGCGGATGTCGACGCCGTCGAGCATGATGGCGCCTTCCGAGACGTCGTAGAAGCGGCAGATCAAGTTGACCAGTGTCGATTTGCCGGAGCCCGAGTGGCCGACCAGGCCGACCATCTCGCCGGCCTTGATATCGAGGCTGATGCCGCGGTTGACGGCGCGGTTACCGTAGCGGAAGCCGACTTCGCGCAAGGTGATGTTGCCGTCGACCTTGGCCAGCTTGACCGGGGTGGTTGGCTCGGGCACCGACGACACGTGGTCGAGGATGTCGAAGATGCGCTTGGCGGCCGACGCCGATTTCTGCGTGACCGAGACGATGCGGCTCATCGAGTCGAGACGGCCGTAGAAGCGGCTGGAGTAGGCGATGAACGCCGACAGCACACCGACCGTGATGTTGCCCTTCGAGACCTGGTAAATGCCGAAGACCCAGATCACCAGCAGACCGAGTTCGGTCAGGAACGATACCGTCGGCGAGAACAGCGACCAGATTTTATTCAGTTTGTCGTTGACGGCCAGGTTGTGCTGGTTGGCGGTGCGAAAGCGCGCCGCTTCGCGCGATTCCTGCGCGAAGGCCTTGACCACGCGGATGCCGGGGATGGTGTCGGCCAGCACGTTGGTCACTTCGCCCCATACGCGGTCGATCTTTTCAAAGCCCATGCGCAGGCGGTCGCGCACCACGTGGATCAACCAGGCGATGAACGGCAGCGGCAGCAGGGTGAAGATCGCCAGCCACGGGTCGATCGAGAACAGGATCACGCCGGTCATGATGATCATCAGGCAGTCGGACGCGAAGTCGAGCAGGTGCAGCGACAGGAACACGCAGATCCTGTCGCTCTCGCTGCCGATGCGCGACATCAGGTCGCCCGTGCGTTTGCCGCCGAAGTATTCCAGCGACAGGCGCAGAAGGTGGTCGTAGGTTTCGGTGCGCAGGTCGGCGCCGATGCGCTCCGACACCAGCGCCAGCACATACGTCTTGGCCCACCCCAGTATCCACGCCATCACCGCCGAGGCGACCAGGCCGGACATGTACAGCGCCACCATCGAGGTGTCGACCGGTTTGCCGTTCTGGTAGGGGATCAGCACATTGTCCATCAGCGGGATGGTCAGGTAGGGCGGGATCATATGCGCGCCGGTGCTGAGCAACATCAGCGAGAATCCCAGCGCGAGCTGGAATTTGTACGGCTTGGCGAAGCGCCACAGGCGGAACAGGGTCCACGTCGACGGCGGCGTGTAGATTACTTTGGTGCAGACCGGGCATTCCTCCTGGTCCGGCTCCAGCGGCGCCTTGCAGCTCGGGCAGATGCTTTTTTCTTCGACGAGGACCGGCACGCCGGTGGCATGGCTGTCCAGGTGCGCCGAGAAGGCCTCCACCAGGCGGATCGCGTTGAGGTTCTGGCCCAGCGTGAAGCGCCAGGCCGCCAGGCGGCCGCTTTTGCCGATCAACTCCAGGTGGCCGACGCCGGCGTGGTCGTGGTGCTTCAAGGTCAGGTCATGCGAAAACGGCCACGATTGCCACTGTTCCTGGCCCGGCGAGCGCGCCAGCAGGCGGGTGGCGGTGACGACGATGACACCCTTGGCGAAACGAAGTTGCTGATCCAGGTCAACCTCCAGGGCACTTACAACGTTTTCCTCTTTGGAAAGCTGTGCCTGTATCTCGGCGCGCCAGCGTTCAGGAAGCTCGCCGAGGCTGGATACGTTGGAAAGTTGTTGGGTTGTCATCGTGCGGCTTACTCCGGGTCGAAAAAATGGTGAAACTAGCATCGGCACTCTACAACAATCGTTTTGCCAATAAGGTGTTGCGGCTGGTATAAGTAATTATTTACGGTATTCTGTCAGTGCATCAACAGTCGAGTCGGACATTTGACTCGCGCCAGAAATAAACCGGGCTTTTGTACTGGCGGCAAGTATAACGCACAGACATCAGGGTCGGTGGACGTGATGAACTTGGTCAAGCTACGGGGTGGGCCAAACAGGATTTGGCGGGAAGCGGTGGTACGGGTTTAAAATACGGCGCAGGCTGGCCACGGCTGATAACAAAGACACAAGAATAGAAACATGACCAAGAAGAAAGACATTGAAGTTCTCCGCGTAACCCATTTGCGCGGTCCCAACATCTGGACCTATCGCCCCGTCATCGAGGCGTGGTTGGATATTGGCGAACTGGAAAAATACCCGTCCAATTTGTTGCCTGGCTTGTATGAGCGCCTCACCGCGATCCTGCCCGGCCTGATCGTGCACCGCTGCGGCGTGGGCGAGGTCGGCGGCTTCCTCGAGCGGCTGCGCGACGGCACTTACGCCGGCCATATCCTCGAACACGTGGTACTGGAGTTGCAGAACCTGGCCGGCATGAAGACCGGTTTCGGCAAGACGCGCCAGATCGGCGAGGACACCGGCTTGTACAAGATGGCGTTCCGCACCCGGCAGGAGCAGGTCGGCCGCGCCGCGCTGGAGGCAGGCCGCGACCTGCTGATGGCGATGATCGAGGACCGCCCGTACGACCTGGCCGCCAAGGTGGCCGAGTTGACCGACATGGTCGAGTCGCTGTGCCTGGGGCCGAGCACCGCCAACATCGTCGATGCCGCCACCGACCGCAAGATCCCGTCGATCCGTCTGACCGACGGCAATCTGGTGCAGTTGGGCCACGGCGCCGCGCAGCGCCGCATCTGGACCGCCGAAACCGAACAGACCAGCGCCATCGCCGAGGGCATCGCCAGCGACAAAGACCTGACCAAAAGCCTGCTCGCCTCGTGCGGCGTGCCGGTGCCGAAGGGGGAACTCGTCACCAGCGCCGAAGCGGCGTGGGAAGCGGCCGAGGATATCGGCGTGCCGGTGGTGCTCAAGCCGTACGACGGCAACCATGGACGCGGCGTCTCGCTCAACCTGATGACGCAGGCCGACGTGGCGGCCGCCTACGAACTGGCGGCGCGCAAGGGCGGCAGCAAAAGCGTCATCGTCGAACGTTTCATCCCCGGCGACGAACACCGCCTGCTGGTGGTCGGCAAGCGCCTGATCGCCGCCGCCGCCGGCGAATCGCTGTGGGTCACAGGCGACGGCAAATCGAACATCCTCGAGTTGTGCAACACGCAGATCAACACCGATCCGCGCCGCGGCGAGGTGGAGGACGCGCCGCTGGGCGTGGTCAAGCCGCACGAATCGGGCGAGATCATTCTGGAACTGGCGCGCCAGGGCATGACCTGGCAATCGGTGCCGCAGGACGGCCAGAAGGTGCTGATCCAGCCGAACGGCAACGTCGCCACCGACGTCACCGACAAGGTGCACCCGCAGGTGGCCGCGATGGCCACCCTGGCCGCGCGCGTGGTCGGCCTGGACATCGCCGGCATCGATCTGGTCGCAAGCGACATTTCGCGTCCGCTGCACGAGCAGGGCGGCGCCATCATCGAAGTCAACGCCAGCCCCGGCTTGCTGGCGCACCTGAAGCCGGCCAACGGCGAGCCGCGCAACGTTGGCGAGGCGATCGTCGACCACCTGTTCGCGCAGGAGGAAAGCGGCCGCATGCCGATCGTCGGCATCACCGGCAAGCACGGTACCACGATGGCCTCGCGCCTGATCGCCTGGCTGCTGCAAATCAGCGGCAAAAAGGTCGGCCTGACTTGCGCCGACGGCTTGTTCGTCAACGGCCGCCTGCTGCCGCGTGACGGCTTTAGCGACTGGGAAACCGGCGAACGCCTGCTGCTGAACAAAAACGTCGAGGCGGCGGTGTTCGAATCGAGCGCGCGCATGATCCTGACCGAGGGCCTGGCCTACGACAAATGCGCGGTCGGCGTGGTCACGGACGTCAGCGATTTCGAGGAACTGGGCGAGTTCCATATCGAGAGCGCCGACAAATTGTATGGCGTGCTGCGCACCCAGGTCGATGTGATCCTGCCAAGCGGCGTGGCGGTGCTCAACGCCGCCGACGAACAGGTGGTGGACATGGCCCGCCTGTGCGACGGCGAAGTGATTTTCTACGGCGTCGACGAGCACCTGGCGGCCATCGCCGGGCATCGTCAGGACAGCGAGCGCGTGGTGTTCCAGCGCGCGGATTGCATCGTCATGGCCCAGGGCCACGACGAGGTGGCGAGCCTGCCGCTGTCGCCGCTGGTGCCGCCGGAAGCCGTGCTGGCCGCGATCGCCGCCGGCTGGGCGCTGGGACTGACGCCGGATTTGATCGGCGCCGGCCTGCGCACCTTCGATGCCAATCCGAAGCGCACCCATCACTGATAACTTCACTGAAAGAACACGAAGATTTATGGAAGTTAAACGCACCCGCGCCCTTCGCGGCCCCAATCTCTGGAGCCACCACACGGCGGTCGAAGTCATCGTCTCCTGTCCGCCTGAAGAGCAGTCGATCGCGCTGCTGCCAGGTTTCGAGCAGCGGCTGCACGCGCGCTTCCCGGCCATCGGCGCGCTGCGCACGACCGGCCGTGCCGACGCCGTGCCGCTGGCCCGCGTGCTGGAAGTGGCGACCCTGAGCCTGCAGGCGCAAGCCGGCTGCCCGGTCACCTTCAGCCGCACCAGCGCCACCCTGGAAGAGGGCATCTACCAGACCGTCGTCGAATACACCGAGGAGGCGGTCGGCCGCCTGGCCGTCACGCTTGCCGAAAACCTGATCAATTCGGCCCTGGCCGACACCCCGTTCGACCTGACCGGCGCGCTGAACGAACTGCGCGACCTCGATGAGGACGTGCGCCTCGGCCCGAGCACCGGCGCCATCGTCAGCGCCGCCGTCGCCCGCGACATCCCGATCCGCCGCCTGACCGAGGGCAGCATGGTGATGTTCGGCTGGGGCTCGAAACAGCGCCGTATCCAGGCCGCCGAGATGGACAGCACCAGCGCCATCGGCGAAGCGATCGCCCAGGACAAGGAACTGACCAAGAAGCTGCTGCACGCGGCCGGCGTGCCGGTGCCCATCGGCCGCTCGGTCGAGGATGTCGAGGATGCCTGGGCCGCCGCGCAGGAGATCGGCCTGCCGGTGGTGGTCAAGCCGAAGGACGGCAACCAGGGCAAGGGCGTCACCGTCAACGTGATGACCAAGGAACAGCTGGCGCAAGCCTTCAACACCGCGCGCGAGTTCCGCGACGACATCATGGTCGAACGCTATCTGCCGGGCCACGATTTCCGCCTGCTCGTCATCGGCAACAAACTGATCGCCGCGGCGCGCCGCGATCCGCCGCAAGTGGTCGGCGATGGCACCCATACGGTGCGTGAGCTGGTCAACATCGTCAACGCCGATCCGCGCCGCGGCAGCGGCCATTCGACCTCGCTTACCAAAATCCGCTTCGACGACATCGCCCTGGCGCGCCTGGCGCTGCAGGACCTGGACGCAGACTCCGTGCCGGCCAAGGGCCAGCGCGTCATCCTGCGCAACAACGCCAACCTGTCGACCGGCGGCACCGCCACCGACGTCACCGACGACGTGCACCCGGAAGTGGCGGCGCGCGCGGTCGAGGCGGCGCAGATGATCGGCCTCGATATCTGCGGCGTCGACGTGGTCTGCGAAGGCGTGCTGCAACCGTTCGACAACCAGCGCGGCGGCGTGGTGGAAGTGAACGCCGCGCCCGGCCTGCGCATGCACATCGCGCCTTCGTACGGCAAGGGCCGCGCGGTGGGCGAGGCGATCGTCAACACCATGTTCGCGCCGGGCGAGAACGGCCGCATTCCGGTGGTCGCCGTCACCGGCACCAACGGCAAGACCACCACCGTGCGTTTGATCGCGCATTTGCTGACGGCCAGCGGCCTGCGCACCGGCATGACCAACACCGACGGCGTGTATATCGAAGGCCGCCAGACCGACAGCGGCGATTGCAGCGGTCCGCGCAGCGCCCGCAACGTGCTGTTGCATCCGGATGTCGACGCGGCGGTGTTCGAAACCGCGCGTGGCGGTGTGCTGCGCGAAGGCCTGGCCTTCGACCGTTGCCAGGTGGCCGTGGTCACCAACATCGGCAGCGGCGACCACCTCGGTTTGAACTACATCACCACGGTCGAAGACCTGGCGGTGCTCAAGCGCGTGATCGTGCAGAACGTCTCCGAAAGCGGCTTCGCCGTGCTCAACGCGGTTGATCCGATCGTCGCCGGCATGGCGGCCACCTGCCGTGGCAAGGTGATCTTCTTCGGCGCCGATCGCGGTCATCCGGTCATCGCCACGCACCGCGCGCAGGGCAGCCGCACCGTGTACGTCGAGGACGGCCATATCGTCGCGGCGGAAGGCAAGCAGTTGAACAAGATCGCGCTGTCGCAGGTGCCGATCACCCGCAACGGCGCCATCGGCTTCCAGGTGGAGAATGTGATGGCCTCCGTGGCCGCCGCGTGGGGCGTGGGCATCAGCTGGGACGCTATCCGTCTCGGCCTGAAAACCTTCGCCAACGATTCGGACAACGCGCCGGGGCGTTTCAACGTGTTCGATTACAAGGGCGCGACCGTGATCGCGGACTACGGCCACAATCCGGACGCCATCCTGGCGCTGGTGCAGGCGGTGGAAACCATGCCGGCCAAGCGCCGCGGGGTGGTGATCTCGGGCGCCGGCGACCGCCGCGACCAGGACATCACGCAGCAGACCGAGATCCTCGGCCGCGCCTTCGACGATGTGATCCTGTACGAAGACCAGTGCCAGCGCGGGCGGGTCGACGGCGAAGTCGTCGCGTTGCTGCGTTCGGGCCTGAACGGCGCGCCGCGCACCTCGCACGTGCAGGAGATCTACGGCGAGTTCCTGGCCATCGACACGGCGCTGGCGCGGCTGGGCGAGGGCGACCTGTGCCTGATCCTGATCGACCAGGTGGAAGACGCGCTGGCGCACATCGCCAAGCGCATCGCGGAAGCCGGCTGACTTCCAGAACCACGTAGGGCGGATTAGCGAAGCGTAATCGGCCATGCATGCGCAGTGGCGGCGCACGCATGGCCGATTACGGCGTTCCGCCTAATCCACCCTACGAGGTTCATTGCTCCAGGCTATCAAATCCATAGTTATTTATAGTTTTGAACTATTGATCTGCCTCGTTACAATAGTCCCATACTATCAACGAGGAGCCAAAGCATGAGCCAGCCACCTATCACCACCGCATCGGGCATCCCGGTCGCCGACAACCAGAACTCGGTCAGCGCCGGCGGGCGCGGCCCCTTGCTGCTGCAGGACTTCCACCTGATCGAGAAGCTGCAGCACTTCAACCGCGAGCGCATTCCCGAGCGCGTGGTCCACGCCAAGGGCTCTGGCGCCTACGGCACCTTCACCGTCACCCACGACATCACCAAATTCACCAAGGCCAAGCTGTTCTCGGCGATCGGTAAGCAGACCGAAACCTTCGTGCGCTTCTCGACCGTCGGCGGCGAGAGGGGCAGCGCCGACACCGAACGCGATCCGCGCGGCTTCGCCATGCGCTTCTACACGGAAGAGGGCAACTGGGACCTGGTCGGTAACAACACGCCTATGTTCTTCATCAAGGACGGCATCAAATTCCCGGACTTCATCCACACGCAAAAGCGCGACCCGCAGACCAACCTGAAGTCGCCGACGATGATGTTCGACTTCTGGAGCAAGACGCCGGAAAGCCTGCACCAGGTGACGATGCTGTTCTCGGACCGTGGCACGCCGGACGGCTACCGCCACATGGACGGTTTCGGCAGCCACACCTTCAGTTTGATCAACGAGGCCGGGGAGCGTGTGTACTGCAAATGGCACCTGAAGACCAAACAAGGCATCAAGAACCTGCCGGCCGCCGAAGCGAGCCGCCTGGCCGGTGAAGACCCGGACTACGCGCAGCGGGACCTGTTCGGCGCCATCGCCGCCGGCGACTTTCCGCAGTGGGAGGTGAAGCTGCAAGTGGCCACCGAGGCCGAACTGGCCGCGTGGGAAGCGCGCACCGGCTGGAATCCGTTCGACCTGACCAAGGTCTGGCCGCACAAGGACTTCCCGCTGATTCCAGTGGGCCTGTTCGAGTTGAACCGCAATCCGCTGAACTACCACGCGGAAGTGGAGCAGGCCGCGTTGTCGCCGTCGAACGTGGTGCCGGGCCTGGGCTACTCGCCGGACAAGATGCTGCAGGCGCGCCTGTTCGCCTACCACGACGCCCAGTTGTACCGGGTCGGCACCAACCATCAGCACCTGCCGGTGAACGCGCCGCGCTGCCCTGTCCACAACCAGCAGCGCGACGGCGCCATGGCCATCGCCAACGGCGGCGCGGCGCGGAACTACCAGCCGGTCGAATCGAACGGCAGCAATCCGCAAGGCCTGGGCCACGGCGAACCGGCGCTGGCGCTGGACGGCGGCGCGGCGCGCTATGACGGTCGCGGCAAGGAAGACGATTACACGCAGGCCGGTAATCTGTTCCGTTTGCTGCCGGCGGAGGAGAAGCTCAACCTGTTCAACAACATCGCAGGTCCGTTGAGCCAGGTGAACGCCGAGATCATCGCGCGCCAGCTGGGGCACTTCGACCAGGCCGATCCGGCCTACGGCGCCGGTGTGCGCGCCGCGCTCAAGTCCAAGGGCGTGAACCTGGATTGAGCCGGGGAGCCACGTAGGGCGGATTAGCGCAGCGTAATCGGCCAATGCATGCGCCGCCGACGACGCATGCATGGCCGATTACGGCGTTCCGCCTCTCAAGTCCTCCGGCAGGAGGACGCTCCTTCGGTGGCCCCAGGGCGGATTGGCGGGCCTCGCCCGCTAATCCGCCCTACGCGGTCCCTATAGTCAGTGGCTGGTAAAATAGCGTCATCGGTATTCACTTATATTGGATCGACATGACCATCAAAATCAGCCAGAACTTCGACTCCGGCGCCATCGAGGTGCTGCGCGCCGACAGCGCCGCCACCATCGAACTGAATCTGCGCAAGGATTCGCACGCGGATATCCACCAGTGGTTCCACTTCCGCCTGCAGGGCGCGCGCGGCCAGCAGGTCACGATGCGCTTCCTCAACGCCGGCCAGGCGACCTACGCCAAGGGCTACGAGAACTACCAGGCCGTGGCCAGCTACGACAGCGAGAACTGGTTCCGCGTGCCGACCACCTTCGACGGCGCCGTCATGACGATCCGCCACACGCCTGACCTGGACAGCGTCTACTACGCCTACTTCGAGCCGTATTCGTTCGAGCGCCATCTGCGCCTGCTGGGCGAAGTGGCGGAGAATCCGCTCGCGCGCGTGCTCGACCTGGGCAGCACCGTCGACGGCCGCGACATGAACCTGGTCGTCATCGGCAAGCCGGAAGCGGAAAAGAAAATCTGGTTCATCGCGCGCCAACATCCGGGCGAATCGATGGCCGAATGGTTCATCGAAGGCTTGATCGATACGCTGCTCGACGACTCGAACCCGATCGCGCGCAAGCTGCTGCAGCGCTGCGTGTTCTACATCGTGCCGAACATGAATCCGGACGGTTCGGTGCGCGGCAACCTGCGCACCAACGCCGCCGGGGCCAACCTCAACCGCGAGTGGATGACGCCATCGGCCGAGCGCAGCCCGGAAGTGCTGTACGTGAAGCAGAAGATGCACGAGACGGGCATCGACATGTTCTTCGATATCCACGGCGACGAGGCGCTGCCGTACAACTTCGTGGCCGGTAACGAGATGCTGGAGAACTTCAGCGACGAGCGCCGCGCCAAGCAGCAGGCCTTCATCGACCGCTACAAAAACGCCAGCCCGGACTTCCAGGACAAGGTCGGCTACGCGGCCAGCAAGTACAAGGAAGACATGCTGACGCTGGCGTCCAAGTATGTCGGCCACCACTTCGGCTGCCTGGCGCTGACGTTGGAGATGCCGTTCAAGGACAACGCCGATCTGCCCGATCCGCACGTGGGCTGGAACGGTTCGCGCAGCGCGGCGCTGGGCGCGGCGATCCTGCAGCCTATTCTGCTGTCGCTGGACGATTACTGATCGTGGGCGTCGAGATCGAGCGCAAGTTCCTGGTGCGCGGCGACGCGTGGAAGAGTCTTGGCGAGCCGGTGTTTTTTCGCCAGGGTTATCTGTCGTCGCACAAGGAGCGGGTGGTGCGCGTGCGCATCGAGGGCGATCGGGCGGTGATGACGATCAAGGGCCGCAACGTCGGCGCCACGCGCGGCGAGTGGGAGTACGAGATCCCGATGGCCGACGCGGCCGAGCTGCTCGACGGTTTGTGCGAGCAGCCGCTGATCGAAAAATACCGCCGCCGCATCGACTTCGCCGGCAATGTGTGGGAGGTCGATGAGTTCCTCGGCGCCAATGCCGGGCTGGTGGTGGCGGAGATCGAATTGGGCTCGGAAGAGCAGGTGTTCGACAAGCCGGAGTGGGTCGCGGAAGAGGTCACGGCTGACCTGCGCTATCTCAATTCGAGCCTGATTAAACACCCGTTTTCGGCTTGGTAGCCGGCGGAATTTGGTCTAAGCTGGTGGGATGGACAGCGAAGTTTCAGCGCTCAAGGCGCATATCGATGCAATCGTGCCGACATTAGCGACGAAGGCCGATATCGAGGTGTTGCGCGCTGAAATGCACAAGACGTCAGCCGAAGGTTACCGCTGGATGATCGCGTCAATGATCGGCATGTTCATCGGTTTCGGCGGTTTGTACTTTGCCGCCAACAGGTCGTTCGATGCGAGGCCAGCAGGGCCGGCTGCTCCCCCAACAGTGGTGCAAGCCGCTCCGCAGCCACCCGTAGTCATCTATCTTCCACAACCGCAAACTCAGCCGCAGCCTACAAAATAAAAAAGCCCCGAAGGGCTTTTTTATTAGTGGAAATGCTCTGTGCCGCTGGGCGCGTCTTCCGGCATTTCGGCGTGCGCCAATTCCCCGACCGGGTCGGCGAACAACGGCGCCCCGCAATCGTCGCAGAACTCGTTCACATAGCGCTCGGCGTGCTTCTTGATCTGCGTGATGCCGGCCGCGTTCAGGTGCGCGACGATTTCCTCCACCGGCGTGACCGGTTTCTGCACCACACCGCCCGGACCGCCTTGCAGCGGGCCTTCCGGCGGCGTGCCTTCCTCGTCTTCCTGTCCGTACAGCGGCCACACCACGCCGTAGATCACATCCGGCGTCGAACGCTGCGTGAACGCCACGCGGTATTCGTCGATCTGGCCGTCGGCGTTTTCCTCGCCGAAGCCGGCGATCACCGCGCGCAGCTCCGACGGTTCGACCGCCAGGGTATGCGTCAGGTAGTGCACGGCGGCGCGGATCGACACCGGACGGATGAGCTTGTCCGCCTCGCGGCAGGCCATGTAGTAGGCCTCCGGCAGCAGCAGCTCGATGCCGCAGCCCGGCAGCAGACGGGTGACCGTCGGCGTGACCTGCTCGCGCCATTGCTCCAGCGCGGTGGCGCGCTCGTTGGCGAAGTTGCTTTGATTCGAAGGCATCTGCCAGCGGAACAGCGGGGCGCCGGCCGGGGCCACGACCGCCACCAGCAGGTAGCGCGTGTCGGCCAGGAATGGCGCCGTCTCCGGCACCTTGGTGTCGGCCTTGAGCACCGTGCCCTTGATCGCGGCCTGCGCCAGCTTGTGCACTTTGCCATAGGTCTCTACGTGGCTGCGCGGCAGCTGGTCGATCGAGAACAGGGTCGGCGACATCGCCATGCGCGTGCCGTCGGCCAGCAGGTGGGCGCTGAAGTGCGCCGACAAGGTTTGCAGGATGTCGGCCGGAATCGCGCCCGAGGCGATCGAGAAGCGGGTCCAGGCCAGGATGGGCGCGGCCACCAGCAGCACGTCGTACTGCTTGGCCACGCCGTCGGCGGTGTCGATGGTGATGCTGCTCGATTCGCTGACCGCTTCGACGCCATCCATCAACACGTCGTAAGCGTTCAAGTCTTCCTTGAACAGCGCGTTGAGCGTGGCGTCGATGGTGTCCTGGTGGCCGGTCTTGAGGAGTTTCTGGAGCTGTGCATCGAGGTTGTGTTCCCACGACCGTTCTTCCAGCCGGCTGGCCGCCTGACCGACCGCCTGGGCGTAGGTGACGAGGCGCTGGCTTTCGACAGACAATTTATGGGATGAATCTTTAGATGGACGACGCATAGCGCAATAAGAGTCTTATAAAATTAGTGAAAAAAGCGGATCAGTCATGCAGATGATAACCCTTATGACACGTATTGTAGTTGATTCGCTCAGCTAACTCTTATTAGTTCGGGACAGGGGGGGATAAATCAAGTCCGCGCGCGGCCGGGACCGCGCGCGGACGCCGGGGCGCCGGTCCGTCAGGCGATCGCCAGCGCGGCGACCTGCTCGGCCGTCATGGCACCGTTGTAGATGCGGAAGTCGTCCACCTTGCCGTTGAAGTAGGGATCGGCCGGATACTGCGAGCGGCCGAGCCAGTTGCTCTCGGTGCTGTCCAGGCGGAACGGCGCGCGCGTCATTGCCGTGTTGACGCCGACCTGGCTGCCGTTCACGTACAAGGTGGCGGTCGATCCCGACAACGTCACCGCCACATGCACCCACCGGCCGGTCGCCAGCGGCGTCGGGGTGGATACCGTCTGGCTGCCGTAGCCGCCGTTGTTGGAGATGGTGAACGCCAGGCCGCCGCGCGCGGCGCGCGGCGTCATGAACAGGTACTGCCTCGTGCCGTTGCCGAAGTCGAACACCCGTTCCCAGTCGCGCGCCGCGTTCCAGTACACCTTGACGGCGATGGTGAAGTCGGCCAGGCCGGAGGCGATGCCGGCCGGCAGGGCGAGGTATTCGTTGACGCCGTTGAAGCTCAGCGCGCCCAGCCGGGTCAGCAGGGTCAGCGCCGTGTCCGCCTTGGCCTCGTTGGATGGCGCGCTTTCGCCGGTCGGCGTGGCCGCGGTGACGACATAATAATAGGCGCCGGCGGCCATGCCGCTGTCGGTGAAGGTCAGCAGATCGGTAATGCCGCCGGCCACGGTGGTGTACGGGCCGCCGGCCGTGGTGGCGCGCTTGACCGTGTACTCGGTGGCGTAGGCCGAACCCCACCACGACAGCTCGACCTTGCCGCCGATCAGGCGCGCGGTCAGCCCGCTCGGCGCGGCGCCGGCGGCGATCGGGTCGCGCGAGAAGGTCAGGGTGCCGAGGCCGAATTGGTCGCCGTTGCCGCCGTCGTCTTCGGGGCCGATCTTTTTGGTCATCAAGGTGACCCAGGGCGCCGCCAGGCCCAGCCGGTTGACGTAGTGGTTGCGCACCATTTCCCATACCACCCGCGTGGCCGGCAGGCCCGCCGGGGAGATCCCGCCGCCCGTGCCGTGGCGGTTGGTATAGGGGTCGAAGGGCATGGACGTGTAGTACAGGTTGTTGTTGGCGTCGGCCAGGTTGGACTTGGCGACGTACTCGGCGCCGGCCAGGAAGCGGTTGTTGTCGTAGCCGTAGAGGTCGTCGCCCTGGTTCCACGCCATCTCGCAGAAGACGCCGGCCAGGCCGATGCCCAAGGTGGTGTGGCCCTGGTCGCGCGAGCTTTCCTGCCATTGTCCCAGATAGCCCGGATGGATGAAGCGCACCGCCTGGTTGGCGGCGCCATTGCCGGCGCCGGTCTTGTAGTAGCTGATGGCCTCGTCGTACAGGTCCTGGCGGTCGCACAACACGCCGATGGCCAGGATCGAGGCCAGGTTGCACTGGTCCCAGTTGGCCCAGTAGTTGGTGATGTCGGCATCGTTGTGCGCCGTCAGGAAATGGTGGTTCATCGGATAGAACACGGTCAGCATCATGTTCTGGAAGCGCGCCAGGTCGGCCGGCGCCCAGCCCTCGTAGGTGCGCATGATCTCGGCGGCGTTGGCGAACTGGTAGCCGTAGATGCCTGCCGCCAGGAAGCGGTCGGCGTTGCCGGTGATGGTGGTCAACTTGGCCGACCACTCGTTCAGGTACTGGATCGCTTTGTTGGCGTAGGCGACGTCGTTGGTCACTTTCCAGCGCACCGCGATCTGGTAGGCGCGGGCCGTGTCGATGTACAGCTGGGCGAAGTTCTGGCCGTTGCCGCCGCGCACCACGGTGGTCAGCGGGCGCGGGTCGTTGCCCAGGTGCGAGCGGCCGGTGGTGAGCAGTTTGTTCCAGCCGTCGAGCCAGGGCTGCGCGCCGGCGGCGACCTTGGCGCGCATGCGGTCGAAGTCGGCCTCGGTGTGCAGCAGGCCGGGATGCTTGAAGACGCGGGCGGCCTGGGTGCCGACAACGGTGCCGCCGGCCAGCAGGCGGGGCGCGCCGGCGGCCGGTTGGGCGCCGTCGGCCGAACCGCCGCCGCAACCGGCCAGCGCCAGCGGCCCCAGGGCCGCCAGACTGAGCGAGCCTGCACAAAAAGTTCTACGTTCCAACGCAATTTCCGGCTTCTTCGACATGTTTACCTTTCAGCTCGGGGAGCTTAAATGTTAAAAATAATCCATCGGAAAGTCGATTATGCGACAAGTAATTTCACTTGGGAAATGTTTTCAATCGGACGAGACGAAAAAAAACACCCCGCCGCCGAAGCGGGCAGGGTGTTTTTGGCGGGTACTAGCGTATGAAACTAGTTTAAGTGCTTGATTATGCAGCGAGCAGCTGGCGCAGCACGAATGGCAGAATACCGCCGTGCTTGTAGTAATCGACTTCGATTGGAGTGTCGATACGCAACAACACTTTGACTTCCTGGCTCGAGCCGTCGGCGCGGTGGATCACCAGCGTTGCCAGCTGTTGCGGCTTGATCTCGCCTTCCAGGCCCTTCAAGTCGTAGGTTTCCTTGCCGGTGATGCCCAGCGATTCGACGCTGTCGGTGCCGATGAATTGCAGCGGCAGCACGCCCATGCCGACCAGGTTGGAGCGGTGGATACGTTCGAACGAACGCACGATCACGGCCTTCACGCCCAGCAGTTGGGTGCCCTTGGCGGCCCAGTCGCGCGACGAGCCGGTACCGTACTCTTCACCGCCGAACACCATGGTCGGGGTGCCTTCGGCGACGTACTTCATCGCCGCGTCGTAGATCGACAATTGTTCGCCCGACGGCTGGTGGATCGTGATGCCGCCTTCGACCGCCGAACCGTCCGCTTTTGGCGGGATCATCTTGTTCTTGATGCGCACGTTGGCGAAGGTGCCGCGCATCATGATCTCGTGGTTGCCGCGACGCGAGCCGTAGGAGTTGAAGTCCGCCTTGAGCACGCCGTTGGCCAGCAGCCATTTGCCCGCCGGGCCGTCTTCCTTGATGGAGCCGGCAGGGGAGATGTGGTCGGTGGTGATCGAGTCGCCGAACACGCCCAGAGCGCGCGCGCCTTCGATGCCGGTGGCGACCGCTTTCGGGGTCATCTCGAAGCCGTCGAAGAACGGTGGCTCGGCGATGTAGGTCGACGCCGGCCAGTTGTATACTTGGCCTTCGGTGGTCGACACGTGTTCCCACAGCTTGCCCGGGTTGCCCTTGACGTCGGCGTAGTTGGTCTTGAACACTTTCGAGTTCATCGCGAACTTCATCAGCTTGGCGATCTCTTTCGAGGTCGGCCAGATGTCGCCCAGGTACACGTCCTTGCCGTTGGTGCCCTTGCCGACCGGCTGGGTCATCAGGTCGACGGTCATGTTGCCGGCGATGGCGTAGGCCACCACCAGCGGTGGCGAGGCCAGGAAGTTCGAACGGATGTTCGGGTGGATCCGCGCTTCGAAGTTACGGTTACCGGACAGCACGGCCGAAGCGACGATGTCGTTCGAGGTGATGGCGGCGTTCAGTTCCGGGGTCAGGTCGCCGGCGTTGCCGATGCAGGTGGTGCAGCCGTAGGCGGTCACGCCGAAGCCCAGTTGCTCCAGGTATGGCAGCAGGCCGGCGGCGGTCAGGTACTCGGTGACCACGCGCGAGCCGGGCGCCAGCGACGACTTGATGTGCGGCGCGACCGTCAGGCCGGCTTCGACGGCCTTCTTGGCCAGCAGGCCGGCGGCCAGCAGCACGCTCGGGTTCGACGTGTTGGTGCACGAGGTGATCGCCGCGATCAGCACGTCGCCGTTTTTCACGTCCACGCCGTTGGTGGTGGTGTAGGTCTTGGTCAGGTCTTCCGGCTTTTTGTTGAAGCCGTTTTCGGTGGTCGGTTTCGAGAACAGTTCGGTGAAGTTGTTTTTCACGTTGCCGATTTCGATACGGTCCTGTGGACGCTTGGGGCCGGCCAACGATGGCGTGACGCTCGTGAGGTTCAGTTCCACCACGCGGGTGTAGTCGATCTCGCCGGCTTTCGATACGCCGTACATGCCCTGCGCCTTGAAGTAGGCGGCGAAGGCGTCGATTTCCGCCTTGCTGCGGCCGGTGCCTTCGAAGTATTCGATGGTGGCGTCGTCGACCGGGAAGAAGCCCATCGTCGCGCCGTATTCAGGCGCCATGTTGGCGATGGTGGCGCGGTCGGTGACCGACAGGGTCTCGGTGCCTTCGCCGAAGAATTCGACGAACTTGCCGACGACTTTTTCCTTGCGCAGCAGTTCGGTGATGGTCAGCACCAGGTCGGTCGCGGTGCAGCCTTCGCGCAGCACGCCGGTCAGGTTGACGCCGATCACGTCCGGGGTCAGGAAGTAGACCGGCTGGCCCAGCATGCCGGCTTCGGCCTCGATGCCGCCCACGCCCCAGCCGACCACGCCGATGCCGTTGATCATGGTGGTGTGCGAGTCGGTGCCGACCAGCGAATCAGGGTAGTACACGCCGGCCGCATCCTTGTGCACGCCGCGCGCCAGGTATTCCAGGTTGACCTGGTGGACGATGCCGAAGCCCGGCGGCACCACGCCGAAGGTGTCGAACGCCTGCATGCCCCATTTCATGAACTGGTAGCGCTCGTTGTTGCGCGAGAATTCCAGCTTCATGTTCAGGTCCAGCGCGCCAGGCTCGCGGAAGTGGTCGATGGTGACCGAGTGGTCGACCACCAGGTCGACAGGGACCAGCGGTTCGATCTTCTTGGCGTTGATGCCCATCTTGTAGGCGACGTTGCGCATCGCGGCCAGGTCGGCCAGCAGTGGCACGCCGGTGAAGTCCTGCAGCACCACGCGGGCGACGACGAACGGGATCTCGTCGGTGCGCTCGCCGGTCGGGCTCCAGTTGGCCAGCTGCTTGATGTGTTCTTCGGTGACTTTTTTGCCGTCGCAGTTGCGCAGCACGGATTCCAGCACAACACGGATCGATACCGGCAGGCGGGAGATTTTGGCGCCCAGGCTCTTCTCCAGTGCAGGCAGCGAATAGAACTTCGCCTTCTTGCCCGAAATGTTGAAATCCTTAAGCGTGTTCAGAGTGTTGCGGGACATGACCTCTCCTTCAGTGGGTATCGTCTATTTATTGAAGTACAACGTTGTGCAAGCGCCCGTGGCGGCGCGCCCGTTTTGGAACCGTTTTGCGTTGTTCTGCTGGGTGCTGCGTATTACTGGATCGTGATCTTGGTGCTGGTCGGCTCGGCCTCGGAGGTCGTGACCGGCTTCAATTGCTCGGCGTTGCGGCATTCGTTGGCCAGCTGGCGGTTCAATTTGGAATCGAGCAGCATGCCCTTGGCTGGAATGCCGATCCAGATCAGGCCGTACAATTTGTTTTCGAAGCGGTTGGCGCCGGTGGTCGTGCCCACGCGCGTCAGGCGGTGCAGGCGTTTCTTCCAGCGCAGCGCGATGTGCGCCTCGTCGTTGGTGTTGGCGTAAATCGTGATCTTGTTGCCCAGTTCGCAGTCGAACTCGGTGACGGCCGAATCGGTGATGGCCGGTTCGTCGGCTTCCTCGTCGGGCGCCTTCGGCACGGCTTCCTCCACCGGCTTGGCGGCCTTCTTGGTGGATTTCTTCACCGTCTTTTTGACCGGGGTTTTGGTGGTTTCCGCTGCGGCGTGGGCGCCGGCGGCGAGCGACAGCGAGGCCAGCGCGAGGCTGCAGGCCATGAATAGTTTGGAGATCGACATCAGTTTGTTTCCAGTGGGTGGTCGGCGGGGTTCATCAGCGCGGCCACCGACTCGGGCAGGGTCAGCCCGGCCAGTTTGGCGCGCTGTAAAACGGTCCAATAATATCGGTAGCTGGCGCGGTCGTGCAAGCGCCCGTTCTGGGCGATCGGCCCCCACTGCACGGCCGCCGCCTCCAGCAGGATGGCGGCCGCCTCGTTGACTTCCGAGAGGCGCGGCGTGAAGGTCTTGATGATCGGCTTGATCTGGTTAGGGTGGATGCTCCACATGCGCGTGTAGCCGAATTCGGCGGCGGCGCGCTGGGCGTCGTTGGCGGCGACCGCCGTGTCCTTGATCTCGGTGGTGACGTTATGCGACGGCACCTTGCCGTGCGCGTGGCAGGCGGCCGAGATTTCCAGCTTGGCGCGCACCACCAGCGGGTGCGTGAACTGGCCCGGCGTGCGCATGGCCGCGCCGGGAATGGCGCCGTAGTGCGACGAGATGAAGTCCATGATGCCGAACGACAGGCACTGCACCTGTGGAATGGCGGCGATGTCGTAGGCCTGGCGCAGCGCGCCGTGGGTTTCGATCAGCACGTGGATCGGCAAATCTTTGCGGCCGGCTTTTTCGGCGTGCCGGTTGATCAGCGCGATGGCGTCGACGACTTCCCGCGCGCCGTTGACCTTCGGCAGCACCAGGTAGGCCAGGCGCCGGGCGGCGGCGCAGATGATCTCGACGTCCTGGGCGAAGAACGGGCTGCCGACATCGTGCACGCGGGCGCCGATGCGGTTGAATTTGTTGTCGTCGGAGTCCAGCAGCTCGGCCACCAGGCGCGCGTGGGCGGCCTCGTTGCCGGCGCTGGCGCCGTCCTCGCAGTCGAGCGTGATGTCGAACAGCGGGCCAAGTTCTTGTTGCAGAGCGATCGATTTGCGCATCAGCTTTTCGGAGCCGGCGTAGTGGTCGCAGGCCGGCAGTAGCAGCGGCTGGCGATTGCCCTGGAATAAAACCTCGGATGGGTGCATGCGGGTGTGGTCTGGAATGGCGGTTGGCTGAATGGCTGGTGCCTCGGGTAGGGCGGGTGCGTCTGACAAGGGCGGAACAGACGCCGCGCTGCTCTCGGCAGCGCGGCGGGTGCGGCGGATCGGTGGTTTAACCGGTTCCACTTAATGCACGAAGAGGATTACGGCAGCAGGTGCTTGACGCCTTCGCGCTCTTCGGTCAGTTCTTTCAGGGTCAGGTTGATGCGCTCTTGCGAGAAGGCGTCGATTTCCAGGCCCTGGACGATTTTGTATTCGCCGTTTTCGGTGGTGACAGGGAAGCCGAACATGGTGCCTTCAGGGATGCCGTACGAACCGTCCGAAGGAACGCCCATGGTGGTCCACTTGCCGTTGGTGCCCAGCATCCAGTCGTGGACGTGGTCGATGGCGGCGTTGGCGGCCGACGCGGCCGACGACAGGCCGCGCGCTTCGATAATGGCGGCGCCGCGCTTGCCGACGGTCGGCAGGAACACGTTGGCGTTCCATTCCTGGTCGTTGATCAGGTCCTTGACGGCCTTGCCGCCGACGGTGGCGAAACGGTAGTCGGCGTACATCGTTGGCGAGTGGTTGCCCCACACGGTCAGCTTCTCGATGTCCTTGACGGCGGTGCCGGTCTTGGCGGCCACTTGCGACAGCGCGCGGTTGTGGTCCAGGCGCAGCATGGCGGTGAAGTTCTTGGCCGGCAGCGACGGCGCCGATTTCATGGCGATGTAGGCGTTGGTGTTGGCAGGGTTGCCGACGACCAGCACTTTAACGTTGCGCGAAGCGACGGCGTCCAGCGCCTTGCCTTGCACGGTGAAGATCTGGGCGTTCGCTTCCAGCAGGTCTTTGCGTTCCATGCCTGGACCGCGTGGACGGGCGCCGACCAGCACGGCGACGTCGACATCCTTGAAGGCGGTCATCGGGTCGGAGTGGGCGGTCATCTCGGTCAACAGCGGGAAGGCGCAGTCGTCGATTTCCATCATGACGCCCTTGAGGGCTTTCTGTGCCTTTTCGTCGGCGATTTCCAGCAGTTGCAGGATGACCGGCTGGTCTTTGCCGAGCATGTCGCCGTTGGCGATGCGGAACAGCAGAGCGTAACCGATTTGACCGGCGGCGCCGGTGACAGCAACACGCATTGGGGTTTTAGCCATGATGAATCTCCAAAGTGGGAATGAAAGTGTTCTTGACCGCGTTCTTAAATCCGGCCCGTGCCGGCCCGGGAAAACCTAATCCATAATGATACTGCAAATCCACCGCATATAAGCGCATGGCTGCGGAGTGTAGGCGTGTAACTAGCTTCTGTCAATCCTATCTTATGTCTTATATAAGACAGATAAGTTGTTGCCGGTTTTGCTGGACGGAAGTGGTCATTTGTGGTGAAATCTCGGTCTATGAATCCCGTCCCGCCCAATCCGAACAGCAGCAGCCCAGCCTCAAGTGCCGGTGGCGCAGCAGGATCGTCGGCGGGTTCGGCGACATCGCCGCCGGCCGCTTCGGCGGCAGCGACGGCGGGTGCGCCAGGCCTGCCGGCCGGCAGTTCGCCGACATTCTCCCCACTTTACCAGCAAATCAAGGCGCTGATAACACAGAGCTTGCAATCGGGGGAGTGGAAACCGGGCGAGTTGATCCCCAGCGAGGTCGAGCTGGCCAACCGCTTCAAGGTCAGCCAGGGCACGGTGCGCAAGGCCATCGACGAGCTGGCCGCCGAGAACCTGGTCATGCGCAAGCAGGGCAAGGGCACCTTCGTCGCCACCCACCATGAGGCGCGCGCCCATTTCCGCTTCCTCAAGCTGCTGCCCGACGAGGGCGTGCCGCACTATCCTGAAAGTAAGTTCATTGAAGTCAAGCGCATGCGCGCGCCCGCCGACGTGGCGCGCCTGCTCGACCTGAAGTCCGGCGACGCCGTCATCTTCATCAAGCGCGTGCAGTCGTTCGACAGCGTGCCCACCATCGTCGAGGAGATGTGGCTGCCCGGCGTGACGTTCAAGGGATTGACCGCCGAGCGGCTGGTCGAATACAAGGGCCCGATGTACGGGCTGTTCGAGTCCGAATTCGGCACCCGCATGATCCGGGCGACCGAGAAGATCCGCGCCGTGTGCGCCGACGCCGGCGTGGCCGCGCTGCTGCACATCGCCATCGATACGCCGCTGCTGGCGTCGGAACGGGTGTCGTTCACGTATGGCGACAAGCCGGTGGAGTTGCGCCGGGGACAGTATCTGACCGAGCGGCACCACTATCACAACGAATTGAATTGAACCGAACCCATCGGGTGGAGCAGGAGACCCTGGCGGGCGAAAAAGCGCGTCAGGTAGCGTACAACAAACCGTGCGTCACACCACGGTAGCATTGTTGCGCTGATAATACGTTGAGCTGCGGAAAGCGGCCGCCGGACAGTGTTGCAAAACACTATTTTAGTTATATGTAACAATAGATATTGGTTATCGGCGCGGAAATCGGCGAAAATCGCGGTCTAACCAATTTTTGTTTAAGCCTGAGGAGGTCTTGTTATGTCAGAAGCCGTAAGGGAAGTCCCTAAAAAAGAACGGCGGGAATTCCGTAATATCCATGTTACAGAATTGCTCAACTATCGCCAGCCCCTGGCCGCCATCGTCTCCATCCTGCACCGCATCAGCGGTGTCCTGATGTGTCTGTTGCTGCCATTCGTGCTGTATTTGCTGCAAGAGAGCCTGCGTTCCGAGATTTCCTTCGCGCACTATCAAGGCTTCATCACCTACCCGCTGGTCAAGCTGATCATCCTGGCGCTGTGCTGGGGCTACTTCCACCACTTCTGCGCCGGCGTACGCCACCTGGTGATGGACACCCACATCGGCCTGGACAAGGATTCGGCGCGCAATTCGTCGGCCGCCGTGCTGGTCATCAGCCTGGTCCTGACCGCGCTGGTCGCCCTGAAACTGTTTGGAGTGTTCTGATATGGCTAACAATAACATCGGCCCGAAGCGCCTGGTCGTCGGCGCCCACTATGGCATGCGCGACTGGCTGGCCCAGCGCGTGACCGCCGTCATGATGGTGCTCTACACCGCCATCCTGCTGATTTCCTTCCTGACCGGCCAGAACTTCACCTATGAAGGCTGGGCCGCGCTGTTCGCTCAGCAATGGTTCAAATTGATTTCCGCCGTGACCTTGTTCGGCTTGTTCTATCACGCCTGGGTCGGTATGCGCGACGTCTGGATGGACTACGTCAAAGCCGTCGGCGTTCGCCTGACCCTGCAAATCGCCACCATGCTGTGGTTGATCGCTTGTGCCGTATGGTCGGTACAGATACTCTGGAGTGTGTAATCGTGGCAGCTATTAAAACTGGAATTCCAACCCGCCGCTTTGACGCGGTAATCGTCGGCGCCGGCGGCTCCGGCATGCGCGCCTCGCTGCAACTGGCCGAAGCTGGCCTGAACGTCGCCGTGTTGTCCAAAGTCTTCCCGACCCGTTCGCACACCGTGGCGGCGCAGGGCGGCATCGGCGCCTCGCTGGGCAACATGGCTGAGGACAACTGGTTCTGGCACATGTTCGACACCGTCAAGGGCGGCGACTATCTGGGCGACCAGGACGCCATCGAATTCATGTGCCGCGAAGCACCGAAGGTCGTCTACGAGCTGGAACACTTCGGCATGCCGTTCGACCGCAATCCCGACGGCACCATCTACCAGCGTCCGTTCGGCGGCCACACCGCCAACTTCGGTGAAAAAGCCGTGCAGCGCGCCTGCGCCGCGGCCGACCGCACCGGCCACGCGCTGCTGCACACCTTGTACCAGCGCAATGTCCGCGCCCGCACCCACTTCTTCGTCGAATGGATGGCGCTCGACATCATCCGCGACGCCGAAGGCGACGTCGTCGGCGTGGTGGCTCTGGAAATGGAAACCGGCGAAACGATGATCCTGGAAGCGAAGACCACCATCTTCGCCACCGGCGGCGCCGGCCGCATCTTCGCCGCCTCGACCAACGCCTTCATCAACACCGGCGACGGTATGGGCATGGCCGCGCGCGCCGGCCTGCCGCTGCAGGACATGGAGTTCTGGCAGTTCCACCCGACCGGCGTGGCCGGCGCGGGCGTCCTCATCACCGAGGGCGTGCGCGGCGAGGGCGGTATCCTGATCAACTCCGAAGGCGAGCGTTTCATGGAGCGCTACGCGCCGACCTTGAAGGATCTGGCGCCGCGCGACTTCGTGTCGCGCTCGATGGACCAGGAGATCAAGGAAGGCCGCGGCTGCGGTCCGAACAAGGACCACGTGATGCTGGACCTGCGCCACATCGGCGCCGACACCATCGCCAAGCGCCTGCCGTCGATCCTGGAAATCGGCCACAAGTTCGCCAACGTCGATGCGACCAAGGAACCGATTCCCGTCGTGCCGACCATCCACTACCAGATGGGCGGTATTCCAACCAACATCCATGGCCAGGTCGTCACGCCGAACGGCGACGGCACGCAGAAGATCGTCAACGGCCTGTACGCGATCGGCGAATGCGCCTGCGTCTCGGTGCACGGCGCCAACCGCCTGGGCACCAACTCGCTGCTCGACCTGCTGGTGTTCGGCCGTGCCGCCGGCAACCACGTGGTGGCGTCGAACCTCAAGCAGAAGGAAAACAAGCCGCTGCCGAAGGACGCCTCGGACTACGCGATGGACCGTCTGAACAAGCTGGAAACCTCGACCGGCTCGGAAAAAGTGCAGGGCGTCGCCAACGACATCCGCGCCACGATGCAGAAGTACTGCGGCGTGTTCCGTACCGACGAGATGCTGACCCAGGGCGCCAAGGAAATCATGGTGCTCGACGAGCGTCGCAAGCACGTCTCGTTCAAGGACAAATCCAAGGTGTTCAACACCGCGCGCGTCGAAGCGCTGGAACTGGACAACCTGATCGAAACGGCCAAGGCGACCATCACGTCGGCCGTGGCCCGCAAGGAATCGCGCGGCGCCCACGCCCACAACGATTTCCCGCAGCGCGACGACGACAACTGGATGAAGCACACCCTGTGGTACTCGGAAGGCAACCGCCTGGAATACAAGGCGGTCGTGACCAAGCCATTGACGGTTGATACCTTCAAACCGAAACCACGTACTTTCTAAGGCTAGAACATGGCACGCACTCTCAAACTGAAAATTTATCGTTACGATCCGGACCAGGACGCCAAGCCGTACATGCAGGACGTGACGGTCGAGCTCAAGGACACCGACAAGATGCTGCTCGACGCCCTGCAGCGCATCAAGTCCGACGTCGACGATTCGCTGGCCCTGCGCCGCTCGTGCCGCGAAGGCGTGTGCGGTTCGGACGCGATGAACATCAACGGCAAGAACGGCCTGGCCTGCACCACCAACCTGAACGAGCTGACCGAGCCTATCGTGCTGCGTCCGCTGCCGGGCCTGCCGGTGATCCGCGACCTGATCGTCGACATGACCCAGTTCTTCAAGCAGTACGATTCGATCAAGCCATACCTGATCAACGACTCGATCCGTCCTGAAAAGGAACGCCTGCAGTCGCCGACCGAACGCGAAGAACTCGACGGCCTGTACGAGTGCATCCTGTGCGCGTGCTGCTCGACGTCGTGCCCGTCGTTCTGGTGGAATCCGGACAAGTTCGTCGGCCCGGCCGGCCTGCTGCAAGCCTACCGCTTCATCGCCGACTCGCGCGACGAAGCGACCGGCGCGCGCCTGGACAACCTGGAAGACCCGTACCGCCTGTTCCGCTGCCACTCGATCATGAATTGCGTCGATGTTTGCCCCAAGGGTTTGAACCCGAACAAGGCGATCGGCAAGATCAAAGAGCTGATGGTACGCCGCGCCATTTAAAGCGCAATTGCGGGCGGCCTTGGCGCCGCCCGTTTTTTGTCCGTTCCGTTTTAGTAGTGGCGCTCCAGCACGATTGGCGCGCGCAGTGTAAAGTAGTGACCCATGACTGAACCGAACCAATCTGCGCATCAGTCGGACCCAGCCAATAGAGCGCGCCTGCGCTGGCGCTCACGCCGGGGTCTGCTGGAAAACGACATCATCCTCACCCGTTTTCTCGATGCGCATGAAACCGAATTGACCGACGAGGAAGTGGACGCGTTCACGCGGCTCCTCGATTTGTCGGACAATGCCCTGATGGATCTGGTACTGGCCCGTAAAGAGCCGGAAGGCGAGGTCGATCTGCCGCACGTGCATGCATTGCTGCAACGACTAAGACTGGCCTGAGACTACGAAGGCAACCAGAATTTTCGCGTTTTATTTACCTTCATCTCCCTAAAAAAGGAAGAGTCCATGAATATTTCTGACAACAAAGCCACCCTGTCGTTCTCCGATGGCAGCCCTGCGGTGGAATTTCCGATCTACAAAGGTACCGTCGGTCCCGACGTGATCGACATCCGCAAGCTGTACGCGGGCACCGGCAAGTTCACCTACGATCCAGGCTTCATGTCGACCGCAGCGTGCAACTCGACGATCACCTACATCGACGGCGACAAGGGCGAGCTGCTGTACCGCGGCTACCCGATCGAACAGCTGGCCGTGAACGCCGACTTCATGGAATCTTGCTACCTGCTGCTGAACGGCGAACTGCCGAACACCGTGCAGAAGGCCGAATTCGTTGAAACCGTGACCAAGCACACGATGGTCCACGAGCAGATGCAATTCTTCTTCCGCGGCTTCCGCCGCGACGCGCACCCGATGTCGGTGCTGGTCGGCACCGTCGGCGCGCTGGCGTCGTTCTACCACGACTCGCTCGACATCAACGACGCCAAGCAGCGTGAAATCTCGGCCATCCGCCTGATCGCCAAAATGCCGACCCTGGTCGCCATGGCGTACAAGTACTCGATGGGCCAGCCGTTCATGTATCCGCGCAACGACCTGTCGTACAGCGCCAACTTCATGCGCATGATGTTCGGCAACCCGTGCGAAGAATACAAAGTCAACGACGTGCTGGTGCGCGCCCTCGACCGTATCCTGATCCTGCACGCGGACCACGAGCAGAACGCATCGACCTCGACCGTCCGTCTGGCCGGTTCGTCGGGCGCGAATCCGTTCGCCTGTATCGCCGCCGGTATCGCCTGCCTGTGGGGCCCTGCCCACGGCGGCGCCAACGAAGCCGCGCTGACCATGCTCAAGGAAATCGGCACCGTCGAGAACATTCCTAAGTTCATCGAGCAGGTCAAGGACAAGAACTCCGGCGTCAAGCTGATGGGCTTCGGTCACCGCGTGTACAAGAACTTCGACCCGCGCGCCAAGCTGATGCGCGAGACCTGCTACGAAGTGCTGGAAGAGCTAGGCCTGCAGGACGACCCGCTGTTCAAGCTGGCGATGGAACTGGAAAAGATCGCGCTGAACGACGAATACTTCGTCTCGCGCAAACTGTACCCGAACGTCGACTTCTACTCAGGCATCGTGCAATCGGCGCTGGGCATCCCTGTGTCGCTGTTCACCGGTATCTTCGCCATGGCCCGCACCATCGGCTGGATCGCCCAGTGGAACGAAATGATCGCCGATCCGGAACAGAAAATCGGCCGTCCACGCCAGCTGTTCGTCGGTTCGACCACCCGCGACGTCAAGCCGCTGGAACAGCGTTGATAGACAACTGAACGCAATTCGTTGCGTTTAAAGGGGCCCGGTTCCGCATGATGCGGAACCGGGCTTTTTTTTATCGGTTTTCCGGCGCGAAACCTTTTTTGCAGGGAGATTGCTGTAGAGCAATGTTTGGGTGCCGTCTGCTGGCACCATGGGTTGACGAAAGCCTGGAACGGGCTGGGCACATCTCTGGCGGTCGCCAGTCTGACTGGGGCAACGATGAAAAACCAAGTATCCAAGCGAGCAATCTTATTTTGTTTAGCAATATCTTTAATAGGGTGGACATTCTCGGTTTCCGCGCAGCAGAGCCGTCAATTCTCCGCCGCGCCCAGTACGTCAATAGAACCTCTGCGTGGGCAAATTGATTGGCCTTCGGGAGCGTTGGAAAACTGGAACGGACCCGTGGTGTTATTTTTGTCCGCCGCCGTTCCGAGCGATCGCGATGGCTGGATGGTGAGGGCAATGGAAACAGTTTGGGGGGATCGTTTGCCTCTGAAAGAGCTTTCCGCCGCACTGGTGAAGGAAGGCGTCGCCGTGATCCGCTTTGACAACCCAGGCGTGTTACCGCCGCAGAAACGGTGTCGTCAAAATGTGTTAAAGCGAGGGATCACTGAAAGAACCTTACGAAACAGGTGCATGGATATTGATGTGGTTGGTCGATCTACGCCGGAGAGATACTGGGAAGCTATCGAGCACATGCTGCCTGAAGTTCAGAATCTTATGCCTGCCGGTCGGGATAAATTGTTCTTATTTGGCTTTTCGGAAGGACTCATGCACGCGGCGGTACTTGCTGACAGAGGGCACGTTAAGCCACGGGGTTTCATTTCCCTCGGGTCGCCAGCCGAAAAAATGGAAACAATCGCCCATTGGCAGGCGAACGGACGCATGACGGAAAATCTCGATAAATTCGACGCCAATGCCGACAGCGTCGTGACGAATGAAGAAATTAAACAGGGCTACAAGACCGGCTTAAACAACTTTATGAGTGTTGATGGATGGTTGAGCCATAGCGGGGAATGGAACTCCCGAAACCGGTACTTGCTGGCCAAGCGTTCCGAGCTTTACTATGAAGAAATCATGGAGTATTTCCGGGATGTGTCGGGGGCTGGAGGACTTCGGTGGATGCTCCAAGCAAACGGAATGAGAGTGCCCGACGCCACTGACGCAACGATGCAATTTTATTTTTATGGACAGACGTCGCCGGCCGAGGTGATGCAGCGGCGGCGGATACCCGGGCTCTTCATCTGGGGAGACAAGGACCGGCAAGTCTGTGTGGACAGACAGGTTGTGCTGGCTGATCGGGCGAACAGCGAAGGCGCCGACCTGGTCTATCTGCGTTTCCCAGACCGCTACCATTTACTCTCGAAGCGCAAAGATTTCGACTGGCTGGAAAAGGGCTTTATGCCGGTCATCGCGAAAGAGGTGTCCGCATTTCTTAGCAGTCGTCTTTAGCCTTCGCATCACGGAGTGAAGATAGCTTCGATCGTCTTGTCGAACAGCTTGGCGATGGCGAAGGCCAGCGGCAAGCTCGGGTCGTAGCGGCCCGTTTCGATGGCGTTGACGGTTTGGCGCGAGACGGCCAGCTGGTCGGCCAGGTAGGCCTGGCTCCAGCCGCGCTCGGCGCGCAGTTCGCGGATCGTGTTGTTCATCGCCACGTCTTCCAGCAGCGCAGCAGTCCGATGGCCAGCCACGAAAAGCCCATCACGCCCCATACGTAGAACATGCTCAGGCGCGGATAGCCGGCGTTCTCCATGAAGCCGTAGGTGAAAGTCACGGCGGCGGTCAATGCGGCCGCCAGCGCGAACGTCTCCAGCATGACGATGCGCTGGTATTCGTCCATCCGCCCGACTTGGCGCGCGATCGCCCAGATCATCAGCACAAAACCGATCATCGGACACGTCAGGACGACGGTCTTGAGCGGGCCCGCTTCCATCGCCTGCCCGTAGATGATCGAGGGGATCAGCAGGGCGGCATAGATGGTGATGCTCCCGAGTAGCTCGCGCACATAGGCGGCCCCGGCCTTGCGTTCGGCTGCGGAAAACTTCGGTTCGGTTTGAGTACGCATCGCTTCCTCCGTGTGTAAAGTATGCTTTACATCTTAGGACGAGAGGAATGCGATGTCAAGCAAACTTTACATGGCTGTTGGCGCGTCGCTTAGGCGGGTTCCTGCAGTAGCTGGCGGATGACGTCGACGCTGCCGTGGTCGAGCCGCAGGAATTGGACGCCGGTCTTGTAGCCCAACTCGGCGTCCGGGTCGCTGTAGACCACCTGGCCCATCGCCAGCACCTTGTGGGCGCCATCGCTCAATTGCACCTGGAACGACACCGCGCAGTATTGCGCCAGCCGGATCTGACTGGACGTTTGAAGGCTGACGCCGCCCTGCGACAGGTCCAGCGTGTGGGCCGGAAGGCTGGTTTCGTCGGTCATCGTCAGCGTGGCAGCATGACGGACTTGGTGGCGGCGCGTGACTCGTGCTTTCTGACTCATGGCGCGGACCTCGAATAGTGTAATGTGAACAAGACTATCAGAATTGCGTCCTGGACAGCAAGTTCTTCTCGGCAACTGTGCGCCTCGGGGCGATATCTGTGCGGATTTCCCCGGAGTAGTTCTTATTTCAGTTTGCGCCGATCCGGCCGGACCACCAACAGCCACCAGCACAGCACACCCAAAGTCAGTTGCGGCAGGTTGAACAGGAACTTGCCCAGGGTGGCGTCGCGCCGCTGCGGCCAGGCCGCGTCGGCGGTCTCGACGATGATATTTGTGTGATACAGACACAGCCCCAGCAGGATCAGCGCGGCCACGCCCCAAAGCACCGGCAGGCTGGTGACGCGATGGCGCAGCACGGCCGCGACAGGGTAGGCCAGCACGCAGGCGAACACATATGCGAACAGATTGGGCATCAGGTTGGCCAGGTTGGCGTGCGGCAGCACGACTGGTACGGCGCAGATCGCAACGGCGAGCATGACGGCGATGACGGGGTGCGGATGTTCGGGCCAGGAGTTGAAGCGGCTGATCATTGTGACGGGCGTGGAGGGAAAAAGGGCTCCATTGTAGGGGAAATCGCGTGGGCGGCGGAGCGACCGCTCCGCGCAGTTGCCCTTAATGCAGAGATCCAGCCGATGACAAATAGAGATCAATGCGTTGAACTTTAATAGTTGAGCTCAAGTCTAACTATTTTGATCACGCAAAAGCGGGTGGCGCTATGGACTTCTTAGTTGCAGAACCATTGATGCTTAAGTACGGCATTACGCCAAAGCAGATTGATGAGCTGAAAGCGCTGGCGGCCAAATTACCGGCTGATTTTGTGGACGGGACGCGGATGCCGATTCCTAAGATGCCTGGACTAACTGCGTCGGAATCCGAGTTGTTAATGGCGCGTATGCTCGATGCGATTGCGCCATTGCTCGGCGTGCCGGTTGACGACCCGAATCTGCTTGACGAACTGGGCTTGCCAACGATGCGGGAGTTGATGAAAACCGCTGACTTGCGTAAGGAAAGCGCACGGCAGCGGCGTCAGGGTTTCCGGTTAGGCTCGCTCAAGCCGGCGAAAAAAGTCGCATCCGACGATGAGTCTGAAGCAAATCGCGAACATGTCTGATCATGGACTTGAATTGGCTGATTGCGGTGCGCAAAGCACTCACAATCGTGGGCGCGCTGCAGCCGTTCGCAAAGCGGGCCTGCGCACTGTTGGCTCGCCTTTTCAATATCGATGTCTGGCGTGAGGGAGAGCGGCTCCGTAACGAAGCTGATGAGCTTCGGAATATGCATGTCTACGGCAAGGTGGTCGGGGAGTATGCACGGCAGATGAAAACGTCCGGGGGTAACAATGTGGAGATAGATGCATTGGTGGCTGCCCTGTTGGTGGCGCGATTGCGAAGCTATATGCGCGCGCGCGGCATAGTGGCGCTAAGAACGTCGCGCAAGATTAAACGGCGTGGAGCAACAGCTGCCATGCCTCCCGCATTGATAGAACGCCGGAATGCCGAGCGTCGCACTCAAAAAGCAGTTCGGGCCGACGATGGTTTCATTTAATGAGGCGATGCACGTGAGATGCCGAGGTACTTCAAAGCTTTACTTTTCCTGATCTAGCAACGCCTGGATCTCCGCGCGCTCTTTCTTGCTGACGTGGCCGCCGCGCAGGGCGGCCAGCACCAGCGCCTTGCCGGAGCCGGAGAAGGCTTTTTGGATCAGGTCCTTAAGCAGATTGGTCTGGATCGAGTCCTGTTCCTGCGCGGGCGCGTAGATATGGGCGCGCTGGCTTTCGTCGCGCGTCAGCAGGCCTTTGGTGTGCATCACTTGTAGCAGACGCAGCACGGTGGCGTAGTTCATGTCCGGTCGCGTTTCGAGCGCGGCGGCGTGCACCTGCTTGGCGGTGGCCGGGCCGAGCGCGAACAGCAGGCGCAACATTTCCAGCTCGGAGGCGGTCGGTTTGGGTGGGGCTACGGTGATCATGGATGTAGAATAAAATATCTAGAACGTCTTGTCTAGTCCTGTTTGAGCCTGCGCAGTTGCGTTTCGATGTCGGCGAACAATGGGCGCGCCGCGCTGTCCGAGTGCAGACAGACGTCGCGCAGTTGACGAAGGCGCGCGAGCGCGGGCTGTGTCGCCGCCGTAGCCTCGCAGCGCTCGGCGAGCTCTTCCAGCAGGAAGCCGAAAGCCCGCACTTCAAGCCGTTGCAGCGGCAAGGCTTCAGGCGACGCGGGATCGTAGAACGAGGCCGCGCCGAAGTCGCCCAGCAGGGTTCGACCTCGTCCGCAATGCATGATGTTGTGCCCGTACAGGTCGCCATGCATGATGCCGCGCTGGTGCAGGCGGGCGGCGGCGGAGGCGATGCCGTGGGCGATTTCCAGCGTGGACGCGAGGTCGAAGTGTTTGCCTGCATCGTAGATGTCACGCGTGCAGCTCTCCAGGCTTGGCGGCCCCGCCAGGTTGACGAATTCGGGATCGATCAGCGACATCACGAGGCCATCCGCATCATCAGGATGGCGCTCCAGGTGGCCAAGCACCGGGATCAGGTTCGGATGCGCGCCTGCGCCGATGCAGGCTGCCATCTCGCACAGCGGCGAACCGTCGCTGGTCATCGCACCCTTGAACAGCTTGACGGCGACGTCTTCCGTCGCGCCGTCGTGCCGGTAGTCGGCGCGGTGGATCACTCCCGATGCGCCTTCGCCCAGCTTTTGTTTTAACGCCAGCTGTTCCCAGCCGATGGCGGCGGACGGCATGCCGGTCATCGCGACCTCGCGCTGTTCGCAGAACGGATTGCCGGCGTACGCAAGCCAGGTCAGCCGGGGCAGGGCGGGCAGCCACGTAGGAAACTCGGCCAGCTGGTTGGCGGCGATGCGCAGCAGTTCGAGCCGGTGCAGTTGCGCCATGGTGGCGGGCAGGGCACGCAGGCGGTTCCCGGCCAGCATCAGCTTTTGCAGCGCCGGACGTTGTCCCAGCTCGGCGGGCAGTTCCTCGATCGCATTGTCAGTTAGCACAAGCCAGCGCAATTGCGCGGGCAGCGATGCCGCCGGGACCGTGCGTATCCGGTTGGCCTTGAAGCCGACCATCGTCAGCGCGGGGCAGGCACCCAGCACCGCCGGCAGTTCGGTGAACTGGTTGTCGGAACAGAAGATGATGCGCAGCTTGTGCAGGCGCGGCAGCTCGTCGGGCAGCGACGACAGCGCATTGCCGGACAGGTCGAGGATTTCCAGCGAGTCGGCCAGATCGAAGATTTCGCGCGGGAACTCGGTGAGGCCGCCGCGCATTTGCAGGCGCTGGACGCCGGTGAGGGCGCCAGCGCGCAACTGCTCTAGAGTATGCATGTCAGGTGGCGGTGAAGGTCAATGTTGGAGTTTATCACCTCACCGCCGCCCGCCTTACCACTTCATTTCGCCCTTGGCGACCTTGGAGCCGGTCTCGAGCGCACCGTTCAGGCCGGCGTCCGGGTACAGTTCCTTCATGCGCGCGATCAGCGCGGCCGAGTTGGCGGCCTTGGTGGTTTCGGCTTCGAAGCGGACCAGATAGTCGCGGGTGAAGGCAACGCTGTCCGGCGTCAGCGGCGCGCCCACTTTGAAGTGGCCCGGCACGACGGTCGTTGGCTTCAGCGAGGCGATATGGTCCAGCGTGGCGAGCCAGTTCTTGCGCGACTCGGCGCTTTGGGTGTCGGCGGTCCACACGTGCAGGCCGTTGAAGACGACCACGCCCCCGGCGATCGCCTTGATCGACGGAATCCAGACATAGCTGCGGTCCGGCGTTGCGCCGTTCAGGCCTTCGATCTTCAGCGTTTCGCCTTCCAGCTTGATGGTGTCGCCTTGCAGCGGCTGCGGCACGATGATGCTCTTGGGGGCGTTGTCTTTCAAAATAGGCGACCAGTAGGCGACTTTGGCGTCCTTCTTCTTTTCAATGCCGGCGATGGTTTGCGGCGTGGCGACGATCTTGGCGTCCGGGAAGGCGGCGTGGATCACGTCCAGGCCGAAGTAGAAGTCCGGGTCGCTATGGCTGACGTAGACGGTGGTCAGGCGCTTGCCGCTGGCGCGGATCTTTTCGACCAGCTTGACGGCTTCGCCACGCGAGAACTGGGCGTCGATTAGTACCGCGTCCTTGGCGCCGGTCACCAGCACCGACGCGACCGGGAAAATGGCGGCTTCGCCAGGATTGAAAACGTCGAGCTTCAGCGGCGCGGCGGCGGCGCCGCCAACGGTTGCGGCCAGGGCTGCGGACATCAATGTGTGCTTGATCATGATCGGCTTTCGTAGTGGGTGGGAAGTGAGTCCATCATAAATTTCTTTGTTCGGCGGAAAAACAGGTTAATCTGTACTTGTTAATTGCATGGATCGAGCTAATGGACCGTATCACCGCCGCAAAAGTCTTCGTCGCCATCACCGAGCGGGGCAGCATGATCGCCGCCGCCGACGCGCTCGACATGTCGCGGGCGATGGTCACGCGCTATCTGGCCGAGATGGAAGAGTGGGCCGGCGCCCGGCTGCTGCACCGGAGCACTCGCAGGCTGAGCCTGACCGACGCCGGCGACATTACCCTGGCGCGCTGCCGCAAGTTGCTGGAGCTGGCCGACGCGATGGAAGTGGCGGTCGACGAGGGCGACACGCCGAAAGGGTTGTTGCGCATCACGTGCTCGCCATCGCTGGCGCATGCCGAACTGGCCAGCGCGGTGACCGCCTTTCTGAAGCGCTATCCGCGCACCTCGGTCGATCTGCAGGGCAGCAACCGGGCGGTGAACCTGGTCGAACAGCGCATCGATCTGGCATTGCGCATCACTAACGCGTTGGAGCCGAACCTGATCGCGAGGCAGTTGGGACATTGCGATTCGGTGGTGTGCGCGGCGCCATCCTATGTGGCCGAGCGCGGCACGCCGCAGCGGGTCGAGGATCTGGCGGTCCATAACTGTTTGGCTTACACGTATTTCGGACAAAGCCTGTGGCAGTTCACGCGCAAAGATGGCGAGGAGGTGACGGTGCCGGTTAGCGGCAATTTGTCGGCCAATGACGACCATATACTGCTAAAAGCGGCGGTGGAGGGGGCTGGCATCGCCTTGCAGCCGCTATATAGTGCCGGGCCGCTGATCGCGCAGGGGAGGTTGGTGGCGTTGCTTCCCGACTACAAAACGCAGCGGATGGGGATTTACGGGATATATACGTCGCGCCAGCATATGTCGCCGGCGCTGCGGGCGATGCTGGATTTTTTGCTTGATTGGTTCTCTCAAACCAGCCTCGGATCCACGTAGGGCGGATTAGCGTAGCGTAATCCGCCAATGCGTGCTCCGCTGGCGGCTCATAAATGGCGGATTACGGCGTGCCGCCTAATCCGCCCTACGTGGTTCCGTGGCTTAGTCGAGATTGGCAACTTTCGGTGGCGAAGTTAGATAAATATTGCGCCGGCCCCGCCCGCCGCGCGACTTAGGTGAAAATTAATAGTGGCGGTCTCGGTACATAAATGGTTGTTGCGATACAATACCGGTGCTATCCTGAATGACCGTTTTTTGAACCACTGAAGAACTTTAGCCCTTCCCCACAACTTGATGTGCAATCCGCTAACCGGTCAGGCCGTGTCGCGGAAGGTTAGACTAACCCGCTAATTCCTCGCGAAGCGCGAAGAAAGGTGAGCAGCAAATGCAACAATATACGTCCAACTCCTACCTGTTTGGTGGGAACGCTCCGTACGTCGAAGAACTGTACGAGGCGTATCTCAACAATCCAGGTTCCGTGCCAGATAACTGGCGCTCGTACTTCGATGCCATGCAGCACGTGCCGGCCGTCGATGGCACCAACAAGCCAGACGTCGCTCACGCCTCCGTCATCGCCTCCTTCGCGGAACGCGCCAAATCCGGTCCTATCCGCACCGTCGTGGCCTCGGCCGACGCCGAAATGGGCCGCAAGCGTGTTGCAGCTACGCAACTGATCGCCGCTTACCGCTATCTGGGTTCCCGCTGGGCCAATCTGGACCCGCTGCAACGCCAGGAACGTCCGGCCATCAATGAGCTGGAGCCTAGCTTCTACGGCTTCACCGATGCGGACATGGATACCGTCTTCAACATCAGCAACACCTATTTCGGCCCGGAGACCGCGACCCTGCGCGACCTGCTGAACTACCTGCGCGACACCTATACCCGTTCGATCGGCGCAGAGTACATGTACATCTCCGACCCGACCGAAAAGCGCTGGCTGCAAGAGCGCCTGGAATCGATCCGTTCGACCCCGAATTTCACGGCGGAAAAGAAAAAGCACATCCTGGAGCGTCTGACCGCGGCCGAAGGCCTGGAACGCTACCTGCACACCAAGTACGTCGGCCAGAAGCGTTTCTCGCTCGAAGGCGGCGAGACCTTCATCGCGTCGATCGATGAGATCATCCAGCGCGCCGGCGAAAAAGGCGTGCAAGAGATCGTTATCGGCATGGCCCACCGTGGCCGTCTGAACGTGCTGGTCAACACCCTGGGCAAAGCGCCCAAGGAACTGTTCGAAGAATTCGAAGGCAAGCACGGCGACGACCTGCCTGCCGGCGACGTCAAATACCACCAAGGTTTCTCGTCCGACATCTCGACCCAGGGCGGTCCGGTTCACCTGTCGCTGGCGTTCAACCCGTCGCACCTGGAGATCGTCAACCCGGTCGTCGAAGGTTCGGTCAAGGCCCGCATGGATCGCCGCGGCGACCACCTGGGCAAGCAAGTGCTGCCGATTCTGGTGCACGGCGACGCCGCCTTCGCAGGCCAGGGCGTTGTCATGGAAACGCTGAATCTGGCGCAGACCCGTGGCTACGGCACGGGCGGCACGGTGCACATCGTCATCAACAACCAGATCGGTTTCACCACCTCCGACCCGCGCGATGCACGTTCGACCATCTACTGCTCGGACGTCGTCAAGATGATCGAAGCGCCGGTGCTGCACGTGAACGCCGACGATCCTGAAGCCGTCGTTCTGGCTTCGCAGATCGCGATGGACTACCGTCTCGAGTTCCAGAAAGACATCGTTGTCGACATCATTTGCTACCGCAAACTGGGCCACAACGAGCAAGACACGCCAGCGCTGACCCAGCCGCTGATGTACAAGAAGATCGGCCAGCACCCAGGCACCCGCAAGCTGTACGCGGACAAGCTCGTTGCCCAGACCGTGATCCCGGCCGACGGCGGCGAACAGATGCAAGCCGCCTATCGCGACGCGATGGACGCCGGCAAGCACACCGTCGATCCGGTGATCTCGAACTTCAAGAACAAGTACGCCGTCGATTGGCTGCCGTTCCTGAACCGCAAATGGACCGACTCGGCCGACACCGCCGTGCCGATGACCGAACTGAAACGCCTGGCCACCCGCATCACCACGGTGCCGGACGGCTTCAAAGTGCACTCGCTGGTCGAAAAAGTACTGGGCGACCGCGCCACCATGGGTCGCGGCGAACTGAACCTGGACTGGGGCATGGGCGAACACCTGGCCTACGCGTCGCTGGTCGCTTCGGGCTACGCAGTGCGCCTGACCGGTCAGGATGCCGGCCGCGGCACCTTCGTGCACCGTCACGCCGTGCTGCACGACCAGAACCGCGAGCGTTGGGATGCCGGCACCTACGTGCCGTTGCAGAACATCGCCGAAGGCCAGGCGCCGTTCACCGTGATCGACTCCGTGCTGTCGGAAGAGGCGGTGCTGGGCTTCGAATACGGTTACTCGACCGCAGAACCGAACACCCTGACGATCTGGGAAGCCCAGTTCGGCGACTTCGTCAACGGCGCGCAAGTGGTCATCGACCAGTTCATCAGCTCCGGCGAAGTGAAGTGGGGCCGCGCTTCGGGCCTGGTCATGATGCTGCCGCACGGTTACGAAGGCCAGGGTCCCGAGCACTCGTCCGCGCGTCCTGAGCGTTTCCTGCAACTGTGCGCCGACAACAACATGCAAGTCGTGCAGCCGACCACCGCCGCGCAGATCTTCCACGTGCTGCGTCGCCAGATGGTGCGTCAGTTCCGCAAGCCGCTGGTCATCCTGACCCCGAAATCGCTGCTGCGTAACAAGGAAGCAGGCTCGTCGCTGAACGAACTGGCCAAGGGCGCCTTCCAGACCGTCATCGGCGAAGTCGACGAGAAAATCGATGCCAAGAAGGTCAAGCGCGTCGTCGCCTGCTCGGGCAAGGTCTACTACGACCTGGTCAACGCACGCAAAACGCGCGGCCAGACCGACACCGCCATCATCCGTGTCGAACAGCTGTATCCGTTCCCGCACAAGTCGTTCGCCGCCGAACTGAAGAAGTTCCCGAACCTGACCGAAGTGGTGTGGGCGCAGGACGAGCCGCAGAATCAGGGCCCATGGTTCCAGATTCAGCACAACATCTTCGAGAGCATGGACGCAGGCCAGCGCCTGGCATACGCCGGTCGCCCGGCGTCGGCATCGCCGGCCGTCGGTTACTACGACAAGCACTACGCCCAGCAAAAAGACCTGCTGGAAACGGCTTTCTCGAAGCTCAAAGGTTTCATCCTGACGAAATAAGCGTTAAGGGGCCGTGCTGGGTGTATGGCCCCTCCTTACATCACACTACTTACGGAGCGCCGCCTTGCTACGCGGGGCGGCGCCGCAATAACAAATATACGGAGTTTTACAATGGCACAAATCGAAGTCAAAGTTCCTCAATTGTCGGAATCGGTCGCTGAAGCAACCATGCTGACGTGGCATAAAAAAGTCGGCGACGTTGTCGCGCGCGACGAAAACCTGATCGATATCGAAACCGACAAAGTCGTTCTGGAACTGCCTGCGCCCGCAGCCGGCGTGCTGGTCAAGATCATCAAGGGCGACGGTAGCACCGTTGTCGCCGACGAACTGATCGCCGTGATCGACACCGACGCCGCCGCAGCCGCCGCCGCTCCTGTCGCCGCCGCAGCACCGGCAGCAGCTCCTGCCGCCGCGCCAGCACCAGCCGCCGCAGCCGCCACCGGTGGCAGCAAGGGCGATGTCGCCATGCCTGCAGCCGCCAAGATCCTGTCCGAAAAAGGCCTGAGCGCTGGCGATGTCGCCGGTTCGGGCAAAGACGGCCGCGTGACCAAGGGCGACGCCCTGGCCGCTTCCGCACCAGCCGCCACCCCGGCCGTCGCGCCACTGGCCGCGCCAGCCGCCAAGCCAGCGCTGCAACAGATCGCTTCGCCGACCGTCGCCAGCCTGGGCGAGCGTCCGGAAGAGCGCGTGCCGATGAGCCGTCTGCGCGCCCGTATCGCCGAGCGTCTGCTGCAATCGCAATCGACCAACGCCATCCTGACCACGTTCAACGAAGTGAACATGGCTCCAGTAATGGAGTTGCGCAACAAGTACAAAGACAAGTTCGAAAAAGAGCACGGCGTCAAGCTGGGCTTCATGTCGTTCTTCGTCAAGGCCGCCGTCGCAGCCCTGAAAAAGTACCCGATCATCAACGCTTCGGTTGACGGCAACGACATCATCTACCACGGCTACTTCGACATCGGTATCGCTGTCGGTTCGCCACGCGGCCTGGTGGTGCCTATCCTGCGCAACGCCGACCAGATGTCGATCGCCGACATCGAGAAGAAAATCGGTGAATTCGGCGCCAAGGCCAAAGAAGGCAAGCTGACCCTGGACGACCTGACCGGCGGCACGTTCTCGATCTCGAACGGCGGCACCTTCGGCTCGATGCTGTCGACCCCGATCATCAACCCGCCACAATCGGCCATCCTGGGCGTGCACGCGACCAAGGACCGCGCTGTTGTCGAGAACGGCCAGATCGTGATCCGTCCGATGAATTACCTGGCGATGTCCTACGACCACCGCATCATCGACGGCCGCGAAGCCGTCCTGGGCCTGGTCGCCATGAAAGAAGCGCTGGAAGATCCTGCACGTCTGCTGCTGGACCTGTAAGTCACCGCTTTCGATACGCCGGTCATACCCCGGGACCGTTTGGTGCCGGGGAACTCAGAGGACACGCAATGAGCGTTGCTGAAGAAATCAAGCGTTTGCACGAATTGCACCAGGCCGGCGCCCTGTCGGACGCCGAATTCGCCGCCGCCAAGGCGCGCCTGTTGGACAGCGAGCCCTACAAGCCGGGCGACAACATCGGTGAAGACATCACCCGCCTGCGCCGCTCGCGGACCGACCGCTGGCTGGGCGGCGTCTGCGGCGGCCTCGGCCGCGTCTCCGGCATCGAGCCGTGGATCTGGCGCCTGTTGTTTGTGATGTTCGTGCTGACCTTTGGTTTCGGCCTGGCGATCTACATTCTGTTATGGATTTTCGTTCCAGACGAAGAACTGATTGGAAAATAAAAAATGAGTAAACAATTTGACGTAGTAGTCATCGGCGCCGGTCCCGGCGGTTATATCGCCGCCATCCGCGCCGCACAACTGGGTTTCTCCGTTGCTTGCGTGGACGCATGGGAAAATGAAAAAGGCGGTCCCGCACCGGGCGGCACCTGCACCAACGTCGGTTGCATCCCGTCCAAAGCGCTGCTGCAATCGTCGGAGCACTTCGAGCACGCCGGCCACGCGTTCAAGGACCACGGCATCGATGTCGCCGGCCTGTCGCTGAACCTGCCGCAAATGCTCAAGCGCAAAGACCAGGTCGTCAAGCAGAACAACGACGGCATCCTGTTCCTGTTCAAGAAAAACAAGGTCACCTTCTTCCACGGCCGCGCCTCGTTCGCCGGCGCCGCCACCGCTGAAGGCTACCCGCTGACGATCTCGGCCCCGGCCAACGAGACCATCAACGCCAAGCAAGTCATCATCGCCACCGGTTCCAACGCGCGTGAACTGCCGGGCGCACCGTTCGACGAGCAACTGATCCTGTCGAACACCGGCGCGCTGGCGATCCAGGGCGTTCCAGCCAAGCTCGGCGTGATCGGCGCCGGCGTGATCGGCCTGGAAATGGGCTCCGTATGGCGCCGTCTGGGTTCGGAAGTGACCGTGCTCGAAGGCCTGCCAGTGTTCTTGGGCGCGGTCGACGAGCAGATCGCCAAGGAAGCGGGCAAGCTGTTCGCCAAGCAAGGCCTGGCTATCAACCTCGGTTGCAAGATCGGCGCGATCACCAAGGGCGACAACAATGTCACCGTGGTGTACGAGAACGCCAAGGGCGAATCCATCACCTCCGTGTTCGACAAGCTGATCGTCTCGATCGGCCGCACCCCGAACACCAACGGCCTGGCCGCCGACAAAGTCGGCCTGTCGCTGGACGAGCGTGGCTTCGTGGCCGTCGACGACGACTGCAAAACCAATCTGCCGGGCGTGTGGGCGATCGGTGACGTGGTGCGTGGCCCGATGCTGGCGCACAAGGCGGAAGAAGAGGGTGTTGCCGTTGCCGAGCGCATGGCCGGCCAGCACGGCCACACCAACTTCAACACCATTCCTTGGGTCATCTACACCTCGCCGGAAATCGCGTGGGTCGGTCAGACCGAGCAGCAACTGAAGGCTTCGGGCGTCGCTTACAAGGCCGGCACCTTCCCGTTCCTGGCGAACGGCCGCGCACGCGCGCTGGGCGACACCTCGGGCATGGTCAAGTTCCTGGCCGATGCGACCACCGACGAAATCCTCGGCGTGCACATCATCGGACCGATGGCCTCGGAGCTGATTTCGGAAGCGGTCGTGGCGATGGAGTTCAAGGCCTCGGCCGAAGACATCGCACGCATCTGCCACGCGCACCCGTCGCTGTCGGAAGCGACGAAAGAAGCGGCACTGGCAATCGACAAGCGCACGCTCAATTTCTAAGAAGGTCGCTTCAAACCGCGCGCGGCTTCGTTGCAGCTCCTCGCCGTACAGGCGTACTGCCTTCGTCGCCGCGCCTCGCCGCACACGGTTTGAAGCAACCTTCGGGTCCTACAGGCGGACTGCGGGCGGACTGCGGTCCGCCCGTTTTTGTTTGCGCCGCCCACACAGAATCGAACACATGAACGTCGAAGAGTTTTATCAGCAAGCGCTGGAACAGCGCAATTTCAAGGCCGACGCGGCACAGCGCCGCGCCGTCGACCGTCTGCAGCAATGCTACGACGAATGGGTGGTGTACAAGGGCCAGCGCTCGAGCACGTTCAAGCGTCTGATCAACCGTCCCGAGGTGCCGAAGGGTGTCTACATGTGGGGCGGGGTGGGGCGCGGCAAGTCGTTCCTGATGGACAGCTTCTATTCGGTGGTGCCGCTGGTGCGCAAGACGCGCCTGCACTTCCACGAGTTCATGCGCGGCGTGCATCGCCAGCTCGACGAGCTGACCGGCGTCGCCAATCCGCTCGACGAAGTGGCCAAGCGCATCGCCAAGAAATACCGTTTGATTTGCTTCGACGAATTCCACATCTCCGACGTGGCCGATGCGATGATCATGTACAACCTGTTGAAGGCGCTGTTCGACAACGGCGTGTCCTTCATCATGACGTCGAACTACGACCCGAAACTGCTGTACCCGGACGGCCTGCACCGCGACCGCATCCTGCCGACCATCGAATTGTTGTACGAGAAGCTCGACGTGATGAACATCGACGCCGGCATCGACTATCGCGGCCGCGCGCTGGAGCAGGTCGATTCCTACTACACGCCGATCAACGCCGAGACCGACAAGGCACTGCGCGACGCCTACGCCAGCATCGCCGAGACGGCCGACGAGGACCCGGTGGTGCGCATCGAGGCGCGCGAGATCCGCGCCCTGCGGCGCGCCGGCTCCATCATCTGGTTCGATTTCCACACCTTGTGCGGCGGGCCGCGCTCGCAGAACGATTATCTGGAAATCGCCAGCCGCTTCCATACCGTGATATTGTCCGGGATTCCGATGATGTCGGCGTCGATGTCGTCGGAGGCGCGCCGCTTCACGTGGCTGATCGATGTATTCTACGACCAGGGCGTGAAGTTGCTGATGTCGGCCGAGGTCGAGCCGGAGGAGTTGTACACGACCGGCACGCTGGCCAACGAATTTCACCGCACGGTGTCGCGCATTGTCGAGATGCAGTCGCGCGAGTACATGGATAAAGAACAGCGGGCCGCAGCCGGTTCGCTGGCCTGATGCAACAGGAAAGAATATGAGAGCAAGTTTGAAACCGTTGGGTGACATGATCGCCATCGCCGTGCTGGCCGCCATGGCGGCCGTGGCGGCGCCGGCCCTCGCGCAGGAGGCGACGTCGGTGGCGCCGCCGTCGCATTCGGTCGAGGAAGCCGACGCCACGCTGGCCAAGGTGGCCAAGGAGCGCGACGCCGTCAACGCCGAGTACGCAGCCCGCGAGGCCGTGTGCAATGAAAAATTCTTCGTCAACAATTGCCTCGACAAGGCCAAGGAACAGCGCCGCGCCGAGCTGGCCAACCTGCGCGTGCTGGAAGTGGAAGCGGAGCATTTCAAGCGCGCTGACTCGGTGGCGCGCCGCGATGCCGACCTGGCCGAGCGCGTGCGCAAGGACGAGGAAGAGCTGGCCCGGCGCGAGGCCTTGCCGCCCAAACCGGTCAAGGATGTGGAGAACTTGCCCGCGCCCGCACCCCCGAAAGGCCGGCGCGTCGCCGAGCGCGAGGCCGACCATGCCGCCAAAATGAAACGCGAGGCGGCCGCGACGGCGGCCGACGCCGACAAGCGCGCCGCCAACGTGGCCCGCTTCGAGCAGAAGAAGATCGACTCCGAGCGGCGTCAGGCGGAAGTCGCCAAGCGGGTGGCGGAAACCGAACGCAAGGTGGCCGCCAAGGTCGCGGCCGAGAAGAAGAAGGCGGCAGCCGCGGCGGCCGCCGCGAAAAAGCAGCAATAGACCATAGATCCACGTAGGGCGGATTAGGCGGAACGCCGTAATCGGCCATGCATGCGTCAACGCGGCGCACGCATGGCCGATTACGCTACGCTAATCCGCCCTACGTATCTCCACGGGTTTTCAACGTCCCGGGGCGGGCGCCACCAGTTTGATGATCGCCATTGTGCAATTGTCGCCCTTGCCCTGGGCGCGCTCGGCGGCCTTGCCGATCAAGCGCTCGGCCGCCTGGCGCGGCGTGTTGCGCGCCACGGCCGCCGCCAGCTCCTGGTCGGTGAAACACTGCCACAACCCATCCGAGCACAGCAAAAACGAATCCCCCGGGCGCAAGCCCTCATGCGTGCCCAACGTCACGAACGGCGCCTTGAAACTGTTCCCCAGCACATTGCTCAGCAGCTTGGAACTGCGATGTTTCTTCGCCGCTTCCAGCGGCACCTTGTCGTTCTGCACCAGATGCTCGATATACGCGCTGTCATTGCTGCGCGCCACGTTGGTCTCTCCGCTGAAGCGGTACACGCGCGTTTCGCCCACATGCGCCCAGACTGTCTGACCGGCCGGCGTCAGCACCAGCAGGGCGAGCGCGCTGTGCGGTTCCACGCTGGCGGCGATCGGATTCATCTTGATGACTTGGTGGGCCTCCAGCGCTATCGCGCCGAGCAACTCCTTCAGCCGGGGAATGCTGGGCACGTCGCCGACGCGGAAATCGTCGAACATATGCCTGCTCGTCAGCAGCGCCTGGTCCGAGCCGATCGGGCTGTGGTTGCCGTCGGCCAGCACCGCCAGCACGTAGCCGGGCGCGTTCGGCGACGTCAGCAGGGCGACGCGGTCGTTTTGCTGCGGCCGGTTGCCGATGTGCTGGGCCGTGCCGGCTTCTATTTTATAGGCGCTCATATGGTTGACACTGTATCCTGAACGGCGGGTGAGCGTCGATATCGATCATTCTGTTGGCGGCGGGGCCGCCGTAGATTAAACTATGCACCGTGTCGCAGTTTGTTTGCAATACGTGTGTTGTTTCAGTGAAACTTTTTGTGTGAGTAGAGACCTAGAAATATGACTGATGTACAAGATATCCAGCGTCGTCTGATCGAACTCGACGTCGAACACCGCGATCTGGACGCGGTGATCGACATGCTCACCCTGGACGGACACCACGATCAGCTGCAATTGCGTCGCCTGAAAAAGCGCAAGCTGCAATTGAAAGACCATATCACCCTGCTGAAAATGCAATTAGTGCCAGACGTGCCGGCTTAACATTCCGGCCCTTCCGCCTCAACTAAGTATATTTTGACCGAACACCTTCCAACGCCCGCCGACGCCACTCCCGCCGTAGTCGGCGCCACCCCAGACCTGCCCCCCGGCAAATACGATTCCGAGGTCGAGCGACTGTTCGGCGCCGGTGGGCCGTTGGGTCCGGCTGTTGGCGACTTCAAGCCGCGCCGTTCGCAGACGGAGATGGCCAAGGCGGTCGCGGCCGCGATTTCCAGCCAGACCACCTTGATCGCCGAGGCCGGCACCGGCACGGGCAAGACCTTCGCTTATCTGGTGCCGGCGCTGCTGTGGGGCGGCAAGACCATCGTCTCGACCGGGACCAAGAACTTGCAAGACCAGCTGTTCCTGCGCGATATCCCGACCGTGCGCGCCGCTTTGCAGGCGCCGGTGTCGGTCGCGCTGCTCAAGGGGCGCTCGAATTACGTTTGCCATTATCACCTGGAACGCACCTTGCAGAACGGCCGCATGACCTCGCGCGACGACGTCGGCCACCTGCGCGAGATCTCGCGTTTCCTGAAAATGACCAGTTCCGGCGACAAGGCCGAGCTGGCGCGCGTGCCGGAAAACGCGCTGATCTGGAACCTGGTGACGTCGACCCGCGACAACTGCATGGGCGCCGAGTGCCAGTACTACCAGGATTGTTTCGTCATGAAGGCGCGCAAGGAGGCGCAGCAGGCCGACGTGGTCGTGGTCAACCACCACCTGTTCTTCGCCGACGTCGCCCTCAAGGATTCCGGCATCGCCGAACTGCTGCCGTCGGCCAACACCATCATTTTCGACGAGGCGCACCAACTGCCGGACACGGCCACCTTGTTCTTCGGCGATACCTTTTCGACCTCGCAAATCCTGGAATTGTGCCGCGACGTGCTGGCCGAGGGCCTGTCGAACGCCCGCGACGGCGCCGATTGGGGCAAGGTCGTGACGGTGGTGGAGAAGGCCGCGCGCGACCTCAGATTGACATTTCCGCAAGATATCGTGCGCCTGTCGCTGCCCCAAATCGCGCCATCGAGCGACTTTTTCCCGGCGTTGCAGACGCTGAAGGACGAGCTGGACGGCATGTTGGCCGTGCTCGAAACGCAAGCGGCCCGCGCCGAAACGCTGGAACAGTGCCGCCAGCGCGGCATCGAGCTGGCGCAAAAATTGTCGTCTTGGAAGTTCGATCCGAAGGCGCGCGTTGAAAAGGGCGAGGAGGCGGTGTTCTGGGTCGAGGCCTACGCGTCGTCCTTGCAGCTGCACAAAACGCCTTTGTCGATCGCGCCGATCTTCAACGGCCAGCGCGAAGGCGTGCCCCGCAGCTGGATTTTCACGTCGGCGACGTTGGCGGTAAAGAATGATTTCAGCCATTTTTCCGAGCAAATGGGTCTGACGGACGAGCCGTCCAAGACTTGGCCGAGCCCGTTTAATTACGAAGAGCAGGGCCTTTTATATGTGCCGCAAGGTTTGCCGGACCCGAATTCCATTGGCTATACCGACGCGGTGCTGGATCTCGCGCTGCCGGTGATCGAGGCGGCGGGCGGAAAAACTTTCCTTTTGTGCACGACTTTGCGCGCCGTGAAGCGCGCCGCCGAGCGCCTGCGCGACGAATTCGAAAAGCGCGGCCTGCCGTATCCGCTGTTCATCCAGGGCGACAAGGGCCGTACCGAGTTGCTGGACCAGTTCCGCAAGGCGGGAAATGGCGTGCTGATCGGCAGCCAGAGTTTCTGGGAAGGTGTCGACGTGCGCGGCGACGCGCTGTCTCTGGTGATTATCGACAAGTTGCCGTTCGCGCCGCCGGACGATCCGGTGCTGGCCGCGCGCATCGAGGTGATGGAAAAGCAGGGTAAAAACGGCTTCATGCACCACACCTTGCCGGAAGCGATCATCAATCTGAAGCAGGGCGCCGGCCGGCTGATCCGCGACGAAGGCGATCGTGGCGTGCTGATGTTGTGCGATCCGCGCGTGATTTCCAAGCCCTACGGCAAGCGGATTTGGCAAAGCCTGCCGTCCTTCAAGCGCACCCGCGAGCAGGCGGACGCGGTCGCGTTCTTCCAAAACAAGAATACCGACCAGTAACTTTCGGTATTTTTTCTCTTGCCCCAAGCGGGCGATTCCATTTGATTTCGTCGGTCCGATATCCTTCGCCGTACGTACCATTTTTCTCAAAATCATGCCAAATATTGGTGCGTTCCAGCCAATATTTGGCTTTGAGGACCCGCTTCCGCAGTGACCGCCGCGCCGACACGAGCGCCATCCCAAGCCTTGCATATCGCACCCGTTTGCGTTCGCGCAAAGTGGCGGATGAGTGCATTGTTAGAGTTGGTTAAGCGCTGTTCCCCTAAGGAGCAGGATCGGAGGAGGCCATGACTATCCGCCACGGCTGTTTTTTCAGCTATGCACACGGCCAGCATGCATACATGAGCAAGTTCAAAAACGATTTGATCGATGCTTTGAAATGTTATCTGGAACCCCACTTCGACAACGAAAACGAATTGTTTGTCGACAGTGAGCAACTCGGCGGAGGCGACGACCTGGACGAGAAGATTGCCAGGGCGATGTGTGAAAGCGTTTGCATGATTGTGATTTATACACCGAAGTATGAGGCCCATGCCTACACCCGGCGTGAGTTTGCAGCAATGCAACTAATTGAAAACGAGCGTAGGAAATGGTACACGCTGCCCAGCCACCTGATCATCCCGGTCATCATGACGCGGCATCCGCTGAGTTTGCCGCCGCAGATTTCGGGGCCGGGCATGTACGTCGATTTTTCGCGGTACACCCTGGCCAGCGGGGACTTGAAGACCAACCCGGATTTTCTACCCGATATAGAAAAGATCGTCCTCCGCATCGCCGAGCACTACCACTACCTGAAACACTGCACGCCGCCCGAGCATGACTGTGGTCGTTTTGTTATGCCCGACATTCCGCCCGAATGGCGCGCCATCCCTCCTCCCCACTTCCCTCGCTAAAGGTTTGTCATGGAAACCACATCATTGTCTTTGCCACCGCTCACAGCCAACGGCGAAGTGGTTACTTTCTATTCTTACAAGGGTGGGACGGGTCGCACGATGGCCTTGTCCAATCTGGCGGTATTGCTTGCGAGACAGCAGAACGCCACCACCCCGGTATTGATGATTGATTGGGACATGGAAGCGCCGGGCCTGCATCACTACTTCGAGCACGGCGAGGAGCGACCGGGCGTGCTGGAACTGTTCGAGGCTTGCCGGGAACAACTACATCGGCGCCGCAAAGGCGCCGACGTGCTCGACGACGAGGAACTGGCGCACGAAGTGTTGGCGGCGGTGGGATGGGAACAATACGTCAGCCGGGTCGACCAGAGCAGCCAGTTGTATCTGATGCGCGCCGGCCGTTTCGACGACAGTTATGGCGAGCGGCTGGCCGCCGTGCACTGGGATGAGTTGTTCGACCGCTGCCCGGCGCTGTTCCGTTGTTTCGCCGACAAGCTGGCGCGCCACTTCCGTTACGTGCTGGTCGATTCGCGCACCGGCCGCACGGATACCGCCGGCATCTGCACCACCTTGCTGCCGCGCAAACTGGTGGTGGTGTTCACGCCCAACCGTCAGAGCCTGGAAGGAGTGCAGGCGCTGGTCACCCGCGCCACCACCTACCGGCGCAGCCATGAGGACGAGCAGCGTCCGCTGGTGGTCTACCCGCTGCCGTCGCGCATCGAGATGGGCGACAGCACCCAGCGGGCCCAATGGCGGCGCGGCGACCCGCAACATAATATAGTGGGCTACCAGCCCATTTTCGAGCGGCTGATGCGCGAGTGCTACGGCATGCAGCAAGTGTCGCTGGACAGCTATTTCGACGAAGTCCAGCTGCAACAGACCCGCACCTTCGCCTACGGCGAGCAACTGGCGGTGCGGATGGACCAAGGCGGCGACCGCTTTTCGCTGACGCGCACCTTCGAGGCCTTCCTCGACTGGCTCGGACCCGGTTATTTCCCGTGGCAGTCCAGCCGCGAGATCCACCTGCTGTCGGCCATCGAGGAGGCGCGGCAGGCGCTGGGCGAGGGCGGCGCGCGGGCCCTGTCGCAGCCGCTGGCGCGCGACCTGAACCTGCTGGGCGAGCTGTATCGCCGCGAAGGCAGGCTGCGCCAGGCGCTGGCTTGTCTCGAGGAAAGCCTGACCTTGCGACAGCGCGGCATGGGCGAGGACCATGTCGATACGTTGATTAGCAAAAGCAACCTGGCCGGCGTGCTGCGCCAGCAGGGGCGGCTGGACGAGGCGCAGTTCCTGGAGGAGTGCATCGTCGAGGCGCGCGAGCGCCTGCTGGGGACGGAGCACCTCGACACGCTCGCCGCCCGCGCCAACCTGGCCGCCACCCTGGCCGAGCAGGGCAAAGGCGCCGAGGCGCTGGCCATCCAGGACGGCGTGCTGGACGCCTACCTGCGCATGCTTGGCTCAGAGCATTTGCTGACCTTGTCCTGCAAGGCGGCCCGGGCCGACCTGTTGTTCCAGCGTGGCGACTTCGACCAGGCCCGGCGCGAGCAGGAACAGGTGCTGGCCAAGCGCAAGCGCCTGCTGGGCGCCGAGCACGCCGATACCTTGCGCAGCAAGACCGCGCTGGCCCGCACCCTGCTGGCGCAAAACGAGCAGGAGGCCGCCCGCGTGCTGATCGACAAGGTGCTGCAGGCGCAACTGCGCCGCCTGGGGCCGGACCACGCGGACACCCGCAGGACCATGGAATTGCTCGACCACGTGCAACCGGGCCGCTACGGTACGGAGCCCGGTCCGCAGCCGGGCGGCGGGCGGGACGAGTTTGCGCCGGTGCGCGAACTGCACCAGGACGCGGCGATGGACGACTACGACGACGCGCTGGGGCTGGCGCCAAATCCGCGCGTCGCCATGTCCGTCACCAACCCGCGCCCGCGCCTCGGCGACGACCTGTTGACGCTCGACGAGCAACTCGCCAGCGGCCGGCCGGCGTCGCGCTAGCGTAAATTTATCTGGTTGCGACCCGGTCCGGGCGCGCAGTCCGGGCGTTGCTTCAGGTAAAATCTCCGTATGAGAATCCTGATCAGTAATGACGACGGCTACCTGGCGCCGGGCATCAACGCCCTGGCCGACGCGCTGGCGCCGATCGCCGACATCGTCGTCGTGGCGCCGGACAGCAACCGTTCCGGCTCGTCCAATTCGCTGTCGCTGGACCGGCCGCTGTCGGTGCAGCGGGCCGCCAATGGTTTCTATTTTGTCAATGGTACGCCGACCGATTGCGTGCACGTGGCGCTGACGGGCGTGCTCGACTACCGGCCCGACCTGGTCGTCTCCGGCATCAACAACGGCCCCAACATGGGGGACGACACGCTGTATTCGGGCACCGTGGCGGCCGCCACCGAGGCCTACCTGTTCGGCATTCCCGCCATCGCCTTTTCCCAGGGCGCGTTCGGCTGGGAGCATATCGACGACGCCGCCCGTCATGCGCGCGACATCATCGAACGCTATTATGAAACCCTGCCGCGCCCGTATCTGCTCAACGTCAACATCCCCAACCGGCCCTACGCGCAATTGACCCAGGTGGTCGCCACCCGGTTGGGCAAGCGCCACCAGTCGGAACCGGTGATCCGCTCGCAGGATCCGCGCGGCAGGGAAATTTTCTGGATCGGTCCGCCCGGCGCGACCAGGGACGCCGGCGAGGGCACCGACTTTTTTGCCTGCGCCAACGGCCGCACCTCGATCACGCCGCTGCAGGTCGATCTGACCCATAAAACGCAACTCGCGGCACTGGAAAAGGGCCTGGCATGAGCGACAAACCCCGGACCTTTCCGCTGCCGCTGTCGTCGGTGGTGGACAAGGGCGCCAAAAAGACCACAATGTTCGCCCCGGTGGCCACGCCGCAGACGGCGACCCAGAACGCGGCGCGCCACGTGCCGCCGCAGCACGGTTATCCGGGCCCGCGTCCGGTGGCGGTGCCGTCCAAGGCCCACAGTTACGCGATGGAGCGGGCCCAGCCGGTAGTCGCCCCGGCCCCGCGCCAGAATCCGCTGGTGTCGGACGCGGTGCGCCGCGCCATGGTGCAGCGGGTGGCCAGGCAGGGCGTCAAGGACAACGTCGTGCTCGGCGCGCTCGAAAGCGTGCCGCGCCATATGTTCATGGAGGAGGCGCTGGCCTCCCAGGCCTACATCGACGCCTCGCTGCCGATCGGCCACCAGCAGACCATTTCCCAGCCCTATATCGTGGCCCGCATGATCGAGGTGATGCGCAATGGCGGCCAGCTCAAACGGGTGCTCGAGATCGGCACCGGTTGCGGTTACCAGGCGGCGGTGTTGTCAAGAGTGGCGCAAGAGGTTTATTCTATCGAGCGCATCAAGCCTCTGCATGAGCTCGCCAAGCATAACTTGCGGCCCCTGCGTGTGCCGAATCTACGCTTGCATTACGGAGATGGTATGCTTGGCCTGCCGCAAGCGGCGCCGTTTGATGGCATTATCCTGGCTGCGGCCGGTTTGGAGGTGCCGCAAGCATTGCTCGAACAGCTCGCCATCGGTGGCCGGCTGGTGGCGCCGGTCGGCGCCCGCGCGCAGCGTCTGGAACTGATTACACGCATCGGCAAGAAGGAATGGACCAGCGAAACGCTGGAAGATTGCCATTTCGTCCCGTTGCGTCCGGGCACGGTGTGATCGTTCACCTGTCCGTATTGCGCTCGTACGCATCAAACTGAAATTTAAGATGAGAATGACAACTAAAAGTAATGTGCTCGTATTGAGCTTGGTGCTCGCTTTCCTGAGCGCTTGCAGCACCACCCCGAACCAGGCCCCGGTGATCGATCGTCCGGTGTCGACCCCGCCAGTGAAATCCGCCACGCCGAGCGAATCGGCGCAAGCGTCGCGCGACGAGCGCGGCCTGTACACGGTCAAGAAGGGCGATACCTTGATCCGCATCGCGCTCGAATACGGCCAGAACTACCGCGATCTGGTGGCCTGGAACAACCTGGCCAACCCGAACGACATCAAGGTCGACCAGGTGCTGCGCGTGCTGCCGCCGGACGCGGCCGGCAACGGCAGTGGCGTCGAAACGGCCGCCGTCGTCATGCCGCCGACCGACAAGACGCCGCCGCCGGCGCCGGTGGTCAAGAAGACCGGTCCGAAAGGCGAGAAGCGTCCGTACACCGACGCCACGCTGGCCGAGTTGCAGCGCGCCGACAATGGCAAGGATGTGGCCGCCAATGGCGCGGCCGCCCCGGCCACGCCGGCGGCGCCGGCCGCGCCCGTGGTCCGTCCGCCGGCCGCGCCCGCGGCGCCGGCTGCCGGCGCGGCCGCCGCCGACGATGAGAAATTGAGCTGGATGTGGCCGTCCGAGGGCAAAGTCATCGCCACCTTCGACGAGGGCAAGAACAAGGGCGTCGACATCGCCGGCAAGGCCGGCCAGCATGTCGTGGCGGCCGGGGCCGGAAAAGTCATGTATGCCGGTAGCGGCATCCGTGGTTATGGTAATCTCGTTATTGTGAAGCACAGTAATAGCTTGTTGTCGGCCTATGCCCATAACCGCAGCATCGTGGTCAAGGAAGGCCAGAGCGTGACCAAGGGACAAATGATTGCCGAGATGGGCGATTCGGACGCCGATTCCGTCAAGCTGCACTTTGAAATCAGGCAGCAAGGCAAACCGGTGGACCCGTCCAAATTCCTGCCTAACCGCTAGCTGAGCCATGAAACATACGCCGCACGACCCAATGGATGACGACTCGGCCCCGGAAGATTTCCAGGACGAGTCCAACGATGATGTAGTCATCGACGCCATGGACGGTGCGGACGGCGCGGAGGACGGCGGGCGCCTGCCCGAGGCGCCGGCGGTGCTGGAGGTCGACGAATTGAAAAAGGTGCTGGCGGCCGAGCTGTCGACCGACACCACCCAGCACTACCTGAACCAGATCGGCACCCGGCCGCTGTTGACGGCGCCGCAGGAGGTGCATTACGCCACCTTGGCCAAGGCCGGCGACTTCCGCGCGCGCCAGACCATGATCGAGCACAACCTGCGGCTGGTCGTCTCCATCGCCAAGCACTACATCAATCGCGGCGTGGTGCTGCTCGACATGATCGAGGAGGGCAACATCGGCCTGATGCGCGCCATCGACAAGTTCGAGCCCGAGCGCGGTTTCCGCTTCTCGACCTACGCCACCTGGTGGATACGCCAGAGCATCGAGCGCGCCATCATGAACCAGGCCCGCACGGTGCGCCTGCCGGTGCACATGGTGCGCGAACTGAATCAAATCCTGCGCGGCAAATACCATCTGGAAGCCCAGCACCATAACGGCAAGGACGCCACCGCCGAGGATATCGCCGAGCTGGTCGGCCGCCCGGTGGAGGAGGTGCAGGACATCCTGGCGCTGTCCGAGCACGCCACCTCGCTCGACGCCCCGCTCGACAACGATCCCCAATCGTCGCTGATGGACATGCTGCCCGGCGACAGCGAGGACAGTCCCGACGCCCGCGCCGAGCACCACGAGATGACGGTGCTGATGCGCGACTGGCTGACCAAGCTGCCCGACAAGCAGCGCATCGTCATCATGCGCCGCTTCGGCCTGGACAACGACGATCCCGCCACCTTGGAAACCCTGGCCGAGGAAATGGGCGTCACCCGCGAGCGCGTGCGCCAGATCCAGCAGGAAGCGCTGGTCAAACTCAAACGGGCCATGGCCGCGCGCGGCGTGGTGCGCGATTCGCTGCTGTAGTCGTTTTCTTCCCCCCTACGCCTTCTGCTATCATACTGGCCCCGGCACGTGCCGGCCGCCGGTCGCCCGCCATTCTTTCTTTAAAATTAAATTTTATGCAAGATACTATCCTCGACATCAAATCGCTCGACATGGACGCCCGTGGCGTCGGCCACTTGCACAATGAAGACGGCTCGCAGGGCAAGGTGGTGTTTGTCGAGGGCGCGTTGCCGGGTGAGAAGGTCAGTTTCTACACCTTCAAAAAGAAGAAGAACTGGGAAATGGCGCGCATGACCGAACTGCATCGCGAATCGCCGATGCGGGTCACGCCCAAGTGCAAGCATTTCGATTACTGCGGCGGCTGCTCGATGCAGCATCTGGAGCCGACCGCGCAGGTGGCCATCAAGCAGCGCGTGCTGGAGGACAACCTGCGCCATATCGGCAAGGTCAAGCCGCTGACGGTGATGCGGCCGATGTACGGCCCGACCTGGGGCTACCGCTACCGCGCGCGGCTGTCGGTGCGCCACGTGGTCAAGAAGGGCACGGTGCTGGTCGGCTTCCACGAGAAGAAATCGGTGTTCGTGGCCGATATCGACAGTTGCGAGATCCTGCCGCGCCACGTGTCGGACCTGCTGCTGCCGCTGCGCGGGCTGATCGGCTCGCTGTCCTTGTACGACCAGGTGCCGCAGATCGAAGTGGCGATCGGCGAGGGCGTCACCGCGCTGGTGCTGCGCATCATGGCGCCGCTGACCAAGGACGACGAGACCAAGCTGAAGGCCTTCGCCGATCTGCACAACATTCAATTCTGGTTGCAGACCAAGGGCCCGGAGACCGCCGCGCCGTTCTACCCGCTGGACCACGACCTGCATTACCTGCTGCCGGAATTCGGCATCAAGATGCCGTTCAAGCCGGTCGACTTCACGCAGGTCAACCACTACATCAACCGCGTGCTGGTGGGCAAGGCGCTGCGCCTGCTGGAGGTGCAGCCGCAAGACCGCGTCGCCGATCTGTTCTGCGGCCTGGGCAACTTCACCTTGCCGCTGGCGACGCAGGCGCGCGAGGTGGTCGGCATCGAGGGCAGCACCACCTTGTCGGAGCGGGCGCTGGACAATGCCAAGGCCAACGGGCTGTCGGACAAGACCACGTTCTATACCCGTAATCTGTTCGAAGTGACGGCCGACGATTTGATCGCGCTTGGAAAATTCGACCGCATGCTGATAGATCCGCCGCGCGACGGCGCCATGGCGTTGAGCGAAGCGCTGGTGGCGTTGAGCGCAACGCGCGCCGATCTGCTGCCCAAGCGGATCGTGTATGTGTCGTGCAGCCCGTCGACCCTGGCGCGCGACGCCGGCATCCTGGTCAACGCCGGCTATGTGCTCGACAAGGCCGGTGTGGTCAACATGTTCCCGCACACGTCGCACGTGGAATCGATGGCGGTGTTTAACCTGGTGTAAGCACGCGGGTTGGCGGCTTTGTGGCGGATTACGCGCTGTGCGCTAATCCGCCCTACGTGTCTCCACGGTGATCCATGTGTGACCGGCCGTCGATTGAATGCCGCCGATGGAACGCCGTCGATGGAACCCGGCGATTGCGTGACTGTGGAAACACGTAGGGCGGATTAGCGCAGCGTAATCCGCCAAGCTCCGCCAGCGGCCCACGCCAGACCACGCAACACCGCTTTCTGTTGACTTTACCTTAAGCTTTTGCAACACTGGACTGACCCACACAGTATCCGGAGTTGGCATGCGCCTTCTTTCCCGTCTTATCGGCATCGCCGCTTTCTGCAGCCTGCCGCTCGCCGTTCTCGCCCAAACCACCATCACCTCGTTCTCGCCCACCGGCACCGTCAAAGGCGTGCGCCAGGTGGTGGCGCGCTTCAGCGCACCGATGGTCCCGCTGGGCGACATGCGCCTGTCCGATCCCTTTACCGTCGATTGCCCGGAGCAGGGCAAGGGGCGCTGGATCGACGGCCAAAACTGGAGCTACGATTTCGACAGGGACCTTCCGGCCGGCGTGGCCTGCCGCTTCACCGCCAAGAGCGACGTCAAGGACTTAAGCGGCAAGCCGCTGTCCGGCGAGCGCGCCTTCGGCTTCGACACCGGCGGCCCCGCCATCGTCGAATCGCTGCCGTATGAAGGCAGCAACCGCATCGACGAGCAGCAGATCTTCGTGCTCGGTCTGGACGCCCCTGCCAGCGACGCCACCATCGCCGCCAACGCCTGGTGCCGCGCCGACGGCGTGCACGAAAAAATCGGCGTGCGCATTCTCGCCGGCGCCGAGCGCCAGAAGATCCTCGATCTGCGCAAGGACTTCGCCAACCGCTATCTGTCGCTGTACTTCAAGGCGCGCGGCGTGGTGTGGCGCGCCACGACGGCGGTGCGCAGCGACCGGATCGAGAAGCTGCCCATCGTGGTGCTGCAATGCCAGCGGCCGTTGCCGGCCGAGGCCAACGTGGCGCTGGTGTGGGGTGCCGGCATCGCGGCCGACAGCGGTATTGTCACCGGACAGGCGCAAACGCTGGCATTCAAAACGCGGCCCGACTTCACCGCCAAACTGAGTTGCGAAAGGCTGGCCGTCAAGGGCGGCTGCATTCCGTTCCTGCCGTTGCGATTGCAGTTCTCCGCGCCGGTGCGCATGGCCGATGCGATGGCCGTTAAAGTGACGGCGCCCAGTGGCAAAGTCTTCAAGCCGAAACTGGAAAAGGAAGATGCCAAGGCGGAGGATGTCAGCTACTTGAGCATCCCGGGGCCGTTCCCCGAAAACGCCAAATTGCAGCTGTCGCTGCCCGCCGCCTTGAAGGACGACGCCGGCCGGCCTTTGATCAATCAGCGGCGCTTCCCGATGGCAGTGCAGACCGCCGCGCAGCCGCCGCTGGTCAAGTTCCCGGCGCGCTTCGGCATCATCGAATCCAAAGGAGACCGCCTGTTGCCGGTCACCGTGCGTAATATCGAGGCCAATGTGGCCGGCCTGAAAACCGCGATCGAAGGCGCGTCCCTGCGGGTTAACGACGCCGGCACGCAGGAGCAGCAGGACCAGCAAATCATCGACTGGCTCAAGCGCATGAGTTATCGCGGCAGCTGGCAGCCAAATGAACTGGGTGGGGAGGCGCTGTACAAGCCGTTGCTGGCCAGTGGTGGGACCGCTGCTACCCAGCGCTTCACCATGCCCAAGCCGGGCGGCCGGCAGGCCTTCGAGGTGGTCGGCATCCCGCTGCGCAAGCCGGGCTTCTACGTGGTCGAACTGGCCAGCCCCAGACTGGGCGCGGCCTTGTCCGGCAAGCGCGAAACGGCCTACGTCAGTTCGGCCGCGCTGGTGACCAATCTGGTGGCGCACTTCAAGCGCGGCGCTCAGTCGTCGCTGGTGTGGGTGACGTCGCTCGACAAGGGCAAGCCGGTGGCGCAGGCGCAGGTGTCCGTGCGCGACTGCGCCGGCAAGCAGGTGTGGCAGGGCGTCACCAACGGCGATGGCGTCGCACGCATTGCGCAGGAGCTGGCGGAGAGCGCGTGCGAGCCGCGCGGCGGCTTCTTTGTCAGCGCGCGCAGCGGCGGCGACATGACGTTTACCTTGTCCGATTGGGATCGCGGCATCGAGAACTGGCGCTTCAACCTGCCGACCGAAGGCGAAGGGGCCGACAACGTCATCGCCGCCACGGTATTCGACCGCACCTTGCTGCGCGCCGGCGAGACGGTGCACATGAAGCACTTCCTGCGCCGCCACGTGGAACAGGGAATCGCACTGGTCGGCGCGAATGACGCGCCGCGCAAGCAGCGGCCCGCTTACGACACCAACCAGCTGACGGCCGAGGAGCGCAAGGCGCAGCCGTCGAGTATTTTCCTGGTCCACGAGGGCAGCGAACAACGCTACGAGTTGCCGATCGCGTGGAGCGCCAACGCCACCGCCGCCAACGACTGGGCGATTCCGGCCGACGCCAAGCAGGGCTGGTATCAGGTGATGCTGGGCGGCCGCGTGGCCGGACGCTTCCGCGTCGAGCAGTTCCGCGTGCCGACCATGAAGGCCCTGCTGCAAGGGCCTAAAAGCCCGGCGGTGCAGGCCACGTCGGTCGACCTGGACGTTCAACTAAGCTACCTGTCCGGCGGTGGCGCCGGCGGGGCGCAGGTGCAACTGCGCACGGCGGTGCAGGACAAGCACGTCGCCTTCGAGGATTACGAGAACTTCACCTTCAGCAGCGGCGACGTCAAACTCGGCGTGGAGCGCGAGTCGGGCGCCTTCGACGAGGACGAGGGCGTGTTCGTCGATGGCGGTGAAGACGCCGCCGAAGGCGCCGCCACCGGCTTCAAGACGCGCAACCTGACCCTGGACAAGGCCGGCGGCACCCGCGTCACGCTCGACCAGCTACCCGCCGTCACCGTCCCGCACGAGTTGATGGCGGAGATGTCCTATCAGGACGCCAACGGCGAGACGCTGTCGGCGGCCACGCGCATCCCCCTGTGGCCGTCGAACTATGTGATCGGCATCCAGCCCGACGGCTGGGTGATGAGCAAGGACGCGCTCAAGTTCCAGGTGGTGGTGCTGGACCTGCAGGGCAAGCCGGTGGCCGACGCGCCGGTGTCGGTGGACTTCTTCCAGCGGCAGTCGTACGCGCACCGGCGGCGTTTGATCGGCGGCTTCTACGCCTACGAGAACAGCAGCGAAGTCAAAGCCATGGGCGCCGCCTGCGAAGGTCGGACCGACACCAGGGGACTGCTGATTTGCCAGGTCAAGGCGCCTGCCTCGGGTAATCTGATCCTGCGCGCGCAAACCCGCGACGGCGGACAGCACGTGGCCATGACCAACCGCGAAATGTGGGTGGCCGACGGCGACGACTGGTGGTTCAGCGCCACCGACAACGACCGCATCGACTTGCTGCCGGAGAGGAAGCGCTACGAACCGGGAGACACCGCCAGCTTCCAGGTGCGCATGCCGTTCCGCGAGGCGACCGCGCTGGTGACGGTGGAGCGCGAAGGCGTGATCGACACCTATGTGCGGCCGCTGACCGCGAGCGAGCCGGTGTTCACGATCCCGGTCAAGAAGGCTTACGCGCCCAACGTCTACGTGTCGGCGCTGGTGGTGCGCGGCCGCGTGGCGAGCGTGCAGCCGACCGCGCTGGTCGATCTGGGCAAGCCCGCCTACAAGCTGGGGATCGCGCCGCTGCGCGTGGGCTGGTCCGCCAATGAGCTGAAGGTGCAGGTCACGTCCGATAAGCAGGTCTACAAGGTGCGCGACAAGGCCGGCGTCAAAGTGAAGGTGACGCGCGCCGATGGCTCGGCGCCGCCGGCCGGCGCCGAGGTGGCGCTGGCGGCGGTCGATGTCGGCCTGCTGGAGCTGATGCCCAACGCCAGCTGGGACCTGCTGGAGACGATGATGCAGCAGCGCAGCCTGCAGGTGCAGACCTCGACCGCGCAGATGCAGGTGGTCGGCAAGCGCCACTTCGGCCGCAAGGCCGTGCCGCACGGTGGTGGCGGCGGCAAGGGCGGCGGCCGGGAGCTGTTCGACACGCTGCTGTTCTGGAAGGCGCACGTGACGCTCGACGCCAACGGCGAGGCCTCGGTGGAAGTGCCGATCAACGATTCGCTGACGGCTTTCCGCATCGTCGCCATCGCCAACGCGCAGGCCGATTTGTTCGGTACCGGCCGCACGGAGGTGCGCAGCTCGCAGGATCTGATCCTGTTATCGGGTCTGCCGGCGGTGGTGCGCGAGGGCGACCGCTTCCGCGCCGGTTTCACCTTGCGCAATACGACCGACGCCGCCGTCAAGGTCACGCTGGGCGCAAGCGCCGCCGGCAAGGCGCTGGCGCGGCAGCAGGTGGCGCTGGAGGCCGGGGAGGCGCGGGAAGTGGGGTGGGATTACCAGGCGCCGCTGGGCGTGTCGTCGCTGGCGTGGGACGTCAGCGCAAGCATTGCTGGCGTAGATGATGCTCCGGCCTCGCGCGACCGCTTGAAGGTCAAGCAGAAAGTTGTGGCGGCGGTGCCGCTGCGTACCACGCAGGCAACCCTGCTCCAGCTGGAGCGCAAGCAGAGCATCCCGGTCAAGCTGCCCGAGGACGCCTTGCCGGGCCGTGGCGGCGTGCAGACGCAATTCGCCACCACCTTGGGCGGCGATATGCCGGGTGTGCGCGACTACATGACCGCCTATCCTTACCGCTGCTTCGAGCAGGTGGCGTCGCGCGCGATCGCGCTGCACGATCCTTCCATGTGGCAGTCGGCGCTGGAGACCTTGCCCGCGCACTTGGATGCGAATGGCCTCGTCAAGTATTTCGCGAGCATGCAGTCGGGCAGCGACAGCTTGACCGCCTATGTATTGTCGGCTTCCGACGAAGCCGGCTACGACATCCCGCCGGAGCTGAAGGCGCGCATGGAATCCGGCTTGCTGGCCTTCGTGCAGGGCAAAGTGGTGCTGCATTCGGCCCTGCCGACGGCCGATCTGGCGGTGCGCAAGATCGCCGCGCTGGAGGCGCTGTCGCGTTCCAACGGCATCAACGCCAGCGAACTCGAATCGTTCACGGTCGCGCCGAATCTGTGGCCGACGTCGGCCGTCATCGACTGGTACTTGATCCTGCGCCGCTCCGACAAGCTGCCCCAGCGCGCCCAGCGACTGGCCGGCGCGGAGCAGATCTTGCGTTCGCGCCTGAACCTCCAGGGCACGACGATGGGCTTCTCGACCGAACGCACCGACGACTGGTGGTGGCTGATGGCGTCCGCCGACAGCAACGCCAACCGGCTGTTGCTGGCGATGGCCGACAACCCCGCCTGGCGCGATGACATGGGCCGGCTGGCGCGCGGTGCGCTGGGGCGGCAACGCGCCGGACGCTGGGACACGACCGTGGCCAACGCCTGGGGCGTGCTGGCGCTGGACCGCTTCGCGCAAAAGTTCGAGAGCCAAAAGGTGACCGGTACCGCCAGCGCTACCCTGGGACAGGCCAGCAAGAGCATCGCCTTCGGCGGCGACGCCAGCGGCGGCAAGGCGATGCTGCCATGGCCGCGCGGCGGCAGCGGCAATCTGGAACTGGATCACGCCGGCGCCGGCAAGCCGTGGGTGAACTTGCAGACCGTGGCGGCGGTGCCGCTCAAGTCGCCGCTGTCGAGCGGCTACAAGATCGCCAAGACCATCACGCCGGTCGAGCAGGCGGTCAAGGGGGCGTGGTCGCGCGGCGACGTCTATCGTGTGCGGCTCGATCTGGAGGCGCAATCGGACATGACCTGGGTGGTTGTGGACGATCCGATCCCGGCCAGCGCCACGGTGCTGGGCTCGGGATTGGGCCGCGATTCGGCGCTGCTGGACGCGGGCAACCGCCGCACCGGCTGGGTCGAGCCGGCGTTCGAGGAGCGCACGTTCGAGGGCTTCCATTCGTTCTATCAGTTCGTACCGAAGGGGAAGTGGAGCGTGGAGTACACGGTGCGGCTGAATAACGCGGGCCAGTTCAACCTGCCGCCGACGCGTGTCGAAGCGATGTACAGCCCGGAGATGTTCGGCGAGTCGCCGAACGCGCCGTTGAGGGTGAAATGAGATCGATCTTGTTTGTCGTGCTGGCGCTGGCCGGCGCCGCCCACGCCGCCGGTCCGCAGGCGCAGGAGGTGCCGACACCGGAACAGGTGCGCACCGGCTACCGCTCGTCCGAGGCGGCGCTGCTGGACCGCCACGGCGAGCCGGTACAGTCGCTGCGCGTCGACATGGCGGTGCGACGGCTGCCCTGGGTGGAGTTGAAGGACATCTCCCCCGCGCTGCCGGGCGCCATTTTGCAGGCGGAGGACCAGCGCTTCTATCAACATGATGGCGTCGATTGGAGCGCCGCCGCCAAGGCGGCATGGGATAACCTGTTCCGTAGCCGGCCGCGCGGCGCGTCCACCATCACCATGCAGTTGGCCGCGCTGCTGCATCCCGATCTGCGGCCGAGCGCAAAGGGCCGCAGCTGGGGCCAGAAGTGGGATCAGATCAAGGCCGCGCGCCAGCTCGACGCCACCTGGAGCAAGCAGCAGATCATCGAGGCGTACTTGAACCTGGTGTCCTACCGCGGCGAGCTGCAAGGCGTCGGTGCGGCGTCGCGCATCCTGTTCGGCAAGGCCCCGTCGGGCCTGAACCAGTCCGAGTCGGTGATACTCGCCAGCCTGCTGCGCGGGCCGTCTGCATCGCCCAAGATCGTCTCGCAGCGCGCCTGCGCGTTGGGGCGCGAACTGAGAATGCCAGCGACCTGCAGCGATATCGAATTGCGTATCCTTGTCGCGTTGGGGCGCCCGCAGTTGGCGGTCGATACGCCTCCGGCGCCGCAGGTCGCGCAGCAGTTGCTGACCGGTGGCGGCCAGTCGGTCCGCAGCACCCTGGACGGGGAACTGCAGCGGTATGCGCAGACCGTCCTGCGCCAGCAGTTGATGTCGCTGCAAGGACGTAACGTCCACGATGGCGCGGTGGTGGTGCTCGACAACGCCAGCGGCGACATCCTCGCCTACGTCGGCAATGCCGGCGACGGCGAGGTCGATGGCGTGGCGGCGCTGCGGCAGGCCGGGTCGACGCTCAAGCCGTTTCTGTACGAGTTGGCAATCGAGCGCAAACTGATCACGGCCGCCTCGCTGATGGACGATACGGCGATCGATATCTCCACGCCCTCCGGCCTGTACGTTCCGCAGAATTACGACAAGGATTTCAAGGGCTATGTCAGCGTGCGCACCAGCCTTGCCAGTTCTTTGAACGTGCCGGCGGTGCGCACCTTGGTGATGACGGGATTGGAGCGCTTCCACGAGCGGCTGCGCGACGTGGGCCTGAGCAGTTTGACGCAGCCGGCCGATTACTACGGCTACTCGCTGGCGCTGGGTTCCGCCGAGGTGTCGCTGCTGGAGCTGAGCAACGCCTATCGCGTGCTGGCCAATGGCGGCATGGCGGGGCCGGTAAGGCTGGCGTTGGCCGGGGCGCCGGGGGAGGCGCCGCGCCGCGTGCTCGATCAGCGCGCCAGCTTCATCGTCGGCGATATCTTGGCCGATCGGGGCGCGCGCAGCCTGACCTTCGGCCTGAAGAACGAACTGGCGACGACCTTCTGGAGCGCGGTCAAGACCGGCACCAGCAAGGACATGCGCGACAACTGGTGCGTCGGTTACACGGACCGCTACACGGTCGGCGTCTGGGTCGGCAACTTCGACGGCCAGCCGATGTGGGACGTGTCCGGGGTGACGGGGGCGGCGCCGGTGTGGCGCGATGTCGTCGACTATTTGCATCGCGGCCGGCCAAGCGGCGCGCCCAAAGCGCCACCCGGCGTGGCGCGCCAGCAGATCGTTTATCAGCCCGCGCTGGAGACGGCGCGTGGCGAGTGGTTCCTGGCCGGGACGGAAAGCCCGGTCGTCGCGCTGGTGGGCGACGCGGGGAGGGCGCCCAAGATACTCTACCCGGGCGATACGGGGATTATCGCGCTCGATCCGGATATCCCGAAAAGTATCGAGCGGGTGTTTTTTCATGCGCAGGGCGGGCGCGGGCTGCGATGGCGGCTGGACGGCGCGGCGTTGGGCGGTGCGGATGCGGATTACGCGTGGCACCCGGTGGCCGGTCAGCACGAGCTGGCGCTGGTGGACGATGAGGACAAAGTCGTCGCCAGCAGCCGCTTCCAGGTGCGTGGCAACGCCGGGAACGAACAAATTCCCACGGTTCCACGTAGGGCGGATTAGCGAAGCGTAATCCGCCATACATGTTCCGTCGGCGGCTCATAAATGGCGGATTACGGCGTTCCGCCTAATCCGCCCTACGTGGATCCGTGGCCATTTTGCATTTGTGGCCGCCGGGAGCGTGCGTGCGATAAAAAAAGCCGGCGCTAGGCCGGCTTTTTGGATGCTACTGACTTGCGATCTTACTCGCGGCTGCCGCCGGCGATACCCAGCAGCGACAACAGGCTGGTGAAGATGTTGTACACGTCGAGGTACAAACGCAGCGTGGCGCTGATGTAGTTGGTCTCGCCGCCGTTGACGATCTGCTGCACGTCATACAGGATGTACGCGGAGAAGATCGCGATCGCCACCACCGAGATGACGATGCCCAGCGCCGGAATGTTCAGGAAGATGTTGGCAAGCGAAGCCAAGATCAACACGATGACACCGGCGAACAGCCACGTGGCCATGCCCGAGAAATCACGCTTGGAGACCGTGGCGATCGATGCCAGCACCGCGAACACCGACGCCGTACCACCGAAGGCCGCCATGATCAGGAAGCCGCCGTTGGCGAAGCCCAGGATGCGCGACAGCAGGGGCGTCAACATCAGACCCATGAAGAACGTGAAGCCCAGCAGCAGGGCCACGCCCACGCCGGAATCCTTGTTCTTTTCAATCGCCCAGATGAAACCGAAGGCGCCGGCCAGGAACACCAGTGCCATCAGACCGCCGCCCAGCGGCAGGTGCAGGGAAACGCCCAGCGCCGCGCCAAACACGGTCGGTATCATCGACAACGCGAGCAGCCAGTACGTATTGCGCAGCACGTTGTGCTGTACGGCACGGCGACTGCCAGCCGACAGATCGTAAGTTTTTTCCATATTAATCATAGTGCCTCCCTCAAAGTGATTCGGTTTACCGCTTGTTAAAAGCATAGCACGTACTAGCCAAAATACCCAAAAACATGTACCAAAAGCACTTAATCCGGACTTAAACGGCCATGTTCGCGTCGAAACCGGGATTTTTCGCCCCGGAATGGGGCGTTTGCTTGCCAGCTTACATCCTTATCTGGTGCCCTTGCTCGGAATATGGGGTGTTCTATGGTAAAATCAAAGGTTGATTGAGCTATCAATTTTGTTTTAAACCTTTCTTTTTATTGGAGTTTTTCAAATGGCAATCGAACGCACCCTGTCGATCATCAAACCAGACGCAGTTGCAAAAAACGTTATCGGCCAAATCTACAGCCGTTTCGAAGGCGCTGGCCTGAAGATCGTTGCTGCTCAAATGAAGCAGCTGTCGCGTGAAGAGGCTGAAGGTTTCTACGCCGCGCATAAAGAGCGCGGCTTCTTCAAAGACCTGGTCGATTTCATGGTCTCGGGCCCAGTCATGATCCAGGCACTGGAAGGCGAAAACGCCGTCCTGAAAAACCGCGAACTGATGGGCGCCACCGATCCTAAGAAGGCTGAAAAAGGCACCATCCGTGCCGACTTCGCCGACTCGATCGACGCCAACGCCGTTCACGGTTCCGACGCTGTCGAAGCCGCTGCAGTTGAAATTGCCTACTTCTTCGGCAAGTAATTCGTTGTAATCCCCGTTTCCGCCTTCGCGCGGAAACGGAGTTTTTTTAGAACTGTTTTGAAATTGACTATGAACGCACCTCACACCAACTTGCTGGACTTCGATCCCGCGCAGCTCATCGCTTATTGCGCCGAGTTGGGGGAGAAGCCGTTCCGCGCCAAGCAACTGCAACGCTGGATCCATCAATTCGGCGCGTCGGACTTCGACGCCATGACCGATCTGGCCAAGTCGCTGCGCGACAAACTGAAAACCCGCGCCCACGTCACGGCGCCGGCCATCATCAGCGACCACACGTCCACCGACGGCACGCGCAAATGGCTGGTCGACGTCGGCAACGGCAACGCGGTCGAAACCGTGTTCATCCCGGAAGAAAACCGTGGCACCCTGTGCATTTCCACCCAGGCCGGCTGCGCCGTCAACTGCCGTTTCTGCTCGACCGGCAAGCAGGGCTTTTCCCGCAACCTGAGCGTCGGCGAGATCATCGGCCAGTTGTGGATGGCCGAGTTTGAACTGCGCCGCACCAAGGGCATCGAGCCCGGCCCGAAGGGCGAGCGCCAGATCACCAACGTTGTCATGATGGGCATGGGCGAGCCGCTGCTGAACTTCGAGCCGACCGCCACCGCCCTCAAGCTGATGCTCGACGATAACGCCTATGGCCTGTCGCGCCGCCGCGTGACCTTGTCGACGTCCGGCGTGGTGCCGATGATGGACAAGCTGTCGCAGGAAGTGCCGGTGGCGCTGGCCGTGTCGCTGCACGCGTCCAACGACGAGCTGCGCAGCAGCCTGATTCCGCTGAACAAAAAGTACCCGTTGAAGGAGCTGATGGCCGCCTGCAAGCGCTATCTGGAGTTCGCCCCACGCGACTTCATCACCTTCGAGTACTGCATGCTCGACGGCGTCAACGACTCCGACGAGAACGCCCGTGAACTGATCGCGTTGGTGCAGGACCGCCAGTTCGGCGTCAACTGCAAATTCAACCTGATTCCGTTCAATCCGTTCCCGGAATCCGGCCTGCTGCGCTCGAAGAATCCGCGCATCAAGGCCTTCGCCCAGATCCTGGTCGACGCCGGCATCGTCACCACCATCCGCAAGACGCGCGGCGACGATATCGACGCCGCCTGCGGCCAGTTGGCCGGCGAAGTCCAGGACCGCACCAAGGTGGCGCAGCGGATGGAAAAGATGGCCGAGTACCAGCAAAAGTTCGGCGCCAATTTCGGCAAGATCGTGGAGATCACTTCCTGATGACGCTCCTGGCGCAGCGTAGCCGGCGGCTCGTCGCGCTCGGGTTGATCCCGGCGCTGGCGGGGACGTTGGCCGGTTGCGCCTCGGCGCCGGAACGCGGCAACAGCGGCCAGGCCGAGCTGACCACGGCGTCGGACCAGACCGGCGCCCAGCGCAAGGTCGAGATCCGCATGCAGTTGGCGGTCGGTTATTACGAGCAGGGCCAGTACACGTTCGCGCTCGACGAGGTCAAGATGGCGCTTGTGGCCGATCCGCAGTACGCCGACGCCTACGGCATGCGCGGCCTGATTTATCAGGCCATGGGGGAGAACGGCCTGGCCGAGGATAATTTTGTCCGTGCGCGCAAACTCGCGCCGGGCAATCCCGATCTGGCCAACAATTATGGTTCTTTCCTGTGCCAGAACGGCCGGGTGGCGGAGGCGATGCCGCTGTTCGACGCCGCGCTGGGCATCCGCAGCTATCGTTCGCCGGCGTCGGCCGCGAACAATGCCGGGTCCTGTGCGTTGAAGACCAAGGATTACGCCAGCGCGGAGCGTTATCTGCTGCAAGCCTTGCAGTTGACGCCCGACCTGCCGGCCACCAACGCCAATCTGGCGCGGGTATATTTTGAAAAGCGCGATTATGTGCGCGCCAATTTCTTCATAACCCGTCTGAACAAGGTGGCAAAGATGGAGAGCCTGACGGCCGATGTGCTGTGGCTCGGGATTAAGGTGCAGCATAAGGTGGGCGACAAGGGGGCTGAAGCTGGTTGGGCGACGCAATTGCGCCGCCACCACCCCGGCTCGACCGAATATGCTGCTTATCAACGTGGGGCGTTTGATGAGTGAGACAGGGATACCAATGAATTCAGAGTGGGCAGAACCGCCGAAAAAAGACCAGGGCAGCACCAGCCTGGCCACGCCCGGAGCACAACTGGCCGCCCAGCGCGAAGCGATGGGCATGTCGGTGGAACAGATCGCCGACCAGCTCAAGCTGGCGCCGCGCCAGGTCGTCGCGCTGGAAGCGGGCGATTACGCCTCCTTGCCGAATATGGCGGTGGTGCGCGGTTTCGTCCGCGCCTACGCCAAGGTCGTCAAGCTGGACCCGACGCCGCTGGTGGCGATGATCGCAGTGATCTCGCCGACCAGCCCCGAGGCCGCGCCGCCGCGCACGCAACGGGCGGCCGAGTTTTCGGAATCGCGCTTCCCGCTGATGACCGACCGTTCGTCCGGTCGTGGCGGCTGGATGGTGGGCGCCATCGTGGTGGCGGCCGCGTTGATCGGCGGCGGCGTGTACGCCTACCAGAGCGGTTTGATTTCGACCTCGCTGTTCGAGCGCGCCGGCGGCGACCCCGCCGCCAGCGCCGTGACCGAGCTGCCCAAGCCGATCGATTCGACCATGCCGCTGGAGACCACCTTGGTCAAGCCGGGCCAGGAAACGGCGCCGCTGCAGTCGCCGAACGTGCCGCTGATTTCGGTGCCGCCGCCAGGCACGAGCAACAACCCGGCCGACGCCGCGAGCGCGCCCGCGGCCGCGGGCACGACGGCGCCGGCGACCACCGCGCCAGCGACCGGCGCGCCGGCCGCGCAGGTGTTGCCGCCTGCGGCCGCTCCGGCAGCGGCGACCGGCACCCAGCTGGTGCTGGAAGTGACGACCGATTCGTGGGTGGAGATTCGCCGTCCCGGCACCAAGCCGCTGATTTCGCGCCTGGTCAAGGCGGGCAGCACCGAGACCTTCGATATCAAGGATCCGGCGCTGCTGATCGTCGGTAAACCGGATGGCGTGAAAGCGACCCTGGGCGGCGCGCCGCTGGCGCTGCCACCGGTCGCCGGCGGGACGATCTCCCGCGTCAACATTAAGTAATCAAGTAAATTAAGTAATTAACCAGCCAGCACGAGCAAACAGCCATGTCTTCTACGCAAACAGCTATTCCTTCGGGACCGTCGAATCGCCGCGCCAGCCGCAGCGTGCTGGTCGCGCACGGCCAGCGCAAGATCTGGGTCGGCGGCGACGCGCCCGTGGTGGTGCAGTCGATGACCAATACCGACACCGCCAACGCGATCGAGACGGCGATCCAGATCCGCGACCTGGCGCGCGCCGGTTCGGAGCTGGTGCGCCTGACGGTGGACCGTCCGGAGGCCGCCGAAGCGGTGCCGTACATCCGCGAACAGCTGGACAAGATGGAAGTGGACGTGCCGCTGGTGGGCGATTTCCACTACAACGGCCACACTTTGCTGAACGATTATCCGGAGTGCGCCAAGGCGCTGTCGAAGTACCGCATCAACCCGGGCAACGTCGGCAAGGGCGCCAAGCGCGATACGCAGTTCGCGCAGATGATCGAAGTGGCCGCGCGCTACGACAAGCCGGTGCGCATCGGCGTCAACTGGGGCAGCCTGGATCAGGCGCTGCTGGCGCGCATCATGGACGAAAACGCCGGCCGCGCGGAGCCGTGGAGCGCGCAGGCGGTGATGTACGAGGCGCTGATCACCTCCGCCATCGAGAACGCCGTGCGCGCCGAGGAGCTGGGCCTGGGCCGCGACAAGATCATCCTGTCGTGTAAAGTCTCGGGCGTCCAGGACCTGATCGCCGTCTACCGCGAGCTGGCCAAGCGCTGCGACTATCCGCTGCACTTGGGCCTGACCGAGGCCGGCATGGGCAGCAAGGGTATCGTCGCCTCGACGGCGGCGCTGTCGGTGCTGCTGCAAGAGGGCATCGGCGACACCATCCGCATTTCGCTGACGCCGGAGCCGGGCGGCGACCGCACCAAGGAAGTGGTGGTCGGCCAGGAGATTTTGCAGACCATGGGCCTGCGCAAATTCACCCCGATGGTGATCGCGTGCCCGGGTTGCGGCCGCACCACGTCGACCACCTTCCAGGAACTGGCCGACAATATCCAGACCTATCTGCGCGAGCAGATGCCGGAGTGGAAAAAGACCTATCCGGGCGTGGAGGCGATGAACGTGGCCGTCATGGGCTGCATCGTCAACGGTCCGGGCGAATCGAAGCACGCCAACATCGGCATCAGTTTGCCGGGCACCGGCGAATCGCCGGCGGCGCCGGTGTTCGTCGACGGCGCCAAGTTCGCGACCCTGCGCGGTGAGCGCATCGTCGAGGAATTCCAGGAAATCGTACTGAACTACGTGAAGAACAACTACGGCAAACAAGCCGCTGAAGCATAAGAAGAAATCGAAATGTCCGAAAACAAAAAAGCTGAAAAGATCACCGCCGTCAAAGGCATGAACGATATCCTGCCGACCGATTCGCATCTGTGGCAGCTGTTTGAGAACACCGCGCAATCGGTCGTGCAAAGCTACGGCTTCCAGCAGATCCGCACGCCGATCGTCGAGGACACCGCGCTGTTCAAACGCGCCATCGGCGCCGTGACCGATATCGTCGAAAAGGAAATGTACTCGTTCACCGATTCGATGAACGGCGACGAGCTGACCCTGCGCCCCGAAGGCACCGCCGGCGCGGTGCGCGCGGTGATCGAGCACAATCTGGTCTACGAAGGCCCCAAGCGCCTGTGGTACACCGGTCCGATGTTCCGCCACGAGCGTCCGCAGCGCGGCCGCTATCGCCAGTTCTACCAGTTCGGCTGCGAGGCCGTCGGCTTCAACGGCCCGGACGTGGACGCGGAACTGATCATGATGTGCCGCCGCCTGTGGGATGACCTGGGCCTGGAGAACATCCGCCTCGAACTGAACTCGATCGGCGACGCCGAAGAGCGCGCGCGCCACCGCGTCGACCTGATCGCGTACCTGGAAAAGCACGAGGACATCCTCGACGCCGAAGCCAAGCGCCGCCTGCACAGCAACCCGCTGCGCATCCTGGACACCAAGAATCCGGCGATGCAGGAGATGGTCAACGGCGCGCCCAAGCTGATGGAATACCTGGGCGAGGAATCGCTGGCCCACTTCAACGGCGTGCGCAAGATCCTCGACCACAACAACATCCCGTACGTGATCAACAACCGCCTGGTGCGCGGCCTCGATTACTACAACCGCACCGTGTTCGAATGGGTCACCGACGCACTGGGCTCGCAGGGCACCGTGTGCGCCGGCGGCCGTTACGATCCGCTGATCGCGTCGTTCGGCGGCAAGCCGACGCCCGCCGTCGGTTTCGCCATGGGCATCGAACGCCTGCTGGAACTGATGAAGGAAGCCGGCGAGCCGGAACAACCGAATCAGTGCGACGTCTATCTGGTGCACCAGGGCGAGGCCGCGCAGCTGCAAGCCTTCGTGCTGGGCGAGCGTATCCGCGACGCCGGCCTGGATGTCGTCATGCACGCCTCGACCGCCAATGGTCCCGGCAGTTTCAAGACGCAGATGAAGAAGGCCGATGGCAGCGGCGCCTCGTTCGCCGTCATCATCGGCGAGGACGAAGTGGCCAACCACACCGCCACCGTCAAGGCGATGCGCGCGGAGGAGGGCGACATGCAGCAATCGACGGTGCCGTTCGACGACGTCGTCGACTTCCTGGTCGACCAGATCACCGGCAGCGGCGACCACCACCACCACGTGCACGACGAGCATTGCAATCACTAAGCGGCCGCACTAAGCGTTTTATTTAAACGAATTTATTCAACCCTCTAGCAGACGAACTGACATGGCATACGATCTCGAAGAACAAGAACAACTCGCTACCCTTAAAGCCTGGTGGGAAAAATACGGCAACCTGACCTCGTGGGTGCTGATCGCCGGCCTGGCCGCCTATTCCGGCTGGGCGGGTTGGAACTACTACCAGCGCAACCAATCGACCCAGGCCTCGGCCTTGTACGAGGAGCTGCAAACGGCCGTGCAAGCCAAGGACAACGTCAAGGTGCTGCGCGCCGCCGGCGACATGGAATCGAAATTCGGCAGCACCACCTACGCGCCGATGGCCGCGCTGGTAGCCGCCAAGAGCAGCTTCGACGCCAACGACGTCAAGTCGGCCAAGGCGCAGCTGCAGTGGGCGATCGACCATGGCGGCGCCGAGTTCAAGGCCCTGGCCAAGGTTCGCCTGGCCGGCATCCTGCTGGACGAAAAAGCCTATGACGAGGCGCTGAAGGCGCTGTCGGGCGACGTGCCCGCGCAATTCGCCGGTGCCGTCGCCGACCGCAAGGGCGACATCCTGGCCGCGCAGAACAAGATCGCCGAAGCCCGCGCCGCCTACCAGGCAGCGCTGGACGCGACCGACAAGAAGAATCCAGGCCGCCAGCTGATCCAGCTGAAGTTCGAAGCCATCGGCGGCACCGTGCCGGCCGAAACCAAAGACGCCAAAAGCCCCGCCTAAACAACGTCATGCCGCAAGGGCGCCACGGCGCCCGCTTAGCTCTCCAGATCAAGGTTAAAAAATGCGTATTACCGAAAAAGTTATTGCTGCAAGTGTGTTCGCGATGTTGGCCGGTTGTTCCTTGTTTGGCTCGAAAGACACCAAGAATCAGCCGGCGCCGCTGGTGGAGCTCAAGGGCGGCATGGTGCCCAAGACCGTTTGGAAGTACTCGATGAACAAGGCCGGCACCGCCGTCTTCACGCCGGCAGTCGTCGGCGAGAGCGTCTATGTGGCCGACGGCGACGGCGTGCTGGCGCGCCTGAACGCGGCCACCGGCAAGGAAGCCTGGCGCGTCAAGACCGGCGTCGACCTCACCGCCGGCGTGGGCAGCGACGGTGAAACGGTCGTCGTCGGCGGCAAAAAAGGCGTGATCCTGGCCTACGACGCCAACGGCAAGGAGCTGTGGAAGGGCCAGGCCAGCAGCGAAGTGCTGTCGTCCCCGGTGGTGGGCGGCGGCGTGGTGGTGGTGCGCAGCGTGGATAATCTGATCACCGCGTACGACGCCAAGACCGGCGTAAAAAAATGGAGCGTGGCGCGCACCACGCCGGCCCTGACCCTGCGCAACGCGCCGGGCATGGTGATCAGCGGTCCGAACGTGTACGTCGCCCAGCCGGGTGGCAAGCTGCTGGTGCTGGCGTTGGCCGGCGGCCTGCAGCGCTTCGAACTGGTGGTGGGCGAGCCGCGCGGCGCGACCGAACTGGAACGCGTGACCGATATCGCCGGCACCCCGGTGATCTTCGAAAAAGATGTATGCGCCGTGTCGTACCAGGGCCGCGTGGCCTGCTTCGACGCCACCAACGGCGCGCCGCACTGGAGCAAGCCGGCTTCGTCCGACGTGGGCGTGGCGGTGGACCAGCGTTTTGTATTCGTCTCCGACGACAAAGGCGAAGTTGCAGCCTATAGCCGCGAAAGCGGCGGCAACGCCTGGAAGAACGACAAGATGTCGTATCGCCGCCTGTCGACCCCCGTGTCGTTCGGCCGCGCTGTGGCCGTCGGCGACTACCAGGGTTACGTCCACTTCCTGTCGCGGGAAGATGGTTCGTACATAGGTCGTGCCGCGACCGACGGAAGCCCGATCCAATCGGACCCCGTCATCGCCGGCTCGAATTTGATTTTTCAAACCCAATCAGGGACAGTGACCGCTCTCGCGGTCGAGTAATACAATGAAGCCGGTAATCGCACTAGTGGGTCGACCCAATGTAGGGAAATCGACCTTGTTTAATCGTCTGACCCGCTCGCGCGATGCGCTGGTGGCGGACTTGCCTGGGTTGACGCGGGATCGTCACTATGGCGAGGGCCGTGTCGGCGAACGTCCCTTCCTCGTCATCGACACGGGCGGCTTCGAGCCGGTCGCCAAGGAAGGCATCATGCATCAGATGGCCAAGCAGACCAAGCAGGCCGTGGCCGAAGCCGACATCGTCGTCTTCCTGGTCGACGGCCGCCAGGGCCTGACGCCGCACGACAAGACCATCACCGACTTCCTGCGTAAAAGCGGCCGTCCGGTCATGCTGGTCGTGAACAAGTCCGAGGGCATGCGCTACACCGCCGTCGTCGCCGACTTCTACGAGCTGGGACTGGGCGAGCCGTACTCGATCTCGTCCGCCCACGGCGACGGCGTCGCCGACCTGGTGGAGGAGGCGCTGAACCTCGCCTTCGCCCAGCGTCCGGAAGACCCGGAGGAGCTCGACAAGGCCGACCACGGCATCAAGATCGCGCTGGTGGGCCGCCCGAACGTGGGCAAGTCGACCCTGATCAACACCCTGGTCGGCGAAGAGCGCGTGATCGCTTTCGACATGCCAGGCACCACCCGCGACTCGATCGAGATTCCGTTCGAGCGCGAAGGCAAGCAGTACACGCTGATCGACACGGCCGGCATCCGCCGCCGCGGCAAGGTGTTCGAGGCGATCGAGAAGTTCTCGGTCGTCAAAACGCTGCAGTCGATCTCCGAGGCCAACGTGGTGGTGCTGATGCTCGATGCCCAGCAGGACATCTCCGAGCAGGACGCCCACATCGCCGGCTTCGTGCTGGAGACGGGCCGCGCGCTGGTGATCGCCGTCAACAAGTGGGACGGCCTGCGAACCGACGAGCGCGATGAGATCAAGATCGATATCGACCGCAAGCTCGACTTCCTGTCGTTCGCCAAGATGCACTTCATCTCGGCCTTGAAATCGCAGGGCATCGGCCCGCTGATGAAGTCGGTCGACGCGGCCTACGCCGCCGCCACGGCCAACCTGTCGACGCCGAAGCTGACCCGCGCCCTGATCGAGGCGGTGGAAAAGCAGGAGCCGCGCCGCAAGGGTTCGATCCGTCCGAAGCTGCGCTACGCGCACCAGGGCGGTATGAATCCACCGGTGATCGTTATCCACGGCAACGCGTTGGACGCCGTCGGCGAGCCCTACAAGCGGTATCTGGAAAAACATTTCCGCGACACGTTCCAGCTGGTCGGCACGCCGTTGCGCATCGAGCTGCGCACCGGTAAAAACCCGTTCTCCAAGACGCCGGCTAAATAAGAAAAAAATAAGAGAATTTTGGCTTTTTTGTACGGGACTCCCCTGCAAAAATTGTCAAAACAGGTTACAGTGGCTTAGAAGCACCATTCCCGGCGTGGCGAGCGGTGTTTCAGCGGAAATCATTTGACTTTCGCTGGGCCACGTACTTGAAATTAAGCGTTTCGCCTCCAATTCCAACACAACAACATAAAATGGAGCTGTTATGAGCAACAAAGGGCAACTGTTACAAGACCCATTCCTCAATGCCTTGCGCAAAGAGCATGTTCCTGTCTCGATCTATCTGGTCAACGGCATCAAGCTGCAGGGCCATATTGAATCGTTCGATCAGTACGTCGTACTGCTGCGCAACACCGTGACCCAGATGGTCTACAAACACGCCATCTCCACGGTAGTGCCGGCACGCGCCGTCAATCTCAACATTGAATCCGAAGCGGAATAAGCGCTTGCATCTCGGCTTCTTTCCAACTTGCCTGACCGTCTTATGCGCGCAGCTCTAGTCGGTATCGATTTCGGTCAGGGCGACTTTGCCGCCAGCGTCGAGGAACTGCAACTGCTGGCCCGTTCAGCAGGCGCGGAACCTGTCACGACGATCACGGCAAAGCGTTCATCCCCCGACGCGGCGTATTTCGTTGGCAGCGGCAAGGCCGACGAAATCGGTCTCGCCGTGCTCGATCACGCCATCGAAATCGTCATCTTCAACCACGCGCTGTCGCCGGCCCAGCAACGCAATCTGGAAAAGCGCCTGCAGATCCGGGTCCTTGACCGTACCAGCCTGATACTCGATATTTTCGCCCAGCGCGCCGCCTCCCACGAGGGCAAGCTGCAGGTGGAACTGGCGCAGTTGCAGCATCTGGCCACGCGCCTGATTCGCGGTTGGACCCACCTTGAACGGCAAAAGGGCGGTATCGGCTTGCGCGGTCCGGGTGAGACGCAGCTTGAAACCGACCGCCGTTTGATCGGCGAGCGGGTCAAAGCGCTGCGCGCGCGTCTCGGCAAGCTGCGCAAGCAGCACGAGACGCAGCGCCGCTCGCGCGGACGCAGCCAGACGTTCTCCGTGTCGCTGGTCGGCTATACCAACGCCGGCAAATCGACCTTGTTCAACGCGGTCACCAAGGCCGGCGTCTACGTCGCCGACCAGTTGTTCGCCACCCTGGACACGACCTCGCGCCGCGTCTACATGGGGCAGGAAGTGGGCAACGTGGTGTTCTCGGACACGGTCGGTTTCGTGCGCGAGCTGCCGCACCAGCTGGTGGCGGCGTTCCGCGCCACGCTGGAAGAGACCATCCACGCCGATTTGCTGCTGCACGTCGTCGACGCCTCGTCGCCGGTGCGCATGGAGCAGATCGAGCAGGTCAACCTGGTGCTCAAGGAGATCGGCGCCGATCACATTCCGCAGATTCTGGTGTGGAACAAGATCGACGCGGCCGGCCTGGAGCCGTCTGTGGAAAGGGATGAATATGCTAAAATTTCCCGCGTTTTCCTCAGCGCGCGTACCGGCCAGGGCGTCGATCTGCTGCGCGAGGCGGTGGTCGAATGGGCCAAGGCGGCGCCCGGCGCCAGGCTGAACCAAGCCTACCCGACGGGCGACATGGAAGAATTCGAAGAAGCGGATCAAGCGGACGACGGGGAGGCAGCCGATGGCGACGCCGACCCGGTCTCCGACTTGGAAGCAGATAGCAGTCCCACCCCTAATCACGTTGGATCACACTGATGCGTGTCTCCTCAATTATGAAACGTCTTGGCCTCAAGCCCTCGCTGAACGATCCCCGCTGGGGCTCGGACAAGAAGGACGGCGAGCCGCGAGCGAACGAAGGCAAAAAGCCTGGCGAAGGACCTCCCGACATGGAGCAGCTGTGGCGCGATTTCAATCAGCGCCTCAACAGCTTCTTCGGCCAGAAGAAGGGTCCCGAGGGCCCCAACAACGGCGGCCCCGCCGGTCCGAGCGGGCCGCGTCCCGACATGGCCGGCATGCGCGCCACGGCCGGCGCCGTCGGCGTGGTCGCGGCGTTGATCTGGCTCGCCAGCGGTTCCTTCATCGTGCAGGAGGGCCAGACCGGTATCGTCTACACCTTCGGTAAGGTGAGCCACACCACCGGTTCCGGTTTCAACTGGCGCTGGCCGTATCCGTTCCAGAGCGACGAAACGGTCAAGGTATCGCAGATGCGGATGGTCGAAATCGGCTACCGCGGCAACGTCAAGAACAAACAGGCGCGCGAGTCGCTGATGCTGACCGACGATGAAAACATCATCGACATGCAGTTCGCCGTGCAGTTCAAGCTGAAGGATCCCGTGGCCTGGCTGATGAACAACCGCGACGAGGAGGACACCGTACGCCAGGTGGCCGAGACCTCGATCCGCGAAATCGTCGGCAAGAACAAGATGGACTTCGTGCTGTACGAGGGCCGCGACAAGGTGGCCTACGAGACGCAGCAGCTGATGCAGCTGATCCTCGACCGCTACGCCTCGGGCGTGCTGATTTCGAACGTGACGCTGCAGGCGGTGCAACCGCCTGAGCAGGTGCAAGTTGCCTTCGACGACGCCGTCAAGGCCGGCCAGGATCTGGAACGCCAGAAGAACGAAGGCCAGGCTTACGCCAACGACGTCATTCCTAAGGCGCGCGGCTACGCTTCGCGCCTGCTGCAGGAGGCCGAAGCCTATCGCTCGATGGTCACCGAAAACGCCACAGGTAACGCGGCCCGCTTCAAGCAGGTGCTGACCGAGTACCAGAAGGCCCCTGGCGTCACGCGCGACCGCATGTATCTGGAAACGATGCAGCAGATTTATTCGAGCGCCAGCAAGGTGATGGTCGACGCCAAGAGTGGCAGCAACCTGCTGTATCTGCCGTTGGACAAGCTGATCGCCCAGGCGGCGGCCACCGACGCGTCGGCGGCCCAGGCCCGCGCGGCGCAGGCTTCGCCACCGCCGGTGGCAACCTTGCCGTCGGAAGTCATGCCATCGGTTGAAGTAACCCGCCAGCGCGATTCGCGCTCGCGAGATTCCGGACGTGACCGGGAGGGTCGTTAATGAATCGCATAGCTAGTTCCCTCATTGCTGTTTTCGTCGTGCTGCTGTTGCTGTCGTCGATGGTGTTCGTGGTCGACCAGCGCAAGTACGCGATCGTCTTCGCGCTGGGTCAGATCAAGGAAGTCATTCGCGAGCCGGGGCTGCATTTCAAACTGCCGCCGCCGTTCCAGAACGTGCTGTATCTGGATAACCGCATCCTGACCATCGAATCGGCCGACGCGGAACGCTTCATCACCGCCGAAAAGATGAACATCCTGGTCGACAGCTTCGTCAAGTGGCGCATCGGCCGCAACGAAGGCCAGGCCAAGCTGTACTACGTCACCTTCGGCGGCGACGAGACCCGCGCGCGCGACCGCATGTCGGTCATCGTCAAGGCGGCGCTGAACGAGGAAATCACCAAGCACACCGTGAGCGAAGTCATTTCGGGCAAACGCGGCAAGGTGATGGAGGCGATCCGCACCAAAGTGGTCCAGGAAGCCGCGCAGATCGGCGTCGAGATCATCGACGTGCGCCTGAAGCGTGTCGAATACGTCGAGCAGATCAACAACTCGGTGTACGACCGCATGAAGGCCGAGCGCCTGCGCGTGGCCAACGAGCTGCGTTCGACCGGTTCGGCCGAATCGGAGAAGATCCGCGCCGACGCCGACCGTCAGCGCGCCGTGATCCTGGCCGAGGCCTATCGCGAAGCGGAAACGATGCGCGGCGAGGGCGACGCCAAGGCGTCGGCCATCTACGCCGAGGCGTTCGGCCGCAATCCGGAGTTCTACAAGTTCTATCGCAGCCTGGAAGCCTACCGCGCCACGTTCAAAAACCACGGCGACGTGATGGTGATGGATTCGAGCTCGGACTTCTTCAAGTACTTCAAGAGTTCGGGCACCGGCGGCGCGCCGTCGGCGCCGGCCGCGCCGAAGAAGTAAGCTGGTAGTGCGCTGTTGGTAAAGTAATACGCCTGTTTCACCGGCAACCGGGGAGCCTTTTGGCTCCCCGGTTCGCATCTTTTCCCCTCCCGGCAATCATTTTCGCGTAAAATATCAGGTTCGGTCCGCCGCTTTTATGGCAGCGCCACGTTCGCCGCATTATTCGTTTTTTAATTTTTCCGTATCAGTTTCCCATGCCGAATTGGCTTTTGCCCGAGAATATCGCCGACGTTTTGCCGTCGGAAGCCCGCAAGATTGAAGAGTTGCGTCGTCTGATGCTGGATAATTTCCGTCTGTACGGTTATGAACTGGTCATGCCGCCGCTGCTCGAGTACCTGGAGTCGCTGCTGACCGGCGCCGGCGAGGACACCGACCTGCGCACCTTCAAGCTGGTCGACCAGATCTCCGGCCGCATGCTGGGCATCCGCGCCGACATGACGACGCAAGTGGCGCGCATCGACGCCCACCTGCTGAATCGCGACTCGGTGACGCGCCTGTGCTACGCCGGCAGCGTGCTGCATACCCGTCCTTCGGGCCTGCACACCACCCGCGAGCCGCTGCAGATCGGCGCCGAGATGTACGGCCACGCCGGCCTGGAAGCGGACGCCGAGATCCTTGAGCTGTCGCTGGCTTCCCTGGCGCTGGCCGGTTTCAACGAGGTGCGGCTGGACCTGACCCACGTCGGCGTGCTGCGCGCGATCATCGAAGGCGACGCCGCCGCCGCCAAGGACGAAGCGGCGCTGTACCTGCTGCTGCGCTCCAAGGACGTGCCGGGCCTGCAGGAGATCACCGCCAAGTACGCGCCGCTGGTGCGCGAGGCCTTGCTGGCGTTGCCGAACCTGTATGGCGACATCGAAGTGTTGAAGAAGGCGCGCGAAACGCTGCCCGACCTGCCGGGCATCGCCAAGGCGCTGGCCGAACTGGCCGCGCTGGCCGCGTCCGCGCTGGGCCGCGCCGAGGTGGCGATCGACCTGGCCGACCTGCGCGGCTACCAGTACGAAAGCGGCGCGATGTTCGCGCTGTATGTGCCAGGCTTGCCGAACGCGGTGGCGCGCGGCGGCCGTTACGATCACGTAGGCGAAGCCTTTGGCCGGGCCCGTCCCGCCACCGGCTTCTCGCTCGACCTGCGCGAGCTGGCGCGCCTGTTGCCCACGGCGGAGCGCAAGCAGTCGATCCGCGCTCCATGGGGCAACGCGCCGGAATTGAAGGAAAAAATCGCCGAGCTGCGCAAGTCCGGCGAAGTCGTGATCCAAAGTATGCCGGGTCACAGCAACGAGCTGGACGAGTTCGAGTGCGACCGCGCGCTGGTACTCGACGATAGTGGTAGCAACTGGATTCTTAAAAACTTAGGTTAGTGTGATGTCAAAGAAAAACGCAAAGAACGTCGTCGTCATCGGTACCCAGTGGGGCGATGAGGGCAAGGGCAAGATCGTCGACTGGTTGACCGATCATGCACAAGGTGTGGTCCGCTTCCAGGGCGGCCACAACGCCGGCCATACGCTGGTCATCGGCGGCGTCAAGACCGCGCTGCAGCTGATCCCGTCGGGCATCATGCGTCCGGGCGTGGCCTGCTACATCGGTAACGGTGTGGTGGTGTCGGTGCCGGACGTGCTGCGCGAAATCGACAAGCTGGAAAAAGTCGGCGTCGAAGTCGCGTCGCGTCTGAAAGTGTCGGACGCCGCTCCCGTGATCCTGCCTTACCATGCCGCGCTGGACCTGGCCCGTGAAGCCGCCCGTGGCGAAGCCAAGATCGGCACCACCGGCAAGGGCATCGGCCCGGCCTACGAAGACAAGGTGGCGCGCCGCGCCATCCGCGTCGCCGACCTGCTGAACGAAAAGCGCTTCGCCGAAAAGCTGGCCGAGAACCTCGACTACCACAACTTCGTGCTGGAGCACTACCTCAAGGCCCCGCGCATCGAATACCAGAAAACCCTGGACGACGCGCTGGCCTACGTGCCGCGCCTGCGCCCGATGGTGACCGACGTTTCGAGCGCGCTGTACGCCGCGCACAAGGCCGGCGCCAACCTGCTGTTCGAAGGCGCGCAAGGCTCGCTGCTGGACGTCGACCACGGCACCTATCCGTTCGTCACCTCGTCGAACTGCGTGGCCGGTAACGCCGCCGCCGGCGCCGGCGTCGGTCCGAACATGCTGCACTACATCATGGGCATCACCAAGGCCTACACCACCCGCGTCGGTTCCGGCCCGTTCCCTTCGGAGCTGCCGACCGATGCCGGCGTTGGCCACCACCTGGCGCAAGTGGGCCACGAGTTCGGCACCGTCACGGGCCGCGCACGCCGCTGCGGCTGGTTCGACGCCGCGCTGCTGCGCCGCTCGGTCCAGATCAACGGCGTCACCGGCATGTGCCTGACCAAGCTGGATGTATTGGACGGCCTGGAAACGCTCAAGCTGTGCACCGGCTACACCATCGACGGCGTGGCCGTCGACATCTTCCCGTCGGGCGCCGAGGAAGCCGCGCGCTGCGTTCCGGTCTACGAAGAGATGCCGGGTTGGACCGAAAGCACCGTCGGCGCCAAATCGCTGGCCGCGTTGCCGGCCACCGCCCGCGCCTACATCAAACGTATCGAAGAGTTGGTCGGCGTGCCGGTCGACATGGTATCGACCGGTCCTGATCGTGAAGAGACGATCGTTCTGCGTCATCCGTTCGAATAATAAGGAATTAATATGAGCGATCCGCAATCGAACGAAAAACACCTGTGGGTATCCTGGGACGAGTACCACCGCCTGATCGAGCGCCTGGCGCTGAAGGTCCATGAATCGGGCTGGAAGTTCGACATGGTCCTGTGCCTGGCGCGCGGCGGCGTGCGTCCGGGCGACGTCTTCTCGCGCATCTTCGACGTGCCGCTGGCGATCCTGTCGACCAGCAGCTACCGCGAAGAGGCGGGCACCGTGCGCGGTGACCTGGACATCGCCAAGTACATGACGATGACCAAGGGCCCGTTGAGCGGCAGGATCCTGCTGGTGGACGACCTGGCCGATTCCGGCGTGACCCTGATCAAGGTGATGAAGCATTTGAAGGACAACTTCGAAGGCGTCACCGACGTGAAATCGGCCGTGATCTGGACCAAGGGCAGCTCGGCCTTCAAGCCGGACTACCAGATGGAGGAACTGCCGCACAATCCGTGGATCCACCAGCCGTTCGAGGACTACGACGGTCTGCGTCCGCATCAACTGGCGGCATGGATCAAAAAAGGCGAAGCGGCTCAATAAGCTGTTCGACCAAGGGAGCTTCGGCTCCCTTTTTTATTCAATAAAAAAAACACATGACCCAAGACTTCTTCCAGACCTTCATTTTGCTGGTTCTCGTGACCGACCCTTTCGGCAACGTGCCGCTGTTCGCCAGCGTGCTCAATCCGGTGCCGCCGGCGCGCCGTTCGCGCATCGTGATCCGCGAATGCGCGATCGCTTTCGTGCTGCTGTTGATCTTTATGTTCTTCGGCCGTCATTTCCTGGCGGCGTTGCATTTGTCGGAAGTGGCGCTGCGTATCGGCGGCGCCGTGATCCTGCTGCTGATTTCGATCCGCATGATCTTCCCGCATCCGGACGGCGTGTTGGGGCGCACCGATGGCGGGGAACCGTTCATCGTGCCGCTGGCCATTCCCGCGCTGGCCGGCCCGTCGGCCCTGGCCACGGTGCTGCTGTTCTCCAGCGAGAGCACCGGCGAGGTGATGGTGCACGTGGCCGCGCTGGCGGCGGTGGCGGTGGTGTGGCTGCTGGTGTTCCTCAGCGCCGAGCGCTTGCAGAAGGTGCTCGGCCCGCAGGTGATGACGGCGTTCGAACGCCTCATGGGCCTGATCCTGACGGCGATGTCGGTCGAGATGCTGTTGAGTGGTATTCGGGAGTTCGTCAAGACGTTGTGATGTGTTGGCGGCTCACACATGGCGGATTACGCTGCGCTAATCCGCCCGACGTGTCTCCACGATTGCGCGGCGGCCGACACCATCGCGTGATTCGCCGATTTGGGTTGACCGAAACGATTGCGTGATTCTCCGATGGGCGGCGGTCGAAACAATCGTGTGTTTCCGCGCTCCCGCGTTCACCGAACAATCCGTGATTCCTCGATTGCACGGCGGCTGAAACAATCGCGTGGAGACACGTAGGGCGGATTAGGCGGCACGCCGTAATCCGCCAAGAGCCGCCGATAGCGCATTAGATGACCACCAAATTACATCTGCCGAAAGTGGTGCAGGTAGCTGCGACTGACCGGCAGCACCTCGCCGCGTCCACGCAGCCGTAATTCCGCCGTCTCGTTGACACCCCGGACCACTTCCCCCACATGCGCGAGGCTGACGATCACCGAGCGGTGCGTCTGCACGAAGCGTTCCGGATCGAGCTGCTCGGCCAGTTCGCGGATGCTCTTGCGGATCAGCGCCTCGCCTTCCTCCCACACCACCAGCGTGTACTTTTCCTCGGCCTTCAGATAGCACACCTGCTCGACCGGAATCAGCCTGACGCTCGTCCCCACCGACGCCTTGATCCATTGCAGCCAGCGACGCGCTTCGACGCGCTGCCCGAGCCGCCCGGCCAACCGGTCCAACATGGCATCGAGCGCGGCGGCGCCAGGCAGCGGCCCATCCAACTGCCGGCGCAGGCGCTGCACGGTGTCCGCCAGCCGCGCCGGATCGATCGGCTTGACCAGATAGTCGACCGCGCCATGCTCGAAGGCTTGCAGCGCGTACTGCTCATACGCCGTGACAAACACCAGATGCGCGCGCCGGCCCAGCGCGCGCGCCGCCTCGATGCCGTTCATGCCCGGCATATGAATGTCCAAAAATACCACCTGCGGCTGGTGCAGTTCGAACAGTTCGACCGCCTCGGTGCCGTTGCGGGCGTCGTCCAGCACGCGCAACTCGGGCCACAGCGTGGCAAGGTGGCTGCGCAGGCGTTCACGCAGCAGCGGCTCGTCATCGGCGATCAGGGCGGTCGGTTGATTCACGGTTTTTCTCCAGGCTGAAAGTGCAGTTCGACCCGCATGCCATGCGGCGTTTCCTCATGCAGATCGAGGCGCGCATCGACGCCATAAAAGCCATGCAGGCGGCTGCGCAGGTTGGACAGGCCGGTGCCCGGTTGCGCCGTCTCCGACATGCCGACGCCGCTGTCGGCTACCCACAGCACCACCTGGCCGGCGGCGTTGTCGTAACGCCCACCGACGTCGATATGGCCGCCGGAAGGAGAGGGATCGATGCCATGCCGGACGGCGTTTTCGACCAAGGTCAATAAGGCCATCGCGGGAAAGCGCATCGACTCCAGCGCCGGCAACGTGGCGACCGAAAACCGCAGCCGGTCCGGCATCCGCATGTGCATCAGCTCCAGATACGCGCGCACCAGTTGCAGCTCGGCGCCCAGGGTGGCGTCGGCGTCGCCTAGTCGCGGCATGGCCGCGCGCAGGTAGGCGATCAGGTGGCGCAGCACCGGCCCCGCGTTGGGCGAGCCGGCGGCCACCAGCGCTTCGACATTGGCCAGGGTGTTGAACAGGAAGTGCGGCTCGATCTGCGCCTGCAGCAGCCGCAGGCGGGCGTCGACCAGTTCGCGTTCGAGCGTGTTCTTTTCCAGTTCGACCTGCAGGCGGTCGGCCCGCTCGCGCTGCCTGCGTTCGGCGCGCATCGCCACCAGCGAGAAGGTCACCCCGAAGAGCACCCCCAGCACCACCATCATGATGTAGCCGGACAGCGTTTTAATATCGCTCAGGTAGGAGACGAAGTGACGGCCTTCCTTGCCGATCGCGGTCATCAGCGCCGCCAGCGGCGCGGCCAGCACCACCGCCATCAGCCGCGCCTTGCCGGTCGAGAGCCAGCGCGGACGCAACCGGTCCGCCGCCGAGTAGGCGAACAACAGTACCGCGCCGATGAAACCGATATGGCCGAACACGGTCGCGTAAGGCGTGCGGCTTAGCTTGTGCAAGAGCAGCGACAGCAGCAATGTGAAGACGGTGACCACGAGCGCCTGCCGGGCGGTGGGCAAGAACCTGGCTGGGCGGGGAAGGGGGGCGTTCGGTGTCATCGCCTAACGATAACCGCTGGCCGGCCGTCGTTCAAGCCCTAAAAACCGCCGCCGGTCGCATCGTTCCCGCCTGCGCGTTGGCGGGAGGTCGAAGGCTGGCTATCTTGACGGCTACATAACAGCCGGGGAGCAAATCATGACATCCGCACTTTCCATCGATTCCACGCCATCGCGCGTGCGCACGACCGACGCCCGGGCGGCGCTCGCGCTGTCCGCCGCCGCGCGATTCTGGTTCGTCGCCACGCTGGCGGGGCAACTGGTATTCGCCGCGTACATCGTGTCGCTTTACGGCGGCGCCGCCGTCGACGGCAATTTGAATGGCTGGAACAAGGTCATGACGCACGGCTTCGTGCGCGCCGACCTGGCGGGAAATATCGTCACCGCCGTGCACCTGTTGCTGGCGGCGGTGATCATGGTCGGCGGAACGCTGCAGCTCATACCTCAATTGCGTGCACGCGCACCGTCCTTCCACCGCTGGAACGGGCGGGTCTACCTTGTCGGCGCCGTCGTGGCGGCGCTGAGCGGCTTGTACATGGTGTGGTTCCGGGGCGCCGTTGGCGACATGGTGCAGCACCTCGCCATCAGTCTGAACGCGGTGCTGGTCGTCGCCTGCGCCGGCATGGCGGTGCGGCGGGCGCTGTCGCGCGACTTCGCGGCACACCGGCGCTGGGCGCTGCGCCTGTTCCTGTGCGTGAGCGGCGTGTGGTTCTTTCGCGTCGGGTTGATGTTTTGGCTCGCCGTGAACGGCGGTCCGCCGGGCTTCGATATCCACACCTTCACCGGGCCTTTCCTGAGCTTCCTGGCGTTCGCCCAATATCTGTTGCCGCTGGCGGTGCTCGAACTTTATCTGCGCTGTGGCGCCGGCGGCGGGGCGGTCGCGCGGGGCGCCACAGCGCTGCTGCTGGTGGCGTTGACGGTGGCGATGGCGGTCGGCATCGCGGTGGCGACCGTGGGGATGTGGCTGCCACGAATGTGACGAACCTTCATTCTTTTCTTGTATGCCGGAATAGAAAAGTTGTGGAAAAGTCTTTACAGTGCGCGGCGAACGCGAGTAGACTTTTCAAAACACCAATGTAACCGGTTACATTCGCATCAAAGTAATCGGTTATATTTTTTAATGCCAATGTAACCGGTTACATTTCCTGAAAGCAGCAAGAATGGCGATAACGATCAAGGACGTGGCGCAAGAAGCCGGCGTGTCGGTGGCGTCGGTGTCGCGCGCGCTCAACGGCCACGCCAGCATCACCGACGACACCCGCAAGCACATCCTGGCGGTGGTCAAGCGGATGCGTTACATGCCGCACGTCGGCGCCCGCAGCCTGACCACCAGCTTCACCAACACCATCGGCGTGCTGCTGCCGGACCTGTACGGCGAGTTCTTCTCCGAGATCATTCGCGGCATCGACGTCGCCGCGCGCGCCCGTGGCCTGCATCTGATGGTATCGAGCCTGCACGGCGACGCCGACGAAGTGGCGCTGTCGATCCGCGCCATGCGCGGCCGCGTCGACGGCCTGCTGGTGATGTCGCCGCACGTGGACGCGGCGCTGCTGTCAGATAACCTGCCCGAGGATCTGCCGATCGTTTTGATGAGCACCGCCGCCGGCGGCGCGCAGTACGCCTCCATCTCGTTCGACAACTACAGCGGCTCCTATGCGATGGTGGCGCATCTGGTAGGGCAGGGCTACAGGCGCATCGCCTTCCTCGCCGGCCCGGCAGGTAACTTCGAGGCGCAGGAACGGCTGCGCGGCTATCACGCGGCATTGGCCGCGCTGGCCCCGCAGGCGGCCCCGCAAGTGTTCGAAGGCGACTTCTCCGAGGAGTCGGGGCAGTGCGTCGGCCAGGCGCTGGCGCTTGCGGCCGACCGCCCGGACGCGCTGTTCGCGGCCAACGACATGATGGCCATCGGCGCGCTGCTGGAGCTGCGCCAGCACGGCCTGGAGCTGCCGCGCGATATCGCGCTGGCCGGCTTCGATGATATTCGTATTGCGCGGTACGTCAGTCCGGCATTGACGACCGTTCGAGTCCCGATCGTCGATCTGGGTGTGCGGGCGTTGGAGCGCCTGCATGCCCAAATCGGGCAGCCCGGGAGCAAGCCCGCAATCGCGCAGACACTGCCCGCCGAGTTGGTGATACGCGCGTCGACCGGAGGTATCTGAATCATCCACTGAACCACGTAGGGTGGATTAGCGAAGCGTAATCCGCCAAACACCAGCGGCACCAGCAGCACCCGTTTGCCTAGTAGTACAACAAAAAAGTACACAAAAAAACAGGAGACAACCATGAACAACACCCTACGGCACACGCCGTCCCTACGCCTGTCCGCAATGACCGCAGCATTGGCCGCAGCACTGCTGACAGCCATTCCGGCGCACGCGCAACTGAGCAGCGCCACCATCCAGGGCCAGGTCACCAGCGGCACCGCGCCGTCGGCCGGCAGCGCCGTCACCGCCACCAACCAGTTGAACGGCTACGCCTACAACACCGTCACGCGCGCCGACGGCAGCTATGTGCTGACCGGCGTCGCCCCGGGCACCTACCAGATCAAGGTCGGCGATCAGAAGTCCGAACTGGTGACCGTCAGCGTCGGCCAGACCAGCCAGGTCAACCTGGCGTTGCAAGGCGGCGTGCAGCAAGTTGTGATCACCGGCTCGGCGTCGCGGCGCGACGTCGCTGGCTCCGAGGTCGGCACCTCCGTCTCGCGCGAACAGATCGAGAAGCTGCCGCAGGTCACCCGCAACTTCCTGTCCTTCGCCGATCTGGCGCCCGGTGTGCGCTTCAGTGTCGACAACAGCGGCAACGTCAAGCTGCAGTCCGGGTCGCAGAACCAGGACAACGTCAACGTTTTCATCGACGGCGTCAGCCAGAAGAACAACATCCTGCGCGGCGGCATTTCCGGCCTCGATACGAGCCGCGGCAATCCGTTCCCGCAATCTGCGATCGCCGAGTACAAGGTGATCGCGCAAAACTACAAGGCGGAATTCGACCAGGTGTCGAGCGCCGCGATCACCGCCATCACCAAGTCCGGCGGCAACGAGCTGCATGGTGACGCGTTCTGGGACCACACCGGCACCAATCTCACGGCCAAGGATCCGTTCCAGAAGGAGTCGGAAGAACGGGGTGTCGGTCGTCCGAAGTCGTCGCAGGATCAATACGGCATGACCTTGGGTGGCCCGATCAAGCAGGACGTCGCGCACTTCTTCCTGGCGTACGAGGGCAAGAAGATCGACAGCCCGCGCCAAGTGATCGCCCAGCGCACCGATCTGCTGCCCAACGCCGGCATCGTTCCATCGCTGCTGGGGCAGCAGGGCGCCGCCGTATCGAAATTCAAGGAAGACCTGTTCCTGCTGAAGGTGGACGCGCAGATCGCGAAGAACCAGCGCGTGGAGGCGACCGCGCGCATCCGGCGCGAGACCGACATGATTCCGGAGGACTTGAAACTGAGTGTGCCGGAAAACTCCGTCAACCGCAGCAACGACGAGGATCGGTTGGACTTCAAGCACGAATGGAGCAATGATAACTTCCTCAACGAGGCCCGCATCGGCTACGAGAAGTACACCTGGAACCCGCATTCGAACGCTACCACGCCCTACATCAAATACCAGGTCTCGCCCAGTAATACGGACAACAACGTCGTCGACGTGATCATCGTCGGCGGCTCACCGAACAACCAATTCCGCGAGCAGAGCGGCCTGCTGTTCCAGGACGACCTGACCTACACCGGCAAGAGCGGGCATACGATGAAGGCCGGCTTCAAGGTCAAGCACATCACCTACGATTTGTCTGGTACTGCGCGCGTTGTCGATCAACGCTATGAACGCATCGACACTGTCACCGGTCTGGCAAGCCTTATCCGCGTCGATCCGGCGATACCCGCCAGTGGTGTGAATTTCTCCAACAACCAGTACGGTGTCTACTTGCAGGACGACTGGCAGGCCAGCGAAAAGCTCTTGCTTAATCTCGGCATGCGTTATGACTATGAAGACAATATGCTGAACGACAGCTATGCGACGCCCGCCGACCGCGTGGCGCTGTTCGGCCAGCAGGACCCGAGGGATGGCGCTCCCGCAGGTCAGACCTACGCGCAGTCTTTGGCCAAGGGCGGTATCAATATCGCCGACTACATCAGCACCGGCAATAGCCGCAAGGCATTCAAGAAGGCGTTCGCGCCGCGCCTTGGACTTTCATACGACGTCAAAGGCGATCGCGCCTCGGTGTTGTTTGCCGGCTGGGGCAGGGCGTATGACCGTACCATCGCCAACCACGCCCTGGATGAAGCGCAAAAAAACGCGCAATCCAAAGGTGAAATCTGGATGATCAAGAACGATCACGAGATGGCGTACACCGACCAGTGGAGCTTTGGGTTGCGTCAGGCGCTCGGTATTTGGAACGGGGAGGCGGGTTACACCAACTCGCGCAGCCGCAACCAGTTCAACTGGTTTGGCGGCAATCGCGATCCACAAGGAGGCTGGGGCAACGCCAGCCCGATCGATCCGTTTTGGGGATCGGTATCTGGTTACAGCACGCTGATATTGGGCGACTTTATTTCACAGGCCAAGACCGAGTCGGCGTACCTGAAGATGGATAAACCCTATAGCAAGTCATCGACATGGAGCCTGGGCGCGACCTACACCTACAGCCGGGGCGAGACCACCAACAAGGAGTGGACCAACGATATCTTCAACTGGACCCATGGACGCTATGCCAACGCCTGGAATCCATCGACCGACGTTGAACGTCACCGCCTGGTGGTGGCCGGCGTATCCGATGGCTGGCTGCCGTGGGGCTTGATGTTGTCCGGGAAGGTGACCGTGGGTTCGGGCCTGCCTTACCGCATGACCGATTGCTCGAACGGCTTCAATCAATGTGTTTCCGCCAAAGGCGATGGCGACGCCTTCCACCAGGTGGATGTCGGCCTGTCTAAGGAGGTCGGGTTCCGCTTCGGCCGCGTGTCGCTGCGTGCCGACGTGCTCAATCTGTTCAACAGCATCAACTACGGCGGCTACGATGGCTGGGTCGGCGGTCCGGGCAATCCGCAGAACCGTCTTGGTGGCGACAACAGTAACCTCGGCAAGCCGAATTCGATGGGCGGCCAAATGCGCACCTTGAAGTTCAGCGCGCGCTACGCGTTCTGAGGGGGCTCGTGTTCATGACCGCATTTTCCAAGCCCCGAGTCCTGCACGCCGCCGCCAGCCTTGCGATCGCCGTTTCCGCTCTGTTCGCAGGCGCCGGCGGCGCGCAGGCGCGCGATGCCGCGCTGCCGCCGATGTTCGACGATCTGCAGCGCCGCACCTTCGACTTTTTCTGGGAAACCGCCAATCCGGCCAACGGCCTGGTACCGGACCGGTATCCGACGCCGTCGTTCTCCAGCGTGGCGGCGGTCGGCTTCGGGCTAACCGCCTATCCGATCGGCGTCGAGCGCGGCTACGTCACGCGCCAGCAGGCGCGCGACCGCGTGCTGGCCACCTTGCGCTTCTTCCGCAACGCGCCCCAGGGCGACGCCAAAGGCACGTCCACCAGCGGCTACAAAGGTTTCTTCTATCATTTCCTCGATATGAAGACGGGCCTGCGGCACGACAAGGTCGAATTGTCGACCGTCGATACGGCGCTGTTCCTGGCCGGCGCGCTGTTCTGCCAGTCGTATTTCGACGGTGACGACCCGGCCGAGAAGGAGATCCGCAAACTGGCCGCCGAGATCTACGAGCGGGTCGACTGGACCTGGGCGCAGGCGCGCAAGCCTTCGATCGCGCTGGGCTGGCATCCTGAATCCGGCTTCATCCCCTACGATTGGAAAGGCTACAACGAGGCGATGCTGGTCTACGTGCTGGCGCTCGGATCGCCCACCCATCCGGTGCAACCGGATGCCTGGAAAGCCTGGACCAGCACCTACGCGAACAGTCTGGAAGGCAAGGGCGACAAAGAGTACCTCGCCTATCCATCGCTGTTCATCCACCAGTACAGCCACGTATGGATCGACTTCCGTGGCATCCGCGACGAGTACATGGGCAAGCGAGGATACGACTATTTCGAGAACAGCCGCCGCGCCACCTATGCGCAACAGGCTTACGCGATCGACAATCCGCTGCGCTGCAAAGGCTATGGCGCCAATGTCTGGGGCATCACCGCCAGCGACGGCCCGGTGGATAAGACACTCGATTATGGCGGCATCAAGCTGCCATTCCGCACCTACACGGCGCGCGGCATCGGTGGCCTGAAACACTACGACGATTGCACGCTGGCGCCGACGGCAGCAGCATCCTCGCTGCCGTTCGCGCCGGAGATCGTTGTGCCGGCCGTGCTGGAAATGAAGAAGCGCTACGGCGACTGGATCTATGGCCGCTACGGCTTCCTGGATGCCTTCAATCCAAGCTTCGACTACGATATCCCCGTCTCGCAGGGGCGCACGATCAAGGGCAAGGGTTGGGTCGACAATGACTATCTCGGCATCGACCAGGGGCCGATTCTCGCCATGACGGAAAACTATCGCAACGATTTCGTCTGGCGCGTGATGCGCGGCCACCCGGTGATCCGGCGGGGTCTGGAACGCGCGGGCTTCACAGGTGGCTGGTTGCGGCAACCGGAGAAGGTCAAACCGGCGGCAGAGATGGCGCCCGCCCAATGATACGAGGGTTGTCACTGCGCAGGCGCTTTTCGCGCGCGATGTTGCTGTTGCTGGCCTGCGGCCTGCTGACATCGTGCGCGCCGCGCAAGGAGCAGGGCGTGGTGCTGAAGTTCTGGGCCATGGGGCGCGAGGGCGAGGTGGTTACCGCGCTGATGCCGGAGTTCGAACGCACCCACCCCGGCGTGCGGGTCGAAGTCCAGCAACTGCCGTGGACCGCCGCGCACGAGAAGCTGTTGACCGCGTTCGCCGGCGACGTCATGCCCGACATTTTCCAGCTCGGGAATACGTGGGTGCCGGAGTTCGCGGTGCTCGGCGCGTTGCTGCCGCTCGATGCGCAAGTCGCCGCCTCGAAGCTGGTGACGCCGGCCGACTACTTTCCCGGCATCTGGGATACCAACATCGTCGACGGCAAGCTGTGGGGGGCGCCGTGGTATATCGACACCCGCGTGCTGTTTTATCGGCGCGACATGCTGGCGCGCGCCGGTTACGCCAAGCCGCCACAAACTTGGGGCGAGTGGATGAAGGCGATGAACGCCATCAAGCGCCGCGTGGGCCCGGACAACTACGCGATCCTGCTGCCGAGCGACGAGTTCGAGCCCCTGCTGGCATTGGCCCTGCAGAACGACGAGCCTTTGCTGCGTGACGGCGGCCGCTATGGCAATTTCCGCAGCGCCGGTTTCCGCCGCAGCTTGCAGCTATACGCCGACATGTACGCGCAGAAGCTGGCGCCGATGAACCGCATCACCAACGTCTATCACGAATTCGGCATGGGCTACGTGTCTTTCTACATATCCGGTCCCTGGAACATGGGCGAGTTCAAACGCCGTCTGCCGGCCGATCAGCAGGAGCACTGGATGACGGCGATCTTGCCCGGACCTTCCGGTCCGGCTGCCTCGATCGCCGGCGGTTCCAGTCTGGTGCTGTCGGCGTCCTCCAAACATCCGCGCGAGGCGTGGCAGTTGATCGAGTACCTGTCCCGCACCGATACGGCCGCACGCTTCCATGAACTGACAGGCGATCTGCCGCCGCGCCGCAGCAACTGGAGCGCGCCCCGCCTTGCCAACGATGTCTATGCCCAGGCGTTTCGTCAGCAATTCGAGCGTGTGAAGCCGGCGCCCAAGGTGCCCGAGTGGGAACGCATCGCCACCGAAATGCGGCTGGTCGCCGAACGCGTGACACACGGCGAGCTGACGGTGGACCAGGCGGTGGTGGCGCTGGACGCGAAGGCCGACCATATCCTGGAAAAGCGCCGCTGGATGCTGGCGCGGAAGGAGGGGCGATGAGCTCGCGCCGCGCCGCTTGGTGCTTTGCCGGCCCCGCGCTGTTGGTCATCGGCGTGTTCTTCTTTCTGCCGGTGCTGGCCGCGCTGGCGATGAGCCTTACCGACTTCGATATCTACGCGCTGGCGAATCTGGACAACCTGCGCTTCGTCGGACTGCGCAACTACGCCGAGCTGCTGCAAACGCCGCTGTTCTGGCAGGCGCTGGGCAATACGCTGTACTTCGTCGTCGTTGGCGTGCCGCTGTCGATCGCCGCCTCGCTTGGCGCGGCGTTGCTGCTGAATTCCCGGCTAACCTGGTTCAAGGGGCTGTTCCGCACGGCCTTCTTCGCGCCGGTGGTGACGTCGCTGGTGGCGGTGGCGGTGATCTGGCGCTACCTGCTGCACACACGCTACGGCATGATCAATCACGGCCTCGATCAACTAGGCATATCCCCGGTGGATTGGCTGAACGATCCCGATTGGGCGATGCCCGCGATTATCCTGTTCGCGGTCTGGAAGAACTTCGGCTACAACATGATCATCTTCCTCGCCGGCCTGCAAAGCATCCCGGACGATCTGTATGAGGCGGCGGGACTGGACGGCGCCGGCGTATGGGGTCAGTTCCGCTTCATCACCTGGCCGATGCTCGGGCCGACGATGCTGATGGTGAGTATCCTGAGCATGTCCGGCTACTTCCAGCTGTTCGCCGAACCGTATGTGATGACGCAGGGCGGACCGGTGCAGAGCACCGTCAGTGTGCTGTATTTCATGTACGAGCAGGGCTTCAAATGGTGGAACCTGGGCGCGGCGTCGGCGGTGGCCTTCATTTTGTTCGCGATCATGTTCGGCGTCACTTTGCTGCAACTGCGCTTTGCCAAAGGAGCGGACGCATGACCGCCTTCTCCTGGAAACCGCGCGCGCTGGCGCTCAACGCTGTGATGCTGATCGCCGGCGCGCTGACATTATTTCCGCTGCTATGGATGCTGTCGGTGTCGCTGATGGAGCCCGGCGAATCGAGCGCGTTCCCGCTGCCGCTGGTGCCGCGTGCCGCGACGCTGCACAACTATCGGGAGCTGTTCAGTCATGCCGGCATCGGCCGGTATCTGCTCAATAGTTTGCTGCTGTCGTGTGCCGCGACGGTGTTGTCGCTGCTGTTTAACGTCAGCGCCGGATACGCTTTCGCCAAGCTGCGGTTCCGGGGACGCGACCGGATCTTCAAGGTCATGCTCGGCGCGCTGGTGATACCGAGCCAGGTGGCGATGTTGCCGCTGTTCCTGTTGCTGAAGTATCTGGGCCTGGTCAATACCTATGGCGCGGTGCTGGTGCCGGCGATGGCAGGAATTTTCGGCATCTTCCTTGTGCGGCAATACGCGCTGACGATACCGGATGCGCTGCTGGAGGCGGCGCGCATGGACGGCGCCAGCGAATTTCGCATCTTCCGCGTCATCGTGCTGCCGCTGCTTACGCCGATCCTGGTCACGCTGGGTATCTTCACCTTCCTCGGCACTTGGAACGACTTTATGTGGCCGTTGATCGTGCTGACCGATAAAGACCTTTACACCTTGCCGGTGGCATTGGCGTCGCTGTCGCGCGAACACGTTCAGGATAACGAGTTGATGATGGCCGGCTCGGTGCTGACCATTCTGCCGGTGCTGCTGCTGTTCCTTGGCTTGCAGCGGTACTACATCCAGGGCCTGCTGGTGGGGAGCGTAAAAGGATGAGGCTCATACACATGCTCGCTGCGGGCCTGGTCGCCGCGCTGATGGCGGCGGCTATCGCTGCGGAGCCGACCCGCGTGCTCGATGATTTTTCGTCCGTCGACACGTGGCAGGCGCAGGCCTCGGATGGCGTGCAATCCGCCGCCACCGCCGCCGATGGAGGCTTGCGGCTGGATTTCGATTTCGCCGGCAAAGGTGGTTACGCGTTTGTGCGTCGCGCAATGCCGCTGGACCTGCCTGAGAACTATGAGATTTCGTTCTACGTGCGCGCCGACGCTCCGGTGAATCATTTCGAGTTCAAGCTGACCGACGCCAGTGGCGACAATGTCTGGTGGTTCCCGCAGCAGAACTACACGTTCCCGAAAGCGTGGCAACTGGTGCGTATCAAGAAGCGCCAGGTGTTGTTCGCGTGGGGACCGACGAAGGACCGCGTACTCAAACATGCGGACCGCATCGAGTTCGTCGTCAGCGCCGGCAGCGGCGGCGGCAAAGGTTCCATCTACCTCAAACAACTGACGATTCGTGCGCTGCCACCGGTACCGGATGTCTGGCCGAAGCCGGTCGCGCAGGCGTCGTCCCACCTGCCTGGTGGAGCGGCCGCGCTGGCGGTCGATGGCGATGCGGGTACGGCATGGGTTGGCAAGAACAGTAAGGGTAAAACCCAGCGGCTGACCATCGATCTTGGCGCGGAGCGGGAGTTCGGCGGCCTTCTGCTGCACTGGCAGGACCGTCGCTACGCCAGCAACTACGATATCGAACTGTCGTCCGACGGCAGACAATGGCGGATGGCACGGCGTGTCGTCGCGGGCAATGGCGGCGACGATCCGCTACGCCTGGCGGAGTCCGAAGCGCGCTATATCCGGCTGGTGCTACGCGATGGGCCGTCGTCGGCCTACGCGCTGGCGGAAGTCGATCTGAAGGATCTAGCCTGGGGCGCGACAGCGAACCAGTTCATCGAAGGCGTGGCGCGCGGCGCCCAACGTGGATTGTATCCACGGGGCTTCTCGGGTCAACAGTCTTATTGGACGCTGGTTGGCGTCGATGGCGGCGGCGATCACAGCGCGCTCATTTCCGAGGATGGCGCGTTGGAGTCGAAGCAAGGCGGCTTTTCGGTCGAACCCTTTGTGCGCGACGGAGGCCGGCTGGTTACTTGGGCCGATGTGAAAGTCAGCCAGAGTTTGCGGGACGGGTATTTGCCGGTACCAGCGGTATCGTGGCGCCATCCCGATTGGACGATGTCCGTCACCGCAGCCGCAGACGGCACGCCGGCTTCATCGCGATTGCTGGCGAAGTATGAGCTGAAAAATCTTGGCGCGACCGCGCGGCGCATGCAGTTGGTTCTGGCGGTGCGACCGTTCCAGGTCAACGCGCCGCGCCAGTTCCTCAATACGCCGGGTGGTTTCAGCGCCATTCAAGACCTGCGGTGGGACGGCAAGGCGATCACGGTCAATGGGGATGGCAAGATCTATCCTGTGCAGGCTCCCTCCGGCGTGGCGCTGTCGTCGTTCGACGGTGGCATGCTGCCCGGCGCCCATCGTGGACAATCCAGCACGCATAGCCTGCATGACGAAACAGGCATGGCTTCGGCGGCAATGACTTACGACGTGATGCTGCCGCCGTATGGCAGCGTTGCCATCGGCGCCGTGCTGCCGATGGCGGGCGGATCGGCGATGAGCGATATTCCTTCCTCCGGCCAGGACGCCGCCGCGTGGCTATCGGGCCGGCAGGATGCCGTATCGGCGGAGTGGCGCGACAAGCTGAATCGGGTCACGCTGAAGGTGCCCGGGGCGGGGCAGCATATGGCCGACACATTGCGCTCGTCGCTGGCGCACATGCTCATGACGCGCGAGGGCGCATCGCTGCAACCCGGCACGCGGTCCTACCGGCGCTCCTGGATACGCGATGGCGCGATGATGTCGGAGGCGCTGTTGCGACTCGGCCAGGCCGATATCGCCGCCGATTACCTGCGATGGTACGCGCCGTACCAGTTCGATAACGGCAAAGTGCCGTGCTGCGTCGATCGCCGTGGCGCCGATCCGGTGCCGGAGAACGATAGCCACGGCCAGTTGATCTTCCTGGCGGCGGAACTATATCGCTACACGCAGGACAAGACCGCGCTTGCCGACGCCTGGCCGCGCATCGACGCCGCCGCGCGGTATATGGAGACCTTGCGCCAGTCCGAGCGTGTCGAGGCAAACCGCATGCCGGAGCGCCGCGCTTTCTATGGCCTGATGCCGGCCTCGATCAGCCACGAGGGATATTCGGAAAAGCCCATGCATTCGTATTGGGATGACTTCTGGGCCATGCGCGGCTACAAGGACGCGGTCCATATCGCGGCGGCGCTCGGGAAGACCGATGACGAGCGGCGCCTGGCGGGGGCGCGTGACGAGTTCCGGCACGACCTCTACGCATCGTTGGATGCCGCAACAGCGGTCCACGGCATTGACTACATTCCTGGCGCGGCGGAACTGGGCGACTTTGATCCCACCTCGTCGACGATTGCGCTGACGCCCGGCGGCGAGCAGCAGTTCCTGCCACCGGCGATGCTGAAGGCTACCTACGACAAGTATTGGGATTTCTTCCTGGCCCGCCGCGACGGCCGCAAGGCTTGGGAAGACTACACGCCGTATGAACTGCGCAATGTGAGCGCCTTCGTGCGCCTGGGCTGGCGGGAACGCGCGGCCCAATTGCTGGACTACTTCTACGCCGACCAGCGTCCCGCCAAATGGAACCAGTGGGCCGAAGTCGTCGGCCGCGATATGCGCCAGCCTCGATTCGTGGGCGACATGCCGCATGGGTGGATATCGTCCGACTATATCCGCGCGGCGCTCGATTCGTTCGCTTACGAAAGGGAGGCGGATCAGGCATTGCTGCTGGCGGAAGGCGTGCCGTTGGATTGGCTGCGCGGAGAAGGCATCGGCCTTCACGGCTTGCGTACGCCGTATGGTCCGCTCAGCTACAAGCTGGCTGCCGTCGATGGTTCGCTGTCGCTGCACGTGGAGGCGATGCGGCGCACTCCGCCCGGAGGCGTGGTCTTCACCTGGCCGTGGGACACGGCGCCCGGGGCGGCCACGCTGAACGGCAAGCCGGTGACATGGCAAAACCGGCAGATCAGGATCGATAGCCTGCCGGCGGTACTGAAAATTAATGGCGCACCGCTATAACTTCGAGATCACAAGGATCATCAAATGAGTAAATCCATCCAGTTTCCCAGCGACTTCCTGTGGGGTAGCGCGACGTCGGCGTATCAGATCGAAGGTTCGCCGCTGGCCGACGGCGCTGGTCCGAGCATCTGGCAGCGATTCTGCGCGGTGCCGGGCAATGTGCGCGACGGCGACAACGGCGACGTCGCCTGCGACCATTACAACCGCTACAAGGAGGATGTCGCCCTGATGGTGAAGCTGGGGCTGAAAGCCTATCGTTTCAGCGTGTCGTGGAGCCGCGTCCTGCCGCAAGGGCGCGGCGCCGTGAATCAGGCGGGCCTGGATTTTTACAGCCGCCTGATCGACGAGCTGCTCGCCAACGGTATCGAGCCTATGCTCACGCTGTACCACTGGGATTTGCCCGCCGCGCTGGACGACAGGGGCGGCTGGCTCAATCCGGACATCGCCGACTGGTTCACCGACTATGCGCGGATTTTGTTCAAAGCCTTTGACGGCAGGATCAAGTCGTGGGCCACGCTCAACGAGCCGTGGGTGGTCACCGACGGCGGCTACATGCATGGCACCCTGGCGCCGGGGCATCGCAGCGTGCACGAGGCGGCGCTGGCCAGCCATAACCTGATGCGCGCGCACGGCAGCGCCGTCAAGGCCTATCGGGAGATGGGAAGGCATCAAATAGGCATCGTGGTCAATATCGAACCTAAATATCCCGCCAGCCAGTCGCAGGCCGATCTCGATGCCACCCGGCGCGCCGACGCCTACATGAACCGCCAGTACCTCGATCCGATCTTCCTGGGCGCCTACCCCCAGGAACTCAAGCAGATGTTCGGCGACGCCTGGCCGGACTGGCCCGCCGCCGACTTCGAGTTGATCGGCCAGAAGCTGGATTTCGTCGGCATCAACTACTACACCCGCAGCGTGGTGCGCGATGAACCCTCCAACTGGCCGCTGAAAGTGGCGCCGGTCCGCCAGACCCAGGCGACCTACACGGAGACGGGATGGGAGGTGTTCCCGCAGGGGCTGACGGATACGCTGGTCAACTTCAAACGCCTGTACGGCGACACGCCGCTGTATGTGATGGAAAACGGTTCGGCGTTTTACGATCCGCCGCAGGCCGAGGGAGGGCGGGTGCACGATCCGCTGCGCGTCGATTGCCTGCGCAAGAATATGGGCGCCATCAGCGCGGCGCTGGAAGCGGGCGTCGACCTGCGGGGCTACATGGTATGGTCGCTACTGGACAATCTGGAGTGGTCGCTGGGCTTTTCCAAACGCTTCGGCATCATCCACGTTAACTTTGAAACGCAGCAGCGCACACTGAAAGACAGCGCCATGCTGTACGCCGATATCGTCGCCAGCAATGGCGCGTGCCTCAATCAAATAGCCGGATAAGCATCATGAATAATCGTTTAGAAAACACCTTTGCGCGTGAAACGCGGCTGCTCTCCAACGGCAGCTTCACCACGTTGATCACCGGCGCCGGCATGGGTTTCAGCCAGGTCGGCGACATGGCCCTGTCGCGCTGGAGCGGCGACCGCGTCGAGGACGGCGAGGGCTATTTTGTCTATCTGCGCGACACCGTCAGCGGCGAGGTCTGGTCGCTGGGCTTGCAGCCTGGCGGGCCGGGGGACGCGGTCAGAACCTCCGGCGGCGAGGCTGGCAGCTTCTGGATTGGCGTCTCGGCGCACGGCATCGCGGCGCATATGGAGATCGCCGTCGATCCCGCGCGGGGCCTCGAACTGCGCAGCGTGGTGCTCAAGAACACCGGCTCTACCGAACGCCATATCGAGGTGACCAGCTATCTGGAGGTGGTGTTGAATCGACAAGCGGATGAAGCTTCTCATCCGGCTTTCTCCAAATTGTTTGTGCAGACCGAGCATGACGCCGCCACAGGCGCCTTGCTGGCACGGCGCAGACCGCGAGGCGAGGGCGATGCGGCGCTGTGGATGGTGCACGCCGCCGCCGGTGGCGACGCCGCCGGCTTCGAGACCGATCGCACGCGCTTTATAGGACGCGGACGCGCGCTGCGCTCGCCGGCCGGAATGGACGGAGAACTTTCCGGCACGGCCGGAAATGTGCTCGATCCGGCATTCAGCTTGCGCCGGGCGGTGACGCTGGCGCCTGGCGCGCACACCAGCGTGGCATTTATCCTGGGCGCGGCGGACAGTCGCGAGCACGCGCTCGCGTTAGCCGGCGGCCTGGACCCGGCGGATCGTGCGCCGATCAATGCCGCCCGCGCCGCCCAGCAGGCGCTGGAGCAGCGACTGGGTTTGAGTTCGGACGAGGCGACTTATTTGCAGCGCTTGGCGGGGGCGATGCTGTATGGCGAGTCGGCGGTGCGCGCACCGCGCCATACAGCGCGTGAGGTCGAAGCTTCCGCCGATATCGCTTCCGTTGTTTCTTCCTACGCTCTTCCGGCCGGGCCGTTGGCCGTCCTGTGGGTCGATGGCGCCGACGATGCCAACGCCCGTTTGATGCTGCGTGCCCGCGCTTATTGGGCCGCGCACGGCTTCAAGGTCGACCTCTTACTGCTGGATGGTGACGGCTCTTACAAGGATGTGGAAGGCGTCCATGTGCGCAAACCGGAAAAGTTCAAAAAGCAGGATCTCGCCTTGATCGAAATGACCGCGCTGTTGGTTGTTCGCGGCCGAATGCCGGTGCTGGATGTCGACGTCGGCGCCGCCGCCCAGCCGCCTGCCATGCGCACTGCGCAAGCGGATGGACCTGCGACGGTGCCCGGCCGCGCCGTGCTGCATCACTTCAATGGCTATGGCGGGTTTACCGATGCCGGCGACGAGTATGTGATCCGCATGGACTGGAACGCGGCCGATGGACTGCGCCGCCCGCCGCTGGCCTGGACCAACGCGATATCGAACGAGGGATTCGGCTTTTTGGTCAGCGAAAGTGGCGCGGGCTACACCTGGAGCCGCAACAGCCGCGTACACCGGTTGACGCCATGGTCCAACGATCCGATACGCGATCCGCACGGCGAGGCGCTGTATCTGCGCGACGAGGACACTGGCCAGTACTGGTCACCGGTGCCCGGTCCGGCCCCGGCGCGCGCGGGATACGAGGCTGCCCATGGATTCGGCTACACACGCTTCAATCATTTTAGCCATGGGCTGGAGCAGGAGACCGTGATGTTCGTGCCGCGCCATGATCCGGTCAAGATCGTGCGTGTGCGGGTGACCAACCACGACGCGGTTGCGCGCCGCCTGTCGCTGTTCTCTTACCAGCGACTGGTGTTGGGAGGTACGCCGGCCGAGAGCAGCCGGTTCGTCATCACCGAGCGGGATGCCTCGGGAACGCTGCTGGCGACCAATCCACTCGCGGGCCAGTTCGCGGACGGCGTCACGTTTGCCGCCGCTTTGCCGGGTGATGGAGCGGCGGTGCATCACAGCGCCGATCGCGAAGCCTTCATCGGCCAACACGGCGACCTTGCCAAGCCTGCCGCGCTGGCTGGCGCACAATTGAACGGCGCGACAGGCGCCGGCCTCGATCCCTGCGCGGCGTTCCAGACGACGCATGACCTGGCGCCGGGCGCCACGCTGGAATGGATTGTGCTGCTGGGCGAAACGCAGGAGCGCGCGACGGCGCTGGAACTGGTGCGGCGCTATGCAGCTCCAGGAGCGGTTCAGCAGGCGCTCGAAGAAATCACCGCCTTCTGGCGCGACATCGTCGGCGCCGTGCAGGTGCGCACGCCGGTGCCCGCCATCGATTTGATGCAGAACGGCTGGCTGGCCTACCAGAACCTCAGCTGCCGCATTTGGGGACGCTCGGCGTTCTACCAATCCGGCGGCGCATTGGGCTATCGCGACCAGTTGCAGGATTCGAGCGCGATGATTTACGCGCGTCCGGACTTGACGCGTCAGCAGATCCGCATCCACGCGGCGCACCAGTTTGTCGAAGGCGATGTGCTGCACTGGTGGCATACCGCGCCGCTTGAACGCGGACTACGCACGCGTTTCTCCGATGACCTGCTTTGGCTACCGTACGTCACCGCCTTCTATGTCAAGACCACCGGCGACTGGAGCGTGCTCGATGAAGTCGAACCGTTCCTGACGGCGCCGTTGCTGGAGGAGGGCGAGGACGAGGTTTATCTGAAACCGTCGTTGTCGGGCGAAAGCGCCGTCGTCTACGAGCATTGCTGCCGCGCGCTGGACCGCTCGCTGACCCAGGGCGCGCACGGCCTGCCGCTGATGGGCACCGGCGACTGGAACGACGGCATGAACCGCGTCGGCCGCGAAGGACGCGGCGAAAGCGTATGGATGGGCTTTTTCCTGTCGCGCATCATCAAGGATTTCCTGCCGATCTGCGAGCGGCGCGGCGATACCGCGCGCGTCGCGATCTACAGCGCATATCACGATCATCTGGACCATGCGCTGAACGATGGCGGCTGGGATGGCGAATGGTATCGCCGCGCCTATTACGACAACGGCGCCGTCATCGGCTCCAAGGACAGCGACGAATGCCAGATCGATGCGCTGGCGCAGGCGTGGGCCGTGATCTCCGAGGCGGCGCCGCCGGAACGGGCGGCACAGGCGCTCGACGCGCTGGAGCAACGGCTGGTGTCCGAACAGGATGGCCTGATACGGCTGCTGACACCTGCTTTCGTCAACACGCCCAACGATCCTGGTTACATCAAGGGCTACGTGGCGGGCGTGCGGGAGAACGGCGGCCAGTACACCCATGCGGCATGCTGGGTGGTGCGGGCGATGGCCGAAGCGGGACGCCGCGACCGCGCCGCACCGCTGCTGGAGATGCTTAGTCCGGTGACCCATGCGCGCGACATGGCGGCGGTGGCCGTTTATCAGGTGGAGCCGTATGTCATCGCGGCCGATGTTTACGGCGAGGCGCCGCATGTGGGGCGCGGCGGCTGGACCTGGTACACGGGATCGTCCGGCTGGATGTACCGGGTGGGGCTGGAGTCGGTGCTGGGCTTCAGGATCGAGGACGGCGACACCATCGTGATGGCGCCGCGCATCCCGGACGACTGGCCGGAGTTCAGCATCCGCCACCGGTTGCCCGATGGCGGCGGCAGCTACGAAATCAAGGTACTCAATCCCGGGCGTAGCGCCAAGGACGTCGTATCGGTTACCCTTGACGGCACGGCGCTCGCGGCCGACGACGGCGTGGCGCGCATTCCGCTGCTGCGCGATGGCGCGGTCCATCGCGTCGAACTGGTGTTGGGTTGAGGGGAAGCCATGGCAGGAGTAGACATTCGCGGCATACGCAAGGGGTTCGGCCAACAGCCTATCCTGCGCGGTATAGACCTGAGCATCGCCGACGGCGAGTTCGTGGTGTTCGTCGGGCCGTCGGGTTGCGGCAAATCGACCTTGCTGCGCACGATCTGCGGGTTGGAAACCGCCGACGAAGGCACGGTGAGTATCGGCGGTCGCGACATGACGCACGTGACGCCCGCCGCGCGGGGCATCGCGATGGTGTTCCAGAGCTATGCGCTGTATCCGCACATGACGGTATTCGACAACATGGGCTTCGCGCTGAAGATGGCGGGACTGTCGCGCGACGAGATAAGGACCAAGGTGGAGCAGGCGGCGGCCACGCTGCGTATCGAGCCGCTGTTACAGCGTAAGCCCAAGGAGCTGTCGGGCGGGCAGCGGCAGCGGGTGGCGATCGGGCGCGCGATCGTGCGTCAGCCGCAGGTGTTCCTGTTCGACGAGCCGCTGTCCAATCTCGACGCCTCGCTGCGGGTGCAGATGCGCATCGAGCTGAAAAACCTGCACCGCACCCTGGGCAGCACGATGATCTATGTGACCCACGACCAGGTTGAGGCGATGACCCTGGCCGACCGCATCGTGGTGCTGCGCGGCGGACAGGTGGAACAGGTGGGGGCGCCGCTGGAGCTGTATCAGCGGCCGGCCAATATGTTCGTCGCCGGTTTCCTGGGCTCGCCGGCGATGAATTTCCTGACCGGTGTGGTGGAGCTGCTGGCCGGGCAGGCGATGGCGGTGCGGCTGGCCGGCGGCGCGCTGGTGCCGATCGGCGCGCGCGATGGACTGGCGCCCGGGTCGCCGGTGTCGCTCGGCGTGCGGGCCGAGCACATGGCGCTGGTGCCGCCTGATTCGGCGGGTGACGGTGCCGCCGGCATTCCGGTCACGGTGCAGGCGGCGGAGTTGCTGGGCGACGCCAGCTACATTTACCTGACGCCCGACGGCGGCGCGACCCAGCTGATTGCAAGGGTGGATGCCGACGCGCGGTGGCAGGTCGGGCAAACAGCGGTGATCCGCGTCGAGCAGGCGCGTTGGCACGTCTTCGATGATTCCGGACAGGCCGTCTATTAAATTCTATTGAATTCGCCTATGCGCGCCAACCGGCGCGCAGGTAGTCTCCCGTCTAAAGATCGCTTGACCGCGAGATTCTATCGGCCTATAGTTAGATGAATGTCTAATTAGATGAATGACTAATGAATGCCTCCAACAACGCCTTTAAAGCCATCGCCGACCCGGCGCGGCGCGAAATCCTGCGGCTGCTGCGGCAAGGCGAGATGACGGCCGGCGATCTGGCGGGGCATTTCGATATGAGCAAGCCTTCGATGTCCCACCATTTCGCGGTGCTCGGCGAGGCTGACCTGATCACCAGGCGGCGCGATGGCCAGACCATCTGGTACGGGCTCAATACCACGGTGCTGCAGGATGTGTTGGCGTGGGTGATGGATCTGACCGACACAGAAGCCAGACCCGTACAGAAAACAGAGCAAAAAGGGAGAAAGAAGTGAGAACGCGTTATCTCGTCGTCTGTCTGTTGTTGATCGCTGCTGCCTGCGCGGCGCTCGTGTACTGCTGGCCGCTGCTGCCCGAGCAGGTGCCTGTGCACTGGAACATCGAAGGCCAGGTGGACGGCTATGCCGGGCGCGCCGTGATGTGGGCGCTCGGTCCCGGCGGCATGGCGCTGTTCACGCTGGTGGGATTGGCGTTACCGGCGCTGTCGCCAAAGCGCTTCGGCATGACGGAGTTCCTGCCGACCTATTATTACATCGCCGGCTTGGTGGTGTGTATGCTGGGCTATGTGTTCGCGCTGGTGCTGATCGCTGGCACTGGCGGCGAGGTGTCGATGCAGCGCGCATTGCCGGCGGGGCTGTTCCTGCTGCTTATCCTCATGGGGAACCCTTTGGGCAAGGTCCGCCGCAATTTCTACGTCGGCATCCGCACGCCCTGGACGTTGGCCAGTGAGCGCGTGTGGTACGCCACGCACCGCATGGCGGCGCGGCTGATGGTCGCCAGCGGTTTGCTCGGCTTACTGGCGCTGTGGATGCATGCGCCGGGGTGGGGCATCTTGCTACTGGGGCTGGCATGGACGCCGCTCGTGGTCCTCTACTCGCTGCTGCACTATAAGAAGCTGCAGAATAATCATCAACTCGAATCGCACTAACCGGAGGTTTGCCCATGCGCTGTAAATTCTTATTCGCTATGCTGGTGTTGTCCAGCGCCGCCCACGCGGGCAGCTATACCGAACGTTTGGTTACCCAGGCCGTCGCGGGCGGAACCTTGTATGGCACCGAGTTGATACCCGAGGGAGGCGCCAAGGTGCCGGTGGTGCTGCTGCACTCCGGCTCCGGGCCGACAGACCGCGACGGCAACAGCGCGCCCGCGTCCTTGCTCAACAATTCGCTGCGCATGCTGGCCGAATCGCTGGCGCAGCAAGGCATCGCGACAGTGCGATACGATAAGCGCGGTGTCGCTTCCAGCGCCGGTTTGGTCAAGGAGGAATCCGATCTGCGCCTCGATAGTTATGTCGATGACGCCGTGGTGTGGATGCGCCAACTGCGCACGGACAAGCGCTTCTCGCGCGTGGTGATGGCGGGGCACAGCGAAGGGGCGCTGATCGCGCTGGTGGCGTGCCAGCGCGCCAAGGCGGATGCCTGCGTGTCGATCTCCGGCCCTGGCCATCCTTTGGCCGACATCCTGCGCGATCAGCTCAAACCTAAGCTTCCACCCGCGCTGTCAGGCGCGAACGAACGCATACTGGTCGCGCTGGAGCAGGGCAAACCGGTGGAAGATGTGCCACCGGAGCTGATGATGTTGTACCGGCCGTCGGTGCAGCCTTATTTGATATCGTCCTTTAAGACCGACCCGCGCAAGGCGATCGCCGCGCTGAAAATGCCGGTGCTGATCGCGCAGGGGACGACCGACATCCAGGTCGCGGTAAAAGAGGCGCAGGCACTGTCGGCCGCCGCGCCGTCGGCCAAGCTGGTGGTCATCGAAGGGATGAATCATGTATTGAAAATGGTGCCTGCCGATCCCGCTGCGCAAAGGGCATCGTATAGCGATCCAAACCTGCCGCTGGCCCCGCAACTGAGCGAGGCCGTGGCGGTCTTTGTCAAACAGCGCTGAGGGGAATTAACTCTCGCGCCGTTCGACCTTGCCGTCGGTGTGGCGCGCGAAGCGCGTGGGATCTTCACCATGCACCGGGGCGCCATCCGGCCAGGGCCAGCCACCGAAGCCGGTCTGCCGGTAGTCCGCGTGGGCCTGGCGGATCTCCTGCTCGCTGTTCATCACGAACGGACCCGATTGCACCACCGGTTCGCCGATCGGCCGCCCTTGCAGGATCAGAAACTGCGCCTTGCCGGTCGCGCTGTTCACCAGCTGTAAAGGCGTGTCGGTGCGTACATCGTTGACGCTGCGCGATGTCAGCGGGTGGCCGCCAAGGCTGGCGCCCTCGCCGTCGAAGTAGTACAAGGCCCGTTTGGTGTCGGCGCCGCGCGCGGCCGGCACCGTCCATTGCGCGCCGGGCTCCATCGTCACCACCCAGATCGCGACGTCGCTGTCCTCGTCGGCGGCCCAGGAGTCCGGAGGCGGAGGCAGGGCTTCGGCGCCGCCCACGCGTCCGGCGACGCAGACCACCTCGGTGCGCGCGCCGTTTGCGTCGACCGCAGTTTCCCTGGGAACGTCCTCCGACCACAGCATGGTGAAGTGGGGCTGGGCGAACTTGCTGCGGGCCGGCAGGTTGAGCCAGATCTGGAACAGTTCGAGCGGATTGTCGTCCTGCGTCTTTAGCAGCGGGAACATCTCCGAGTGGACGATGCCACGTCCGGCCGTCAGCCACTGCACATCGCCGGCGCCGAAGCGCGCGGCCGCGCCCAGCGAATCGGCGTGATCGATCAGGCCATGACGCACGATGGTCACCGTCTCGAAGCCGCGATGCGGGTGGCCGGGAAAACCCGGCACCTGCTCGCCGTGGTACATATTCCAGCCGTCGATGCTCATGAAATCCTGCCCCAGGCTACGCCCCGCCAGCGACGCGGCCGGACCGAACTTGCCATCGCCCTTAGGGTACTTGTCGACGTGGTGAACGCAAAACAGGAACGGGTCCATGGTGGCCCACGGGAAGCCCAGCGGGCCGCTGCTTAAAATCGGATTCGTCATATCGCCGGTCAGTTCGGAGTGAGTGGCGTGTCCGCGCCCGGGGCGCCGAACAGCTGCTGCTTGAGGCCATGCAGCTGGTCGCGCACCTGCGCGGCTTTTTCGAACTCCAGGTTCTTGGCGTGATCGAGCATCGCCTTCTCCAGGCGCTTGATCTCCTTGCTGATCTGCTTCTCGCTCATCGACTCGTACTTGGCCGCCTCCTGCGCCACCTGCAGGTTCTCGCGCGCGTCCTGCGGGCTGTAGACGCCGTCGATCATGTCCTTGATGGTCTTGCTCACGCCGCGCGGCACGATGCCGTTGGCGGCGTTGAAGGCGATCTGCTTGGCGCGCCGGCGCTCCGTCTCGCCGATGGCACGCTCCATCGAATCGGTCATGCGGTCCGCGTACAGCAGCGCCACGCCGTTGAGGTTACGCGCGGCGCGGCCGATGGTCTGGATTAGCGAGCGCTCGGAGCGCAGGAAGCCTTCCTTGTCGGCGTCCAGGATCGCCACCAGCGACACCTCCGGCAAGTCGAGGCCCTCGCGCAGCAGGTTGATCCCGACCAGCACGTCGAAGGTGCCGATGCGCAGGTCGCGCAGCAGTTCGACCCGTTCCACCGTTTCGATATCGCTGTGCAGATAGCGCACCTTGATGCCATGGTCGCTCAGGTATTCGGTCAGCTGCTCGGACATGCGCTTGGTCAGCGTGGTCACCAGCACGCGCTCGTTCTTGGCGACGCGGTCGGTGATCTCGGACATCAGGTCCTCCACCTGCGAACGGGCGGGGCGCACGATGATCAGCGGATCGACCAGGCCGGTCGGCCGCACCACCTGCTCGACCACCTGGTCGGCGTGCGAGTTTTCGTAGTCGGCCGGCGTGGCGGAGACGAATATCGTCTGCCGCATCTTCTGCTCGAATTCCTCGAATTTCAAAGGCCGGTTGTCCAGCGCCGACGGCAGCCGGAAACCGTAGTCCACCAAGTTGGTCTTGCGCGAGCGGTCGCCGTTGTACATGGCGCTCAGCTGCCCGATCAACACGTGCGACTCGTCGAGGAACATCAGCGCGTCCTTCGGCAGGTAGTCGACCAGGGTCGGCGGCGGTTCACCCGGCATGGCGCCGCTCAGGTGGCGCGAGTAGTTCTCGATACCCTTGGTGAAGCCGATTTCGGCCATCATCTCCAGATCGAAGCGTGTGCGCTGCTCGAGGCGCTGCTCTTCAATGAGCTTGTTCTCCTTGCGGAAGAACTCCAGGCGGTCGCGCAGTTCGAGTTTAATCGTCTCGACCGCGCGCAGCACGGTCGAACGCGGCGTGACGTAGTGCGAGCCGGGATAAACGGTAAAGCGCGGGATCTTCTGCTTGACGCGGCCCGTCAGCGGATCGAACAGCTGGATCGATTCCAGCTCGTCGCCGAACAGTTCGAGGCGCACTGCCAGCTCCGCATTCTCGGCCGGGAAGATGTCGAGCGTGTCGCCGCGCACGCGGAAGGTGCCGCGGCCGAAATCGACCTCGTTGCGGGTGTACTGCATCTGGATCAGGCGCGCGATGATGTCGCGCTGCGAGACGCGGTCCTTCTGGCGCAGGGTCAAAATCATCTGGTGGTATTCGTTGGGATTACCGATACCGTAGATGGCCGACACGGTGGCGACGATGATGACGTCGCGCCGCTCCATCAGCGACTTGGTGCACGACAGGCGCATTTGCTCGATGTGCTCATTGATGGACGAATCCTTTTCGATGAACAGGTCGCGCTGCGGCACGTAGGCTTCCGGCTGATAGTAATCGTAGTACGAGACGAAGTACTCGACCGCGTTCTCGGGGAAGAATTCGCGGAACTCGGAGTACAGCTGCGCGGCCAGCGTTTTATTCGGCGCGAACACGATCGCCGGACGGCCCTTGCGGGCGATCACGTTGGCCATCGTGTAGGTCTTGCCGGAGCCGGTCACACCGAGCAAGGTCTGGAAGAACAGGCCGTCGTCGATGCCTTCGCACAGCTTGTCGATCGCCACCGGCTGGTCGCCGGCGGGCGGGAAGGGCTGGTGCAATTTGAACGGCGAATCCGGGAAGGTAACAACCGTTGCCGTTGGGGTATCTACTACTGGTAATTCAGCCATCGTGGTCCGACCTTTGTTAGAATAATGGCCTGCCAGCGGCCTGAAGTAGTTTTTTTGTGGGGCGCTGTCTACGTTCATCCGCTGCGAAACGCTTCCAATCGAATCCAATCTTATCATGACGAATCCTAGCTTGTTCAGCGCCATCGACATGGCACCACGCGACCCGATCCTGGGTATCACCGAAGCCTTCAACGCCGACCAAAACCCGGCCAAAATCAATCTGGGCGTCGGCGTTTATTATGACGACAACGGCAAAGTGCCTCTGCTGTCTTGCGTACAGAAAGCGGAAGAAATCCTGATCGCGACCCCGGCCCCGCGCACCTACCTGCCGATCGAAGGCCTGGCTGCCTATGACAAGGCGGTGCAAGAGCTGGTATTTGGCGCCGACAGCGCGGTAATTCAAGAGAAACGTGCGGTCACCGTGCAAGCCATCGGCGGCACCGGCGCGCTGAAGATCGGCGCCGACTTCCTCAAGCGCTTCGCGCCCGATTCGCAAGTCTACATCAGCGATCCAAGCTGGGAAAACCACCGCGCGCTGTTCGAAAGCGCCGGCTTCACCGTCAACAACTACACTTACTACGATCCCGCCACCCACGGCGTCGATTTCGCCGGCATGCTGGCCGCGTTGAAGGCCATGCCGCGCGGCTCCATCGTGCTGCTGCACGCGTGCTGCCACAACCCGACCGGCGCCGATCTGACGTCGGCCCAGTGGGATGAGGTTATCGCGGCAGTCACCGGCGGCGGCCTGGTGCCGTTCCTCGACATGGCGTACCAGGGCTTCGGTGCCGGTATCGCCGAAGACGGCGCCGTGGTGCGCCGCTTCGCCGACGCCGGTGGTCCGCTGCTGGTGTCGAACTCGTTCTCGAAGTCGTTCTCGCTGTACGGCGAGCGCGTCGGCGCGTTGAGCGTGGTCGCCGCCAGCGGCGAAGAAGCGAGCCGTCTGATGTCGCAGTTGAAGCGCGTCGTGCGCACCAACTACTCCAACCCGCCTGTGCACGGCGGCAAGGTCGTCGCCACCGTGCTGACCACGCCGGAACTGCGTCAGATGTGGGAAGACGAGCTGGCAGGCATGCGCGTGCGCATCAAGGAAATGCGCGAGGCCTTCGTCGAGAAGCTGAAGGCCAAGGCGCCAGCCCACGACTTCGCGTTCGTGCGCGACCAGGTCGGCATGTTCTCGTACTCGGGCCTGACCAAGGCGCAGGTCGATCAACTGCGCGAGCAGTCGATCTACGCGGTCGACACCGGCCGCATCTGCGTGGCGGCGTTGAATTCGCGCAATATCGACATCGTTATTGACGCCATCGCTAAAGTGCTCTAAACTCTTGCTTCTTCGGGTTGAGCAGTTGCTTGGTCCGAATGGCAACAGGGAATACCGAAATAAGTTGCGCTGATAGAAAGCTTTCTTGATGGCGTGAACGAAACAGTATAAAATGTTGCCTCTAATCCCTGATAGCTCAGTTGGTAGAGCGACGGACTGTTAATCCGCAGGTCCCTGGTTCGAGTCCAGGTCGGGGAGCCAGAATTTTAAAGCCTCATGTGTACTTACAACGCTGAAAATCGTTGTAAAGTCACATGGGGCTTTTTCCATTGCGCGCCCGCATGTGTTCACATTCCACATTGTTTCTAAAATGTAATTCTTGATGTTCTCTTGTTATGGCGTATAGTTATCGAGTTAATACTAGGAAATTCTCGTTTAATCGGGATAACTATAACGGGGTGTGAAATGTCCAAAATGAAAGCTTTAGCCGTCGTCGCAGCCTTCACCGTTCTCAGCCCCGCAGCGTATGCGTCGGTCGAGTTGATCCACAACGGCGGCTTCGAGTCCGCCGGCGGCTTCAGCGGTGGTTTTGAAACCATCGGCTCCGGCCTTGATGGCTGGACCATCGGCGGCACGGTCGACTTGATCAACACCTATTGGACGCCGGCCTCCGGCAGCTACAGCCTGGACTTGAATGGCGGCGGCGCCGGATCGATCTCGCAGTCGTTCGCGACGGTGGTGGGGCAGACGTACAACGTCAGCTTCAGCCTGGCCGGCAACCCGGTCGGCGGCGGCGACAAGTTCTTCTACGCCAGCGTGAACACGCCGATCACCTATACGTTCGACATCGACGGCAAGACCACCGCCAACATGGGCTGGGTCAGGAGGAGCTTCAGTTTTGTCGCCACCTCGGATACCAGCACGTTGAGCTTTGTGGGCGATCCTTATCATAGCTACTACGGCGCCGCGCTGGACGACATCTCGGTCGTGGCGGCGGTGCCGGAGCCCGCCACCTACGGCATGATGCTGGTCGGGCTGGCGATGGTGGGCCGTCTGGCGCGTCGGCGAAAATAGTTGCTTATAGTTGCTTTTTGGGCTGGGCAAATCCAGGTTGAGCGGCTATAATTCTGGCCTCAATTCCCTGATAGCTCAGTTGGTAGAGCGACGGACTGTTAATCCGCAGGTCCCTGGTTCGAGTCCAGGTCGGGGAGCCAGAATATAGTAGTAAGCAAAAAGCCCAGCCTTGTCAGGTTGGGCTTTTTTGCGTTCAGGCCTTGTTTATTCACGACACTTTGGCCGCCGGAGCTCGTGTGGACATGGTGACGACGGGAGATTTCAATTAACGGTACAGTTCTTCTGAAAAATGTTTGAGGCGGTAGAGGGCCGCATGGATGGACGTGTCGAGCGCATTGAGGCCGCGCTGGCCGCCTTCTCCGCGCGCGTCGACGAGCGGTCACGTCATGCCGATGCCAGGATGGAGCGGGTGGCGGCGACGCTATCGGAATTGAGATCTATACGATTCGCGACAGAGACCGGATTCAACGGCCAAGAACTAATTGTTTCAGACGCATGCCGAGACGCTTTCGCGCCGACGTCCGCGCTACGCAATGCATCGGTTCGGTGGGGTAACGAACAGCGACCTTCGTGCCAATGTTGTAATGTTGGCACTCACTCCCTACGAACAGGTGCCGATATGAAAAATCCTTTCATGAGCATGTTCCTCAGTCAAGCCAACCGTGTTGCCAATCAAGTGGCCGGGTCCGCCAGGGCGCAGGCGACGGCCGCTGTCAAACGCGAAACCGCGAAGAACATGACCCAGATGAGCAAGGTCTGGACCGAGGCGCTCTTCCCGCTGGCCAAGGCGCCAAAGCGGAAGAAACGCGGCGCCGGCAAGTAGCGCCACCCGGCCCCGCCGCGATTCTCTAACCAAGCCACGTCGATGCGACGTGGCTTTTTACTTCCCGGCCCCATTCCAACCCCTGGCCGCCCGGTCCAGCACAGAGTTTTGCATTTCGGCACCGAAAACAGACGCAAATGTGTGAATCAGGTGGACGGGAATCTTGCACCTCGGTATTCTCAATATTATTGATTTTATTTCGGCCACAAAGGACGTTATGGTCACTACCGGTCAGACGGTCGAGAGCATGCGGCGGGTGCTTGAACTCGAGCGCGAGGTCGCGGTCTTGCGCGCCACCTTGGCCGCCATGCCGCCCTCGACGGCACAGAATCAGGAATGGAAAGATGAGGTCGCCCGCTTGCTGAGCGAGGTGGCCATGTTTCGTTTGGCGCTGAACCATGAAACAGCGCCGTCATCGATAAAAAGTAAATAGAGGTTGCCCCATGAGCGAAGAAAAGGATGTCGTGTACGGTACAGAAGATTTGTTGATGAGTTTGTGTAACTCGGTGGCCCGCGTGCTGAATGTCGCCACGCAAAGCAAAGTGAATTATTCCGGCATGGTGCAAAGGATCACCAAGACCGGCCTGAAGCCCGACATCGGTTGCTTCGTGATGTTCGACGGCGGCTTCACCGGCCTGGTGGTGCTGAACTTCGCCGCCGACACGGCGATGGAAATCTACGAGCGCTACATGCTGCACATGGGCATGCCGAAGTCCGAGCTGGCCAGTTCGCACACCTCCGACGAGGTGTCGAACATCATGGGCGAGCTGATGAACCAGATCGTCGGCGACTTCACCGGCAAGGTGCGGCGCGAGCTGCAGACCAACATCACGCAGAACCAGCCGAAGATGCTGGTGCTGACCAAGCAGGTGATGCTGAGCGTCGACACGCCGCTGGACCGTCCGGAAATGCGCCGCGTCACCTTCTACACCGAGAAGAACAACATCTTCTACCTGGAGCTGGCGATCGACCGTACCGAGTTCATCAAACTGTACGATTTCGATTCGGCCGAGCACGATCCGCAATCGCTGATCGACGACGCCTACAACACGGACAACGCGTCGACACCGTCGCCGGTGGACGACCCCGACGACAACTCGGACCTGCTCAAATCGCTGGGCATGTAGCTCTCGCCGACCCGGGCGGGCGCCCGACAATGGCCCGCTTGTGGGATTTTCAACACAGTTGCAGCGTGTAGAAAATGTAAATGGCCGGTGTTTTTTCGACACCGTTGTTGCAGGGCCGCCGCAAGGCGGCCTTCTATTATTCAGTTTCATCATAGTAGCCGCCGAATTTCTAACAGTTAATTCGACTATCGATATATTCGCCTTGCAATACATGCTATCAATGGCTGAAAATACCGCCTTTCTGCCAGTCGGTGCATTCTAGACATCAATCAAGATGCGGATTCGATCCTGTTCACGCCAAACGGTGGAGTAGCGGGGCGGTCCAGTTTTGCCGAAAGCGGCGCGCGAGCGGCCCGCTTGCGCTGCAATGGTCACGTCAGATGACCGTGCGGTGTCACCGAAAGAGGGAACAGGAGACGCTGTTTTTTACTCTTTGCATTACATTTAAATCGGGAAATTGAATGATCAAATTGTCTAAGATGCACAAGCGCCTGCTGGCGTTGAGCGCCGTTATGCCTATCGGTTCCGCCTTCGCGCAAGCCGCCGCGACCGATGCGCAACTGGAAACCGTTGTCGTGACGGCCCAGCGCCGCGCCGAGAACATCAAGGACGTGCCGGTGTCGGTCACCTTGCTCAAGGACGAGAAGCTCGACGTGCTGCTGTCCGGCGGCCAGGACATTCGCCTGCTGGCAGGCAAAGTGGCATCGCTGAACGTCGAATCGTCGAACGGCCGTACCTTCCCGCGCTTCTACATCCGCGGCTACGGCAACACCGACTTCAGCACCTTCGCCTCGCAGCCGGTCTCGTTGGTGTATGACGACGTGGTGCAGGAAAACGGCATCCTCAAAGGTTTCCCGATGTTCGACATGGCCGGCGTGGAAGTGCTGCGCGGCCCGCAGGGCACACTGTTCGGCCGTAATACCCCGGCCGGCGTGGTCAAGTTCGAATCGGCCAAGCCGAACCTGAAACAGGTCGAAGGCTACTACAGCCTGTCGTGGGCCTCGCACAACACCGTCAACCTCGAGGCGGCCGCCAACGTGCCGCTGTCGAGCGAGTGGGCGATGCGCGTGTCGACCCTGCGCCAGCACCGCGACGACTTCGTCGACAACACCTTCACCGGCGCCAAGGATTCGCTGGAAGGCTACAACGAACACGCCGAGCGCGTGCAGTTCCTGTACAGCCCGAGCACCACCTTCAACGCCCTGTTCAACGTGCACGCGCGTTCGACCAGCGGCAGCGCGCGCTTGTTCCGCGCCAACATCATCAAGAAGGGCACCAACGACTTCGCCGATGGCTACAACTTCAACCAGATCAGCACCAACGGCCAGAACGGCCAGGAACTGACCACCAACGGCGCCAACGCCCGCCTGACCTGGGACCTCGGTTCGGTCAAGCTGTTCTCGATCACCGGCTACGAAGGCGTCGACAACTACTACAGCCGTGGCGACATCGACGGCGGCACGCCGGCCGGCCCTGGCTTCATTCCGTTCCAGGTCGAAACCGGTGGCGGGCTGAGCGGCCTGCACCAGTACAGCCAGGAATTCCGCGTCGAATCGAAGAACGCGGGTCCGCTGAACTGGCAGACCGGCGTCTACTACTTCAAGGAAAGCGCCGACGGCTTCAGCAACAACTACAACAGCACCACCGGCGCGCAAACCTCGCACCTGGCCAGCCATCAGACCAACAAGGCTGCTGCCGTGTTCGGTTCGGTGACCTACGATCTGTCCAAGGACCTGATCCTGCGCGGCGGCCTGCGCTACACGCACGACGAGAAGGAATTCCGCACCGTGGAAGCCCAGAACGTGGTGCTGGCCGGCCCGCAGTCGGTCGACGAGAGCAAGAGCAAAGCCAGCTGGGACATGAGCCTGACTTACAAGATCAACCCGGACGTGAGCACGTACGCCCGCGTGGCGACTGGCTTCCGCGCGCCGAGTATCGCCGCCGCCTCGGCGTCGGTGCCGATCACCGTGGCCGACGCCGAAACCATCACCTCGTATGAAGCCGGCGTCAAGGCCGACCTGTTCAACCGCCGCGCGCGCGCTTCGTTCAGCGTCTACAACTACGAAGTGAAGAACCAGCAGCTGACCGTGGTCGGTGGTAACTCCAACGTCACCCGCCTGATCAACGCCGCCAAGACCGACGGTCGCGGCGTCGAAGCGGACTTCGAGGCGTTCATCACGCCGGCGTTCAAGGTCTCGGCTGGCGGTTCGTACAACTTCACCAAGATCAAGGACCCGAGCCTGTCCGTGGCCAAGTGCGGTTCGTGCACTGTGACCGATCCGCTCAACGCGGCCGGCCGCGTCGACATCAACGGCAACCCGCTGCCGCAGGCGCCGAAGTACATCCTGAACGCGACCGCGCGCTACAACTGGGCGCTGGAGAACGGCAACCTGTTCGTGCTGACCGACTGGTCGTATCGCAGCAAGATCAACTTCTTCCTGTACGAAGCCAAGGAATTCACCGGCAAGTCCATGGTTGAAGGCGGCCTGCGCGTCGGCTACAACTGGGATGGCGGCAAGTACGAAGTGGCCGCTTTCGCGCGCAACATCACCGACACCCAGCGCATCATCGGCGCCATCGACTTCAACAACCTGACCGGCATGGTGAACGAGCCACGTCAGTTCGGTGTGCAGTTCAAGGGCGGTTTCTGATCGTTGGTGGTAACTCGTAGGGCGGATTAGCCGGCACGGCGTAATCCGCCACGAGCCGCCAGCGGCATCTGATGGGTGAGATGCACGATTTTTTTCTCTAGCCTAGACAGCTAGAAATTGGCCGTATATAATGCGGCCTCTTTTCCCTGATAGCTCAGTTGGTAGAGCGACGGACTGTTAATCCGCAGGTCCCTGGTTCGAGTCCAGGTCGGGGAGCCAGAATTTAGTAAGATTAAAAAGCCCAGCCTTTACAGGTTGGGCTTTTTGCTTTCTGGAGCCGAGGTGGACTATTTTTGCGAGCTGAACGGGAACTTTTGCTGCTTTATAAAACCATCCGGCATGTAGTCGCCCTGCACGCCATATTTTTCGGGAAAACCCTTTTGGCCCTTGATCGCAGTGCCGAACAGGCGGCGTATCACATCCGGCGAGTAGGCACGCCGTAGTTCGGGCGTGGTCAAGTATTGGATAGTGGAACGCGCCACGCCGAGCATCGACAATATCGCCAGCGTCAACGCCAGCACGCCGCTGGCCAGCCCTAGCTAAGCCCTTGACTGGCGTAAACGTTCGGCTAGCGCGCTATCGCTTCGCAAACGCGACATGTTGTCCGTGGCCACGCAGCAAAATGATGCACATCCTCCACCCGTCCGTTACTCGCACCTCATCATGCGCTCCATTCCGAGAACACCATCCTCTCCGCCCAGTACGGATTTGACTCTGGGCAGTCGAAACGACGAGGCCGGGTCCTCGGCGGCCGGTACCTCTGCCGCGCGTCCGCGTTCCCCTTCGCCGATACCCGAGGGGCTCGCGCGCCGGCCGCCGGCGCGTGGTGGTGGTATTCCCGCCCATGACAGGCAACTGGCCAGCTATGTGATGGCGCGCGTGGTCGATGGGCGGGCGATCGAGGGCGACGAGCTGGAGCGCCTGCGCCAGGCCAACGACGTGCTGCAGCAAACGCGCGAGGCGCTGCCCATCGGGCGCGGCAACGTCACCACCGATATCGAGGCCACCAACGGCCACAGCTATCGTACCTACTCGGCGGCCAGGGTGGTGCGCAACAGCCGCAAACTCAATGCCTTGCCCCTGCACCGCGCCGCCATCGCCGAGATCGCGGGGGCGGGCAATTGCGGCGAGCATGCCGCCGTCGCGGCGCATAAGCTGGCGGCCCGGATGTCCGAAGGCCAGGAGGTGCACTGCGTGGTCAACCGCGACACCGATCACGGCTGGGCCGAGCTGCGCACGCCGTCCCCGGCGCCCGACCAGCGGCCCACCATCGTTGTCGATGCCTGGGGCGAGGGCCCGGCGATCCACGCGGAGGATGGCTTGTTCACCGCGGAAGCGGAAGGGCTGCGGGAGACCGACTACTCGTACAACGCGCACACGGCGCCGCCGGTGCTGGAGGCCAAGGCGGCGTTTGTTGCCGAGCACGCCAACGAGCTGGGCGCAAGGATCGCTGTGGTGCGCACCGGCATGGCCGCGATGAAATTCAAACAGCGGAAAACCTTCGGGCCGACGCCGATCATCGATGGCGGTTTCGCCAAGCGCGTGAGTGAGAAAATGGAAAAAGTGGACGGCATGACGCTGTTTCATTTGAATCTGCCGGCGGCGGTGAACACGGATTTGCGCAACGATCTGCTGGCGACGAGCTTGCTGAGGAATAGCGGGGCGTCCGTCAGGGACGCGACGGCGGCCGCGCGCGAAGTGTCGGCGCTCGCCGGCGCGCTGAATCGCACTCCGCAGAATCCGCCCCGCGCCGTGGCGGCCGCGCGGCGGGAGCACGCCGCCACGGTCGAGCAGTCAGTGCGGCAGACCTTGTTGGCGTTGTTTCCATCCAGTCCGCCCGACGCGGCGGAGGACGCGGCGCCGTCGTCCGGCGGCAGGGCGCGCGATCCGGATCCGGATGGCGGACATGACGGCCGCAGCGTCCGCCAGCGTGTCTAGTGCCCGACCTTGCCGAAGAAGGTGGGAAGCGGCGGCAAGCGTTGACGATCCAGTAGTCAAAGCGCCGGCGCGCGGCAGGTGGCGTCCGATTCCCAGCGTCCGGAACAGATCCGCGAGCGGCACAGCATGCCCTCGATCAGGCCCAACTGCTTGCAGCGCGCCAGCAGGTCCGCCGTGCTGTCGCCTTCGCGACGCTCGACGATGTCGCGGCTGCGTTCCGGCGCGACGGCGGCGGGCTTGCCCGAGTGTGCCACGAGCGCGGTGAGCAAGGCGACGTCGGTGTCGTTGGCGGGCGCCGCCGTCTTGCCGCGTGATGCCGCAGCCGTGGCCGCAGTGGTGCGCGGAGTCGCGGCGCTGGCGGTGCTGTTGTACTTATTGATGGCGCTGGTGTCGGCCGGCTTCGGATATGTGGCGCCGACCGGGGCGACGCGCGGTGTTTGGGCGGGCAAGGTCGCCGGTCCCGGTGTTGGCGTGCCTGCCCCGGCATTTGGCGGCGTGTAGGCTGTCGGCTCGACCGCGAGCGGCGCAGTCGTTGTCGCCGTCATTGCCTGTAGCGGCACCGGATCGTTCACGATCGCCGCCGGCAGTTCAGCCGGCTCCACGATCACTTCCCCCGGGTCCACGTGGGCGCTTTCCGACCGCGTGCTCGCCGGTATATTCTCGTTCGGTCGTTCATACCTTGGCGACGTGCGCACGCTGCTGTAGCTTGTCTTGAAACCGCCCGATGGGGCGCTTCTTTCATGCATCAGCCAAGCGATGCCGCACATCGCCAGCAGCAGCAAACCCAGACCCACGGTCCATCCGTCGATAGCCCAGCTGGTCGCGCGCGCCGGCTTGGACGCGGGCAGCCGCGCGCCGTGTTCCAGATGCGCGAGAATGCGCTTGGCGCCGTCCGTCTGCGCGCCCGACGTTCCCATCAAGTCCGGCTTCCGTTTCGATGTGTCCACAATATTCCCTTCGAATTTGATCTGGTCTTTCACGCCGATCGCCGATCGGGCCTACGATGAAACGTTATTGACCCGGTCGCTTGCCAGTGTCCATCCGGCGGCCAGACTTTGCTTTGACGGAGCGCACCATGTTTCTTTTTTCTGTGTTGATGTTTTTCGTGTTCGCGGGTGTTGGTGCCTGGCTGCTGCTGTTTCCGGCGGGACGCGACCTGATAACGCATTCGGCCAGCGCGATCGGGCGCCGTCTTGAGGAGCGCTTGCGGCGCGATTATCAACAAGGCGCGCAACAGGCGTCGGCGCTGGGACGCGGCGCGCGCGGCGGTGCCGGTAGCGCATTGCGATTCGTGCAACGGCGTTATCCGCTGATACTGGCCGCGTCCGTGCTGATGACGGTGCCGCCGCTGCTGGCGCTGATGCTCAGTGGTCGCGACATGCTGGGCGGATATGACGGCGCCGGCCATGTCACCAACGACCAGGTGGCCGATCTGCTCAAGGGCGAGCAACTGGTAACGCCGGCGCCGTTGCCGCCGGTGACGTTCACGACGGCCGAGGTGACATTGGTGCGGCCGATGCTCGACAGCGCCAACCGCAACTGGCAATTGCTCGATCCGGACTTTTCCCGCCGCATGCTGCTGGTGTTTCGGATCATGAAGGAGCGCCACGGTTACGACATGGCGATCCTGGAAGGCTACCGCAGCCCGGAGCGGCAGAACTCGCTGGCGGCGGCCGGTGCCAACGTCACCAACGCCAAGGCTTTCCAGAGCTATCACCAGTTCGGGCTGGCGGCCGACTGCGCGTTTCTGCGCGACGGCAAGCTGGTGATCTCGGAAAAAGATCCGTGGGCGATGCGCGGCTACCGCCTGTATGGCGAGGTGGCCGAGTCGGTCGGGCTGACCTGGGGCGGGCGCTGGACGATGATGGACTTCGGCCACACGGAACTGCGTGTCCCCGGCACTGTGCGCAAATAGGACGGGGCACGGCCATCATTGTGCGCGCTCAAGAATTCGAAACATGATTGGTGGCAACATTGATCGGTCCGCCTTCCTTTCAAGCGCTGTCGTCCAAGCCCCGACCGAACCATGATGCGAAAAATTTGGCACTTCCTGACCGATACCCGTCACCTGACGATTTTTGGTTTGGCCGCGATGGCGGCGATATTCTATTTAGGCGCGCAAGTGTTGGAGCTGGCGCTGATCTGGGCGCTGGGCGCGACCGCCGTGATGCTGGCGCTGGCGGGGCTGGTGTGGCTATGGCGACGGTCCCGCGCCAAGCGGGAGTCCGAGAAGCTGGCCGACGCCATCGGCACCAGGACCGCAGCCGAGGAGGCGCCGAAGGACCAGGCGGGCGCCGAGGTCAAGGCCATCCGCGAGAGCCTGTTGAAGGCCATCGAGACGATCAAGGGTTCCAAGTTGGGCATCGTCTCCGGCACGCGCGCCTTGTATGAGCTGCCTTGGTACATGATCATCGGGAATCCGGCCGCCGGCAAAAGCACGGCGATCACCAACTCCGGGTTGCAGTTTCCTTTCGCCGACGGCAAGGTGGTGCAGGGCGTCGGCGGCACCCGCAACTGCGACTGGTTCTTCACGCCGGACGGCATCCTGCTCGACACGGCCGGCCGCTATTCGGTCATGGAAGAACACCGCGCCGAGTGGTTCGGCTTTCTCGATTTGCTGAAGAAGTACCGCCGCCGCGCGCCGATCAACGGCATCCTGATCGCCGTCAGCATCGCGGAGCTGCGCGGCGACGACCCGGAGGCCGGCATCAAGCTCGCGCTCAGTTTGCGCAAACGGGTACAGGATTTGATCGAGCGGCTGGAGGTTTTCGCGCCGGTGTACCTGGTGTTCACCAAGGCCGATCTGATCGCGGGCTTCGGCGAGTTCTTCGCCAAGGCCGAGCGCTCGGAGCGCGAGCGCGTGTGGGGCGCGACCATGCCCTATAAGCGCAAGGCGACCAGCCAGCAGCTGCTGGCGTTCTTCGACCAGAGCTTCGCGGAGCTGTGCGACGGCTTGAAGGAGCTTAGCCTGGCCAATATGAGCCAGCAGCGCCGCGAGCGCATGGAGCCCGGCGTGTTCACCTTCCCGCTGGAGTTCGCGACGATCAGGGCGCCGCTGCGGGCGTTCCTGGCGACGCTGTTCGAGGAAAATCCGTTCCAGTTCAAACCCGTGTTTCGCGGTTTCTACTTCACCAGCGCGCTGCAGGAGGGTATGCCGGTCAGCGAGCAATCGCACAGGGTGGCCAAGCGCTTCGCGCTGTCGGTGCCGGATGCGCAGGCCGTCGCCGGAGCGGGGCAGTCAGGTTTCTTCCTGCAGAATTTATTCCGCAAGGTGATCTTCGCCGACAAGGACCTGGTATCGCAGTACGCCAGCAAGCATAAGGTGCGGCTGACATATGCCGCGTTCTTCGGCGCGGTGCTGCTGCTTGGCGCGTCGCTGGGCGGATGGAGCTGGTCGTACCTGGGCAATCGCCAGTTGGTCGGCAACGTGCAGGCGGATCTGGATAAGGTGATCAAGCTGCAGGACAAACGGCTCGATTTGCAGTCGCGGCTCGAGGCGCTGGAGATCCTCCAGGACCGCATCGAACAACTGGACAAGTACCGCGACGAGCGGCCATGGTCGCTGCGTATGGGCCTGTATCAGGGCGGGCTGCTGGAGCAGAAGCTGCGCGCGGAGTATTTCTCCGGCGTGCGGGAGGTGATGATCAAGCCGGTCGTCGCCAACCTGGAGACGCTGCTGTCCGAGATGAATTCCCGCGCCGACGAATTGCAGGCGCCGGGCGCCGCCCCCGCGCAGCCTGCGGGCGAAACCACCGCCGTGGCTCCCCCGGCCCCGGTCAACCGCCAGTTCCAGCAAGCCTCCGCCGGCAACGTGGAAGACGCCTACAACGCGCTGAAAAGCTACTTGATGCTAGTCGATAAATCGCACGCGGAGCCCAGCCATTTGAACGACCAATTGACTCGCCACTGGCGCGTGTGGCTCGAGAACCACCGGGGCGCGATGCCGCGCGAGCGGATGATCCACAGCGCCGAACGGCTGATGACCTTCTACCTGGCGCAGATCGCCGATCCGTCGTGGCCGCGCGTGGAACCGAAGCTGGCGCTGATCGACCAGGCGCGTGAGAATCTGAAGCGCGTGGTGCGCGGCATGCCGGCGCGCGAACGCGTCTACGCCGACATCCGTGCCCGTGCCAATACCCGCTTCCCGGCGATGACGGTGGCGCGCATGGTCGGCGAACAAGATCAGGCGCTGGTCACCGGCAGTCACGCGATCGCCGGCGCCTACGCGCGTGAAGCGTGGGAGAAGTATGTTCAGGGGGCCTTCCGCGAGGCGGCCACGCGCGAACTGCAAAGCGCGGACTGGGTCTTGAAGACCGCCGCGCGCGACGACCTGACGCTGGAGGGCAGCCCGGAACAAATCGAGAAGGGCCTGACCGATTTGTACAAGGCCGACTACGCGCGCGAATGGCAGAAATTCGTGCAGGGCGTCACCATTGCCAATCTGAATGGTTTCGATGCCGCCGTTGTCGCCATGAACCGCCTGGGCGATCCGCAATCGTCGCCGATATCGAAGCTGCTGACCACAATTTATCAGCAGACGTCGTGGGACAACCCGGCGGTGATGAGCACCGAGTTGAAAGAGGCGCAGTCGGGTCTCGTCAACTGGCTCAAGAACACCTTGCTGCGGCGCGGATCGTCGCAGATCAACGTCAATGTGCAGTTGGACCAGAACCGCGTCGACAGACCGATGGGGCCCATCGGCCGCGAGTTCGCCGGCGTCGGCAAGCTGGTCGCCGCCAAGGACAAGGATGCGTCGCTGATGCGCGCCTACATGGACACCTTGTCCAAGTTGCGCAGCCGTTTGAATCAGTTGAAGAACCAGGGCGATCCAGGTCCCGGCGCGCGCCAGTTCATGCAGCAGACGCTGGAAGGCACAGGTTCGGAACTGGCCGACGCGTTGCGCTACGTCGACGAGCAAATGCTGACCGGGATGAGCGACTCGCAGAAACAGGCGATCCGTCCCATCCTGGTGCGGCCGTTGATGCAGACCTTCGCGGTGTTGATCGGACCGGCCGAGTCGGAGATCAACAAGACTTGGTTGGCGCAAGTTTACGAACCGTTCCAGCAATCGCTGGCCAACAAATATCCATTCTCGCCCAATGCCCGTATCGAAGCGGCCAGCACGGAGATCGCGCAGTTCTTCGGTCCCGACGGGTTGATCGCCAAATTCGCCACCACCGCGATGGGCCCTTTGGTGCTGCGCCGTGGCGATGTGCTGGCGCCGCGCACCTGGGCCGACATGGGTATCAAGCTGGCCCCGCAGGCGGTGGCACGCTTCCCCGGCTGGATAGCGCCGATCGGCGCCGGCGGCGTGGCCGCGTCGTCGGCCGCCGCGCAAACCGTGTTCCAGCTCCAGCCGATGCCCGCCCCTGGCACCCTGGAATATACGGTCGATATCGACGGACAGCAGATCCGTTACCGCAACACGCCGGCGCAGTGGGCCAATATGGTCCACCCGGGCACACAGGGAGCCTCGGGGGCGCGCATCACGGCGGTGTCGTTCGACGGCCGCAGCGTTGAAGTGTTCAACGAGCCAGGGCAGTTCGGCCTCAAACGCATGATCGACGCGGCGGCCAAGCAAAGGCGCGAAGGTGGCGTGTTCGAGCTGCGCTGGACCAACGACGCCATCACTGTGGCCATGGGCCTGAAGATCATCAGCAGCCCTGAAAGCAGCGGCAACGCCAGCGCGCCACAGGAGCAGGGCTTCCGTGGCATGCGGCTGCCGGAAACCATCGTCGGCGCCCCAGCCGTCCCCGCCGCCCCCGCTATCGCGGCCACCGGAGCGCCACAATGAAACGCCTTCCACAGAATGTACGCATCGGCTACTTCGGCAAGCTCCCATCGCGGGGCGACTTTATCAAGGCGACCAACAACCTGGCGCTGGCCAACTTGCTTGACGGCTGGCTGGCGGAGGTGATGAATCTGTTGAGCACCGATCCGCGCTGGAAGATCAATTACGACGCGATGCGCCCGTTGCAGTTCGCCTTCGTCGGCACGCGCAGTAGACGCGCGATCGCCGGCCATCTGGCGGCCAGCAGCGACGCCTCGCAACGGCGCTATCCGTTCCTGAGCATGACCGCCATCGAGGTCGAGTCGCCGCGCACCTTCCTCGCCTTGAGCCCGGTGGTTCTTGCGCCGCTGTGGAACGAGCTGGAACAACTGGCCTCCGATGTGTTGGACGCGGCCGACCCCGACCCCGCGCTACAGGTCTTGGCGGCGACCACCTTCGATATCGAACCCGGGGCCGCCGAGCACGAAATCGCGTTCGTCGATTTCCTCGACCGTCACAACATCGCCAGCCTGGAGGCGATGCTGGGCCGCGACTCGGCGCGCCGCATGATACTGGCCATCGGGCTGCTGCTGCAGCCGGTGCGGCGCAGCGCCGAGGCGCGGCTGGAGAAAAGCCTTGCGCTGCCGTTGCCGCAGTCGGCCCGCCAGCGCTATCTGGTCGCCGCGTTCTGGATGGATCTGATCGCGCCGTTCCTGCACCAGGCGGATTTCGAACTGTGTGTATTCGTGGCCGATATCCGCGAGCAGCCGTCGCTGGTGATCGGCTTCGGCGGTGCCGCTCCCGAAACGCTTCAGGCCATCATCGATCCGGCGTGCGCCGCCGACCAGCAGATCAACTTCGATTATTCCGGCTGGGTCGATGAACTGATCGCCAGCGACGCGCGGGTTCAAAAGCTGTCGGCCTATCTGGAGCAGGGCCAGTTGTCGCTGCGTTCCGTCCAGGCGCTGTTCCACGAGACTTTCGTCTGATTTACCACACTTCGATTCCATCCAAAGAGGAGCTTTTCGATGCGCCAGCGGACCATCTGGCCGGCGGTGATGCCGGCATTGTTATCGACATCAATCTATTGTGCGGCACAGGCCCCGGCGCCGGCAACACCCCGTCCCGGCCAGGTACTGGTCAGCGGCTCGGTGCCGGACGAGGCGAGCAAGGCGGCCATGCTCGCCCGCGTGCGGGAGTTGTATGGCGCCGAGCGGGTGGTCGATCAGGTGTCGATCGCGCCGGTGTCGCTGCCGCCCAACTGGAACGGCTACGTGCAAAAGCTGATTGGTCCCAATCTGAAGTTGATCAGCAAGGGCGAAATCAAGATCGACGGCACCAACGTCACCCTGCGCGGCGAGGTCGCAAACGAGGCGCAGCGCCAGCAGATTGCCAGCGACTTTGCCACCAGCCTCAATCCCAGCTACACGGTCAACAACGGCCTGCGCGTGAGCGCGGCCGAACAAAACCTGCTCGACGAGACGCTGGCCAAGCGCATCATCGAGTTCGAGAGCGGCAAAGCGACGCTGACCGACTCCGGCAAGGGCATCCTGGACGAAATGGCGGCGGCGATGCAGAAGGTGAAAGGCAAGAAGGTGGAGGTGATCGGGCACACCGACAATGTCGGTCTGCGCGACAGCAACCTGGCCTTGAGCCACGCGCGCGCGCAGGCGGTGCGCAGCTACCTGGCCGACAGGGGGATCAGCCAGGAGATGGTGATGGTTTCGGGGCAGGGGCCGGACCGCCCGGTGGCCGAGAACAGCAGCGCCGACGGCCGCGCGCGCAACCGTCGTATCGAGTTCCGCATCGCCCAGTAAAAAACGCTGCCCGGTCAGGGCAGCGTGATCGTCACATAGGCCGGCCTTGGCGCAAGCTTGACCAGATCCGAGTAGCCCGCCAGTGTATTCTGCGTGTCGTGCGACAGCGAGGACTCCAACCCGATGTAGGCCGCCAGGCCGATCACCGCGAACAGCGCGCACAATGCCCACAACGGCGTGTTGCTGCGCAATTTGTTCACGATCTGGTCGGGCCTTTCGGCCTGCGGCGCGAAGCCCTTGCTCTTGCCTTGAATGTGCGCGATCTCGTCGCCGAGGCGTGCGGTCATGTAGGCCAGCTTGTCGGCGGTGTCGAGCGCGTATTTGCCGCGAAAGCCGATCAGCAAACACATATGGAAGACCTGTAGCGCCGGCAGCCTGGCGCCGCCGGTGCTGCGCAGCGCTTCCAGACGGTCGAAGAAGTGTTCGCCGGCCAGTTGGTCCCCAAAGATCACCAGTTGCAGCGGACGGCGCTCCCACGCGAAGCGCATCGGGAACTGCGACCCCAGGATGATCTCGTCGAGCGCGGCGCAGAAAGCGTACTTGGCGTCGTCGATATCCTCACCTTGCGCGCGCAGCTTGCGGGCCTCGCTGTCGAATTCCGCCAGGTAGGCGGTGATGGTGTCCAGGAAGGCCGCCTCGCCCGGCGGGGCGCTGCCGTTCTTCAGCATGAACAGCAGATAGAAGCCTTCCTGCAGCAGGTCGAGCAGGGTTTGCACATGGCCGTAGCCAGGCTGGATCTGCCGGCGCTGGCCGCCCATCAGCGTCGGGATCGCGCGGCGTTCGATTTGGGGCGTCATGCTGTCACCGCGATCAGGTTGATGCGCAGGTCGCGTATGCCGCTCGGTACATAGATCGAGATCGACTGCGCCTTGAGCATCTGCTCATACAACATGCCTTTGCTTTCCAGCGCAAAGTAGTAGGTATCCGGTTGAACCGGAATCGCCGCCGGCACCTGGGGCGCGTGGGTGATTTTTACGCCCGGCATGGCCGTCAGCACGCACTTTTCCACGTCGTCCGGCGCGCCGGCCTTGACACGCAGCGGCACGATTTCCACCAGCTCCAGTGCGGACAGCGAGGCGCTGACAGCGAGATAGAGCGTGGTGCGCTGATCGATCTTGCCGGAGTCGAGCTTGCCCAGATGGTAGCTCGGCTTTTCTTCCGACAGCGCGATCGAGAAGTATTTGGTCGAGATCACGGTGTCCAGTAGATCGCGGATGATGTCGTCGAGGCCGGAGAAGCATGCCGCCATGTCGTCGTGCCGGTAGCAGGGCAGGTGGACCAGCGAGTACTGTTTCGAGTAAGTCATCAGGGCGCCGGCCAGCCCAAGCAGCGATTCGAACAGCCGCTCCGGATGCAGCTCGGGATTGCGCACGTAGTGCATCAACGACGCGGCCGATGTGCTGACCGTGTGCAGCAGCCAGAATGACGACACGTCGCCGGAGCGGAATTCGATGACGTTGCGGCTGGGCTCGCGCATGTGGCCTTGCAAGGACTGCACCTTGGCCTGCAGGGCGTCCATCAGGCGGTCCAGCATCGCTTTCAGCGTCGGGGCGCTGGCGATCGACAGGCCTGGCGGGATAAACGAAGGATCGGCTTCGAAACCGCCGGTGACCAGGCGGCGCAGGCGTATCACCGGCACGCAGTCGTAAGCGCCAAGCGGTTCCTGGTCGGATACCAACCGCACCGATTTCTTCAGATAGCTGACTTCCGCGCTGACGGCGCGCGTGTACAAGTCCGGCGTTTCACTGGTCGTTTGGCGATAACGGGCGCCGGCCTGCTGTTCGTCTTGTCGCGGACCGTTCGGCGCCGCGTTGCCACCGCCGGGTGCCAGCGCGGGCAGGGCGGCGTACCAGGTCACTTCCTGCAGGCTTGGCGGCAGGGTGGACAGGTCAATCGCCACCGGCAGCGGTTCGCTCGACGGCGCGTCGACGATTTCGCCATCCTGGAAGATGATGGACAGCGCTTGCAGGCGCAGGCGATCGGCCTTCAGCGCGTCGTGATCCCACTCGATGCGCCGCACGCCCCACAGATAGGGATGCAGCGCCTGCGCGGTCTGGTGCAGGCGCGCCTCATGATACTGGTCCTGCTGCTGGAAGTGCTGTGGACGAAGGAACACGCCTTCGCCCCACAAGACCTTGGATGGGATACTCATGTTGACTCCTTCAGGTTATTGGCAGCGCACCGCCGCCAGAGGCATGCCTGTTTCATTGACTGCCGTTGTTGCGACGGCGCCCGCGCCGACGCTCATCGCGCAGGCATGCAATCCAACGGTGATGCCGGATTTTTCCGCGTCGGCGGCGGCAAATGCCAGGCGCCAGCGCTGCTCGGCCGGCGCCTGGAACAACGCGACAACCCCGATGAAATACGCTTCGCGCGTGACCTTCTCGGCCACCTCGTAGCGCTGGCCGGGAATCAGCATCACCTCTTTGACTTCCAGCAGGTCGTTGCCGAGTTGTTCGCGTTCGGCCTGCGCGTTGAGGAAGGCGTTGAAGTTCATTTGGTGGAAGGCGGCGGTCTGGCGCAGCTTGTAAATCCGCGTCGCCAGCGCCATCGGCTGCACCGCCTTGCCGGCGTTGAGGTTCCGCGCCGCGTGCAGCCGAATCGCCACATTGCGTGGCGGCTTTTGGGCGTCGGGCAGTTCCGGCGGCTTTTGGACGCCGGCGATTTGCAGCGCCGCGCCGGCGATGGAACCGGCCGCGCAGCCTTGTAGGGCAAGCAGTCCCGCTATCACGATCATGGTTGTTCCGTTCATGTTTTCTCCAGGCGATCCATGCATTAGAGCGAAAGCGGCCTTGTTCGAATTTGCGGCGGCGCAAGCAATTTGGAAGAGGGTAAATAATTGATTAGACGCAACTAGTGCTGCCGGCGTTCATGAATAATGAATCTCTCGTTTCTGGTTCCGCAAACAAGGAGAGAGTGATGAACATCGCAAGAACATGGTTGCCCTGCGTGGCGAGTCTGATCCTGTTGTCCGGCTGTGCGACCGACGGCGACATGGTCCGCACCAAAAAGCCGCAGGCTTCCACGCTGGAGCAGGCGCTGACAGAGGCCGGCACCGCGCTGGCCGCCGGCGAAGGCGACAAGGCGCAGGGCCTCCTGAAGGCCGCCGCCACCAACTATCCCGCCGACAAGGCGCCCTGGCTGCATATGGCGCAAATCAAATTCGACCGCGCCAGCTACGGCGAGGCGATCACCAACGCGCTCGAGGCGCTGCAGCGCGACCCGAACGACAAGCTTGGCAACAGCATCGTCGCGGTCAGCGGACTGCGTTTGTCGACCAAGGCGCTGGCGGACCTGAGTCGGCAGAACAATTTGAATGGTTCGCTGCGTTCGGAGGCGCAGGAGCTGGCCAAACTCCTGCGCGGTAGCTTGGGCGAGGAGGTGCTGGTGCCGTCGTCGACGGCCACGCGCAAACCCGCTCCCGCCAAGAAAAACACCGCCACTGCGCCCGTCAAGAACAACAGCCAGACCAACAGCAGCGATCCTTTCGGCGGTTTGAAGTAAGCCGCTTTACTTGTTTCCCCTTTTTGATGGAGTTTGTATGGCAAATGGTGACAGTGTCCAAAAGCGCCTGACCAAAGTGCGTCCACCGCGTGTGCAGATGACGTACGACGTGGAGATAGGCGACGCGATGGAAAACAAGGAGCTGCCTTTCGTGGTCGGCGTGGTCGGTGATTTCGGTGGCAATTCGGAAGTGGAGAAGAAGCGCCTGAAGGACCGTAAGTTCGTCGGCATCGACAGCGACAATTTCGATGAGGTGCTGGGCGGCGTCGAGCCGGTCGCTCGCTTCAAGGTGCCGAACCAGCTGGCGGGCGACGACACCAGCTTCAATGTCGAACTGCGCTTCAAGGCGATGTCCGACTTCCGGCCGGAAGCCGTGGTGCGCCAGGTCGAACCGCTCAGCCGCCTGTTAGAGGCGCGCGGCAAGCTGGCGGACCTGCGCAACAAACTGGCCGGCAACGACAAGCTGGAGGACATCTTGAGCGAGGTCCTGAGCAGCACCGACAAGTTGGCCAAGCTGAAAACGGCCAAGCCGGTAAAGGGAGACTGACATGTCGGCACAAATCAACCAGCTGCAGGAAGCCGCCGTCACCACCGAAGACGTCAACCTGCTGGACCAGATCGTCGAGCAAAGCAAAGTCGCCAAATCGACGGTGGAACACGAACGCGCCAAGGACATCATCTCGGAACTGGTCAGCCAGGTCCTCGACGGAACGGTGGTCATGTCGAACAACCTGTCGGCGACCCTCGACGCGCGCGTCGCGGAGCTGGACCGGCTGATCTCCAGCCAGTTGAGCGCAATCATGCACGCGCCGGAGTTCCAGAAGCTGGAGCAGAGCTGGACCGGCCTGCACTACCTGGTCAAGAATTCCGCCACCGGCCAGGGACTGAAAATCCGCATGCTCAACGCCACCAAGCGGGAACTGGTCAAGGACTTCCAGTCCGCGCTGGAATTCGACCAGAGCTCAATGTTCAAGAAAGTCTACGAAGAGGAGTTCGGCACCTTCGGCGGCGCGCCTTACGCCGCGCTGCTGGGAGACTTCGAGATATCGCGCCAGCCGGAAGACATGTACTTCGTCGAGCAGATGTCGCACGTCGCGGCGGCGTCGCACGCGCCGTTCATCGCCTCCGCCGCGCCCGAGTTGTTCGGGCTGGAGACCTACGGCGATCTGGGCAAGCCGCGCGACCTGTCCAAGGTGTTCGATACCGTGGAATACGCCAAGTGGAAGGCCTTCCGCGAATCGGAGGACTCGCGCTATGTCGGCCTGGCGTTGCCGCGCTTCCTGGGGCGCCTGCCATTCAATCCGGTCGACGACACCACGGTCGAAGGCTTTAACTTCGTCGAGGAAGTCGATGGCACCGATCATCAGAAGTACCTGTGGTGTAACGCCGCCTATGCCTTCGGCGCCAAGCTGACCAAGGCCTTCGACGATTTCGGCTGGTGCGCGGCGATACGCGGCGTCGAGGGCGGAGGCTTGGTGGACGACCTGCCCACGCATACCTTCAAAACCGACGACGGCGAGGTGGCGCTCAAGTGTCCGACCGAGGTGGCCATCACCGACCGCCGCGAGAAGGAACTGAGCGATCTGGGATTCATCTCGCTGGTGCACTGCAAGAACACCTCCTACGCGGCCTTCTTCGGCGCCCAGTCGGCGCAGAAAGCGAAGAAATACAGCTCCGAGGCGGCCAACGCCAACGCGGTGCTGTCCTCGCAGCTCCAGTACATCTTCGCCGTCTCGCGCATCGCCCACTACATGAAGGCCATGATGCGCGACAAGGTCGGCAGCTTCGCCTCGGCCTCCAACGTCGAGGACTTCCTCAATCGCTGGCTGATGAAATATGTTTTATTGGACGACAACGCCAGCCAGGAGCAAAAGGCGCAGTTCCCGCTGCGCGAGGCGTCCGTCCAGGTGCACGAGGTGCAAGGGCGTCCCGGCGTGTACCGCGCCGTGTCTTTCCTGCGGCCGCACTTCCAGCTCGACGAGCTGTCCGTTTCCCTCCGACTGGTCGCGGAGCTTCCGCAGTCGACCAATAGCTGATTTTTTTTCACCACCACCTGAGACTGGAGCATGCAATGGCAATCGACGTCTATCTTCATATTGATGGCATCAAAGGCGAGTCGACCGACGACCGCCATAAGGATTGGATCGAATGTAAATCGGTCACTTTCGGCGTCGACCAGCCGAAATCGGCCACCGCGTCCACCGGCGGCGGCCACACGGCCGAGCGTTGCGAACACCGCGATATCGTCTTCTCAAAGCTCGCCGACTTGTCCTCGCCGATCCTGTTGCAGACCTGCTCGGCCGGCCGCACCATTCCCAAGGCCCGGCTGGAATTCTTGCGGGCGGACGCCCAGGGCGAGCGCGTTAAATACTTCGAGATCGAGATCGAAAATGTGCTGATCGGCGCAGTGTCGCCGTCGGTGCACGAGGGCGACATCCTTACCGAGGAAGTCGCACTGAAATTCTCCAAGATCAAGTGGCGCTACACGCAGCAAAAAATCACCGGCGGCGCCGGCGGCAACACCTCCGGCGGCTGGGATTTGGCCAGCAACCGTATCGTCTGACGATCCCCCCGGCGCCCGTCGTTTCGCGTTGCGACGGCGCGCTTTTTTGGGCCAGGCCGGCCTGGCCTGGCCTTTTTTTATAAGGGCTTCCAATGAACGGCTTTACACCTGGCCTGCTGGACCGTCTGCTGGGCGAGCAAAGCGCCGCCTCCCGCCCGGGGCACGGCCTGACGCTGGAACAATTGAAGGATTCCGTCGCGCGCGACCTGGAAGACCTGCTCAACACGCGCTGCGCGCTGTCCGACGAGCTGTTGGAAACCTACCCCGAGTGCGCCGGCTCCATCGTCAACTACGGTTTGCTCGACTTCGCCGGCATGTGCCTGAGCAGCAGCGAGGATCGCGCCCGAATTTGCGCCGCGCTGAAAACGGCGATCGAACGTCACGAGCCGCGCCTGCGCAATGTGCAGGCATGGCTGGAGCGCGAAAGTGGCTCCATCAACCACGTCAGCTTCGCCATCAGCGCCACGCTGGCCGGCCTGCCAATGACAGAGTCGGTCAACTTCGACGCGGTGCTGCAACCCTCATCCCTGCATTACTCAATCAACCGCAGCGCCCGCGGAGCCTAAACATGAATCTGAATCTGAAAACACTGATCGGCAAATTGAATGACACCACGCGCCTGGCCGCCACACGGGCCGCCAGCATCTGCGTGGCGCTTGGCCAGTATGAGGTGGAGGTCGAGCACCTGTTCCTGGCGTTGATCGAGCAGGAGCGATGCGACGTGGTGCTGATCGCGCGCCAGTGCGGCGTCAGTATCGACACGCTGGAGGCCGACCTGCATCATGAGGTCAGCCAGTTCAAGACGGGCAGCACGCGCACGCCGGTGTTTTCGCACCATCTGCCGCTGCTGCTGGAGAACGCGTGGCTGATCGCGTCGCTGGCGACACCGCAGCCGAATGGCATTCGCAGCGCGCATCTGCTGGTCGCGCTGTTGACAGACCCGGAACTGTCGCAGATCGCGCACCGCGCTTCGTCCACGTTTGCGCGGATTCCGATCGACGAAGTCAAACACCGGCTGGACAAGTATACCAGTGGCTCGCAGGAGGAAACCACCGCCGCCTCCACGGCCGACGGCGAACCGCCGGTGGCGCCGCTTGTCGATGCGGCGCGCCAGAGCGGCCCCCGGACGCCGGCGCTTGACCAGTACACCACCAGCCTGACGCGCGTCGCCAGTGAAGGCAAGCTGGATCCCGTGATAGGCCGGGAGACCGAGGTGCGCCAGATGATCGACATCCTGCTGCGCCGCCGTCAAAACAATCCCATCCTCACCGGCGAGGCGGGCGTGGGCAAAACGGCGGTGGTGGAGGGCCTGGCCTTGCGCATCGCCGCCGGAGACGTGCCGGCCGTGTTGCGCGGCGTGGAGATCCGCACGCTGGACATGGGCCTGCTGCAGGCCGGCGCCAGCGTCAAGGGTGAGTTTGAAAACCGCCTGAAGAACGTCATCGATGAAGTCAAACAAAGCCCGCACGGTGTCATCCTGTTCATCGACGAGGCGCACACGATGATCGGCGCCGGCGGCGCGGCCGGGCAGAACGACGCCGCCAACCTGCTCAAGCCGGCGTTGGCGCGTGGCGAATTGCGCACCATCGCCGCCACCACCTGGAGCGAGTACAAAAAGTACTTCGAGAAGGATGCCGCGCTGGCGCGGCGCTTCCAGGTCGTCAAGGTCGAGGAGCCGAGCGAGGAAATCGCCAGCGCCATGCTGCGCGCGATGACGCCATTGATGGAAAAGCACTTCGGCATCCGTATCCGCGATGAAGCGGTGACCGAGGCGGTCCGCCTGTCGCATCGCTATATCAGCGGCCGCCAGTTGCCCGACAAGGCCGTCAGCGTGCTCGATACGGCCTGCGCCCGCGTCGCGCTGGGACAGAGCGGCACGCCCGCGTTGCTGGAATCGGCGGCGAAGGGCATGGAGCGCATCGACGCGGAGATCAACGCTTTGCAGCGCGAAGAGGGCGGCGAAAAGAGTGCCGAGGCGGCGCGTCGCCAGCGCCTGCAAAAGTTGACCGACACCCGCGCGGCGCTGGCCGAGGAGCATGCGAAGAACGGCGATCGCTGGCAGCGCGAGCAGTCGATCGTCGCCGCCATCTCCCGTCTGCGCGCTGGCAGCGATGGCGCCGATGAAATCCGCGCGCTGAAGGAGGAGTTGGCCGCGCTGCAGGGCGAGACGCCGATGGTGCCGGTGGAAGTCGATGCCGCGACGGTCGCCGCCATCGTCTCCGGCTGGACCGGCATCCCGCTGGGGAAAATGGTCAAGGACGAAATCCGCACCGTGCTTAAATTGCAGGACGCGCTGGAAGCCCGCATCCTCGGCCAGCCTGCGGCCATCGCCGCCGTGGCACAGCGGGTGCGCACCGCGCGCGCCAACCTGGACGATCCGAACAAACCCAAAGGCGTGTTCATGTTCGTCGGCCCCTCTGGTGTCGGCAAGACGGAAACCGCCTTGGCTCTGGCCGATCTGTTGTACGGCGGCGAGCGCAAGCTCCTGACGATCAACATGAGCGAATACCAGGAGGCGCACAGCGTCTCCGGCCTCAAAGGCTCGCCACCCGGCTACGTCGGCTACGGCCAGGGCGGGGTGCTGACCGAGGCGGTGCGCCGCAATCCTTATAGCGTGGTGCTGCTCGACGAAATCGAAAAAGCCCACCCGGACGTCACGGAGCTGTTCTTCCAGGTCTTCGACAAGGGCGTAATGGATGATGCGGAAGGGCGCGAGATCGACTTCCGCAACACCATCATCATCGCCACCTCCAACGCCGGCTCGGCGGCCGTCATGCAGGCATGCCTGAACAAGGAAACCCCGCCAACGGTGGATGAACTGGAGCAGATGCTGCGGCCACAACTCGTCAAACACTTCAAACCGGCCTTCCTCGGCCGGCTCAAGGTGGTGCCGTACTACCCGATCCCGGACCAGGTACTGGCGCGCATCATCGGGCTGAAGCTGGACCGCATCGGCCAGCGCATCCGCGACCAGCACCACGCGGAGTTCAGCTACGACGAGGCACTGGTCGAAGCGGTGCTGGCGCGTTGCACGGAGGTCGATTCCGGCGCCCGCAATGTCGACCATATCCTGAACGGCAGCCTGCTGCCGGAGATCGCCGAGGCGGTGCTGGAAAAGATGGCGCAGGGCGCGGCGATCGCCAGGATCAAGGTCGGCGCCAGCAAGCAGGGCCAGTTCAAATACACCATCAAATAGCAAGGAGCCACCATGTTCAGCATCGCACAACTGCTATTACCCATCAGCGCGGACCGGATCTGCGGCGGGGACCTGTCCTTCAGCAGCGAGGTGGACGCCATCGCCCACGCCCGCACCTACGACGACCCCACACTCGATCAGGGCGAATGGGTGGCGGAGCTGAAGGAGGCCGACTGGCAGTTCGTCGGCAGCCGCTGCGCCATCATGATCGAAACGAAGACCAAGGACCTGCGGCTGGCCGTCTGGCTGGCCGAAGCCCACGCCAAAACACGGGGCCTGCGCGGCCTGGGCGATGGCTACGCCCTGCTGTCGGGCCTGTGCGAGCATTACTGGGAAGGCTTGCATCCGCTGGCCGATGACGGCGACTACGACCAACGCATAGGCAACCTGTATTGGCTACTTACGCGTACCCTGGTGCTGGTCAGGGAGATGTCGCTGGACGGTGGCGCGGCGCTGCTGCCGGATGCCGAATACTGCCTGGCCATGCTCTGTGAGCTGGAGCGCGTGGTGGACCGGCGCCTGGGCGCAGAAGGTCCGGGTTTCAGCGCCGCCAAAGACGCTTTGCAGGCCGTGATCACCGCCATCGCGCCTGTCGGCAGCCCGGCCGCGATGGCGATGGCCGGTGGCGCAGTATCGGGCGTTGTCGGCCAGGTGGCGGCGGCCGCGCCGGGTGGCGCGGTACAAAACCGTGTCCAGGCCCTGTCGCAATTGCGCCATGTGGCCGATTTCTTCCGCCGCACCGAGCCCCATAGCCCGGTTGCCTATCTCGCCGACAAAGCCGCCAGCTGGGGCGACATGCCGCTGCACGTCTGGCTGCGCGCCGTCATCAAAGACCCGGGATCCATCGCCGGCCTTGAAGAGTTGTTGGGTTCGCAGTCGGGAGGCGAGTGAGCGCGGCGCGCATTTTCACCAAGTAGTTGTTGTAACGCAACACCTAATCTTTCTCTCAGTGCTACAGATTCTATGGAACAGTGCTAGCATGGGCCAGACATCTCTGATCCTTTCGCTAGGGGTTCGCCATGAACAACCTGAAAATCGGCACACGGCTCGGCTTCGGCTTTTCGCTCATCCTGTTATTACTGACCACGATGACCATCATCGGCATCATGCGTCTCAGTAGCGCCAGCGCGATGACGGACCATATGATCGACGTGAAAATCCGCGACCAGCGACTGATCGCCGAGTGGGGCAAGATCATCGAGGTCAACGCCGCGCGCACCACGGGCGCCTGGATGGTCGCCGATGCGGCCGATCAGAAAAGTCTGGAAACGCTGATGGCGGCATCATCCGGGCGCGCGACCAAGATCCAGGACCAGATCGGCGCCACCATCGAGGACGAGGCGCTCAAACCGCTGTTCAAGCAGGTGCTGGACACGCGCAAAGCCTACACCGACGTGCGCAAGGCTGTCTTTGCCGCCAAGGCCAAGGGCGACCTTGAACTGGGTAAAAAACTCTATGAAGGCGATCTGGCGCAAACCCGCACCAGTTATCTAGCGGCGCTGCACACCTTCTCGGAGCGGCAGGCCGACTTGCTCGACGCCGCCGCCGTCGAGATCCACGACCAGTACACCAGCGGGCGCACCTTGCTCGTGATGCTGGGCCTTGCCGCCATCGTCATGGGCGTCTTTGCCGCCTGGTGGATCACGCATACGATCACGAAGCCGATCAACGAGGCGGTGAAGGTCGCGGAGACCGTATCGTCCGGCGATTTGACCAGCGATATCCAGGTTCACAGCAAGGACGAAACCGGGCAGTTGATGAGCGCCCTGAAAATCATGAACTCGAACCTGGTCAGCATCGTCGGCCAGGTACGCAATGGCACCGATCTGATGGCCACCGCGTCCACCGAGATCGCCGCCGGCAATCAGGACCTGTCGTCGCGCACGGAGGAGCAAGCCAGTTCGCTGGAGGAGACGGCATCGTCGATGGAGGAGTTGACGTCGACGGTGAAGTTCAACGCGGAGAACGCGCGGGAGGCCAACGCGCTGGCGATCAGCGCCGCGCAAATCGCCAGCCGTGGCGGCGCCGTGGTGGGCGAGGTGGTCAACACCATGGGTTCCATCAACGACTCTTCACGCAAAATCGTGGAAATCATCTCGGTCATCGACGGTATCGCCTTCCAGACCAATATTCTCGCCCTGAACGCGGCGGTGGAAGCCGCGCGCGCCGGCGAGCAGGGACGCGGCTTCGCGGTGGTCGCCTCGGAGGTGCGCAATCTGGCGCAGCGCTCGGCATCGGCCGCCAAGGACATCAAGAGCTTGATCCACGACTCGGTCGAAAAGGTCTCGCAGGGCTCGGACCTGGTCAACAAAGCCGGCGAAACCATGAGCGAGATCGTCACCAGCATCAACCGCGTGACCCAGATCATGACGCAGATCAGCCACGCCAGCGAAGAGCAGAGCATCGGTATCGCCCAGGTCAACGACGCCATCACCCAGATGGACCAAGTGACGCAGCAGAACGCGGCGCTGGTCGAACAGGCCGCGGCGGCGGCGGAATCGATGCAGGAGCAGTCGGCCAAGCTGGCCGACGTGGTGAGCGTGTTCAAGCTCGATGGCTTGCAGTTGCCCGCGCCGGCGGCCGCGTCCAGCACCCGGAGTGCTCCGCGCGCGCCGACACGTCCGGCGCTGCCGCCGCGCCGTGCCGCCCCCGCCGCTGTCGCCGCCGTTTCCGCGCCCGCCCGCAAGCCGGTGCCCGATAACACGCGCAAGGCCGTCACCACCAACGACGCGGACGGCTGGGAAGAGTTCTAAGCGAGACGGCGCTTCGGTACAATGATGGTCTATGACCAGTACCGACGCCGCACCATCCAAGCCGCGCAGCACCCGGGCGCAATGCGCTGCGTGTCTGCGGCCGCTGCAAACTTGCATCTGCCGCTGGGTGGTATCCGTGTTGAACCAGGTGGAAGTGCTGATCCTGCAGCATCCGATGGAGGTCGCCAACGCCAAGGGCAGCGCGCGCCTGCTGCATCTGAGTTTGTCCAGCAGCCGGCTGGAATGCGGCGAAGCGTTCGAGCCGGATCGGCTGGGCGAACTGCTTTCCGGGGATCGCCGCAACGTGCTGCTGTATCCGGAGACGATGGAGGACAAATCGCTGGGCCTCGCCACGCCGCCGGTGTTCGGTCAGGATTGGCTCGGCGAGCCGCAGCGATTGCGGCTGGTGGTGCTCGATGGGACCTGGCGCAAGAGCCGCAAGATGTTGTATCTGAATCCGCCGCTGCAAGCGTTGCCCCGGCTACCGCTGCGCGACACGCCGCCGTCGCACTACCTGATACGCAAGGCGCATCTGCCGGACCAGCTATCGACGCTGGAGGCCACGGCGTACGCATTGGCGCAACTGGAAAACGACCCGCACAAATTCAATCCGCTGATCGACGCCTTCGACGGTTTCGTCGCCCAACAGGCCAGCTACGTACGCCCCTGATCAGGCGATCAGCTTCAGGCCGGGCGGCAGCGACTCGCCCAGCATGCGTTTTTCGTCGGCCTGATCGAGTTGCACCACTTCGCGCACCATCGCGCTCCAATTCGCGGGAGCGCCGATCGCGGCGAGGCGCCGCAGTATTTCGGAGCGCAAGGTCTCGTCGATGTCGCGCGAACGGTCGCCCGTCATGCGTGCCAGATGGGACGCCGCGAAGCCGGCCGGCTCCACCTTCTTCCAGTCCAGCGCCAGTATTTTTGAGAGCCACTGCTCGACGACCGCGCTGTCGACGACATCATGCGCGCTGCCGTGGAAGGGCTGGCGAGCGCCGACGCGGCTCAAGCCCCACAGAAAGCGCGCCTGCGCCGCTTCCGCCTTGCCGGCATCCGCCGCGCCGGCACGGGTCTTGTTGGCCCCGGCCTTTACTGCCGCGCGGGTTGCCGCATCAAGCCGCGACAGCATCCATGCGCCGATTTCCGCCTTGTAGTTGCCGGGTATGCGTTCTAGCGACGCGCCCAGGCGCAGCATGTCCTCCTCGCTGCCGTTGACCAGCGTTTGCGGGCGCCGGCCGCGCTCCTGCGCGTCCGCCTGGACGTTGAAGGCGAAATCGTCGAGCACCCGCAACTGCGCTTCCACGCTCAAGCCGCCGGCCGCGCGCCGCCACAAGGTCCACCACTCGGCGCAGACCTGGCTGTCCTTGTGGTGCTGGGCGCCGGCGTCGAACATCGCCCACAATTTTTCGATGCGCCACTCGTCGAGCGGGTGGCCGAATCCGGGACGCAGGCAGTAGCCGCTCAGATTGAGCCACGCGCGCTCGTGTTCCGACGACCGGCGGCGGCCCTTGGCGCGTTCGATCAGCGCGTCGAACAGGCGTCGCAGCAGCGGCGTGGTCCAGCTTTCGCGGCTGCCCAACAGGTGTTCGAGTTGCGCGCGCAGTTGTTTGACTTCCTTGACGTCGACCTGCTGCGCGCGGCTGCCGAAGATACGGTCTACCTTGTCGATAGCCGCGTTCAGGCCCGCCGGCATCGGCGCGTCCCGGGGGACGTTCGTGCCCACGTCGTCGGTCTCCGCGATGCCGGTGTCGCCGCGCAGCTGGAATTCCAGCAGCCAGCGCTGCGCGTCTTCGATCGCCACGCAATGCACTTCCAGCGTACCGACTTCGCTCAGCGTGGTGGCCAGTTGCACCGGGATTTCCTTGCGGGCGTCGGCGGCGCCGCTGTCGCGCAGCACCGTGGCTATCGGTGGCAGTTGGACGTAATCGTCCGGCTGAAGCTCGACCAGTTCCCCCGCCTGCGGCGGGGTGGCGTCCGACGTCGAAGAAGCCAGGTGGAAGCGCACCGGCCGGCCAAGCCGCAGCGTGAAGGTGCGCTCGGCCAGCAGGATTTCGCGGTTCTCCGCGCTGCCGCGTGGCAGGATGCAGACGGCGCGGCACGGCTTGTCGGCGCGCTGTTGCTCGTCGAGCAGCAGGAAGTAACTGCGCGGCGAGCCGCCGCCGATGACCGGCGCCCGGCCGCTCTGACCCAGCGCGTAGGCCACGCCGCCGCGCGCGACGGCGACATCGGGATCGTCGTTGTTCAGAACGCGCAGCGGTGTGCCGCGCCAACTCGAGAGCACCGCCTCCAAACGGCGGGCCAGGGCGTCGGCGCGGAAAACGCCGCCGTTCAGCAGCAACGTATCGGGAACCGGTATCGTCGCATGGTCGTCGACCGGCAGGTCCAACGCCTCGCGCGCGGCCGCCGCGTGCTGGCGCAGGAAGCCCGCGAGATGACGCGTGATGGCGGCGTCGCTGGCATAGGGCAGTCCGAACTCGATGATCGCGCCGCGCCCGCGCGTGGCGGGTTCGCGCGACGGGTTCAACGGAAAGAAACCATCCACCACCAGCGCCGCCACTTCGTCGCGCGTTAGCTCGGCGGAGCGGGAACCGCCGATCAGGCGCGAGCCGGAACCGAGCAAGGTGACGGTGGCGCGCTCCGGCGCGTCCGCCGCCAGCAGCAGCTCCTTCGCCGCGCGGCAGCGCTCCGCCAGTTGCGCCAGCCGGCTTGACGACAGGCGAGGAGGAGGCGCCTCGCCACCCTGGGCGGCCGCCATGCGCGTCTCGACCAGATGCGCCAGCGCCAGATCCATATTGTCGCCGCCGAGGATCAGGTGATTGCCGACGCCGATGCGGCTGATCTCCGGCTGGCCGTCGACCATAGCGACCTTGATCAGACTGAAGTCGGTGGTGCCGCCGCCGACGTCGCACACCAGCAGCAGGCGCGTTTCGGCCAGATCGGCGGCGAGCGTCGCGCGCTGGCGGTACAGCCAATCGTAGAAGGCCGCCTGCGGCTCCTCCAGCAGGCGCAGGCCGGGCAGACCGGCCATGCGCGCCGCTTCAAGTGTCAGCGCCCGCGCGCCCTCGTCGAAGGAGGCGGGAATCGTCAGGACGATCTGCTGGCGTTCCAGCGGATGGGAAGGAAAGCGCGTATTCCACGCGGAGCGCAGATGCGCAAGATAGGAAGCGCTGGCGGCCACCGGCGACACCTTGGCTACCTCGGCTTCGGAGCCCCATGGCAGGATCGCCGCCGTGCGGTCCACGTTGGGATGCGACAGCCAGCTCTTGGCGCTGGAGACCAGACGCCCGGGCACCTGCGCGCCCATGTTGCGCGCCAGTCGTCCGATGACCACCTGCCGCAAACCGGCCACGTCGTCCTGCCGCCATGGCAGTTGCAATTCGCCGTCGGCCAGCTCGCCCTCGGCGGGGTGGTAGCGCACCGACGGCAGCAGCGCGCCAGCGCCAACCTCGCCCGGCGCCACCAACTGCTCGATGTCGAACAGCTGGATGTCGGCTTTGCCGGGCGCCGAATAGGCCAGCACCGTATTGGTGGTGCCAAGGTCGATGCTGACGATGTATTGACTCATGCTCAGGCGGCGGCGCCTTCCGTGGAGCCGGAACGAACGTCGAACTCCACTTTCCAGCGCTGGCCGTCGTTGGCAACGGCGAGCAATTCAAGCGTTCCCGATTCGGTCGCCATCGCATGCAAGCGCACCTGCACCACGTCGCCGGCCTGACGGCCTTCCGGCGACAGCGTGGCCTGGATCTCGTTCAACTCGATCAGTTCCTCCGGACCCCAGAAGTCCAGCAGGTCGCCGATCTGGTCCTGGCGGCGCACCGAGGACCCGAAGAAGCGGAACTGCACCGGCTCGCCGACGACCAGGCCGAACTCCTGGTTCGGCAGTTCGATCTCGCTGCCTTCCTCCATGCCGAACGGCGCCACGCACAGCGCCTGGATCGGCGGTTCCATGCCGGGGATGGCCGGCATCGACGATTCGATCGCCACGTAGTAGGCGCGCGCCGTACCGCCGCGAATCCGCACACCGCTACCGCGACGCACGTAGCTGTAATAAGCCGCGCCGCGCGCGACCGCCAGATCCAGATCGGCGCCGCCCAGCATGCGGGCCGGCTCCGCGCCTTCCATATACAGCCAGTCATTGAGGGTGGCCATGACGCGTTGCCCCAGCAGCTCGGACTTGAACACGCCGCCGTTGAACAGCACCGCCGTCGGATGCAGGAAGCTGGCGTCGGCACTGTGCTTGCCGGCGTAGCCTTCCAGTTCGCCGGTGGCGCCGACCTGGCGAGCCAGGAACGCGGCCAGGTGGCGTGTGATGCCCGCGTCCTGCGCATACGGCAGGCCAAGCTGCGTCAGGCCCGCGCGCGTGCGCACTGCCGGACGCGCCGCCGCGTCCACCGCCGGGAAGAAGCCGTCGAGAATGAAGGTCGTCACTTCGTCGCGCGTCAGCTCGGTGCGGATCGAACCGCCGATCAGTTTCGACCCCCGGCTCGGCACCACGATAGGCCAGGTTTCGACGGTGGCATCGGCCAGCAGCTTTTCCTTGGCCGTGCGGCAGCCGTAGGTGAGCGCGCGCATCTGCCAAGGATCGAGCTGCGTGCCGTTGGCGGCCAGCTTGCGTGCCACCAGATGCGCCAGCGCCAGGTCCATGTTGTCGCCGCCGAGCAGAATGTGATCGCCGACCGCGATGCGGTGCGGCTCCAGGACGCCGTCGCGTTCCAGCACGGCGATCAGCGAGAAGTCGCTGGTGCCGCCGCCGACGTCCACCACCAGAATGATGTCGCCCGGTTTGACTTCTTTGCGCCAGCGGCCTTCGCTGCCCTGGATCCAGCTGTACAAGGCGGCCTGCGGTTCCTCCAGCAGGGTCAGATTGGTGTAGCCGGCGGCGCGCGCCGCGTCGGCGGTCAGTTCGCGCGCGCCGGGATCGAAGGAGGCGGGGATCGTCACCGTCACCGCCTGTTCGCCGAACGGCGCCTCAGGGTGCGCCTGCTCCCATGCCTGGCGCAGATGCGACAGGTAGCGGGTCGACGCCTCCAGCGGCGAGACGCGCGTGACTTCCTCCGGCGCGTCGTTCGGCAGCAGGGCGCTGCGGCGGTCCACGCCCGGGTGGCTCAACCAGCTCTTGGCGCTGGAGACCAGGCGTATCGGCGTGGTGGCGCCACGGCTGCGCGCCATTTCGCCGGCCACGCCGGTTTGTTCGGCCGCCGACTGCTGCCACGGCAGGCTCAAATCGCCCGGCGCCAATTCGTCGGCGTGCGGCAGATACAGGAAGGATGGCAGCAGCGCCAGGTCTTCCACCGTGCCCGGCGCCGTCAGCTGCGGAATCGCCAGCACGCCGTGCCGGGTTTTTTCGCCGTCGCTGGTGGCCAGGTCGACATAGGAAAGGGCGCTATGGGTGGTGCCAAGGTCGATGCCGATGGCGTAGCGTGGGTCGCTCATAATTCCACCTCCGCCGGGGCCAGGATCGCCGCGTCGTGCGCTTCGGCCAGTTTCGGCAGGCGCACGTTCGATGCGCGCCAGCCGCGATGGCTCAACGCGCCGCGGAACGGCGCCTTGCCGACGACGTTGCCGGTCAGGCGCACGGCGCTGGCGTCGAAGCCTTCCTCCAGCACCACGCGGCTGCCTTCGGCCTCGCTGCGAATGGCCTCGATGGTGAAGTGCTCGCGCAGCACCTTGCCGCAGCCTTCGTGCACCACGCGCGCGGCGGCGCCGATGTCGGCGTCCGAATAGGCGCTCAGGTTTTCCTGGGTGAAGTCGATCAGGCGCGCCTCGCGCTGGAACAGGCCAAGCAGCTGGAGCGCGGCATCCGGCGTGGCGACGCGCAGCGTGACCGGGGCCGGAGCCGGAACGGGCGCCGGTGCGGGGGCTGGCGCCGGAGCGGCAACCGGCGCGGCGGAAGGCTGCGGTTCGCCGGCGGCGATGCGCGCCAGGCGCGCGGCGTATTCGGCATCGGACAGCGCGCGGAAGAAGGCGCCGATGGCGATCGATATCCGGCTAAAAAAAGACGGCAACGGTTGAGTCGAATTGTTCATGTTTAGCTCGCGTAGAGTGAGCCGGGCCGCTGCCTGGGGCGGCAGCCTGGCGGAATGTGGGGTGGGGGCGCGCGGGGCGCGGGGAAAGTCTTTCCCCCGGAAGCCCCGCATGATACCAGTTCGGACGCGGGCGCCAAAGGCGCGCAGGCCGCACCTTTGATTTTTCGCTTGATATGGCCATTTGGAGCGCTTAGAATACTGGATATATATACAGTATTGGCGCAGCGCCGGCGATCCCCGCCGGTGCCCGAGCCCAGGTATCGAGCCCACGTATCATGAACCACGACGAAAACAACCAAGAGCACGTGATGCTGCCGCCGCCTTCGCTGAAGGCGCAAAAAGGCCGTGGCGCGGTATCGAACCTGCAAGGGCGCTTCGAGGTCAACGCGCGGGAGGCCTACGACGACGGCTGGGAGCGCGAGGAAGAGGAGGCGTCGCCGTGGAAAACCCAGGTCACCGACGAGTACTGTAAATCGATCCTGAGCCGCAACGCCTCGCCGGACCTGCCGTTCAGTGTTTCGTTGAACCCGTATCGCGGCTGCGAGCATGGCTGTATCTATTGCTTCGCCCGTCCCACGCACAGCTATCTCGGCCTGTCGCCGGGCATGGACTTCGAGAGCAAGATTTTCGCCAAGGTCAACGCGCCGGAAATGCTGCGGCGCGAGCTGGCCAAGACCGGCTACGAGCCCGAGTCGATCGCGCTCGGCGTCAACACGGACGCCTACCAGCCCTGCGAGCGCGAGCGCAAACTCACGCGCCGCGTGCTGGAAGTGCTGCAGGAATGCCAGCACCCGGTCGGCCTGATCACCAAATCGTCGTTGATCGAGCGGGATATCGACATCCTCTCGGCGATGGCCGCCAAGCGGCAAGCCGGCGTCGCCATCACGCTCACGACCTTGGACCCGGCCATCTCGCGCACGCTGGAACCGCGCGCGGCGGCCCCGGCGAGGCGCCTGCGCACGATCCGCGCCCTCACCGACGCCGGCATTCCGGTGGCCGTCAGCGTCGCGCCCATCATTCCGTTCGTCACCGAGCCGGATATCGAGCGCTTGCTGGAGGCGGTCAAGGAAGCCGGCGCCGTCACCGCCCACTACACGGTGTTGCGGTTACCTTGGGAGGTGGCGCCGCTGTTCCAGCAATGGCTGCAGGCGCACTTCCCGGAGCGGGCGCAGCGCGTGATGAACCGCGTGCGTGAAATGCGCGGCGGCAAGGACTACGACAGCACGTTCGGCTCCCGCATGAAAGGCGAGGGCGTGTGGGCGGAATTGATACGGCAACGCTTCAAGATCGCCACCGAGCGTCTCGGACTATCGGGCAAGGGCAGCCGCTTCCATAGCATGGACGCGTCGCAGTTTACCCGTCCGCTGGTGGTGCCGCCGCTGGGCGCGCGCGCGCGGCCGGCCGACGCAGGGCAGCTGGATTTATTCTGACGGAACCGTTGAGGGAGGGGTGTTCAACGCGGCCAGATGCCGTTCGATCTCGAAGACGTGCTGGTCGTGGCGGCCCAGTTCGCGCAGGGCGCGCGCCAAATGATTGAGGTAGTCGCTGTTCGGGCCGCTTGGGCCGATGGAGCGGGCGATGTGGCGCGCGATTTCCTGCTCCGACGCCTCCCCGAGGAAGGCGGTGTTGTCCGGCGTGGCGATATAGACCAGGCCGACGACGCTGTCGCCGCTGTCGCCATGGCCGTCGCCGTCATCGAACGTGATCGTCGTCGCCAGCCGCAGATAGCCGTTCTTCTCGCGGTGGTCCAGGTGGGAAAAGACTTCCGGCGTGACCAGGTAGGCCATGCCATGGCAAATGGCGCCGGCTTCCTCGATGATGGTGACCACGCGGCCCGGCGCCTCCGGCGTGCCGCGATGGTCGTGCGAACCTTGCCAAAAGCGGCGCGTCCAGTCGGCGATGCTGGCCGGACGGCGTTGCAGGTAGGGGAAGTCTGCCTTGTAAATCAGCGAGCCGTAGCCGAACAGCCAAACGCTATGGTGGCCGTCGAACTGGTCCATCATTTGGTTGATGGCGATGGTGTCTGCTGTCATAGTCGTTTGTGTTTTGAGCGTGCGCCGGGGAGGGGGGCGTAAAGTTCAGTTCATGCCCGCGCGGGCGATGTCCAGATGCTTGACGCCAATGGACTTGAACGCCGCGGTCAACTGACCTTCGTAATTGTGCATCAGCTCGGCCTGTTGCGGGTCGTCCGCTCCCCAGCCGGACGTCACCAGCATCACACGCTGCGAGTCGCACTGGTTCTCCATGTCACCGTGCAGGTGCAGCAAGCGGTCCAGCCAGGCTTTCAGGGTCGATGGCGTGAAGTAGTTGTGCATCGGCGCGCCGACCACGACGATGTTGGCGTCGACGAATTCCTGCAACAGCGACGCGCTCAGCAGCGACTCCGCCCGCAGCTCCGCGTGCATGGGAATGGCGCTGTTCCATTGCTTGCGCATCACCTGCAGCAGTGGCGCGCTGACGTGCGATAAGGGCGCGGCGGCAAGGTCGCGATAGTTCACGCTGGCCCCCTCGTGCGCGGACGCCAGCCGCGCCACGGCGGCGGCGGTATGTTGGCGCGATTGCGAACTGTCGCCCAGCGCGCAGGAGTCGATATGCAGAATATTCATATACCGAAGCATACACACGCCGCATGGGCCGCGGTAGTGGGAAAAATGTAAGATATGTTAACCGAGCGGAACGTTCCACTGGTGCGCCGCGACGTAATCCCGCAGGAACGCGACGAAACTCTCGGCCGCCGGCGACAGCGCGCGGGCGTTGCGCGTGTAGACAAAAAAACGACGCGTGAGCTCGGGATCGACCAATTGCCGCATCCGCAATCCATACAGCGCCACCATTTTTTCCGCGTATGGCAGGCAGACCGTGATGCCCAGCCGCGCATGCACCATCGCCAGCGCGGTGGTCATGAAGGTCACCTCGTTATACGGGCTGAGCGACAGCTCGCGGAACGACACATGCATATCGCGCAGCAGCCGCTCGGTGAACTGCCCCTGTAAGGAAATGAACGGGAAGTCGTTGATGTCGGCCCAGGTGATGCGTTCGCGCGACTCCAGCGCATGCCCGGCAGGAAACACGACCACGAACGGCATCTCGAACAATTGCTGCGCCTCGATCTCGACGTTGGCGTCGCGCTCCGGCCCGATGCCGAAGTCCACCTCGCCGCTGAACACGCGCGCCGACACCTGTTCGACCGGGCTGTCGGCCAGCCGCACCTGCACGTCCGGATAGCGGGCGGAATAGGCGGCGATAGCCTCTGGCAGCAAGGTACATGAGAGCATCTGCGGCGCGGCGATGCGCACGATGCCCTGCTTGAGCGCCTTGCGGCTGGCGATGTCGGCCATTGCGCGGTCCAGATCCTGCAGCATCTTCTCGAACAACGGCGTCAGTTCGCGTCCCAGCTCCGACAACTGCGTCTTGCGCGTGGTACGCTCGACAACACGCACGCCGAGCATCTGTTCGAGCTCCTTGATCTGGCCGCTGAGCGCCGATTGCGTCAGGTTGAGGTGATCCGCCGCCAAGGTGAAGCTGCCGGTCTTGGCCAGCGCGACCAGTGCCCGCATTTGCCGCAAACTTGGATTCATGGGAAAACCTGATAAATGGCCGGAAAAATACTGTTTGTATGATATCTGAGATTCGCATCTAATGTCGAAAGAATAGAATTGGAGGCAACTATGAAAATCAAACAAATTCACCACGTCGCGTACCGCTGCCGGGACGCCAAGGAAACCGTCGAGTGGTACGTCAAGCACCTGAACATGGACTTCGTGCTGGCCATCGCCGAGGATGAAGTACCGTCGACCAAAGCGCCGGACCCGTATATGCACGTCTTCCTTGACGCCGGCCACGGCAACGTGCTGGCCTTCTTCGAGCTGCCGACGCAGGCGCCGATGGACCGCGACCACAACACGCCGGCCTGGGTGCAGCACCTGGCGATGGAGGTCGACAGCATGGACGACCTGCTGGCCGCCAGGGAGCGGCTGATCGCCGGCGGCATCGACGTCATCGGCCCGGTCAACCACACCATCTTCAAATCGATCTACTTTTTCGACCCCAACGGCCACCGCCTCGAATTGGCGGTCAACACCGGCACCCCCGACATGATGCAAAAGCTCGACGCCGTCAAATGGGAGATGCTCGAGGAGTGGTCCAAAACGCGCAAGGCGCCCAAGCACGCAGCGTGGATGCACGCGCCGGCGGCCGTCACTGCGGGAGATCAGGCATGAAACTCGCCACATTGAAGGACGACAGCCGCGATGGCCGTCTGGTCGTGGTCAGCCGCGACCTGTCCCAATATCAGCTGGTGCCGAAAATCTCGGCCACGCTGCAGCATGCGCTGGACCATTGGGAACTGGTCAACGACCGGCTGGAAGCGGTGTACACCCTGCTCAACGCCGGCGACTCGGTCGACGCCAAGCCGTTCGACCAGCAAGCCTGCCATTCGCCGCTGCCGCGCGCCTATCAATGGGCGGACGGCTCGGCCTACATCAATCACGTTGAACTGGTGCGCAAGGCACGCAACGCCGAAGTGCCGGCGTCGTTCTACACCGACCCGCTGATGTACCAGGGCGGCTCGGACAGTTTCATCGGCCCGCGCGATCCGATCTACGCGCTGTCTGAGGAGTGGGGCATCGATCTGGAGGCCGAGGTGGCCGTCGTCACCGGCGACGTGCCGATGGGCGTGAGCGTGGCCGATGCCGGCAAGGCGATCCGGCTGGTCATGCTGGTCAACGATGTCTCGCTGCGCAACCTGATTCCGAACGAACTGGCCAAGGGCTTCGGCTTCTTCCAGTCCAAGGCGGCCAGCGCGTTTTCGCCGGTGGCGGTCACGCCGGACGAATTGGGTCATGACTGGACCGACAGCAAACTGCATCTGCCGCTGCTGGTCGATATCAACGACAAGCCATTCGGCAAACCGAATGCGGGCGAAGACATGACCTTCAACTTCGCGCAGCTCGTCGCGCACGCCGCCGCCACGCGGGAGCTGGCGGCCGGCACCATCATCGGCTCCGGCACCGTCTCCAACAAGCAGGGCGGGCTCAATGGGTCGAGCATCGCCAACGGCGGCGTGGGATATTGCTGCCTGGCCGAGGTGCGCATGTACGAAGCCATCGAAACCGGCAAACCGCAGACGGACTACCTGAAATTCGGCGACAGCGTGCGGATCGAGATGCGGAACGCGCAGGGCGCCAGCATCTTCGGCGTGATCGAGCAGACCGTCGCGCATTATGGGGAGCGCCGTCGATGAAGCTTTACACCTACTTCCGCAGTTCCGCCGCTTACCGGGTGCGGATCGCGCTCAATCTCAAGGGGCTGGATTACGAGGCGCAGCCGGTGCATCTGCTGCGCGATGGCGGCCAGCATCTGGCGGACGCTTATCGGGCGGTCAATCCGTCCACGCTGCTGCCCACGCTGGTGGACGACGACGGCGCCGTCATCGGCCAGTCGCTGGCGATACTGGAATATCTGGAGGAGACACGGCCGCAAACCCCGTTGCTGCCGGCCGATCCGGCGGGCCGGGCCCGCGTGCGTGCGCTGGCGTTGACGGTGGTGGCCGATACGCATCCGCTGGGGAATCTGCGGGTGCTGAAGTACATCAAGGGCGAGATGGGGTTGAGCGAGGAGGTCAAGCTGGAGTGGCATCGGCACTGGCTGCGCAGCGGACTGGAAACCCTGGAGGCGCTGTTGGCCGGGGATGGGCGCACGGGTGCCTATTCGCATGGCGACACGCCGACGTTGGCCGACTGCTGCCTCGTGCCGCAGGTGTTCAACGCGCAGCGGTTCGAGGTCGATACGGCACCTTACCCCACGGTCATGCGGATCAACGCCGCCTGCGCCGCGCTGCCGGCGTTCCAGCAGGCGCACCCGTCGCAGCAGCCCGACGCCGAGTAGTAAGCCGCGCGTCGGGACAATATGCGTTGTCGGCGGCACATACATGGCCGATTACGCTTCGCTAATCCGCCCTACGTGTTTCCGCGGCGGACATCCGCCCCGGTAACGTCTATGAAATCCGGAGGAACCGCCGACGGCCACGTGTTCGCTCGGCGGAATGCGGCCCGGGAATGTCGATCAAATCCGGAGACACGTAGGGCGGATTAGGCGGAACGCCGTATTCGGCCATGTGTGAGTCGTCGACGGCCCATGCAAGACAACCACCTCAAACCGCCCGCAATGCATCCACAATCTTCATGCGCGCCGCCCGCAGCGCCGGCAGCACCCCGCCGATAAATCCCATCGCCAGCGAAAACACCAGCGTCTTGACGACAATATCCACCGTCAGCCTGAACCCGAACGCCAACTCCGAGAACGACTGAAAATTCGTGGTCGAGAACGAGATGAACCGCATCAGCGACGCGCATCCCAGCCCCAGCACGCCGCCCACCATCGCCAGCAGCATCGACTCCGCCAAAAACGCCGCCAGGATACTCCGCCGCTGAAACCCCAGCGCCCGCAACGTGCCGATCTCGCCAACCCGGTTGGCGACCGACGCATACATGGTGATCGTCGCCCCGATCATGGCCCCGATCGAAAAAATCACCGACAAGATCAACCCCAGCACGCTGATGAAGGTCGACAGCGCCTTCGACTGGTCCGCATAAAAAGTCTGCTCCCGCTTGGCGTCGAGGGTCAAGCGCTGATCGCCCTCGATATCCTTCTTGAAGCCGTCGAACAGTGACGTACCGGCCAGCCGCAGCACGACCGCCGAGTAGGCGACCCGCCGGAAGGCCGGCATCAACTGATCGGCGTCGCCCCACACTTCCGAATCGAAGCCGCTGTTCCCCGCGTCGAACAACCCCACGACCGTCCATTCGCGCTGGCCGAAGCGCAGCGTCTCGCCAATGCCGGCGCCGGAGAAGCGGCGCGCGATGCTGGCGCCGGCGATGATCTCCGACGCGCCCGGCCGGAACATGCGCCCGGCCGTCAACCGCACTTGTGGCCGCAGCATCAGCCCACGCGGGCCTATGCCCCGGATAATGACGTTCGACGGTTTTGCCGAACCGCGCTTGTTGAGCGAGATGAGCACCACTGTCTCCTTGGACAGCAAGGGCTGGCCGTCGGCGCCCAGCGCGATGGAAGGGTGACTGGAGACGATACTGGCTTGCGTCCGTTCCACACTGCTCTGCACCTCGGTGTCGGCGCTGCGCCGTATCAGCACCACGTTGTCGTACTCGCCGGTGGTCACCAGCGTGTTGCGCAAGCCCTCATCGAGCATCAGCACCGTCGCGAATACGAACACCACCAGTGCCAGTCCGGCGGCGGTCAGCGCCGTGGTCAGGCGCCGCGCCCATAAATTGCGGGCGACGTAGAAGAGCGGGATCTTCATCGCATTGTCATCCTATGCTCCGCAATCCCTCGACGATGTTGACGCGGGTCGCCCGTAAGGTTGGCGCGATGGCCGCGACCAAGCCGACGGCCAGCGCGGCCAGTATCTGCTGGATCACCGTCAACCGCGTCACTTCAAAGACGGGAAACATCGTTCCCATCACCGTGCCGAGGAAAGCCGCGAATGGAAACAGGATGACGATACCCAGCGCCGCGCCGAACAGCGACAGCAACAGCGATTCGCCCAGGATCATTGCGGTGAGGAAGCCGGGGCCGAAGCCCAGCGCCTTGAGCGTCGCGTATTCGCCCAGGCGTTCGCGCGCGCTCATGGCCATCGTGTTGGCCATCACCGCCGCGATGATCACGATCACGACGAACGACACCACGCGGATCGCCATCACGATCGCCTCCGACATCGAAACGAAACCGAGCTGGAACGCCTTCTCCGTCTCGGTCAGCGTCTCGGCCAGCGAATTGCTGAATTCCCTGTCGATCGCCGCCGAGATGGTGGCGGCATTTTCCGGCTCGTCGATGCGCACCACGTACACGCCGATCTGGTTCGCGCGGCGGGGCATGGTCTTCTTGAACGACTCGTTGACGTAATCCCAGTGCAGGAACAGGGTGGCCGTATTGGTCGTGCTTTGCCTGCCGTCGAAAATGCCGCGCACGACCAGTTCCCAGTCGCCAGGGTAGATGGTGCCTTTGAGCGGGATGATGTCGCCGACCTTGAACCCGAATTGGTCCGCCAGCTTGCGGCCGACAATGGCGCCCTTGCGGTCGCGCAGGAAGGCAGCGCGCTGGTCGGGCGGCAGCAGGTAGTCGGGGTAGATGTCCAGATAGCTGGCGCCGGAGATGGCAAACTGCGCAAAGAAGTTTTTCGGGTCTTTATAGGTCCCCTGGAACCAGTTGGCGTAGCCCACCCCGGTCACGCCGGGAACCGCGCGGATGCGCGCCTCGTAGGATAGCGGCAGCGGAAACACCAGCGATGTCTTGTTCCGGGTGACCAGCGTGGTGTTGGAGGCGCCTTCCGCGCCGGCGTACCAGGCGTCGATGACCGTCTGCAGCAGGCCGAAGGCGAAGATCGCCACCACCAGGCCGAGTATCGTCAACGACGTGCGCAGCTTGTGGCGCAAGGCGTTTTTGACGATTAGTCGCAGAGTGTACATGGCGGCGTCCGGGCGTTTAGTTTCAGCTTCACGCGCGCTGCGGCTCGTCGGTGAGCAGTTCGCCTTTTTCAAGGTGCACCACATTGCGCGCCTGCGCCGCCGCGTGGGCGTCGTGTGTGACCATGATGATGGTTTTGCCCAACTGCTGGTTCAGTTGCTGGAGCAGCGCCAGGATCTCGGCGGCCGATTGGCGGTCGAGGTCACCGGTCGGCTCGTCGGCCACGATCAATGTCGGATCGCTGACGATGGCGCGGGCGATCGCCACGCGCTGTTGCTGGCCGCCGGACAGCTCGTTCGGCGTGTGGTCCATGCGGTCGGCCAGGTTGACCATCTCCAGGGTCAGCGCCACCCTTTCGCGCCGCTCGCGCCGCGACAAGGGCGTGAGCAGCAGCGGCAGCTCGACGTTCTCGAACGCGGTCAGCACCGGCATCAGGTTATAGAACTGGAAGATGAAACCGACGTTGGCGGCACGCCATCCGGCCAGCTCCGTTTCGCCCATGCCGGCGATATCCAGGCCGGCGATCCGCAGCACGCCGCTATCGGGCTTGTCGATGCCGGCGATCAGATTGAGTAGCGTGCTTTTACCGGAGCCGGAGGGGCCCATCAGCGCGGTGAAGGCGCCGGCCGGTATCGACAGGCTGATATCGCGCAGCACCTCCAGCACCTGATCGCCACGGCGATAGGACTTGACCAGATGTTCGATCAATACCAGCGGCTCGGTCATTTCTTCGCCAATTTGACGGCCTGGCCGTCCTGCAAGGCGTCGTCCGGCGCCAGCACGACCTTGTTGCCCGGCTTCAGGCCTTTTACTTCGACCAGCTCGCCGATCTTGCGGCCCTGGGTAATCGGCACCCGTTTGACCCTGGCGCCATCGGCGTCGAGCAGGAATACAAACTGCGCCGGCGGCGTGCCGCCGCGCGTGACGATCGCCGCTGGCTGCACGGCGGTTACCGGTTGCTTATCCTGGGGCGGCACGGCCTGCGACAGGAAGGCGACTTTGGCGCTCATATCCGGGAGCACGCGCGGATCGCGCTCTTCGAATCGCACCTTGACCAGCAAGGTCGCCTTGCTGCGGTCCATGGTCGGCACCATGCGCGATACCGTGCCGGCAAGGCGCAGCTCCGGGAACGCGTCGAGCAGGACTTCCACCGGCTGGCCGACGCGGATCTTGCTCAGGTTCGATTCGGAGACATCCGCCTCCACCTCCAGCGTGTCCATGTCGGCGATGGTGACCACCGCCCCCTTGCTGTCGGCGGCGGAGGAGAAGGGCGTGATGTTGTCGCCGACATTGGCGCTCTTGGTCAGGATCACGCCGTCGAAGGGTGCGCGGATCACCGTCTGGTCCACCGCCACCTGCGCCGCCTGCGCGTTGGCGCGCGCCGCCGCGATGGCGGCCTGATAGCCGGAGATGCTGGCCTTGGCCTTGTTCAGGCGCGCCTGCGCCGTGTCGTAGGCCGAGGCGGCGATGAATTTCTGGTTCAACAGCTCGGCCGCGCGCTGGAAGGCCGATTGCGCGTCCTGCAACTCGGCCTGGCCCTGTTCCAGATTGGCCTGCGCGACCTTGACGTTGGCCTGCGCCTGTCCCAGCGCCGCCGCGACGTCGCGGCTTTCCAGCCGCGCGATCACCTCGTCCTTCTTCACGTGCGAGCCTTCCAGCACGCCCAGCCACTCCAGCCGGCCGGTGGCCTTGGACGACAGCGCGGCCTTACGCTGCGCCACCACGTAGCCGGTGGCGTTGAGGAGCGTGTAATTTTGCGCCGGATAGGTCTGCGCGACCGCGACCACCTCCACGGTGGGCTTGCCGGTGAGCACGCTCATGGCGACGGCGCCCACCAGTGCCAGGGCCAGCACCAGCAGCACCATCCTGCCCCAACGACGGCGCCTGGGACGCGATCCGGCCGCCGGCGCCTTGGCCTCGCGGTCGATTTTGAGACGGGAAATATCGGGAGTCGCCAATTGGTAGCCTCGGGTTCGCTCGGATTCGCTCAGGTTCATCAGTCGGCCGTTGCCAACTTCGCCATCAAATAGTGCGGCAAACGCGTTTGAATCGCAAGCGGCAGGCGTATCTGTGTGTTCAGGTACATACTGCAAGCTACTGCTGTGACAGCATGACCTTTTTCAATTGTTCGGACTTTTATGACCACCATGCCGCGCGCCGAGCGCCCGCCTGCCACCATCGACGCGGCCACGCTCGCCCTGCTGAACGAGTTGCAGAAGGACTCGTTCGACTACTTCGTCAACGAGGTCAATCCCGCCAATGGCCTGATCCGCGACAAGACCGCCGAGGTGTGGCCGGCCAGCATCGCCGCCGTCGGCATGGCGCTGACCGCTTACCCGATCGGCGTCGAGCAGGGTTTCATGGCGCGCGCCGACGCCGTGGTCCGCACCTTGACCACCTTGCGGTTCTTCGCCAACAGTGAACAGAGCGAATCACCCCGCGCCACCGGCTACAAAGGTTTCTATTACCACTTCATCGACATGAACAGTGGCGAGCGTGCGTGGAAATGCGAACTGTCGAGCATCGACACCGCGCTGCTTATCGCCGGCATGCTGACGGCAGCCCAATATTTCACACAGGATACACCTGACGAAAACGAAATCCGCGTGCTGGCCGACAGGCTGTATCGCCGTGTCGACTGGCAGTGGATGCGCGGGCGCAACAATCTGGTCTGCCACGGCTGGACCCCGGAAAGCGGCTTTTTGCGCTGGCACTGGGAAGGCTATGACGAAGCGTTGATCCTGTACGTGCTGGCGCTGGGCTCGCCTACTTTTCCGGTGGAACGGGACAGCTACGACGCCTGGTGCCGGAGCTATGAGTGGAAGACGGTGTACGGCATCGACTATCTGTACGCGGGGCCGCTGTTCATCCATCAGATGTCGCATGTGTGGCTGGATCTGCGCGGCATCCGGGATGACTTTATGCGCGAGCACGACTCGGACTATTTCGAAAATAGCCGGCGCGCCACGTATGTGCAGCAAAAGTACGCGATCGAAAATCCCATGGGTTTCCCGGAATACGGTGCTCTATGCTGGGGCATCACGGCCAGCGACGGGCCGGGGCCGGCTACGCGCAGGATCGATGGCGTGCAGCGCAAATTCTGGGACTATGTCGGGCGGGGCGTGCCGTACGGTCCGGACGACGGCACCCTGGCGCCGTGGGCGGTTGCCGCGTCGCTGCCGTTTGCGCCGGAAATCGTCATGCCCAGCATCATCCACTATCAGGACATGCAGCTGTGCGAGGCGAATCCTTACGGGTTCAAAGCGTCGTTCTCGACGGTGTTCTCGCACGGACGGGTAGCCTGCCGGCACTGGGTGTCGCCATACCACTTCGGCATCAACGAGGGGCCGACGGTGATCATGGTGGAAAACTATCTGCACGATTTCCCATGGAACATCATGCGCGGCAACATCTATTTGCAAACCGGCCTACGCCGCGCCGGATTCGCCGGGGGCTGGCTGGATGGCGCCAAGTGACTTATTTTGTGGGGCACACGATATGCTCGACATTGGTCGTGTCGAGCAGGACTGACTTCTGTCCCGTCGCAATAACATGTATTGCTGATCGGTCGAGCAATATCGTGACTTTCTCCGAACGGTCAATGACAACGCCTGACATAGTTTTACCGTCAGTCAGCATTACCGTGCTATGGAAATTTTTTGCGACTCGCGCTTCGCATATTGCCTTCTCAATATGGTTCTTACCTTCTGAGAAGGCTGCGTAGCACCAAATTACTGAGGGTAGCGCAAAAATTAGCGAAAGCCAGACTCCACAAACTAGCATCAGTGCGATGAAACGCGCCATGCCCGGGTCTATTTTTTTTCTCCGCGAAAACCATTTGGCCATCCGTGACGGTTCTTTGGCCAAGTTTTTTTGCTTGGTAAATTTTGGGAACGGCAACGTGCTCAAAAATTCAAGGAGGGCGACATATATCGCGACACATAAAATAAATAGGCTGGCGCGGAACCAGTTGACAATCGGGCCAGTGAAGCCTGCATAGGCCGTCTCCTGAAGTGTCTTGGGGATGATTGGTTTGCTCCATCCCACCGCACTCCAGTACCCCTCCGCGTAAGCGGCGCCGCCTGTCCAGGCGACCACGCCAATAAAAGTCACCACGAGCGCGACCCATTTCAACGGGTCGTCTCCGAAGAGCTTGCCCGCTTTCTTGGCACGGTTGATATTAGGTGATTGCCAGCGCATAGGATTTTCTCCGTCAAATTTTTAATTGTGGACTATTGCCTACTACGAGTATTGCGAAGAATCAACATCTCGGGTAGTTGGCCGTCTGCGCTACAATCTCGCTTTTACCCCCGCCGCTATTTCGTATGACGATCCCCGCTTCCATCCTTGATGCGCTGTCGCGCGCCGACGCCTCATGGCGTCCGTTGCTGATCGACGGCCTCGACGCGATGCAGGCCGCCTCGCCCGGCTACCTCGCCCAGCTCGCCGACGACATCTATCTGCCGACTGAACAACGGCTGTTCGCCGCCTTCGCGCTGCCGCTCGAGCAAGTGCGCTATGTATTAGTGGGGGAGGGGCCTTACCCGCGCGAAGACAGTGCGACCGGCGTCTGCTTCATGGACGGCGCCGTCGGCAGCCTGTGGTCGAACGAAGAGGGCGGCGGCTTGTCCAAGCCTGTCAACAAGGCCACATCGCTGCGCAACTTCATGAAGATGCTGCTGGTGGCCGATGGCCAGCTGACCCTGGCCGACACCGGCGGCGCGGCGATGGCGGCGGTTTCGACCGTTGCCCGCAGCGGCGGAGGCACCCATATCCAAACGCTGGCCGAGATGCAGCAAAAGCTGACCCAGCAAGGTTTCCTGCTGCTGAACGCCTCGCTGGTGTTCCGCAGCCACGTGCCGCCGGTCAAGGACGCGAAAGCCTGGCTGCCGTTCTTCGAGACGGTCATGGCCGGCCTGGCGGCCCAGGCGCGGCAAAAGCCGACCATGATTCTATGGGGGAAAATCGCCGAATTGCTGAAAAAGTTGCCGGTAATGAAAGAGTTTCCGCAGATTACGGCCGAGCATCCGTACAACCTGAGTTTCATCGGCAATCCGGACATGCACGCGCTGTTCCAGCCGATGCACTTGCTAAAAGGCAAGTAGAAGGCAATCAACCCCGAGTGGTCGAGGGGCCTCCCGGCAAACTTTCATAAAGTTTGGTATACTTGACTAAATCGATCAACTAATCAGGCTTTAAGTTGAGCAGTGGGGTCGATATTTTAACCTAGCTGAACCGAGGTAGTGATGCGTCTGACCACCAAAGGCCGTTTTGCTGTGACTGCGATGATCGATCTGGCTTTGCGCCAAGGCAAAGGCCCGGTCACGCTCTCAGGCATCAGCCAGCGTCAGGCGATTTCGCTGTCGTATCTGGAACAGCTGTTCGGCAAGCTGCGCCGCCACGAGATCGTCGAATCGATCCGCGGCCCGGGCGGCGGCTACAGCCTGGCGCGCCGGGCCGACAAGGTCACGGTGGCCGACATCATCATCGCCGTCGACGAGCCGCTGGACGCGACCCAATGCGGCGGCAAGGAAAATTGCCACGGCGCCGACGCCGCCAGCGGCGTGCGCTGCATGACTCACGAACTGTGGGCCACGCTGAACGAAAAGATGGTTGATTATCTGGATTCCGTTTCGCTGCAGGATCTGGTCGATCAACAGAAGCAAAAGAATGCTGAACAAAACGTGGTTGTCATGCACCGCAACCACGCCGCGCTGGGTTGAGCGCTTTAGCGCTTTGGCTTAAATACATACAGAAAACCGGAGTTACCAGATGAACGCCCCAGAAAAAAACCTCGCCGCCGTGAAGTTCCAGACCGCCCCGCATTTCCCGATCTACATGGACTACTCGGCTACCACGCCGATCGATCCGCGCGTTGCCGACGCCATGATTCCGTACCTGCGCGAGCAGTTCGGCAATCCGGCCTCGCGCAGCCACATGTACGGCTGGACGGCTGAGAAGGCGGTCGAAGAGGCGCGCGGCCACGTCGCCGCCCTGGTCAACGCCGACCCGCGCGAAATCATCTGGACCTCCGGCGCCACCGAGTCGAACAACCTCGCCATCAAGGGCGCGGCGCAGTTCTACAAGACCAAAGGCAAGCACATCATCACCGTCAAGACCGAGCACAAGGCGGTGCTGGACACGGTGCGCGAGCTGGAGCGCGTCGGCTTCGAGGCGACCTACCTGGAACCGCAGGACAACGGCCTGATCACCATCGAGCAACTGACCGCCGCGATCCGCCCGGACACGATCCTGGTGTCGGTCATGCTGGTCAACAACGAAATCGGCGTGATCCAGCCGATCGACGAGATCGGCACGCTGTGCCGCTCGAAGGGCATCATCTTCCACTGCGACGCCGCCCAGGCGACCGGCAAGGTCGTCATCGACCTGCAAAAAACCAAGGTCGACCTGATGACCTTCACCGCCCACAAGACCTACGGTCCTAAAGGCATCGGCGCGCTGTACGTCTGCCGCAAGCCGCGTGTGCGCATCGAAGCGCAAATGCACGGCGGCGGCCATGAGCGCGGCCTGCGTTCGGGCACCCTGCCGACCCACCAGATCGTCGGCATGGGCGAAGCGTTCCGCCTCGCCAAGGTCGAGATGGACACAGAGATCGCCCGCATCAAGTCGCTGCGCGACCGCCTGGCCAACGGCCTGCAAGAGATCGAAGAGACCTATATCAACGGCGACATGGAGCACCGCGTGCCGCACAACCTCAACGTCAGCTTCAACTACGTCGAGGGCGAATCGCTGATCATGGCCGTCAAGGACCTGGCCGTGTCGTCGGGTTCGGCCTGCACGTCGGCCTCGCTGGAACCGTCGTACGTGCTGCGCGCGCTGGGCCGCAGCGACGAGCTGGCGCACAGCTCCATCCGTTTCACCATCGGCCGTTTCACGACGGAAGAGGATATCGACTTCGCCATCGACTTGATGAAGTCCAAGGTACACAAACTGCGTGAACTGTCGCCGCTGTGGGACATGTTCAAAGAAGGCATCGACATTAGCTCGATCCAATGGGCAGCCCACTAATCTTAAAGATACAGGAGCATCAAAATGGCTTACTCGGAAAAAGTGTTGGACCACTACGAAAATCCACGCAACGTCGGCGCCTTCGAAAAGGGCGATGACAGCGTCGGCACCGGCATGGTCGGCGCGCCGGCCTGCGGCGACGTCATGAAACTGCAAATCAAGGTCGGTGCCGACGGCCTGATCGAAGACGCGAAATTCAAGACCTACGGCTGCGGTTCGGCCATCGCATCGAGCTCGCTGGTGACCGAATGGGTCAAGGGCAAAACCTTGGATCAGGCGCTGGCCATCAAGAACACCCAGATCGCCGAAGAACTGGCGCTGCCGCCGGTGAAGATCCACTGCTCGATCCTGGCGGAAGACGCGATCAAGGCGGCTGTTCTGGACTACCAGACCAAGCACCCGGTAGCGGCGTAAATCTGTTTTACAACGGCGTGCGGATGAAAGTCCGCCGCCGTTACGGAGAATCACATGGCAATCACCCTGACCGAAAAAGCAGCTAAGCACATCAACCGCTACATCGAGCGTCGCGGCAAGGGCGTCGGCTTGCGTTTTGGCGTGCGCACCACCGGCTGTTCGGGCCTGGCCTACAAACTTGAATATGTCGACGAAGTGGCGGACGAGGACAGCGTCTTCGAATCGCACGGCGTCAAAGTGTTCGTCGATCCGAAAAGCCTGCCGTACATCGACGGCACTGAACTCGATTTCGCGCGCGAGGGGCTGAACGAAGGCTTCAAGTTCCACAACCCGAACGAAAAAGACGCATGCGGTTGCGGCGAGAGCTTCCGCATCTGATAACACATGCAAAATCACTTTGAGCTGTTCAACCTGCCGCAGAAGTTCGCCGTCGACACGGGGGCGCTCGACAGCGCCTACCGCGACGTGCAAAGCCGGGTCCACCCCGACAAGTTCGTCAACGCGACCGACGCCGAAAAGCGCGTCGCGATGCAATGGGCCACGCGCGCCAACGAAGCCTACCAGACCCTGAAAAATCCGCAGAAGCGCGCGCAATACATGTGCGAGTTGCACGGCGTCGATTTGCAGACCGAGTCCAACACGGCGATGCCGATGGCCTTCCTGGTGCAGCAGATGGAGTGGCGCGAAGAACTTGGCGACGCCCGCGCCGGCAAGGACGCCGACGCGCTCGAAGCGCTCGACAAGCAACTGCGCGCCGCGCGCAAAGAGCGCCTGGCCGAGATCGAACAACAGATCGACGCCGACGACTACGCGCAAGCCGCGCAAGGCGTGCGCGCGCTGATGTTCCTCGAAAAATTCAAAGACGAAATAGAACACAGCTTCACCGCGATCGAAGACAACTAACAAACTCCGGGGTCAGGTCCACCATTTCTACACGAACGCTGCCGTAACGGGTTGTTAGCGCCGAGGCCGTGTAGAAATGGTGGACCTGACCCCGGATTAAAGGCTTGAATCACATGGCACTTCTGCAAATTTCCGAACCGGGTATGTCGACCGCGCCGCACCAGCATCGGCTGGCGGTGGGCATCGATCTGGGAACCACCAATTCGCTGGTCGCCACCGTGCGCAACAGCATTCCAGAAGTGCTGAACGATGAGGATGGCCGCCCGCTGCTGCCGTCAGTGGTGCGCTATCTGCCGAACGGCCATGCCAACATCGGCTACAAGGCGCAGGCCGCACAGACCACCGATCCGAAAAATACCATCGTTTCCGTCAAGCGCTTCATGGGGCGCGGCTTGGCCGATATCGCCTACGCGGAGAACATGCCCTACGATTTCCAGGATACGCCCGGCATGGTGCAGCTGAAGACCATCGCCGGCATCAAGAGCCCGGTCGAGATCTCCGCGCAGATCCTGGCCACTCTGCGCCAGCGCGCCGAGGATTCGCTCGGCGACGATCTGGTCGGCGCGGTCATCACCGTGCCCGCGTACTTCGACGACGCCCAGCGACAGGCCACCAAGGACGCGGCACAACTGGCCGGCATCAACGTATTGCGTTTGCTGAGCGAGCCTACCGCCGCCGCCATCGCCTACGGCCTCGATAACGGCTCCGAAGGCATCTACGCCGTCTACGATCTGGGCGGCGGCACCTTCGATATCTCGATCCTCAAACTGAGCAAAGGCGTGTTCGAGGTGTTGTCCACCGGCGGCGACTCCGCGCTGGGCGGTGACGACTTCGACCACCGCCTGTTCTGCTACATCCACCAGCAGGAAAAACTGGCGCCGCTGTCCGACGAGGATACCGCCATCCTGATGGTGAAGTCGCGCGAAGCCAAGGAACTGCTGTCGAACAAAAACGAAGTGACCGTCGACGCCATCCTGAACTCCGGCGAGGAGGTGCATCTGAAGATCACCGCCGAGACCTTCCAGGAGATCACCAAGCACCTGATCGCCAAGACCATGAGCGCCATCAAGAAGGCGCTGCGCGACGCCAGTGTCGATGCCGATGATGTCGACGGCGTGGTCATGGTCGGCGGCGCGACGCGCATGCCGCACGTGCAGCGCGCCGTCAGCGAGTACTTCCACACCATCCCGCACGCGAACATCGATCCGGACAAAGTCGTGGCGCTGGGCGCGGCGGTGCAGGCCAATCTGTTGGCCGGCAACCGCGCGCCGGGCGACGACTGGCTGCTGCTGGACGTGATCCCACTGTCGCTCGGTATCGAGACGATGGGCGGCCTGGTCGAGAAGATCATTCCGCGCAATTCGACGATTCCTTGCGCCCGCGCGCAGGAGTTCACCACGTTTAAAGACGGCCAAACGGCGCTTGCTGTGCATGTGCTGCAGGGCGAGCGCGAACTGGTCTCCGACTGCCGTTCGCTGGCGCGCTTCGAGCTGCGCGGCATCCCGCCGATGGTCGCCGGTGCGGCGCGCATCCGCATCACCTATCAAGTGGACGCCGACGGCCTGCTGTCGGTGTCGGCGCGCGAGCTGCGCTCCGGCGTCGAGGCGTCGATCACCGTCAAGCCGGCCTACGGCCTGGGCGACGACGACGTCGCGCGCATGCTGCAGGATTCGTACAAATCGGCCGATGTCGACATGGTCGCCCGCGCGCTGCGCGAAGAGCAGGTCGAGGCCGAGCGCATCATCCTGGCCACGCAGTCGGCGCTGGACGAAGACGCCGGCCTGCTGTCGGACGAGGAACGCGCATCGGTCGACCTCCTGATGAACAAGGTGCGCGACGTGATCGCCCAATCGCAGACCGGCGCCGCCGACCACGTGGCCGTCAAAGCCGCCGTCGAGGCGCTGGCCCACGGCACCGAAGAATTCGCGTCGCGCCGCATGGATCGCAGCGTGCGTAGCGCACTGGCCGGCAAGACGCTCGACCAGGTAGTTTAAGAACCCATAAGACAGAGGTATCAAGTGCCACAAATCGTATTCCTGCCCCACGCAAAACTGTGCCCGGACGGCGCCGTCGTCGAAGCCGAAGTCGGTAAAACCCTGTGCGACATCATGCTGGAAAATGATATCCACATCGAGCACGCGTGCGAGAAGTCCTGCGCCTGCACCACCTGCCACGTACTGGTGCGCGAAGGCTTCAACTCGCTGAGCGAAGCCAGCGAAACCGAGGAAGACCTGCTGGACAAGGCCTGGGGCCTGGAGGCCGTGTCGCGCCTGTCGTGCCAGGCCGTCGTAGCCGAGGAAGACCTGGTCGTCGAAATCCCGAAATACACCATCAATCACGCCAGCGAAGGCGGACACTGATATGAAGTGGACGGACATCACCGCGATCGCGGAAGCGCTCTACGATAAGCATCCGGACATCGATCCGCTGACTATCCGCTTCACCGATTTGCACAACTGGATCGTCGATCTCGAGGAGTTCGACGACGACCACACGCGCGGTGGTGAAAAAGTTCTCGAAGCGGTACAGCAGGCGTGGATCGATGAAGCCAAGTAAGCCGACCAAGCCAGCCAAGGCCGCGCCGGCCAAAATCGGCGCCATTGTCACCGGCGCCGATAACATGCCGGAGATCCGCGAAGGCCAGACCGTCGCGTTGCTGCAGGAGCTGCACATCCTGACCCGCGACGGCAAGATGAACCAGGATAGCCGCCGCAAGCTCAAACAGGTCTACCACCTGTACCAGTTCATCGAGCCGCTGTTGAAGGAAGTGCTGGCCGAGAAGGGCCAAGTGTCGCTGGTCGACCACGGCGCCGGCAAGTCCTACCTCGGCTTCATCATTTACGACCTGTTCTTCAAGGCGCTGAACGACGGCTCCCATATCTACGGCATCGAAACCCGCGAAGAGCTGGTGTCGCGCTCGCAGGAGCTGGCCAAGCAGTTCAACTTCCCGGGCATGTCGTTCCTGCCGCTGTCGGTGGCCGAATCGACCGAGTCCAAGCTGCTGCCGGACCAAATCGACATCGTCACCGCGCTCCACGCCTGCAACACCGCCACCGACGACGCCATCCAGTTCGCGTTGAAGAAGAAGGCCAAGTACATGGTGCTGGTGCCGTGCTGCCAGGCGGAAGTCGCGTCGGTGCTGAAGAAGAACAAGGGCCAGTCGTTGGGCAAGTCGGCGCTCACTGAAATCTGGCGCCACCCGATCCACACGCGCGAATTCGGCAGCCAGATCACCAACGTGCTGCGGTGCCTGCAACTGGAGGCGCACGGCTACCAGGTCAACGTGACCGAGTTGGTGGGCTGGGAGCACTCGATGAAAAATGAGCTGATCATCGCCACCTACAAGAACCTGCCGCGCCAGCGCCCGTCCGAGCGTTTGCGCGAAGTGCTTGAAACGGTCGGCCTGCAAGAAATGGGCAACCGCTTCTTCACCGGGCAGCTGGAAACACAATAAACAAACGAAAGGGTGGCGGAACGATGAGTGATCTGAAAGAAAATTGGTTGGATCTTCGCAGCGACACCGTCACCCGCCCCAGCGCGGCGATGCGTGCGGCGATGAACGTGGCCGACGTCGGCGACGACGTCTACGGCGACGACCCCACCGTCAACCGCCTGCAGGAATACGCCGCCGATTTGTTCGGCTACGAGGCGGCGCTGTTCGCGCCCTCCGGCACGCAGAGCAATCTGCTGGCGCTGCTGGCCCATTGCGGTCGCGGCGACGAATACCTGGTCGGGCAGGAAGCGCACACCTACAAGTACGAAGGCGGCGGCGCGGCGGTCTTGGGCAGCATCCAACCGCAGCCGATTATCAACCAGGCCGACGGCAGCCTGGCGCTGGCCGACATCGCGGCCTACATCAAGCCGGACGACATCCACTTCGCCCGCACCAAGCTGCTGGCGCTGGAAAACACCATCGGCGGCCGCGTGCTGCCGCTCGATTACCTCAAGCAGGCGACCACGCTGGCCCATGAACGGGGCCTGGCCACGCACATGGACGGCGCGCGCATCTGCAACGCGGCGGTCAAACTGGGCGTGAGCCCGCGCGCGGCGGTGGCGGGCTTCGATTCCGTCTCGGTGTGTTTGTCCAAGGGCCTGGGCGCGCCGGTCGGCTCCATCCTGTGCGGCAGCAAGCCGCTGATCAAGGAAGCCACGCGCTGGCGCAAGATGCTCGGCGGCGGCATGCGCCAGGCCGGCATGATCGCCGCCGGCGGCCTGTACGCGCTGGAGCACAACATCGCCCGCCTGGCCGAGGACCACGACAACGCCGCCTACTTCGCCGGCGAACTGGCCAAGCTTAAAGGCATTCAGGTCAGCGCGCCGCAGACCAACATCTTCTACGTCGATATCCCGGCCGATGCCTGCCGGGGTCTGAACGACGTATTGCAACTGACCCGCATCCGCGTGTCGATGTCGCCGCGTCTGCGCATCGTCACGCACATGGATGCGTCGCGCGACGATATCGATCGCGCCATTACCGTTTTTTTGGATTTTTTCGGATGACCGACAGCACCACAGATAACAGCCTTCGCCTGGCCAAGCGCCTCGCCGAGATACTTCCATGCTCGCGCCGCGAGGCCGAACTCTATATCGAGGGCGGTTACGTCAGCGTCGACGGCGTGTTGGTGGAGGAGGCCGGCGCGCGCGTCACGCTGGAGCAGAAAATCGAGCTGGCGCCCGACGCCACCTTGCTGGAAATCGTCCCGGTCACGATCCTGCTGCACAAGCCGGCCGGCGCCAATGGCGGCGTGGGCAAGGACGGTTCGCCGGCGGTGCATCTGCTGAACGCCGAATCGCTGACGCGCTCCGCGCCCGGCCAGCGCTTCCTCAAGCGCCACCTGGTCAACCTGACCTTGACCACACCGCTGGAAACGAAGGCCAGCGGCCTGCTGGTGTTCACGCAGGACTTCCGCGTCGCCCGCAAACTGGTCGACGAGGCGGCGAAGATCGAGCAGGAGATTATCGTCGAAGTCACCGGCAAGATCATGGAAAACGGCTTGGCGCTGCTCAATCACGGGCTGCCGTTCAATGGCAAGCCGCTGGCGCCGAACAAGGTCAGTTGGCAGAACGAGAACCGTCTGCGCTTCGCGGTGAAGAATCCCAAGCCGGGCCAGATTGAGCATGTGTGCAAACTGGTCGGCCTGGGTGTGGTGTCGATGAAGCGCATCCGCGTCGGCCGCATCGCGATGAGCAGCCTGCCGCTAGGCGAGTGGCGCTACCTGCAGGACCACGAGCGCTTCTAGACGGACGTTACGCCTTCGACGCGGCGCGGCGACGGCGCGCCATGAAGCCCAGCAGGCCAAGGCCGCCGGCCATCATGGCGTAGGTCGACGGTTCCGGCACCGCCGAGACGCTGGACAGCAGCAGCGTGCCGCAGTCGATGCCACGGCAGGCCGAGACGGCGATCTGGTTGAATTCGTTGATGGCGATCGCCTCTTTGATATTCCAACCGTCCAACCCGGTCACCAGCGAGTTGATGTCGTACATCACGCCGCCTTGCCACAGGAAGCCCTGGCCGAAGCCGTCGGCGCCGACCACGATGCCGGCGTTGTTGACGTCCTTGGCGACAATCGAGAAGCCGTCCAGAGCGGTCGCCACGCCATTGGCGTAAAGGTAAGCATGGTCGGCCTGCGTCGAGTAGTCGCGCGAGTTGATCACGGTATTGCCGTTGTCGCTAATGGCGGCGGCGTAGGAGATGGTGCTGCCGTCGTTCGGGATTGCGGCCGACAGGTTGGTCGTGCCACTGTTCGAGAAGATCAAGGCCTCGTTGAGCAATTGGCCTGCGCTGCCGGCAATCTGTCCATTGTTGTTGATCCCGTTCGCTCCGCTAAAGGTGGCGTTGGTCGGCGTCAGGTTGGTGACGGTTCCATTCGAATACACAAACCCATAGGAGCTGTCGTCCGTTATCACATAGCCGGTGATTTGGCCGGCGTTGTTGATGCCGGTCGCCGTGCTGTTCGCGGGGCCGATGTCGGTGTAGACGCCGTTGGAATAGCTGAACGCCTGCCTGCTGCCGTAATCGCCGACAATCTGGCCGGAGTCGTTAATGCCATAGGCGAAACTTCTGCCCGATGGCGAGCCCAGATAGTTCAAGCCGCTGCCGTTGTACAGGACCGCTTGCGTGGCGTCATTGCCCACTACCTGGCCGAGATTGTTTATCGCCTTCGGGCTGAAGGCGCCGAGATACGTCATGCTGAACTGCGGCGCCGTGGCGGCCAGGGCGGGCAGGGTCGCGACGCTGAGGATCAGCGCAGCGATGCATTTCATTTTGGTCGAGATCAAGACAATTTCCTTCGAAAGGAGGGTGGGGGAGCTGCACGCCGTGGTACGGCGCGCAGAGGTAGTTAAAAAGAGATGAATTTTTAGTCACCTTAATAATATCTTAATTCAAATATTGCAACTACCACAGCCCTGTTCGATTGAAAGCCACCTTATTTTATTTGCCGTCCCCGCCGCCGGTTTGTGACAGGATGAAGGCGTAGGTATCGGCCGCCTCGGCATCCTGCTGCGCGCGGGTCGAGCCCATGCCGTGGCCGGCGTCGAAGTCCACGCGCAGCAGCACCGGCTTGCCGCTGGCCGTCGCCGTTTGCAGCCGCGCCGCCATCTTGGCCGGATGGAACGGCGCCACGCGCGGATCGGTCACGCCGGTCGTCAGCAGCACCGCCGGATACTTGATGCCGTCGACCACCTGCTGGTAGCTGTCGATGCTCTTGATCGCCTTGAAGCCGGCCGGGTCGGAGATCGCGCCCCATTCAGGTTCCTCGGCGTACCCGTTCTGCTCGGCCACGTAGCGCAGCGGGTTGTGCCAGCCCACGCCCGACACCACCGCCGCGAACAGGTCCGGACGCTCCTCCATCGCCCGTCCCATCGGGATGCCGCCGGCCGAGCGGCCGCCGATGGCCAGGTGCGCCGGCGCCGTGTACTTGTTGGCCACCAGGTCCTCGCTGACGGCGATCAGGTCGCGCCAGGTGTTCGGTTTGTTTTCCAGCTTGCCGGCGCGATGCCACTCGCGGCCGAATTCACCGCCGCCGCGCACGTTGGCATAGCCGATGACGGCGCCCTGGTCGGCCAGCGCCAGCGCGCGGCTGACGAACGATGGCGTGTAGGCGGCCGCGCCGTAGCTGCCGTAGGCGGAGATGAAGGCCGGGTTTTTGCCGTCCATCTTCAGGCCCTTCTTGTAGATCAGGCTGTACGGAATCTGCGTGCCGTCCTTGGCCTTGGCGAAGCGGCGTTCGGTCGTGTAGCCGCTGGTGTCGATGGCCGGCTTGGGCGTGATGCCGGTGTCGGCCACCTTGCCGTCGGCGTCAACGCTCCAGATGGCGGCCGGTTCGAGCCAGCCGGATAACAAGGCCAGCGCACCGGGCGCGTCCGCATCGGCTTCGATCGAGCGCAACGTGCCGTCGAAGGGCAGGGCGATGTTGACCAGCTTGCCGTCTTCGCCCAAGCGTTGCAGCTTGCTGATGCCGCCGTCCATGGCGCGGATATACAGGCCATCCTTGGCGCGCGCAGTGCCCTGCAACACCAGCGCCGATTCTGGCACCACCTCGACCGCCTTCTCCAGCGACGGCGCCTTTGCCGACGTCTTCAGCAGGCGCCCGCGCGGATGGCCTTTGGTCGACAGCAGATACAGGTCGTCGCCGTGCAGGTCGATGCCGGTGATCTCATCCTCGAAACCGGCCACCGGCTGCCACTTGGCCTTGCCCTTGATGACGTCGGCCAGCGGCGCGCTGAACACGCGCTGCTCCGGCCGCACGTCGGCCAGGATCAGCAGCGCGGTGGACGAGTGCGGTGTCGTGCCGACATAAGGCGCCTGGATCTTTTCATACTTCACCGACGGATCGAGATCGCGCTTCATGATGACCGGGTCGCGCTCCGGCTTGGCGCCCAGCTTGTGGAAGCGCACCTGCGAATCGAGGTAGCGTTCCGGCGTGTTGATCTTGCCGGTCAGCTGGTTGTAGAAGAAGCCGGAGCTGTCGGCGAGCCAGTTGGGATTGGCGCCCTGGGTGTTGGCGATGCGCTCCTTCAGGATGGCGCCGGAGCGCACGTCCATGATCTGCAGCACCGAATCCTCGCTGCCGTCCTTCGACAGACCGTAGACCAGCTTGCTGCCGTCGGGCGACGGTTGCCACCAGTCCAGCGAGTAGTGGCTGGACTTGGTGTCGAGCTTGGTCGGATCGACCAGCACGCGGTCCTTGCCGTTCATGCCGTCGCGCACGAACAGCTTGAAGTTGTTGGCGCCGGCCGGACGCTGCTGGTAGAAGATGCGGCTGCCGGCCTTCTGCACGCGCGCCGGCGCGGCCACATCGCCCGACAGTTGCTCGATGCGCTTCAACAGCACGTCGCGCTTGGGCAGCGCGTCGAGCACGCCGCGCGCGTGCGCGTTCTGTTGTTTGAGAAAGGGCAGCCAGTCCGGGTCCTTGTCGTTCTCCATCCAGCGGTAGCGGTCGACGATGGCCTCGCCGAAGTAGGTGTCGGTAACGGGCACGACCTTGGCGACGGGCGCGGGTGGAACGGGCTTTTGCGCCAGGGCGGCGGTAGCGGTCAGGGCAAGGGCGGCCCCGTACATCAGGCGGACTAACTTGGTCATCTTATCTCCTAGTGGCGGACGCTTATTCTGCCACAGAAGATTGTGAAAATTATACTGCTGGCGCGGTCTTCTTTTTCTTTTCCGGCGCTGGTAGTTGCACCAGCCGGGTGCCGCTCAGTTTGTCGTGCAGGAACTGGCGGTCCTTGTCGAAAAAGGCGGTAAGCGACCACAGCAAAATGCCGACGCCGACCGCGCCCAGCGCCTGCCAGCGGTGCAGGTCCAGCGCCAGGCTGACGACCAGCGCCGGCAGCACCCACATCCAGCTCAGCAGGTAGCGCAGGGCGGCGCTCTTCGGCGGCACGTGCGCATGGCCTGGACGGACCAGCTTGAGGCGCCAGGTTTTCATCGCCAGGGTCTGGCCGTCGCGGCTCCACTGGTGGACGAAATAAACACCCAGCACCAGGAAGGCCAGCGCCTGGCGCATGTGCTCGACCAGCGGGGCGTGGCTGGCGCCGGTGACCATTTCAAAAATCAGGAAGGGGAGGAACAGCACCGCGAACCCCAGCAGGCATTCGTAGACCATCGACACCAGCCGGCGCTTGATGGTGGGCCGGGTGGTGGTCTGCAGGGGCGGCGAGACGCTATTTGGCATTGTCGCCGGCCGGCGCCGGCGGCGCGGTTACTGGTGGGCTTGGCGCGGCGGCGGGCGCCGGCGCCGGCACCGGTGCTGGGGCGGGGGCGGGCGAAGAGATCACCGGCGCGATATTCGAGGCGTTCGGCAACGGCCCACCGGTGGCGGGATCGATCCATGGCGGATGCGCCGTCGCGGCCGGCGCGGCGGTGCCGGCGGCCGTGCCGGTGGTCGGTGCGCTTGGCTTGATCGGCGCCGGCATCTTCATTTTGCTCTGGGTCGGCGTCGGCAGGTTGGCCAGCTGCTTCTTGGTCGGCGACTTGGCGGCCAATGCCTTCTTTTCCTCGTCGGACAGCTGCTGGTAGGATTCCCACTGGGTCGATTTCTGCGATGGGTCGAGTTTTTGCGCGCGCGCGAAATTCTGCCGCACCTGGCGGCGCTCCTCCGGCGTCATGCGGACCCACTCGCGCATGCGCTCCTGCACGCGCACCTGCTCGTCGGGCTTCATCGACGCGTAGCGCTTGCCGATGCCCAGCCACTTTTGCTTGCGGATGGGTTCCATCGTGTCCCACTCGCCGGCCAGCGGCTCGAGCGCCTGCTGTTGCGCCGGCGTCAGGTCTTTCCAAAGGATTTTTTCAGGCGGGATGTCGGCGTTGCTCACAGTCGTGGGGCCGGAGGCGAGCACGGGCGTCCCGGACTGGTTGCCCATCCATACCGCGCCGGCCGCTGCTACCGCTACCACCGCCGCAGCAGCGGCGACCCATTTTGCCCGACCGCTTAATGCCATGCTTATTGCTCGCTCTGGGTCAGATACGCGTTAAAACCATGGTCCAGGTAGGCGGACAGCGGCAATTCATCGGACAGGACGGCAGCGTCGAGCTCGGCCAGATCGGCGATGCGCTGCTGTTGCTCGTATTGGTAGATGCCGGCCAGGCCGGCGACCAGCACCAGCATCGGCACGGCCACGCCCATGCGGCCCAGCCAGCCGAAGCCCTGGGACAGGAAGCCGCCGGAGGTGGCCATCTCGGTCTTGGCGACGCGCACGCTCAGCGGCACCTCGACGTGGGCCTTTTTACGGGCCAGCGCCATCTTGCGCGCCTGCGCCAGGCGTTCCGTGGTCGACGCGGGCAAATCGTCCAGCCGCTCGTTGAGCGCGTGACGCACCTTGTAGGCGAAGTTCAGTTCATCGGTATTCATAGTTTAATTCCCTTGGCTTTGAGCGACTCGGCGAGAGTGTGTGTTGCGCGTGAGCAATGCGTCTTCACGCTCCCTTCGGAACATCCCATTGCTTCGGCTGTTTCAGCCACGTCCATATCCTGCCAATAACGCATAAGGAAGGCTTCTCGTTGACGTGCCGGAAGCTTTTGTACCTCCGCATCGATGAGGGCGAGCATTTGTTGGCGTTCGACCTTGTCGGCGCTCGATTCGGAGGCCTCGGTGCCTTCCTCGGCGGCATATGATTCCAGTATATCAAAGTCGTCGCCGCCTTCTCCCGACGGCGCCATGCCCGAAAACAGGCTGACCCAGGTGTTGCGAACCTTTTCGCGGCGGAAGTAATCGAGGATGGTGGTCTGCAGGATGCGCTGGAACAGCATCGGCAGCTCGGCGGCCGGCTTGTCGCCGTATTTCTCGGCGAGCTTGATCATCGCGTCCTGCACGATGTCCAGGGCCGATTCGTCCTTGCGTACCGCGTAGACGGCTTGTTTAAAGGCGCGCCGCTCGACGTTTTCGAGAAAGTCGGATAATTCTTTGTCTGTGGCCATGCGTTGGGTGAGGTACTGCCGGGATCACCGGCGATAGGCGCATAATTGCTGCTGATTGTTGTTGATATTGCTAGCTGGCGGCGATTTGCGAACTGAGCGCATGCTAGCAAAATTCGGCATTCCTTGCACCGTTTTACGTCAAAACACCGGATTTTTGCACCGGTAACAAGCCTTTTACCGCTGTTTTGGCATTTATTCCTTGCTCAAAGGGGGGCGCTAGGTGTACCGTATGGGACGCTTTGAACACCCCGAAGCTTTATGGTCTTGTCGCAGCAGGCACACAACGCCGCCATCGACACGACGCGCTTTCATATGTAGGCAGTTTGCTCTAACCCGTGCCACAAGCGCGAGAGGTACGCACAACCGCTACAGAAGGATCCGGCAGAACGATATTTGCGTTGAGCGCCGCTTTGCACGCCACTACGGTTGGCGGAAGAGGCTTGTGTGACCGCATGACAAAGGGAAGCTGGGCAAAGCTGTAGGGGCAGGCATACTTCGCGAGGGAAGAGCATCCGATCAATCTCCAATGGACCTTGAAAGGAATGTTTCATGAACACCGAAGCATCGTCACAACAATCTGGTGGCCAAAACGGCCAACTCACCGGCGCGGAAATACTCGTGCGCTGCCTGGCGGAAGAGGGCGTGGAACACGTCTTCGGCTATCCCGGCGGAGCCGTCCTGTATATCTACGACGCCATCTTCAAGCAAGACAAATTCCAACACGTGCTGGTGCGTCACGAGCAGGCCGCGGTCCACGCCGCCGACGCGTACTCTCGCAGTTCGAACAAGGTTGGCGTCGCGCTGGTCACGTCCGGTCCGGGCGTCACCAATGCCGTCACCGGCCTTTCCACCGCTTACATGGATTCCATCCCCATGGTCGTGATCTCGGGCCAGGTGCCTAGCCACGCCATCGGCCAGGATGCCTTCCAGGAATGCGACACGGTCGGTATCACCCGTCCCGTGGTCAAGCACAATTTCCTCGTCAAAGACGTTAAGGATTTGGCGGAAACCGTCAAGAAAGCCTTCTTCATCGCCCGCACCGGCCGTCCCGGCCCCGTGCTGGTCGACATCCCGAAGGATATCTCGATGCACAAGACGACGTTCTCGTACCCGAAAGAGGTCGAGATGCGTTCGTACAAACCGGTCGACAAGGGCCACGCGGGCCAGATCCGCAAGGCCGTCCAACTGCTGTTGCAAGCCGAACGTCCGATGATCTACACCGGCGGCGGCGTGATCCTGGCCAACGCCTCGCCCGAACTCAACAAGCTGGTCGACAAGCTCGGCTTCCCGGTCACCAACACCCTGATGGGCCTGGGCGCCTATAAAGCGTCGAGCGAGCACTTCGTCGGCATGCCCGGCATGCACGGCACCTACGAAGCGAACATGGCGATGCAGCACTGCGACGTCCTGATCGCCATCGGCGCCCGCTTCGACGACCGCGTGATCGGCAACCCGAAACACTTCGCCTCGCATCCGCGCAAGATCATCCACGTGGACATCGATCCATCGTCGATCTCCAAGCGCGTGAAAGTTGATATTCCGATCGTCGGCAACGTCAAGGACGTGCTGATCGAGTTCCTGGCGCAGCTGGACGCGACCGACGCCAAGCCGAACGCGCCCGCCGTCAAGGACTGGTGGAAGCAGATCAACGAATGGCGCGGCAAAGACTGCCTGAAGTTCGCTTCGTCGGACCTGGTCATCAAGCCGCAGGCGGTGGTGCAAAAGCTGTGGGAAGTGACAAAAGGCGACGCCTTCATCACCTCCGACGTCGGCCAGCACCAGATGTGGGCCGCGCAATACTACCCGTTCGACAAGCCCAAGCGCTGGGTCAACTCGGGCGGCCTGGGCACGATGGGCGTGGGTCTGCCGTACGCCATGGGCGTGCAGATGGCCAACCCGGACGCCACCGTCGCCTGCATCACCGGCGAAGGCTCGATCCAGATGTGCATCCAGGAGCTCGCCACCTGCAAGCAATACCATCTGACGCCGAAGATCATCATGTTGAACAACCGCTTCCTGGGCATGGTGCGCCAGTGGCAGCAGATCGACTACGGTTCGCGCTACTCCGAGTCCTATATGGATTCGCTGCCGAACTTCGAGAAGCTGGCCGAGGCCTACGGCCACGTCGGCATGCGCATCGAAAAACCGGGCGACGTCGACGGCGCGCTGCGCGACGCCTTCGGCATGAAGGACAAGCTGGTGTTCATGAACTTCATTACCGATCAATCGGAAAACGTCTGGCCGATGGTGAAAGCGGGCAAGGGGCTCTCTGAAATGCTGTTGGGTTCGGAGGACTTATAACATGCGACACATTATCTCTGTATTGCTGGAAAACGAAGCCGGCGCGCTGTCCCGCGTCGTCGGGCTGTTCTCGGCGCGCGGCTACAACATCGAAACGTTGACCGTGGCCCCGACCGAAGATCCGACCCTGTCGCGCATGACCATCGTCACCAGCGGCTCGGACGACATCATCGAGCAGATCACCAAGCACCTGAACCGCCTGATCGAGGTGGTGAAGGTGGTGGACCTGACCGAGGGTCAGCACATCGAACGCGAGCTCATGCTCATCAAGGTGCGCGCGGTCGGCAAGGAACGGGAAGAGATGAAACGGACGGCGGACATCTTCCGCGGCCGCATCATCGACGTCACCGAGAAGACCTACACGATCGAACTGACCGGCGCCAAGAGCAAGCTCGACGCGTTCATCGACTCGATCGACCGCGCCTCCATCCTGGAGACGGTACGTACCGGCGGTTCCGGCATCGGACGCGGCGAACGCATCCTCAAAGTTTAATTGGCATGGCCGCGAGGCCCGCCGACACCCCAACATTAAAAATTATTACTAAGGAATTATCATGAAAGTTTTCTACGACAAAGACGCCGACATCTCCCTGATCAAGGGCAAAAACGTTGCCATCATCGGCTACGGCTCGCAGGGCCACGCGCACGCACAGAATCTGAGCGATTCCGGCGTCAACGTGACCGTCGGCCTGCGCAAGGGCGGCGCCTCGTGGAACAAGGTCGAAAAAGCCGGCCTGAAAGTCGCTGAAGTGAACGACGCCATCAAGGCCGCCGACGTCATCATGATCTTGCTGCCGGACGAGAACATCGCCCAGGTTTACAACGAAAACGTCGCGCCTAACGCCAAGCAGGGCGCCGTGCTGGCCTTCGCCCACGGCTTCAACGTGCACTACGGCCAAGTCGTGCCACGCGCCGACCTGGACGTGATCATGGTCGCGCCGAAGGCCCCTGGCCACACCGTGCGCGCCACCTACACCCAGGGTGGCGGCGTGCCGCACCTGGTCGCCGTGTACCAGGACAAGTCCGGCATCGCCCGTGACATCGCCCTGTCGTACGCATCGGCCAACGGCGGCGGCCGCGCCGGCATCATCGAAACCAACTTCCGCGAAGAAACCGAGACCGACCTGTTCGGCGAACAAGCGGTTCTGTGTGGCGGCGCCGTCGAGCTGATCAAAGCCGGTTTCGAAACCCTGACCGAAGCCGGTTACGCTCCGGAAATGGCGTACTTCGAGTGCCTGCACGAACTGAAGCTGATCGTCGACCTGATCTATGAAGGCGGCATCGCCAACATGAACTACTCGATCTCGAACAACGCCGAATACGGCGAGTACGTGACCGGTCCGAAGGTTGTGACGTCGGCCACCAAGGACGCGATGCGCCAGTGCCTGAAGGACATCCAGACCGGCGAATACGCCAAGTCCTTCATCCTGGAAAACAAGGCCGGCGCGCCGACCCTGATCTCGCGTCGCCGTCTGACCGCCGAGCACCCGATCGAAGAAGTCGGCGCGAAACTGCGCGCGATGATGCCTTGGATCGCCAAGAACAAGATGGTCGACCAGTCGAAGAATTAAGTTTTTCTTCTTCACGAAAAAGCCGGCGCGAGCCGGCTTTTTTGCGTTTAAGGGATTCACATGATTACGCAAACCGCTACGATGACAGCGATCCAAAATACGACACCGACGAATGCGGTGGCCTCGTCGCCAATCACCACTTTCCCGTCCTCGCGCCACCACAATTTGGACGTTGTGATGTATCGGCGCGCGTTCCACTTTTCGACGCGCGCCGTGCCCAGGGACAGCAACGGAATGACGACACGTCCGGTGCCATAGCAAAACACTTCGATGCCTATCCGTACCAGTACTTCGCCGATGAAATCCAGCGCCATCGTTACCTCCGGATCATCGCCCTGAAGCGGGCGCGCTGATCGACGCTCAACAGGCGGTAGGGGATGGGCATCGACGTGTCCGCCAGGCGCAGCAAATAGCCGGTGGGGTAGGGGCGGACCTCGCGCACGTCGCGCCAGCTCCAGACCGAGGTGCCGCCGGCGCCGGTTCGTTTGATCTGTTGCTCATCGATGTCAATGGCGCTCGCGGCCGCATGGCGCACGCGCAGGTAGTACCACAGCGCGCCGGCCACCGTATCGGGTAGGCGCATCCTTTTTTTGCGCGACCGGTTACTCGCCCAGCGGAAATCAAGATATTCACGCAGCCGCAGCGTGACGTTGATGCGGATCGGCGCGGCATCGCCGGCCGCCGGGTCTGCTCGCTGACTCAACTCGGGAATGGACACGTCCTCATGATCGACCGTGATGGTCGTCGTCTCCGGAGGCGGCAGCTTGTTCTGCTCGGCCATTTGCATGGCGACCGCTTTGGTGATGAAGGGTTTGGGGTGGCTAAACCACATATGCGCTTCCTCTGTCTCAGCTCGGATTGAGCAGCTTGCCGTCATCGGTTTGCCGTTGACCGAGCAGCACCGCGCCTACCAGTCCCAGCACGATCAGCACGACGGCGATCACCTCGGCCTGCGTGGCCCGCACGCCGAGCACGTCGAACACCGGATTGACGCGGATTTGCTCGATCAGCAAGCGCTCCACGCCGGCCAGCATCAGGTACACGGAAAACAGCCAGCCGGTGCGGAACGGATGGCGCCGCAGCGCCCACAAGATCAGGAAGCACACCGTCGCCATCGCCGTTTCATAAATCGGCGCCGGATACACCCCCGGCGCGGCGAGCACTTCGCCGAAGATGTTGTTGTCGTAGGTTTGCGCCCAAAACCACGTCGGCAACCATTCCGGCTTGAGCGCCATGTTCGCCACAGTGCCCCAGTCGCCGTCGCCCGACACCTGGCAGCCGATACGTCCGACAGCGTAGCCGATCATCATGGCGGGCGCCGCCGCGTCGAGCAGCGGGCGCACCGGCAGCCGCCAGCGCCGCACGCAGGCCATGCCGGCCAGGGTGCCGGCGATCAGCCCGCCGAAAATACTCAGCCCCGAGCGCGTGAAGATCATGCTCATCGGATCGGCCATGAACTGGCCGGTGTGTTCAAGGATGTGGAACAGCCGCGCACCGATCACGCCGGCGATCAGCACCACCACCATGAAGTCGCTGACCACTTCCTGCGGCGGCACGGCCACACCGCGCCGTTGCGCCGGTCCGATGCGGCCGGCCTGGTAAAGGCGCTGCAACTCCGCGCGGAAGCATCCGCCGGCGACCAGCGCGCCGAGCGCCACGAACAAGCCGAACGTCGCCAGCGGCAGCGGCAGGTTGTAGCCGGTGACATCCCTCACAACGTCACTTAAATACGGGTATGACATGTTTGTCCTGTTATTAAAACAACGGAACTATCACATAAAAGAGCAGGGCGTTGTGGGCCGCATGGGCACTGAACGCAGCCATGTAGCTCGCGCCGACGCCACGCTCGCGCACCGACACATAGGCGTAGGCGAGAATGCTGCCGCCGATGAAGGTCGCAACGGCACTGGCGATGCCGCCGCTGTACAAGTGCGCGAGGCTAAATAGCACCGCGCTGATCAAGATGCACACCTGGCCGCTCACGCCAATCCGACGCCCCAATTCGATCGGCAAGAGCTGCCCGAAGATGGTCTCGAACAAAGGCGCCAACATGACGGCGGCGAGGAAAATGTACCAGCCCGGTTTTCCGATCAACGCCTGCCCGGCCGCACCACCTAATACGTCTTCAGAAAATGTCAGGTGAAGAATTCCCATCGCGAGGCATCCAAGGGGCACGCTGACAAGCGAAAGACTCAATCCCCTTACTACCGGATGACGCGGCAAGCACGCGCCACTTACCGCGATCCAATTCCTTGCCGCCAGCATCCGTCTCTCCATGTTGTCATTTCCGGAACAAACTCTAGCACACCCACTTAGTTGCGTGGCAATGTTACAAAGAGTCACCATGTCTTACAAGTACAACGTGTAATTTCGGGTAAAGTTCGCCTTGTCGTAATCTCAACTTTGGAGTCCGCAATGACCGTCATGAAAAATCTCGCCGCAGCCGCTGCCGTCTCCTTCGCGCTCGCCGCCCACGCCGCGCCGGCCGATACGCTGCCTACCACCGGCACGCTGGTGGTGGTGCCGGCCTACGGCGAAGTCAAACACGCCAACGATCAAGTCGTTGCCACCCTGGCGATCGAAGAGCAGGACAAGGACAAGGCCGCCGCCGCCTCGCGCGTCAACCAGAAGATGAAGCAGGGCCTCGACATCGTCAAGGCGGCCGATCCGCAAGCCAAGCTCAAAACCCAGGGCTACTACACCTATCCCGTCTACCCGGAAGACCGTCCGCTGCCGAACGGCCAAATGCCGAAGCAGCGCGTGCCGACCGCCTGGCGCGTGGGCCAGTATCTGGAAGTGACCACCACCAACCTCGACAAGCTGCCGAAAACCGTGGCCGCCGCGCAGAAGGTGCTGACCTTGAATGGCCTGCAGTTCGGCCTGACGCCGGAAACCACCAAAAAACTGGACGACGAGCGCATCGCCGCGACCTATAAAAACCTGAACGAGCGCATCAACTCGATCGCCAACGCCATGGGCCGCAAGGTCGGCGACGCCGTGCTCGACACGGTCGATTTCGAAGGCTCGGGCAATTACGCGCAGGAACGCGCCCAGGCGCCGGCGCCGATGATGATGCGCGCCAAGATGGCTGACAGCGCCGAAGTTGCCGAGCCGAGTTTCGAGCCGGGCGAGACTACTTTGCAGATGCAACTTGTCGGCAAGGTGCGCTTCAAGTAAATCCGCGACGGGGAAACGTTTCAGGTAAAGTCGAGCTTGCTTTTCCATTAACTTCGGAGATCGATCGATGACCCACCTGAAACACCTCGCGGCCGCCGTGGCCGCCACCTTCGCTTTGGCCGCGCACGCCGCGCCGGAATCCCTGCCCACCGCCGGTACCCTGGTGGTGGTGCCGGCCTCCGGCGAGGTCACGCACGTCAACGACCAGGCGATCGTCACCTTCAGCGTCGAGGAGGTCGACAAGGACAAGGCGGTGGCGGCCTCCAAGGTCAACCAGAAGATGAAGCAGGGCACCGATATCGTCAAGCGGGAAGACCCGCAGGCCAAGCTCAAAACCCACGGCTACTACACCTATCCGGTCTATCCGGAGGAGCCGCCGGTGCCGGCCGGACAGCCGGTCCGGCCGTCCAAACCGCGCGTGCCGACGGCCTGGCGCGTCGGCCAGTCGCTGCAGGCGACCACCACCACGCTGGCGACCTTGCCGAAAACGGTGGCCGCCGCGCAAAGCGTGCTGGCGCTCAACGGTGTGCGCTTCGGCCTGGCGCCGGAAACCACCCGCAAGCTCGACGAGCAACGCATCGCCGCCACCTACGCCAACCTGACCGAACGGATCAATTCGATCGCCGCAGCGATGGGCCGCAAGGTCGGCGACGCCGTGCTCGACACCGTCGATTTCGAGGGCTCCGGCAATTATGGTGGCAACAATGTGACCGCCTACGCGAGCGCTCCGGCGCCGATGATGTTGCGCAGGAGCGAGCAGGCCGTGGCCGAACCCAGTTTCGAGCCGGGCGAAACCACCTTGCAGATGCGTCTCGTCGGCAAAGTGCGCTTCAAATAAGCAAACTTGTGCAGAATAGGGGGATGGGGTGCCATCCCCCTTTTTTATTGTCGGCTCCTCTATAATGATGGCGCAGCAAGACCACATAATGAGAATGGAACCCTATGCCGAATTTTCCCCGCCGCCGCGCTAAAAACGTCGCCGCCCAAGCCAAACTGCCCAAGACGTCGCGTTTCAGCCGTTTTGCGCGCCGCGCCAGGGGCGAGGGCCTCGACAAGCCGCGTCATCGGGGGATTTACCTGCTGCCGAACGCCTTCACCACCGCCGCGCTGTTCTGCGGCTTCTACGCCATCGTCATGGCGATGAACCAGAAGTTCGAACACTCGGCCTGGGCGATCTTCATCGCCATGGTGCTCGACGGGCTTGACGGCCGCGTGGCTCGCCTGACCAACACCCAAAGCGAATTCGGCGCTCAATACGACAGCCTGTCGGACATGGTCTCCTTCGGCGCCGCGCCGGCGTTGGTGATCTACGAGTGGTCGCTGCGCGGCCTCGGTAAGCTGGGCTGGATCGCCGCCTTCGTCTACTGCGCCGGCGCCGCGCTGCGCCTGGCCCGTTTCAACACCAATATCGAGGTGGTAGACAAGCGCTTCTTCCAGGGATTGCCGTCGCCGTCTGCCGCCGCGCTGGTGGCGGGCTTCATCCTGCTGATGGTCGACCAGGAGGTCTCCGGCCTGGAACTGCGCTGGATCTCGTGGGGCATCGCCGTCTTCGCCGGCCTGTCGATGGTGACCAATGTGCCGTTCTACAGCTTCAAGGACGTCAACTTCCGCAAGTCGGTGCCGTTTATCGCCGTGTTCCTGATCGCGCTGGTGTTCGCGCTGGTGTCGATCGATCCGCCCAAGGTGCTGTTCCCGATCTTTATCGCCTATGGCCTGTCCGGCTACGCGGTGCTGGTATGGCGGCTTGCGAAGGGCAAGCCGGTGAGCCTGATCCAGACCGAGATCGATAGCGACGATCCGAGCGAGCGCCACTAACCCGGGTCCTCAACACATGGGCGGCAGGCCCTGAGCATTTTCAAGCAACGCAGCCACAGCAACGGAGCTATTATGAACAACTCATCCAACCGCCTGATCATCTTCGACACCACCCTGCGCGACGGCGAGCAATCGCCCGGCGCGTCGATGACCAAGGACGAGAAGGTCCGCATCGCCAAGCAGCTCGAGCGCCTGCGGGTGGATGTCATCGAAGCCGGCTTCGCCGCCGCCTCGCAGGGTGACTTCGAATCCATCAAGGCGATCGCCTCGGTGGTGCGCGAATCGACCATCTGCTCGCTCTCGCGCGCCAACGACCGCGATATCGCGCGCGCCGCCGAGGCGCTGGCGCCGGCCGAGCGCAAACGCATCCACACCTTCATCGCCACTTCCAATCTGCACATGGAGATGAAGCTGCGCATGCTGCCCGACCAGGTGCTGGAGCAGGCCCGCAACGCGGTGCGCTTCGCGCGCCAGCACACCGACGACATCGAATTCAGCCCGGAGGACGGCAGCCGCTCGGACGAGGATTTCCTGTGCCGCGTGCTGGAAGGCGTGATCGCCGAAGGCGCGACCACGATCAACTTCCCGGACACCGTCGGCTACGCCGTGCCGGAGATTTTCGGCGAAACCATCCGCCGCCTGCGCGAGCGCATTCCCAACTCCGACAAGGCCGTGTGGTCGGTCCACTGCCACAACGACCTTGGGCTGGCGGTGGCCAATTCGCTGGCCGGCGTGATGATAGGCGGCGCGCGTCAGATCGAGTGCACCATCAACGGCCTCGGTGAGCGCGCCGGCAACACAGCGCTGGAGGAGGTGGTGATGGCGCTGCGCACGCGCGGCGGTTACTACAACCTGGAAGTCGGCATCGATACCACGCAGATAGTGGCGGCGTCGAAGATGGTGTCGCAGATCACCGGCTTCGCCGTGCAGCCCAACAAGGCCGTGGTGGGCGCCAACGCCTTCGCGCACGCCTCGGGCATCCACCAGGACGGCATGCTCAAGTCACGCGAGACCTACGAGATCATGCGCGCTGAGGATGTCGGCTGGGCCGCCACCAAGATCGTGCTTGGCAAACTGTCCGGCCGCAACGCCTTCAAGCAGCGCTTGCAGGAGCTGGGCATCGACCTGGAATCGGAGGCGGAAGTGAACGCCGCCTTCATCCGCTTCAAGGAACTGGCCGACCGCAAGTCCGACATTTTCGACGAGGATATCCTGGCGCTGGTCTCGGACGAGCAGCAGTCGCAGGAAAGCGAGTTTTATCGATTCGTGTCCCTGTCGCAGCAATCGAACACCGGCGAGACGCCGAGCGCCAAGGTGGTGTTCTTCATCGACGGCGACGAGCGCACCTCCGAAGGCAAGGGCGACGGCCCGGTGGACGCCACCGTCAACGCCATCGAATCGGAAGTCGGCAGCGGCGCCGAACTGGTGCTGTTCTCGGTCAACGCCATCAGCACCGGCACCCAGTCGCAGGGCGAGGTGACGATGCGGCTGTCGAAGGAGGGGCGCATCGTCAACGGCGTCGGCGCCGATCCGGACATCATCGTCGCCTCGGCCAAGGCTTATTTGTCGGCGTTGAATAAACTGCACTCGAAGATCGAGCGCGTCAACCCGCAACCATGAGGTTTTGAGTGGCAAAAGATTTTGATAAGAGTTTTGATATCGTGGCATTGGGCGAGGCCATGGTGGAGTTCAACCAGGCCACGCCTGGCGAAGCAAACTACCGCCAGGGCTTTGGCGGCGACACCTCGAACGCGGTGATCGCCGCCAGCCGGCAGGGTGCGCGTACCGCGTATCTGACACGCGTCGGTGAGGACGCGTTCGGCGGGATGCTGCTCGATTTGTGGCGGGCCGAGGGTGTCGATGTCAGCGCCGTCGCGCGCGATGCCGACGCGCCCACCGGCCTGTATTTCGTCACGCATGGTCCCGATGGCCACGCGTTCAGCTATCTTCGCGCCGGCTCGGCGGCCAGCCGCATGCAGCCGCGCACGATGGATCTGGGCCTGGTCGAATCGGCGCGCTGGCTGCATGTGTCGGGGATCTCGCAGGCGATATCGGCCAGCGCCTGCGACACGGTGTTCGCCGCGATCGATATCGCGCGCCGTGCCGGGGTAAAGGTCAGCTTCGATCCGAACCTGCGCCTGTCGCTGTGGCCCCTGGCGCGTGCGCGCGCCATCATGTGCGCCACCATCGGCATGACCGATCTGTTCATGCCTAGTCTGGACGAGGCGGTGGCGCTGGCCGGAACGGACGATGTGGAGACGATGTTCGCGTGGTGCCGCGCGCAAGGGGCGCGATCGGTGGTGCTGAAGACGGGACCCAAGGGCGCATGGTACGCGGGCGAGGGCGAAGCGCCGCGATTGGCCGCGGGCTATCCGGTGCAAGCGGTGGATGCCACCGGCGCGGGGGATTGTTTCGATGGCAGCCTGCTGGCGCGCCTGGCGGCGGGGGATGCGCTGGGCTATGCGGTAAGGTACGCCAACGTCAGCGCCGCGTTGTCGACGCAAGGCCATGGCGCCGTCGCGCCGATACCAAGCGCCGCGCAAGTGCGCGCGGCGCTGGCGTAAAATGCCGGCCAGCGGCGATGCCGCCTGGCCGGGCTGTCCGGTAAATCGAAATGTTGAATGACACATGTTCCACGTAGGGCGGATTAGGCGGAACGCCGTAATCGGCCATGCATGCGTCCCGGCGGCGCACGCATGGCCGATTACGCTACGCTAATCCGCCCTACGTAAATCCGCGCGACGCATCCAGCACCTTAAAAGCGCACCTTGAGATAAGCCGCAGGTCCGTTCAACCGGATATTCACCGCCAGGTCATCGCGCTCTCGACGCAGGCTGATCTTCGACGCGCTGTACTCGGCCACCACGCCCACCATCGGCGTCACATACCATTCCAGCCCAACGGCGCCGCCGTAGATATGGCCGTTGATGCTGCCGCCATTCTTTTTAATGCCGTTGGCATCCGCATACATGCGCAACTGCGGCGAGAACTGATGGCGCCAGCCCAGTTCCACCAGCGGCGCATAGGCGCTCTCGTTCTCCGAATAGCGCGCATTGCCGCTGACGCCATTCAACACGCCGTTCGCGGTGCCGTCGATGCGCGCGCGGTAGTAGGCCGCGCCCACACCCACGCCAAACACATCCGCGCCGCTGCCCAGCCACCACTTGTAGGCGACATTGGCCAGATCCAGCTTCAGCTTCGCATTCAGCTTGCCGGTGCCGGTCAGCGGCAAACCATCGATATTGGTGCTGCCGCTCAGGCTCGGGTTGTACTCTTTGTCGTAGCGGTAGTAATCGAAGTCGAAACCGTGCGAGTCGCCGATCAGCACGCTGGCCTTGGCGCGTGGCAAAGTCACATTGTCGGACTTATAGGTGCCGGTATCGATGCGACCATAATTGGTGTCGCCCTCGACCTTGATGCGCGGTTCGGTATAGAAAGCGCCGACGGACAGGCTGGCACGGTCCAGCGCCGGCGATGGTTCCGCCCAGGCCATCGCGGTCGCGGTGGTCAGCGCGATAAGCGAGGCTGCATAAATAGCGTGGCGTGCGGAAGGCGTACGTAAAGACATGAATTCTCCGAAGTGGGTTGCGTTTTGATATAGGGAAATCATAGCAACCACGAAAAATATTTCACGTCGGCGCACTGCCAAACTGCGCGTGGGACTGCTCCTACCGGACGCGTCAACGCAGCCAGCGCGGTTCGCGTTCCTCGTCGGGCCCGTTGACCAAGGCTTGCACCACGCCGTTGCGGTCGAACTGCACGTCCATCAGCGAGTTCCACACATCGCTTTCCTTGTAGCGGTATTGCCAGACGTCGCCATCGACACTGTAATAGCGCACCTGCTTGGACGGCCGGCCCAGGATGCCCAGCACGCTGTCCTTGGTGTCCCGGCCGATCTTGATGGTGCCGAACTTGGCGTTCGTCAGCACCTGCTCGTAAGAGACCAGTCGATCGTCCGGGCCGATGCGCGCCATCCATGTGTACTGGCCGAGCGGTCCCATCGCGTATTCGAGCATCGTGTCGGGCCCGTTTTTGTAGACGCCGGTGGGCCGGCCCAGCTTGGATTGGACCGCCTGGGCGCTGTCGCCCGGCGCCGGCGGCGGGCCGAACATATTGGCGCATCCGGTCAATGCGCCGCAAAACATTACCAAAAAGAACAGTTTTTTCATCGCGCAGCTCCAAAAAGAGGAGGGAAGTTGACAAATTGTAGCCAAGCCGGGATACACGCGGCGCTTTTTCCGCTATACTTTCGGGTCTGGTCTTCGGACCGGTTTTTTTTGAAGTTCACGGTGTGCAGGGTTCAGACTCCGCGCACCGCATGTTAAAGGTAAATATCATGACCGTAGAAAACATCAACAAAGCCGCGATCATCGCGGACAACGCCCGTGGTCAAAAAGACACCGGCTCGCCAGAAGTGCAAGTTGCACTGCTGACCGCACGCATCAATGAACTGAACGGCCACTTCAAGGCCCACAGCAAGGATCACCACTCCCGTCGTGGTCTGATTATGATGGTTAACCGTCGTAAGAGCCTGCTGTCGTACCTGAAGGGCAAAGATGCAACCCGTTATCGCGATCTGATCGCCAAACTGGGTCTGCGTAAGTAATATTTGCGTCATCCGGCTTAATCGAAATGCCTGCGCCAGTTTGTCTGTCGCGGGCATTTTGTCATTTTCGCGGGTAAAAACTTGCCAGATGGAACCCCATCTTGGCAACGCGGCATGGAATCCCCGGATACACGTAGGGCGAGCCGCCAGCGGCAGAAGCATGGCCGATTAAGGCGTTCCGCCTAATCCGCCCCACGTGGTCCTATGTTTTAGCAAGTGTAGGTGTAGCAAAGACGGCGGGTATGCCGTCTGTGGTGAGGTGAACGACAGCCCCTGAAAATCTGTCGGCAAATAGAAAGGGATTACCCATGTTTAACAAAGTTACGAAAACCTTCCAGTACGGCCAACACACCGTCACGCTGGAAACCGGCGAAATCGCTCGCCAGGCATCCGGCGCGGTGATGGTGTCGATCGAAGACACCGTCGTGCTGGCAACGGTTGTGGCACGCAAGGATGCCAAGCCAGGTCAGGATTTCTTCCCGCTGACCGTCGATTACGTCGAAAAAACCTACGCTGCCGGTAAAATCCCGGGCGGTTTCTTCAAGCGCGAAGGCCGTCCTTCGGAAAAAGAAACGCTGACGTCCCGTCTGATCGACCGTCCTATCCGTCCGCTGTTCCCTGAAGGCTACCTGAACGAAGTGCAGGTCATCATTCACGTGCTGTCGGTCAACCCTGAGATCGATCCGGACATCGCCGCCATGATCGGCGCATCGGCCGCCCTGTGCGTGTCGGGCGTGCCATTCAACGGCCCGGTCGGCGCCGCGCGCGTCGGCTACGCCAACGGCCAGTACATCCTGAACCCGACCGTCGAACAACTGAAGACCTCGCAGATGGATCTGGTTGTCGCCGGTACCGAAACGGCCGTGCTGATGGTTGAATCGGAAGCCCAGCAGCTGTCCGAAGAAATCATGCTCGGCGCCGTGGTCTTCGGCCACACCGAAATGAAAGCTGTCATCGACGCGATCCACGAACTGGTGCGCGACGGCGGCAAGCCGGAAGTCGAATGGGTTCCACCAGCGAAAAACGAAGCGCTGATCGGCCGCGTGGCGCATTTCGCCGCCAGCAAGATCAACGAAGCGTACCAGACCAAAGACAAGCAGGAGCGCACCGCCAAGCTCAAGGCCGCCACCAGCGAAGTGCTGGCCGACCTGTCGGCTGAGGCCGCCGCCGCCGCCGCCGGCGCCGCGCCGATCGATTCGGCCGAAGTGAACAACATCCTGTTCGACATCGAAGCGAAAATCGTCCGCACCCAGATCCTGGACGGCGAGCCACGCATCGACGGCCGCGACACCCGCACCGTGCGTCCGATCTCGATCCGCACCTCGGTGCTGCCACGCACCCACGGCTCGGCCCTGTTCACCCGCGGTGAAACGCAGGCGCTGGTCGTCGCCACCTTGGGCACCGCCCGCGACAGCCAGAAGATCGACGCGCTGATGGGCGAGTTCACCGACTCCTTCATGCTGCACTACAACATGCCACCGTTCGCCACCGGTGAAACCGGCCGCGTCGGCACGCCTAAGCGCCGCGAAATCGGTCACGGCCGTCTGGCCAAGCGCGCGCTGATCGCCGCGCTGCCGGCACCGGAAGAGTTCAGCTACTCCGTACGCCTGGTGTCGGAAATCACCGAATCGAACGGTTCGTCGTCGATGGCTTCGGTCTGCGGCGGCTGCCTGGCGCTGATGGACGCCGGCGTGCCGATGAAAGAGCACGTCGCCGGTATCGCGATGGGCCTGATTAAAGAAGGCGGCAAGTTCGCCGTGCTGTCGGACATCCTGGGCGATGAAGATCACCTGGGCGACATGGACTTCAAGGTCGCCGGTACCCGCAACGGTATCACCGCGCTGCAGATGGACATTAAGATCATGGGCATCACCAAGGAAATCATGCAAGTGGCGCTGGCGCAAGCCAAGGAAGGCCGCGAGCACATCCTGGGCGAAATGCAAAAAGCCATGCCGCACGTGAAAACGGAACTGTCCGATTTCGCGCCGCGCCTGATCACCATCAAGATCAATCCTGAGAAGATCCGCGACGTCATCGGCAAGGGCGGCGCCGTCATCCGCGCGCTGACCGAAGAGACCGGCACGCAGATCGACATCAGCGACGAAGGCGTGGTCACCATCGCCTCCGTCGACGCCGCCGCCGGCCAGGAAGCCAAGCGTCGCATCGAAGAGCTGACCGCCTCGGTCGAAGTGGGCAAGACCTACGACGGCGTGGTGTTGAAGCTGCTGGACTTCGGCGCGATCGTCCAGGTCATGCCAGGCAAGGATGGTCTGCTGCACATCTCGCAAATCGCCAACGAGCGCGTCAACGCCGTCGCCGACTACCTGAAAGAAGGCCAGGCAGTGCGCGTCAAGGTTCTGGAAACCGACGACCGCGGCCGCCTGAAGCTGTCGATGAAAGCAGCCGCTGAAGAAGCGGCCGCCGCGGCGAACTAATCTCGGACTAGTTCGCTAAAAACCGCGCCGCGTGCTTGCACATGGCGCGGTTTTTTTTCGTCTTGAACTTTTGATCATGGTGCCTGTCCAACCTGGTGCACGCGGTTGGAGGAGAAGTTATGGGCACGCTTTACGACGAGGATGTTGTCGCCTGGGCCGAGCAGCAGGCGGCGTTGCTGCGCACGGGCAGGTGGTCGGAGCTGGACATCGACAACATTGCCGAGGAGATCGAGGATGTGGGCAAAAGTGAAAAGAGGGAATTGCAAAACCGGCTCGCGTTGTTGATCGCACACCTGCTGAAATGGGCATATCAGCAGGATATGCGAGGCCACAGCTGGGTCTATACGATTCGTGAGCAGCGCGCCGCGATCCAGCAGGATCTTATTAAAGGTCCGGGGCTAAAACCCTTGCTGACGGACACCGCATGGGTGCGGCAAACCTACCGCTATGCAAAAGTCAAAGCGTACGAAGATACGCATGACCTCATCCTGCCGGATGAATTGCCTTGGACGGTGGAACAGATTCTTTCTACGGATTTTATGCCTGAGACGGGAGCGGATTATTCGGGAGAAGAGAGAACCGCGCCACCTGTTGGCGGAACGCGCTCCCGGAACCTTGGAGCGCGTTCATGAATCACTTGCTGTCGTACGTCACGCGGAACACGCGCCCGCCATGATCGTCCGACACCAGCATCGAGCCGTCGGCCAGGGTGACCACGTCGACCGGCCGCGCCACCACTTCCTCGCCGCGCAGGAAGCCGTCGATGAACGCGGTATCGCTGACGACCTTGCTGCCGTACAGCGTGATCAGGCGCACGCTGTAGCCGCTCTTGGTGGTGCGGTTCCACGAGCCGTGCTCGGCGACGTAGACGTTGTTGCGGTACGCCTCGGGGAACTGCTTGCCGGTGTAGAACGTCAAGCCCAGCGGCGCGACGTGCGGCCCCAGCTTGGCGACCGGCTCGACGAACTCCTCGCAGGCGCGGCCCTTGAAGGTCGCGTCCGGCACCACGCCGCCGTGGCAGTACGGGAAGCCGAAATGCAGCCCGGCCTTGGGCGCGATGTTCAGTTCGCACGAGGGGCTGTTGTCGCCCAGTTGATCGGCGCCGTTATCGGTGAACCACAAGGCCTTGGTGGTCGGATGGAAGGCGAAGCCGACGGTATTGCGGATGCCGCGTGCATACTCCTCCAGCCCGCTGCCGTCGGCGTTCATGCGGTAGATTTTGGCGTGCTTGGTGTCGTCGGTGTCGCAGATGTTGCAGGGGGCGCCCACCGGAATGTACAGCTTGCCGTCCGGGCCGGCCTTGATGACCTTTTCGCCGTGCCATTTGTCGTCCGGCAGGTCGACCTTGACCACTTCGTAAGAGGGTTTTTGCGCGTAGCGCTTGTCGATATTGTCGAAGCGGATCACGCGGCTGATCTCGCCGACATACAGCGCGCCGTTGAGCAAGGTAACGCCGATCGGATTTTCCAGGCCGGAAGCGATGGTGACCACTTCGGCCGTCTGCTTGTCGCCGCGCGGCACCAGCGCGTACACCTTGCCGGCCTTGCGCGAGCCGACATAGACGATGCCGCTGTCGGACACGGCCATGCTGCGCGCGGCGTCGACCTGGCTGGCATAGACGCTGATGCGAAAGCCTTTGGGCAATTTGAAACCGCTCAGGTCGATACCGTCCGGGGCGGCCTTGGCGGCGGCTGCCGGCGCGGCGGCGGCCACAGTGGTCGCGGCAGTGGCAAGGATCGGCTTGTTGGCGCCGGCGGCGATGTAGTCGGCCAGCAGTGCGATCTGCGGCGCGCTCAGCGCTGGCGACCAGGCCGGCATGTTCTTTTCCGGCACGCCCTTGCTGATCACCTTGATCAGGTTGGCCTTGGTCGGCTCGCCGTGCAGCCAAGCGTGCTTGCCCAGGGTCGGACCGATACCGCCTTCCATTTTGACGCCGTGGCAGGAGGCGCAGTTGGCCTGATAAAGTTTTTCTGCTGCCACGGAAGGTGCGGCGGCGTGCGCGGCATACGACGCGAACGCCATGGCGATGGCGAAGGCGCGCGGAGCGATGTGTTTCATGTATGTCCCCAGGTAAATGATGGCGTATTGTGCCAGTTTTCTTGCGCTGGAGACATCTTGAAAGTGGGAATCAGCGCAAGGCCAGCGCTTGCCCACGCGCGGGCCCAGCGTCCAGCTTGAACATGCTGACCAGTTGCGCCAGATGGCCGGACTGGCCTTGCAAGGCATCGGCGGCGGCCGCCGCCTGTTCCACCAGCGCCGCGTTTTGCTGCGTCACGCCGTCCATCTCGACGATGGCCTGGTTGATCTGCTCGATGCCGGCCTCCTGCTCGCCGCTGGCGGTGGCGATCTGTCCCATGATGTCGCTGACGCGCTGCACGCTGGCGACGATCTCCGTCATCGTGTCGCCGGCCTGGCCGACCAGCCTGGCGCCGTCGTCGATCTTGCCGACCGAGTCGCCGATCAGTTGCTTGATGTCCTTGGCCGCGCTGGCCGAGCGTTGCGCCAGGTTGCGCACTTCCGACGCCACCACGGCGAAGCCACGGCCTTGCTCGCCGGCGCGGGCCGCTTCCACCGCCGCGTTCAGCGCCAGAATATTGGTCTGGAAAGCGATGCCGTCGATGACGCCGATGATGTCGACGATGCGGCGCGACGAGGCGCTGATCGAATCCATCGTCGTCACCACCTCGGCCACCACGCCGCCGCCGCGCACCGCCACCGAGGCGGCGCTGGCCGCCAGCTGGTTGGCCTGGCGGGCGTGGTCGGTGTTTTGCTTGACGGTCGAGGTCAGCTCCTCCATCGACGAGGCGGTCTCCTCCAGCGAGCCCGCCTGCTGTTCGGTGCGCGTCGACAGGTCCATATTGCCGCTGGCGATCTCGTTCGACGCGGTGGCGACGGCGTCGGTGGTGCTGCGCACTTCGCCGACGATGGCGGCCAGCCGGTCGCGCATCGTGGCGATGCTGAACAGCAGGCTGGAGCGGTCATTGGCGCGCAGCACGACGTCCACCGTCAGGTCGCCGGCGGCGATGCGGTCGGTGATGCCGGCCGCGTAATCGGGTTCGCCACCGAGCTGGGTCAGCAGCGAACGCGTGATCAACCAGCCCAGTAGCAGCGCCACGGCGATCGAGGCAACCGACAGGATCAGGATGGTGATGACGGCCGCTTCGCTGCGCCGCTGGATGCCGTTGCCGATTTCGTCGATGGAGGCTTTCTGGCGATCGGCGAGCGCCTCGATGCTGCCGACGTAGACATCGCCGGCAGGCACGAATTGTTGCGCGATGATGGCGTTGGTCTTCTCGATGTCGCCCTGCGCCTTGGCGTCGAACGCCGCCTTGCGGTGGCCTTGGTAGATCGCGCGGTTTTCCAGCGCTTTGGCGAACAACTCCTTGGCGCGCGGGTCGATCAGCAGCTTGCCGATTTGCTCCTGCGCTCCGGCCACCCGCTTGGACGCGCGGGCGATGCCGTCCTCGAAGAATTTCTGCGCCTCGGGATCGCTGGTCTTGGCGGCGGCCTGGGCGCGTTGCACGTTCGCCTCGATGATGCCTTTCCACTCGGTGACCAGGCGTTCGGTCTGCAATTGCTGTTCGAGCAGGTTGGAGGTGTCGGCGGCGATGCTGCGGATGGTCAGTTCACTGGCGACGGAGATGGTCAGCAACAGCAACAGGGCGGCGCCGAAGCCGACAGCCAGCCGCTTGCCGACCTTCATCTTGGAAAAAATCATTGTGCTTCCTTACATTAAAGCAGGTCTATGCGACCAGTTCACAACAGATTAAATATTTTATTATTGACAATATCTGTTTCTTTAATGTAATTTTACACGCAATTTGTTCAGGACGTATCTACGTAGTTTCCCCGCCTGGGTCGGAGCGCGGGAGGCGGAGAGAAATGGCGGAAGGCAGTAGGAGTCGAACTTACAGGAGAGCGTCTGACGCCCCCCACCGGGTTTGAAGCCCGGCCCCATCACCGGATGAGATTGCCTTCCGTGGTGCGATATCGGCGCTAGTCCGCGCTGAATGACCAGACCGCGTTGGGCCGGATCAGGTGGACGTTGCCGACGCGCCGAGTATAGCCGACGCGATTGAAGAACTCCAAGATTTGAATGGCGCGCTTGCGTCCCAGGCCGGTGGCGTCGCGGAACGACGACGCTTGCACTTCGGGCAAAGTCGCCACCAACTCCGCCAGCTCGGCCAGCGGCGCCGGATGGTAGAACAGATCCGGCACCAACTGGCTGATCTCGCCGGTCTTCGACAGTTTGAGCAGCAGGCGCCGCACTTCCTCCTCCGGCAACCCGTGCTGGCGCACCAGATCGCGCACCCACGGCGGATCGAAGCGGCCCGCGTGCAAGGACACCAGTAGCGGTTGGACCAGCGCCTGTTCGGCTTCGGTCAACTCCACGCTGTGGCTGGGCAGATGCAGGCTGCGGCCGCGCCGCTTGACTTGCCCGGCGGCGGTCAGCGTCTCGACCAGGCGGCTCCACAGCCGGTCCTCCATCTCCGGTGCGACGATGCGTTTGAGGCGCCACAGCTCCGGTCCCGCCTCGTCCTGCGCCCGGTCGTGGAATTCGGACAGGCCGGCGAGGATGCGCGCCTCGAGCGCGGCCACTTCGGCCGCCGCGATCAGCAGCGCGTCGCCGCCGGGCAGCGACACTTCGACGGTGCCCGGCGGCGCCAGGATCTCGCCTGCCGGTAGCTGCGACAGCCGCACCAGCGTCGACACGCGCAAGCCCAGGGGGCTGCGCGCCAGCAGCGCGCCGATGCCGCCCGCGTCGCCGTCCTTGTCGCCATCGATGAAATCGGCCAGCGCCCGTAGCCAGTCCAGTCGCGCCGCGCCACGCCGCTTGCGCGCCGGGCCGAAGGGATCGAGCACCACGCCGCCGCCGATGGTGGCGGTGGCCTGGGCGTTGCGGATCACAAAGCGGTCTCCCGGCACCGCGTGCACCGGGGCGTCGAGCACCAGCTGCGCGCGCCCGCTGCCGCCCGGCGCCAAGGTCTCGCCGTCGAGCGGTACGATGTTGGCCACATGGTGCGCCGCGCCCAAGTGCACGTGCAGCGGCGACCATGGCTTGAGGGTGACGCCGCAATCCGGCGTCAACGTCAGTTCGACGTCGATGCGTTCGGAGCAGGCGGCGAGGGCCGGCGCGACGATCCAGCTGCCGCGCGCTATGTCGTCCTTCGATACCCCGCTCAGGTTGAGCGCCAGGCGCTGGCCGGCCCGGCCGATGTCGGCGGCGCGATTCTGCGCGTGGATGCTGCGCACCCGCATCTGCTGCGCGCCCGGCGCCAGTTGCAGCGTGTCGCCCACGCGCACGCTGCCCGCCAGCGCGGTGCCGGTGACGATGGTGCCCTGGCCGGACAAGGTGAACACGCGGTCGACGCCGAGGCGGAACAGGCGGCGCTCATCGGCGGCCGGCAACGCGGCCGCCATGTCCGTCAGATGCGCCAGCAGGGCCTTCACGCCGGCGTCGCCTTCACTGGTGGCGTTGGTGCGGAAGATCCGCGCGCCGGCGAAATCGGTGCGCGCCAGCAGCGCCACGATGTCGGCTTCCACGCGTTCCAGTTGCTGCGCGTCGGCGCGGTTGATCTTGGTCAGCGCCACCGCGCCGCGCCGCACGCCGAGCAGCCGCAGAATGGCCAGGTGCTCCAGCGTCTGCGGCATGATGCCGTCGTCGGCGGCGATCACCAGCAGCGCGGCGTCGATGCCGGTGACGCCGGCCGCCATCGTGCGGATGAATTTTTCGTGGCCGGGAACGTCGATCACGCCAAGGGTGTCGCCGTTGGCCAGCGGCGCGTAGGCGTATCCCAGTTCGATGGAAATGCCCCGCGCCTTTTCTTCCTTCAGGCGATCGGTGTCGACACCCGTCAGCGCGCGCGTGAGCGTGGTTTTCCCATGGTCGATATGACCTGCCGTGCCGACGATCATGCGGGTGTATGCGCCAGCAGGGGCAGTTGTTCGGTGAAGCGCTGCTGCTGGTGGTCGTCCAGGCAGCGCAGATCGAGCCACAGCGCGTCCTGCGATACGCGGCCGATCACCGGCAACGGCAGCCCACGCAGGCGCTGTTCCAGCACGCCCAGCGCGTTGCCGGTACGGACCGTCGCGGCTGCGCGTATCACCAGCCCGTGGCTGTGCAACTGATCGACGGGCAGGGCGCCGCTGCCGATCTGGCTCATCATCGGTTCCGCGCCCACCACGTAGCCTTCGCCCAGCACCGCCTGCAGTTGCGGCAGGATGGCCTGCGCCTGCTCGCGCATGGCGGCGGCGGGGCGCGTCAACAGCTTCAGGGTGGTCAGACGCTCCGGCAGCAGGTCCGGCGCCCGGTACAAGGCCAGCACCGGCTCCAGCGCGGCCAGGGTCAGTTTGCCGACACGCAGCGCGCGCTTGAGCGGATTCTTTTTGATTTGCGCGATCAGGTCGGCGCGGCCGACGATGATGCCGCACTGCGGGCCGCCCAGCAGCTTGTCGCCGCTGAAGGTCACCAGATCGGCGCCGCCGGCGATGGTTTCGCGCACCGTGGTCTCGTGTGGCAGGCCGTATTGTTCGAGGTCGACCAGGGTGCCGCTGCCCAGGTCCACGGCCGTCGGGATGCCGTGCTTGCGCGCCAGCGGCGCCAGTTCCGGCAGCTCGACGCTTTTGGTGAAACCGGTGATCGCGTAGTTACTGCAATGGACCTTCATCATCAGCGCGGTCTGCGGGCCGGCCGCTTCGGCGTAGTCCTTCAGGTGCGTGCGGTTGGTGCTGCCCACTTCGCGCAGCACGGCGCCGGCGCGCGTCATAATGTCGGGGATGCGGAAGGCGCCGCCGATTTCCACCAGCTCGCCGCGCGAGACGATCACTTCGCGGCCCTGCGCCAGGGTGTTCAGCATCAGCAGCACGGCGGCGGCGTTGTTGTTGACGATGGTCGCCGCTTCGGCGCCGGTCAGTTCCAGCAGCAGTTCCTCGACCAGGTTGTCGCGGTCTCCGCGCTTGCCGGTGTCGATGTCCCACTCCAGGTTCATCGGCCAGCGCAGCGCCTCGGCCACGGCCTGCACCGCGCTGTCGGGCAGCAGGGCGCGTCCCAGATTGGTGTGCAGGACGGTGCCGGTCAGGTTGAAGACGGGGCGCAGCGGCGAGCGGTTGGACTCGCGCAGCCGGGCGGCCAGCATCGTCAGCAGGGTGGGGATGGAGGTGTCGGTGGCGACCGGGCCGTGGCCCGAGCCGTCGCGCGCCGCCACCAGCTGGCCGCGCAACTCGGCCAGCATCGCGCGCGCCGCCTCAGTCGTCTGCAAACGGCCGTATTCCGTGATCAGCGCCTCGCAGCCGGCATCCGACAGTATCAGATGCACGGCCGGGAGGTGGATCGCACCGGCCGGCTTCACCGAATTGGCGGGGCCGCTCATGCGGCGTTGAACCACAAAAGCGGATTGCCGCTGGCTCGGGCATAGCCCGCCTCGCCGACCAGCAGGTCCAGGGTGAGGCTGGCCAGATCGTCGGCCAGCGGTTCGACGTTGAAGTCGTGCTCCTGGTTGAAGATCTTGCGGTAGGTTTTGCAATCGTCGCAAGTCTCGGCGCGCGCCACCTTGCTTGGGTCGTTGGCCTTGTTGATCGGCGCGGGGTCGGCTGCGGCCACTTCGGCCTTGTCCTCGTTCGTTTCCAGGCTTTGATAGGCGATCCTGGACGTGTGCTCGCAGCACGAGCATTTGACCCGCACCATGTGCCATTCGCTGGCGCAGGCGCTGCAATGCAGGTAGCGGTAGCCCTGCGACTGCCCGCCGATGCGGATTACGCTGGCCACCGGGTGCGAGCCGCACACGGGGCACAAGGTGTTGGTTACCAGCGGTTGCACCGCCGGGGAATCGAGCTGGCTGGCGCGCATCGCCCACACCACCTGCAGCGCGGCGGCGACGAACGGCGCGTGCAGCGGATCGACGCCCTCGGTCACTTCCGCCAGCACGGCGTCGGCGCAGCCTTCCAGCTGGGCGGCGTCGAGTTCGCGCAGCTGCGCCAGCACGCCGGCCATGTGCGGCTGCTCCTTGACCAGCGGATCGAGTTGATCCAGGATGGCGGCGAACACGGTTCGCCAGGACGCCGGACGGGCGCCGCTGACCGGCAGCGGCGGCATATTGTGCTCCAGCGACAGCGCGATGTCCGCCGCATCCGGCAGCATGAACGTCTCGGCCGGCAACGACGCGGCGACGGCGGCCTGCGCATCGACCAGGGCCGCCATCAGTTGGAGATAGCCCTGCATCGATTCGCCGACGGGAATTCCGGTGATGTCGTTGTTCGCCAACTGGCGCAGGCGCGCGGCGCGCGCGGTGAACAGGCTGCGTGCTTGCGGCAGCAGCAGGCGCGGTATGGCATTGTGATCGAGCGATTCGATTTCGCCCGGTTCAAGCAGACGTTGTACCAAAGATGTCTCCCATTTTGCCGGCGGCGCTTCCGATCCTGGCCGCCGGCTTGGGAACTATTCTAATCCCAAATTAATAAATCAATCGCGCGGTTTGTTGGTGCTCCGCGCGACTTCCTCGAACCAGCGGGGATGGTGCTTGCGCGCCCACCCGTAGGTGACCGTGCCACGCACCATCGCGCCTATCGACCCCTTGACCCAGATGCCCGCGTAGATATGCACCACGATAGAGCAAATGATCACAAACGCGCAGAAGGCATGTAGCAGCGCGGCGAAGCGTACCACTTCGATCGGGAAGTAGAACGCGAAGTACGCGCGCCAGATCACGATGCCCGAGAACAGAAGCCCCAGCATGCACAGGATCAGTACATAGAACAGCACCTTCTGGCCGGCGTTGTAGCGGCCGACCCTGGGAAGCTTTTCCTCGCGGTTGTTGACCACGTCGCCGACCTGCTTGAGCCACTGCGTGTCGCCCTTCTCGAAGCGGTTGTGGTGCCAGAACCGCACCACCAGCAGCGCGAACGAGGCGAACATCAGTATGCCGAAGAAGGGATGCAGGATGCGCGTCCATTGCCCGCCGCCGAGGAATACCGCCATCCACGCCGTCGCCGGATGGAACATGGCGAGGCCGGACACCGTCAGCACGATAAAGCAGATGGCGGTGACCCAGTGGTTGCTGCGTTCATTGGGCGTGTAGCGCTCGATCAGCGGGTTGCCGTCCTTGTCGCGCAGGGGTTTGTTTTCAGGTGTGCTCATTTTTGCTCTCCCTGATCCGGTTGGCCTCATGCAGCGCCTCGGCTTCCTCGTCCTTGCTGACCTCATTCGGACCGACGCGCGAATAGTGGAACCAGCCAGCCAGCGCCGTCGCGGCGATGCCGGCCAGCGCGAGCGGCTTGGTCAAGCCCTTCCACAAACCGACCATCGGGCTGATGCTCGGATTCTGCTTCAGCCCATGGTACAGCGGCGCCTTGTCGGCGTGGTGCAGCACGTACATCACGTGCGTGCCGCCGACTCCGGCCGGATCATACAGGCCGGCGTTGGCGTAGCCGCGCGACTTCAGGTCCTCGATGCGATCGGCGGCATGCACCTTCATGTCCTCCTTGGTGCCGAAGACGATCGCGCCGGTCGGGCAGGTCTTGACGCAGGCCGGTTCCTGGCCGACGGCCACCCGGTCCGAGCACAAGGTGCACTTGTAGGCGCGGTCGTCCTTCTTGGAGATGCGCGGCACGTCGAACGGACAGCCGGCGACGCAGTAACCGCAGCCGATGCAGTTCTCCTGATGGAAATCCACGATGCCGTTGGTGTACTGGACGATGGCGCCCGGGGCCGGACAGGCCTTCAGGCAGCCCGGGTCCTCGCAGTGCATGCAGCCGTCCTTGCGGATCAGCCATTCGAGGTTGCCGTCGCTGGTCTCGTGCTCCGAGAACCGCATTACGGTCCACGATTGCGGCGTCAGGTCGAGCGGGTTGTCGTACACCCCGGTGGTTTCGCCGACGTCGTCGCGCAGGTCGTTCCACTCCATGCAGGCGGTCTGGCATGCCTTGCAGCCGATGCACTTCGACACGTCGATCAGCTTGGCCACGGTGCCGGTGGCCGGCGTGCGCGCCACCGGTGCCTGCACCGTGGTGGCCGACATTCGTTTGATATCAAGTGATTGTAAAGCCATGTTTTATTCTCCTCGGGCCGTCATGCTTTTTCCACTTTCACCAGGAACGACTTGAATTCCGGTGTCTGTGAATTGCCGTCTCCAACCGTCGGCGTCAGGGTGTTGATCAGGTAGCCCGGTTTGGTGACTCCCTTGAACCCGAAGTGAATCGGCAGTCCGACCTGGTGGGTCTTCTTGCCGTCGATGGTCAATGCCTTGATACGCTTGGTCACCACGGCTTTCGCCACGATGTGTCCGCGCTTGGAACTGATCTTGACACGGTCGCCATGGGAGACGCCGAGCTCCTTGCCGAGGTCTTCGCCGATTTCGACGAATTGCTCCGGCTGGATGATCGCGTTCAGGAGCGCGTGCTTGGTCCAGTAGTGGAAGTGCTCCGTCAGACGGTAGCTGGTCGCCACGTGCGGATACTCGTTCGCCTTGCCCAGCTTCGCCCTGTCGCCCGGGAACATGCGGCCGGCCGGATTGCTGGTGGCGCGCGGGTTCGCCGGATGCAGCGGGTTGTGGCCGATCGGCGTCTCGAAGGGCTCGTAGTGCTCGGGGAACGGACCTTCGGCCATGGCGTCGCGCGAGTAGAAGCGCGCCACACCCTCGGCCAGCATGATGAAGGGACCCATGCCGTTTTCAGGCGGTTCGTCCGCCTTGAAGTCCGGTACGTCCGCGCCGGCCCAGTTGGTGCCGTTCCAGGCCACCAGCTTGCGGGTCGGGTCGAACGGCTTGCCCTTGGTGTCGCACGAGGCGCGGTTGTACAGCACGCGGCGGTTGGCCGGCCAGGCCCAGGCCCAGTTCAGCGTGTTGCCGATGCCGGTCGGGTCGCTGTTGTCGCGGCGGCCCATCTGGTTGCCGGCGGCCGTCCACGAACCGGCGAAGATCCAGCATCCGCAGGCCGTGCTGCCGTCGTCGCGCAGCTGCGCGAAGCCGGCCAGCTGCTCGTTCTTCTTCAGGATGACTTTCGTCGGGTCTTTCGGATCGGTGAGTTCCTTGAGCGCCTTGCCGTTGAACTCCATCGCGATCTCCTCCGGCTGCGGGCTCAGAGGCTGGGCGTAGTTCCACGTCAGGTTGAGGATCGGGTCGGGGAATTTGCCGCCGTCGGTCTGGTACATCTTCTTGATGCGCATGAAGATGCCGGACATGATCTCCAGATCGCTCTTGGTCTGGCCGGGGCCTTCGGCGCCTTGCCAGTGCCATTGCAGCACGCGCGAGGAGCTGACCAGCGAACCACGCTCCTCGGCAAAGCAGGTGGTCGGCAGGCGGAACACCTCGGTCATGATCTTGGTTGGATCGACCTGGTGGAACTCGCCGAACGGACGCCAGAACTCCGCCGTTTCCACGGCCAGCGGATCCATCACCACCAGGAATTTCAGCTTCGACAGCGCCTCGGTGATCTTCTGCTTGTCCGGCGCCGACGCCAGGATGTTGAAGCCCTGGCAAATATAGCCGTTCATCTTCCCCTGATGCATAAGCTCGAAAGCCTGCATCATGTCGTAGGGTTTGTCGAGCTTGGGCAGGTAGTCGAACGCGTAGTTGTTCTCCTCGGTGGCGGCGTCGCCCCACCAGGCCTTCATGAAGGAGACCAGGAACTTCTTGGCGTTGCTGTAGTAGCTAAGCTGGTTCGGACGCAAAGGCTTGAGCGCGCGCTTGGCAGCATAGGCTTCCCAGTCCTGTTCCGCCTCGCCGGGCAGGGTCAGGTAGCCGGGCAGCATATTGGTCAACAGACCCAGGTCGGTCAGACCCTGGATGTTGGAGTGGCCGCGCAAAGCGTTCATGCCGCCGCCGGCGATGCCGATGTTCCCCAGCAGGAGCTGCACCATCGCGCCGGTGCGCAGGGTTTGCGCGCCGGTCGAGTGCTGGGTCCAGCCCAGGGCGTACAGGATGGTCGCGGCGCGTCCGGGAACGGCGGTCGACGCCAGCATCTCGGCGACCTTGTGGAATTTCTCCGGCGGCACGCCGCAGGCCTTCTCCACCATCTCCGGGGTATAGCGCGAGTAGTGCTTCTTCATCAGCTGGTACACGCAGCGCGGATGTTCGAGCGTGGGATCGATCTTGGCGTAGCCGTCGTCGCCCATTTCGTAGTTCCAGCTGCTCTTGTCCGTGTACTTGCCGGCCGCCTCGTCGTAGCCCGAATACAGGCCGTCGTTGAAGGCGAAGTCCTCGCGGACGATGAACGGCATGTCCGTGTAGTTGCGGACGTATTCGTGCTGGATCTTGTCGTTCGTGAGCAGATAGTTGATGATCGCGCCCAGGAATACGATGTCCGAGCCCGTGCGGGTAGGGACGTAATAGTCGGCTACCGAAGCGGTTCGGGTAAAGCGCGGATCGACCACGACCAGCTTGGCGCCACGATGCGCCTTCGCTTCCGTGACCCACTTGAATCCGCAAGGGTGTGCTTCAGCGGCGTTTCCGCCCATGACCAGGATGACATCGGCGTTCTTGATGTCCACCCAGTGATTCGTCATCGCACCACGTCCAAATGTCGAGGCAAGACCTGCCACCGTCGGACCGTGTCATACGCGTGCTTGATTGTCGAATGCCAGCATGCCCAGACTGCGCATGGTTTTATGGGTTAAGTAGCCTACTTCGTTGGAGCCGGCCGACGCGCACAGCATGCCGGTCGTGGTCCATCGGTTGACGGTTTTGCCGTCGGCGCTTTTCTCGATGAAGTTGGCGTCGCGGTCGGCCTTCATCAACTTGGCGATGCGCGTCAGCGCGTCGTCCCAGGCGATCGGACTCCATTCGGCGGCTCCCGGGGCGCGGTATTCCGGCACCATCAAGCGATTCGGGGAGTGGATAAAGTCGATCAGGCTTGCGCCCTTGGGGCAAAGCGTGCCGCGGTTGACCGGGTGGTCGGCGTCGCCTTCGATGTGGATGATTTTGGCGGTGGCGTTTTTCGCGCCGTCGCCCAGGCCGTACATCAGGATTCCGCAGCCTACGGAGCAGTAGGGGCAGGTGTTGCGGGTTTCGGTGCTGCGCGCCAGCTTGTACTGCCGGACTTCGGCCAGGGCCGTTGCCGGCGCAAAGCCGAGGAGCGCGATGCTCGAACCCGCGATGGTCGCGCCAGTCACCCTAAGGAACTGTCGCCTGGACATCTGGTTCATGGAAGTGCCTTTCAATGAGGACAAAGACATTTCGAGTGTAGCACCAGAAAAACATTGATGTTTGCGCTGACACGTATCAAACGTTGGGTTAACGCCAGTGCAATACTTCTGATATAGATCAATAGACAATGTTCGATACCATAGGTCGGATGGTTATTTGTCTTTATAGCATCTTTTAAGTTTTTGATAATCGTAGTAGCGGCTGCTGGCGGCGACCTTGGCGGCGTCGCAAGCGGGTTTGAAGTCGCTCTCCTTTTCGTTGTAGAGCAGGCGCACCAGCGTGCGGCCCTTGGCGTTACGATAGACATCCCACTGGAGGTTGGCGGCCATCGGCGCCACCGCTTCGCCGCGCCAGCCGCTGTTCTCGTAGCTGTACATGGCGGCGCGCGGCAGCTGCCCGGACATGCCGGGCAGGCCGAGGAGGGCGGCCATCGGGATGACGATTTCGGCGTGCGAGAAGCGCAGCTTGGCCGCGTGCCGCATGTCGCCCCTGGCGACGGCGTCCACCTCGCCGAAGAAATCGTCGAGCAGGGTGCGCGCCATGCGCCACGTCAGGTCGCCGTTTTCGGCGACGCCCGGGCCTTTTTCGTAAAAGGCCAACGCATCCTCGATCGACGCGAACACGCCCGCTTGCGCGGGCTGCACGTAACGCGTGAAGTCGGCCGGCACCTCGTTGCGCATGTCGGCCGCCGCCGCATACAGTTCGTACAGCGCCAGCGCGGCGTCGGTCGCGGAGGCGATTTCGGTGTCGCCGTCGCCGGCCAGCGTGTTGGTGAACTTGCCGTCGGCGCTGCTGAAGCTGAAGCCGCCCGTGTTGGCGACATGGTGGCTGCCGTGATCCAGCGCGGCGACAAACGCCGGCTGGAACAGGCGTTCGAGCGTGGCGCGCGCAGCCTCCGCCAAACGTGGTTGCGCCATGATTGCCGCCTTGCGTTCACGCAGCTCGTCGCTTTGCAGCCAGCATTGGTAGGCCTGGCTGGCCTGGTAAGTCGCGTGCAGCGGATCGGCGGGAACGGTCGGCTTGTCCTGTTTTGCGCTTAGCTTGTGGAAGTAGAGCAGGTAGCGGTCGGTGCCCGCCGGGCGGCTGGCGTGGTCGGCTTCGCCGCGCGGGGCCATTGAGGCGGGATAGGTCAGCAACTGTTCCAGGCCGGCCTGCCGCGCCACCAGCGACCGGGTGAAGAAGTAGCCGCTATCGACGGCGCGGTCTTTGCCGGAGGTGACCACGACGATGGCGCGCCGTTTGGCGGCGGCGTCGCGAAACAGCTCCGGCAGGCGCCGGTGCATGCGCTGCGCCAACTGCGCGTGTTCGGCCACGCCCTGCGATGTCTCGTTGCCGTAACCCGGTTTGCCGATGCCGGCCACGCCGTAACCGAGCAGGAAGTTAGCCTTCATCAGCGTCAGGATGTCCGGTCCCAGTTGCGCGCCCAGGGGCGTCAACGCGCCTTCCTTTTCCGCCTGTTGCCACAGCCGGTACAGCGCCAGATCGGTCTTGAAGCCGTTCAGCCCACGCGAGCCGTGGCGCGCCAGCAGTTGCGTCGAGACGGCCCGATACCCCGGCGGCGGCGCCTCGTAGACGGTGCCGTCCCCGGGAGCTTGATAGGGCGTCTTGGTCTGGTAATACTGTTGGCCGGAAGCGTCTGACAACATCAGGGACAGCGCGGCGCCCGCCGCCAGGGGGAGTGCTTTCATGCCTAGAAGTCCACCCGCGCGTTCACGCTGGCGGTGCGCGGCGCGCCCACGTTCAGGTAATTCTCCTGGTAGTAGGTCCAGTATTTGCGGTTGGCGAGATTGGAGATGTTGGCGCGCAGGCTGACCATCTTGCCGAAGAAGTGGTGGCGATAGTTGAAGCCCGCGTCGAACAGCGCCACAGACGGCAGCTGGTTGACATTGGCCGCGTCCGTCGTCAAATCGCCCAGGTACTTGGTGCCGGCATGCAGCGCCAGTCCTGGCAGCACTTCGCGCCAGGTCGCCTGCAGCGAGGCCTGGCGGCGCGGCGCGCCCACCGCGCGCTTGCCGCTGTAGCCCGGCGCGGCGTCTTCCAGTTTGGCGTCGAGCAGCATGATGCCGCCTTCGATCGACAGGTTTTTCGCCACCTGCACCACGCTGTTGAACTCAAGGCCCTGGTACTTGGTCTGGCCGTCGGCCACGTAGACGTTGGCGGCGTTGGCGTACTGCGCGCCGCGCTCGATGTGGAACAGCGCCGCGCTGGCGTTCCAGAGGCTGTGTTCCGTTTTGACGCCGATCTCGGTCTGCTTGCTCTTGATCGGGGCGAAGACCTGGTTGGCGTTGACGGTGGACGTTGGCGCGGCCGCGGCTTGCTCCAGCGCCTCGACGTAGCTGCCGTACACGGTGGTGTCGGCTGCCGGCTTGAACATCAGCGCGGCGGTCGGCGTGGTCTTGTTGGCCGGGTACTCGGCGCTGACGGCGCCCTTGGTCGAGTAGGCGGTATCCTTGAAGCGGGTGTGGCGCGCGCCCGCCAGCACCGACCAGTTGTCGGTCAGTTTTACGGTGTCGCTGGCGAAGACCGCCTCCTGGCGCGTGGCCTCGTCGCGGTAGGTGCCGCCGCTGTAATTGACGCCGGCGACGTTCAGGATGTTCGGCGCGTACAGGTTGCCGGTGCCCAGATAGGTCTTGGGCGTGACAATCGACGATTCCGATTCCAGTTTTTGCGTCACGACGCCGGCAACCACCTCGTGCCGCAGGCCGGCGGTATCGAACTTGCCCTGCAGCGTCGCTTGCAGCTGGTCGAAGCCGTAGTCGTGCAGCTCGGAGGTGACGCGGTCGCGGTAGTCGCCCTTGTCGTTGCCGATGTAGTACTGGTCCTTCTTGTAGACGCGGCTCGAGTCGGAGGTGCGGTACGAAATGTTGGCCGTCCAGTCCGGCGCGAGGCGGTATTCCAGGCCGAGCGTGAACAGCGAGTATTCGACGTCGCTGCCGGCGCCCACGCTACTCAGCTTGCTGTCGCCGGCGATCGGCGCCGGCACCTTGACCGATGGCGAGATGACGACGTCGGTGCCGCCAACGCTGCGGCGGCGCTGGTACAGCGCATCGTAGGTCAGCGCCAGGTCGTCGGCGATGCGCCACTCCAGATTGAGGCCGGCGGCGTTGCGGTTGATCGAACCGCCTTCCTCGTGCAGGTCGCCGTCTTCGTGCAGCAGGTTGACGCGATAGCCGAAACCACCTTCCTCGCCGGCGCGGCCGCCCATGTCGATATGTTCCTTGACCGCGCCGCCTTCCTGGTAGCCCATCGCCGCGCTGAAGCTCCGGTTGGTGGTGGGGCGTTTGCTGACATAGTTGACGGTGCCGCCGGGCGAGCCGAAGCCATACATAAAGCCGGTCAGGCCCTTGAGCGCCTCGACGCTCTCGAACATCTCCAGCGGCATTTCGGTGCCGCGGTTGATGTTGGCCAGGCCGTCGACCTTGTAGCCGTTCAAGTCGTCGAGACGCAGGCCGCGCATCTGGATGGTGGCGGGGTGGGTGCTGATCGGCGGGCTGATGGCGGTGACGGAGGCGTCGTACTTCAGCACTTCGGAGATACTGGTGGCCAGGCGGTCCTCGATCTCGTCGCTGCTGACGGCCTTGGTGGAGAAGGGCGTATCGAGTTCGGACTTGCGTCCCAGGGCGCCGCCGCCGACGCTGTCGGCCAGTTTTTTCTTCTCGACGGTGGCGGTGACGACAACCGTCGACAGCGCGCCGCCGGTTGCCTCCGCGGCGGTGGCGGCGACATGTAGCGCGCATAAGCCCGCGGCGGCCAGGGCCAGTTGCAAACGGGATGGTGTAACAGCGGTTTTGGAGGGCATGGGGTCTTAAGGAAGGTGGCTGGATAAAGCCGACTATCTTGAAGCCCCCATATGACCGCCATGTGACGGTTGCCTTACCTTACCGATCTGTAATGTGGCCCATGTCAAGCGTTTAGTTTTTATAGGGACCCGCGAAGGCCGAGATATAGGTCGGGACGTTGCTCGCGGAGTAGGGAATCACAATCTCGGCCTGTGGGACCGATTGGAAGACCCTCATGACGCTGGAATCCTGGACGAAATGGTTTTCGTCCAGCTCCCTGGCGATATTGCCGTAACAATTACGCTCCAATGTGCTCTTGCACTGGGTTTGCGTGGCGGTATTGGGGGCGCCCAGCGAACCGAAGATCTTGCCGCTTGAGCCGGTGATCGGTCTGCCGATGTTATGGAAATAGTTACCCTCAACCAGCACGTTGACGCCAGTGGACGGCGGCTTCGTTGGGTCCGGGACGGTGGTCGCATCCAAGGCGTGGGCGCGGGCCTCGGGGGTCGGTTGATCGTTGAAGAAATAGTTATTGACCAGGTGGATAGTCGCCGCCGCACTCCCGACATGTGGCGCCCGTCCGGCCACATTCATGAACCAGTTGTTGGAGACGGTGATCTTTTTCGAATCTACCCCCAGCAGCACGTTAAAGTAATGCTCATTATTGCAGTTCGCCGAATATATGTCGTGGCCATCGAAAATGTTCCATGAGACCGTGATGTTGGTGGTGTTGCCGAAGTGGGTGACCAGCATTTGGCGCCCGATGTTATGGAATCGGTTATGGTTGATCCAGACATGATGGGAGTTGGAAATGTCGAGCGCGTCGCCGCCGAACACAATGCCGTCGTTGATGTCTCTGATCGTGATATTTTGGATGATGACGTTGCTTACGTTATTGAGTTGCAGCCCCTTGCCTTTCAGGCCCGCGTTGGCCCCCACACCCAGCAGGGTTTTGTTTGAGCCGACCAGCAACGGTTTTCTGCCGGCCTTGTCGACGGCGATCCACCACATCTTGAAGCCAACGCAACGGTGGTCGCTGGCGTCCATCGGCATCTGCGCCTCGCTCCTGTTGTCGGGCGCGTTGCAGATTTTGGTCGGGTAGCAGACGGCGTCGGTCTCCGAGCCGTCGGCGCCGGTAAAGTCTATCGTCTCGCTGAGCTTGATGATGCGCGGGGTGTTGTCGGAACAACCTGCGGGCCCGAGTGTACGGCATAGTTCGTGAGCGAGCTGTTCCCTTGTGTGTACCGTGACGATTTCCCCGGTCGGTCCGCCGCCGGTGGTCCCGGCGCCGAAGCCTTCGGGTGATCTGGCCCAGGGCGTGTTCGACGCGCTGGCGTGGTGTGTGCCGGCCAGCATGGCAAGCGTATATAGCAGGCGAGCGGTCGTCCGCGCCATTTGTTTCGGGGAGATAATTGACATTGCCCATCCTAATTATTGATTGGAAGACAATTATAGTCGGCGTATTTTGAGGAAACTATCAGGGGATTCTGGTGTGGTTGTAGGGGAAAGCGTGATCGCCTGTTAATTTTCTTTGATAGCTGTGGGCGGCTCGCTTTGACCCGCACTGCCACACGGGGACGTACCCTGCGGGGTACGTCCCTTAAGCGATCACGCAAGCGTTAAGGCAGAAGGTGGTTGGGGTTGACGGGTGCGCGCGGCCGTTGCTGGCTTACTCGGGCATCACGACAGCAAGGCGTGGATGGCCGCCAGCGACGGCGGCGAGGCGCCCGGCGCCAGACAGGCAGCCGCGCCGGCCGCCACCGCGAAGCGCAGATGCTCCGGCGGCGCGCGATCGGCGTGATGCATCATGCTGTAGGCGAGGGCCGCGATGCTGGCATCGCCGGCGCCGACCGAGTCGACCACCGTGATGCGCGGCGCCGGCAGCGACCAGGCATCGTCGCCGATGTGCAGCGAGGCGCCGTCGCCGCCCTTGGTGTACAGATAGGTCGCCGCCGGATTCCAGCCGCGCAGCGTGGCGAACGCGGTCTCGATGTCGTCGGTGCGGAACAGGCCCGCCAGATCCTCCTCCGACACCTTGACCACGTCGGCCAGCCCGGTCATGCGGCGCAAGGTGGCGTCGTAGCGCTCGTCCATCAGCAGCCGGTAGTTCGGATCGAAGCTGATGCGCACGCCGTCCCGCTTGAGTTGCTCGGCCAGCGCCACCAGCTTGCCCGCCAGCGGCTGGCGCGCCAGGCTGATGCCGCCGAAGTGCACCCACTTGCAGTGCGCACGCCAGCCCTCCGGCAGCAGCGAGGCGTCGAAATGCAGGTCGGCGCTGTCGTCGCCGACGAAGAAATAGGCCGGCGGGTCGGTGCGGTGCACGATCGCCAGCAGCGGCGATTTGGCGTAGCGCTGCAGGAAACGCATGTCCAGATTCGCCGCTTCGCTGGCGCTGTGCAGCGCGTCGCCGAAGACGTCGCCGCTGATGGCGCCGGCGAACGCGGTCGGCACCTCCAGCCTGGCCATCGTGCGCGCCACGTTCCATGTCGAGCCGCCGACCTGGCTAAGCCAATGCTGTTGCGCCGGGTCCTGAACGATCATGTCGGTCAGCGCTTCGCCCGCCGCCACAAAGAGTGGAAAAGTCGCCATCTCAGTCCTTCTTCAGCACATTCAGCACTTCGTAGCAGGCGCCCATGGTGTGGTAATCCACTTTGCCGGCCGGGCTTTTCTCGTCGGTCAGCTTGCTGTTGTCGGTCCCGAGGATGCGGTACCAGGCGCCGTACTGGTGATCGACGAAATGCTCCCAGCTATACGTCCAGATTTTGTCGTACCAGGTCCAGTAGCTTGCCTCGCCGGTGCGTGCGCCCAGCAGGGCCGCGGTGGCCAGGCTTTCGGCCTGCACCCAGAAGTATTTGAGATCGTCGCAGATGCTGTCGTCAGGGCCGAAGCCGTAGTAGATGCCGCCGTGTTTCTCGTCCCACGCCTTGTCCATTGCCGCGTTGAACAACTGCACCGCGCGCGGCAGCAGCCAGTCCTTGCCGCCTTCCAGCTGGTCGCCGTGGCGCTCCAGCAGCAGTAGCAGCTTGGCCCATTCGGTCAGGTGGCCCGGCTGGTAGCCCCACGGGCGGAAGATATTGCTCTTGTCGTGGCGGTTGTATTCGGTGTCGACCGACCAGTCGGCGTGGTAGTGCTCCCAAATCAGATTGTCCGCCAGCGCGGCCTGGCGCTGGGTGATGTTGCGCGCCAGCGTTTCGGCGCGCAGCAGGAAGGCGCGCTCGCCGGTCGCCTCGAAGGCTGCGATCAGCGCTTCGCAGGCGTGCATGTTGGCGTTCTGGCCGCGATAGCCGTCCAGCGTCGACCAGTCGGCGCTGGCCTCGTCGGCGTACAGGCCATATTTGGCATCCCAGAAGCGCCGCTCCATCAGTTCGAAGGTTTCGTCTATCCATGCGCGGGCGTCTTTTTCGCCGGCCATCAGCGCGTGGCTGTAGGCCAGCAGCACGAAGGCCAGGCCGTAACAGTGATTGGTGCCGTCGGTGACGCGGCCTTCTCCGTTGTTCCAGTCCAGTTGCCAGGCGTAGCCGCCGGTCTCCGGGTTGCGGTGGGCGCCGCGCAGGAAGGCCAGGCCGTGGCGCAAGCGCTGCTGGTCGGCCGCCTCGCCGAACTGGCGCCACGCCATCGCGTGCGTGAAGATGAAACGCGTGCTGCTGACCAAATGGCGGGTGTGGGCGTCGTAGACGGTGCCATCATCCTTGTAGAAGTGATAGAAGCCGCCGCTGGCGTCCACGCAACGGTTGTCGTAGAAGTTGCGGGTATGGCGGATATGGTTCAGCAGCGTCGCGCGGGATTGAAAATCTGGTACCATCATTGGGTCCGTTTTTAGTTGATAGGCGGGCGCTTTCTTATCGCGTCCCGGGGTAGTACGAGGTTCTATTTTGTGTTTAGGCCGCCGTCACGCCGCCCCCTTTGCCCTGCGGCTTCTGCAGGCGCCAGCCGTCGAACACGGTGCTGGCCCTGACCACCAGTTCCACCGGCGCGATTTTCTCCACCGGTTCGTTGTGCGGGCCGTTCAACAGCAGTTCCACACCCAGGGCGCCCAGCGCTTTCTTATCGATGCGCAGCGTCGTCAAAGGGCGATGTCCCAGCACGGCGGTCGAGATGTCGTCGAAGCCGACAATCGCGATGTCGTGCGGGACCTTCAATCCCTTGGCCAGGCAGCAGCGCATCGCCACCAGCGCGGCGCTGTCGTTGTAGCAAAACACGGCGTCGGGCGGGTGGGGCAGGGCCAGCAACTGCTCCATCGCCTCCCATGCGCCGGTTTCCAGGTCGACGCCGTCGGGCAGCCCCGCTTCCAGGCGCGGGTCGGCCAGGATGCCTTCTTCGAACAGCGCCTGGCGGTAGCCGCGCGCCCGTTCACGAATACTGTAGTGCGACAGCGGACCGGAAATGAAGCCGACCCGCGTGCGGCCGGTGTCGATCAGGTGTTTGGTGGCCAGGTAGCCGCCCATCATATTGTCCGGATTGACCGAACTGTAACCGCGCAGCTTCATATCGATCAACACCAGTTGCTTGCCGGTCGAGCGCAGGGCGCTCAGCGTCTCCGGCTCGAAGAAACCGGCGCAGACGATACCGTCCGGTGCGTGCATGCGTATCTGGTCGATCAATCCGTCGGCCGGCCCGACCGCCATGAACGACAGCACGATGCCCTGTTTGCGGCAGGCCTCCTCGGCGCCGTGCAGCACCGGCGAGTAGAATGGACTGCTCGACGCGGTGTTGTGCTGCCGGTGCAGCAGGAAGGTCAGGCGGCGCAGCCGTTTCGGCCGCAGTTTGCAAAAGTCGTAGCCGAGTGCGCGCGCCGCCTCCAGCACCATCTGGCGCGTGGCCTCCGTCAATCCCGGTTCGTTTTTCAGGGCCCGTGAAATGGTCCCCGCCGACACGCCGGCCACCCGCGCGATATCCCGTATCGTCACTCCCGTGGTCGCAGCGCTGGTTGTGGAATCGCCCATCTCGGTCTCCAATCTCTCGATGAACCGGCTCGCGGCGGTGCAGTCGGCGGGTTTCTGGTGTGAATACAGTCTTGCATAATCGTCCAGCCACGGTCAAACGACACGTCGACTTTCCCGAAAAGTTTAGCGTAATTTACTAAACACGCGGTTTTTAGCCGTTCGCTGCAATGCAACACGGCGTATAGCCTTGCATCGTGTGTTTAGTGAAGGCGGCTAAACTGCGCCCCAAATTCGCTTGCTGTTTGACCCTTGGGCGCCGCCGATGCAGAATCTTTTCATTACTATAAAAACCATCCAAGAGGAGACAGCTGATGGAGCACGTTGCACCGGCAACTTTGAGTACCCACGACCATGCGCGTCAGGGCAGCAACACCTTCCCGATGATGATCATTACGCTGCTGTTTTTCATGTGGGGGTTGATAACCTCGCTGAACGATGTCCTCATTCCCCACCTTAAATCGATTTATACGTTGACCTATGTGCAGGCGATGCTGGTGCAGTTCTGCTTCTTCGGCGCCTACTTCATCGTCTCGCTCCCCGCCGGCATGTTGATCAAGCGCCTGGGCTACCAGCGCGGCGCGGTCGCTGGCCTGGTGGTCGCCGCCATCGGCTGCGCCATGTTCTATCCCGCCTCGATGGGCGGCTACGCGCTGTTCCTCCTGGCCTTGTTCGTCCTCGCCGGCGGCATCACCATCCTGCAAGTGTCCGCCAATCCCTACGTCGCGGCGTTGGGCGCGCCGGCCACCGCGTCGAGCCGCCTGACCCTGACGCAGGCGTTCAATTCGCTCGGCACCGCGATCGCCCCGGCGCTGGGCGGTTTCCTGATCCTGTCCGAAGGCGTTCCCGCCGTCGCCAACATCGTCAAGACCAAGGCCGAGGAAGCCGCCACCGTGCAGGGACCGTACCTGGTGCTGGCGGCGACCTTGCTGGCCATCGCCATCCTGTTCGCGCTGGTGCGCCTGCCGAAGATCGTCGACGCCGAGGAAGCCGGCGCCTACACGCTGGACAAAAAAGTGACGTCGCACCGCCATCTGGTGCTGGGCGCGATCGGCATCTTCCTGTACGTCGGCGGAGAGGTCAGCATAGGCAGCTTCCTGATTAACTTCCTGGGCGAGTCCAACATCGCCGGCATGTCGCACGGCGCCGCCGCCAATTACGTCAGCTTCTACTGGCTAGGCGCCATGATCGGCCGCTTCATCGGCTTCGGCGTGATGCGCTACGTCAGCCCGGGCAAGGCGCTGGCCTTCAACTCGGCCGCGTCCATCGTGCTGCTGCTGACGGCGATCTTCTCGCACGGAGCGGTCGCCATGTGGGCCGTCATCGCCGTCGGCCTGTTCAACTCCATCATGTTCCCGACCATCTTCAGCATGGCGCTGTACAAACTCGGCCCCCTGACCAGCCAGGGTTCGGGCATCCTGTGCATGGCCATCGTCGGCGGTGCGCTGGTGCCGTTCGCACAAGGCCTGCTGGCCGACACCATCGGCCTGCAACTGTCGTTCTTCGTGCCTGCGGCCTGCTATACCTTTATCCTGTACTACGGCCTCAAATATGCCGGCATGTATTCCAGCCGTTGATTCCCGACCGTTGATTTTTGATTTTTGATTTCGCCTTTCAATAATAAAGTGAGACAGCTAATGAATTCCGAACTGAATCTGCGTCCGCTGGCCATCGCGCTGGCGGTGGCCGCGACGCTTGCCGCCGCAACCGTCGTCACCGTGGCGACCTCGCTGCCGGCTTACGCCGCCGGACAAGCGGCCAGCGCGCCGGCCGAACCAACCTCCAAGCCTTGGCTGGACAAGTCGCTGAGCTCCGAAAAACGCGCCAGGCTGGCGCTGGAAGCCATGACGCAGCAGGAAAAACTGAACTGGGTGCTGGGCTACTTCGGCGCGGACTTCGTTCCCAACAAGACCAAGAAGCATCCGGCCGCGCTGCCTTTCTCGGCCGGCTACATCCCCGGCGTGCCGCGTCTGGGCCTTCCGGCGCTGTTCGAGACCGACGCCGGCCTGGGCGTCGCCACGCAGTTGAGCAAGAATCCGCGCGAGCGCACCTCGCTGCCTTCCGGTCTGGCCACCACGGCCACCTGGAACCGCGACCTGGCCTACCAAGGCGGCGCCATGATCGGCCGCGAGGCGCGCGCCTCCGGCTTCAACGTGATGCTGGCCGGCGGCGTGAACCTGCTGCGCGAACCGCGCAACGGCCGTAACTTCGAATACGCCGGTGAAGATCCGCTGCTGGCCGGCACCATGGTGGCGCAGCAGGTCAAGGGCATCCAGTCCAACAACCTGATCGCGACGATGAAGCACTTCGCCGTCAACGACCAGGAGACCGGCCGCTTCGTGCTGGACGCCCGCCTGGACGATGCCAGCAACCGCATGTCCGACCTGCTGGCGTTCCAATTCCTCTTGGAACAGGCCGATCCCGGTTCCGTCATGTGCTCCTACAACCGCCTGAACGGCGTCTACGCCTGCGAGAACGACTACCTGCTCAACCAGGTGCTGAAGAAGGACTGGGGCTTCAAGGGCTATGTGATGTCCGACTGGGGCGCCGTCCACAGCACCGTGGAATCGGCCAACAGCGGCCTGGATCAGCATTCCGGCTGGGAGTTCGACAAGTCGGCGTACTTCGGCGGCGCGCTGGAGGAGGCGGTCGAAAACGGCCACGTGCCGCAGGCGCGCCTCGACAACATGGCGTACCGGGTCCTGTGGGCGATGTTCGACAAAGGCGTGGTCGACAACCCGGTCAAAGAGGGCGGCGCGATCGACTTCGAAGCGCACAAGCTGGTGAGCCAGGCCGACGCGGAAGAGGGCATCGTCCTGCTGAAGAACACCAACAGCGTGCTGCCGCTCAAGGCCGGCGCCAGGAAAATCGTCGTCATCGGCGCGCATTCGGACGTCGGCGTGCTGGCGGGCGGCGGTTCGTCGCTGGTGTATCCGATCGGCGGCAATCCGGTGCCGGGCATCGAACCGACCATCTGGCCTGGTCCCGTGGTGTACCACCCGTCGTCGCCGCTGAAGGCGATCAAGGCCCGCGCCGGCGACGCCAAGGTGGTCTACAACGACGGCAAGGATGCCGCGGCGGCGGCCAAGGAAGCGGCCGACGCCGATGTCGTCATCGTCTTCGCCGAGCAGTGGGTGGGCGAGGCGCTCGACGCCGTGTCGCTGTCGCTGCCGAACAACCAGGACGCGCTGATCGCCGCCGTCGCCAAGGCCAACCCGAAAACCGTGGTGGTGCTGGAGACCTCGGGCCCGGTGGTGATGCCGTGGGTCGACCAGACCGCCGCCGTGGTGCAGGCCTGGTATGCCGGCAGCGGCGGCGGCGAGGCGATCGCCCGCGTGCTGTATGGCGAAGTCAATCCATCCGGCCACCTGCCGACCACCTTCCCGGTCTCCGAAAGCCAGCTCCCGCGTCCGAAACTGGATGGCGATCCGAAGAAGGACCGCGAGCGCTTCACCGTCAACTATCATGAAGGCGCGGCGGTCGGCTACAAGTGGTTCGACGCCAAGGGCCTCAAGCCGCTGTTCCCGTTCGGCCACGGCTTGTCGTACACGCAGTTCTCGTACTCCGGCCTGGCCGCGAGCCAGAAGGACGGCAAGCTGCAACTGCGCTTCAAGGTCACCAATACCGGCGCCGTCAAGGGCAAGGACGTGCCGCAGGTGTACGTATCGCCGGTAGGCGTGAAGTGGGAAGCGCCGAAACGCCTGGCCGGCTGGGACAAGGTCGAACTGGCGCCGGGCGAGAGCAAGGACGTCAGCGTGACGGTCGATCCACGCCTGCTGGCCATGTACGACAGCAAATCGAAGACCTGGCGTGTCGCCAGCGGCGGCTACAAGGTATTGCTGGCGCATGACGCGGGTGATACCAAGGCCGCCAGCATCACCGTGCAGCTACCCAAGCAGACCTTGAACGTCGCAGGCAAGCCAACCAAGTAACCATCCATAAAAAGAGAGAACGAGACATGAAACAACTCTACAAATTCTGCGCGACCGCGTTGATGATCAGTGCTTGCGGCATTGTTTCCGCCGCCGATGGCGCGCCGGTCGGCAAGGGCGATTTCGTCACCGCCAAGAAGACCCACTTCGCCCGCAAAGGCCAGGCCTATTACATCGTCGGCGCCAATTTCTGGTACGGCGGCTACCTTGGCGCGCCAAAAGGCGTGGGCGAGCGCGCCCGCCTGCTGAAGGAACTCGATAGCATGCGTGCGATCGGCATCAACAACCTGCGCGTGCTGGCCGTCTCCGAGAAGACCGACATGAAGAGCGCCGTCAGCCCGGCGACCACCGCCAAGCCGGGCGAGTACGACGAGAACCTGTTGATCGGCCTGGATTTCCTGATGGCCGAAGCGGCCAAGCGCGACATGACGGTGGTGCTCTACCTGAACAACTTCTGGCAGTGGTCGGGCGGGATGACGCAGTACCTGAACTGGTTTGAAGGCACGCCCGCGCTGGATCCGAACGTGACCAAGGACTATGACGACTACATGAAGAAGAACGCGCGCTTCTACGTCAACGCGGCGGCGCAAAAAGAGTATCGCAACGTGATCCAGAAGATCGTCAAGCGCGTCAACACCATCACCGGCAAGCCTTATTCGGAAGATCCGATCCTGATGTCGTGGCAGCTGGCCAACGAGCCGCGTCCGGGCAACGGCAACGCCACGCCGGAAGAGAAGAAGGCCTACATCAAGTGGATCGACGAAACCGCCGCCTATATCCATAGCCTGGATAAGAACCACATGGTCAGCAGCGGCAGCGAGGGTCTGGCCGGTTCCGCCCAGGACGCGCAGCTGTTCCTCGACTCGCACCGCACCAAGCATATCGACTACCTGACCTATCACCTGTGGCCGAAGAACTGGGGCTGGTTCGACTCCAAGGACCCAACCGGTTCGTGGGATGGCGCCATCGCCAAGAGCCGCAATTACCTGACCTCGCACATCGACCTGGCCAAGAAGCTGGACAAGCCTATCGTGCTGGAGGAATTCGGCCTCGATCGTGACGGCGCCTCGTTCAGCATCAAGGCCACCACCAAGATCCGCGACCGCTTCTACCGCGAAGTGTTCGACTTCGTCTACGACGGCGCCAAGAAGGGCGATCCTATCGCCGGCTTCAATTTCTGGGCCTGGGGCGGCGCCGGACGCGCGGCCAACGCGGATTACTGGTGGAAGCCGGGTAACGACTTCGTCGGCGATCCTCCGCAGGAAGAGCAGGGGCTGTACTCGGTGTTCGATTCGGACACCAGTTCGCTCAAGCTGATCAAGGAATACGCCGACAAACTCAATACCATCAAACGCTAAGGGGCCGCGCATGAAACGTACCGTGTTAGGCATGGTCGCCGCGTCCGTCTGCGCCTTCGGTTTCAACGCCCACGCCCAGAAGTTCGACGGGCTGGCCGACACGCCGCAGATGGGCTGGAACAGCTGGAACACCTTCGCTTGCGACATCAACGAGCAGCTGATCAAAGACACGGCCGACGCGATGGTCAAGAGCGGCTTGAAGGATGCCGGCTACCAATACGTCAACATCGACGATTGCTGGCACGGTAAACGTGACGAAACGGGCGCGATCCATCCGGACAAGGAGCGCTTCCCGTCCGGTATGAAGGCGCTGGCCGACTACGTCCATAGCAAGGGTCTCAAGATCGGCATCTATTCGGACGTCGGCGCCACCACTTGCGGCGGTCGTCCCGGCAGCCGTGGCTACGAATACCAGGATGCGCGCACCTATGCCTCCTGGGGCATCGACTACGTCAAGTACGACTGGTGCGACAGCAAGGGTCTGTCGTCGGTGGGCGCCTACACCACCATGCGCGACGCGATCCGCGCCGCCGGCCGGCCGATGTTGTTCAGCATCTGTGAGTGGGGCGATACCAAACCGTGGGAATGGGCCAAGGATATCGGCCATTCGTGGCGTACCACCGGCGATATCCACATGTGCTTCGATTGCGAATTCAGCGAGGCGTCGTATTCGAGGTGGGGCGTGCTGCAGATCATCGACAAGCAGGCGGGCCTGCGCGTGCACGCCGGTCCGGGTCACTGGAACGATATGGACATGCTGGAAGTGGGCCGTGGCTTCACCGAAGACGAGGACCGCACGCACTTCGCCGCCTGGTCGATGCTGGCGTCGCCGCTCATCCTGGGCAACGACGTGCGCAAGATGTCGGAGGCCACGAAACGCATCCTGACCAACAAGGCGGTGATCGCGATCAACCAGGACAAGCTGGGTATCCAGGCGTGGCGCTTCCTGCAGTCCGGCCAGTTGGAGTATTGGGCCAAGCCGCTGGCCAACGACGAGTGGGCGGTGATGATACTGAACCGCAGCGACGAGGCCAAGCCGGTGACTTACCAATGGTCCGCCTCCCGTATCAACGACGATGCGAACAAGCGCGTGCTGGATACCACCAAGACGGTCTTCAACTGGACCGACGCCTGGACCGGCAAGACCGGCGACACCAGTAAAAAACTGGAGAGCAAACTGGCTCCGCACGGCGTGATCGTTCTGCGCCTGAAGGCCCGGAGCTGAGATGAAGCGCACGATGACTGTGGCGGCGTTGGCCGCGATGATGTGGTCCGGCGCCCAAGCCGGCGGCCAGTGGGGACCCTATAACGCCGAGTTCCCGGCCGCCAGCGATGGTTTGCTGAAGAAGGTCAAGCAGGCCGACATCTTCGCGTCGGCGGTGGCGGGCAAGGTACAGCCGTTCGGTTTGAGCGGCTGGTTCAAGCCATCGGAGCCGGCGCCCGGCCGTACCTTGATCGCCGGCTTTGCCGGCGCGCAGGCGGGGCCGGGCTGGTTCGTGTGCAGCGTGGACGGCGCGTTCGGCTTCTGCGGCTACGGACTGGAAGTGGTCGCGCCGTTGAAGCTCGCGCCGAACGCCTGGGTGCACCTGGCTGCCAGCTATGACGGCAAACAAGTCACCTTGTACGCCAACGGCAGTGTTGTCGCCCGCCAGGACGCGGTGCTGACGGCCGAGGAATTCAAGCCGGTCCAGGTCAAGCAGGGCGCGCAGGCCGCGCCGGTCGACGATTTCGGCCCCCGGATTTCGCTGGGGCCGCGTAGCAGGGCCGCGACAGGCTATGCCGGACGGATCGCCGGCTTCACCGTCACCAGTACCGCGCTGGACGAAGGCGCGGTGCGCGCGATGGCGGCCACGCAGCCGAACGATGCGTTGATCAATTTCGAATCCGGCAGTCCGTCGTGGCCGATACAGGTTCGCCAGATGTACGGCCAGGTCGCGCCGCAGGACCCGTGGACCTTGCCCAAATCCGGTTCGCCGTTCCAGGAACCGAAAGCCAAGCCGGCCTACAGCGGTCCGGCGCTGGTGCAAAAAGAAGCCAATCTGTGGACCATCAAGTCGTGGAAGCTGCAGGCGGCGCCGGAGGTTGACGCCAAGCCGGAGCGGATTTCGTCCGTCGGCTTCGACACCGCCGGCTGGTATCAAACCACCACGCCCGGCACGGTGTTGACCACGCTGGTCGATCGCGGTGTCTACCCCGATCCCGACTACGGCCTTAATAACATGGCCATCCCGGAATCGCTGAACAAACAGGACTACTGGTATCGCACCTTGTTCCAGCCGCCGGCCGCCTTCAAACAGGGGCAGCGTCTGTTCGTCACCTTCAAGGGCGTGAACTACGAGGCGGAAGTGTGGATCAACGGCCGCAAGCTGGGTGGCATGAAGGGGGCCTTCGTGCGCGGCACCTTCGACATCAGCCCCTATCTGAAGCTCAAGGGTGAAAACGTCATCGCGGTCAAGGTATCGCCGCCGCCGCATCCCGGCTTGCCGCAGGAGGAATCGATCGCGGCGGGCGCCGGCGAAAACGGCGGCACGCTGGCGCAGGACGGCCCGACCTTTATCGCCTCCGAGGGGTGGGACTGGATTCCCTCGGTCCGCGACCGCAACACCGGCTTGTGGCAAGACGTGGAGCTGCACGCCACGCGCGACTTCAAGCTGGGCGACGCCCAGGTGATCACCGCGTTGCCTAAGGCCGACAACAGCGTGGCCGACGTCAGCATCGAGGTGCCGGTCACGAACCTGTCCAAATCGGCACAGCGGGTGACCGTGCGCGCGACGATCTCGCGCCGGGATGGTGGCATGAAGCCTATCCAGGTGGGCAAGACCGTCAGTCTGGCGCCGGGCGAGCATAACGTGCGTTTCACACCGGGCGATTTCGCCGCGCTCAAGCTGAAGAATCCCAAGCTGTGGTGGCCGAACGGCTACGGCGCGCCGGATCTGCATGAGCTCAAGCTCGAGGCGTTGCAGGGCGCGCAGGTGTCGGACCAGGCCAGCACCCGTTTCGGGGTTCGCGCGGTGACGTATGAATTGTCGCTGGTCGACCAGAGCGGTCATCTGCGCCGCGTGGAAGCCGACTTCACCAAGGGCCGTGAACTCGGTGTGCGCATCACCGACGGCCGCCACCAGTCCATCCGCAAGCTGTCGGATAACAACTGGGCCACGGGCCTGCGGCCGGAGGCGGAATGGACGGCGGCGATTCGCCCGCTGGAGGAAACCACGCTCAGTCCTTTCCTGGTCATCAAGGTCAATGGTGTGCGCATCGCGGCGCGCGGCGGTAACTGGGGCACGGAGGACTGGCGCAAACGCATCGACCGTGAACGGCTGGAGCCTTATTTCCGCCTGCACCGCGATGCCAACGTCAACATCATCCGCAACTGGGTGGGGCAGAACACCGAGGAGAGCTTCTTCGAGCTGGCCGACGAATATGGTTTGATGGTGATGAACGACTTCTGGGCCTCGACCCAGGATTACAACCTGGAGCCGCAGGACGTCAACCTGTTCATGGAGAACGCGCGCGATGTCGTTAAGCGCTATCGCAACCATCCATCGGTGATCATGTGGTTCGGCCGTAACGAGGGCGTGCCGCAGCCGGTGCTGAACGAAGCGTTGGAGGCGATGATCTATCAGCTCGACGGCACGCGCTGGTACAGCGGCAGCTCGAACCGCGTCAATCTGCAGAACAGCGGCCCGTATAACTACCAGGCGCCGGCCAGCTACTTCACCGAGCACGCCAAGGGCTTTTCGGTGGAAGTGGGCACGCCGTCGTTCCCGACGATGGAGGCGATCAAGGCGGCGGTGCCGTCGACCGACCAGTGGCCGTTGAGCGACACGGTCACCTATCACGACTGGCACCCGGACGGCAACGGCAGCGTCAAGACCTTTAACGCGGCGATGGCAGCCGGTTACGGCGCGCCCGACTCGCTGGCGGACTTCGAACGCAAGGCCCAGTTGCTGAACTACGAAAGCCACCGCGCCATCTTCGAGGGTATGAACGCGGGCCTGTGGCGCCAGCACAGTGGACGCATGCTGTGGATGACGCAGCCGGCCTGGCCGAGCACCATGTGGCAGATCCTCAGTCACGACTACGACACGCACGGCGCCTTCTACGGCGTGAAGAGCGCGGCGGAGCCGGTGCACGTGCAAATGAACCTGCCCGATTATCAACTGATGGTGATCAACAATCCGGCCGCCGCGTTGAATGGCGCCACGCTGTCGTACGCCGCCTATGACGTCAGGGGCAAGCTGCTGGCGAATGGCGACAAGCCGGTGACGGTGGGGGCGGTGAGCACGTCGGAGCCTATCGACGCCGGCATCGCCGCCTTGCTGGCGCAGCACAAGCTGATCGTGCTCAAACTGGTGCTCAAGGACGCCGACGGCAAGGTGCTGTCGCAGAACGCCTACTGGCCAAGCAGCACTCTGGCCGGCCAACAGGGTTTGAACCAATTGGCGACGGTGCCGCTGGAACTGGCCACGCGCTGGACCAGCGCGACGGTGCAGGGCGAGCGGCAGTTGGAGGTTACAATGCGCAACGGCGGCGAAGTGCCTGCCCTGAGCGGTAAACTGACCTTGTTCAATGCGGACGGCGAGAGGATACTGCCGGTGTATTTTTCGGATAATTATGTAGCGCTGATGCCGGGCGAGAGCCGCACCGTGACCGTCACGTTCAAGAGCCAGGGCGCGGTGCGCCTGGACCTGCGTGGCTGGAACGTGGCGCCGCAATCGCTGCAGGTGGGTGCTCAATGAAAGGATTTAAGATGAAGAAGTCGCTGATCTCCGCAATCGTCGCAGCCGGCCTGCTGGCGTTGAGTAGTGCCCCGAGCTACGCCGACGCGGCACTGAGCCCCGCCGCGTGCAGCACCACGCCGGCGCCGCGCAAAATCGAGTATCCATGGATGTCGGTGGCGCGCTGGCACCAGATGTTCAACGAGGACGTCGCTGTTGCGGACGCAGGCAATGTCGATCTGCTATTCGTCGGCGACTCCATCACCGAAGGCTGGAACCAGCAGATCTGGGACAAGTCCTTCGGTTCATGGAAGGCGGCCAATTTCGGCATCGGCGGCGACCACACCGGCAACGTGCTTTGGCGCCTCGATAACGGGCACGCCGAAAAACTGCACCCGAAGCTGGTCGTGCTGACGATCGGCGTGAACAACTTCTTCCACTGTAATGCCGCCCCGGCCGATGTATTCGCGGGCGTGCAGGCGGTGCTCAAGAAACTGCGCGCGCTGTACCCGGATGCGAAGATACTGCTCAACGCCGTGCTGCCTTACGAGCAATCGGCACAAAGTCCGAAGCGGCAGCAGATCATTGAGCTGAACCGCAAGATAGCGACGCTGGGCGATGGCAAGACCGTTATCTTCAAGGATTACGGTGCGCGTTTCCTGCTGTCGAACGGCGACATGTCGCCGGAGGTGATGGCCGACTTCCTGCACCCGACGCCCAAGGGCTATCAGATCTGGTCCGATGCGATGCTGCCGGACATACAGAAGCTGATGAAGTAATGAACGGCGCCCAACGCCGTATCACCGGCTGCGCGGCGTTGATTGCCGCGCTATGGGGGCAGGCCCCGCTGGTGGCGGCGGCGTCGATGACGGCCGCCGATCCACACGTCGCCCGGATGGGGCGAACCGATATCAACGCCGACGGCGTGGTGCGGTTCGGCTATCCGGGCGTTAGTTTTTATCTCAATTTCGAGGGCACGCGTCTGAGCGTCGAAGCGGAGGCCAGCGGCGGGAACAGCTACCTGGACGTGATCGTCGACGGCGTCGCGCGCAAGGTGCGGCTGGCGTTCGGTCGACAGACCGTTATCCTGGTCGACGGCGCCTCCGCCGGCAGGCACGCGGTGGAAATCGTCAACCGTTCCGAGACCTGGCATGGCACCGCGGCGCTGCTGCGCTTCGACACCGACGGCAAATGGAACGCCGCGCCCATCCTCCCGGAACGCAAAATGCTGGTGCTGGGCGATTCCGTCACCTGCGGCGAGGCGATCGACCGCGTGGCCGGGGCGAAGAAGGATACGTCCTGGTGGAACGCGCGTTCATCCTACGGCATGCTGATGGCGCGCGACTTGCACGCGCAGGTGCAACTGGTTTGCTACGGTGGACAGGGCTTGATACGCACATGGGATAACAAGACCAATGAATTGAATTTGCCGGACTATTATCAGTTGGCGATCGCGGACCGAAAAAATCCGGTACGCTGGGACCAGCGGGATTATCGGCCCGATGTGATTCTCAGTACGATCGGTACTAATGACTTCAATCTCGGAATTCCAGACCGGGAGCAATATGTGGACACTTACGTGCGGTTCGTGCGCACGCTGTTAAAGGATCATCCGCAGGCGCGGATCGTGCTGACCGAGGGCGGCTTGGTGACCGGCGAGAAGAGGGTGGCGTTGATCGAATATATCGCCGAGACGGTAAAACGGGTGGGGGACAAGCGCGTGCACGCGATCGCGTCGAAACCCTATCCGGGCGATGCGGATGACGGGCATCCGACCCGGGAGCAAACCGTCGATATCGCCAACGATTTGCTCCCCCAGGTTCGTGCCATTATGAAGTGGTGAGTGTTTGGGCCGTCGACGGAGCTTGGCGGATTAGGCGGAACGCCGTAATCCGCCAAACGCCTTAGTAGTTCGCGCCAACCCGGAACCCGAACATGCGAGGCTGTACGAAATTGGCCTCCATGAATCCACCGAACACCGAATTTCCGCTCAACTTCGCATGGCTGTTCGAGATGTTACGAACATACAGCTCCGCGTGCCATTTGTCGTCCGGCGCTTCCAGCCGCACCGACGCATCGCCCATCGCATACGCCTTCTGATAGCGGCCGATGTGCGCGAATTCCGAATTGAGCATGTCGAAGTAGGCCTTGTCGCGCCAGTTCACCTTCACGTACGGGATCACCTTGTAGCCGTTTTCAAACCCGAACTCCTGCGAGAAGTTGATGTTGAACTGGTACTTCGGCGTGTTCGGCAAATGGTTGCCGTCGATGTTGGCCAGGCGGCGGCCCAGCAGGGTCTTGTCCGGACCGTTGTAGGCGGTCGGGCAGGCCGGCAGGCCCAGTTCCACGCGCACGTCGCATTGATAGTCGTCGCTGTACGAATTGTAGTCGTGGATGCTGGAGTTGATGTAAGCGAAACCGCCGCCGATACGGCCGCCGCGCCATGGCTTGTAGTCCCATTCCAGTTCCAGGCCCGGGATGTTCACCTTGCCGACGTTGATGGTGCGCCAGCCTTCATACACGTCGCACTTCGGCTGGTCGGCCGGGCAGGGCAGGCCGTTCGATGGAATGATCTGGTTGATGAAGTAGGTGCCGGTGACCTGCATGTCCTTGTACTTCATGAAGAACGCGGTGGCCGACAGGCTCAAACGGTTGTCCAGGAACTTGCCCTTGAAGCCCAGCTCATAGTTGGTGACGGTCTCCGGCTCGTACGGCAGGAAGGTCTCGACGCCAGGCTTGCCATCGGCGCACAGGCGGTAGTTGCAGCTATCCGTCTTGTCGGCGAAGCCGCCCGCCTTGTAGCCGGTCGACACGGAGGCGTACACCATCTTGTTGGCGTCGAGCTGCTTCTGCAAGCCGGCGCGCCACGTCACTTTTTTCCATTCCTGTTTGTGGTCGTTCGAGGTCGGCGCGCCATACAGGTTGTAGGCCGCCACGCTGCCACCCATGCCCGGTGTCAGATCGGTGCCGTCATGGACACGGAAGCCGGGCGTGCCGGGCGTGCCTTGAGAATAAAGGCCGTTGTAGTAGGCCGAGTTGCCGATCCAGTTGGCGCCATACACCTTGCCGCCCTTGTCCTCTTTGCTGTCGATGCTGTAACGCGCGCCAAGGGTACCGGTCCACGTCGGCATGAACTTCCAGTCGGCTTGGGCGAAGACCGCCTTGGCGTCGACCTGGCGGTTAGGCTGGTTATACAGCACGCTGCCGACATCGCCGTACGGCTTCTGGATGGTGTTGGTCTGCTCGTAGTCGATGCGGTTACGCTCGTGCATCCAGAACAAGCCGCCGACGTACTGCACATTGCCCAGTTGCTGCTTCAACTGCGCCTCGTGCACGGTCGACAGGTAGCGTGAATCGAGCGTGCGGTGGAATGAGTCGGTCAGCGGCCAGGTGCCCCAGTTGCCATCGGCCGAATTTGGATACGCGCCGTTGATCTGGAACGGCGCCGCGTGCTGCATGCCCAGGTCATCGTCGGTGATTTGCGAGCGTGTCTGGTCGGCGACCTGGAAGGTGTAGTCGAAGTTGGTGTGGTCGTTGATGTTCCAGTTGATCCCCGTGCGTAGCGTCTTGATACTCAGGTCGTTCTGTCCAGGGACGTTGACGTTGATGTCCCACTTGCCCTGACCGGGGCCGCAGGCGTAGCGGGTGCCGGCGGTGGCGGCGCAATCGCGGAAGGTGGCGCCGCCGGCGCCGGAGTCCTGGAACTGCTCATACGACGCCTTGGCCGTGAGGTCCTTGTTGATCTTCAAAAGGCCGGTCAGGCGGCCGGCCCATTCGTCCTGGTTGGTGTAGTAGTCGCTCGGGCCGATCACGCGGTTGAAGCGCTGATCCACATCCGGTTTGCCGTTCGGGACCCAGCCTAATGCCGGCGCGTTGGCTTCGCTCAGGTCGCGCGTCTGGTTGGCGTAGCCGTCGCGCTTGACCTTCATGAACGTCGCGCGCAACGCCAGCGCGTCGTTGACGACGATGTTCTGCACCACCGAGATCTGCTTCTTGCGGTAGTTGCCGATATCGATGTCGGCCTTGCCGTAGTTGCCCGTCCAATCCGGCTTGGCGGGAATCACGTTGACGCTGCCGCCGGTGGAGTTACGGCCGAACAGCGTGCCTTGCGGACCACGCAGCACCTCGACCTGTTCCAGGTCGAACATCAGCGCCTGCGCGCCTTGTGGCCGCGGCGAGTACATGCCGTCGACGTGGAAGCCGACCGCCGGATCGCCGGTTTCCGTGAAGTTGGTGGAGGTGATGCCGCGGATGGTGATCTGCACGGCCGAATCCTCGCCGGTGTTTTCGATCACGACGTTGGGCATCTCGCCGCTCAAATCGGAGAGGCTGGTCGCGCCCTTGCGGGTCAATTGGTCCTGGCTGAGCGCGGCGACGGCGAGCGGCGTACGCAGCAGCGAGGTGGAATAGCGGGTCGCGGTGACGCGCACTTCCTGGATCTGGTCCGGATTGGCGGCGGTGGGCGCCGCGGCCGCCGGCGCCGCTTGCGCCTCGGCGGCGGTGGCGGTTTCAACCTGGGCCTGGGCGCTGTACGTCATGAAGGAACAAGCGCTGGCGACGGCCAGGCTCATGAGAGTGCGTCTGGTGGGGTGCAACATTGTGTCTGTCTCCTCGATGTTTTTGGAATTATGGAAAGCGCCAGCGCCGCAGGTTGTCTGATACGGCTTAACTTCCTGGCAACCCGGAGTATCGATCCGTAAATTTCGAGGGTCAAATGAAACTAAATTTGAAACCGATGTTTAACAAACTTTACTAAACACGCAATATTTTCGCTGTTTTGTGTTCAACGTGGCGATAAAGACACAGGCTGTAATTTCTCGAACTGTTTTGTAAAGATTTGCAAGCATGCATTGCGCAATAGCCAGGCCCGGAAAGGGGGCGAACGGCGGCTTTGTAAAGAAATGTAAGCGGTATCACAGTCGAAATAGACCGGTTCTCAATAAAAACAATGACTTAGGTGCGATGGCACACGCGCTGGCCTGACTGGTATTGCACTGGTAGCATGACCCATCGATAACTTGGGGAGCCCCATGCAAATGAGTGCGAACACAACGGAACAGCGGCCACGCGATTCCTCTCGAACGGTAGTGGTCGGCATGCTGTTCGTGGGCCTGCTGTTCTTCATTCTCGGCTTCGTCACCTGGCTGAACGGTTCGCTGGTGCCCTTCCTCAAAATCGTCTGCGGCTTGAACAACTTCCAGGCGCTGTGGGTCACGTTCGCGTTTTATATCGCCTACACGGTGATGGCGTTGCCGGCCGCCGCCGTGCTGGGGCGGATCGGCTACAAAAAAGGCATGACCCTGGGACTGGGCATCATGGGCGCCGGCGCCTTGATGTTCATTCCGGCGGCGCGCAGCACGCATTACGAGTTGTTCCTGGCGGCGCTGTTCACGCTGGCGACCGGCATGACCTTGATGCAGACCGCCATCAATCCCTACATCGTCCAGATCGGCGACCGCGACAGCGCGGCCATGCGCATCAGCATCATGGGCCTGTTTAACAAGGGCGCCGGCGTCGTCGTGCCACTGGTGTTCAGCTCGCTGATGCTGGCCGATATCGATAGTTTCTCGCACACCGCGCTGGCCACCCTGGAGCCGGCCGCGCGCGACGCCATGCGCGCCACCTTGGCCGAGCGGCTGGTGTTCCCCTATGCCTGCATGGCCGCGGTGCTGTTCGTCATCATGGTGTTCATCCATTTTTCCAATCTGCGCGACATCCCGCCTGAAGCGGACGACGCCACCGCCAACATCGAGCGCACCGGCGTGCTGCAATTCCCGCAGTTGGTGCTGGGCGCGCTGGCCCTGTTCGGCTACGTCGGCGTCGAGGTGATCGCCGGCGACACCATCGGCCTGTACGGCCACGAATTGAACGTCGCCAACTTCGGCGTGCTCACTTCCTACACGATGGTGTGCATGGTGCTCGGCTACCTGGTCGGCGTGGTGGCGATCCCTCGCTACCTGTCGCAGAAGGGCGCGCTGATGGCGTCGGCGCTGCTGGGTCTGGTGCTGACCGTCGGCGTCGCCACCGGCTCCAGCCAGTCGAGCGGCATCGCGCAGGTGCTGCTGGGCTGGTCCGGCGTGCCGCTGGTGCCGGACACGGTCATGTGCCTGGCGCTGCTGGGTCTGGCCAACGCGCTGGTGTGGCCGGCCATCTGGCCACTGGCGCTGCAAGGTCTGGGACGCTACACCGCCGCCGGTTCGGCCGTGCTGGTGATGGCCATCTCCGGTGGCGCCGTGCTGCCGCTGCTGTATGGCCGCTTGTCCGATGCGTCCGGTCCGCAGGCCGGCTACTGGCTGATGTTGCCTTGCTACGCGCTGATTCTCTGGTACGCCGCGAGCGGCCACAAGATCCGCAGCTGGCACGGCGCCCGATAACGAGCGATTCCATTTTTGAATAAAACAGGAGAATCAAATGACGACGACCACCACCAAGCCGCTGTTGAAGAAAAAACTGTTACCAAAGCTGATCGCGCTGGCGCTGGGAGGCGCTTTCGCCCCGCATTTATACGCCGCCGATCCGGTGGCGCAGGCGCAGGCCGCCGAGGCCACGCCGGCGGGAGAGCCGGCCGTGGTCGAGGTGAAGGGCATCCGTGAACGCCTCAAGCGCAACCTGGCCGAGAAGCGCGACTCGGGCAATGTGATCGACACCGTGACGGCGGAGGAGGTGGGCAAGTTCCCGGACAAGAACGTGGCCGACTCGCTGCAGCGCGTGCCCGGCATTTCGGTCGACCGCACCTGGGGCGAGGGCCGCGACATCTTCGTGCGCGGCACCGACAAGAATTTGAATCTGACGCAGTTGAACGGCCAGGCCGTGGCCTCGGGCTACTGGTGGAAAAACGACTCGCAAAGCCGTGGCTTCAACTACGACATCCTGGCGTCGGAGCTGGTGGGCAGCATCGACGTCTATAAAAGCCCGTCGCCCGACCTGGACGAGGGCAGCATCGGTGGCCTGGTCAACGTCAAAACCCGCAAGCCGTTCCAGCTCAAGCCTTTCGTGGCACAGGTGTCGGCGGAAGCGACCTACAGTGAACTGCCGAAGAAAACCGATCCGCAGTTCTCCGGCCTGCTCAGTTGGACCAACGAGCAGAAGACCTTCGGTGCGCTGGTCGCGGTGAGCCAGCAAAAGCGCACGATGCGCCGCGACGGCCTGGAAAACTTCACCGACACGACCAAGTACAACATCGTCGACCAGAACGGCGCGGTCACGCCGGGCGCCTATGCGTCGTGGGGCGGCGGCACGCCGATCTTCCGCCAGGATCGCGAGCGCACCACCGGCAACATCACCTTGCAGGCGCGCCCGAACGCCAACACGGACATCTCGCTGAACTACATGAACTCCGATATGAGCATGGACAACAGCAACCAGAACTACCTGTGGCAAGCGGGTGGCCTGGTGGACGCGCAAGGCAATATCGCGGTCACCGATCCGCGCTTCATCACCACCTCCGACGGCACCAAGGCGCTGGTCGGCGGCACCGTCGGTCCGACCAACGGCGTATCGTTCGAACCGATCTTCCGCCAGTCGTACGTCAAATCGCAGGTGCTGGACCTGGAAGGCACCTATGACGCCGACAACTGGAAGTTTCACGGCCAGGCCGGCACCACCAAGGGCTCCGGCGGCAGCGATCATGACCGCAACTTCTGGTTCACCGGGAATACCCGCGCCACCTTCAACCTGGCGCCCGATACTTACGAGATCAAGTATCTGGATATGAATCCGCTCGATCCGACCAAACTGACCTTGCAAAGCACGCGCGACTGGATACGCCGCATGGAGACCAAGGAAAACTACGCCCAGGGCGATCTGACGATAGACCTGGATAACGCCTTCTTCAAATCGATCAAGGTCGGCGTCAAGCTGCGCGACACCAAGGTGCAGAACCGCCGCATCATCGGCACCAATGGTCCCGGCAATCCGGGCTGGGAGACGTTGACGCTGGCGGACCTGTCGACCGGGGCGTCGCCGCTGATCTCGCAGGAGGCGGCCAGCGCCGGCTCGCTGACGCAGTACGCGTGGGTCGATGACGGGCTAGCGTCGTCGCGGGGCTTCGCGATGTTCGACAAGGGCATGGTCTACGCCGAGGCGAAGGGCGAGTACTACCGCATCAAGGAGAAGATCTACGCCACCTACGTCCGCGCCGACTTCGCGGTGGGGCAGTGGCGCGGCGACTTCGGCGCGCGCCTGGTCAAGACCGACCAGACCTCGGAAGCCTACCAAGACCTGAACGGCAACGGCAATTACGTGTTGGGGAGCGTCTCGCGCACTTACAACGATGTGCTGCCAAGTCTGAACGCGGTCTATTCGGTGAACAAGGATTTGCTGGTGCGCGGCGCCGTCGCCCGCGTGATGGCGCGTAACACCTACAGCGATTTGAGCGCCAGCACGGAGGTCAGCGGCACCACCAACGCCGCCACCGCCGGCAATCCCTTGCTGAAACCGTACCACGCCAACCAAGCAGAGATCGGCGCCGAGTGGTACTACGCCGACGCTTCGCTGCTGTCGGCGACGCTGTTCGCCAAGAAGCTCGATACCTTCGTCTACACGCAAAGCGCACTGGAAAATGTCGGTGGCGTCACCCGCTCGGTCACGCGGCCGTATAACGCCAGCAGCGGGCAAACCGTCAACGGCCTGGAACTCCAATGGCAGCAGGTGTTCGGCAGCGGATTCGGCGCCGTCGTCAACTACACCTTCACCGACGCCAAGACCGGCGCCAACGCCAACGGCCAGAAGCTCAACGTTGTGGGCAACTCGCGCAACCAGGCCAATGTCAGCGGCTTCTTCGAGAAGGACGGCTACAGCGCGCGGCTGTCGTACAACTACCGCTCCAAATCCTACGGCGGCCTGAATGAGGGCGGCCAGGATGTCACCAGCGCCTACGGCCAGTGGGACGCGTCGGCCAGTTGGGACGTCACGCCGAAAATCAGCTTGTACCTGACGGCGGTGAACATCGGGAATGAACTGATACGCACCAATACCACCGACGGCCTGCCGGTTGGCGTGTATGAGAACGGCGCCCGGTATAGTGTCGGTGTCAAAGCCAAGTTTTAATCGTTAATCGTCACCCAGGGGAGTGGAATGCTGAATCGGAAAACGGCCGGCGGTATCGGACTTGCGTCGCTGTCGATGTCGTTGTTGATGGCGGTGGCGCCGGCCACGATGGCGCGGGCGGCGGAAGCCGCGCCATCGGGCAAGACGGCCGTGGCGAAGGAGTCGGCGCGGGCCGCCGCTTTCGCCGCCGGCGCCGGACTGCGCCTGCGCTGGGAGCTGGAGCGCAATGAGTTCAGCGCCGGCGCGCCGGGCGGCATCACGCATGCGCGTTTCATCCTGACGAATCTGGATAAATATCCGCTGCCGTCCCAGGGCTGGTCGCTTTATTTCAACTGCATGGACGGTGTCGCGACCGGCCCGCTGGCCGGCAATCTGACGGTGGAGAAGGTCGCGGGCGGCTTGTTCCGCATCCGTCCCGCCCCTGGCTTTGACGGCGTGGCGCCGGGCCAGACGTTGAATGTGCCGTACATTCATCCCAATCTGGTGATCAAGCTGGCGAAGGCGCCCGCCGGCCCGTATCTTGTCTACGACAGCGCGCCCGATGTGGGGCAGAACATCGCGGACTACGAACTGCTGCCGGTCGACCGCCCCGAACAACTCGACAAGGGTGGCAGCCGCGCCAAGGCCATGGTCACGCCGCAGGACACCTATCGCCGCAACGCCAACGCCAACCTGCTGCCGGCGGAGGCGCTGCCGCCGTTGTTTCCGACGCCTCTGCGATTGCAGCAGGGACTCGGCAAGCTCAGTGTGACGTCGCGGCCCAAGCTCGTCGCGCCCGCCGCGTTGAAGACGGAGGCCGCCTTCGCGCGTTCGCTGTTCCCGGCGGCCTTGCCGGCCAACGGCGCCGGCGCACCGGAACTGCGCCTGAGTGTTGGCGAGGTCGCCGGTCAAACTTCGCCGGAAGCCTATAGCCTGACCATCAAGGCCGACAGCGGCATCGCCATCGTCGGCAACAGCGCCGCCGGCGTGGCCTACGGCTTGCAATCCTTGCGCGATCTGATGCCGTTGCCGGGCGCCGGCGGCATCGACCTGCCCGAGTTGACCGTCGTCGACGCGCCACGGTTTCCGTATCGTGGTTTCCAACTGGACGTGAGCCGCAACTTCCACACAAAACAAACCGTGTTCAAGCTGCTGGACCTGATGGCGCGCTACAAGCTCAATACCTTCCACTTCCATCTGACCGACGACGAAGGCTGGCGGCTGGAGATCGCCGGCCTGCCGGAGCTCACCGGCATCGGTTCGGTGCGCGGCCACAGCGCCAAACCGGGCGTGCGCCTGCAACCGGCCTACGGCTCCGGCGGCAATCCCGACAACGCCACCGGCACCGGCTACTACACCCGCGCCGACTACATCGAGATCCTGCGCTACGCCGCCGCGCGCCACATCGACGTCATCCCGGAGATCGAAATGCCGGGCCATGCCCGCGCTGCCGTGCAGGCCATGGAGGCGCGCTACCACCGCCTCAAGGCCGCCGGCAAACGCGACGCGGCGAAATACCTGCTCAACGATTTCGACGACCTTTCCGTCTACAGCTCGCCGCAGCACTACAACGACCACGTGATCAATCCCGGCCTGGAATCGAGCTTCACGTTCATCGAGCACGTGGTAGGGCAGGTCGCCGCGCTGCACCGCGAGGCCGGCGTCAAGCTGCGCACCATCCATGTCGGCGGCGACGAACTGCCGCACGGCGCCTGGGAAAAGTCACCTGCCAGCCAGGCGGTCATGCAACAGAAAAAGCTGGAGGCGGTCGCCGACCTGTGGGACTATTTCTACGACCGCGTCGACGTCATCCTGCGCAAACACGGCCTGTTCGCCTCCGGCTGGGAGGAGATGGCCGCGCGCTCCACCATGCTGCGCGGGCAGCACAAGCTGATCCCGAATCCCCGCTTCACGCAGCGTGGCTTCAGCGCCTACGTCTGGAACAACACCGAGGGCGCCGAGGACTTCGCCTACCGGCTGGCCAACGCCGGCTACGACATCGTGCTGGCGCCGGTGACCAAGATGTATATGGACATGGCCTACAACGCCAATCCGGAGGAGCCGGGCGTCAATTGGGGCGACTACGTCGAGCTGGATACGGTGTACGACTTCATTCCGCTGGATTATCTGAAGAACGCCGTCAAGCCGCTGCCCGGCAAGGACGCGTTGACCGATTACGGCAAGCGCCGCATTCGCGGGCTGGAAGCGACCTTATTCACCGAGACGGTGCTAACCCCTGACCGCATCGACTATCTGGTCATGCCGCGATTGCTGGCGATGGCCGAGCGCTCGTGGGCGCCGGACCCCGCCTGGGCCACCGAGAACGATCGGGACAAAGCCGCCGTGCTGCACCGCGCCGCATGGTCCGGTTTTGTCAACACGCTGAGCCAGCGCGTGCTGCCGCGCCTCGACCTGGAGAAAACCGGCGTGAACTACCGCATCGCACCTCCGGGCCTGCTGATCGAGGGAGGACGGGTGCTGGTCAATCACGTCTTGCCGGGCATCGCGATGCGCTACACCACCGACGGCACGACGCCCGATGCCAACAGCAAACCGGTGGCGGGACCGATAGCGGAGAAGGGCGTCATCCAGGTCGCCGCCTTCGACCGCAACGGCAGGGCGGGTCTGGTGGCGCGCGTGGAGAACCGCTAAGCCATCGGGATGACGAGTGGTGCCTGGCGGCGGTCATCTCCGCTATAATCATCCCACTGTTTTCTCAGGGATGATGAGTGATAGCGTCGATGGAAAAAGTACTCCCGCCCCGGTTAGGCCGGTTACGATTTCGTTCGAGCGCGCGCCGGGCACCCGCCATCCGCGCACTCACGTTCGTCCTGTTTGTAACCGCTGCCGGCGCCAGCAGCAGCGGCGCACCGGCGCCGCCGCCATCGGCGCAAGCCCCGGCCAACACCTTGCAAGTGCTGCACTGGTGGACCTCCTCCAGCGAGCGCAAGGCGGCGGACTTGCTGGCCGCGCGCATGGCGGACGAAGGACTGGCGTGGAAGGACGCCGCCATTCCCGGCGGTGCCGGCATCGGCGCCGGCAAGGTGCTCAAGGGACGCGTGCTGGCCGGCGACGCGCCGCAGGTCACGCAGATCATCGGCGCCTCGGTCGCCGAATGGGCCGAGCTGGGACTGCTGCTCGACATCGACAGCGTCGCCAGCGCCGGCGACTGGAACGGCTTCTTGTTCCCGACCGTCCAAAAGCTGATCCAGCACCGCGGCCACGTGGTGGCGGCGCCGGTCGGCATCCACCGCGTCAACACGTTGTACTACAACCGCGCGCTGTTCGCCCGGCTCAAACTCACGCCGCCACGCACCTGGGCGGAATTCGAGGCGACCGCCCGCAAGCTCAGGGCAGCCGGCGTGGCGCCGCTGGCGCAGAGCAGCGAGTCGTGGCAGGTGGCCGCGCTGTTCGAGAACCTGGTGCTGGCCGAGAGCGGGCCGGAGTTCTACCGCGAGTTGCTGGTCAAGCGCAGCCCCGCCGCCGCCGCCGACCGCCGCACCGCCGAGGCGCTGGAGCGGCTGCGCATCGTCAAGGGCTGGATCGGTCGCGAGATGGAGGAGCGGACCTGGCCCGAGGTGGTGCGCCAGTTCGCGCGCGGCGAGGCGGGCATGATGATCATGGGCGACTGGGCCAAGCCGGAGCTGGCCGAACGCGGCATGGCGCTGGACGAGGACTACGGCTGCGCCGCCGCGCCGGGAACGGCCCGCTATCACCTGTACAGCGTCGATACGCTGACGATGTTCGCCGGCGCCAACCGCCACAGACCGGCGCAGGAGAAGATGGCGCGGGTGCTTGTGTCGCCGTCGGTGCAGGCCGATTTCAATGCGCTCAAGGGCGCCGTGCCGGTGCGGCGCGACGCCGACCCGGCACGCATGGACAGCTGCGCGCGCGCCTCGTGGACCATCTTCGCCCAGGGCGCGGCGGTGCAGGCTCCTAGCCTGGTGCACCGCATGGCCTCCGACGAGGCCAGCCGCGACGCCATCATCGCCGAGGTTCACCGCTATTTTCTCGATGACAGGGCCACGCCGGCGGAGGCGCAGCGCCGTCTCGGGGCGCTGTTCCGATTATTCAACATCAAAAGCCAAGGAGCACCTGGTGCGCAAGATACTGATCGTTGACGATGACCAAAAAACCCGCGAGCTGCTCAAGACCTACCTGGAGAAGAACCAGTACGAGGTGATTTTGTCGCACAACGGCGAGAGCTTCCTGGCCGAGCTGCACGCGCACGCCGACGCGCTGTCGCTGGTGATCCTCGACGTCATGCTGCCGGACACCGACGGCTTCGCGTTGTGCAAGCAGGTGCGCCAGCGCTCCAACGTCGCCATCATCATGCTGACCGCCAGCTCCGACGAAACGGACCGCATCGTCGGCCTGGAGCTGGGCGCCGACGACTACATCGCCAAGCCATACAGTCCGCGCGAGCTGCTGGCGCGCATCAAGGCCATCCTGCGGCGCAGCGCGGCCGAGCCGCCGTCGGCGCGCTACTATCGCTTTGTCGGCTTCACTTTGGACCTGAAGGAGCGCAAGGTGGTCGATCGTGATGGCAATCCGGTGGTGTTGACCGGTCTCGATTTCCAGCTGCTCAAATACTTCGCCGAGCATCCGGGCGTGATCCTCGACCGAGGCGTGTTGTGCGAGGAGACGCGCGGGCGCGACGCCGGCCCGCTGGACCGCTCGCTCGACGTCCAGATCAGCCGCCTGCGGCTGCGGCTCAACGACGACGGCAAGCAACCGGCCCTGATCAAGACGGTGCGCGGGGCCGGCTACGTGTTCTCGGCCGACGTCAGCGTTTCGCATGCGTAGGCGCCTGCCAGTTTTGCTGCACGGGTTTTTGCCGCAATCGCTGCTGGGGCGGCTGACCCTGGTGATGGTGGCGGGGCTGCTGGTGACCCAGCTCACCGCCAGCATCATATGGGCCACCCAGCTGCGCGCCAAGTCCCAGGTGGAGGCGCAATCGGCGTCGCAGTACGTGGCGCACAGCGCGTCCGGCGCGATCCGGTTTTTCCGCAGCCTGCCGGCCAACTACCGCCTGCTGCTGATCCAGCAACTGCGCGAGATGGGGGGCACCCGCTTTTTCGTCAACCTCAATCGGGCCTACGTGCCGGTTACGCAGATCGCCGAGCATCCGTTGGCGCGCAGCGTCATCGACACCGTCGGCGCGACGCTCAAAAGCGATCTGCCGCATTCCCCCGGCTTCCACCTGGCGTTCGCGTGGCCGGATCAACTGGTGGTGTCGGACAACGACGTCCACCTCAGCGACCTGCCGGACGCCTGGGTGCAGCACATCCTGCTGCTGCAGCCCGACCCCGCGCCCATCCTGGTGATACAAACGGAGATCGAACCTGGCAACTGGCTGTACATGGCGGCGCTGATGCCCAACCCGTACTTCTTGAGCAGTAACGATCCGCTGGCGTGGGACCGGCTCGCGCTGCAAGGGCTGTCGCTGGCGGCGGTGCTGCTGCTGTGCCTTTTGGTGGTGCGCTGGATCACCCGTCCGCTGGCGGCGCTGTCGGAAGCCGCCGCCGCTTTCGGCAACGGCCAGGACGACCGCGCGCCGCCGCTGCCGGAGACGGGCAGCCGGGAATTCATCAACACCGCGCGCGCCTTCAGCGCCATGCGCGAGCGCATCCAGCGCTACATCGAGGACCGCGACCGGCTGTTCATCTCCATCTCGCACGACCTGCGCACGCCGATCACGCGCCTCAAGCTGCGCTCCGAGCTGCTCGACGACGAAGCCTTGCGCAACGAGTTCGAAGAGGACCTCGATGAACTGGACATGATGGTCAAGGGCGCGCTGCAATGCGTGAAGGACAGCGATATCCACGAAAATCCGGCCGAGGTCAAACTGGACGCCTTGCTGGGGCGCCTGGTGCGCAGCGCGCGGCTGGCCGGGCACGAAGTGGGCTATCGCGACAGCGGCCTGTCGGTGCGGGCCAAGCCGCTGGCGCTCAAGCGGGCCATCGGCAACCTGCTCGACAACGCGCTGTTCTACGGCGACCGCGCCGAAATCGACGTGCGCGCCGAGCCGGGCGCGGTCGCGATCACCGTGCGCGACCACGGCCCGGGCGTGCCGGAGGAAGCCTTCGCCAGCCTGTTCGAGCCCTATGTGCGGCTGGAACACGGCCGCGAGCAGAACGACGGCGGCATGGGCCTGGGCCTGGGCATCGCGCGCAGCATCATCGAAGCGCATGGCGGCGAGCTGATACTGGAAAACCATCCGGAAGGCGGCCTGAACGCGACCATCCGCTTGCCGGCCTGAACAACTCCAGGTTCCCACCGTCGCCTATCCGCGTTTTTCGACGTCCGGTCGCCGTTTTGTGCAGTTCATCGCAATCCGCGCCGCCGTTACGCCGACGATTGATATAGTGACCACATCTATCATGGGTGGTTGGCGGCCGTCGCCATTGTTGCTATATTGGCCACTATCAGCTTGTTAAGAAAATATCAGAGGATTGAGATGATGACGAAGCTTTTCCAGTTTGGCCTCCTGTTTGCCGCGTTGTGTACGCTGTTCGCCCGCGCCAGCGCCGCCGAGGAAAGCGAAACGCGCGTGGTGACGATCGACGCGCGCGTCGTGCGCGTCAAGCTCGACGGAGTGATCGACGTCAAAATGCGGCAGGGCGATACGCCGTCGCTGCGCATCATCGGAGACAAGCGCGACATGGATAAGCTGAACGCGGCGCAAACCGGCGACACCTTGTACCTCGATACCGACAACGGCCGTGGCGTCAAAGTAGGGCGATCCAGCGCGCGCGCCGAGCTGACGCTGCCGAATCTGCGCCAGGTGATCTGCGAGGGCGTCGGCACGACCGACATCAGCGGCTTCAGCGGAGACGAGCTGGAGTTGACTATGGACGGCGCCGGCAACATGAAGGCGGTGATCGACTACAAGGTTCTCAAGGCCAATCTGGGTGGCGTCGGCAAGATGCACTTGCTGGTCGGTGAAAACGAGAGTGTCGAGCTCGACTTGCGTGGCGCCGGCTACATCACTCTCGGCGGGCGAAGTAAGTTGCTCAAGGCCACACTCGGAGGGTTGGGCGGGCTCAACGCGCAGCAATTCCAGGCGGAATCGGTCAACGTCGACCTCAGCGGCCTGGGCAACGCCACCGTCCACGCCAAGTCCAATGCGACATTGAACCTGAGCGGCCTCGGATCGGTCATTGTCTATGGCAAGCCCCTGAACCGCAACGTCACCGTTGACGGCTTGGGCAAGGTAAGTTGGAAATAAAACCAAATAAACGTACCCACTTATACGCGACATGAAAAAATTCATACTAGCGATAGGTCTCGCACTTGCTCTGCAACAGAGTGCGATGGCTGGATTCGCCGAAGGCGCCACCGCCTACAACAACAAAAACTACGCGGTGGCTTTAAAAGAGATCACCCCCCTGGCCAAGGCCGGCAACGCGGACGCCCAGCACCTGTTGGGTCTGATGTATTACATGGGCCGTGGCGTCAAGCAGGACTACAAGCAGGCGCTCAGCTGGCACCGCAAGGCGGCGTTGCAGGGCAAGGCCGACGCGCAATACGTGGTCGGCGCCATGTACTACACGGGCAACGCGGTGATCCAGGATCACAAGCAGGCGGTCGGCTGGTTCCGCAAGGCCGCCGAGCAGGGGCATCCGGACGCGCAACAGGTCATGGGGTTGATGTACCGTTACCAGATGGCCGGCATGCCGCAGGACAACGTCATCGCCTACATGTTATGGAACCTGGCGGCGGCCAAGGGCTCGGTCAACGCCGCCGAGCAGCGGTCGGCCGTGGTCAAGCACATGACGCAGGAGCAGCTCGAGGAAGGGCAAGCGTTGTCGGCCGCGTGGAAGCCGAACACGCCGCTGCCGACCAAATCGCGCACCGGCGGCGGATAGTTGTCAAAACACCGGGGAAAACAACGGATTATCTTCTCGCGTACAATCGCCGTTTTGTCCGGAGATGCTTCATGCGCGCGATTGAAATCACCCAGCCCGGCCCGGCCGATGTGCTGAAACTGTGCGAACGTCCGATGCCCGTCGTGAAGGCCGGCGAGGTGCTGATCAAGGTGCATGCCGCCGGCGTCAACCGTCCGGACGTGTTCCAGCGCATGGGCAATTACGCGCCGCCGCCGGGCGCCTCCGACCTGCCGGGCCTGGAAGTGGCCGGCGAGATCGTCGACGGCGACCTCGATTACACCACCCTCGACATCGGCGACCAGGTCTGCGCGCTGGTGCAGGGCGGCGGCTATGCGGAATACGTCGTGGCGCCCGTGGCCCAGTGCCTGCCCATCCCCAAGGGCTGGAGCATGCTGGAGGCCGCGTCGATCCCGGAGAACTATTTCACCGTGTGGAGCAACGTGTTCGACCGCGCCCACCTGAGCGCCGGCGAGACCTTGCTGGTGCAGGGCGGCACCTCCGGCATCGGCGTGGCGGCGATCCAGCTGGCGTCTGCCATGGGCCACCGCGTGTTCGCCACCGCCGGCAGCGACGACAAGACCGCCGCCTGCGTCAAGCTGGGCGCCGAACGCGGCATCAATTACAAGACCGAGGATTTCGTCGAGGTCGTCAAATCGCTGACCAACGACCGTGGCGTCGATGTGATCCTGGATATGGTCGGCGGCGATTACGTGCCGCGCGAGATCGCCGCGCTGGCCGACGATGGCCGCATCGCGCTGATCGCCACCCTGGGCGGCGGCAAGGCGACGGTCGACCTGGGCCAGGTGCTGCGCCGGCGCCTGACGATCACCGGCTCGACCCTGCGTCCGCGCTCGGTCGAGTTCAAGGGCGCGATCGCCAAAAATCTGCTGAAAAAGGTGTGGCCGATCATGGCGGCGGGAAAAATCAAGCCGGTGATCCATACGGTGTTCCCGCTGGAGCAGGCCGCCGCCGCCCATGCTCTGATGGAGAGCAGCAGCCATGTCGGCAAGATCATGTTGCAAGTAATTTAACAGCCTGACGTGGTATTTCTGCAATTTTCGCCGGCGCCGCGCCGCCGGCTGGTTTGACCCGCCCCCGGCCCCGCGTTAAAATAGCGGGTTATTGAATTTTAGGCTACTATGCGACGCAAACTCGTCATCGGCAATTGGAAAATGAACGGCAACCGCGCCGCCAACACGGCATTGTTGTCCGGCGTCGTCGCCGGCCTCAAGGACGATGGCGTCCCGCGCGCCGATTGCGCGGTCTGCGTGCCTGCCCCTTACCTGGCCCAGTGCCAGGCCGAGCTGCAAGGCGGCCCGGTCGCCTGGGGCGGACAAGACCTGTCGGTTCACGCCAGCGGCGCCTATACTGGTGAAGTGGCGGCCGGCATGCTGGTCGATTTCGCTTCCACCTACGTGCTGTGCGGCCATTCCGAGCGCCGCGCCTACCACAACGAAAGTAGCGAGCTGGTGGCGCAAAAGGCCCTGGCCGCGCTGGCCGCCGGCCTGACCCCGGTTATTTGCTTCGGCGAGACGCTGGAGCAGCGCGAAGCGGGCACCACCGAGTCGGTAATCTGCGGCCAGCTGCAGGCGGCGCTGGATGTGATCCCGGCAGCCGAGCTGACCAAGGTCGTGCTGGCCTACGAGCCGGTCTGGGCGATCGGCACCGGCAAGACGGCCACGCCGCAGATCGCGCAAGACGCCCACCGCTTCCTGCGCGCGCGCCTGGAACAAAAAAACGCCGAGGCGGCGGCCAAGGTGCAAATCCTGTACGGCGGCAGCATGAAGCCGGAAAACGCGAAAGAATTGATGGCGCAGCCCGATATCGACGGCGGCCTGATTGGCGGCGCCGCATTGAAGGCGGTGGATTTCCTTGGAATCATCCACGCAGTCTGAGCGCGCAGTCCAAGTGTTGTGTAACTGCCGCATTGGTAATCAAGCGGTAATCACGCGATGGTAAAAAAGCCTGTTGGCAGCATATAAACAGGTGTGAAACAAAACGATACAAAACTATTTAATCTTTGAATGGAATAACATGAGCAGCTTCTTCAACCTGGTAGTCATCGTGCAAGTCGTTTCGGCCATCGCCATTATCGGCCTGGTCTTGCTGCAGCACGGCAAAGGCGCCGACATGGGCGCGGCTTTCGGCTCGGGCGCTTCGGGCAGCCTGTTCGGCGCGACCGGTTCGTCGAACTTCATGTCGAAGTCGACCGGCGTTGCCGCCGCGATCTTCTTCAGCGCCACCTTGGCGCTGGCCTACATCTCTGCCCAAGGCCACAGCACGGTCAGCGGCGGCGTGATGGACAAGGCGCTGCCAGCGGCGCCAGCCCCGGCACCGGCCACCGGCGCGGCGGCGATCCCGACCGCTCCAGCCACCGCGCCGGCGGCTCCGGCCGCACCCGCTCCAGCCGCACCGGCGCCGGCGGGTCCTGCAGGATCGATCCCAAAGTAATATAATTACAGTCTGTATGGCGCGGCGCACCATCGGCCGCCCGACATTTGCCAGTTGTTTTGGCAGAAGTTACGGTAGTTTTAGAAGTGCCTCCGGCCGCCCCGTCCGGAAAATCAATCGGGTGACCAAAGAAGTAAAGATTTATCGTTTTTCTCCTTGTTTTGGCGCAATACGCATTAACAACAGCGTGAAAACAAAGTAGAATAGCGGCCTTATGCCGACGTGGTGAAATTGGTAGACACGCTATCTTGAGGGGGTAGTGGCGAAAGCTGTACGAGTTCGAGTCTCGTCGTCGGCACCAGAAATATATAGAGGCCAGCAAGGGAGTAGTGTGTACCTGAGCTGGCTTTTTTACGAGGATGTGTCGTTCGATCCTGGTCTAAGTTGTACGATTGGGGCGAACGTTAAGAGAGCACCGCAGAACACCGCAAGTCCTCGCAGTCCCTAACCGATCGTTCAATTTAAGCTCATCAATCGTGAACCTCGAAAATTATCTCCCCGTTCTGTTGTTTATCCTCGTCGGTCTCGGCGTAGGGATCCTTCCCCAGGTGTTGGGCCATGTACTCGGTCCGAACAAGCCTGACGCGGCAAAACTCTCCCCGTATGAATGCGGCTTCGAAGCGTTCGAAGACGCGCGCATGAAATTCGACGTGCGTTACTACCTCGTCGCTATCCTCTTTATTTTGTTCGATCTGGAAACGGCATTCTTCTTCCCATGGGGCGTCTCCGTGCGCGAACTGGGCTGGAACGGGTTCCTCGTGATGATGAGCTTCATCGCTGAATTCGTCGTCGGTTTTTGGTATATCTGGAAGAAAGGTGCCCTTGATTGGGAATAAGCCATGGCTATTGAAGGCGTATTAAACGAAGGTTTCATCACCACCTCGGCCGACAAGCTGATCAACTGGGCGCGCACGGGTTCGATGTTCCCGATGACGTTCGGTCTGGCTTGCTGCGCGGTCGAAATGATGCACGTGGGCGCTGCCCGTTACGACATGGACCGCTTCGGCGTGGTGTTCCGTCCATCGCCACGTCAGTCCGACGTGATGATCGTGGCCGGCACGCTGTGCAACAAGATGGCGCCGGCGCTGCGCAAGGTCTACGACCAGATGCCGGAGCCGCGCTGGGTCATCTCGATGGGCTCGTGCGCCAACGGCGGCGGCTACTACCACTACTCGTACTCCGTGGTGCGCGGTTGCGACCGCATCGTGCCGGTGGACGTCTACGTGCCGGGCTGTCCGCCAACGGCCGAGGCCCTGCTGTACGGCATCATGCAGCTGCAAAACAAGATCAAGCGCACCAACACGATCGCACGCTAAACGAGGCCGCTTCAGAAGATGACTACACAATTAGAACAACTGCAAACCGCCCTCGGCACCGCCCTGGGCGATCGCGTTAGTATCGCCGTCGCGCTGGGCGAGGTGACCATCACCGTCAAGGCCGCCGACTACTACGGCGTGATGCAAACGCTGCGCGACGACAAGTCGCTCGGCTTCGAACAATTGATCGACCTGGCCGGCGTGGATTACCTCAGCTACGGCGACGGCGCCTGGGACGGCCTGCGTTTCGCGGTCGTCGTGCACCTGCTGTCGATCCAGCACAACTGGCGCGTGCGCGTGCGCGCGTTCTGCGCCGACGACGAAATGCCGCTGCTGCCGTCGCTGGTGCCGCTGTGGCGCGCCGTCAACTGGTACGAGCGCGAAGCGTTCGACATGTTCGGCATCCTGTTCGAAGGCCACAACGACTTGCGCCGCATCCTCACCGACTACGGCTTCATCGGCCATCCGTTCCGCAAGGACTTCCCGGTGTCGGGCTATGTCGAAATGCGCTACGACCCCGAGCAGAAGCGCGTGATCTATCAGCCGGTCACCATCGAGCCGCGTGAAAACGTGCCGCGCGTGATCCGCGAAGAAAATTACGGGAAGTAAAAAATGGCTGAAATTAAGAACTACACCCTGAACTTCGGTCCGCAGCACCCGGCCGCGCACGGCGTTCTGCGCCTGGTGCTGGAGCTGGACGGCGAAGTGATCCAGCGCGCCGACCCGCACATCGGCCTGCTGCACCGTGGTACCGAGAAGCTGGCGGAGCAGAAGACCTACCTGCAGTCGGTGCCGTATATGGACCGTCTGGACTACGTCTCGATGATGTGCAACGAGCACGCCTACGTGATGGCCATCGAGAAGCTGCTGGGCCTGGAAGTGCCGCTGCGTGCGCAATACATCCGCGTTATGTTCGACGAGATCACCCGCATCCTGAATCACCTGATGTGGCTGGGCGCGCACGCGCTCGACGTCGGCGCGATGGGCCCGTTCCTGTACGCCTTCCGCGACCGCGAAGACCTGTTCGACTGCTACGAGGCGGTGTCGGGCGCGCGCATGCACGCGGCCTACTACCGTCCGGGCGGCGTCTACCGCGACCTGCCGGACTCGATGCCGCAGCATAAGCCGTCGATCATCCGTTCGGACAAGGCCATCGCCAACCTGAACGAGAACCGCCAGGGCTCGCTGCTGGACTTCATCGAAGATTTCACCCGCCGTTTCCCGACCTACGTCGACGAATACGAAACGCTGCTGACCGACAACCGTATCTGGAAACAGCGTACCGTCGGCATCGGCGTCGTCGCGCCGGAAGACGCGCTGGCGATGGGCTTCACCGGCGCCATGCTGCGCGGTTCGGGCATCCAGTGGGATCTGCGCAAGCACCAGCCGTACGAAGTGTACGACCTGATGGACTTCGATATTCCTATCGGCACCAACGGCGACTGCTACGACCGCTACCTGGTCCGCGTCGAGGAATTGCGCCAGTCCAACAAGATCATCAAACAATGCGTAGAATGGCTGCGCAACAATCCAGGTCCGGTCATCACCAGCAACCATAAAGTCGCGCCTCCGGGCCGCGTCGACATGAAGACCAACATGGAATCGCTGATTCACCACTTCAAGCTGTTCACCGAGGGCTTCCACGTGCCGCCGGGCGAAGCGTACAGCGCGGTGGAGCATCCGAAGGGCGAGTTCGGCATCTATCTGCTGTCGGACGGCGCCAACAAGCCATACCGTATGAAGCTGCGCGCACCCGATTACGCCCACCTGCAGGCGCTGGACGAAATGGCGCGTGGACACATGATTGCCGACGCCGTGACCATCATCGGTACGCAAGACATCGTGTTCGGCAGTATTGACCGCTAAAAGGTAAAAGTATGTTGTTATCAGAGCAGTGCTTAAAAAAAATCGATCGCGAGTTGGCCAAGTATCCGGCCGACCAGCGCCAGTCGGCCGTGATGGCCTCGCTGGCCCACGCCCAGGTTGAACTGGGCTGGATCTCGCCGGAAACCATGCAGGAACTGGCCGACTACATCCAGATGCCGGCGATCGCCGTGCAGGAAGTGGCCACTTTCTACAATATGTACAACCTGAAGCCGGTCGGCACGCACAAGATCACCGTGTGCACCAACCTGCCGTGCGCGCTGTCGGGCGGGGAGCGCGCCGCGCACCACCTGAAGCAAAAGCTGGGCATCGACTACCGCGACACCACCGCCGACGGCAAGTTCACGTTGATGGAAGGCGAGTGCATGGGCGCCTGCGGCGACGCGCCGGTCATGCTGGTGAATAACCACCGCATGTGTAGCTTCATGTCGAACGACAAAATCGACGGTCTCGTCGAGGAACTAAGCGGGAACAATACGAAATGACGTCACTCCACAATCGTCACATCGACCCTGTCATTCTGGCCGGCCTGGACGGCAAAAACTGGCACCTGGAAGATTACGTCAAGCGCGGTGGCTACAGCGCCCTGCGCAAGATCCTCGAAGAGAAAATCACCCCGGAACAAATCATCGCCGACCTCAAAGCGTCGTCGTTGCGCGGCCGTGGCGGCGCGGGTTTCCCTACCGGCCTGAAGTGGAGCTTCATGCCGCGCCAGTTCCCGGGCCAGAAGTATCTGGTATGTAATTCAGATGAGGGCGAGCCGGGCACTTTCAAGGACCGCGACATCATGCGTTACAACCCGCATGCATTGATCGAGGGCATGGCCATCGGCGCCTACGCCATGGGCATCACGGTCGGCTACAACTACATCCACGGCGAGATTTTCGAGGTCTACACGCAGTTCGAGGACGCGCTGGAAGAGGCGCGCGCCGCCGGCTTCCTGGGTGACAAGATCATGGGCAGTGAGTTCAGCTTCCAGCTGCACGCGCACCACGGCTATGGCGCCTACATCTGCGGCGAGGAAACCGCGCTGCTGGAGTCGCTGGAAGGCAAGAAGGGCCAGCCGCGCTTCAAGCCGCCGTTCCCGGCCTCGTTCGGCCTGTACGGCAAGCCGACCACCATCAACAACACCGAGACCTTCGCCGCCGTCCCGTTCATTCTGAACATGGGCCCGGAAAAGTACCTCGGCATGGGTCGTCCGAACAACGGCGGTTCGAAGATCTTCTCGATCTCGGGCGACGTTGAACTGCCGGGCAACTACGAAGTCCCGCTGGGCACGCCATTCGCCAAACTGCTGGAACTGGCAGGCGGCATGCGCGGCGGCAAAAAGATCAAGGCCGTCATCCCCGGCGGCTCGTCCGCACCGGTGATCCGTGGCGAACTGATGATGAACACCGACCTGGACTACGACTCGATCGCCAAGGCCGGTTCGATGCTCGGTTCGGGCGCCGTCATCGTCATGGACGAGACGCGTTGCATGGTCAAGGCGATGGAACGCCTGGCGTACTTCTACTTTGAAGAGTCGTGCGGCCAGTGCACCCCTTGCCGCGAAGGCACCGGCTGGATGTACCGCATGATCCACCGCATCGAAAACGGCCAGGGCCGTCCGTCGGACCTGGACGTGCTGAACTCGATCTGCGACAACATCCAGGGCCGCACCATTTGCGCGCTGGGCGACGCGGCGGCCATGCCGATGCGCGCGTTCATCAAGCAATTCCGCGAAGAATTTGAATATCACGTCGAGCACAAGCATTGCTTAGTGCCCGCTTACATCTAAGCTGCGTCAGGTAACGATCACCATGGTTGAAATCGAAATAGACGGCAAAAAAGTCGAAGTCCCTGCTGGTAGCATGGTGATGGACGCCGCCAACAAATTGGGAACCTACATTCCGCACTTCTGCTATCACAAGAAATTGTCGATCGCCGCGAACTGCCGCATGTGTCTCGTCGAAGTGGAGAAGGCCCCCAAGCCTTTGCCAGCATGCGCCACGCCGGTCTCGGCCGGCATGATCGTGCGCTCCGCGTCGGACAAGGCCGTGCAGGCACAGAAGTCCGTGATGGAATTCCTGCTGATTAACCACCCGCTCGACTGCCCGATCTGCGATCAGGGCGGCGAATGCCAGTTGCAGGATTTGGCTGTCGGCTACGGCAAGGGCGATTCGCGCTACGAGGAAGACAAGCGCGTCGTCGTGCCGAAGGACGCCGGTCCGCTGGTGTCGATGCAAGAGATGGCGCGCTGCATCCAGTGCACCCGCTGCGTACGTTTCGGCCAGGAAGTGGCCGGCGTGATGGAGCTGGGCATGATCGGCCGTGGCGAGCACTCGGAAATCACCGCCTTCGTCGGCCAGACCGTCAACTCGGAAATGTCGGGCAACATGATCGACCTGTGCCCGGTCGGCGCGCTGACGTCGAAGCCGTTCCGCTACAGCGCCCGTACGTGGGAACTGTCGCGCCGCAAATCGGTGTCGATGCACGACGGCCTGGGTTCGAACCTGATCGTCCAGGTCAAGGGCGGCAAGGTCATGCGCGTGCTGCCGCTGGAAAACGACGCCGTCAACGAGTGCTGGATCTCGGACAAGGACCGCTTCGCCTACGAAGGCTTGAACGCCAACGACCGCCTGACCCAGCCGATGCTGAAGCAGGGCGGCGAGTGGAAAGAAGTGAGCTGGCAGACCGCGCTGGAATACGTGGCGCACGGCCTGAAGAACATCAAGCACGAACACGGTGACAAGGCGCTGGCTTCGCTGGCGACCCCGCATTCGACGCTGGAAGAACTGCACCTGCTGCAAAAGCTGACCCGCGCCATGGGCTCGGACAGCGTCGACACGCGTCTGCGCCACAGCGATTTCTCGCTGGGCGACGTGACCCCTTGGCTGGGCATGAGCATCACCGAATTCGGCGCGTTGAACCGCGCCTTCGTGATCGGCTCCTTCCTGCGCAAGGATCACCCGCTGCTGGCGACGCGCCTGCGCACCGCCGTCAAGGGCGGCGCCAAGCTGTCGATCCTGAACGCGACCGACGACGACCTGCTGATGAAAGTGGCGAACAAGATGATCGCCGCGCCGTCGGAGTGGTTGTCCGCGCTGTCCCAAGTGGTGGTGGCCGTCGCCAAGGCCAAGGAAGTCTCGGCGCCAGCCGGCTTCGAAGGCATCGAGGCGTCGGACGCCGCGACCGCGATCGCCGCGTCGCTGGTCTCCGGTGAAAACAAGGGCGTCTTCCTGGGTAACGCGGCAACGCAGCACCCGCAAGCCGCCGCGCTGCACGCCGCCGCGCAATGGATCGCCGAACAAACCGGCGCCAAGCTGGGCTACCTGACCGAAGCCGCCAACACCGTCGGCGCCTATCTGGTCAACGCCAACGGCGCCAAGGCTCCGGCCTTCACCGAACCTAAGCAAGCGTACCTGCTGCTGAACGTCGAACCGGAACTGGACGCCTACAACCCGCAAGCCGCCGTCGCCGCGCTGAAGAAAGCCGAGATGGTCGTCGTCATGTCCGCCTACAAGCACGGCATGGACTACGCCGACGTGCTGCTGCCGGTGTCGCCATTCAGCGAAACCTCGGGCACCTTCGTCAACTGCGAAGGCCGTGCGCAAAGTTTCAACGGCACCGTCAAGCCGCTGCTGGAAACCCGCCCCGCGTGGAAAGTGCTGCGCGTGCTGGGTAACATCCTCGGCCTGGCCGGTTTCGACTACGACACCTCGGAAGCGATCCGCGACGAAGTCGTGGGTTCGGGTGACTTCTCCTCGAAGCTGAACAACACGAGCAAGCAGACTGCCGTGGCGTCCAACTTCGCCGGTTCGATCGAGACCACCGGTACCGAACGTATCGCCGACGTGCCGATCTACTTCGCCGACGCCGTTGTGCGCCGCGCCGAGTCGCTGCAGAAGATGGCCGATTCGGCCGCGCCTAAAGCGCATCTGTCGGCCGCGCTGGCGCAGCAACTGGGCGTCGCCGCCGGCGACACCGTCAAGGTAACGCAAGGTTCGGGCAGCGCCATCCTGGTCGCCGTCGTCGATGCAAGCCTGCCAGCGAACGCCGTGCGCGTCGCAGCGGCCCATCCGTCGACCGCCGCACTGGGCGGCATGTTCGGTCCTATCACCGTTGAAAAAGCAGGGGAGGGTAAATAATGGCTCTGCCTGAATTCGTCACTACATTGTATGACCTGGGCGCCACCAGCCCGATCGCGCCGGTGTGGCCTATCGTCTGGACGATGATCAAGATCGTCGTCGTCCTGCTGCCGTTGATGGGCCTTGTCGCCTACCTGACGCTGTGGGAACGTAAGTTCATCGGCTGGATCCAGATCCGCGTCGGTCCGAACCGCGTCGGTCCGATGGGCCTGCTGCAGCCGATCGCCGATGCGCTCAAGCTGCTGTTCAAAGAGATCATCATGCCGGCCAAGGCCAACCCGGGCCTGTTCGTCATCGGTCCGATCATGACCATCATGCCGGCGCTGGCCGCATGGTCGGTGGTGCCATTCGGTCCGGAAGCGGTGCTGGCCAACGTCAACGCCGCCTTGCTGCTGCTGATGGCGATCACCTCGATGGAAGTCTACGGCATCATCATCGCCGGCTGGGCTTCGAACTCGAAGTACTCGTTCATGGGCGCGATGCGCGCCTCGGCGCAGATGATTTCCTACGAAATCCCGATGGGCTTCGTGTTCGTCGTGATCCTGATGGTTTCGGGCTCGCTGAACTTCGGCGACATCGTCGCCATGCAGCAGCGCGGCATGATGGCCGACCAGGGTCTGAACATCCTGTCGTGGAACTGGCTGCCATTGCTGCCGCTGTTCGTCGTCTACCTGACCTCCGGCCTGGCCGAAGCGAACCGCCATCCGTTCGACGTGGTCGAGGGCGAGTCCGAGATCGTCGCCGGCCACATGGTCGAGTACTCGGGCATGGCCTACGCCATGTTCATGCTGGCCGAATACGCCAACATGATCCTGATCGCGACCATCGGTTCGATCATGTTCCTGGGCGGCTGGTCCGCACCGTTCGCCTTCCTCGAATTCTGGGGCGGTTTCGGCGGCTTCTTCTGGCTGTTCGCCAAGGCGTTCTTCCTGGTGTCGGTCTTCATCTGGGTGCGCGGTACCTTCCCACGCTACCGCTACGACCAGATCATGCGTCTGGGCTGGAAAGTGTTCATTCCTCTGACGCTGGTGTACCTGGTGTTCGTGGCCGGCTGGATGCAGACATCCTGGAATATCTGGAAGTAAGGACAAGAGAAAATGGAACGATTAAAAGACTTTTTCGGCAGCTTCATGCTGGCCGAATTGATCAAAGGGATGGCGCTGACGGGCAAGTACATGTTCTCGCGCAAAATCACCGTGCAGTACCCGGAAGAGAAGACGCCGATGTCGCCGCGCTTCCGCGGCCTGCACGCGCTGCGCCGCTATCCGAACGGCGAAGAACGCTGCATCGCCTGCAAACTGTGCGAAGCGGTGTGCCCGGCGATGGCCATCACCATCGAATCGGAACAGCGTGACGACGGTTCGCGCCGCACCACGCGTTACGACATCGATCTGACCAAGTGCATCTTCTGCGGTTTCTGCGAAGAGTCCTGCCCGGTCGATTCGATCGTCGAGACGCACGTGCTGGAGTACCACGGCGAGAAGCGCGGTGATTTGTACTACACCAAAGAGATGCTGCTGGCCGTTGGCGATCGCTATGAAAACCAGATCGCCGAAGCCCGCGCAGCCGACGCTCCTTACCGCTGACGACAGGCGGGCCATGGTGAAGTTTGCCGGTCCGCCGCAACAGTGGTGCCGATAATAAAACTGTACGTCTCTTGGGTTAGTTATGGAATTTAAAACTGCTTTGTTCTACGCCTTCTCAGCCATCATGGTATTGGCTGCGACGCGCGTTATCACGGCCCGCAATCCGGTGCACGCAGCGCTGTTCCTGGTGCTGGCGTTCTTCTCGGCCGCCGGCATCTGGATGCTGCTCGAAGCCGAGTTCCTGGCCATCGTGCTGGTGCTGGTCTACGTCGGCGCCGTCATGGTGCTGTTCCTGTTCGTGGTCATGATGCTCGACATCGACACCGACAAGATGCGGGAAAACTTCTGGGGCTACCTGCCGATCGCGTCGTTCGTCGGCGTCATCATCGTGCTGGAAATGGCCGCCGTGCTGTGGCGCTCCTTCCTGTCGTTCGACCAGCAGGCCGTCAGCGCCGGCAACATCGGCGGCACCAAGGAACTGGGCATCCTGATCTTCACCAAATATGTCTACGGCTTTGAAATCGCAGCGGCGATCCTGCTGGTCGCGATCGTCGCGGCAGTGGCGCTGACCCTGCGCAAGCGTAAGGACACCAAACATTTCGACCCGGCCGATGCGGTTCGCGTCAAGCGCAACGACCGTCTGAAGATCGTCAAGATCGACGCCGTGTCCTCGCGTGGCGCCGATGCAGCCGCCGCCGGTTCGGCCGAAGCAAAGGAGACCCCATGACTTTATCGCTAGCTCACTACCTCGTTCTTGGCGCGATCCTGTTCGCGATCTCGATCGTGGGTATTTTCTTGAATCGCAAGAACATCATTATTCTGCTGATGGCCATCGAATTGATGCTGCTGGCGGTGAACATGAACTTCATCGCGTTCTCCCACTATCTGGGCGACGCGGCCGGGCAAGTCTTCGTTTTCTTCATCCTGACCGTGGCGGCCGCCGAATCGGCGATCGGCCTCGCGATTCTGGTGGTGATGTTCCGTAATCTGGACACCATCAATGTGGAAGACCTGGATAGCCTTAAGGGTTAATCCCGCGGCTTTAGTTCTAATCTCGAAAAATAACGATTAAGGTTCATCATGGCGGGTACTCTTCTTAACCCTAACCTCCTACTAGCCGTACCTCTGGCGCCGCTGGCCGGCGCTGCGGTTGCGGGTTTGTTAGGAACCAAATTCTTTGGCAACGTTGTCGGTCGCAAGACTTCGCACACCGCGACCATCCTGGGCGTGCTCGTCGCGCTGATCCTGTCGGTGATGACGCTGAACGATGTGCTCAACGGCGCCACGTTCAACGGCACCATCTACCACTGGATGACGGTGGCGGGAGTGAAGTTCGAAGTCGGCTTCCAGATCGATTCGCTGTCGGCGATGATGATGTGCGTGGTGACCTTCGTGTCGCTGATGGTGCACATCTACACCATCGGCTACATGGCGGAAGACGAGGGCTATAACCGCTTCTTCGCCTACATCTCGCTGTTCACGTTCTCGATGCTGATGCTGGTCATGGCCAACAACTTCCTGCAGCTGTTCTTCGGCTGGGAAGCGGTGGGCCTGGTCTCGTACCTGCTGATCGGCTTCTGGTACACCCGCCCAACGGCGATCGTGGCCAACATGAAGGCGTTCCTGGTCAACCGCGTCGGCGACTTCGGCTTCATCCTCGGCATCGGCCTGCTGCTGGCCTACGCCGGCACCATGAACTATAAAGAAGTGTTTGAACAGAAGCAGGCGTTGGCTGCGATGACCCTGCCGGGCACCGACTGGATGCTGCTGACCGTCGCCTGTATCTGCCTGTTCATCGGCGCGATGGGTAAGTCGGCCCAGTTCCCGCTGCACGTCTGGCTGCCGGATTCGATGGAAGGTCCGACCCCGATCTCGGCACTGATCCACGCCGCGACGATGGTTACCGCCGGTATCTTCATGGTGTCGCGCATGTCGCCGCTGTTCGAACTGTCGGACACCGCGCTGTCGTTCATCCTGGTCATCGGCTCGATCACCGCGCTGTTCATGGGCTTCCTGGGCATCATCCAGAACGACATCAAGCGCGTGGTCGCTTACTCGACGCTGTCGCAGCTGGGCTACATGACCGTGGCACTGGGTTCGTCGGCATACTCGGTGGCTGTGTTCCACCTGATGACCCACGCGTTCTTCAAGGCGCTGCTGTTCCTTGGCGCCGGTTCGGTCATCATCGGTATGCACCACGACCAGGACATCCGCAACATGGGTGGTCTGCGCAAATACATGCCGATCACCTGGATCACGTCCTTGCTCGGTTCCCTGGCGCTGATCGGCACCCCGTTCTTCTCCGGCTTCTACTCGAAGGATTCGATCATCGAAGCGGTGCACGAGACCCACATCTGGGGTTCGGGCTTCGCCAACTTCGCCGTGCTGGCCGGCGTGTTCGTGACCGCGTTCTACTCGTTCCGCATGTACTTCCTGGTATTCCACGGCAAGGAGCGTTTCGGCCAGCCGCACGCCCACGACCATCATGCACACGATGCGCACGCCCCTAAAGCGGCACATGGCGCCCACGACGATCATGGTCACGACGACCACGGCCACGAAGAGGAAGACGACCACGCGCACCACGGCCTGGAGCCGGGTCAGAAGCCGCACGAATCGCCATTCGTGGTCTGGTTCCCGCTGGTGATGCTGGCCATCCCTTCGGTGCTGATCGGTTACCTGACGATCCAGCCTATGCTGCATGGTGACTTCTTCAAGGGTGTCATCTTCATCGGTGAAAACCATGAAGCGATGAAGATCCTGGGCGAAGAGTTCCACGGTCCAATGGCCATGGCGATCCACTCGCTGACAACCCTGCCACTGTGGCTGGCGATTGCCGGCGTGGCGACGGCGTACTACTGCTACATGATCAATCCACGCGTCCCGGCATGGTTCTTCGCCAAGTTCAAGGCGATCCACACCCTGTTGGACAACAAGTACTACATGGACAAGTTCAACGAGGTGGTGTTCGCCGGTGGCGCGCGCCTGCTGGGTAACGGCCTGTGGAACGTCGGCGACAAGACCCTGATCGACGGCCTGCTGGTCAACGGCAGCGCCAAGGTCGTGAACTGGATCTCGAAGCTGACGCGTTTGGGGCAGACGGGTTACATCTACCACTACGCTTTCGTCATGATCCTGGGCATTCTGGGGTTCCTGGTCTACTTCCTGCCGTTTTGGCACGCTTAATTAGCTGATACGCAAAGAGATAACGATAACCATGATGCAGTCAACTATATCTACCTTACCTCCGTACCTGAGCCTGGCGATCTGGCTTCCGATTGTCTTCGGCCTGATCGTTCTGGCCGTCGGCCGTGACACCAACGCGGCGCTGGTCCGCGTCGGTTCGCTGATCGGCGCGATCGTCAGCTTCGCCGCGACCATCCCGCTGATCACCAATTTCGACAACGCCGCCCACGGCATGCAGTTCGTCGAGAAATCGCCCTGGATCGAGACGTTCAACATCTACTACTCGCTGGGCATCGACGGCCTGTCGCTGTGGTTCGTGCCGCTGACGGCATTCATCACCGTGATCGTCGTGATCTCGGCGTGGCAAGTGATCCAGAAGCGCGTCGCGCAATACATGGGCGCTTTCCTGATCCTGTCCGGCCTGATGATCGGCGTGTTCTGCGCCATGGACGGCCTGCTGTTCTACTTCTTCTTCGAAGCGACCCTGATCCCGATGTACATCATCATCGGCGTGTGGGGTGGCGAGAATCGCGTGTACGCGTCGTTCAAGTTCTTCCTCTACACCTTCTTCGGCTCCTTGCTGACCTTGGTCGCGATCATCTACCTGTACCGCGTGACGGGCACCTTCGACATCCTGACCTGGCACCTGACGCCATTGACGATGCGAGAGCAGATCTTTATCTTCATCGCCTTCTTCATGGCCTTCGCCGTCAAGGTTCCGATGTTCCCGGTCCACACCTGGCTGCCGGACGTCCACGTCGAAGCGCCAACCGGCGGCTCCGCCGTGCTGGCCGCGATCATGCTGAAACTGGGCGCATACGGTTTCCTGCGTTTCTCGCTGCCGATCACCCCGGACGCGTCGCACTACCTGTCGGGTTTCGTGATTACCCTGTCGCTGATCGCCGTGATCTACGTCGGCCTGGTGGCACTGGTACAGAAGGACATGAAAAAGCTGGTCGCCTATTCGTCGATCGCGCACATGGGCTTCGTCACGCTGGGCTTCTTCATCTTCAACGCCATCGGCGTACAGGGCGCGATCGTGCAAATGATCTCGCACGGCTTCATCTCCGGCGCGATGTTCCTGTGTATCGGTGTGCTGTATGACCAGGCCCACTCGCGTCAAATCGCCGACTACGGTGGTGTCGTCAACAAGATGCCTAAATTCGCCGCGCTGTTCATCTTCTTCTCGATGGCTAACTGCGGTCTGCCTGCGACTTCCGGCTTCGTCGGCGAGTTCATGGTGATCCTGGGCGCCGTGCAGTACAACTTCTGGATCGGTTTGCTGGCCGCGACCGCGCTGATCTTCGGTGCGGCCTACTCGCTGTGGATGGCCAAGCGCGTCATCTTCGGTAAAGTGACCAACCACCATGTGGCCGCGCTGGTCGATGTCAATGGCCGCGAGTTCTTCATGCTGGGTGTCCTGGCGATCGCGGTGCTGGTCATGGGTCTGTACCCTGCGCCGTTCACCGACACGATGCAAACCTCGGTCGCCGACCTGCTGACGCATGTCGCAAAAAGCAAGCTGCCTTAAGAAAAACGGAAACGCATAAATGACTACACCTATTCCACAAGAGGCGTTCAATCTCGCACCGGCGTATGCCGAGGTGACGTTGATCATTGGCGCCTCGCTACTCCTGCTGGTGGACATGTTCCTGTCCGAGTCCAAGCGGTCGATCACCTACGTGCTGTCGCTGGCGATACTGGCCGTTTTGGCCGGCATCACCTTCGCCGACTTCAGCGCCGGCACCACCGCGTACACCTTCCACGGCATGTACGTCAACGATCCGATGGCGAACCTGCTCAAGCTGGCCACCTACGTGGCCGTGGCGCTGACCCTGGTGTATTCGCGCCAGTACGTCACGCAGCGGGGCATGATGAGCGGTAACCTGGGCGGCGAGTTCTACGTCCTGGCGCTGTTCGCGATGCTGGGCCAGATGGTCATGATCTCGGGTTCGAACTTCCTGACGATCTACCTGGGCGTCGAACTGATGTCGCTGTCGCTGTACGCGCTGGTCGCGCTGCGCCGCGATAACCACAAGGCCACCGAAGCGGCGATGAAGTACTTCATCCTCGGCGCGCTGGCATCCGGTTTCCTGTTGTACGGTATTTCGATGCTGTACGGCGCCACCGGCACGCTGGAAATCAGCAAAGTGGCCGCCGCCGTCGCGGCGGGCACCATCAAGCCGACCATCCTGGTGTTCGGTATCGTGTTCCTGGTCGCCGGCTTGGCGTTCAAACTGGGCGCCGTGCCGTTCCACATGTGGGTACCGGACGTCTACGAAGGTTCGCCGACCGCGGTGACCCTGCTGCTGGGCGGCGCGCCGAAGATCGCCACCTTCGCGATCTGCATCCGCCTGCTGGTGGAAGGTCTGCTGCCGATGGCGTTCGACTGGCAGCAGATGCTGATGGTCCTGGCCGTGCTGTCGCTGGCCATCGGTAACCTGACCGCTATCGCCCAGACGAACCTGAAGCGCATGCTGGCTTATTCGACCATCGCGCAAATCGGCTTCGTGCTGCTTGGCCTGCTGGCTGGCGTGGTTGGCACCACCGACCGCACCGGCATCGCCGCCGCTTACAGCTCGTCGATGTACTACATCCTGACCTACGTGCTGACCACCGTCGGCAGCTTCGGCCTGTTGATGCTGTTGTCGCGTTCCGGTTTCGAAGCCGAAACGCTGAACGACTTCAAAGGCCTGAGCAAGCGCAGCGGCTGGTTCGCGGTTGTCATGACGATCCTGATGTTCTCGCTGGCCGGCGTGCCGCCGATGATGGGCTTTGCCGCCAAGTTTTCGGTGCTGAGCGCCGTACTTGGTACGGGCCAGATCTGGCTGACCGTGGTCGCGGTGATGTTCTCGCTGATCGGCGCGTTCTACTACCTGCGCATCGTTAAACTGATGTGGTTCGACGAGCCGACCGACACGGCGCCTATCGTCGCCCACGGCGACATGAAGTTTGTCCTGAGCGTGAACGGCCTGGCCATCGTGGTACTGGGCGTTCTGCCAGGTCCGCTGCTGGCGATGTGCCTGAAGGCCATGCAAGCGACCCTCGCCACCTGATGGATGTTTCCGTCGCAAGCTGGTTGGTGATCGCGATAGCCATCGCGGCCGCCAACCTGCCTTTTTTCAACGACAAGGTATTCGCCCTGGTCCCCGCGACATGGCGGCGCAAGCCGCTGATCGCGCGGCTGGCCGAGATGATGGCGCTGTACTTTGTCGTTGGTTTCATCGGCTTCGCCCTGGAAGGCCGAATCGGCAACCGCTTCCCCCAGACCTGGGAGTTCTACGCGATCTCCGGCTGTCTGTTCCTCGTTTTCGGGTTCCCCGGATTCATCGCGCGCTACCTGCGCAAGCACCGCGACTGATACACTAGCGGCTTCAATCAAGGAGCCGACATGTCGAAACTGACAGAAACCCGCATCGACGGTGCATTGGTCTACGACGGCCACTTCCTCAAAGTCCAACGCGACACCATAGAACTCCCCGACGGCAAACGCACCGGCCGCGAATACATCCTGCATCCCGGCGCGGTCGTGATCCTGCCGCTGCTCGACGACGGCAAGGTGCTGCTTGAACGCCAATACCGCTATCCGCTGCACGACGTGTTCATTGAATTCCCGGCCGGGAAAATCGATCCGGGCGAAGATCCGCTCGCCAGCGCGAAACGCGAGCTGGAAGAGGAAACCGGTTACACCGCCACCGACTGGCAGTTCGTCAGCAAGATCCACAACGCCATCGCCTATTCGGACGAACATCTGGACCTGTACCTGGCGCGAGGTTTGAAGTTGGGCGAGCAAAAGCTGGACGACGGCGAGTTCCTCGAACTGTTCACCGCCACCATCGACGAACTGCTGCAGTGGGTGCGCGAAGGTAAAGTCACCGACGTCAAAACCATCATCGGCGCGTTCTGGCTCGACAAGCTGCGCGCGGGCGACTGGAAGCTGGACTAAGGTCATGAAGCCGGCGGCGCTGATCCTGTTGTACTGCGGCGCCGGCGCCGGCGCTGGCGTGGCCCAGGCGGCTGAACGCACGCCGTTCCAGATTCGGTGCGAGGATACGATCAGCAAAACCATCTCCGTGCTGTCGACGAAGAGCAATGGCTTCACGATCAACAACCAGTTGCCTTACCGGGCGCTGACCTTGAAGACCGGCAGCATCGACGGCCGCAGCGAGACCCTGGGCCTGACGGTCACGCGCGCGCAGTTTTCCGCCACGCTGGGAGGACCCATCTTGCAGGACAAGGTCAGTGGCTATGAATGCGTGGCGCCGCGCGTTGAGATAAAGATGAACTACTCGCCGGTGCTGATTTATGTCGGCAACGAGTTCGTCCCCGGCAGCTGCGGCTACAACACGATTCTGGAGCACGAGCAGCGCCACCTCAAAGCCTATATGGATAACCTGGCGCGGGTCGAAAAGGTGGTGCGCGATGCGCTGAACCGCCGCTTCGAAGGCAAGCCTTTATATGCGCCGTCCGGCACCGCGCAATCGGCGCTTCAGCATGAGATCAACAGCCAGTGGTTCCCTTTTATTCAGTCTGAATTCGACAAAGGTAAGGTGGAGCAGGCTAAAATCGATACCCCCGCCGAATACGCGCGCCTGGCCAACACCTGTAACGGCGAGATCCGGGAAATCGTTCAGCGCAGGCGCAGAAGATAAAGAAGATGACAGCACATACCGATACACCGCGCTACTTTGCGCTGCTGCCCGCCGCCGGCGTCGGCGCTCGCATGGCGGCGGATGGCCCCAAACAATACCTGACGGTCGGCGGCAAGCCGATGTTGCGCCATGCCGTCGACGCTTTCCGCGCCAGCGATCTGGTGGCGCACACCTACGTCGTCGTCAGCGCGGCAGACGGCCAGATCGACGCCGTGCTGCCTCCGGACCTCGATGGGGTCACGGTGCTGCGCTGCGGCGGCGCCACCCGCATGGACACGGTGCTCAATGCCTTGCGCGCGCTGGATGGCATCGTCACGGACACGGACCTGGTCATGGTGCACGACGCCGCGCGTCCCGGCCTGACGCTGGCCCTGATCGCCAAGCTGATAGAGGGCGTTGGCGACTACGCCGCCGGCGGCCTGCTGGCGCTGCCGGTGGTCGACACGGTCAAGCGCAAGGCGGGCGGCGACGTCGCCACCGTGCCGCGCGACGGCCTGTGGCTGGCGCAGACGCCGCAGATGTTCAGCTACGCGTTGCTGCTGCGGGCGCTGGGCGGGGCACCGGACGCCAACGCCATCACCGACGACGCCAGCGCCGTCGAGATGCTGGGCATGTCGCCGCGCCTGATCGAAGGCCACCCACGAAATTTGAAAGTCACGCTGCCGGCCGACATCCGCATCGCCGAGATGTATCTGGCCGCCGGCGAATAACCAAGGAAACCACATGAACAAACTCCCGTTCCGCATCGGCCAGGGCTACGACTGCCACGCTTTGGTGGAGGGCCGCAAGCTGATCATCGGCGGCGTCGACATCCCGCACCACGTTGGTCTGCTGGGGCATTCGGACGCCGACGTGCTGCTGCACGCGATCACCGATTCGATCCTGGGCGCGGCGGCCCTGGGCGACATCGGCAAGCATTTTCCGGATACGGACGCGCAGTTCAAGGGCGCCGATTCGCGTACCCTGCTGAAGGAGGCCGCGCGCCGCGTGGTCGCCACCGGCTACAGCATCGGCAACGTCGATTGCACCATCATCGCCCAGCGTCCGAAGATGGCGCCGCACATCCAGTCCATGCGCGCCAATATCGCCGAGGACCTGGGGCTGGACATCGGCCAAGTCAACGTCAAGGCCAAGACCAACGAAAAGCTGGGTTATTTGGGCAGGGAAGAGGGTATCGCCGCCGAATCGATCGCCTTGCTGATACTTTCGTAAAACAGCGTGGAATCGCTTTCCAGTACCGTGGTCGCGGTCCTTCGCGGGACGGTAGGGAAGTCGGTCAGGAAGTCATCCATCGTTTTTCCGGCAAGTAGGTAGTCGAACATGCGTTTGATCGGTACGAGCGTATTTTTAAACACGGGCATACCGCCGAGGATGTCGGGTTCCATCTGTACCAGAGGCGTGATCGATTTCATGAACGCCAATAGCTCCGGGTCATGCGGGTCGGTAGGAGATGCGCGCGGAGGGATGATCCTGCCGTTGATGCGGAAGACGCCGTTGCCGTAAAAGCCAGATTCCAGCGGCGGGGAATCGTCGTCGTATTCAATGTCGTCCTCTGTTATCGGCATCACGTCTTCCCAATTTCGATCAGCATCGATAGAGGGTTTTTCGTTCCTGACGAGTTGCTTTTCTAAATGAGATGATTCGTACTTCATTGTTGAGCTCCGTGTAAACGACCGCAACCTCTTGGCCATTAAAAAATCCGATTGATATGTAGCGACGTTCGCTGTAGTGGAAGCGAGTATCCTGGTTGACATACGTTGGCTGCTCCACCACTGCAGGCGCATTAGCGAAACCCAGCCCGTGCTTGCGCAGTTGCTTTTGCGTTTTGCCTCGTCCCAAGTGTAGGTTGTCATGTTCAGTGTAGTAGCTTGAGGACATCCTTCAAGCGGCACTGGATAAAAAAGCGGCCGCCAGGATATGTCTGGATATCCTGGGGCCGGTTCTGTTGCTCGTCTGATCGTGCAGAAAATCATCCATGGTTATCCCGGCAAGCAGATAGTCGAACATGCGTTTGATCGGTACGAGCGTATTTTTAAACACGGGCATACCGCCGAGGATGTCGGGTTCCATCTGCACCAGAGGCGTGATCGATTTCATGAACGCCAATAGCTCCGGGTCATGCGGGTCACGCGCTCATTTCGATAAGGAGGGGAGCTCAGTCTCGGCGTCTATAGCCTTACTGATGTCCTCGTAGAACATTGTTGCCTCGGTCTCTAAAACCGAGTCCGCAGCGGATTGGGATACCGTCGGAAAGTCGGCAAGGAATTCCCCTATTGTTCTGCCCGCTAAAAGGTAATCAAACATGCGCTTGATGGGCACCAGCGTTCCTCTGAAGACCGGCATGCCCCCCATGATGTGCGGTTCCATCTGTATTTCAGGAACTTGGGTTTGCATAAAGGCCAGTACTTCCGGGTCTATGGGATCGAGCGGAGATGTGCGTGGAGGTAGCACCCGGCCGTGTATCCGGTGGACGCCGTTGGCATAAAATCCGGATTCCAGTGGTGGCGAGTCTTCGTCATATTCGATCTCGTCGCTGGGAATAGGCATGACATTGCCCCAGCTGTCACTCCTGTCCCAATAGTCCACGTCGTTCGCGTCTGGTTGCTCGTCTAAAAGAGATGATTCGTATTTCATCGTCGTCCTCGGTAAATACAACTACGACCGCCTTGCCTTCAAAGTGGCGATTGTGATGTGGCGCCGCTCGGCATAGAGATAGCGCAAGTCTTCTTCGGTATAGGACTTGCCCTCGATTACGGCAGCGGCGTCGGCAAAGTCCAGCCCATGCTTGCGCAGGTTGCTGTTGCGTTTGGCCTCGTCCCAAGTGTAGGTGGTCATGTTCAGTGTAGTGGCTTGAGGATATCCTTCAAGCGGCACTGAATAAAAAGCCAGGCTGCCAGGACGTCTCGCGACATCCTGCGCCCGGCTTTCTCATCGGTCGTTCGGCCAGATCAATGGTGCGTGGTTATGTCATGCCGGTGGAAACCGATCTGCTACCATGGCGGTTTTTCAGCAAGGAAGATCATGGCGCGCGATATTTATGCTTACCGGCAGGTGGCGGTGCACTCTGTGCTGCGCGGCGGTATGGTCGAGATCCATCCGGTGCCGGGGCAGGCGTTTTCGCCGGAGCTGGCGGTGCAGTGCTCGCGGCGCATGAGCGATACGGCGTTGTATCCGGTGGGGACCTGCTTTTTGCTGGACGCTAAACTGACCGACCGCCAGGGTGGCACGCCGTACCTGTACGCGTGGCATGGTGATGAGATCAAGGTGTTGTCGGCCAGGGAGACCAAGGCTTTCCTGGCCGAATTCAGGCGCGGTAGAATCTAGGTGGGCGCGGGCGTTGCTGGCGACTCATGCATGGCGGATTACGCCGTTCCGGCTAATCCGCCCTACGTGTTTCCGCATGTTGGCGCCGACCAGTCCGTTGCGTGTAATTTATATGCGCCTCGGACTCGTAGCGGTCGGTGCTCAGTGTACGGCGTGCAGTTTGGTTGACGGCTTGCCGTCGTCCTCGCCCCATTTGGCGATGACCGCCGCCATCGCCACGGCGAACACGCCGCCGACCACCATCGCGCTCGATACGCCCAGATGGTCGACCGCCACGCCGCCGACCAGCGCGCCGCTGGCCAGCGAGATTTGCGCGGTGGCGACGAACACGGCGCCGCCGCTTTCCATCGCGTCCGGCGCGGCCCGGAACATCCACGTCTGTACCGAGATCGGCATCATGCCGAAGGCCAGGCCCCAGATCACAATCATCGCCGTGGCGCCCAGCAGCGAGGTACCAATCAACGGCAACGCCGCCGCCGACAAGCCCATCACCAGGCCGGTGGCGATCATCGACATGCGCACGCTGCGCGCCACGGTCCAGCCGCCGATCAGGTTGCCGACGAAGCCGGCCGCGCCATAGGTCAGCAGCAGGGCGCTGATGGTCGTGGCGTTCAAGCCGCCGACCTGGCTCAGGAACGGTGTGACATAGGTATAGGCGGCGAACTGGCCGATGAAGATCAGCAAGGTGGCCAGCATGCCGAGCCTCGCCTTTTTCACCCGCAGCAGCGCCGGCAATTGCGCGAAGGTCAGCGACTGCGTCGTCGGCAAGCGTGGCAGCAGCCACATTTGCGTCAGCAGCACCAGCACGGCGACCGCGCCGGCCGCGTGGAAGGCCACGCGCCAGCCGACCAGCTCGCCGATCAGCGCGCCGGCCGGCACGCCGGCCACGGTGCCGAGCGAGATGCCGGCGAAGATGATCGAGGTCGCCCGCGTCGCATATTCGGGCGGCACCAGCCGGTTGCCCAGCGCGCCGCCAATGGCCCAGAAGCCGCCGACGCCTATGCCCAGCAGGGCGCGCCCGAGCAGGATCACGACGAAGGAATCGGACAGCGCCACCATCAGGTTGGAGACGATCAGGGTGCCGGTCAGCGCCCAGATCACATAGCGGCGGTCGGTCTTGCCGACGCCGATGGTGACCAGGATGGCGGCAAAGGCGGCCACAATGCCGGGGATGGTCACCATCATGCCGGCCATGCCTTCGGTCACCTTCAGTTCTGCGGCGATGGACGGCAGCAGGCCGACCGGCAGGAATTCCGTCGTGACGAGCGCGAACGAGCCGACGGCGACGGAGAGCACGGCCAGCCAGGCGGCGCGGGTGGGGGGCGGCGTGGTGAGCGCCGACGGTTTACTTACAGGCGGCACAGCCTGCGCGTTGGATGTTGATTGCATGGGAAATAGTCCTGGGTAGTCGTAAAAACGCTTGAGTTTTTTACTGATCGGTTCATAATGACGGCTGGAGATCACGTTGTCAATATAATTTTTAACCGATTGGTATGAAAGAGAATACTTCCACAGTCCGCAAGACGGGCCGTCCACGCACTTTCGATGCTGAAACCGCGCTGGACAAAGCGATGAAGGTGTTTTGGGAGAAGGGTTACGAGGGTAGCTCGCTGCCGGAACTGACCGAGGCGATGGGCATGAACCGGCCCAGTTTGTACGCCGTGTTCGGTAACAAGGAGAACTTGTTCCGCCTGGCGCTCGACCGGTATGGCGCGACCCACGATCCGCTGTTTAACGCGGCGCTGAAGGAGCCGACCGCGCGTGCCGTGGTCGAGCATTTTTTGCGTGGTAACGCCGATGCGCAGACCGAGACCGACAAGCCGCATGGCTGTTTGGTGATCAATGGCGCTCTGGCGTGCAGCGACGATGCGCTGCCGATCCGTAATTCACTGATCGAGCGCCGGGCGGCGAGCGAGGAAAAACTGCGCGAGCGTTTCGAGCGGGCCAAGGTGGACGGCGATCTGCCGCCGGACAGCTGCTCTGGGCAGATGGCGCGCTTTGTGATGACGGTATCGAACGGCATGGCGGTGCAGGCCGCCGCCGGCGCGACGCGCGAGCAGTTGCAGGGCGTGGTGGATCAGGTGCTGCGTGGTTGGCCGTGATGCCGGCTTTTACACGGGGCCACGCGTTACCACGGATACACGTAGGGCGGATTAGCGCAGCGTAATCGGCCATGCATGCGCCGCCGACGGCTTTTACATGGCCGATTACGGCGTTCCGCCTAATCCGCCCTACGTGTCTCCGAGGTATTCAAGCGTCGTGGTCACTCGGCGTTGGTGTCATCGTCGTCATCGTCCGGTTCGTCCACGCCGTCCTTGACGCCGCGCGCCCGCGCCGCATCGGTATCGGCTTTGAGTCCTGCGGCGTTGCTCATGAATTGGTCGACGCTGCGGTCGTCGCTGCGCTTGACTTCCGGCGGCAACAATACCGACATATAGAGCTCGTCCGACAAGCGTCCAGTGCCTTGCAGGTTGGCCATCAGCATCAATCCGGCGCCGACCAGCATCATGATCGTGGCGGTGGTGGCGAATTGCCGCGTCAGATGCGGCTTGATGGTCTTCAGGTGGAAGAACAGCATGCCGCAGACGATCGCAAGGCTGACCAGGTTGCCGTATCGCGTGAACCCTTCGGCCGACCACGCATACGCCATGGTGCTGCTGGCGGCGCGCCAGATGCCGACCACAGCCAGCCCACTGCCCAGGATGAACAGGTGCCGGCCCATGCGCGCATGGCTGCCGAACAGGCGGTTGGCCAGCGCCCACACGCCGCTCCACAGCAAGCCCGCCGCCAGGCTGGACGCGAGCACCAGCAGATAACGGATCAGCGCGAACGGCTCGACATCGGACAGCCACGTTTCCAGACAACTGAAGACGGCGATCAGCACCAGGCCGATGGTGGCCGGCGTCGCGCCTTCCCAGCCGTGCATGGTGGTGTCGGCGATTTCTGCCGGCACCGGGAAGTCGGCGGCGCGGATGCGCAAGCGGGTGTGGCCCAGGCGCACGACCGTGTCGCCGCCCAGCACGACTTCGGTCTGGCGCTTGCCGCGCGCGTAGGTGCCGTTTTTGCTGCCGAGGTCGCGCAACACCAATTTTTCCTGCTCGTCGAGGTCGACGATGGCGTGCGCGGCGGCGCTATGCGCGTCGTCGAGGATGATGTCGTTGTCGTAGCTGCGTCCCAAACGGATCGGCAAGGTCTCGGCCTTATGCCGGTGCAGCACGTCGCCGTTACGGGCGAGGATTTCCACGAAGTAGGGGGCCATCATTGCGCGCCTCCCGTGGCCGGCTTGGCCGGGGGCGGGGCGGGCATCGGCGCCTTGTCACGGGCTCCGCTTGCAGGCGTCGGCGTGGTCGATGGCTTGCCTGCCGATTTATTGACCGGAGCGCGCGTGGGCACTGTCGCCCCGGCCGGCGCCAGCGATAGCGATTCGAGGAAGACGCGCGACAGGCGCATGCCGTTGTCATAGGAGACGCCGCGCGCATCGAGCCGGCTTTGCAGGCTCATCAGCCCCTGATCCGTGGTGGCCGTCAGCAGCGCGAAGTCGTACAGGCCGGCGAACTTGCGGTAGGCGCGCACGCACAGCACGGCGCGCAGCGGCAGGTTTTTATTTTTCACGAAGTCTTCGGTGCAGTTGGGGCCGGTCAGGCGCGTGTCCTTGTTGCTGCCGAAGTGCTCGTTCTTGAACGAGGCGCTGGCCAGTTGCGCGAAGCGCAGCTTGTCGAGGCCGGTGCCGCGAATGAACTGGTGGCGGATGCTGAGCTGTCCCGTTTGCAGCGAACCGCTGACGAAGATCGCCGACTCCATCGCGCAACTGGCGTCGTCGACCGTGAACGGCTTGTCGGCCTTGACGTTGGAGCGCCCCCAGCAGCGCATCTGCTCGGACTCGCGCACCGGCACCTGATACGGTCCCATCGGCTTCAAGCTAAGCGGACTCGACAGCAATTGGTCGACCATCGCGCGCTGATGGCTCAGCAGCTGGCCGGCCACCACCGACGTGAAATCGGCCGGCGCCTTGCCTTGTTGTTCGACCTTGCGCAGCAGGTCCTGGGCGAAGCGGGCCGGCACCAGGAAGCTGACCAGCTCACCATCGAGGCGCTTGGAGACGTTGACGCCGGCCACCGAGCCGTCGACCGTCACGCTGGGACCGCCGCTCATGCCGGAATTGATCGGGCCGGTAAACATCAGCTGGTCGTAGAAGCTGCGCGCGATGACGCCGTTGTAGGCGCCCTCGGAAATGGCGAAGCCCAGATCGAGCGGATTGCCCATCGAGTACAAGTACTGGCCCTGCGTCAGGCGCGCCAGCTGGTCCGGCATCTTGAAGAAGCCGGTGCCGTTGCGGTTGACGCGCAGCACCGCCAAATCGTGCAGCACGTCGACCGCCAGCAGTTCCACATTGCCGCGCTGGCCGCTGGTGTCGACCCATTCGCCGACGTAGGTGTCCGGATCGAGCGCGAACTGCGACACCACGTGGTAGTTGGTGACGACCAGGTTGCTGGTGCCGATCAAAAAGCCCGAGCCGACCGACGACTGCGTGCGGCCGCTTTTCAGCAGCGAGCGCACTTGCAGGATGTCGTTCTTGGCCGATGCATATAAATGCTGGGCGGCGCTCGACGGCGGCGGCAGCGGCGCGGTGTCTGCGGCTGCCGCCCCGGGGGCGGACGGGTCGGCAGACTCGGGCGATGCGGGCGAGGTGGGCGGGACCGGCTGCGCGGCCTGCGGCTGCTTGTCTTTGGCGGACGCGATGGCGGTCGTGGTGGTGGTGGCCGTCGTGGTCGCCGCTGCGGTGGCCGCGTTGGCGGCGGCTGCCAGCGTCGGCGCGGCGGGGTTTGCGGTGGTGGAGGCGGCCAGCGCGCCAGCGCAGGCCCCGGTCAAGGCGATGGTTGTGGCAAGCGCGGTGAATTTCATGCAGTCCTTAGACTTATTCTATCGTCAACCTCAGAGCGCGCCATCTTCCACGGCGGCGGGCGTCAAAGGCGTCATCATATGGCCCAGCTTGGCAGCTTTGGTGTTCAGATAATGCTGGTTGAACGCATTGCGGTTGACGAGCAGCGGCACGCGCTCGGCCACCTCGATGCCAAGTTTGGTCATGGCATCAATCTTACGCGGATTATTGGTCATCAGGCGCAGGCTTTTAACGTCGAACTGGGCCAGCATCGGCTTGACCAGCCCGTAGGTGCGCTGGTCCGGTTTAAAGCCCAGCTGCTCGTTGGCCTGGACCGTGTCGGCGCCGGCCTCTTGCAGGCGATACGCGCGGATCTTGTTGATCAGGCCGATACCGCGGCCTTCCTGGCGCAGGTACAGCAGCACGCCACGGCCTTCGGCGGCGATCTTCTTGAGCGCGCCTTCCAACTGGGCGCCGCAATCGCAACGTTGTGAGAACAGCACGTCGCCGGTCAGGCACTCGGAGTGCACGCGCGCCAGCACCGGCTCGCCGTCGCCGATATCGCCCAGCACCATGGCCAGATGTTCCTTGCCGGTGGCTTTTTCGACAAAGGCGTGCAAGGTGAACTGTGCCCAGGGCGTCGGCAGGGCGCACGAAGTCATGTAGTCCAATTCGTCTTTTGCCGGTGTTTCCGCGCTCTGCAACATAGCTATGCTCTTCAAATATTGATGATGTAATAAAGTAAAAAAGCGCGCCGGGCTGTTCGAACAGACCCGGCGCGCCCTTCATCATACCAAAACTGGCGGAAAATTATTTTAGGCCAGCCTTTCCCATGGGGAAGGGTTAGTTGGGCAGGTCAAACACCAGCACCTCGGCATCGGTCGCCTGTTCCAGGGTGACCAGGTTTTCCTCGGTGATCTTCGCCGCGTCGCCGCCTTTGAGCGCGGTGCCGTTGACGGTCACGGCGCCCCGGATCACGTGGACGTAGGCGATGCGGCCTTTGCCCAGCTCGTGCTTCAGGTTGTCGCCGGAAGCCATGATCGTCGCATAGATCGCCGCATCCTGATGCACCAGCACCGAGCCTTCGCGGCCGTCGTTGGAAGCGATCAGGCGCAGTTGGCCTTGTTTGCTCTCCGGCGTGAAGTGCTTTTCCTCGTAACTTGGAGGAATGCCGGCCTGGCCGGGCTGGATCCAGATCTGCAGGAAGTGCACTTGGTCCTTCTGCGAACCGTTGAACTCGCTGTGACGCACGCCGGTGCCGGCGCTCATGCGTTGAACGTCGCCGTAGTGCAGCACCGAACCGGTACCCATGCTGTCTTTATGCTCCAGCGCGCCGCTCAGCACATAGGAGATGATCTCCATGTCGCGGTGGCCGTGGGTGCCGAAGCCCTGGCCGGCTTCGACCTGGTCTTCGTTGATCACCAGCAGCGGGCCGAAACCGACGTGTTTCGGATCGTGGTAGCTGCCGAACGAGAAGCTGTGGCGGGAATTCAACCAGCCGTGATTTGCCAGACCGCGTTCTTCACTTTTACGAATTTGCAACATGATGAGCTCCGTTTCTTCGATTGTTTTCAAGGTTGTTTTCAGCCGATGTGCGATAATTTTGAAAGGGATTTTGTTATCGCCGCATCCATGAATCACAGTATAGACCCCGGATTCCGGATTAAAAAACGGAAAATTTACCCCTCTACTATCGAAAAAATCGAATGCTCAGATTAAGCCTCGAAGCACTGCAAATTGTCGACGCCATCGACCGTCGCGGATCGTTCTCGGCGGCCGGCAAGGAATTGCACCGCGTACCGTCGACCATCTCCTATACCGTCGGCAAACTGGAGGACGACCTGGGCGTCCAGGTGTTCGAGCGCAACGGCCCGCGCGTGGTCCTGACGGCGGCCGGCGTCGAGCTGTTGAAGGAGGGACGCTATCTGCTCAAGGCGGCGCAGGACCTGGAGCACCGGGTGCGGCGCGTGGCGTCCGGCTGGGAGACCGAACTGGCGGTGGGCATGGATTCGATGTTCTCGCCGTGTATGTTCCTGGAAGATATCAACGCCTTCTACCAGGTCGCCCAGCAAACCCGGCTGCGCGTGGTGAAGGAGACGCTTTCCGGCGCCTGGGAAGCGTTGCTGGACCGCCGCGCCGACCTGCTGGTGGGCGTGGCCGGCGACGGTCCGGCGGGCGGCGGCTATGTCTCCGAGCCGATCGGCAAGGTGGAGTTCGTCTTCGCGGTGGCGCCATCGCACCCGCTGGCCGCCGTCGAAGGCCGGCTCGACCGCGTGCATTTGCAGCAATACCGGGCCGTCAGCGTCGCCGACTCGGCGCGCCAGCTGGCGCCGCGCACCGTCGGCCTGCTGCTGGGGCAGGACACCTTGACCGTGCCGGACATGAAGACCAAGCTGCGGTTCCAGCTGGCCGGCAGCGGTTTCGGCTTCCTGCCGGAGCCGTGCGCGCGCGCCGCCATCGACGCCGGGCTGCTGGTGGAAAAGCAGGTCGAGGAGCCGAAACCGGCCGAAACCTTCTACCTGGCCTGGCGCAGCGGCGAGCACGGCGCCGCGCTGAACTGGTGGATCGACCGCATGCGCCAGCCGGGGCTGTTCGAGCGCTTGTTGCGCCATTTGCCCCACCATACGCAATCTGTTTGACGCAGCACAGGAAACCCGCGGGCGAAAGCTTCACCCGGCTTGACAATGTTGACCAAGGCCAACTGTTTCGGAGTACCATAGCAGCATAACTGACTGTTTTTGCTGGATCATTTATGACCGCCCTGATTGCCATCCCGCCCGTTTTCCTGCATCCGCTGGCCGACCGCAACGGTCACCCCGGCGCGCTGCTGTTCGACGCCGGTATGCTGGACCAGCCCGATCAGCCGCTGGCGCTGCCGGAGGCTGTCGTCTCGGTCTTGCGCGATGTGGCGGGCGGCGGCATGGGCTGCTACTACCGCGCCGGCCTGACCGACGCCCTCGGCAAGTTGCTGGACCAGGCGGGCTGGAAAAAAATGCCCGCCGAGAAGCTCCACCGCGCTGATGCCGAGCTCGTTAGCACCTTGCCGTCCACCGTGGCCTGGGTCGAGGGCGAATGGTTCCTGGCGCCGCCGTCCAAGCCGGTGGGCAGCCAGGTCGCCTCGCGCGCGCTGGCGTTGCAACTGGTGCAACTGGTGTCGGCCGACGCCGACACCCACGAGATCGAAGCGCTGCTGCGCCAGGACCCGACCTTGTCGTATCACCTGCTGCGGCTGGTCAACTCGCTGGGCATGGGCGCCGGCCGCCGCGTCACCAGTTTTTCGCAGGCGATCCTGATCCTGGGCCGCGCGCAGCTGCGGCGCTGGCTCAACCTGATGCTGTTCTCGTCGCGCGAGGGCGACCAGCGCTCGCCGATGCTGCTGGCGCGGGTGGCGGTGCGGGCGCGGGCGATGGAATTGCTGTCGCGCGACGCCGGCCTGGGCAAGGCGCAGCAGGAGCAAGCGTTCATGGTGGGCATGTTCTCGCTGCTGGGCGTGCTGTTCGGCCTGTCGCTGCCCGAGGTGCTCAAGCCGTTGACGATGAGCGAGGCCGTGCAGCAGGCGCTGCTGGCGCACGAGGGCGAGCTGGGCGAGCTGCTCGGCGTGGTCGAGGCGGCCGAGCGCGACGATCACGCCGCGCTGGCCGCGCGTCTGCAGGCGCTGCAGATCGACACCGACAATTTCAACCAGGTCGCCGCCGAAGCGTATCTGTGGATGCAGACGGTGGCGTCCGGCAAGGCGGGTAAAACCCATGCTTGACGCGATCGAGCGTTGTCTGGCGCTGAGTCAGCGGGCCCGCGGCGAGCAGGGCGAGGCGCTGGCGCTCACGCTGGCCAGCCTCGACGCCGCGCTGGCCGAGGCGCGCGCGGCGATGGCGCCGTCGGTCGACGCCGACGACCACGCGGTGCTGGAACTGGACCTGACCGGTTACCTGACGGCCTGGAGTCCGGGCGCGGCGCAGATGTTCGGCTACACCGCCGACGAGGCGCTGGGCCAGCACGTGCTGTTCCTGTACGCCGAGGACGATGACGACGGCAACATCGCCGAACTGGGTTTCGAGAGCGGCGGCGAACCCGGCGGCGAGGCTGGCGCCACCGCCGAAGTGCGGCGCCGCAAGAAAGACGGCGAGATCATCTGGGTCAAGATGCACATCTTCCTGCGCCACGACGATAGCGGCGAGCCGGTCGGCATGCTGGTCAGGCTGGCGCGGGTGGGCGAGACGCTGTCGGCGGCCGACAAGATCAACCTGCACGCGCGCATCATCGAGGACAGCGACCAGGGCGTGTTGATCACCGACGGCCACGAACGCATCGTCTCGATCAATTCCTCGTTCACCCGCATCACCGGTTATACGCCGGAGGAATCGATCGGCAAGACGCCCGACCTGCTGCGCTCGGGCGTGCACGACGCCGAGTTCCGCGCCAAGGTGCGCGCGGCGATGCAGGGCGCGGGGCCGTGGCGCGGCGAGATCATCGGCAAACGCAAGAACGGCGAGCTGTTCCCGCAATCGGTGACGATCAGCGTGGTGCGCGACGGGCGCGGCAAGATCAGCCACACGTTCTCGCTGTTCTCCGACATCAGCGAGCACAAGGACGCGCAGGCGCGCATGCAGCGCATGGCCAACTACGATCCGCTGACCGGCCTGCCCAATCTTTGCCTGCTCACGCAACTGGTCGGCCAGGCGCTGACCGAGAACCGTCGCTCGCAAGAGCACGGCGCGATGCTGGTGGTCGAGATCACCCGCGTCGGCGCCATCAGCGACACGCTCGGCAGCGACATCGGCAACGAGCTGCTGTGCGAGATCGGCCGCATGTTCCGGTCCGTGCTGCGCGAGGCCGACGTGCTGGCCCGGCTCGACGGCCACAAGTTCGCCGTCGCGCTGCTGCACATCGAAAAACGCGAACACGCCGCCATCGTTGCGCAAAAGCTGCTGTCCGCGCTGGCCGCGCCGATCCAGATCGCCGCCCACAGCCTGCAGGTGGGCGCCCACATCGGCATCACCGTCTACACCGAGGACGCCACCGATGTGCCGACCTTGATCCGCTACGCCGACGTCGCCATGAACAAGGCGGCGCAGAACATCGAGGCCGACTTCCTGTTCTACAGCGAGGAGATGAACCAGCGCGCCAAGGAACATTTGCGGCTCGAGAGCGAGCTGCGCCAGGCGCTCATCAACGACGAGCTGCTGCTGTACTACCAGCCGAAGGTGAGCCTGCGCAGCGGCCGCATCGTCGGCGCCGAGGCGCTGTTGCGCTGGCGCCATCCGGTGCGCGGACTGGTCTCGCCGGGCGTGTTCATTCCGGTGGCCGAGGAGACCGGGCTGATACTCGACCTCGGCACCTGGGTGCTGGAGCAGGCCTGCCGCCAGATCCGCGACTGGCGCGAAGACAACCTGATCATGCCGCCGGTGGCGGTCAACCTGTCGGCGCGGCAGTTCGACAGCCAGCTGCCGCAGCGCATCGCGGCGGTGCTGGAGCGCTACGGCGTGCAGCCGGACCAGATCAACCTGGAAATCACCGAAAGCCTGCTGGTGCGCGGCACCGACAACGTCATCGCCATCATGAACGAGCTGGTGGCGATGGGCATGTCGCTGGCGCTGGACGACTTCGGCACCGGCTATTCGAGCCTGGCCTATCTGAAGAAATTCCCGATCAGCACCCTGAAGATCGACCGCTCGTTCGTGGTCGGCCTGCCGTATGAGGAAAACGATTGCGCCATCGCGCGCGCGATCGTGACGATGGCGCAGCAATTGCGCCAGGAAATCGTCGCCGAGGGCGTGGAGACCGTCGAGCAGATGAGTTTCCTGCGCGAGCTGGGTTGCGACCAGTTGCAGGGCTACCTGTTCAGCCAGCCGGTGCCGGCGGTGGAATTCGCCGCGATGTTGCGCGAAGGTAAGCGTTTGGCGTTCGGCACGCGGGTTTAGCCGGGTTGGCCCGCTGTCGCGCACCTGAGACAAGGCGAGTTGGCACGTTTTTAATAAAGGTGCCAGAATGGACTGCTATTTTGGCAAGCTGGCTCACTCGATATTCTTCAGGAGACTTCTATGCAAAAACGTACATTTCTGATGCGCGCCACCGCCGCCGTCGCTTTCGCCGGCCTGGCCCTGGGTGGATGCACCACCACCACCGATGCCAAGTCCGATCCGGCCGCCGTCAAGACGGAGATCGAGCGCGGCTCCTATGACACTTTGGAGCGGCTGTACAAGGAGGTCAAGGGTTCGCGCGAGCTGGTGCGCAAAGCGAACGGCGTGCTGGTGTTTCCGCGCGTGCTGGCGGCGGGGCTGGTGGTGGGTGGCGAATATGGCCGCGGCGTACTGCGCACCGGTGGGCAGACGGCCGACTATTACAGCATGACGTCGGTGTCGGTGGGTTTCCAGGCCGGCGCGCAGTCGAAGGCGGTGGTGCTGCTGTTCATGACCCGGGAAGCGCTGGATAAATTCCGCAATAGCAAAGGCTGGACGGCGGGCGTGGATGGTTCGGTGGCGCTGCTCAAGGTTGGCGCCAACGGCGAGATCGACACCACCACCGCGACCGGTCCGGTGCAGGCGCTGGTGCTGACCAACGCGGGGTTGATGGCCAACCTGAACCTGGAAGGCACCAAGATCAGCAAGCTGGCGTTGTAAAGCGATTCACGGATGGGGTCGAACTGTGGCATGCACCACGGAATCACAAAACCGCGAAACCACGTAGGGCGGATTAGGCGGAACGCCGTAATCGGCCATGTATGCGCCGCCGATGACGCATGCATGGCGGATTACGCTTCGCTAATCCGCCCTACGTGTTTTAGAAGTTGTTGACGTCACAGGCCGCCGCTTGATTTGCGTTACAGGTCCACGCGCTAAAAAGACTGGCTCTCCGCGCCCGTTACGGCTACGCTTGCGGTTTTCATGACCACGAGGAACACGATGAGCCGTAACATCCTGGACGAAGCCCACATCCATCCCGCCATCCGCGCACGCATCAGCGACTACCGCCGCGACCTGGTCGCCGAAGTCCAGGCCGCCATCGCCGCCAACAGCGTCGTCGTGGTCGGCATGGGGCTCAACCCCTTCCCGCGCAAAGCCCGCCAGATCCTCGACGCCAACGGCACGCCCTACAAATACCTCAGCTACGGCAACTACTTCTCCGCATGGCGCCCGCGCACGGCGTTGAAGATGTGGACCGGCTGGCCGACCTTCCCGATGATCTTCGTCAAGGGCGTGCTGATCGGCGGCGCCACCGACCTGCAACGTCTCATCAAGAGCGGCGAGTTCGCGACCATGGTGGCTTGATGCTGACCTTGCCGCTACGCTTGCAGCCCGGCGACGACGTGCGCGGCGCGGTGGTCGCCGCCTTGCTGGCCAGCGGCCACCAGGCCGGCTTCGTGCTGCAAGGTATCGGCAGCCTGAGCGTCGCGCAATTGCGTTATGCCGGACAGCCGCATGCGACGGCGCTGCGCGGCGATCTGGAAATTCTGACCCTGGCCGGCTCGATCGCGCCGGACGGCGCCCACCTGCACATGTCGGTGTCCGACGTGCGCGGGCAGGTACTTGGCGGCCATGTCGCGCCCGGTTGCGTGGTGCGCACCACCGCCGAGCTGCTGCTGGCCTTGTTGCCGGACCGGCGCTTCACGCGCGAACACGACCCGCTCACCGGCTACCCGGAACTGCGCATCGACTCAATCCCCGACTAGTCCGGATCGACCTCGTCGTTGATCTTCTCGGTCAACGCCCGCAACTGCTCCGGCACCGCGTCCAGATGGTAGCGCACGGTGTGGGCCTGCTGGCCCTCGTCGACCTCCAGGTCGTACTGGAAGTCCCAGGACTTCGGTTCGCTCTTGACCAGCTTTTCCGGCAACGCGAAAAAGTCGCAGGCCTGCACCAGCCGCTGCATCTGCTCGGCCTGTTCATGCGGCAGCTGCGCCAGATCGATGGTGCGCGTCTGCGCCCCGGCCGGTCCGGCGAAGCCGCCTGTGCATCGCAATATCATACGCATCGTGCTTCCTTTCAAATCACGCCGACCAGCTTCCACGCGGCCCGCACCGCGTGTTGTTCCTTCGAATCGGCCCCGTACAACAGCTCGGCCGACTGTGTCGTCGCCCTGGCCATGTCGGCGAACGTCGCGTTCGATGTCAGCAAGGCCAGCGACTTGTACCAGATCGGCCCGGCCTTGTCCCAGGAATTGCCCTTGAGCGCGATGCAGGTCGCGTAGAAGGCGTGGTTGGGAATGCCCGAGTTGGTATGGACGTCGCCATCCTCGATATAACCAGCCATCGTCTTGGGTTGGTCATCGCCGGACCACGTAAGTTCCTTGTTGCCCGGATCGGCCATCGAACGCAAGGCCTTGCCGACGGTCGGCCCCATGATGCCGGCGCCGATCAGCCAGTCGGCCTGGGCGCTGCTTTGCTTGAGTTTCCACTGCTTGACCATGCTGCCGAACACGTCGGAGATGGATTCGTTGAGGGCGCCGCTCTGGTCCTCGTAGACCAGGCCGCCGGGCACGGCGTTCTGCGTCAGGCCGTGGGTCAGCTCGTGGGCGATGACGTCGATGGCGGTGGTGAAACCCATGAACAGTTTGCCGTCGCCGTCGCCGTAGACCATTTGCTGGCCGTTCCAAAAGGCGTTGTTGAAATTCTTCTGATAGTGGACGGTCGAGTCGAGCCGCACGCCCTTGTCGTCGATCGAATTGCGCTTCAACACCTCGAACAAAAAATCGTAGGTGACGCCGGCGCCGTCGTAGGCCTGGTTGACGGTCGCGTCGTTGCCGGCCTGGGCGCCTTCGCCGCGCACCAGCTTGCCGGGCAGGGTGGTCTTGTTTTTGGCATCGTAGACGGTGCGGCGTTTCTCGCCGGTGGCGGTGATGCCGAAGGCCGTCGTCGGCGGCGAGACCGACCGCTGGCCGCGCAAATGTGCCGACAGCTCGGCCTGGTCCAGGAGCAGACAGCGTTCGTGCTCATCGGTCGTCTCGTCGGCTAGCAGGCGCAGCATTTTCGATGAGATGATGAAGCAAGTGCAGCGATACGGGTGGTGCGCCATGGGCGATCTCCTCTGTTAGCGATAAGTGACTTTATACACGGAATCCAAATTGTCCGATGTCACGTATTGCAACGGAGAAGTGCCCATTTCACCGCCGCAGCGGATCGAGCAGGGCGCGCAAATCGTTGTGGTCGAGCTCGTACATCAACGCGATCAATGCCCCCAGTTCGCCGGACGGAAAGCCCTCGCGCGCGAACCAGCCGAGATAATGGCCGGGAAGATCGGCGATCTTGCGCCCCTTATATTTACCGTAAGGCATTTCACGCGTCAGCAACAGCGCGAGCTTTTCTGAATTCATGGCAGAGCGAATGAGGAAGACGGCAGCCCGCAATGATAAATCACTCCGGGGTCAGGTCCACCAATTCTACACGGGCGCTGCCGTAGAGGCCGTTAACGTTGAGGCCGTGTAGAATTGGCGGACCTGACCCCGGATCTGCCTTACAATGTTTTTTTACATTAATGGCAGACCCGCCCACACTTCATGGCTCATCTTCATCCTACCGGCTGGCAAGAGATGGCCGTCACCGGCACCGCCGCCCGCGAGATCGAGACGCTGACCTATCTCGAGGCCACCCTCGCCAGCGCCCCGTATCGCATCTATCACGGCGTCCACTGGACCAACGTCGAGAACGGTTTCTCCGCGTACGGCGAGATTGATTTCATTGTCGTCGCCCCAAGCGGCCGGATGTTGCTGATCGAGCAGAAGTCCGGCTTCCTCAACGAGACGGAGGAGGGTTTGGTTCGCAACTACGAGGGCAAGCCGCGCAAGGTGGCCAACCACATCATGCGCTCGATCAAGGGCTTGAGCGAACGCTTCGGCAGCGAGCTGTCCATCGATTACCTGCTGTACTGCCCCGACTACACCGTACGCAACGCGAATCTGGCGGGCATCGATCCGCGCCACATCATCGACGCCACCAGCAAGGACCGCCTGGCGCAAGTGGTGCGCGAAATCCTGCCCATCACCGATCCCAAACCCGGCGAACAATTCGACAAGGTCACGCGCTTCCTCGGCAACATGTTGAGCCTGCGCCCCGATCCCAGCTCGATGATCGGCAACGCCGCGCAGATGGTCGCGCGGCTATCGGGCGGCCTGGCGACCTGGGCGCGGCGGCTGGAATTTACACCGTTCCGTCTGCACGTGGTGGGCACCGCCGGCAGCGGCAAGACCCAGCTGGCGCTGGCCGAATACGCCGCCGCCATCGATGCCGGACTGTCGCCGCTGTACGTGTGCTACAACCGGCCGCTGGCCGACCATATCGAGCGCCTGGTGCCGCCCGGCGGCAAGGTCGCCAGTTTCCACATGCTCAGCGACGCCTTCATGCGCGCGCAGGACCAGGTGCCCGAGTACGGCGCGCCCGGCGTGTGGGAAGAGATCGAGGCGAAGATGACCGCCTCGCCGCTGCCCGCCGAGTGGCGCTACGATGTGGTGATCGTCGACGAGGGCCAGGATTTTTCGCCCGCCTGGCGCGACATCCTGCTGCGCATGCTCAAGGACGATGGCCGCGCGATCTGGCTCGAGGACCCGAACCAGAACCTGTACGGCCGCGAGATGGTGCCGTTGCCCGGTTGGGTGACGCTGCATTCGGACACCAACTACCGCAGCCCGCGCCAGATCGTCGATATGCTGGCCTCGATCGGCGCGACCACCTCGCCGGTGGAGGCGGGCAGTCCGTTCAAGGGCGCCGACATCGAGGAGTTGATGTATCCGGAAGGCGATACCGAGGCGATGCTGGCGCAAACCCGCAAGGCCATCACCTTGTGCCTGGGCGCGGGCTTCGCGCGCCAGGACATCGCCATCGCCTCGTTTCGCGGGCGTGAAAAATCGGCCATCCTCAACCTGGACAAGCTCAGCGACGCCCACACCTTGAAGTCGTTCACCGGCCAGTACGACCTGTTCGGCAACCCGGAGTACCGGGAGGGCGGCTTGCTGGCCGAGTCGGTGTACCGCTTCAAGGGTCAGTCGGCGCCGGCGGTGATTTTCACCGAGATCGATTTCGCCGAGATCGATGACCGCGTGCTGCGCAAGCTGTTCGTGGGCATGACGCGTGCCCGGCTGAAGTTGGTGCTGGTCCTCAGCGAGCGCGCCGAACAGCAGTTGCTCGACCGGATGTGAGCACCGTCCGCGCTTAAGCGGCGCGCGGCCGCGCCGGATTGCCCATCACCGTCACGCCCGGCGCCACGTCGCGCGTGACCACGCTGCCGGCGCCGATCAGCGCGTCGTCGCCGATGGTCACTCCGGGCATGATGAGCGCGCCGGCGCCTATCCACACATTGCGGCCGATGCGGATCGGACGCCCGTACTCCAGCCCTTGCGCCCGCAGTGCCGGATCGCGCGGGTGGTCGGCGGTGAGGATTTGCACGCCCGGACCGATCTGCGTCATGTCGCCGATCTCGACCTGCACCACGTCCAGGATCACGCAGTTAAAGTTTAAAAACACGCCATTGCCGACCTTGATGTTGTAGCCGTAGTCGAAATGGAAGGGCGGGCGGATGACCACGCCTTCGCCGACGCCGCCGAGGCGCTCGACCAGCAGTTGACGGTGCTGGTCTTGTGTCAAGCCGATGCTGCGGTTGTAGCGTTCCATCCAGTCGCGCGCGGCCGCTTGATCGGCCTGAATCTCGGCGTCGGCAGCGTTGTAGAACTGGCCTGCCAGCATTTTCTGTTTTTGCGTCTGTTCCAATTTGATATCCTTTATGCATAAACGTGCATGAACGTGCACTAACGTGGATAGCGACAATACGCCGGTCTCATCCTTAATGCAACGGGTTTGCGCGCGTCATGGCCTTGGACGGCGACGAATGTCGATTGTTTGTGCACGTTTATGCGTGTTATCATGGCGTATGAACGCTATCCTTCCCCTTGAACGCCGCGCCGCCATCGCCCAGCGGCTGGCCGACGGCCAAACGGTGTCCGCCGCCTTGCTGGCGGCCGAATTCGCCGTCTCCGAGGACGCCGTGCGGCGCGACCTGAGGGCCCTGGCGGCGGAAGGCTTATGCCAGCGCATCTACGGCGGCGCCATGCCTACCTCGGCGGCGGCGCAACCGATCGCCGTCAGAAAACAAACCGCGCAGCGTCAGAAAGCAGCATTGGCGCGCGCGGCCGCAACGACGGTCGAGTCCGGACAGCTGATTTTTCTCGATTGCGGCAGCACCAACCTGCTCATCCCCGAGTTTCTGAAAGAAGGGCTGGACTTGACGGTGGCCACCAATTCCATCGACATCGCCGCCGCCGTACTCAAGCGCACCGATCTGCGGCTGATCCTGGTCGGCGGCGTGGTCGCGCCGGCGCTGGGCGGCAGCGTCGACGCCGCCGCCATTGCCACGGTGTCGGGCATGAATATCGACCGGTTGTTCCTCGGCGCGTGTGCGGTCGCCGCGTCCACCGGCGTCAGCGCCTTCGATCCGGCCGACGCGCAGTTCAAGCGGGCGCTGGTCGCCGCCAGCGCCCGTATCATGGTGCTGGCCACCAACGAAAAGTTGGGCACCAGCGCGCCGTTCCGCGTGGCGCACATCAATGGCATCAGCGGCTTCATCCTGGAGCACGACGTGGCCGACGCCGCGCTCCAGCCGCTGCTGGAGGCGGGCGCCGTGGTGTCCAAGGCGGGGCCGTGGGAAGCGGTGTGAGTCAAACACGTAGCGCGGATCAGGCGGAGCGTGCGCCGCCGGCGGCGCAACCATGGCCGATTACGCTGCGCTAATCCGCCCTACGTGGTTCCGCGGGATACATGTCGCACCGGCGCATGTCGGCTTGCAGGGCTTGTCGCACGCGGAAGAGGACGGGGGTGTATATTGGCGGCGATTTCAATACTTGCCGTTGGATAACCCTTATGTCTGCCGTTACGCTGTTTTGCCTGGTTTTCGCCTATTTCGCCTTGCTGCTGGTGGTCGCCTGGCGCACCTCCCGCAATGCCACCAACGACAGCTTCTTCATCGGTAACAAAAGCAGCAACTGGATGCTGGTGGCGTTCGGCATGGTCGGCACCACCCTGAGCGGCGTCACCTTCGTCAGCGTGCCGGGCGCCGTCGGGCGCGACGGCTTCGGCTATTTGCAGGTGATCCTCGGCTACGTGCTCGGCTACATCGCCGTCGCCTATATCCTGCTGCCGCTGTACTACCGCCTCAAGCTGACCTCGATCTACCACTACCTCGATGTCCGGCTCGGCCAGCGCTCGTATCAGAGCGGCGCCGCGTTTTTCATCCTGTCGCGCACCTTGAGCGCGTCGGCGCGGCTCTACCTGGTCGTCAACATCCTGCAGATCACCATCCTCGACAACATGGGCGTGCCGTTCTGGCTGACCACCCTGGTGATCCTGGCCATGATCCTGCTCTACACCTACGAGGGCGGCGTCAAGACCATCGTTTGGACCGACACCCTGCAAACCACCGGCATGGTGCTGGGACTGGTGATCTGCGTCGGCTGGCTGCTGCACGACATGAACCTGAGCCTGCCCGAAAGCCTGGCCCGCATGCAGGCCCAGGGCCTGACGAACGTGGTCACCACCTCGGTCGACAGTCCCGCCTATTTCTGGAAGCAGGTGCTGGCGGGCTTCTTCATCGTGCTGGCGATGACGGGCATGGACCAGGAGATCATGCAGAAGAATATCTCCGTCAAGACCTTGCGCGACTCGCAAAAGAACATGCTGATGCTGACGGTGATCCTGTCCGCCGTGCTGGTGCTGTTCATGTTCCTCGGCGGCCTGCTGTACCTGTACGCGCCGACGGTGGGCCTGACTGCCAGCGGCGACAAGATCTTCCCGGCGGTGGTGATGGGCCACATGCCGGCGGCGCTGCAACTGATCTTCTTCATCGGCCTGGTTTCGGCGCTGTTCCCCAGCGCGGACGGGGCGATGACCGCGCTGACGTCGACCTTCTGCATCGACATCCTCGGCGTGCAGCGTCGCACCGATATGACCGAAGCGGCCAAGGTACGATTGCGTCATCGCGTCCACCTTGCCTTCTGCGCGCTGTTCCTGCTGCTGGTGCTGATGTTCAAATGGATAGACAATGCCAGCATGGTGGGGCTTGTGCTGAAGCTGACCGGCTATACCTATGGCCCGTTGCTCGGGCTATTCGCGTTCGGCATACTGACCCGGCGCGCCGTGCGCGACCGCTGGGTGCCGCTGGTGGCGCTGGCCGGCCCCGCGCTTTGTTATGTCGTTGACGTCAATCAAAAATTACTATTTGGTAACTATCGTTTGGGCTTGGAATTGCTTATCATGAACGGTTTGCTGGTATTTGGAGGCTTGCTCCTTATTTCGGTACCGGGACAGCGCAGGCCGCATACAGTATGATCTTGTAAATTACGCAATCACTTGGAGTATCAATGGCCCGATCACCGTTTTCCTACATTCGCAGCGGCTTCGCTTTCTTCTGGCGGGCGCTCGACGCCGGCCGCCGCACCATCCTGAACCTGCTGTTCCTGGCGTTGCTGATCGCGCTGGGCTATGCCATCTTCGGCGGCGGCTTCAAACCGCTGCAGCCGAAGACCACCTTGGTGCTGGACCTGAAGGGACAATTGGTCGAGCAGTCCAGCGTCAGCGCACGCGAGGCGCTGGTCACCACCGCGCGCGGCGGCGAAACGCTGAAGATGATACAGCTGCGCGACGTGCTGACGGTGCTCGACACGGCCGCCAAGGACCCGTCGATCGGCGCCGCCGTGCTGCTGACCGACGAAATGGAAGGCGGCGGCCAAGCCATGCTGCGCGAAGTGGCGGCGGGCCTGGACCGCTTCAAGGCGTCCGGCAAGAAGGTGGTGGCCTGGGGTTCCAGCTATGACCAGCGCCAGTACCTGCTGGCCGCCCACGCCAACGAGGTGTACATGCATCCGATGGGCATGGTGCTGATGGAGGGCTTCGGCCGCTATCGCAACTACTACCGCGACGCCCTCGACAAGGTCGGCGTGACGGTCAACCTGCTGCGCGTGGGCACCTACAAGAGCTTCGGCGAGCCGTATGTCGCCAACGGTCCGTCGCAGGCGGCCACCGAGGCGGAATCGTATCTAAACAACGCGCTGTGGACGTCCTACACCAACGACGTCGAGAAGGCGCGCAAGCTGCCGCAGGGGCAGATCATGAAGAACATCAACGACTTGCCGGCCCAGGTGGCCGCGCTCAATGGCGACATGGGCAAGCTGTCGCTGTCGGACAAGCTGGTCGACGGTCTGAAAACCCGCGATGAAATCCGCCAGATGATGATCAAGCGCGGCGCGCTGGACCTGGAAGGCAAAAGCTTCCGCCAGGTCGGCTTCGACGAATACCTGGCGCGCGCGCCGCACAAGCTGACCGGCGACGCCGTCGGCGTGATCGTGGCGCAGGGCGAGATCAGCGACGGCACCGCCGGTCCTGGCTCCATCGGCGGCGATTCGACCTCCAAACTGATACGCGCCGCCCGCGAGGACAATGGCATCAAGGCCATCGTGCTGCGCGTCGATTCGCCGGGCGGCAGCGCCTTCGCCTCGGAATTGATCCGCCGCGAGCTGGAACTGACGCGCGCCGCCGGCAAGCCGGTGGTGGTCTCGATGGGTAACGTGGCCGCTTCCGGCGGCTACTGGATGTCGATGGCGTCCGACGAGGTGATCGCCGACCCGAACACCATCACCGGTTCGATCGGCGTGTTCGCCATCCTGCCGACCGCCGACAAGGTGATCGACAAGCTGGGCATCCACACCGCCGGCCAGCCGACCACCTGGCTGGGCGACGCCGGCAATCCATTGCGTCCGCTCGATCCGCGCTTCGCGCAGGTCATCCAGGGCAGCATCAACCATATCTACGCCGAGTTCACGACCCGCGCGGCCAAGGCGCGCAAGACGACGCCGGAGAAAATCGACGCGGTGGCGCAGGGCCGTGTATGGACCGGCGCCCAGGCCAGGGAGCGCGGTCTGGTCGATACGCTGGGCAGCTACAACGACGCGTTGAAGTCGGCGGCCAAGCGCGCCAGCCTGGGCGGGGACTTCCGCGTGGTGTACATCGAGCGTGAAACCAGCAAGTTCGATCGCGTGATCGATATGCTGGGCGGTTCGGCCGCGCGGGCGGTGGCCAAGGCCATCAGCCAGCAGGTGAATCTGGGCGTGACGGCCAGCACCGGCTTGCCGCCAAGCGCGGCGAACGGCATCGCCAAGGATCTGGGTTGGTTGTCGGAGCTGACGGCGTCGCGCAAGCCGTTCACCGCGATCACGCATTGCCTGTGCGAGTCGCCGTAATGTATTGACGCTGTCGGCGGCTCCTGGCGGATTACGCTGCGCTAATCCGCCCTACGTGTTTCCTCGTGATGCGACAGCCGCTGATCCGCCTCGGAGACACGTAGGGCGGATTAGGCGGAACGCCGTAATCCGCCATGTGTGAGCCGCCGACAGCCTCCGCATGGGCGTTTACGCTGCGCCAATCCGTCGTCCGTGTTTCAACACACATCCTCGAAAGGCGATTTGCCAATGGGCTTTGATATCAGTATCCGCGCCGGCGCCGCCGGCGACGAGCAGGCGTTGTCGGCGGTCGGCAAGGCCAGCTTTCTCGAGGCGTTCGCAGGGGTTCTGGACGGCGCCGACATCATCGCCCATTGCGAAAGCCAGCACGCCGCCGCCGTCTATCGCGACTGGCTGGCCGATGATGCGATGCGCCTATGGCTGGCGAAAGTCAGTCCCGGCGGGGCGCCGGTCGGTTATCTGGTTCTGGCGCCGGCCAAGCTGCCGATTGCCGAACCGCGCGCCGACGATCTGGAAATCAAACGCATCTATCTTCTGCACCGCTTCCACGGGTTGGGAGTCGGCAAGAGCCTGATGGCCGCAGCGCTTGACGATGCGCGCGCTCGCGGCGCCGGACGCGTTCTGCTGGGCGTGTACGCGGGTAATCACGATGCGCTGGCGTTCTATCGGCGCTGCGGCTTCCTACAGATCGGCCAACGTACTTTCCGCGTCGGCGACACCGATTACGACGATATTATTTTGGCGTTGGAGTTGCCAGCGGCAGCGTAATCTCGAAGCCGCTGCGCCCATCGGCCATCAACACGCACCGCGCCTCGCCGCCATGGCGACGCGCGATCTGCCTTACCAGCGCCAATCCCAACCCCGCGCCACTGTTGTCCCGCGTATTGCGGCGGCGGTAAAACGGCTCAAACACGCGCTCGAATTCCGCTTCCGGGACGCCCGGCCCGTCATCCCACACCGTCAATCTGGCCGTGCCGCCGTCATTGGCGATGCTCACGTTCGCCGGCGGCTTGCCGTGCCGGTGCGCGTTCTCCAGCAGATTGCGCAATAAGCGCCGCAGCAGGCGCGGATCGCCCTGCATGACGGCCGATTCGCCATCGAGCACCGCTTCGTCGTAGCGCGCGCATTCCTCCGCCGCCAGTGCCAGCAGGTCGATTTCCTCCAGGGTGGTGTCGTCGACCACGGCCCCCAGCCGGCTCGCCAGCAGGATCTCGTCCAGCAGCTCATTGAGTTCGGCGATATCCTGTTCCAGGCCGGCGCGGCGCTTGGCGTCGACGCCATCCTTGATCAACTCCAGCGCCAGGCGGATGCGCGCCAGCGGCGTGCGCAATTCGTGCGAGGCGTTGGCCAGCAGCGTCTTGTGCGCGCCGACCAGTTGCTCGATCTGGTCGGCGGCGCGGTTGAAGCTGAGCGCCAGCCGCGCCACCTCGTCCTTGCCTTCGACCTGCACGCGCGCCTTCAGGTCGCCCGCGCCCAGCAAGTCGACGCCGTGCTGCAGGCGTTCGAGCCGTTTGGTCAAGCCGCGCACCAGCGGAAAGGCGGCGATGCCCAATCCCACCGCCAGCAGCATCAGTGCGTTGTTCAACATCGCCTTGGGCCGGGCGAAGCCCAGCGGCTCGCTCGACAGCAGCTTGCGGCCGTCGGGCAGGCGCACGAACGATTCCGGCGGCGGGCCGGTGATGCCGCGCTGGCGCCAGTGGCGCGACGGGATCTGGTCGCCGACCACCGCCAGCGTTTTCCAGTCGCGGGTATAGAGCGTCATGTGCGCGTTCAGGCCCCGGGCCACGTTCTCCAGCGCCGCCTGTTGCTCCTCGCGCGGCGCGTCCGGCGGCGCCAGCACGTTCTGCATCACGCGCGACAGCGTCACGTTGGAGCGTTCCAGCGGACCGCCGCTGCGGCTCCACACCTGCATCACGGCCAGCGAAAACAGCAGCAGGATGACCAGTATCGCGGCGTAAAAGCGGAAATACAGGCGCGGCAGGCCAATACCTGTGCCGAAATTCGGGCGCTTCATCAATCCTGCACCTTGGCGAACAGGTAGCCGGCGCCGCGCACGGTGATGATGCGGCGCGGCTTTTTGGGGTCGTCCTCGACGGCGGCGCGGATGCGCGACATGTGGACGTCGATGGAGCGGTCGAACGCTTCGATCGGCTCTCCCTTGAGCAGTTCCATCAGGCTGTCGCGCGAGAGCACGCGCCCGGCGTGGCGCGCCAGTACCAGCAGCAGGTCGAACTGGTAGGCGGTCAGTTCGCAGGGCACGCCGTCGATCCTGGCGGAATGCGAATCCGGATCGATCTCCAGCCGGCCGAAGCGCAGGAATTCGCCGCGCACCAGCGCTCCCGCGCCCCGCCGGGCGCTGTCGAGATGACCCAGGTCGACGCGGCGGCGCAGGATGGCGCGCAGGCGCGCCAGCAGCTCGCGTGGTTCGAAAGGCTTGGGCAGGTAGTCGTCGGCCCCCATTTCCAGGCCGACGATGCGGTCGATGGCGTCGCCGCGCGCGGTCAGCATCAGCACCGGCACGTCCGAGACGGCGCGCGCCTGGCGGCAGACTTCCAGGCCGTCCATGTCGGGCAGCATCAGGTCGAGCACCACGGCGTCGACCCCTCCGGCGGCGATGTGGCCGACGGCCGTGCGGCCATTGGGCGCGTGCGTGACGCGAAAGCCGGATTGGGTCAGGTACTCGGTGAGCATCTCGGCCAGGCGGGGATCGTCCTCCACCAGCAATATGCGGTCGTTTGTCGTATTCATGCGGTTCATTCTACGGACAGGCGCGCGGCTTCACAAGGTCGTGCGGCCGCCGCCCGGCTCCGGGGCTTAAAGGGGGCAGTCTGACGTTGGCGCATGTCGCCGGAATGTCAAATCCGTAAAGAAATGTAAAGCCGGATTGATGCCCCGTGGGGAAACGCGGTGTTTTGTAGCGAGTTTGTAACCCGGGGTTTCAGGCGACTGACAGGGCAGGGTGCATATGCTAGAGTCCTCGCATCAAACGCCATGGTGTTTTTGCCATGGACACGCAAGCCTATAAAAGGATAACAATGGATTCGCAAGCCAAGCCGACACCGAACATCAACCCACCGAAGCGCAGCCGCCGCAGTAAAGTCGTCGGCGGCGTGATCGCTGTCGCCGCGATGGCGGCGCTGGGTGGGCTGGCGTGGTATCTGACGCACCAGCCGGCGACGCCGGTGGCCGGCGCGCCGGGCGCGGGCGGCCCCGGAGGCCCGGGCGGTCCCGGAGGCCCGGGCGGTCCCGGAACTGGTGGCGGGCGGCGCGGCGCGCCGGCCACCACCGTTGGCGTGGCGACGGCGGAGAAGGCCGACATCCCGGTGACCCTGGAGGCGCTGGGCACCGTGACCGCCGCCGCCACCACCACCGTGCGTCCGCAGGTGTCCGGCATTTTGCAGAAGGTGTTGTTCAAGGAAGGCCAGATGGTCAAGGCCGGCCAGGTGCTGGCGCAAATCGATCCGCGCCAGTTTGAAATGGCGTTGCTGCAGGCCAGCGGCCAGCGCCAGCGCGACGACGCGCAACTGGAAAACGCCAAACTGACGCTGCAGCGCTACCAAACGCTGCTCAAGCAGGATTCGATCGCCCGCCAGGACGTCGATACCCAGGCGGCGCTGGTCAAGCAGCTCGAAGGCACGGTCATGACCGACCGCGCCGCCGAGGGCACGGCCAAGCTCAATCTGGGCTACACCAAGGTGATCGCGCCGATCACGGGCCGGGTCGGCCTGCGCGTGGTCGATATCGGTAACCTGGTCGGCTCCAGCGACGCCACCGGCATCGCCGTGATCACCCAGCTGTCGCCGATCGACGTGGAGTTCTCGATCCCGCAGGACAGTGTGCCGGGCGTGATGCAGCGCGTGAACGACGGCGTGGCCTTGCCCGCGCTGGCGCTGGACCGCACCCGCACCAATATCCTCGACAGCGGCAAGTTCGCTGCGATGGACAACCAGGTCGATACGCAGACGGGCACCGTCAAGGCCAAGGCGCGCTTCGACAACGCCAAGTTCACGCTGTTCCCGAGCCAGTTCGTCAACGTCCGCCTGGAACTGCGCACCATCAAGGACGCGGTCATGGTGCCGGTGAACGCGGTGCGCCATGGCACCAAGGGCGATTTCGTCTGGGTGCTCAAGGATGACAAGACCGTCACGATGCGCAGCATCACGCGCGGCGAGGCCACCGTCGAGAAGGTGCAGATCGCGACCGGCCTGCAGGCCGGCGAGCAGGTCATCACCGAAGGCGCGGACCGCCTCAAGGAAGGCGCCAAGGTGACCTTGCCGGGCGCCGGCCCCGGTGCGGGTGGACGCCGGTCGCACGGCGCCGCCGGCGCACCCGCCGCCGACGGTACTCCGGCCCCGGCCCACGAGCGTCGCCACCGCAAAGAACAGGGCGCGGCACAACAATGAGTCCATCCGCTCCATTTATCCAGCGGCCGGTAGCGACATCGCTGCTGATGCTGGCGATCGTGCTGGCCGGCCTGGTCGGCTTCAAGTTCCTGCCGCTGTCGGCGCTGCCGCAGGTCGATTTCCCGACCATCCAGGTGCAAACACTGTACCCCGGCGGCAGTCCCGAGGTGATGGGACAGACCGTGACCGCGCCGCTGGAACGCCAGTTCGGCCAGATGGCCGGCCTGCAGCGCATGAGTTCCACCAGCGCCGCCGGCGTCTCCATCATCACGCTGCAATTCGGGCTGTCGCAGACCCTGGAGGTAGCCGAGCAGGAGGTACAGGCCGCGATCAACGCCGGCTCCTCGCTGCTGCCGACCGACTTGCCTGCGCCGCCGATCTACGCCAAGGTCAATCCGGCCGACGCGCCGGTGCTGACCCTGGCGATCACCTCCGACACGATGCCGCTGACCGAGGTGCAAAACATCGTCAACACCCGCCTGGCGCTGAAGATCAGCCAGGTCTCCGGCGTCGGCCTGGTCACGCTGAGCGGCGGCCAGCGCCCGGCGGTGCGGATACAAGCCGACACCAACGCGCTGGCGTCCTACGGCCTTGGCCTGGACACGCTGCGCACGGCGATCACCGCCGCCAACGCCAACGGCGCCAAGGGCAGCTTCGACGGCCCGACGCGCGCCTACACCATCAACGCCAACGACCAGCTGGTGGCCGCCAAGGATTACCAGAACCTGATCCTGGCCTACAAGAACGGCGCTCCGGTGCGCCTGTCCGACGTCGCCCAGGTGGTCGACAGCGCGGAGAACGTGGAACTGGGCGCGTGGTCCGGCAACAAGCAGGCCATCATCCTCAATGTGCAACGCCAGCCGGGCGCCAACGTGATCGCCACGGTCGACGCCATCAAGGCCCGCCTGCCGGAGCTGGAGGCGGGCCTGCCGGGCGCCATGAAACTGGAGGTGCTGAGCGACCGCACCACCGGCATCCGCGCCTCGGTCCAACACGTCGGCATGGAGCTGGTGCTGGCGGTGCTGCTGGTGGTGCTGGTGATCTTCGCCTTCCTGCACAGCATACGGGCCACCGTGATCGCCAGCCTGTCGGTGCCGATCTCGCTGATCGGCACCTGCGGCATCATGTATCTGCTCGGCTTCAGCCTGAACAACCTGTCGCTGATGGCGCTGACCATCGCCACCGGCTTCGTGGTCGACGACGCCATCGTCATGATCGAAAACATCGCCCGCTACATCGAGGAGGGCGAGACGCCGATGGCCGCCTCGCTCAAGGGCGCCAAGCAGATCGGCTTCACCATCATCTCGCTGACGGTGTCGCTGATCGCGGTGCTGATACCGCTGCTGTTCATGGGCGACGTGGTGGGGCGCCTGTTCCGCGAGTTCGCGATGGCGCTGGCGATCACCATCCTGATCTCCGCCGTGGTGTCGCTGACGCTGGTGCCGATGATGTCGGCCCGCTGGCTCAAAAGCCACGCCGAGGAGAAGCCGAGCCGCTTCGCCGTGCGCTTCCAGCAGTTCTTCGACTGGGTGGTCGGCCACTACGACCGCGCGCTGACCTGGGTGCTCAAACACAGCGGCCTGACCCTGCTGGTGGCGCTGGCCACCTTGCTGCTGACGGTGCTGCTGTACGTGGTGATTCCGAAGGGATTGTTCCCGACCCAGGACACCGGCCAGCTGCAGGCGCGCCTGGAGACCGGCAAGGCCGTCTCCTACGCCAAAATGGCGGACTTGCAGCAGCAGGCCGCGCGCCTGGTGCTGGAGGACCCGGATGTGGCCACGCTCAGTTCCGTGGTCGGCGTGGACGCCGCCAACAACACCATGCTCCATACGGGCAGCATGCTGATCAACCTGAAGCGCGAGCGCACCGGCAGCCAGCAGGAAACCATGGACCGCCTGCGCAACCGCGTGGCGACGATACCCGGCCTGATCCTGTATCTGCAGCCGACCCAGGATTTGACCATCGACGCCGAAACCGGGCCGACCCAGTTCCGCGTGTCGATCGAAGGCGCGGACAACGCCTCCGTCAACGAATGGGCCACCAAGCTCGCGGAACAGATGCGCACCAAGAAGGAGCTGCGCAACGTCGTCTCCGACGTCGGCGCCAGCGCCAACGCCGCCTACATCACGGTCGACCGCGACACCGCCTCGCGCCTGTCGGTCACCGCCGCCTCGATCGACGACGCGTTGTACAGCGCCTTCGGCCAGCGCATCGTCTCGACCATCTTCACCGAGACCAACCAGTACCGCGTGATCCTGGAGGCGAAAAGCGACGACATCACGACGCCGCAGGACCTGGGCAACCTGCAACTGCGCACCGGCTCCGGCAAGGCCACGCCGCTGTCGGCGATCGCCAGCATCAGCGAGCGTCCGTCGCCGCTGCAGGTGACGCACGTGGCGCAGTATCCGGCCACCACCCTGGGTTTCGACACCGCCCCGGGCGTCTCCCTCGGCACGGCGGTCGACAGCATCAAGCAGGCCGCCGCCGAGATCAAGTTCCCGCCGTCGGTGACCTTGACCTTCCTCGGCGCGTCCGGCGCCTACCAAGCTTCGCTGTCCAACCAACTGTGGCTGATCCTGGCGGCGGTGGTCTGTGTCTACATCGTGCTGGGCGTGCTGTATGAAAGCTATGTGCATCCGTTGACGATCCTGTCGACATTGCCGTCGGCCGGCGTCGGCGCCTTGCTGGCGCTGTGGATCAGCGGCCAGGATCTGGGCGTGATCGGCATCATCGGCATCATCCTGTTGATCGGCATCGTCAAGAAGAACGCGATCATGATGATCGACTTCGCCATCGACGCCGAGCGCGAAGGCGGCATGCCGCCGCGCGAGGCGATCCACCAGGCCGCGCTGCTGCGCTTCCGTCCCATCCTGATGACGACCCTGGCGGCGCTGTTCGCCGCCGTGCCGCTGATGCTGGGCTGGGGCGAGGGCGCCGAACTGCGCCGCCCACTGGGCCTGGCCATCTTCGGCGGCCTGATTGTCAGCCAGCTTTTGACCTTGTTCACCACGCCGGTCATCTACCTGGGCTTCGATAGCCTGGCGCGCCGCTTCGGCGGCGGCAAACCAGACGCGCCGGCGCCGGCGGGCAAGCCGGTTCCGGCCGAAGGTGGTGCGTCTTGAACCTGTCTTCGCCATTCGTCAAGCGGCCGATCGCCACCGTCCTGCTGACGGTCGGCATCGCGCTGGCCGGCATCGGCGCGTTCTTCGTGCTGCCGGTGGCGCCGCTGCCGCAGGTCGATTTCCCCATCATCACGGTCAACGCCAACCTGCCGGGCGCCAGTCCGTCGACGATGGCCAGCAGCGTGTCGACGCCGCTCGAGCGCCATCTGGGCGTGATCGCCGGCGTCAACGAGATGACCTCCAGTTCGACCACCAGCTCCGCCAACATCACCCTGCAGTTCGACTTGAACCGCAACGTCGACTCGGTGGCGCGCGAGGTGCAGGCGGCGATCAACGCCAGCCGCGTCGACCTGCCTGCCACCTTGCGCAGCAATCCGACCTACCGCAAGGCCAACACCTCCGGCTCGCCGATCATGATCCTGGCGCTGACGTCCAGATCGCGCACGCCTGGCCAGATTTACGACGCCGTCTCCAACACCGTGCTGCAACGCCTGTCGCAGGTGACCGGCGTGGGCGACGTGGAGCTGGGCGGCGGTTCGCTGCCGGCGGTGCGCGTCGAACTCAATCCGTATGCGCTGAACCGCTACGGCCTGTCGATGGAGGACGTGCGCGCGGCGATACAGGCCACCAACGCCAACCGCCCGCGCGGCGCGGTGCAGGGCCATGGCCGCCGCTTGCAGATCTATACCGAGTCGGCCAACGCCAGCGGAGGGCGCAACGCCAGGGACTACCAGGACCTGGTGGTCGGCTGGCGCGACTCGACCGCGATCCGCCTCAAGGACGTGGCGCAGGTGGTCGACGGCGTCGAGGACGTGAACAACCTGGGCCTGTTCAACGGCCAACCGGCGATCGTGGTCCTGATCCGGCCGCAGGCCGGCGCCAACGTGATCGAAACGGTCGACAGCGTGCGCGCGCAATTGCCCGCGCTGCAGGCGCAGATGCCGCCCGACGTCAACGTGGCCATCGCCAGCGACAGCACCAATTCGATCCGCTCGTCGCTGCACGAGATCGAGGTCACCCTGATCATCTCGATCCTGCTGGTGGTGTTGGTGGTGAGCGTCTTCCTGCGCAACCTGCGCGCGACCATCGTGCCGGCGGTGGCGACGGTGGTATCGCTGCTGGGCACCTTCGGCGTGATGTATCTGCTCGGTTTCAGCCTGAACAACCTGTCGCTGATGGCGCTGACGGTGGCCACCGGCTTTGTCGTCGACGACGCCATCGTGGTGCTGGAAAACACCCAGCGCCACATCGAGGCCGGCATGGACCGCCTGTCGGCGGCGCTGCTGGGCGCGCGCGAGGTGGGCTTCACGGTGCTGTCGATCAGCCTTTCGCTGATAGCGGTGTTCATTCCGCTGCTGTTCATGGGCGGCCAGTTCGGCGCGCTGTTCAAGGAGTTCGCCATCACCTTGTCGGCGGCGGTGATGATTTCGCTGGTGATCTCGCTGACCACCACGCCGATGATGTGCGCCTGGCTGCTCAAGCCGGACCAGCATGGCAAGCCTCCCGGCCGCGTGGCGCGCTTCTTCGAGGCCGGTTTCGACAAGGTCCTCAAGGGCTACGAGCACAGCCTGGACTGGGCGCTGTCGAGCGTCTGGCTGGTGATGCTCAGCCTCGTGTTCGTGATCGGCTTGAACGTCTATCTGTTCGCGGCCATTCCCAAGGGCGGCTTTCCGCAGCAGGACACGGGCCAAATCAGCGGCGGCATCCGCGCCGACCAGAGCATCTCGTTCCAGGCCATGCAGGGCAAGTTGCGCCAGCTGGTCAACATCATCAAGGACGATCCCGACGTCGCCACCGTGGTGGGTTTCACCGGCGGGCGGCGCGCCGGCGGCGGCTTCATGTTCATCAACCTGAAGCCCGCCAGCGAGCGCTCGGTGGCGGGCAACGCCGTCATCGCGCGGTTGCGCCCCAAACTGGCAAAGGTGACGGGCGTGAGCCTGTTCCTCAGCCCCGTGCAGGATTTGCGCTCGGGCGGGCGCTCGGCCAACGCCAACAACCAGTACACGCTCAAAAGCGACAACGAGGCCGATTTGAAGAAATGGGCCTCCCGCCTGGCCGAAGCTATGAAGGCGAAGACGTCGATGGTCGATGTCGATAGCGACCAGGCGGAAAACGGCGTCGAAACCTTCGTCACCATCGACAAGGACAGCGCCTCGCGCCTGGGCGTGTCGGCCAAGGATATCGACAACGCCTTGTATGACAGCTTCGGCCAGCGCCAGGTGGCGACCATCTACGGTGAGGTGAACCAGTATCACGTGATCATGGAAATAGCGCGCGAGTACAGCAGAAGCCCCGAGGCGTTGAAGGACGTGTACGTCCCGTCGAAGGGATTGCCGGCGCCCACGGCCAGCAACCCGAGCGGCGCGCCGACCGCCGCCACGACCACCAGCACGGCCGGCACCAGCACGGCCGGCACCACCGGCACCAGCACGACCAGCACCGCCAGCACGGCCACCGCCGCCAACGTCGCCGCGCCCGCGGTCAGGGACGCGTCGTCCGGCTCCGCCCTGAGCACCTCGGCCACCACCATGGTGCCCTTGTCGGCGATGGCCAGGTTCGCGGAAAGCTCGACGGCGACGTCGATCAACCATCAGGACGGGGAGCTGGCGACCACCATCGCCTTCAACCTGGCCGACGGCTCCAGCCTGTCCGACGCTTCCGCCGACATCGCGGCGGCCGAGGCGGAGATCGGCCTGCCGAACAATGTGCGCGGCAGCTTCGCGGGCGCCGCCAAGACGGCGCAGGACAGCAACAAGTCGCTGCCGCTGCTGATCCTGGCCGCCATCGTGGTGATCTACATCGTGCTGGGCATCCTGTATGAAAGCCTGGTCCATCCGGTGACGGTGCTCACCACCTTGCCTTCGGCGGGCGTGGGCGCGGTGCTGGCGCTGCTGATCTTCAAGATGGAGTTTTCGACGATCGCCCTGATCGGCATCTTCCTGCTGATCGGCATCGTCAAGAAGAACGCGATCCTGATCATCGACTTCGCGCTGGAGGCGGAGCGCTCGCGCGGCCTGTCGCCGCGCGAAGCGGTGCGCGAGGCGTGCATGCTGCGCTTCCGTCCCATCCTGATGACGACGCTGGCCGCCGCCCTCGGCGCGCTGCCGCTGGCGATCGGTTTCGGCGAGGGCTCGGAGCTGCGCCGGCCGCTGGGCGTGGCCATCATCGGTGGCCTGATCGCCAGCCAGCTGCTGACCCTCTTGACCACGCCGGTGGTCTACATCCTGATGGACAAGCTGCGCCGCCGTGGCCCATCCGAAGAACATTTAAGCAAAATTCACAGCGATCCGTCGCCGAGCACACCATGAGCACACACGCACCAACCATCCCTCGTCAAACGCCGCGCCACCGGACGATAGCGCTTGCCGTGCTGGCGGCGCTGGCAACCGCCGGCTGCGCCGTCGGCCCGGCCTACAAGCTGCCGGAGACGCCGTCGCCGGCGGCCTTCAAGGAAACCGCCACCGACGCCGAGAAGGCCGCCGCCGGATGGACCGTGGCCGCGCCGGCCGACATGCTCGAACGCGGGCCGTGGTGGCAGCTGTTCGGCGACCCGCTGTTGAACCAGCTGGCCGACAGCATCGAGGTCTCGAACCAGAACGTGGCCCTGGCCGCCGCCAACTACGCGCAGGCCAGGGCGCTGGTGGGCGAGCAGCGCGCCGCGCTGTTCCCGGCGGTCGATTTGAACGGCAGCGCCAACCGCTCCGGTGGCGGCGGCAACACGCAGAACGTCAACCAGTACCGCGCCAACATCGGCGCCAGCTGGGAACCGGATATCTGGGGCAGGCTGCGCGCCGGCACCAACAGCGCCCAGGCCAGCCTGCAGGCCAGCGCCGCCGACCTGGCGGCCGCCCGCCTGTCCGCGCAGGGCGAGCTGGCCACCAACTACTTCCTGCTGCGCCAGGCCGACGCCGAAAAGGCGCTGCTCGACGCCACCACCGAGGGCTACGAGCGCGTGCTGCAGATCACGCAGAACCGCTTCGACGCCGGCGTCACCACCAAGTCGGACCTGCTGCAGGCGCAAACCCAGTTGGCCAACGCCCGCATCGACCAGGTCACCTTGGTGCAGCAGCGCGCCACGCTCGAACACGCGATCGCGGTCCTGCTGGGCAAGGCCGCCAGCGACTTCACGCTGGCGCCGGCGCCGTGGAACGTGACGGTGCCGGACGTACCCACCGGCGTGCCTTCGACCTTGCTGCAGCGCCGTCCGGACATCGCCTCGGCCGAGCGCTCGGTGGCCGCCGCCAACGAGCAAATCGGCATCGCCCGCGCCGCCTATTTCCCGAGCCTGAACCTGACCGGTTCCTACGGCTTCGGCGCGAACGCGGCATCCGGCCTGTTCAACGCCTCCAACAGCCTCTGGTCGTTGGGGCTGTCGGCGGCGCAGACGCTGTTCGACGCCGGCGCCACCAAGGCCCGCGTGGCCGGCGCCGAGGCCTCGCGTGACGCCGCCATCGCCCGCTACCGCCAGACGGTGCTGACCGCGTTCGCCGACGTCGAAAACCAGCTCTCGGCCACCAGGGCGCTGGCGCAGCAGCAGGATCTGCGCCGGATCGCCTCCGAGGCGGCCGACCAGGTCGAGGCGCAGATGTTGAACCGCTACCGCGCCGGCCAGGTGGGCTACACCGACGTGGTCACCGCCCAGACCACGGCGCTGACCGCGCGCCGCGCGCTGGTGCAATCGCAGGCCGACCGCCAGACCACGGCGATCGCCTTGATCCAGTCGCTGGGCGGCGGCTGGCATGCCGCAAGCGACCAGGGCAGGTAAGCGTGCGCGCACGCCCGGTCGCGCGCTTGGTTTTTGGGCGCGACCTTTGTATAATCATCTGGCAAGATGTAGACAAAAACCACATTCCCCTGCTGCCCGCATCCGTTGTTGTGTAGCAGGCGGCCGGGCCCCACGGTTGGTTTCAATGCCACGATGAAGAAACGCCCGCTTTCCAAGCCCTCAGCCCCGCCTGCCGCCGCCGATGCCGCGCGGGCGCGTGCGCCCGCCGCGGTGTCGGCGGTGCCGGTGGTTGGCATCGGCGCCTCGGCCGGCGGCCTCGATCCGATCTGCGAATTCCTCTCCAACGTGCCGTCTTCCAGCGGCTTCGCCTATGTGGTCGTGCAGCACCTCGATCCGCGCCATAAGGGCATGTTGCCCGAAGTGCTGCGGCGGGTGACGCCGATGAACGTGGCCGAGGTAAGGGACGGCATGGATATCGTCGCCGACCATGTATACGTGATACCGCCCGGCCGCGACCTGGGTTTCCAGGAAGGGCGCTTCGCCGTGCTGCCGCCGTCGGAGCGGCGCGGCTTTCGCTTGCCGATCGATAGTTTCTTCCGCGCACTGGCCGACCACGGGCGCGAGCGCTCGGTGGGCATCGTCTTTTCCGGCATGGGCGCCGACGGCACGCTGGGACTGGCGTCGATCCGGGAGAACGGTGGTCTGACGCTGGCGCAGCCCCCCGGGGCCGCCCGTTTCGACCCGATGCCGCTCAGCGCCATCGGCGCCGAGGTGATCGACATCGTCGCGCGGCCGTCGGAGATGCCGGCGCATTTAGCCGAGTGGCGCGGCGCCCAGGAGGGCGGCGTGCCGGCGCGGGCCCTGGCCCAGCGCGACTGCTTGCGGCAGTTGTTTCAGCTGCTGCTCAAGCAGACCGGCGCCAACTTCTCCGACTATAAACTGAGCACCCTCCTGCGCCGCATCGAGCGGCGCATCAAGCTGCGCCAGTGCGTCGGGCTGGCCGATTATGTGGTCTACCTGCGCGGCAATCCGGCCGAAGTCGAGCTGCTGTTCAAGGAGCTGCTGATCGGCGTGACTAACTTCTTCCGCGACCCCAAGGTGTGGCAATACATGATGGACAGCGCCTTGCCGCAGCTATTGTCGGAGCACCCCGACGGCGCCGCCTTCAAGGCCTGGATACCGGCCTGCTCGACCGGCGAGGAGGCCTATTCGCTGGCGATCGCCTTCAACGAGGTGCTCGCGCGGCTGCGGCCGGCGCCGCGCTACTCGCTGCAGATTTTCGCCACCGACCTGGACGTCGACGCCATCGACAGCGCGCGCCGCGGCGTCTATGGCGCCGCCATCGAGGCCGACGTCCCGGGCGAGCTTTTGCGGCGCTACTTCGTGCCGGAAGACGGCGGCGGTCACCGTATCCGCAAGGAGGTGCGCAACATGATCATCTTCGCGCGCCAGAACGTCATATCCGACCCGCCGTTCACCAAGCTCGATATCCTGTGCTGCCGCAACCTGCTGATCTATTTCACGGCCAAGCTGCAGGAACAACTGATCCCGCTGTTTCACTACGGGCTCAAGCCCGGCGGCCTGCTGATGCTCGGCAGCGCGGACACGCCCGGCCGGTTCCACGAGTTGTTCGCGCCGATGGCCGGCGGCGGCCGCATCTACCGGCGGCTCGACGCCTCCACCCAGCGCGTCGTCAACTATTTCCCCACCCGCGTCAGCGGCGTGTCGATTCCTTCTGTCAGCGAGCCCATCAACCCATCCATGAACGGTAACCTCCAAACCCAGGTCGAGCAGCAGCTGCTGAAAAAGCACTCGCCCGCCGCCGTGCTGCTCAACGTCCATGGCGATATCCTGTACATCCACGGCCGCACCGGCGCCTATCTGGAGCCGGCCGCCGGCAAGGCCAACTGGAACATCCACGCGATGGCGCGCGACAGCCTGCGCCACGAGCTGGCGGACCTGCTCAAGCGCGCGGCGCAGAGCGACGGGATGATCGCCGTGCGCGGCCTGATACAGCGCGACGCGGCGGGAAAACCGTCCCAGTCGCTGGACCTGACGGCCGAGGCGATGCCGGAACCGGGACCGCTGTCGGGCACGATGTTGGTGACCTTCGCCACCTTGCCGCTGCCGCCGGAAAGGCGCCGCGCGCGCTCGGCCAATCCGCAGGTGCTGGAGTTGGAACAGCAGCTGGCGCAGGCGCGCCTGGAGATCCAGGCGGTGCGCGACGAGATGCAGGCCTCGCGCGAGGAACTGAGGTCGGCCAACGAGGAGCTGCAGTCGACCAACGAGGAACTGCAATCGACCAACGAGGAACTGACCACGTCCAAGGAGGAGATGCAGTCGCTGAACGAGGAGCTGTACACCGTCAACGCCGAGCTGCAATTGAAGGTGGACGACCTGTCGCTGGTCCACGGCGACATGAAGAATCTGCTCAACAGCACCGATGTGGCCACCATTTTCCTCGATAACAAGCTGCGCATCCGCCGCTTCACCGATCAGAGCACCCACATCTACAAGCTGATACCGGGCGACTTGCAGCGGCCGTTGAGCGACATCGTCAACGACCTGCAGTATCCCGACCTGGAGGCCGACGCGCAGGAGGTGCTGCGTACGCTGGTGTTCTGCGAAAAGCAGATACCCACGCGCGGCGGCGGCTGGTACACGGTGCGCATCATGCCGTACCGGACCGTCGAGAACGTGATCGACGGCGTGGTGGTCACCTTCATCAACATCACCGAATCGAAACAGCTGGAGGCGCAACTGCGGTCCATGCAAAAGGGGGCGGAGCCGCTATGAACAAGCGCCAGCGCCCCGAACTCGATCCCGACCGGCTGCGCTACGTGGCCGAGCAGGCGGTCGCGGCGCTGTCCAAGGCCGGCCGTCCACCGCCCGCCGACGCCGACAGCGAGACGCTCAAGCGTTGGCACGAACTGCAGGTGAGCCAGATCGAGCTCGATATGCAGAACGTGGCGCTGGCCGAGGTGCAGACCGAGCGCGATCTGGCCGAGGCGGCGCGCGAGCATTACGCGGCGTTGTACGATCAGGCGCCGGCCGGCTATCTGTCGCTCGATCCGGAGGGCCGCATCACGCGCGCCAACCACGCCGCCGGTGAATTGCTCGGCTGCCGCCGCGAGGAGCTGCCCGGCCGGTCGTTCGAGCAGTTTGTGGCGCCGCAATCGCAGGCCGGCCTGCGCCGGTTCCTGGCCGAGCTGCTGGTGAGCGGACAGCGCGCGGTGCTGGAGGTACCGCTGTTCGCGGCGTTGCGCGGTGGCGCGCAGCGCCAGGTGCACATCGAGGCCAATCTCGATGTCGCCGCCCGCAAATGCCGCATGATCCTGACCGACATCGGCAGCGCCGACGCGCGCGAGGCCGCGCGGCGGCGCGCCTTCCAGGTGATCGACAGCATGGGCGAGGGCGTGATGGTGTGCGACGTCGAAAAACGCATCGTCTCCGTCAATCCCGCCTTCACCACCTTGACCGGCTATCCGGTGGAGGAGGCGCTGGGGCGCGATCCGCGCTTCCTGGGCCGGCCCGGCGCCCATCCGCCGGGCTTCCACGCCGAAGCGATGCGCTGCCTGTGCAGCTACGGCAGATGGCAGGGCGAGGTGTTCAACCGCCGGCGCGACGGCGTGCCCTACGTCGCGGCGATGTCGATGACCGTGATCCGCGACGAGGTGGGTGCCATCAGCCACTTCATCGGCGTGTTCTCCGACATCACGGCGCGCCAGCGGGCCGACGCCGACCTGCTGAAGCTGTCGCGCCAGCTCGATGCGCGGGTGGCGGCGCGCACCGCCGAGCTGACCGAGGCGAACCGCCTGCTGATGCTGGAGGTGGCCGAGCGCAAACGCACCGAGGCCGCGCTGCATGAATCGCGCGACCAGCTGCGCAAACTGGCCGAGCACCTGGAGACGGTCAAGGAGGATGAGCGCAAGCGCATCGCCCGCGACATCCATGACGAACTGGGGCAAAACCTGCTGGCGCTGCGCATCGACATTTCCATGCTCAGCGCCCGCACCGGCGAGCGGCACGTGCGTCTGCACCAGCGCGTCAACGGGGTGCTGGACAATATCGACACGACCATCCGCAACGTGCGCGGCATTATGAACGAACTGCGCCCGGCGGTGCTCGATCTGGGCCTGCAGGCGGCGATGGAATGGCAGGCTGCCGAATTCCGCAAACGCAGCGGCATGACCTGCGCGCTGGCCCTGCCCGACGAGGCGACCTTCGAGACGATCACGTCGGACATCGCGATCGTGCTGTTCCGCGGCATGCAGGAGGCGCTGAGCAATGTGCGTCGCCACGCGCACGCCAGCCATGTCGACATCGCGCTGGTGGCGCGCGGCGGACGCCTGGCCTTCAGCATGGCCGACAACGGCATCGGCATCGCGCCCCACCAGCGGGGCAAGAGCGAGTCCTTCGGCTTGATCGGCATGGCGCAGCGCGTGGCGGCGTTGGGCGGCAGCTTCGAGGTCGCCCAGTATGTGCCGGGCGGCGGCTGCACCTTGACCTTGGGCTTCGACCTGCCGGATGAAAGCGGCGCCGACTAGCGGCTTCGGGATACGCAAAAAGCATTTTCAGCCATCCGCATAAGGAATATACTGCCGCTGGAACTCAATCAGGGGCTTTTATCTTGTTAAAATATCTAGTGCTGCCGGCCGCTATCCTCGGCGCGGCGGCGGCTCACGCCGACGAAGGGCAGTGGCAGCCATACCAATTGCCGCAGCTGAAATCCGAACTACAACGCATAGGCATCACCATCCCGGCCGAAAAGCTGGCCGACCTGTCCAGGCATCCGATGAGCGCCATTGTCGCTTTGCCCGGGTGCTCGGCGTCGTTTGTGTCCGACGCCGGCCTGGTGGTCACCAACCATCACTGCGCCTATGGCGCCATCCAGCGCAACGCGACGCCGGAGCACAACTACATCGTCGACGGCTTCCTGGCCAAGACCCGCGCGCAGGAGCTGCCGGGCGGCCCCAATTCGCTGGTGTATGTCACCGACAAGGTGGAAAACGTCACCGCCCGCGTGCTCAAGGACGTGACGTCGTCGATGAGCGGCAGGCAGCGCCACGACGCGGTGGAAAAAGCCGTCAAGGCGCTGATCGCCGAATGCGAAACCGACAAGAGCTACCGCTGCTCGGTGCCGGCCTTCCATCGGGGGCTGGAATACTACCGCATCCGCCAGATGATGATACGCGACGTGCGCCTGGTCTACGCCCCGCCGGACATGATCGGGAACTACGGCGGCGACGTCGACAACTACGAATGGCCGCGCCATGCGGGCGACTTCGCCTTCCTGCGCGCCTACGTGGGCAAGGACGGCCGTCCGGCCGATCCGTCGCCCGACAACGTGCCGTATCGATCGAAGGACTTCCTGGTGCTGTCGGCCGAGGGGCTGAAGAACGGCGATCCGGTGCTGCTGGCCGGTTATCCGGGCCGCACCAGCCGTTACAAGCTGCCGTCGGAAATCCGCGCCGCGCGCGATGTCGGCTATCCGGCCCGCGTGGCCGAAATCCAGGCCGATCTCGACGTCATCGCCGCCGCCACCAAGGGTGATCCTGCGGCCGAAGTGCGCTACGCCAGCGTCGCCAAGAGCCTGAACAACGTGATGAAGAAATCGCAGGGCCTGATGGACGGCTTCGCGCGCAAGGACATCGCCGCCGTCAAGGACGGGCAGGACGCGGAGTTCCGCGCCTGGTACGGCGCGCAGAAGGACGTGTCGAAAACGCTGCTGTCCGAACTGGACGCGGTGATCGCCGCCGATATCGCGCTGGGCGACGAGGAATTCGGCTACAGCGTCGCCACCACCGGCGAGATGCTGAAAAGCGCCAATACGCTGTATCGCCTGGCGCTGGAAAGCGCGAAGCCGGACGCCGAGCGCGAAACCGGTTTCCAGCAGCGCGACGCCACCTTCATCAAGGCGCGTTTGAACCGCCTGGAGCAGTCGTATGTGGCCGGGGTGGATCAGGCGCGTTTCGCGGCGTCGCTGCGGCGCTACGCCAGGCTGCCCAAGTCCATGCATGTGGCGGGCCTCGATCCTCTGCTGCCGGCGCCCGGGGCGGTGCCGGCGATGTATGCCGAGACGCGGCTGGGCGACACCGCCACGCGGCTGGCATGGGTCGGCAAGGACGCCGCCGCCGTCAAGGCGTCGGACGACGCGTTCATGCAACTGGCGGCGAAGCTGGACGACGCGGCGCAGTCGCTCAAGGAGCGCCGCAAGGAGCTGGACGGAAACCTGGAGCGCGTGATCCCGCGCTACATGGAGGCCGTCATCGCGTGGAAGAAGTCGCTGGGCAAGCCGGTGTACCCGGATGCCAATGGCACTTTGCGCGTGACCTACGGCACCGTGGCGCCGTATTCGCCGCGCGACGGCATCAGCAAAGGCCCGTTCACCACCGTCGAAGGCATTGTTGAAAAGCATACCGGCAAGGACCCGTTCAACGCGCCGCAAAAGCAGCTCGACGCCATCAAGGCCAAGCGCTATGGACGGTTCAGGGACGCCATCCTCGGCACCGTGCCGGTCGACTTCCTGAGCAGCGCCGATACCACCGGCGGCAACTCCGGCTCGGCGGTGTTGAACCGCAGGGGCGAGTTGATCGGCCTGAACTTCGATTCGACCTACGAGTCGATCACCAAGGACTGGTACTTCGATCCCGCCATCACCCGCGCTATCCATCTGGACATCCGGTATATGCTGTGGGTGATGAGCGAAGTCGATCATGCCGACAATGTGCTCGAAGAGATGACCATTAAATATCCGGCGAAAAAATAATGCACGAATTATCGGTTCTATTGGGGTACCTGAATTTGCCGCTGCATCTGGCGGTATTCGCCACGACCCCGTTGGAACTGGTGTCGTTCATTCTGGCGGTGGCCACCGTGTGGCTCAACATCCGCCAGAGCCATTGGGCCTGGCTGTTCGCCATCATCTCGTCGGCCACCTACGGACTGGTTTTCTATGGTTCGCGGCTGTACGGCGACATGGGGCTGCAACTGGTGTTCATCACCGTTTCGTTCTATGGCTGGTACCAGTGGCTGCACGGGAACGACCGCCACGAGCGGCTGGCGGTCACCGCGCTCGACGCGCGCGGCCGCTGGATCGCGGTGGCGGCGTGGCTGGCCGGCTTTGTGTTGCTGGCGTGGTTCCTCAAGACCTACACCGATACCGACGTGCCGCGCTCCGATGGTTTCCTGACCGCCGGCAGTCTGGTCGGGCAGTTGCTGCTGTCGCGTAAAAAGATCGAGAACTGGCATGTCTGGATCGTTGTCGATGTGCTGTATGTCGGGCTTTATCTGCACAAGCACTTGATGTTGACGGCGATTTTGTACGCGGTCTTCGTCGGCATGGCGGTGGTCGGCCTGCGCACGTGGCAGCAGTCGGCCGGCATGGGGACGGGCGGCGGTGATAAAGGCGACGAAACCGGCGGCCGCAGGCTGGTACTGGAATGACATCGGCCGTCTTGCCGCTGCGCGTGGCGATACTGGGCACGGCTTCCTCCGGCAAGACCACGCTGGCCGCCGCGCTGGCGGAGCGCTATCGGACCTTGTGGGTGCCGGAGTATTTGCGTGAATTCGTCGATGTGCAGGGGCGGGTGCCGGTGGCGGGGGACCAGTTTAATATCGCCGCTACACAGCGCCGGAGCGAGGACGCGGCGGCGCAGGCCGCGGACGGGTATCTGTTCTGCGACACTGCGCCGTTGATGACGGCGATCTACAGCCGTCATTATTTCGGTGGTATTGATGATCAGCTAGCGCGCTTGGCCGATGGACATCGGCGCGACTATGCGCTGACGTTGGTGACCGCGCCGGATATTCCATGGGTGGCCGATGGCTTGCAGCGCGAGTGCGAAGAAGTCAGCGTTGTCATCAATCGTCTGTTGATGGAGGAGCTGGCGGCGCGCCGGATACCATATGTGCTGGTATCGGGCGACCCGGAACAGCGGTTGGCGCAGGTGGAGCGGTTGTTAGCCAAGGCCACGTAATCGAGCATGCGTCGTTGGCGGCTCGTGGCGGATTACGCTGCGCTAATCCGCCCTACGTGTCTCCGCGATTCGCCACGTTCGCCACGCAAATTAAACGATGGACACCGTTGGTTGAATGACCCACTGTGACACGTAGGGCGGATTAGGCGGAACGCCGTAATCCGCCATCTTGGAGTCGCCTGCGGATTTCGCGTTACAGGTCGAACTGCGCCGACACGCGGAACGTGCGCGACGCCCCCGGCATCAGATACCCACCCAGATCCTGCGTCACATCGCGCCAGTAGAACTTGTCCAGCGCGTTGTTCACGCTCGCACGCAGCGTGGTCGAAACGCCGCCGATGCGCGTGGCGTACGACGCCCCCAAATTCAGCACATGATAGCTCGGCACGAATACCTGGTTCTCCGGATCGAACGCCTTCTTGCCCGAGTACTGCCAGTTCGCGTTCACGCTCAAGCCTTCGACCTGCGGCACCGCATAATCCGCATACACCGACGATTTGAAAGCGGCGACGTTGGTCACGCGCTTGCCGTCCATGCTGGCCAAGCCGGTATCGCTTTGCTTGGTATTGAGCGCGGTGGCCGAAACGCCCACTGTCAGCTCGCGCGTGGCGCGGCCGTTCAACGCCATTTCCAGGCCGCGGTGCTGGGCTTTGCCGTTGCGAACGAAGACATTCTGCGCGTCGGTGTATTCCAGACCTTTATGGATCTCGAACAGCGCGACGGTGGCGCTCAGGTCGGGACGGATATCGGCCTTGACGCCCACTTCCATCTGCTTGGACTTGGACGGTGCGAGCGCGCGGCCCTCGTTCACGGTCTGGATCGGCGCGATGCCGCCATGCTCCAGGCCTTGCGCGTACGAGGTGTAGAGCGATACGTTGGGCCGCAGGCTGTAGACCAGTGCCACATTCGGCAGCCAGAACCCGGCATCGGTATCGGCGTCCGGCAACCCGTCGTTCTGCTCGGTGCGTTTGAGCTGCACATAGCGCGCGCCGGCGTGCAGCTTGAGCTGCGCGTTCAAGCTGACGATGTCCTGCGCGAACAGGGCGCGTTCGTCGCTGTGGCGGCGCTCCGACACCGGACCGCTGGTGCCCGGCGCCGGCGCCACGACGACCGGATGGTAGATATTGCTGACGCCCGAATAGTCATACAGGTAGTCGCCCCATTTTTCGCTGTTTTTGTGGAACGACGCGCCGCCAGTGAATTCATGCGCCAGCGCGCCGGTGGCGAAGCGGCCCTGCACCAGCGCCTGCACCGTCAGCGGCGACTTCTTCTCGCCCAGGCTGATGTAGTTGTAGACGTCGTAGTCGCCGTTGCCGCAGTAGCCGGGATACAGGTTTTGCTCGCCGCAGCCGTAAGGGAAGGCGGTGTAGTCGTCGCGCTTGAACTGGTGCTGGTTGGCGCTGACCGTGGTGCTCCAGTCGGGCGAGAACTTGTATTCGAAGCGCGCGCCGATGTTGCTGGTGGTGGTCTCCACCGGACGGCTCCACGGCTGATCGTTGAGCATCGTGTCGGCATCGACCACCGGCAGGGTCGTATTATTCAGCAGCTGGAAGCCGGGCGCCGTCAGCTGGGATTTACGCTGGTGGTCGGCGTCGATCTGCAGCAGCGCCTGCGGCGAGATGCGCCAGTCGAAGGCGGCGGAGACGAACTTGCGGTTGCCGTCCGCGCCCTTGATGTAGGAGCGCAGGCGTTCGCCGGCGACGTTGACGCGGTAACCGAAACGCTCGTCCTCGAAACGTCCGCCGACATCGACCGCGCCGTACAGGGTGCCGCGCTCGCGCGCTTCCAGCACGACGGTGCGCACCGGCGTGTCGGTCGGGCGCTTGGTCACGTAGTTGACGATGCCGCCCGGCGCCGAGACGCCGGCCTGCAGGCCGGACAAGCCTTTGAGCACTTCCAGGCGCTCCTTGTTCTCCAGCGGGATCTGGGTGTCGCCCGGGATGGCCATGCCGTCCTTGCGGTAGCTCGAGGCGTTGTCGAGCTTGAAGCCGCGGATCGAGAACTGCTCGGCGTAGCCGACGGCGTTGTACGAGTCGCTCAGGCTGGCGTCGAATTTGGCGGCGTCCGTGGTCGAGCGGATTTGCAGATCCAGCATCTGCTGCGATGTCAGCACGCTGACCGAAGCCGGCGTTTGCAGCAGCGGGGCGTTGCCGAAGCCGGCGACCGAGGCGGTGTTGGCGCGCACCTTGGTGGCGCTGACGATGACTTCCGGCATAGCCTGCCCGGCGGCGGCCTCGACCGCCGGGTCGGTGGCTGCGGCCGTGTCGGCGGCGACGGCGGCGCCGGAAAATGCGTGGAACACCGCCAGGGCGATGACGGAAACTGCGAAATTAGGTGTGGACATGTCTGCTCTCTACTTGTTCTCGGCTGGAAGCCGCGAGGAGAGCCATCAAAGGAGGGGAGAACTACTTTGCGCTTTCCTTCGCTGGCATTATCCAGATCAGGTACGAAGGGTATCTCTCACCCGGACAAAATGCCCAGGACCCCTAGCGAGCCGGCAGTGTATCACACCAGGCACAGGGGCCGGCGCGCGCGCAATGGCGTGCGACACAATTTGCGCCACGCCGATACACTTCGGGTTTGCGCCGCACGGCGCCAATGAAGCAGTCACAGCATGTGTGGAGGCGACGGTATGTCCTGTTCTTCAGTGCATTTCGGCGCCACTTTGCTGGTTCGTGCTAGCGAAAGGAGTGGAATGAGGCAGTCGTATCATGAAGGAAGCTGGTTTGCGGTGCCGTTGCTCGACGGCGGCTACGGCTGGGGCCTGGTCGCGCGTTTGTCGCCTGGCAGCAAGATCATGCTGGCCTATTTGTTCGGGCCCAAGCTCGACAGGTTGCCGTCGATCGACGAGCTCAATACCCTGCGGCCGCAGGACGCCGTCAAGGTGCTGCGCGTGGGCGACATGGCGCTGGCCAGCGGTCATTGGCGCGTGCTGGGCGAGGCCGTCGACTGGAATCCCGCACTGTGGCCGATGCCGCAGTTCCTGCGCCGCGCCGACGCGTTGAAGCGGGCCTGGCGCGTGACGTATTCCGACAACGATCCAAGTCGTTCCGAACGGGAAGAATCGGTGCCCTACGATACGCCGGGCCTGGAGGCCGATTCGCTGTACGGCTACGGTTCGACCGAGTTGCTGCTGACCAAGCTTCTGGAGTCGCGCGAGCACCCGATCAACCGGAGCAACTGACGTTCCAGGCGGCGTATTCGCCACGGTGCTTGCGCACGGCGATCGTGGCGACAGTGTCGCGGTCGCTTTCAAACACCAGCCCGAACATCACCGGCGCGCCCGCTGTCGCGGCCGCCGGTCTCAGCGCGGCCAGCCGGAAGGTGAGGGCGCGCTGCCGTGCGCAGCCAGAGTTGCCGGCAAACAGCAGGCGCGCGCGTATCAGTAATTCGCGGTGCTGTCTCAGCAACGCCACCGCATCGGCCGGTGGCACGGCCGGATCCATCAACACCGTATATCTGGCCGCCTGGCAGGGAATGCCCGGTTGCGCCAGCCACACATACCATTGCGGCGCCTCGGCGGCGTCGGTCCAGCGTTCGTCCGCGGGTTTGGCCGCGTCATAGATAAAGCTGGAGCGTATTTGCCGACACAGATCCGGCGCCGAGCGGCGCGGCGCGGAGTCGACGCGGGCGATCACTTGCCATGGCTTGCCGCGCCGGCGTTCGATCTCGAACGCGGGGGCGAACAGCGGCGCGGCGCCCCACGGCCGCTGCGGTTGCGCCGCGTTGCGGGCGCGGAAAAAGTCGTCGAAGGAGTCCCGTTCCTGCGCGGTCGGCGCGCGCTGTTCGATGCGCGGCTTGTCGGCCTTATCGGGAGCGGCGCCGGCGCCCAGCGCGGTTAGCGACAGCGCGCACGAGACAACGAAGCGCCGCGTCATACCGCCTTCATCGCGATCTGGATCGCCAGGCCGCCGCCTTCGCGGTTGCTCAAGGTCAGCTCTGCGCCGTGGCGCAGCAGCACGCGGTCGACGATGGCCAGCCCCAGTCCGGCGCCGTTGGCCTGGCCGCGCGCGGCGTCGAGCCGGGTGAAGGGCTTGAGCAGCTGTTCGATCTGGTCGTCCGGCACGCCGCAGCCATGGTCCCCCACTTCGATGACAACGCGCCTGGACGCGCCCACGCCCTTCACGGCGCACTTGATGTCGATCTCGGTGATGTCGCTGCCCGGCGTTTTGCCGTAGCGGCGGGCGTTTTCGACCAGGTTGTTGAATACCCGTTTCAGGTCGGTGCCGTTGCCCATCACATGGGCGTCGGCGGCGATGTCGGTGCTCACGCGCACGTCCTGCAAACGCTCCGCTTCATGCGCGGTGTCGGCCAGCAGCTCGCTGACGTCGACGTTGGTGAAGCTCGACGCCTCGGTCGGTTTGGCGTAGTCGAGGAACTGGCCGATGATGGCGTCCATCTGGCCGATATCGGACTGGATGCCTTCGCGCGCCTCGTTCGACAGATTGGCCATTTCCACTTCGAGCTGCATGCGCGCCAGCGGCGTGCGCAGGTCGTGCGAGATGCCGGCCAGGATCACCGCGCGGTCGGATTCGACCTGCCGCAGCTGGTCGACCATCTGGTTGAAGCTGCGGTTGGCCTCCATGATTTCGGCCGGGCCGCTTTCCGGCAGCGGGTCCGGGCGCTTGCCCTGGGCGAAGGCGCGGGTGGCCTTGGCCAGGCGGCGCAGCGGCAGGTTGATCAGGCTGGAGATGAAGGCCGCGCCGAGCAGCGAGACCACCGACACCACGCTGGCCCAACCGAGCCACTGGATGCCGGTCAGGCCGCGTATGCGTTCGCGTTCGAGCATCAGCCAGTATTGGTCGTCATCGATCTTGAAACTGACCCAGAAGCCGGAGACGCCGTTGACCTTGGCCGAGAAGCGCGTGTCCGCGCCCAGCTTGGCCTTGACCAGCTTTTGGATGTCCGGCATCAGCGCGTTCTTCGGCGGCGGTTCGACCTTGTCGTCCTCCTCCAGCGGGAACACGCGGATACCCTCGTTCGACACCAGGTCGAACAGCAGCTCGCGCCGCAGTTCCGGCGCGGAGTGGGTGAGGGCGGCGTGGGTGATGGTGACGACCGAGATCACCTGCGCGGAGATCTGCTGCACCTGCGGCTCGTGCTGCACCACGCTGATCATGCCGACCCACGCGGTCATGCTGGTCGTCGTCAAGGCGCCGAGCAGGAAGAAGGTGCGCCAGAAAAGGCCGCTTTTCATGCTGGCCAGCCGAAAAGCGAAACGGAACTTCGAAAGAGACTTCATGCGCATCTTCGCGGTTGTCGCGACTTAGCGCGGCTGCCCCTCCGGGATGAACACGTAGCCCAGGCCCCAGACGGTCTGGATGTACAGCGGGCTCGACGGATCGGGCTCGATCAGTTTGCGCAGGCGCGAGATCTGCACGTCGAGGCTGCGGTCGAACACTTCGTATTCGCGCCCGCGCGCCAGTTCCATCAGCTTCTCGCGCGACAGCGGCTGGCGCGCGTGGCGGGCGAATACTTTTAGTACCGAAAATTCGCCGGTGGTCAGCGGCACCGTCTCGCCGTTTTTCTTCAGCGTGCGCGTGCCCAGGTCCAGCACGAACTGGCCGAACTCGAACGATTGCGGCGTTTCCGACGGCGCGCCGGGAATCTCGTCCGGGCCGCGGCGGCGCAGCACGGCGCCGATGCGGGCCACCAGTTCGCGCGGGTTGAACGGCTTGGGCAGGTAGTCGTCGGCGCCCATTTCGAGGCCGACGATGCGGTCCACGTCCTCGCCCTTGGCGGTCAGCATGATGATCGGCGTCTGGTCGCCGGCGCCGCGCAGGCGGCGGCAGATCGACAGGCCGTCCTCGCCCGGCAGCATCAAGTCCAGCACCAACAGGTCGTAGCGCTCGCGCAGCCACAGCTTGTTCATGGCGGTCGCGCTTTCGGCGGTGAAGACGTTGAAGCCTTGTTCGGTCAAGTAGCGCCGCAGCAGATCGCGCAGACGAACGTCGTCGTCCACTACCATGATCTTGGCCTGGTGGCCGTGCTGGTTGACGGAGTTGTTGCCGGATTCAGTCGTTGTGCTAGTCATTTGCTCTGTCAGAATTGTCTTATTGATGTCGCTATGGTAACGTCATATCCGTTTTGCGAAAACGTCTATGACGACCCATTACAAAGTGTTACAAACTTTACCCAATTGGTCTTACCCCCTCGGTTAAAGCATCATACACTTCAAGCACGGATTCAGCTTTTTAGGAACATCATGTTCATCGATCACAAAAAAATACACGCGGCAGCAAGCGCATCTTTTTGCGTTCGATCCTCCATGGGTTCGTTATTGCTGTGTTGCGGTTTGCTGGGGGGCGGGCATGCCTATGCCGAGCCCGGCGATGGGCCGCGCCGCGAGGATGGCCGGCCCCCGGCCGTGCAGCAGAACCAGCGCCAGGCCGATCCGCGCCAGGCCGACCAGCAGCGCCAGGTCGACCAGCGCAACAGCTACGAGGCCCGGGCTGAAGAGCAACGCCGCGCGATGCAGGAGGCCAGCCGCAACGCCGAGATGAACCGTCGCGTCGGCCGTTTGACGCCGGACGAACGTCGCGATCTGCGCCGCCAGATCAACGAAGTGGGTCAGGATATCTACGCCAATCCGCCACGCCGCTAGGCGCCCCGGCCGCGCGTGGTTTCGCTTCCGTCTTCCTCTTGTTTCGTCCCTTTTTCTGCGCTCCAGGCCAGATTCGGCGCCGTTTGACACGCAAAATATCAAATCGCTATTGATCTGTGACAATAACATCACGGTTGTAGAGTTTTTACCACGAATATCGCTATCTTTTTCTTTGTCTGTGTGTAATATTAATTAATTGCACGCAATGCCCTTCGGCCGCGTGACGCCTGGAGGAAAATCGTGGTTCAAGACGTTGCTCCCGCAGCGCCCTTTCCCGTTGACGAGCCCTCGGCTCCCGACGCCGTCCTGCCTATCGGTTTGGTCCGGAGAACCGACGGCGTTTACATCGATGTCGGCCTGCCGCAGCCGGCGCTGATCGCCGCGATCAACCAGGTGTTCCGCGCCGGCTACTATCTGCCGGGCCTCAATTATCCATTGATGATCAAGGCGCTGTACGGCGTCGGCCCCGATCTGGGCGCGGCCCAGGCGGTGCGCCTGTGCGACGACGTGCGCCTGTTCGATCCGCTGCGCGTTCCGCTGTACAAAAATCCCAAGATGGGCCACGGCTACGCCGAGTACTACTTCGAGCCGCTGTATCTGGACGAGGAGGTGCTCCCCGACGGCACCGTGATCCCGGAACGCCAGACCCGCCTGGACGTGGACGAATTTGTCGCCGACATGTGGCTCAAGGGTATACAGTTCGGTATCGACGTGGCGGCGGTGGCGACGGCGATGGCGGCCTCCAAGCCGGACCGGATCACCTTCGCCACCGATCTGGAACCGCTGCCTGGACAGAACGCGACCGTGATGGAGGTGTCGTCCGACCTGCACCGCAGCGATGCGCCCAAGGCGCGGGCCGACGGCCGCATCGATCTGCAAAGTTTTCAGAACCGCTTCCCGCAGATCAAAGCGAATGTCAAGCTGCTGAAAAAAGTGCCGGCGGTGCCCGGCCAGCCCGGCTTCGACCTGTCCGGACGCATGACGGCGCCGGAGCCGCCGCAGGACCTGACCTTGCGCTTCTACGCCGGCGACGGCACCGAGGCGCAAACCCTGGAGGACGGCGAATATCTGGTGTCCACGCGCGAGGGCTTCCTGAGCGTGGACGCGAAGTCCAACCGCATCTCCATCACCGACAAGATCGTCAGCCTGGAAGGCGTGAGCGGGCGCACCACGGGCAACCTGCAGTTGGCGGGCGCCTACGAGGAATACGGCGACGTGCAGGAACAGCGCGACGTCACCGGCGGCGACATCACGGTGCACGGCAACGTCTACGGCAATATCCATTCGCGCGGCGGCGTCGTGGTGCTGGACCAGAACCTGGTCAGCGGCAGCGTGCAAAACGCGCTGGGCTCGATCAGCATCGCCGGCGTGGCGTCGAATTCGGTGATCCACACCAGCGGCGGCGCGATTACGATAGGGCGCGCCGAGAATTGCGTCATTTCCGGCAGCAGCGTCAAGATCGAGGAAGCCTCCAATTGCGAGATCATCGCCGACGAGGTGCTGATCTCGGTGGCCGAGGGCTGCGCGGTGGCCGGCCGCAACGTGGAGATCGAAAGTGCCGGCCCGCGCCGCCGCACCGAGATGATCATCCACGTGCTGGTGCGAGACGTGAAGCGGTTCGACGAGGAGATCGCCGAACTCGATCTGCGGCTGGCCGATTTCGCGCAAACCATCCTCACCGCCGAGCAGGAAGCCGCACGCATCGCCGCGCTGCCCGATGTCCGCCGCTATCTGGCGCTGGCGGTCAAACTGCGAGCCCAGGAGTTGACCCTGACCCCCGAGCAGGGCCAGTTCCTGCGCAAGATCGCCGGCGCCGTGGCGACCGAGATCCAGTCGATCGAGCAGTTGAAGAAGGAGATCCAGGCTGCCCAGACGCAGCAAACGCTGTTGCGGGACCGGCTGGCGCGGGTGATCGAGCAGAAGGTGGCGGCGGCCGGCGTGGCGCGTTGCGGCCTGCACATGGTCAGCGGCGAGACCACGGTGCGCACCATGCCTTTCTCGGCCGACGGCGCGTCGTTGACGCTGTTGCCGCCGAAGGAGATCAAGCAGCGCCTGCGCGGCACGCCGAACGGCGGCGAGGTGCTGTTTTGCGACAGCGCCGGATCGCTCGATTGGCACCTCGATCCGCGCGCGCGGATATCGGCCAACCAGGCCGACTAGCCGGCCGTTTTGCGCGCAGACGCTTTGCACGCTCCGCATCGCAAGCATACGCATTGCGGCATGCGCATCGCAGCATGCCAACGCGCGCGCACAATGCCGTGCGTTCATGCTAATCTACAAATAACATTAAAAAAGTGAAGGAGCTCCGGCTCCGACGTACATCTTTGTGGGGACTACCGTGTCAGACGACGCAACGACGCTGGAACAAACTGCGGAAGGGGATTGGCCCGCGGCGATCGTCAAGCGCGATGACGGCGTTTATTTCGATGCCGAGGCGACGGCGGTATCATGCGTCGCGGCGGTCGGCCAGGTTTTTCTCGGCGGCGCCTACTTCGCGGGCCTCGACTACGCCGTCTTCACCAGAATGCTGTACAACTGCGGTCCCGAGTTGCCCGCCAGCCTGGCCGGCAAGCCGCTCTTGCGCTTCGCCGACAGCATCGAGCCATTCCACACCGTGCGCCGTGCCCTGTACAAGACCGTCAAGGTCATCGGCGGCGAGGCCGAATACTATTTCGAGCCGGTGTTCTTCGAGGTCCCCGACCTGCCGCCGCAACCGGCGCGGCTGAAGTTCGACGAATTCGTCGCCGACATGTGGGGCAAGGGCATACGCTTCGGGATCGACGCGCCGGCCGTGCGCGACGTGATCGTCACCGGGCGCCTGGCGCGCATCATCGTCGCGCGCCGGCTCAACGCCGTGCCGGGACGCGACGCTACCATCGTGGAAGTGTCGCGCGACATCCACCGCAGCAACGCGCCGCGCGAGACGCCGGACGGCAAGCTCGATCTGCAGACCTTCCAGAACCGCTTCCCCCAGGTCAAACCCAACGTCAAGCTGCTGCGCAAGGTGCCGCGCACACCCGGTGTGCGTGGCTTCGAGTTGTCCGGCGTGGTGCTGGAGCCGCCGGTGCCGCGCGATATCGAACTGACCTCCGTGGCCGGCGCCGGGACGGTGATCGAAAACCTGCGTGACGGCGAGTATCTGGTGTCGGCGGTCGAGGGCTTCCTGAGCGTGGAGCCGGGCAGCAAGCGCATCTCGATCGGCCCGAAGATCATCAGCCGGGAAGGAGTGAGCGCGCGCACCACCGGCAATCTGCAGTTGACCGGCGAGTACGAGGAGTTCGGCGACGTGCAGGACCAGCGTTCTGTCGATGGCGGCAATATCACCATTCACGGCAACGTCTTCGGCAATATCAGCTCGCGAGGCGGCGACATCGTCCTGGGCCGCAACCTGATGGGCGGCACCGCCATCAACGCGGAAGGGGCGATCCGCGTGAAGGGCGTGGCGTCCGGCGCGGTGCTGCAGACCAAACGGGGCGAGGTGGCGCTGGCGCGGGCCGAGAGCTGCATCATCTCCGGCACGCGGGTGGTGATCGGCGAGGCAAGCAACTGCGAGATCATGGCCGACGAGGTGATCATCAAGGTGGCCGAGGGCTGCGCGATCGCCGCCCGCAAGATCGAGATTATCCATGCCGGCCCGCGCAAGCAAAGCGAGATGCTGCTTTACACGCTGGTGCCGGACATGACGAAGTTCGACAGGAAAATCGCCGAGCTGCAGCCCAAGGTGTCGCAGGCGCTGCGCGATGCGGAGCAGCGCAAGGCGGAAATGGACGCCATCACCGGCCAGCCGGAGGTGCGCAATTATCTGAACCTGGCGACCCGGGTGCGCAAGCGCGAGGTGATCCTGACCACGGAGCAGGAACCCTTGTTCCACAAGATGGCGACGGCGGTGGGGCCGTCGTTGCGCGCGGTCGCCAAGATCTCGCTGGCGATCAAGGCGGCGCAAGTGCAGCAGGAGCAGGCGCAGGAAGAGGTCAATCAGGTGGAGCGCGAGAAGCACGCGTTGAAGAACGGCTCGCGCTGCACCGTCCACATGCTGACCGGCGACGTGCTGGCGCGGACGATGAGTTTCGTGCCGGACGGCCCGCCACCCTACGACCGCCCGGCGAAGGAACTGAAAGCCAAAGTGCGCGGCGCCGATGCCGGCATGACAAAAATCTTCTCCGGCCATACAGGTCCGATCAACTGGTCGCTATCCGGATTATCCGAAGAAACGTAATGACGCATTATCTGGAAACACGTAGGGCGGATAGGCGGGCGAGGCCCGCCTATCCGCCCCGGGGGCCCATCGAAGAGGCGGCCTACCTAGCCGGCAGGCCTTAAGAGCGGGCGAGGCCCGCCAATCCGCCCCGGGGGCCCATCGAAGAGGCGGCCTACCTAGCCGGTAGGCCTTAAGAGCGAAGCGTAATCCGCCATGCGCGCTCCGTCCGCGACCCTCAGCCCCGCCGCAACGCCCCAACCAACTCGCGCACATGAAGGGGCAAGGCCGCATGATCGCGCACGCAGATTAACAGCTTACGATCGGCCCAATCGTCATTCAACGCCACCACCCTCAGCGCCTCCAAGTCCGCGCTACGCCGCGCCGCCGTCTCCGGCAATATCGCCACGCCGGCGCCGCTGGCGACCATGCGGCAGATCGCCTCGAAGCTGCGCAACCTGATCTTGCAATGCATCTGACGCCCCAGCCGCGACGCCTGCTCGGCCGCGTACTGCTGCAAAGCGCTGTCGCCCGCCAAACCGATGAAGTCCTGGTCCAGCGCATCGGCAAACGGCACGCCGCGCCGTTTGCCGATGCGCTGTGCCAGCGGATGTTTGCGCGCCATCACCAGAACCAATGGATCGTCGCGAAACGGCAAGGTTTGCAGCGCCGCGCTGTCCACCGCATCGGTGACGATACCGATATCGGCGGCGCCGTCGGTGACTGCCCGCACGATGTCGCGGCTAAGCCGTTCCTCCAGATCGATGCTCAGTTGCGGGTGGCCGGCCAGGAAACCGGCCAGCGCCTCTGGCAGGAATTCGGTCATCGCCGAGGTGTTGCAGAGCAGTCGCACCTGCCTTTTCAGGCCGGAGCCGAATTGGGCCAGGTCCGCGCGCATGTCGTCGAGCTGGCGGGCGATGGCGCGGGCGTGATGGAGCAGCGCGCGTCCCGCCTCGGTGGGCTCGGCGCCGCGCCGTCCGCGCTCCAGCAGCGCGAGGTTCAAGCCTTCCTCCATGCCGTGTATGCGGGCGCTGGCCGAGGGCAGCGACAGGTGCGCCAGCTTGGCGCCTGCGGTGATGCTGCCGCTTTCGGCGATATGGACGAATAATTTGAGGTCGATCAGGTCGAAGCGCATGGTTCAGCCTACGGATAATGTGAAGTCAGGCTAAGTATATTCCACATTCCCAGGCAAGCCCCCGGAGTGCAGAATAGCCCCCATGAATACATCGACACTTTTTATCGCATTGGTTTTTGTGCTGGCCGGCCTGGTGAAAGGCGTCACGGGAATGGGCCTGCCGACGGTGGCGATGGCCTTGCTGACATTGACCCTGCCACCGTTGGAAGCGGCGGCGCTGCTGATCGTGCCTTCGGCTGTGACGAATGTGTGGCAGCTGGCCAAGGGACCGGCGCTGTACCCGCTCTGGCTGCGCCTGCGGACCTTGCTGGCGGCCGTCTGCGTGGGTACGGCGGCGGGAGGATGGCTGCTGCCGTCGCCGCCGCCGCAGGACGATTTCATCACTTCCGGCGCGGCGGGCATGTCCGGCGGCGCCTGGGCCTCGGTGGTGCTCGGACTGGCGCTGGCGGCCTACGGCGCGCTGGGTTTGAGCGGCTGGCGCGGACGTGTGGCGCCGCGCACCGAGCCGTGGGCCGGGCCGCTGGCCGGCGCCGCCACGGGCGTGCTGGCCGGAATAACGGGAGTGTTCGTCATGCCGGTGGCTCCGTATCTGCAAGCGCTCAACCTGGAGAAGGACGATCTGGTGCAGGCGCTGGGACTGGCCTTCACCGTCTCGACCTTGGCGCTGGCCGTGGTGTTGACCTGCCGGGGAAACTGGCAGGTGTCGGCCGCCGGCGGATCGGTGCTGGCGCTGCTGCCCGCCGGCGCGGGCATGATGCTGGGGCAGTGGCTGCGCGACCGCATGCCGGCGGCGGTATTTCGTCGATGCTTTTTTGTCAGCCTGCTGGCGCTGGGCGCGCATCAGTGCCTGCGCGTCGCCATAGGGTGACGCCACAGGATGACGCTACAGGGTGATTTTGCCGCGCAGCTGTTTGCGCTCGCCGTCCTTGGTTTTTCCATCCAGCCTGCGGCGCTGCGAGCCGCGCGTCGGCTTGGTGGCGCGCCGCACGGTGGGCAGCACGGCGATGCTGTCGACCAGTTCCTGAAGGCGCCGCAGGGCGTCCTCCTTGTTGGCCTCCTGGCTGCGCGACTGCTGCGCCTTCAATACCACCACGCCGTCCTTGGTGATGCGGCTGTCGCGCATGGCCAGCAGGCGCTCCTTGATATGCTCGGGCAGCGAGGAGGCTACGATATTAAAACGCAGGTGCACCGCGCTGGAGACCTTGTTGACGTTTTGTCCCCCCGGTCCCTGCGCGCGGATCGCACTGAGCTCCACGTCATTCATATCTATTAAGTTCGTCATTGGGTTGGTCGCGCTCTTTGTCGCATTGTAGCAAACGGCTGTCGGCCGCCGGGCTAACGTTGATGCCAATCAATCCCGCACCAGAAGCGCGCGGTTAGGATGATTCATGCCTGTTACCGCACGTCAATAGACGAAAGGATGATCATGATTCTCTCGAAGATGCAAGCCCTGAATGCCAACGCCGCCGCGCGTCCGACCGACACCGGAGCGCAGCAGTATCTCGTGTTCCGGCTCGGCGGCCTGGATTACGCGCTGGACTTCAGCAAGGTGCAGGAACTGCGTCCGCTGAAGGAGCTGGAACGCTTCGCCTCGGACGGCGAGATTATCAGCGGGGTGGCGGTGTCGCGGGGCGTGATCATGCCGATCGTCGACATGCGCATCGCCTTCGGTCCGCGTCCGCCGGCGCACGACCCGCTGACGGATGTGATCATCCTCAAGCTGTCGACCTGCGTGATGGGAATGGTGGTCGATGGCGTGACCGATATCGTCTCGCTGACGCTCGACGAGCTGCTGCCGATACCCGGCGCGGGCGCCGGGACCGCACCGCCGGTGGATTACCTGCTGGGCCTCGGAGAGGTCGACGGTCGCCGCCTGATCGTGGTCGACATCGACAGGCTGATGTCGATCCGCAAAGTGCCGGTCGGCGCCCGCCAAGCCGCCTGAGCGCCCGCGCGGGCGGGATTGATCAGGCCAGCGCTTCGAGCTGCTCCTGCAGTTCCAGCCATTCCGCTTCCAGCTGGCCGAGGTCCTTGGTGAAGAAGCTTTGATCGGCCAGCAGCTGTTTCAGCTTGGCCTTGTTGGCCGCTTCATAGATCGAAGACTCGCCCAACTGGGCATCCACATCCGCTTTCTGCGCGCTGCGTTTGGCGATTTGATCGTCCAGGCGCTTGATCTTTTGCTCCAGCGGCTTGCGCAGCGCGGCCAGGCGCTGACGGTCTTCGGCCTGCTGGCGCTTCTGGTCCTTGCTGGCCGCCGGCGCGGCTGCCGCCGTTGGCGCGGCGACCGGCGAGACCACCGGGAAGTCCGTCTTGTTGGCCTTGCCGGCGGCGGGCAGCACGTCGGTGCCTTTCCCCAGCTTGGTCTTGAACAGCCAATCCTTGTAGTCGTCCAAATCGCCGTCGAACGGTTGCAGCTTGCCGTCGGCGACGATGATGAATTCGTCGGTGGTGGCGCGCAGCAGGTGGCGATCGTGGGAGACGACAACCAGCGTGCCTTCGAACTGCGCCAGCGCTTCGGTCAGCGCCTCGCGGGTTTCCAGATCCAGGTGGTTGGTCGGTTCATCGAGCAGCAGCAGGTTGGGGCGCTGCCACACGATCAGCGCCAGCGCCAGGCGGGCCTTCTCGCCGCCGGAGAACGGCGCGATCGAGCTGGTGACCATGGTGCCCGGGAAGTTGAAGCCGCCCAGGAAGTTGCGCAGTTCCTGTTCGCGCACGGTCGGGGCGATCTTCGCCAGGTGCCACAGCGGCGATTCGTCGTGGCGCAGCATCTCCACCTGGTGCTGGGCGAAGTAGCCGATGTTCAGGCCCTTGCCGATGGTGGCGTCGCCGGTCAGCGGCGCCAGCTCTCCGGCGATGGTCTTGATCAGTGTCGATTTACCGGCGCCGTTCACGCCCAGCAGGCCGATGCGCTGGCCGATCTGCAGCGAGAACTTGATGTTGTTGACGATGGTCTTGTGCGTGATCTCGCCGGTCTGTTCGTTCTCGATCTTGTAGCCGGCGTCCACATCCTCCATGACCAGCAGCGGATTCGGAGCGCTCAGCGGCTCGCGGAATTCGAACGAGAATTCGGCGGCGGCGCGCAGCGGCGCCAGTTCTTCCATCTTGGCCAGCGCCTTCATGCGGCTTTGCGCCTGGCGGGCCTTGGAGGCCTGCGCCTTGAAGCGGTTGACGAACGATTCCAGGTGGGCGCGTTTGCGTTGCTGCTTTTCCAGCGCGCCGGCGGCCAGGATCATTTGCGCCGCGCGCTGACGCTCGAACGACGAGTAGTTGCCCGAATAGCGTTTCAGTTTGCGTTCGTCGATGTGCACCACCACGTTGACCACTTCGTCTAGGAAGTCGCGATCGTGGGAGATGATCAGCAGGGTGCCGGCGTAGCGTTTGAGCCAGTCTTCCAGCCAGATGATCGCGTCCAGGTCCAGGTGGTTGGTCGGTTCATCGAGCAGCAGCAGGTCGGAAGGGCACATCAGCGCCTGCGCCAGATTGAGGCGCATGCGCCAGCCGCCGGAGAAGCTGGCCACCGGCTGTTGCATCTGGTCGAGCGTGAAGCCCAGGCCGAGCAAGAGCTGTTCGCCGCGCGACTGCACGGTGTAGGCGTCGGCGTCGGCCAGCGCGCTGTAGATTTCGCCGATGGCGATGCCGTTTTCCGACGATTCGGGTTCCGACTCCAGGCGTGCCAGTTCCGCTTCCAGCTTGCGCAGGGTGACGTCGCCGTCGATGGCGTAATCGAGCGCCGCGCGGTCCAGCGGCGGCGTTTCCTGCGCCACGTAAGCGACGCGCCATTTGGCCGGGAAGTCGATTTCGCCCTGGTCCGGGTGCAGCTCGCCGCGCATCATCGCGAACAGGCTCGATTTGCCGGCGCCATTGGCGCCGATCAGGCCGATCTTGTCGCCCGGGTTCAGTGTGACATCGACTTGTTCCAACAGCGGCTTGGTGCCGCGCATCAGACTTACTTGTATAAAGCGGATCATTGGTTCTTGTACTTTAAAGAGGGTGTTACAGCTTCAGCTGGTCGGCGGTCAGCAGGAAGACCATGTCGTCGCCGGCGCTGGTGGTAAGCCACGTCAGGCCCAGCGCGCCGAAGGCGGCTTCGGCGAATTCGCGTTCGTTGCCGATTTCGACGATCAGGATGCCGTCGTCGGTCAGGCGCTCGGCGGCGCCGGCCACGATCTTGCGCACCAGGTCCATGCCGTCGCTGCCGCCGTCGAGGGCGATTTGCGGTTCGGCTAGGTATTCCTTCGGCAGCTTGGACATCGAGCCCGAATTGACGTACGGCGGATTGGTGATAATCAGGTCGTACTTCTTGTCCGGCACATTGGCGTACAGGTCGGACTGGATCAGGGTCAATCGGTCTTCCAGCTTGTAGGTGGCGACGTTTTTCTTCGCCACTTCCAGCGCGTCGGCCGAAATGTCGACCGCGTCGACGTGGGCGTCGGGGAAGGCGTCGGCCAGCATGATGGCCAGGCAGCCGGAGCCCGTGCACAGTTCCAGGATGTTGGCGATGTTATCGGGCTGGTTGACCCACGGCGCGAAGTAGTCGGGGATCAGTTCGGCGATGAAGGAGCGCGGCACGATGGTGCGCTCGTCGACGTAGAAGCTGTAGGTGCCCAGCCACGCCTCGTTGGTGATGTAGGCGGCCGGCACGCGGTCGACGGTGCGGCGGTCGATCACCGCCAGCACGGACGCGACTTCCTCCGGCAGCAGGCGCGCGTCCAGGAACGGCTCCAGCTTGTCCAGCGGGAGTTTGAGCGTGTGCAGGATCAGGTAGGCCGCTTCGTCGAAGGCCTCGACGCTGCCGTGGCCGAAAAACAGCTGGGCGGTGTTGAAGCGGGTGACGGCGTAGCGCAACAGGTCGCGCGGCGTGGTGAAAGGAGTCGTGTTCATGGTTATCTCGGTAAAACGGCAATCGGTTCGCGCACGCCGCGCGGGCAGCCGGCCCGTCAATCAGGCCAGCAGGTTTTCCAGTGTACGGCGATAGATATTCTTCAGCGGATCGACAAAACGCAGCTCGATATGCTCGTCGATCTTGTGGATACTTGCGTTGGGAGGCCCGAATTCTATCACTTGGGGGCAGATCTGAGCGATAAAGCGTCCGTCCGAGGTGCCGCCGGTGGTCGACAGTTCGGTGTCCACGCCGGTTTCGGACTTGATCGCCGCCGACAACGCGTCGCTCAGGGTGCCGCGCGGGGTCAGGAACGGCAGGCCGCTCAGCGCCCATTTCAGGTCGTAGTGCAGATCGTGCTTGTCGAGGATCGCGTGCACGCGGCGTTTCAGTTCCTCGTGGGTGCTGGCGGTCGAGAAGCGGAAGTTGAAGTCGATGACCATTTCGCCGGGGATGACATTGTTCGCGCCCGTGCCGCCGTTGATGTTGGACATTTGCCAGGACGTCGGCAGATAGTATTCGTTACCGGTGTCCCAAACCTCGGCCACCAGTTCGGCCAGCGCCGGCGCGGCCAGGTGGATCGGGTTCTTGGCCAGCTGCGGGTAGGCGATGTGGCCCTGTACGCCCTTGATGGTCAATTTGCCCGACAGCGAGCCGCGGCGGCCGTTCTTGATCACGTCGCCCAGGGTTTCATCGGAGGTCGGCTCGCCGACGATGCAGTAGTCCAGCGTCTCGCCGCGTTCCTTGAGCATGTTGCAGACGATGACGGTGCCGTCGGTGGCCGGGCCTTCCTCGTCGCTGGTGATCAGGAAGGCGATCGAGCCTTTGTGGTCGGCGTGGGCGGCGATGAACTCCTCGCAGGCGACGACGAAGGCGGCGATCGAGGTTTTCATGTCCGCCGCGCCGCGTCCATACAGCTTGCCGTCGCGGTGGGTCGGGGTGAAGGGCTGCGAGCGCCATTGCTCGACCGGACCTGTCGGCACCACGTCGGTGTGGCCGGCGAACACCAGCAGCGGCGCGGTCGTGCCCTTGCGCGCCCACAGATTGGTCACGCCATTCGATTCGATCACTTCGCAGACAAAGCCCAGCGGCGACAGCAAGTCGATCAGGTGCTGCTGGCAGCCTTTATCGTCCGGGGTGACAGAGGAGAGGGCGATCAGTTTTTCGGTCAGCGCCAGGGTCTTGGAAGGTGTCATGGTGAAGGTCAGAGATTGAAAATTTGTTTGTACTGGGCGTCGGAGAAGCTGACGGCGAAGGTGCCGTCCTTGTCGAGCACCGGGCGCTTGATCACGGAGGGGTTCTCAAGCATCAGCGCGATGGCCGATTCGTCATCGACGATGGAGGCCTTGCGCTCGTCGGACAGGGCGCGCCAGGTCGTGCCTTTTTTATTCACCAGCACATCGCGCGACAGGTGTTTGAGCCAGCCGGCGACGATTTCGCGGGTCAGTCCCTGCTTTTTGAAGTCGTGGAAGGTGAATTCCTGCTGCTGGTCGGCCAGCCATACGCGGGCTTTTTTGACGGTGTCGCAGTTGGGGATGCCGTAAAGGGTGGTTTTCATGTGCGTGCGGTGTCGGGCGAAAGGCCGACAGAATACCATGGGCCGCAGGCGGAGGGTACGGCCGGGCGTCACGCGGGGGCGGCGCTGGTATAACAATTTGATATTGCTACTTATCGAATTGGCATTGGTGGTCAGCCGATCCGCTGCCTAATATGGATCGGTTGTCGTACAACTATCAGGAGCCGTGGGATGGAATTGCCGAACAAGCCGACCAAAGAACAGATCCGTCAGTATATGAGCGAGCGTTTGACGCAACAGTGCTCGCCGCCGTCGACCGGGGATATCCGCCGGCAGCTTGGTTGGGGTTTGGTGCCGTCCACCGAGGAAGATCGTCCGCCGTCCGACCCGCAGCCACGCCGCTGACCGGAGTATCCTGTTCAGGTGTTGAGCGTGAACTCGGTGAAGGACGCCTCGTCGGGAGGCGGCTTGGCCTCCGGTTCGGCCTTGGTGGTCTTGCTGTCAGGGCCATTATTCAGTAGCCACAGCAGGTTGGTGGCCGAATCGGCGTTCGCCAGCGCCTCCTCCTGGCTAATCAAACCATCCTGCACCAGCTTGAGCAAGGCCAGCTCGAACGACTGCGAGCCAGGCGACAGGCTTTTCTCCATTGCTTCCTTGATCTGGCCGATGTCGCCTTTTTCGATCAGGTCGGAGATGTAGCGGGTATTGACCATCACTTCCACCGCCGCCGTGCGCGTGCCGCCGTTGATCGAGCGGACCAGCCGCTGCGAGACGATCGCCTTGACCGTCGACGACAGGTCCTGCAGCAGCGCCGCGCGGTTCTCGATCGGGTAGAAACTGATAATACGATTTAGCGCGTTATAGCTGTTGTTGGCGTGCAGGGTGGCCAGCACCAGGTGGCCCGACTGCGCGTAGGCCAGCGCCGCCGCCATGGTCTCCTTGTCGCGGATCTCGCCGATCAGGATGCAGTCCGGCGCCTGGCGCATCGAATTGCGCAGCGCCGTGGCGAAATCCTTGGCGTCGCTGCCGATCTCGCGCTGGTTGACGATCGACTTTTTATTCTTGAACAGGTACTCGATCGGGTCTTCCAGGGTCAGGATGTGGCCCGAGCGCAGTTCGTTGCGGTAGTCCAGCATCGAGGCGATGGTGGTCGATTTGCCGGAGCCGGTCGAGCCGACCAGCAGCAGCAGGCCGCGTTTTTCCATGATCAGGTCCGACAGCACCGGTGGCAGTCCCAAATCGGCCAGCACGGGGATGGAGGCGGGGACGAAGCGGAACACGGCGGAGATGGTGCCGCGCTGCTTGAAGGCCGACAGGCGGAAGCGGCCCAGGTTCGCCACCGACACGCCCATATTGAGCTCATTGGTGGCGGCCAGTTCTTCCATCTGCGCCGGGGAGGCGATTTCGGCCAGCATGGACTCGATGTTGCCCGGTTCGAGCTTCTGCTGGTTGATGGGAATGAGGTTGCCGTTGATTTTGATGTGCACCGGCGAATTCACCGCGAAGAACATGTCCGACGCGTTTTTTTCCTTCATCAGCTGGAACAGGCGGTCCATGGCCATGATGCGCTCCTCAAAATCACAGGCGGGCGGGTGTCGGCATGCCGGCACCCGCCGGGGACGCGTTTAGATACCGCGCAGCAGTTCGTTGATGCCGGTCTTGGCGCGGGTCTTGGCGTCCACGCGCTTGACGATGACGGCGCAGTACAGCGAGTACTTGCCGTCTTCCGATGGCAGGTTGCCCGAGACGACCACCGAACCGGCAGGCACGCGGCCGTAGGTCACTTCGCCGGTGGCGCGGTCGTAGATCTTGGTCGATTGGCCGATGTACACGCCCATCGAGATCACCGAGTTTTCTTCGACGATCACGCCTTCGACGATCTCCGAACGGGCGCCGATGAAGCAGTTGTCTTCGATGATGGTCGGATTGGCCTGCATCGGTTCCAGCACGCCGCCGATGCCGACGCCGCCGGACAGGTGGACGTTCTTGCCGATCTGCGCGCACGAACCGACGGTGGCCCAGGTGTCGACCATCGCGCCTTCATCGACGTAGGCGCCGATGTTGACGTAGGAAGGCATCAGCACCACGTTCTTGGCGATGAAGGAGCCACGGCGCGCGACGGCCGGCGGCACCACGCGGAAGCCGCCCTTGGCGAAATCTTCAGGCGTGTAGTTGGCGAATTTGGTCGGGACCTTGTCGTAGAACTGCATGGTGCCGTCGGACGGCATGACGACGTTGTTCTCCAGGCGGAAGGACAGCAGCACGGCTTTCTTGACCCACTGGTTGACGACCCAGTCGCCGCTGGTTTTTTCAGCCACGCGGATGGTGCCCGCGTCCAGGCCCGCGATCACGTGCGAGACGGCGTCGCGCAGTTCGGCGGCGCCGTTGGCCGGGTTGATGTTGGCGCGGTCTTCCCATGCCTGGTCGATGATTTGCTGGAGTTGTTGGGTCATGATTTGCTCAATTATGTGTTAATTATTTGTTGATGGACTTGCAGAATTGGACGATGCGCCGGGCGGCTTCCAGACCTTCCTCCGTCTCGGCGACGAGCGCCATGCGGATGCGGTTGCGGCCCGGATTGGCGCCGTGGGCGTCGCGCGCCAGATAGCTGCCCGGCAGTACCGTGACATTATATTCGGCGTACAGGCGCTGCGCGAATTCGGTGTCCGACAGGCCGGTGCGGCTGACGTCCGCCCACAGGTAGAAGCCGGCGTCCGGCAGTTCCACCGTCAGCACCTCTTGCAGCAGCGGCGTGATGGCGTTGAATTTCGCGCGGTATTTTTCGCGGTTCTGTTCGACGTGGGTTTCGTCGTTCCAGGCCGCGATCGAGGCAGCTTGCACGGAAGGGCTCATGGCTCCGCCGTGATAGGTGCGGTACAACAGGAATTTTTTCAGTACCTCGGCGTCGCCGGCCACAAAGCCCGAGCGCATGCCCGGCACGTTGGAGCGCTTCGACAGGCTGCTGAACACCACCAGGCGCGCGTACGGCTTCTCGACGGTCGACAGGCCGAGCGTGTGGGCCGCTTCCAGCGCGCCCAGGGGCGCCTGATCGCCGTGGAAGATCTCGGAGTAGCACTCGTCGGCGGCGATGATGAAGTTATAGCGCTCGGACAGGGCGAACAGGTTCTCCCAGTCGGTCAGGGTGAGCACGGCGCCGGTCGGATTGCCCGGGGAGCACAGGAACAGCAGCGAGACGCGTTCCCAGACCGAGGTCGGGATGCTGTCGTAGTCGCAGCCGAAATTGCGGTCCGGGTCGGAGTTGACGAAGTACGGCTCGGCGCCGGCCAGATAGGCGGCGCCTTCGTAGATCTGGTAAAACGGGTTGGGACACACCACCAGCGATTTGGCCGCCGGATCGATCACCGTCTGGGCCAGCGCGAACAGCGCCTCGCGCGAGCCGTTCACCGGCAGCACCTGCGTGGCAGGATTGAGGGCCGGCAGGCCGTAGCGGCGCTCCAGCCAGCCGGCGATGGCGCCACGCAGCGCGTCCGAGCCGATGGTGGTCGGGTAGTTGGCCAGGCCATCGATATTGTCGATCAGCGCATGCTGGATGAATGCCGGCGTAGGATGTTTGGGTTCGCCCATGCCAAGGCTGATCGCCTTTTGGCTTGGGCTGGCGCTCACCTGCGCGAACAACTGGCGCAGCTTTTCGAACGGATAGGGTTGCAGCTTTTCGAGATGTGGATTCACGTGGCGGACCGGATGCGGATCGTTGAAAAAGGAACGGCGTAGGTCAGGCATTATAGCGCCTATGGCGCATAGGGGGCATTCGCCGTCTGGACGCTTTGTCATGAATGCTAAACCGCTAACATGGCGCGTTTGATAATCATGCGATACTCGGCGCATATTTGGTAAGTTAGAGGATGAATCATGGAGCTATCGGCGGTGGAGCGGGACGAGATGGCGCTGGGCACGGGCGTCAGCCGGCGGGTGATGGCCGCGAGGCTGATCACGGGATTGCTGCAGGGCGTGTTGCTGTATTGGCTATACCGCGCCGGCAAGGACGGCGTGTGGCCGGCCACGGCCCCGTATTTGGTGGTGCCGTTGATGATGCTGGCGCTGTTCCTGCCTGTGCTGCTGGTGTCCAGCATCGGCCATATGTCCGCCCGCAAGACTGCCGCTTGGCTAGCGACGGCGTCCCTGGTCATTCTGGCGATGGCGCTGCATGACGCCTGGCGGGGCCACCATGGCTACCCGATGTTCGATAACTGGGCGGAGCGGCGTGTTTACTCGCCATCGCAGATACTGGCGCTGTGCAGCGCTCCGTTCTTCTTCATCGCCCAGTCCCTGGTGCTGTCGGGCGTCCATGACCGACGCCGGGTGGCCGGTTACGGCACCTATTTCGAAATCGCGTGGAAGCTCGGGGTGCAGCTGCTGTTTTCGGCGTTCTTCGTCGGCGCGCTGTTCATGGTGCTGTTCATGGGGAGCGCGTTGTTCAAGCTGATCAAGTTGACCTTCCTGGAGGAGCTGCTCAGGCAAGCATGGTTCAATGTGCCGGTGGTCTTCACCGCTTTTTCCTGCGCCATGCATATCACCGACGTGCGGCCGGCCATCGTGCGCGGCATCCGCACGCTGTTGCTGGTGCTGATGTCGTGGATCTTGCCGGTGGCGGCGATCATCGTCACCGGATTCCTGTGCAGCCTGCCGTTCACCGGCCTGCAGGCGCTGTGGGAGACCCGCCACGCCACCTCCGTGCTGCTGTCGGCGGTGGTGGTGCTGGTGGTGTTGATCAACGCGGCGTTTCAGAACGGTGAAGCGGTGGCCGGCGTCCAGACGATTGTGCGACTGAGTACCCGCGCCGCCTGCATCCTGATTTTCCCGCTGACCGCGATCGGCATCTACGCGCTCGGGCTGCGGGTGGCGCAGTACGGCTGGACCACCGATCGCATCATCGCGGCGGCCTGCCTGTTGGTGGCCAGCTGCTACGCGGTCGGCTACGCGTGGGCGGCGTATCAATACGACACCTGGCTGCGTCCCCTGGCTCCGGTCAACGTCACCGCCGCCTTTCTGGTGATCGCGGTGATGCTGGCGCTGTTTACGCCGATCGCCGACCCGGCGCGCATCTCGGTGAATAGCCAGATGGCGCGGCTGGAAAGCGGCAAGACCGCTCCCGGCCAGTTCGATTTCCGCTATCTGCGGTTCGAGGGAGGGCGTTATGGCAAGGCGGCCCTGGAACGGCTCAAGCACTGGTCCTCCGGCTCCGACGCGGCAATGGTGCGCCGGGAGGCCGCCCTTGCACTGGCGCTGGCGGACAACCAGCGCTGGGCAGGGAACAAGCTAGCCGCGGTGCCGATCTTGGTCGAGGAAAATGTCACCGCCTGGCCTGCGGGCGCCAAGCTGCCGGCCAGTTTTGTGTCGCAGAAGTGGGAGGCGGTCACCGACGACAGCAAACCCAATTGCCTGAACAGTAAAAAGGGCCGGTGCGACGGCTTCGTGATCGACATGACCGGCGATGGTGTCGACGATGTGCTTCTGATCGACGTCGGTAGCGGCGATAACGCGTTGATGGCTCAGGGGCCCAATGGCAGCTGGGGCTCGATCGGTTCCATCAACTACCAATATTCGCGCTGCAAGCCTATGCTTGAAAAGCTTAAAAGCGGCGACTTCAGCGTGGTCGCGCCCAACTTGCGGGAATTGGAGGTCGGCGGTCAGCGTGTCGGATTGGTTATGCGTCCCGTTCCGCCGGACGCCGGCTGCAAGGCGATCAAGTAGCGCGGCGGGCTAGCCGCCGCGCGAAATCATAATTCCGGCGGGTGCCACACCTGTTGCGCCACCCGCATCATGTTGCGCCCCATGACCAGCGCCGTCTCCTGGTCGCTCATGCCGACTTTGCGCAGGGCGGCGGCCAGTTCGCGCCAGACTTCCGGCGGCGTGAAGGCCGGCGGTTTGTCGGCGCGGTAGCCGGCCGACGCCGGCCACCAGTGGCCCGGGTCGAAATCGCCCGGCGGCGTGTCGTCCAGGCCTGGCTGCTGGAAGCAGATATCCAGACCGATGCCGACGTGCTGCACGCCTGCCAGGTCCGCGATATAGGCGACGTGCCGGGCGACGTCGTCCGCGCCCGGCTTGTCGACGCCGACGAACCACGACAAACCCGATACGCAGACCACGCCGTTGGTGTCGGCGCAGGCGCGGATTTGTTCGTCGGTGACGTTGCGTCCATGTGGAACCAGGGCGTAGGCGTTGGTATGGCTGAAGATCACCGGCTTGGACGACGCGGCCATGATATCGAGGCTGCACATGCGGCCCGTGTGCGAACAGTCCATCAGGATGCCGGCGTCGTTGATGGCGGCCACCATGCTGTGTCCAAGCGGCGTCAGGCCGCGCGGCAGGTCGTGGCAGCCGTCGGCCACGCTGTTGTTGCGGTTGTAGGCCAGGTGGATCTGGCGCACGCCCAGCTGCGCATAGAGGGCCACCATCTCCGGCTGGTCCAGCAGCGGCATGGCGCCTTCCAGGTCGAAGGTGATGGCCATGCGGCCATCGGCGGCGGCCTTGATGATGTCGTCCACGCTGGAGACCAGCGTATAGCGTTCGGGTTCGGCGGCGATGGTGGCGCGGTAGCCGGCGATCACCGACATGACCTGCGACACCGGATTCATATCGGCGCCCACGTTCAGCGAGACGTAGTTCACGCCGGCGGCGTGCAGCTTGCGCACGGGCGTGAAGTCGGCGTGCGGGTGCTGCGGAAGGCAAACGTGGGCGTCCCAGTTGATCATGGTGTTTTCTTTGTCTAAAAGGCCACTTTACCCGAGAACGGCGCCGCATGCCAAGGGATGGCGCTCCCGCATGCTTTATACTGTCGGCCAATTCACACGCTTACTTCATAGGCCAACATGTCATTTGCTTCGCTGGGCCTTGCTCCCTCCCTGATCAACGCTGTCACCGAAATCGGCTATCTGGAGCCGACGGCGATCCAGAGCGCCGCCATTCCCGCCATTTTGCGCGGCGAGGATGTGCTGGGCGCGGCGCAGACGGGTTCCGGCAAGACCGCCGCCTTCGCGCTGCCGCTGCTGCAGGCGTTGCTGGACAACCGCAGCGGGCCGCGCCAGCTGCATGGCCTGATCCTGGTGCCGACCCGCGAGCTGGCGGCGCAAGTGGGCGAATCGGTGCGCAAGCTGGCGTCGCACCTGTCGATGCAGGTCAAGGTGTCGATCGTGTTCGGCGGCGTGTCGATCAATCCGCAAATGATGGCGCTGCGCGGCGGCGCCGACATCGTCATCGCCACGCCGGGGCGCCTGCTGGACCTGATCGACCATAACGCATTGAAGATATCGCGCACGGCGATGCTGGTGCTGGACGAGGCGGACCGCCTGCTGGACCTGGGCTTCAGCGAAGAGCTGAACCGGATACTGGAACTGCTGCCCAAGCAGCGCCAGAACCTGTTCTTCTCGGCGACGTTCCCGCCGGCTGTGCAGGCGCTGGCCGACAGCATGCTGCATCAGCCGACCCGCGTCGAGGTGCTGTCCGAACCGCTGAGCAAGCCCGATATTACTCAGCGCGCGATCATGGTCGATGTGCCGCGCCGTACCATGCTGCTCAAGCATCTGATCCAGGAACAACAGTGGAGCAGGGTGCTGGTGTTCGTCGCCACCAAGTACGCGGCGGAGCATGTGGCCGACAAGTTGAATCGCAACGGCATCCGCGCCGGCGCCTTCCATGGAGAATTCAGCCAGGGCGCGCGCACCGAGGTGCTGGGCGATTTCAAGGCCAGCCGCCTGCAGGTGCTGGTGGCGACCGACGTCGCCGCGCGCGGCATCGACATCGCGCGCCTGCCGGCGGTGGTCAATTACGATTTGCCGCGTTCCGCCGTCGATTACACCCACCGCATCGGCCGCACCGGCCGCGCCGGGGAGAGCGGCGTGGCGATCAGCTTCGTCAGCGCCGAGACGGAGCAGCATTTCCGGTTGATCGAGAAGCGCCAGGATATCCTGCTGCCGCGCGAGCGGATCGCCGGTTTCGAACCGGTGGAGACGCTGCCGCCTACGGCCGATTCGGTCACCGACACCGTCAACGGCGGCATCAAGGGCAAGCGCAAGAGCAAGAAGGACAAGCTGCGCGAAGCGGCCGCCCGTGAGCTACCCTCAGGTGACTAAAACGTTGACCTCAAGGTCATCTGAATCACGTAGGGCGGATTAGCGCAGCGTAATCGGCCATGCACGCTCCGCCGGCGGTTCACTCATGGCCGATTACGGCGTTCCGCCTAATCCGCCCTACGGCAATCAACAAATCAACATTAGCCGCCGGTGCGTTTGGGATTGTGGCCCTGTTTCTTCAACGCCTCCATCACCAGGTCGCAATGATCGCCCTGGATCTCGATCACGCCATCCTTGACGGTGCCGCCGGAGCCGCAGGCGCCGCGTAGCTGCTTGCCCAGCAGGGCCAGCGCCATGGCGTCGAGCGCCAAGCCCTTGACCAGGGTGACGGTCTTGCCGCCGCGCCCCTTGGATTCACGCGACACCTTGACGTTGCCGTCGCCCGCAGGTTTGGCTTTGGCGACCGTTTTGCAGATGCAATCGGCAAGCGGCTTGCCGCAATCGGGGCAAATGCGGCCCGTCTCGGTCGAATAAACGAGTCGGGTGCTCATGGCTCGTCCTCGAGCAGTCGCGGCATCAGGATGTTGAAGAAGCGTTTTTGGTCGGACGCCAGGCAGACCGCCGCATTCGGCTTGCCCGCTTCCTCGCGGGTGTAGCCGTCGTCGCTGACAACGATGCGCAGCGGCGTGGCGGGGCAGGTGGCGGGGTCGATCAACCACGTCACGGGCACGACGTCGAACAGTGACGGCATGTTGCTCGACCAGGGCTGGTAGGCGTCGATCCACTGGTGGTACATCAGCGCCAGCGCGTCGGTGACGGGCGAGCCGTGGCCGAGCAGGGCGTTGCGCTCGACTTCATCGAGGCGTATCTGGGTCGAGTCGAGCGGCATCATCACGATTGGCACGCCGGAGTTGAACAGCTTTTGCGCGCCGCCGATATCGGAGGCGATGTTGTATTCCTTGTCCGCCGGCCGCGATGGCACGTATTGCGATTTGCGGTAGCCGGCGCGCACCGAGCCGCCCATCATCGCCACCTGTTTCAGCTTGCCGAAGGTGACGGGGTCGCGCTCGATCGCGGCGCCGACGTTGGTCAGCGGGCCTAGCGCCAGGAGTGTGATCTGGCCCGGTTGGCGTTTGATCTGGTCCAACAGGAAGTCCACCGCCGGTACCTTGGCCGGCAGCTTGCCGCGCCGGGCGTAGCGCGCCTGCGTGAACGGCTGCGGATTGCCTGTGCTGGCGATGCCCTGTGCGACCGGGATGCCGGTGTGGCCCGTCTCGCGCAGCATGCGCTCCAGCAGTTGCGCGCGCAGCGCGGTGTCGCCCCAGGCGGTGGTGATGCCGACGATCTCGATCTCCGGGCTTTGCAGCAGCAGCGCCAGCGCGAACGAATCGTCGATGTCGTCGCCGATGTCCATATCGACGATGACCTTGATTTTTTCGGCGGAATGGGCCGGCGGCGCCAGCATGGTGCAAGACAGTGCGAGTATCGCGAGCAGGCCGCGCAGCGGCCGGGATAGTGAGTAAGTCATTCGTCGTTAGATTTTATTGGTGATCAGGTCGATGCGGCGTTTGATGCGCTGCGTTTCCGCCGTATCGCCGGCTTGTTCCGCACGCATGGCTTGCACGCCGAGCCACGCCAGCAGCGGCCGGCGCCAGCCTTGTGCCGATGCGGTTTCCACGGCGTCGGCCAGCAACGCTGGCGTGGCCTTGTTCGCGCGCATAAGCACGCCGGAGGCGACCAGTTTCGATAGCGGGTCCGCGATCGCTTGCGCGGCGCCGGCGGCGGCCGTGTCGCTGGTCGCCGCGGCAACCGGCTGGTGCTGCGCGGGCAGCAGCGCCGCATCGGCGGCGGTGGCGCGGCCGGACAGATAGGCCGCGTAGGCGCGGTCGGCCGGGCCGGCGTCCGCCGCCAGCTTGTCGAAGCCGGCGCAGTCCTCGAACACCAGCGACGCCACGCGGGCCGCGCAGCGTATCAATTCGGCGCGGATGATCAGATCGACCTTGCCGGTGCTGCCCAGCGCATCGCGGGCGCGTTTGTATTCGGCTTCTTCCACGCGGGCGTTGCCGGTCATGTAGGCGGCGGTTGAGCGTTCTATCGAGCTTTGGGCGTTCATCTGCCAGTCCGGCACCGGCGGGTTGTTGCCGCAGGCGGCCAGCAGGGCGGCCATGGCCGTTGCCATGGCTGCGGCGATCGGCGGAGCGGTATTCTTCATGGCAGTTTGATCTCCGTATCGCGCTTGAACGGCCATTTTTTATTGATTTCGTTGACCAGTTGTTCGACCCGTCGCAGGCTGCTTTCCACCTCGGCGCGCAGCGTGCCCAAATCGGCGGTGGCTTCCTTGGCGTTGGCGCCGACGGCTTGCGCCTCCACCAGCACCGCGTCCATTTTCTTGAGGCTGTTGCGCGCGTCGGCCAGCAATCCGTTCAGCTGGACGATGGTGGCCTGCGCGTCGGTCACCACGCCCTGTGGCCCGAAGACCTGGGTGTCGGCGTGGCCGATCAGGCTATCGGCCTTGATCGCCAGCGCGTTGACGGTGACCAGCAGCTTGTTGGCGCGCTCGGTCAATTGCTGCGCGTTTTTGTCGTCGCCGGCGATCAGTCCCATGGCGCCCGATGGTCCGTTCAGTTTTCCGGTCACGCCCTGGATGTTGGCCAGGCTGGCCGCCAGCGCGGAATTTTCCGCCGTCAGCGTGTTGAGGTTTTCCAGCAGATCACGCGCCGTGGCCAGCAGGCGCGGGATCTCGGCGCCCGGATCGCCCACCAGCAGCGAGCGCGCGGCACCTTCCTCCAGCGGCGGGTCGGTCGGAATGCCGGTGAAGGCGCGCAGCTTGGCGCCGCCCACCAGCCCGCGTTCCAGGGTGAAGATGCTGGACTTGCGCAGCCAGTGCGCGTCGTCGCGCGGCACGTCGACGACGATGCGGGCCTTGCCTTCCTTGCTCAATTCGATGCGGCGCACGCGCCCGATCGGGAAGCCGGCGAAGGTGACGTCCATGCCGACGACCACGCCCTCGGAGTCGTCCGCCTCCAGGAACAGCGTCTGCGTGGATTCGAAGGCGCCGCGCGCGTACAGTAGATATACCGCCGCGCCGGCGACCAGCAGCACCATGATCACCAACAGCACGGCGGCTTTGAATTCGGCGTTGCGCACCGGCGGGGCGGTGTGGGTTGTTTGGGTTGGTTGTTCAGTCATGGTTTTTGAGGCTATCGCCGCTTAGTAGTAGTTGCCCATCAGTGAGGCCACTTCGATGAGGAGGATCATGGCGAACAGCCGCACCATGTCCGACAGGCCGTGCGTGACCTTGACGCGGAAGTTGGCGCCGAAGTAGAACGAGGACGCCATCGGAATCAGGCCGACGGCAAAACTGAAGAACACGACCTTCAGCACCAGTATCAGCGTGACGGCGGGGTTGAACACCTGGCCGACCACGCGCGTGTAGCCCGTCAGCGCCCATGGCGTGAAGCCGTACAAGGTCAGATAGGCCAGGATCAGGGTCAATACGCAGCTGACGGCGGCCAGCATCCAGACGGCGAAGACGCCGGCGGCCACGCGCGGGAAAAATTCGCTGTGCAGCTCCTGCACGGTGGCGACGGTGCCGGCGCCACGTCCTTGCGAGAACTCCAGGCCGGCCGGCAAGGTGGTGCGCAGGGCGACGAAGGCGGCGGCGGTCAATGGAATCAGCTCCAGCACCAGCACGCGCACCACCATCTCCAGCGCGAAGCGCGACAGGCCGTAGCTTTGCGAGGTGACCACCACGATACGGATCAGCACCAGGCTGACCAGCGCGGACAGCACCCCGAACCAGGCCAGGTTGGGCACCGTGTCCGCGACCAGGTGGCGCGCCAGCACCGGACGGTTGGCGCGGCCGTATGTGGCCGGCGTGAACGCGACCGACAGCATCAGCACGGCGAACTGCGCCAGCCGCCACCAGGTCTGCAGCCAGTCGACCGCGCCATGGTGGAGCCGTTGCAATATGGATGGAGTCGATGCTTGAGCGTTCATGTTGGCATCTTAGCACCGGGATGGCGCGGGGAGGTGTTCGTCATCGTACCTGGCTTCCCGGGAAGCTGTCGATGATGGCGTCGGCGGCGGCGCGTACGCGCGCGCTGCGACTCAGATCGCTGTGCATCACCAGCCAGACGTCGTAGTGGTCGACCCGGTCCGGCCAGATGCGCGTGAGCCGAGGATCGGCGTCGGCCATGTGGCAGGGCAGTTCGGTCACGCCCATGCCCTTGCGCGCCGCCTCCAGCAGCATCAAGCCGCTATTGACCTCGATCGCCACGCGGGCGTTGGCGACCGGCTCCAGGCAGATTTTCTCGCGGTGGCGCGGCGCCACCGCGCTCTGATAGATCACGATGTCATGGCCCGCCAGGCCGTTGCCCGGTATCGGCATGCCGCGCTCTTTCAGGTATTCCGGCGTGGCGTATAAGCCCATTCCGCGTTTGGTCAGGTGGCGCGAGATCAGGTCCGGGCTGGTTGGCTTGAGCGTACGCACGGCCAGGTCGGCCTCGCGGCGCGTCAGGCTGGTGATTTCGGTGCCGGTGCTCAGGACGATGAGGATTTCCGGGTGCGTCACGTGCAGGCGGCGCATGGCGTCGATGACGAAGTGGCTCGCCATCGTGTCCGAGGTGGTGACGCGCACGACGCCGGAGAGGCGGTTGTCGATGCCCTGCATTTCGCGCTGAAAGCGCAGCGCCGCCTGTTCCATCGATTCGGCGGCGGTGACGGCCAGTTCGCCGGCCGGCGTGGCCATGTAGCCGGACGGGGTGCGCAGGAACAGGCGCGCGCCCAGCGAATCCTCCAGCGCGTTGAGGCGCCGGCCGACCGTGGCCTGGTCGATATTAAGCTCGCCGGCGGCTGCGCGCAGCGTCCCTTTGCGGTAGATGGCCAGGAAAATCCTGGCGTTGTCCCAGTCCATGGTGAGTCGGCTCGTCACTCGGGATGCATTTTTGCATCAGAGTGCCGATGTTATGCGTATTTACCGCATTGCGCAAGCGGCCTAAGATGGAATGGATCTTTGTGAAGGACGCTCCATGACAATCCAATCCAGCACCGCGACGGCCGTTTCGGCGCCCGCCCGCCAGGTTCCCCCACTGCTGATGCTGATGACCTTGGCCATCGGCTTCGTGATGGCGATGATCGACGTCACCGCCGTCAACACCGCCTTGTCCGATATCTCCGTGAGCCTGCAGGTGCCGCTCACAGGGCTGGTATGGGTGGTGGACGGCTACACGCTGACCTTCGCCGCGCTGCTGCTGGCTGGCGGCGCGCTGGCCGACCGCTTCGGCCCCAAGAACGTCTATCAGGGTGGCTTGAGCGTGTTCATACTCGGCTCGGTGGCGTGCGCGCTGGCGCCGAGCGGCAACGCGCTGATCGCCGCGCGGTTGCTGCAGGGCGCCGGCGCGGCGCTGTTCATGCCCAGCTCCTTAAGCCTGCTGACGCATGCTTACGAGGACCAGGGCACTCGGGCGCGCATGCTGGGCACCTGGTCGGCCATCGTCGGATGCTCGGCGACCGCAGGTCCGCTGGTGGGTGGTTTGCTGGTGCACGAATTCGGATGGCGCAGCGTGTTCTGGGTGAACGTGCCGATCGGTCTGGCCGGCATCGTGCTGACGCAGATGCTGGCGCCGGCCACGCCGCCGCACCGGCGCGCGTTGTCGATGTTGAGCCACGCGCTGGGCGTGGCGGCGCTTGCGGCGTTGAGTTTTGTGCTGATCGAAGGGCCGGTTCTGGGCTGGATGTCGGCGGCGGTGCTGGCGTCGGCGTTGGCCGCTGTGGTCTGCGGCGCGCTGCTGGTGGGGCGAGAGCGCACCGGGGCGCATCCGCTGCTGCCGCGCGCCTTGTTCGATACGCCGGCTTTTGCGGCGGCCAACGGTGTTGGATTTCTGATCAATTTCGCGGTGTTCGGGCAGTTGTTCCTGCTTAGCCTTTATATCCAGCAGGGCGGGGCGGATGCGCTGGACACTGGATTGAAGTTGATACCGATGATGGGGGCTTTCGCCGTTGGCAATCTGAGTTCCGGCGCCATTGTGGCGCGGGTTGGGACGCGGCCGCCGATGTTGTATGGGCTGTTGGTGGGGGTGGGGGCGGCGCTTGTGATGTTGACCGGGCTGTCGCCGCAGACGCCATACTGGCTGCTGGTGATGGGGACTATCGTGATGAACGTCGCCATCGGGATCGCGATTCCGGGGATGACGGCGACGGTGATGCTGGTGGCGGGCCGGGCGCATGCCAACAGCGCCGCCGCAGCGCTGAACGCCAATCGCCAGATCGGCGCGCTGGTCGGCGTGGCGATGATGGGTACCGTGTTGCATGTGACGGGGGATTGGGCGTGGCGCTTGCCGATGGCGTTCGGGTTGGTGACGTGCGCGTACGCGGCGGCGTTGGCCCTGGTGTATTTTTATGTGAAGCCTCTGAGTTCTCGTGGAGACACGTAGGGCGGATTAGGCGGAACGCCGTAATCCGCCAATGCATGCGCCGTCGAGACGCATGCATGGCGGATTACGCTGCGCTAATCCGCCCTACGTGTTTTCATTGCGGATCAGAGACCGTTGTGGATCAGACGTTACGGGTCTTGCGCCACTCGATCATCTCTGCGATCGTCAAGATCGGCATCGCGTGCAGCTCGGCGAAGCGTTCGATCTCGGCGCCGCGCATCATCGTGCCGTCGGGGTTCATCAACTCGCACAGCACCGCCGCCGGCTGCAGGCCCGCCATCGCGGCCAGGTCCACCGAGCCTTCGGTATGGCCTTTGCGCGCCAGCACGCCGCCCGGCGTCGCCCGCAACGGGAACACATGCCCGGGATGCACCAAATCCCCCGGCCGCGCTCCGGACGCGATGGCGGTGCGGATCGTCGTCACCCGGTCGGCCGCGGAGACGCCGGTGGTGACGCCTTCACGCGCTTCGATCGATACCGTGAACGGCGTGCCGTAACGACTGCCGTTGTCGACGGCCATCGGCGGCAGCTCCAGCGCGCGCACCTTGTCGGCGCTCAGGCAAAGACAAACAATGCCGCTGCATTCGCGGATCATCAACGCCATCGATTGCACGGTGATTTTTTCAGCGGCGACGATCAGGTCCGCTTCGTTTTCGCGGTCGAAATCATCAAGCAGGATCACTGGCACGCCGGCGCGCATGGCCTCGAGCGCGGCGGCGATGCGGCCGTCCAGATCATCCGAAACCAGGGAGTAGGGGGATACAGCGGATACTTGGTCAAACATGGTGGAACGCTCCTCGCATTAGCGAAAAACGCAACAGGGCAAGCGAATACGCGCGGCCCGCCACACCGATCGCTCGGGCGGGAGGCCGCGTCACCGCACATCTTCTTTCATCCGGACTATACCGTCGGCTCTGGAGTCGCACCAGATCTGCTGACCCTTTCCGGTAAGCCGGAAAGGCGCTCGCGGGCTTGGCCATCGCTGGCCTTACCGCCGGTGGGGAATCGCACCCCGCCCCGAAGACGTAAGTTGGCGCCTGCCGGTCGGCAGGCGAACGAGGATTCTAGCCCAAATCAGGATTTTCAGTGTAAGGTAGCTTTTTCCGATTTTTATACTGTCTGCCGAATGAAATTGATTAAATTGCGGGTGCTGTCCGGGGCGTTGCTGTTGTCGTTTTCCTTTCTGGCGCAAGGCCAGGGACAAGTTGAGGGCCAGGGCAAGGAGCCCCCGCTTAAACTAAGCGACGTGCTGCCGATCGGCCCCCAGGTCAAGGTTGGCAAACTGGCAAACGGCCTGACATATTATGTGCAGAAGAACGCGCGTCCCGAGAAGAAGCTGGAACTGCGGCTGGTGGTCAAAGCAGGTTCCATCCTGGAGGACGACGACCAGCAAGGGCTGGCCCACTTCACGGAACATATGGCCTTCAACGGCTCCACCAATTTCAAGCGCAACGAGTTGGTATCGTATCTGCAGTCGATCGGAGTAAAGTTCGGCGCCGACCTGAACGCCTATACCAGCTTCGACGAAACCGTCTACATCCTGCCGATACCGACCGACAAAAAGGAGATCGTCGAGCAGGGCTTCCAGGTGCTGGAGGACTGGGCGCATGGCCTGTCCTTCAATAACGCCGACATCGACAGCGAACGTGGCATCGTGCTCGAAGAACTCCGCATGGGCAAGGGCGTGGACGACCGCATGAACAAGGTGGTGCTGCCGAAGGTGCTCAATGGGTCGCGCTACGCGCAGCGCATGCCGATCGGTAAAGAAGACATCATCAAAAACTTCAAGTACGACGCCATCAAGCGCTTCTACCGCGACTGGTATCGTCCGGATCTGATGGCGGTGGTGGTGGTCGGCGACATCGAGCCGGAAGCGGCGAGGAAGCTGATCGAACAGCATTTCAGCAAGTTGAAGAACCCGGCGAACCCGCGTCCGCGCGAATACGCCAAGATCCCCGAGCGCCAGGAGTCGGAAGGCATCGTCTTCACCGACAAGGAAGTCAGCAGCAACTCCGTTTACATTCGCTATCCGATCCAGCCCTGGCCGGCCGGCGAGACCCTTGCAGATTACCGCCAGAAGCTGATCGAAAACCTGTACAGCTTTATCCTCAGCCAACGCATGTACGAATTGACGCAGCAGGCCAACCCGCCTTTCCTGCAAGGCGGCAGCGGCATGAACAAGATCGTGCGCGGCTACCGTTCGTTCGGCGCCGGCGCGGTGCTGGGCAAGGGCGGCGTGACGCCGGCCATCAACGCGCTGGTGGAGGAGGACGAGCGCGCCCGCCAGTACGGCTTCACGGCCTCCGAAGTGGAACGGGCCAAGAAGGGCATCCTGCGAACCTACGAGAATCTGTACAACGAGCGTGACAAATCCGATTCGTCCGACTACGCGGCCGAATACATCCGTCACTTCCTGGAGGATGAAACCATCCCGGGAATCGCCGCCGAATACCGCTATGCGCGCGAGCTGATTCCGGATATCTCCCTGTCGGAAGTGAATGCCGCCGTCAAGGTCGCGATCCCGGACAACCAGAGCAAACTGGTGATCTATACCGGCGTCGACAAGGCCGGCGTGGCGACCCCGAAGGCGACCGATCTGGTGGCCATCGCCAACGCGGCAGAAAAGATCAGCGTCAAGGCGCAGGAGGAGAAAATCTACGCGAACCAGTTGATGCCGGTCCTGCCGAAGCCGGGCACCATCGTCAAGCAAACCGCCAACGCGAAGCTTGGCACCACGGAGCTTGTGTTGAGCAACGGCGTCAAGGTGGTGCTTAAGCCCACCGACTTCAATAACGACCAGGTGATGATGGCGGGCCTGCGCTACGGCGGCTGGTCGCTGTTCGACGACAAGGATGTCTTCGCGGCCCATTACGCCAGCAGCATTGTCGGTCAGATGGGCATATTGAATTACACGCCGAACGACGTGGTGAAGGTCCTGGCGGGGAAAAGCGTCAGCTCCCAGGCCAGCGTCAATTCGCTCAACGAGTCGGTGTCCTGCGGCTCCGGCAGCGACGATATCGAGTCGATGTTGCAGTTGGCCTATCTGCAGATGACGCAACCGCGCAAGGATGCCGCCATTTACAGCGCTTACGTCGATCGCCAGCGCGAGCTGGCGCAGAACAATATGGCACGGCCGGAGTCGGTGTTCTACGATACGATCACCGCGACGATCTACAACAACAGCCCGCGCGTGCTGCGCGCGGCCAAGCCGGCCGACTTCGATCAGCTGGCGCTGGACCGTGTGATGGAGATCTATAAAAGCCGTCTGTCGAGCGCGCGCGATTTCACCTTCTTCATCGTCGGCAGCTTCGATGTGGAAAAGATCAAGCCGCTGATCGCGACCTACCTGGCCAGCCTGCCGACCGCCGAAATCCCGGTGGCCTTCAAGGATGAAGGTGTGCGTCCGGTGCGGGGCGTGGTGAAGAAGGAGGTGCGCGCCGGCGCCGATCCGAAGAGCACCATTTCGCTGTCGTTCACCGGCGAAGCCAAATACTCGCGCGAGGAGCGCATGCGGCTGCAGGCGCTGGTCGAGGTGTTGAATATCAAACTGATCGAGGTGCTGCGCGAGAAGATGGGCGTTATTTACAGCGGCGGCATGAACGGCTCGCTGAACCGCATCCCGTACGGGAACTACTCGATCAGTGCCAATTTGCCGTGCGCGCCGGAGAACGTCGACAAGGTGATCGCCGCGACGTTCGCCGAGATCGAGAAGATCAAGCGGAACGGCGCCGACGAGGCGGACCTGAACAAGGTCAAATCCGCTTGGCTCAAAGGCTACCAGAAGGGCATGCGCGAGAACGGCTACTGGATGGCGTCCCTGCAGAACGCCTTCTTCAACGACAGCAATCCCGAGGATATCCTGAAGTACGAAGAGCGCGTGCAGGCGCTCAAGCCGTCGGATTTGAAGGAGGCGGCCACGCGCTACTTCGACATGAATAATTATGTGCAGGTGGTGCTGTACCCGGAGAAGTAAGCCTGCCGCCTGTTACACTGGAGGCTCGTACCCACCCGATGTAGAGGTAAATCATGGCAAAGAAAAAAGAGGAACTGGATCCGGAAACCCTGGAATTGATCAACTGGTGTATCGAGGTCGAGGGTTTCCTGGTCAAAGGTGGCGCGACGGTGGCGGAGGCGCAGGATCACATCGAAGAGCAGGTCGAATGGTTCACCGACCAGTTCTACGACGGCCTGACGCCGGAGGAAGCGGCCAAGGAGGCGTTGGCCTGATTTTGCGTTAAAGACCGGCGGCGTCGTGGCAGACGACGCCCAGTTTGTTCCCCTCCGGGTCGCGGAAGTAGGCGCCATAGTAGCTGTCGTGGTACTGCGGACGCAGTCCCGGAGGTCCCTCGCATTGGCCGCCATGCGCCAGTGCCGCCGCGTGGGCGCGGTCGACCGCCTCGCGCGAGGTCGCCATCAGCGCGATCATCTGGCCGTTGCCGCATCCCGCCGGCTGGCCGTCGTACGGTTTGCCGATGATGAACAGCGGCCGTCCGCCTTCCGCCGGCATCCACGCCGCCCACGGCCTGGCCGGATCGCTGAAGCGCAGGCGCGTGCCGAGAGCCTCCATCATCCCGCTGTAAAACCCGAACGCCTTTTCGAAATCGTTGGTGCCGACGTAGACATGCGATAGCATTGGTTCTCCACAGACGAGTGTCAATTCGATAATTATATACGTGAAGAAACGAGTTTTCAGCGGCGCGCCGAAAGATCGCCGGCGCGCTTATGCTTTAATAGCTTAAATGACAAAACAATCTGGCGTGGGGAGGATGCAATGATGAGGAGAGTTCTTTTCCTGACGGCCGCGCTCTCGGCCTCGTTGGCGCTCGCCGGCGCGCCGACGACGGCCTGCGCCGCGCCGGTGCGGCACGATCATCCGTACATCGGCATCTGGAAAATCACGCTGCCCGACGGCTCCTGCAGCGAGACCTACCGGGTGCGCGGTGACGGCAGCACGCTGGTGTTCAGCAACGAGGAGGTGGCCGAGTCCACCTTCGTCATCGCCGACCAGCCGGACAAACAGGGCTTCTACAAGTCGGTCGATACCCTCGTCAAGGACAACGGCAAACCCGATTGCGCCGGCCAGATCACCAAGCCGGGGCGCTCGGTCACCAACTACCTGCTGTTCCATCCCGGCGGCGACATGTTCCTGATGTGCGTGGAGCGCAGCATGGAGCGCTGCATCGGCCCCTTCGTGCGGGTCGAGGGTAGCGCCATCTAAGTCCTACAGGTTGCCCCTCAACTCCAGCGAGACGGTGCGCGGGGGCGTGACGATGGCGTACGGCAGGCCGAATGGCTTGGTCTGGCCGTCGAGCGTGTGCACATACTGTTTGTCGAACAGATTATTCACCAGCAGGGCGATGCCGAATTTGCCGTTGGCGTTGTCCCAGCCCAGACGGAAGTCGGCCTTGCTGCGCGCCTGGCCGGTGCGGAAGGCCGGCGCGTTCAGGCATTGCAGCGCGCGCGTGTCGTCGTTGCAGCGGGCCTTGCTCTGATAGGTGCCCTGCAGGGTGGTGCTGATCCTGCCGCCCAGCGCTTCCCAACTAGCGTTGACGCCGCCCATGCCGTTGAAGGTCGGCGTGCCGACCGTCTGGCCGGACAGGTCCAGGGCCGCGCCGCTGTCGTCGATGGTGAGGTAACGCTTATAGGTCTGGTCGATCAGCTCCAGCCCCGCGAACAGCGTCAGATTCGGCGATACGCGGATGCGGCCATCGAGATCGAGTCCCTTTGCTTGCTGGTCGCTGTTGACCACATTGTAGGTCGGTATGGGGCCGGTGCCGCCAAGCTTGATGTCCTGCAGGTTCTTGAAACGGTAGGCGAACACGGAGCCGTTGAGCGTGGCCTTGATGGATGGGACATACAGTTTGAAGCCCAACTCCAAATTGGTCATTTTCTCGGGATCGTAACTCGGGTCACGCTGTCTGGGGTTGGCGGAGGCCGGATTCGGCGGCGTGAAGACATTGAAGCCGCCCGCCTGGTAGCCTTTCGACAGGGAGGCGAACAGCAGCAGGTCCGGCGTCAGCTTATGGTCCAGCACCAGGCGCGGACTCCAGTCGGTCCAGCTTTTCGTCGACTGGACCGGAGTGGCCGCCAGTTGACCGGCCGCGTAGAAGATCTGGTTCGACGGCAGCGCCGAGGCGTCCAGTCCGGCCAGCGGACCATAGGTGTTGAGCAGGGCGTCGAGCGCCGGCGACGCGCGCCCCGGCACGTGCCATTCCATGTTCTTGCGGTCGCGGCTCCAGCGCAAGCCCAGGGTCAGGTTGGTGGACGGCGTGGCGTGCCAGATCACGTCCTGATAGACCGAGAAGGCGCGCGTCCGCAGGTAGTTGTGGGTGGTTTCGCCCCACGGGAAATTCGACGACGCGTCGACGCCGGGAATGCCGGCCTGTCCCAGCGCGCCGAACAGGCCCGCCAGGTCGGCGTTGCCGCCGCTGAGCAGGCTGACGTTGTCCAGGGTCGCTGTATTGAGCAGGGCGGTTGATGATTGCCGCTCGCGGTTGTCGTAGAAGCTGGCGCCGGCGATCCAGTCCAGGTGCTCGGTTTTTCCGGACAGCTTGAATTCTTGCTGCCAGTTGTAGGCTTTTTTCTGGTCCGTGTTTGCCAGCGAGAAGCCGCTGCGCGCGGTGCCGTCGTTGTCGGTCAGGTTGTAGGTGGAGAAGGTGCGGTAGGCCGTGATCGAGCGGAGTGTGAGCGCGCCCAGCGGCAGCTCCGCGCGCAGGCTGGCGCCGTCGAAGGTGCGGCGCTCGCTGCCGCCGGTGTCGTTCTCCAGCGGCGCCTTGCGCGGATCGACGAAGTTGGCCACATAGGCGGCGTCGTAGACCCCAGTGAAGCCGGCGAACGGCAGCGCCGGGTCCTTGACCACGCCGAAAGCCGGCCAGCCTTTCTGGCGCAGCTGCTCGTGTTCCAGGGTCAGGTTCAGGGTAGCGTCGCTGATTTTTTGTTTGAGCGAGAGCCGCGTGGCCCACGACTTGTCGCCGGCGGTCCGGTCGCCGGTGGTGGCGTTGCGCACCCAGCCATCGCTCTCGGCGCGCACGAACACCAGCCGCGCCGTCGTGTTGTCGGCCAACGGCAGGTTGACCATTGCATCCATATTGGCGCGACCATATTCGCCGACCTTGAGGTGGCCGTTCATGTCGAACGTCTGATCCGGTTCGTTGGTGACGACGGAGATCGCACCGGCGGCGCTGTTGCGGCCAAACAGCGTCCCTTGCGGCCCCTTGAGTACTTCGACGCGCTGGATATCGATGAAGTTCATCAGCGCGCCGCCGGTCTTGCCGGTATAGACCCCGTCGACATAGATCCCGACCGGCATGTCGGTGCCGATGCCGAAGTCGCCCGCCTGCACGCCCCGTATGCCGAAGATCGGCTGCGTGGGCTGGGTGGCCTCCACCTCCAGGCCGGGAAGATAACCATTCAAATCGCCCAGGTTCCTGGCGCCCAGGTTGCGGATATCCTTGGCCGTTACGACCTCCATCGAGATCGGCACCTCCTGCGCCGATTGCGATCGCGATTGCGCGGTGACGACCACCTTCTGTATGTCGTCCTGGGCCAGCGCGCCCAGGGGCACGGCGGCGGTGCCGGCGAATGCCACGGCGATGCTGCGCGCCAGTGTGCGCAAGGCGACCTTGCGGCCGGACGTCCCCTGTTTTTCGTTTGTCTTCACGATATCTCCCGTTGATATGTTTGGTCTTACGGACTGGTCTTTTTTTTAAGCTTCTGTCATCGAATGTAGTCGCGCGCCGGACCGGCAAAGGGGCCGGATCGGACACCGGAGGACGCCGGTGTGGCCAAACAGGCCCCGGTGTTGCGTGGCCGCCCGAACGGCGGCGTTGGCCGGAAATGCTCCCTGCCTGTCCCTTTGGCCCCCGTGCGGCGGCCACTTTGTTTGCACAATGAACTCGCATAATGAGTTCGCACAACGCAACGACATACATGGGAGACTGAGATGGCACAAGAGCACATGGACCAGATTACCGACTGCGGCAACGCCGTCTGCGTGATCGGCGCGGGGCCCGGCGGCCTGTCCGCCGCCCGGGCCCTGAAAGGAATGAAGCTGCCGTACGAGCAGTTCGAACGTCACTCGGACGTGGGCGGCATTTGGGACATGCACAATCCCGGCAGCCCGATTTACGAATCGGCACACTTCATCTCGTCGCGCGACCTGTCGGGCTTCATCGGCTTTCCGATGCCGAAGTCCTATCCGGACTATCCGACCAACCAGCAGATATTAAGCTATGTGCGCAGCTATGCCGACGCCTTCGGCCTGCGCGAGGCGATCCGCTTCAATACCCCCGTGCGGGACGTGCGCAAGGACCATGACGGCAAATGGGTGGTGACCCTCGGCGACGGCGCCCGCCGGCGCTACCTGGCCGTGATCTGCGCCACCGGCTGCAACTGGGACCCCAACATGCCCGAGATCAAAGGCCAATTCAACGGCGAGATCCGCCATTCGGTCACCTTCAAGAGCAGCGATGAATTCAAGGGCAAGCGGGTCATGATCGTCGGCGCGGGCAATTCCGGCGCGGACATCGCCTGCGACGCCGCCACCCGCGCCGACAAGGCCTTCATCAGCATGCGGCGCGGCTACCATTTCATTCCCAAGCATCTGTTTGGGCTTCCCGCCGACCAGGTGGGCGAGAGCGGTCCCCCGCTGCCGATCTGGGTCGCGCGCCCGGTCATGAGCTTGCTGCTGAAAATGTTCACCGGCGATCTGACGCGCTTCGGCCTGCCCAAGCCGGACCACCGCCTGTTCGAGAGCCATCCGCTGCTCAATTCCCAGCTGCTGCACAACCTACAGCACGGGAACATCGCGGTCAAACCGGACGTCTCGCATTACGACGGCGACGACGTCGTCTTCAAGGACGGCAGCCGCGAGGCGCTCGACCTGGTGATCTACGCCACCGGCTACAAGTGGAGCTGCAAATACGCCGGCGAATACTTCGAATGGCGCGGCGGCAGGCCGCAACTGTATCTGTCGATGTTCAGCCGCGACCACCGCAATCTGTTCGGCATCGGCTATGTCGAAACCAACTCCAGCGCCTACAAGCTGTTCGACACCGAGGCTTTCATGATCGCCGCCTACCTGCGCGACCAGCTGGACAACCCCGGCAAGGCCAGCCCTTTCGACGCGCTCATCGCCAGCGACGATCCCGATCTGTCGGGCGGGCTCAAATTCGTCAAGTCGCAGCGCCACGAGGTGTATCTGGAGGCGCACGCGCTCAAGTCCTATCTGAAGCGCCTGCGCAAGAAAATGGGATGGCCGGAATTGAGCGAGTCCTATTACGACAACCTGCGCGACAGCGTGGCCGCCTCGCGGCCCGCCGCCGGCTTGCGCGCCGCCGCTTGAGGATGAACATGGATAAGACACTGCAGTACTACCAAGCACGGGCCGCCGGCCTGGATGTCGAAACGCGGGCCCTGATCGGCGGACGCTTCGTCGACGCCATCTCTGGCAATCGCCTGGATACCGTCAATCCCGCCAACGGCGCCCGCCTGGCAAGCATCGCCAGTTGCGGCGAGGCCGATGTCGACCTCGCGGTGGGCGCGGCACGGCGTGCCTTCGATAACGGCGACTGGTCGCGGGCCTCGCCCAAGCACCGCAAAAAGGTGCTATTGCGGCTGGCCGACCTGGTCGAGGCCAATCTGGAAACGCTGGCGCTGATGGAAAGCCTGGATTCGGGCAAGCCGATACGCGACGCGCTGTCCGCCGACCTGCCGGACATGATCGAGAGCCTGCGCTGGCACGCGGAGGCGGCCGACAAACTGTACGACCAGGTGGCGCCGACCGCGCCGGATGTGGTGGCGATGATCGTGCGCGAGCCGATCGGCGTGGTGGGCGCGGTCCTGCCGTGGAATTTTCCGATCTATCTGGCGGGATGGAAGATCGGCCCATCGCTCGCCAGCGGCAACTCGATCGTCATCAAGCCCGCCGAGCAAACCACCCTGACCGCGCTGATGCTGGGCCGGCTGGCGCTGGAAGCGGGCATTCCCGACGGCGTGCTCAATATCGTGCCGGGCTATGGCGAGACCGTGGGGCAGGCCATGGGCCGGCACCGCGACATCGACTGCATCAGCTTTACCGGTTCGGGCGAGGTGGGGAGGCTATTCCTGAAGTACTCGGCCGAGTCGAATCTGAAGCGGGTGGTGCTGGAATGCGGGGGCAAGAGTCCGGCGCTGGTGCTGGCCGACGCCTTCGATCTGCCGCGTGTGGCGCAGCAGGTCGCAACCGGCGCGTTGTTCTGCCAGGGCGAGAATTGCAGCGCCGGTTCGCGCCTGATCGTCCATCGTTCGCGCAAGGACGAGTTGCTGGCGGAGGTCAAGCGCGCCTTCGACGAATGGCGGGTCGGCGACCCGCTCGATCCGGCCACCCGCGTCGGCGCGCTGATCGAGCCGGGACACATGCGGCGCGTGCTGGGGTATATCGCCGGCGGCAGGGAGCAGGGCGCGCAACTGGTGCACGGCGGCGCCCAGGTGCGCCTGGACAGTGGCGGCAGCTTCGTCGAGCCCACCATTTTCGACGCCGTGCTGCCGTCGATGACGATCGCGCGCGAGGAGATATTCGGGCCGGTGCTGTCGGTGATGGAGTTCGACGACCTGGCGCAGGGCGTGGCCATCGCCAACGACACAAGCTATGGCCTGGCGTCGTCGGTCTATACCAGCAACCTGGATTCCGCCCACGGCGTTGCCAAGTCCATCCGCGCCGGCACCGTGTCGATCAACTGCTTCTCCGAAGGCGATACCGGGGTGCCGTTCGGCGGCTACAAGGAGTCTGGTTTCGGCGGGCGCGAAAAATCGCTGCTGGCACACGACCAGTACACCGAGACCAAGACCATCTGGATGCAGCTGGGCGCGGCCGGCCATAAAAACAACTAAGACCACAAGAGGAATACACATGGCGACAACAACGAACGCCGGCCGGGAGGGGCGGGTGGCCCTGGTCACGGGCGGCGCTGGCGGCATAGGCCGGGCGATCTGCCGCGGTTTCATCGAGCGTGGCATCACCTGCGTGCTGGCCGACCGCGACCAGGCGGCGCTGGACCGGGCGACGGCGGAGCTGGGGGCGGGGGCGGTGGGCGTGCGGGTCGACCTGGACGACTTGAATAAACTGCCTTCCTTGCTGGCCTTTATCCAGGAACGTTTCGGCCGGCTCGACATCCTGGTCAACAACGCCGCCATGACGGGGACGGGGCATTTCGAGGAGCGTTCGGTCGATCACATCCTGGCCGAATTGAATATCAACCTGCTGTCGCCGATCGTGCTGACCCGGCTGGCCTTTGGCGCCTTGCAGCGGGCGGACGATGGCCGCGTGATCAACACGGTGTCGTTGGGCGGGATCTTCCCGTTGCCGGAAACCGGGATCTACTCGGCCACCAAGTTCGGCCTGCGCGGTGCCATGCTGTGCCTGGGCCTGGACCGCGAGCGCCACGGCGTGCATGTCGGCAGCGTGCTGCCGTCGGCGACCGAGACGCAGATGCTGATGCGCGAGGCGATCGAAGGCGGCAACACGCTGCAGTTCATGGATCCGCCGCAGCAGCCGGAGGACGTCGCGCGCCAGGTCATGCGGATGCTGGACCGCCCATGCCTGGAACGCTATCCGCGCGTCAGCGAATCGTGGACGGTCAGGTTGGCGATGCTGCTGCCGAACATGCTGCCCAAGCTGATACCGCTGTTCCGCAAAAAAGGTGTGCGCGGCCACGCGCGCTATCTGGAGTCGCTGCGCCGGCGCGGCCTGGTGGTGCTCCGCGCCGGAAAATGGGAAATTCCCTGACGGTGGTCAGTCCATCAGGTTTGGTCCGCCCCGCTCCGGCATCAACAGCCGTGGGGCTGGCATGCCTTGCCGTATCTGGTTCGGCAGGATGCCGGACCAGCGTTTGAAGGCGCGGCGGAAGTTGCGGGCGTCGGTGAATCCGGTCGCCATCGCGATATCGACCAGCGGCATCGCGCTGCGCCTCAGCAGATCGAGCGCGCACTCGTAGCGGACCTGGTCCACCAGCCGCTGGTAGGAGGTGTCCAGCTCCGCCAGGCGGCGGCGCAGCGTGCGTTCGCTCATGTTGAGGGCCGCCCCGGTCTGCGCCAGCCCGGGCATTTCGTCGACCGAGGCCCGCAGCACGTTCATGATCGACTCTACCAGATCGTTGCGCGGCGTGTCGATCGACAGCAACTGGTCGATCTGCGCCTGCAGGCTGTCCTGCATGAAGCGGTCATGGGTCGGCAGCGGGCAGTGGTACCAGGTCATCTCGCAGATCAGGCGATTGAGCGGTGCGTTGAACACCACCGGGCAGCGGAAGTACTCGCTGTAGGCGCTGGCGTAGACCGGACGCGGATAGCGCAGCTCGAGCCGCGCCGGCCGGAAATGCGAGCCGACCATCGCGCGCGCCACCTCAACGCCGCTGACGAAGATCTCCTCGATGAAAAACGGCTCCAATTCCGGGTCGTGGAATCGGGGCGCCACTTCGATCGTGAAATGGCGCTCGTCGACCACGGCCAGCTCGTTGATGGTCAGCGCCCCCGCCGCGCGCTGGTATTTGATCAGGTAGAGCAGCGCCTCGCCCAGGGTGGGGCAGGTGAGCATGCCCAGGCCGGGCAGGCCGAAGCACACCACCGTCTGCCGCGCGCCGGTGGCGATGCCGATGGCCGGATCGCCCCAGCGCTGCATGGCGCGCCGCACCAGCATGCTGGTTTGCCGGTAGGAGACCCGAAAGCCGGCGTCGCACAGATTCTCCGGCGTGAATCCCAGGCCCTTGCACAGCCTTTCGCCCGAGTGGCCACGGCTGGCCAGCAGTTGCAGCACCTGGCGTATCACATGGGGTGGAACGTCGGCTTCGGCGTCGGGGAGGTGCGGTTTTACCGGCATGGGCCACTCCTTCAAGTTGATGAACGAGGCTAGCACAGGATGTACGCGCCGGCGCGTCGGGTCGCGTTAAATGGCCGCCTGTGTGTCTTTTTTGGCCGTTTTGGCCCCGTCTATCGTGGCTTCCGTCGTATGCTTTGAGCACGGCAAATCGTGCCGCCATCACCATGGACCAGCGATGACCACCACACCCGCAGCGCCCCTGCCAGACATCGACGTCGTCGCCGTGAAAACCACGGCCGGTTCAACCCTGATACTTTCTTCCGCGTGGGCGCTGGGCATAGGCGGCACCACCATGATGCCGCTATTGGTGACCAACACGATGGCGCGGCTGCGTTTCGACGAGGGCCAGGCCACCTTGATGACCGGCGTCGAGATGATCGGCATGCTGGCCGGCTGCGTCCTGCTGCCGCCGATGGCGCGCCGCTGGCCGGCGCGATGCACCGCCGTTGCCCTGGTGCTGCTGGCGCTGTGCCAGATGTTGACGGCGTTGACGTTGTCGCCGCCGCTGTTTGGCGCGCTGCGGCTGGTGGTCGGCGTCTGCGAAGCGCAGATGATCGTCATGGTCGGCATTTGCCTGGCCTGCCACCGCGACGCCGAGCGGTTATGGGGCGTGGTGCTGCTGTTGTCGGGATTGGCCGTCGCCGGCGTGTTCACGCTGGTGTCGCTGCTGCCGGATGTGGCGGCGGGCGACGGGGTCTGGATCGGCCTTGCGCTGCTGGCGACGGTGCTGGGCGTGGCGGCCGCGCGCACACCGGCGCTGGTGCCCGCGCGCGCGCCGCTGCCCACGGCGCCGAAGGAGCCGGGTATGCGCCGGCGCCGCGTCGGCGCCGGCGTATGGCTGGCGTGGGGCGTGTTCGTCGGCGTCTACAGCGTGCAGGCCGGCGTGTGGGCGGTATCGGCCCTGCAGGGCGAGCGTATCGGCCTGTCGCTGCCGACCATTGGAACCCTGCTGGCGGTGTCCTCGCTGCTGGGGTTCTTCGGCGCGGTGGTGCCGGCGATACCGGCGCTGGCTGCGCGGCGCGGTCTGACCGTCATGGGCGCGCTGCTGGTGATGTTCGCCTCGGTCGCCTGCTTCTTCACCGCCGGCGGTGTGGTGCTGTTCTTCGTCGGCCAATTGATGCTGAACATGGCCTTCTACGCCATCATGGCGGTGCTGAACAGCTTTATCTCGGCGCAGGACCGCGACGGCAGCTTGCTGTCGCAATCGGTGGTGGTGACCTTCGCCGCCGTGGCGGTGGGCACCGTTGGCGCGGGGGAGCTGTTCCAGAACGCCGGCGGCTTGGGCGTGATCGTGTTCTCGCTGCTGGCGCTGGCCGTCAGCGTGCCGCTCGGGTTGAAGGCGTTGCGTGGCCGGGTCAGCGCATCACCAGCGCTTTGACCGCTTCCAGCGCGGCGCCGCCGCTGCTGGTCGAGCGCACCTGATTGCGGCCGCCCTCCTTGGCGACGTACATGGCGCGGTCGGCGGCGACGAACAGCGATTCGGTGTTGTCCAGCTGGTGCGGGTGGATGGTGGCCACGCCGATGCTGACGGTCAGCCAGTCGGACGTCGTCGAGCGCGGGTGCGGAATGCGCAGCGATTCGATGTGGGCGCGGATCGCCTCGGCCATCATGGTGGCCGTTTCGGCTCCCGTCTCGGCGAACAGCAGCACGAATTCCTCGCCGCCGTAGCGCGCCGCCAGGTCGGTGGGGCGCAGCGCGTGCGAGGCGATGGCCGCCGCCACCCGCTGCAGGCAGGCGTCGCCCGCGGGATGGCCCAGCGTGTCGTTGTACAGTTTGAAGTGGTCGACGTCCAGCACCACCAGCGACAATGGCTGGCCGCTGCGCATGGAGCGCTGCCACTCCTTTTCCAGGAAGGTGTCGAAATGGCGCCGGTTGGCGATTTGCGTCAGCGGATCGACCATGGCGGCGCGCTGCAGCGCGTCCTCCGATTGCTTGTGGTGCGTGATGTCGTGCAGCAGGCCGATAAACAGCGGCTGGCGCAGGTACATCGGCGTGAGCGTCAGGTCCATGCACACCGAACTGCCGTTGCGGTGGCGGATGATCACCTCGCGCGTGCCGTGGCTGTGCGCCATCTCGGGCGAAGCGGCGTAGCGGGCGAAGTATTCCAGGTATTCCTGTGCCACCATGGGGTTGAGCAGCTCCGAGATCGCGCGGCCGGCCAGCTCGTTCTCCTGGTAGCCCAGGTATTTGTCGCAGGCCGGATTGGTGAACTGGATGCGGCCGTCCGCCTCGATGATCAACAGGCCCTCGGCCATGTTGTTGACGATGGTGCGCAGGCGCTCGGCCTGTTCTTCCTGGGTCTCGCTGTTGCTGCGGATTTGCAGCTGCGTGCGCACGCGGGCGCACACTTCGGCCATGCGCAGCGGCTTGCCGATGTAATCGACGGCGCCGATGTCGAAGCCGGCGACGACGTCGTCGGTGTCGGTCCTGGCGCTCATGAAAATGACGGGAATGCGTTGCGTGGCCGCGTGGCTTTTGAGCTGGCGGCAGGTCTCCAGGCCATCCATGCCCGGCATCACCACGTCGAGCAGTATCAAATCCGGATGGACGCGGCGCGCGATCTTGAGCGCCCGCTCGCCGGAAGTGGCGACAAACGTCTGATAGCCCTGTTCGACCATCAGCTTGCGCAGCACGGCCAGATTCTCCGGCGCGTCGTCGACGATCAGGATGGCGGCATCGCGCCGCGTGGCCAATCCGGAACTGACGGGGTTCATTGCGCGTCGCCTTTAACCTGGTGGGGCGTCCCGGCGTGGGGCCGCGATCGCGCCGGGACGCGGCGCAAGGGGCGAGCTGGGGAAGTTTGTACACGCATGAACAAAGGCTTGCCTTACCAAGTGGCTATCGATCAAATGATACCGCGTTGCCCGCCCGATATGTAAAAATTCGGCGCATGATTTTGGAGGGATGCTTCAGGCTTGAAAGCGACTCGGACCCAATGGCCAGCAGGGACCGTGCTTTTTTTTGCAGGGATGACAAGAAGCAGAGTGTGGGCGGCGAACGCCGCCCACGGGATACTACTTTAAATCTTGGCGGCGATCAGTTTGCCGAGGATCTCGATGCCGGCGCGGATGCGTTCCGGCGGCACGGTCACGAACGACAGGCGCAAAGTGTTGGTTTCCGGTTCGTTGGCGTAGAACGGCGAACCCGGTACGAAGGCCACCTTCTGGGCGATCGCCTCGTCCAGCAGTTTCATGGCGTCGATATGCTTGGGCAGCGTGACCCAGATGAACATGCCCCCTTCGGGCTTGGTCCACTCGACGCCGGCCGGGAAGTACTGGGCCATCGCGTCCAGCATGACCTGGCACTGGTTGCCGTACAGTGTGCGGATTTTAGGGATGTGCTGCTCCAGGAAGCCGTCCTTGATCACTTCATGCACCACCATCTGCGTCAGTTGCGAGGTGTGCAGGTCGGCGGCCTGCTTGGCCAGCTCCAGGCGGCGCACCAGCGGCAGCGGGGCCACCACGTAGCCCAGGCGGATGCCCGGCGTCAGCACCTTGGAGAAGGAACCCATGTAGATCACGCCTTCCGGGTTCATCGCCACCATCTTCGGCAGCGGGTCGCCCTTGTAGCTCAAGGCGCCGTACGGATCGTCCTCGATCAGCGGCAGGCCCAGACGGGCGCAGGTCTCGACCAGCTCCAGGCGGCGCTCGACGGACAGGGTGCGGCCGGTCGGGTTTTGGAAGTTCGGCAGCGCGTACAGCAGGCGCGCGCCGGCGGCGACCGGGTCCAGCGACGACGGCACCAGGCCATGTTCGTCGGTATCGACGGATTTGAACTCCGGACGGTAGACCGAGAAGGCTTGCAGCGCGCCCAGGTAGGACGGGGTCTCGACCAGCACGCGGCTGCCTTCGTCGATCAGCACTTTGCCCAGCAGGTCCAGCGCCTGCTGCGAGCCGGACGTCATCAGCACCTGTTCAGGGATGATTTTGGCGCCGTTGGTCGACAGCGAGTCGGCGATCCACTGGCGCAGCGGCAGGTAGCCGTCGGTCGGGCCGTATTGCAGCGCCACTTTGCCGTTGGTCTCGAGGACCTTGTCGAAGGCGACCTTCATTTCGTCGACCGGGAAGGTCAGCGGCGACGGCAGGCCGCCGGCGAAGGAGATGATCTCGGGCTGCTGCGTGATCTTCAGGATCTCGCGGATGAAGGACGATTGCAGCTGGTCGGCGCGTTCGGAGAAGCGCCACTGGATCGGGTTCGGGTTTTCGATTTTCATACATGTCTCACTAGATGTGTGCCCCGGCCGAAGACGGCCCGGCGATTCAACAAGCGCGCTTGTGGCGGCTTTTATAAAAGGAACGGCGCCGGATAGGACGCCGCCCGCTTACGCGACTTCCGCGATCAGTTCGATTTCGACGCAGGCGCCAAGCGGGATTTGTGCGACACCAAAGGCCGAGCGGGCGTGCTTGCCGGCGTCGCCGAAGACTTCGCCCAGCAGCTCGGAAGCGCCGTTGGTGACCAGGTGCTGTTCGGTAAAATCAGGGGTGGAGTTCACCAGGCTCATCAGCTTGACGATGCGGCGCACGCGGTTCAAATCGCCGCCGACGGCCGCCTGCAGGGTGCCGATCAAGTCGATGGCGATGGCGCGCGCGGCTTGCTTGCCTTCGGCCGTGTCGATGTTCTTGCCCAGCTGGCCCCCCCACACGCTGCCGTCGGCGCGTTTGGCGATGTGACCCGAGATGAACACCGTGTTGCCGGTTTGCGCGTACATGACGTAGGCGGCGGCCGGGGTGGCCGGTGCGGCCAGGGTGATATCGAGCGCTTTCAGTTTTTCGTAGACAGACATGTGCTTATCCATATAGTAAGTGGGTGGGGCTGTAGACCGATATTGTACTCTTGAGACAGGCCATGCCTGCAATCGGGCCAAAATCAGAATAGTCCACGGTTTTAGCGGCGTTTCACCTGCATTTTGCGGCCGACGCCCACCGTGGCGATGACGGCGATTGCAAATATCACCGTCGGCCACTCCAGCGACTCGCCCAGGATCACGGCCGCGCCGAGCAGCGACAGGAAGGGCTGCACCAGTTGCACCTGGCCGACCCGCGCCACGCCGCCCAGCGCCATGCCGCGATACCAGAAGAAGAAGCCGATGAACATCGAAAACACCGAAACGTAGGCGAAGCCGGTCCAGGCGGCCGCGCCGGCGGCGGCGATCCGGCCGGCGTCGTGCCAGCACAGCCAGCCGACCACCGGGAGCAGCACCGGCGCGGCCAGCACCAGCGCCCAGCAGATGGTTTGCTGGCCGCCCAGGGTCTGCGACAGGCGCCCGCCGGCGGCGTAGCCCATGGCCGCCAGCAACACGGCGGCGAAAATCGCCAGGTCGGCCGGATGCAGGCCGCCGCCGCTCTGGCGCAGCGCGAAGCCGGCCACCAGCGCCGAGCCGCACAAGGCCATGATCCAGAAGCCGGCCGAAGGTTTTTCGCCGCCCAGCAGGGCCGCGAAGACGGCGGTGGCCAGCGGCAGGATGCCGATCAGGACGGCGCCGTGGGCGGCGGGCAGCGAGCGCATGGCGACGGAGGTCAGCCACGGGAAGCCGATCACGCAGCCGACGGCCACCATCGCCAGCGGCGCCAATGCGGCGCGCGGAGGCAGCGGCGCGCGCTTCCACAGCAGCCAGGCGCCGGCCAGCGCGGCGGCGACCAGCGCGCGCGCCAGCGCGACGAACATCGGCGACAGGCCGCCGGCGCCACCGGTATCGCCGGCGGCGCCGACGGCAAGCCGGGTGAAGGGCAGGGTCAGGCTGAAGATGGCGACCCCGATGAGGCCCAGCAGCATGCCGGCCGTTTCGTCGCTGATGCCGCCCAGGCGGGAACCGTGGGTCGGGATCGGGGCTACCGTGGTGGGTGGGGCGCTGTGGGTGGCGATGCGGGTCATGCTGGCTCCGGTGGGTTTGCTTGGATTTGCTTGAATTTGCTCGTCCTATGGGTGTATCCTACGGTACAAAAGCCAGTACAGTGCCAGTACACTTTAAACTTAATTTCTTATACTGTGACGGTAGCATGACCAATACACGCAAGCGCACATCGCTTTTAGGCGCCGCCGCGTCGGCCGCAGCCGAGGCTGTTAATGAGGCGTTGGCGGCCGCGCACGCCCGCGCTGTGGCCGCCGCCGCGCCCGGACCGGCGGTGGCGTCGGTGCCGGCGGGCGTGAATGCCAAGGCGGTTAAATCGGCGTCCAGGCCCAGGTCCGCCGCCGGACCGTTGGTGGGATTGCTGTCTCGCGAATCGGGCGAAACGCTGATCGACCAGATCGTGCGCTCGGTGGCGGCGCGCATCGACGACCGGCTGCTGCGGGGCGGGGCGCGCATGCCGTCGATCCGCGCGTTCGCGGCGGCGCATGGCGTGTCCGCCTTCACCGTGGTGGCCAGCTACGACAAGCTGGTGGCGACCGGCTACCTGGAGTCGCGCCGGGGCGCCGGCTTTTTCGTGCGCGAGCGGGCGCCGATGGCGCTCAACGCCACCGACGCGGCAAGCGCCCCGGCCGGGGCGGGCGCCTCCCGTTCCCGGCTGGACGCCAAGCCGATCGACGTGGTCTGGCTGGTGCGGAACATGTTCCGCCAGATGCCGCACCACCAGATGCCCGGCTCCGGCGTGCTGCCGCCGGAATGGCTGGACGGCACCGCGATCGCCAACGCGCTGCGCGCGGTCAGTCGCCAGAATCCCAATCTGCTGGTGAGCTACGGGCTGCCGCAGGGCTTCCTGCCGCTGCGCCAGCAACTGCAGCACAAGCTCGCCGAGCTGGAAATCGCCGCCGCGCCGGAGCAAATCGTCACCACCGCCGGCGTCACGCAGGCGCTGGACATGGTGGCGCGCGAGTTCACCCGCCCCGGCGACACCATCTTCGTCGACGATCCGGCCTGGTTCCTGATGTTCGGCTCCTTCGCCGCGCTGGGTGCGAACGTGATCGGCATCCCGCGTCTGGCCGACGGCCCGGATATCGCCCGGCTGGCCGAGCTGGCGGCTATCCACAAGCCCAAGCTCTATATTATTAACTCGGTGCTGCACAACCCCAGTTCGACGTCGCTGTCGGCGGCCAAGGCGTTCCAGGTGCTGCGGCTGTCGGAGGAGCACGACTTCATCATCGTCGAAGACGATATCTATTGCGACCTGCACCCCGGCAGCGCGGTGCAGCCGGCCACGCGGCTGTCGGCGCTGGACCAGCTGCAGCGGGTGATTTACCTGGGCGGCTTTTCGAAGACGATGGCGGCCAACCTGCGGGTTGGCTTCATCGCCACGTCGGCCGAGCGGGCCGAGAGGCTGGCCGACCGCAAGATGCTGTCCACCCTGACCACCAGCGACATCGGCGAGCGGGTGGTCTATAAAGTGCTGTCCGAGGGCTCCTACCGCAAGCACGCGGACCGGGTGCGCACACGGCTCGACGGCATCCGCGCCAAGGCGGTGCGGCAGATGGAGCGCGTCGGCCTGAAGGTGGATGTGGCTTCGCCGGCCGGGATGTTCGTCTGGGCGGACGCCGGCTGCGACACCAGCATGCTGACCGAGCGCGCCATGGCCGACAATCTGCTGCTGGCGCCGGGCAGCCTGTTCTCGCCCACGCAGCTGCCGTCGACCCGCATGCGGCTCAATGTGGCGGCGATGCAGGAGCCGGGCGTGTGGAAGTTCCTGGAGCAGCAGTTGGGAAAATAGCAAGCTGCTCTTGAAAACCATTTTATAATCCCCACTTTCGCCACACCCGTGCGACTTCGCGCACGCACACTAAGACTATTAGAGGCTTTAAAAATGGCAGATAACGATAAGCAAACCCTTGGTTTCCAGGCTGAAGTGAAACAGCTGTTGCAGCTGATGATCCACTCCCTGTACTCGAATAAAGAGATTTTCCTGCGCGAGTTGATCTCGAACGCGTCCGACGCGTCCGACAAGCTACGCTTCGAGGCGATCAACAACGACGCCCTGTACGGCAACGACCATGAACTGAAGATCAAGGTCTCGTTCGACAAGGCCGCCCGCACCATCACCATTTCCGACAACGGCATCGGCATGAGCCGCGACGAGGCGATCTCGCACCTGGGCACCATCGCCAAATCGGGCACCAAGGAATTCTTCGGCAAGCTGTCGGGCGACCAGCAGCAGGACGCGGCCCTGATCGGCCAGTTCGGCGTGGGCTTCTACTCCGGCTTCATCGTCGCCGACAAGATCACCGTCGAAACCCGCCGCGCGGGCGCCGAGGCGTCCGAGGGCGTGCGCTGGGAATCGGCCGGCGAGGGCGATTACTCGGTCGAACAGATCGAGAAGACCGGCCGTGGCACCGACATCATCCTGCACCTGCGCGAAGGCGAGGACGAGCTGCTATCGTCGTGGAAGATCAAATCCATCATCCGCAAGTACTCGGACCACATCTCGCTGCCGATCGTGATGCAGAAAGAGGAATGGGACGACGAGAAGAAGGAAACCGTTCTTAAAGACGAATTCGAGACCGTCAACCAGGCCAGCGCGCTGTGGGCGCGCAGCAAATCAGAGATCACGCCGGAGCAGTACGAGGAATTCTACAAGCACGTCTCGCACGACTTCCAGGCGCCGCTGGCGTACACGCACAACCGCGTCGAAGGCCGCAGCGAGTACACGCAGCTGTTGTACATTCCGGCCAAGGCGCCGTTCGACCTGTGGGACCGCAACAAGCGCGGCGGCATCAAGCTGTACGTCAAGCGCGTGTTCATCATGGACGACGCCGAGCAGCTGATGCCGGCCTACCTGCGCATGGTCAAGGGTGTGATCGACTCGGCCGACCTGCCGCTGAATGTCTCGCGCGAGATCCTGCAGGAGTCGCGCGACGTCAAAGTGATCCGCGACGGCTCGACCAAGCGCGTGATCGGCATGCTGGAGGAACTGGCCAACGCCGAAGAACAGGAGAAGAAGGACAAGTACGCCACCTTCTGGAAGGAGTTCGGCCAGGTGCTGAAAGAGGGCATCGGCGAGGACGCCACCAACAAGGACCGTCTGGCCAAGCTGCTGCGCTTCGCCTCGACCGCCAACGAGAACGACGAGCAAAGCGTCTCGCTGGAGCAGTATGTCGCGCGCCTGAAGGAAGGCCAGGACAAGATCTACTACGTCACGGCCGATAACTACGTCGCCGCGAAGAACAGCCCGCACCTGGAAATCTTCCGCAAGAAGGGCGTCGAAGTGCTGCTGCTGACCGACCGTGTCGACGAGTGGATGCTGTCGTTCCTGACCGAGTTCGAAGGCAAGGAGCTGGTGTCGGTGGCCAAGGGCGGCCTGGATCTGGGCGCGCTGGAAGACGAGGAAGAGAAGAAAGAGCACGAGGAGACCGAGAACTCGTACAAGGATTTGGTCGGCAAAATGAAGGAAGCCTTGTCGGACAAAGCCAAGGACGTGCGCGTGACGTTCCGCCTGACCGATTCGCCGGCCTGCCTGGTGGCGGACGAGCATGAGCTGTCGGGTAATCTGCTGCGCATGCTGAAGGCGGCGGGGCAGAGCGCTCCGGAGTCCAAGCCTATCCTCGAGATCAATCCGAACCACCCGCTGGTGACGCGTTTGAAGTACGAGGAATCGGGCACCTTGTTCGGTGACTGGGCGAATATCCTGTTCGACCAGGCCTTGCTGGCCGAAGGCGGTTCGCTGAGCGACCCGGCCACGTTCGTCAAGCGTCTCAATGAGATGCTGTTGAGCGGCGCGAGCAAGTAAGCGCACGAACCACCACAGATCCACGTAGGGCGGATTAGGCGGAACGCCGTAATCGGCCATGCATGAGTCGTCGACGACGCATGCATGGCCGATTACGCTTCGCTAATCCGCCCTGCGTGTTTTAGAAATCGTTGTGATCTGAGCGAATTTTTCGAGCGCCGCCGTGCCAGCATCGGCATGCCCCTGGTCCTCTAGCGCTGGACTTTTTCGCAGAGGTCCAGCAAGAGTTTTTCACCTTCCGGCCAGGGGCCGTAGCCGGCGTCGCCGTTGATATGGCCGGCGTCGCCGATCTCGGTGTAGTCGCTTCCCCAGGCCTTTGCGAACTGCCGCGCGCGTGCCGTGCCGACGTAGGGATCGTTCGCGCTGGCGATGACGATGCTGGGAAAAGGCAGGCGCTCCAGCAGCATCGGCTGGAAGCCGGTGGTGCAGTCGGGATAGGAGGGGGCGTCGGTGTCGCTGGGCGCGACCAGGAAGGCGCCGGCGATGCGGTGCGCGGAGCCGGAGGCGGCCCAGCGCGCCACCAGGGAGCAGCTCAGGCTGTGCGCGGCCACCACCGGCGGACGTTGGCACAGGGCGATGGCGGCGTCCAGCTCGGCCACCCATTCGTCGCGGTCCGGGGTTTCCCAGTCGCGGTGGGGCACGCGGACCCAGGTCGGGTGGTTTTGCTCCCATCGGGTTTGCCAGTGGGCGGGGCCGGAGTTCCACAGGCCGGCCAGGGTGAGTACTTCGTAGTCCATGTGCGTTCCTTGCTGGGTTGGATGGCTGGCATCTTAACCCAGGCACGGGGCCGTGCCGGGGCGGCCCGTGTGATATGCGCAAGCGGGGACAATGCGGGAGCCGGCGGTGATGCATGCATGGCGGATTACGCTACGCTAATCCGCCCTACGTGTCACTGTGGCGGTCCGGCGCCTTCTAGTCGTTCTGAAACACGTAGGGCGGATTAGCCGAAGGCGTAATCCGCCATGCGCCGCCGGGGACGCCAGCTTTACAGCGCCGTGCGCAACGCGAACAGCTCGGGGAACAGCACCACGTCGAGCATCTTGCGCAGGTAGCTGACGCCGGCCGTGCCGCCGGTGCCGGTCTTGAAGCCGATGATGCGCTCGACCGTGGTGACGTGGCGGAAGCGCCAGAAACGGAACGCCGTCTCCAGGTCGACCAGCTTTTCGGCCAGCTCGTACAGGGCCCAGTGCTTCGACGGGTCGCGGTACACCTCCAGCCACGCGTTCTGCACCGAGTCGTCGGCGGCCGTCGGCAGGGTCCAGTCGGCGTCGAGCCGCTCGGCGGCGATCGGCAGGCCGTTGCGGGCCAGTAGCTTGATCGCTTCGTCGTACACCGACGGCTCGCGCAGGGCCTTGTCCAGCACCGCGAAGGCGTCCGGCGCGGTGTTGTGGACACTCAGCAGGGCAGCGTTTTTGTTGCCGAGGATAAATTCGATCTCGCGGTATTGATACGACTGGAAGCCCGACGAGGCGCCCAGGTACGGGCGGATCGCGGTGTATTCGGGCGGCGTCATCGTCGCCAGCACATCCCAGGCGTGCACCAGCTGGTCCATGATGCGCGCCACCCGCGCCAGCATCTTGAAGGCCGGCGCCAGGTCGTTCGATTGCAGGTGCGCACGCACGGCGTGCATTTCGTGCAGCATCAGCTTCATCCACAGCTCGCTGGTCTGATGCTGGACGATAAACAGCATTTCGTTGTGGTTGGGCGACAGCGGATGCTGGGCGTTGAGGATCTGGTTCAGGCCCAGATAGTCGCCGTAGCTCATCGAGTTGCTGAAGTCCATCTGCGCGCCGTGCCATGTGGCGTCGCCGACGCCCGGGGCGCTCGCATCGGCGGTCGCGTGCATCGGGCAGCCACTGGCCGCCGGTTTGTGTTCGGTCATGATGATCTCGTCAGGTGACGGCGTCGCGCTTGGCGTCGACGTCGTAGTCTTTGCGGTCCAGGATGTCGCGCAGGATTTCGACCGCGTCCCATACTTCCGTATGGCTGGTGTAGAGCGGCGTGAAACCGAAGCGCATGATGGCCGGCTCGCGGTAGTCGCCGATGACGCCGCGCGCGATCAGCGCCGACATCACCGCGTAGCCGTGCGGATGCGTGAAGCCGACCTGGCTGCCCCGGCGCGCGTGCTCCCGGGGCGTGACCAGTCCCAAAGGGTGGTCGGCGCAGCGCCGCTCCACCAGTTCGATGAACAGGTCGGTGAGCGCCAGCGATTTGTCGCGGATCGCGGCCATCGACGTTTGTTCGAACACCTCCAGCCCGCTCTCGACCATCGCCAGCGACACCACCGGCTGGGTGCCGCACAGCGCGCGGCCGATGCCGTCGGCCGGGGCGAAGTCCGGCGCCATGGCGAACGGCGCGGCGTGGCCCCACCAGCCCGACAGCGGCTGCGTGAAGCGGGCCTGGTGCCGGCGCGGCACCCAGATGTAGGCCGGGGCGCCGGGGCCGCCGTTCAAGTACTTGTAGGTGCAGCCGACGGCCAGGTCGGCGCCGTCGCCGTTCAGGTCCAGCGGCACCGCGCCGGCCGAGTGGGCCAGGTCCCAGACGATCAGCGCGCCGGCGGCGTGGGCGAGGGCGCTGGTGGCGCGCATGTCGTGCTGGTAGCCGGTGCGGTAGTTCACGTGGGTCAGCATGACGACGGCGGTGTCCGCGCCGATGGCGGCCGCCAGTTCCCCGACCGAGTCGACCAGCTTGACGGTATAACCACGATCGAGCCAACCGCTCAGGCCCTGGGCCATATAGATGTCGGTCGGGAAGTTGGAGCGTTCGGTGACGATCACGCGCCGGGTCGCGGAGACCGGGTCGCTGGCCTGCATGTTCAGCGCGGCGGCCAGCGCCTTGAACAGGTTGAGCGAGGTGGTGTCGGTGATGACCACTTCGTCCGGGGCGCCGCCGATCAGCGGCGCCAGGCGGTTTCCCAGCCTTTTTGGCAGGTCAAACCAACCGGCGGTATTCCAACTACGGATCAGGTCGTGTCCCCATTCCTGCGCGATGACGTGCTGGGCGCGGGTGAGGGCGGCTTTCGGCCGGGCGCCCAGAGAATTGCCGTCCAGATATATCACGCCGGCCGGCAGATCGAAGCGGTCGCGCAGCGCGGCGAGCGGATCTTGCGCGTCGCGTTGCAGGCAGTCATTGCGAGTTGTCATTAAGTTACCTTCTTTTGAGGCCGTTGATGCTTTAGGCTTAAACAAGTTGTCTGATACGCCAGTGTAACAGGAAAATCCGCTGGTTCCGGCCGCGAACGGCCCACCCGGGGCGCCACGCCGCGCCCCGCAAACCCGCATGGATGCTGGCTTTGCGGGCTGTTCCAAAATTATTTTCGATTTTTTTCAAATAAATTCAAAAAATCCCTAAAGTTCCCGGAGACCTTGCCGTTACCAGATTCATGAAGCGCGTAAAAGGAAGTAAAACGCAGCTCGGCTTGCATGGATGTAGTCGAAAATAATTTAAAATTTTTCTGTGGAAACCCTAAAGTTCCCGAAAAAGCTGCCGTAACCGGGTTAGATGTAGCAAAAAAGAGTCGCCATACGAACTATTTTTTCGTGTCATGACAGGACTTTTTTGAAGATTCTCAGCCACATAATTGCCCCGCCGCAAGGGCGTAGGGCCTAGATCCACGAGTGTTTGTCAGACAAACACCGACGGGTCGCGTTCGCTATTTCCCGACGGAAAATACGGAAAGTCTCCTCTACTCGTATTTTTGTTGCTCCCGCAGAATGTATCTCACTGGAAACGCAATTGTGTTCCGCAGTGAAACAAATACTGGGAGATGGAAATGACCGCAAACGATATGATGGCTGAAATTCGCGATGCTAACCTGAGCTACCTGATGCTCGCGCAGCAGATGATCCGCGCCGACAAAGTCACCGCGATCTTCCGTCTGGGCATCGCCGCCGACATCGCCGACCTGATCGAAGGCATGAGCAACGCTCAAATCCTCAAGCTGGCAGGCGGCAACATGATGCTGGCCCGCTTCCGCTTCGACGATGGCGCCATCCTGTCGATGCTGACCAACTATAATAAAGACCGTTCCCTGGCCCAGTCGCACGCCGCCATCCTGATGGCCGGCCAGGCTGTCGAAGAAATCGCTTAAGTCGTTCGTACTGAACGCCATCGCATCGCAAAGCGCATTACCATCATCTAGACAGCCGGGAGCAGGGATCATGACCAAGAAAAGCGTAGTGTCCGAAGCACAGGAAATTCAGCTTGCGATTGAACTGATCCAGCTGGGCGCGCGCCTGCAACTGCTGGAAACCGAAGTGTCGCTGTCGCGCGAGCGCCTGCTCAAGCTGTACAAAGAGCTGCGCGGCGTGTCGCCGCCGAAGGGCATGCTGCCGTTCTCGACCGACTGGTTCCTGACCTGGCAGCCGAACATCCATTCCTCGTTGTTCATCAACATCCATAAATTCCTGGTCGAGCATGCCGGCGCCACCGGCATCGAAGCGGTCATGAAGGCCTACAAGCTGTATCTGGAACAAATGCCGCCGGAACCGGGCGAAGAGCCGCTGCTGTCGCTGACCCGCGCCTGGACCCTGGTGCGCTTTTTCGGCAGCAAGATGCTGGAACTGGCCCCATGCGGCAAATGCCAGGGTAAATACGTGGTCAACTGCATGGACCTGAACGGCAGCTATGTCTGCGGCCTGTGCCACATGCCTTCGCGCGCCGGCAAGACCAAGAAGTCCCGCGACGCCGACGCCCTGGCCGCGTGACCCGCCACATTCCCCAAGCTTCCTATCTCCGACGCATCGTCCGCGCGCCCGCCGTGCGGGCCTTGCTGATCCAATGCGGCGCCGCGCCGCTCAGCCTCGGCCTGGTGTACCTGCTGGCCAGCTTCCATTTTCCCGTCGATTACCTGACCGTCGCCGTCGTGCACGGCGTGGTCGCCGCCGCCATCACCTGGCTGGCGGGACTGGCCGTGTGGTGGCGCGCGATCGAATTCTTTTTCCCGCTGGCGGTGCTGGCGGCCTTGTCGCTGCGGCTGCCGCCGTGGCTGTTCCTGGCGGTCTTCCTGGTGTTGCTGGGCCTGTACTGGTCGACCTTCCGCACGCAGGTTCCTTATTACCCGTCGCGCCCGGCCGTGTGGGACGCGGTGCGCCAGCAGTTGCCGCCGCCCCGCGCCGACGGCCGGCCGCTGCGCGTGATCGACATCGGCAGCGGGCTGGGCGGGTTGGTGATGTATCTGGCCCGGACGCGGCCGGATATCGAATGCGTCGGCATCGAGCTGGCGCCACTGCCCTGGTTATATAGCCGCGTGCGCACCGCCATGGGCGGCGGCCGCGCGCGCTTCCTGCTCGGCGATTACGAGCGCCTCGATTTCGGCCAATTCGATCTGGTGTTCGCCTATCTGTCGCCGGCCGCGATGGGTGGTTTATGGCGCAAGGCGGAGGCCGAAATGTGTCCTGATGCCATACTTATAAGCTATGAATTTGCAATCGACGCGCGGGCGCCCGATCAGACCATTCTCGCCACAGACGACACCGCCCCACTCTATAAATGGTACTTTTAAGCATCATTTGGCGTTATTCACTTGCTCGGCCACCCCCGGACACGTTATTGTAGTTCTACACGTAAATTTATTGAAATCGGGCCGGCGTTAGTTGACATTTTGGCCTTGTTTCACTATGGGGAGTCAGGTCACTTGTTAGTCATAATCGGATATGTGGTGGTGCTGGTCGGCGTCTTCGGTGGTTACGCGATGGCGGGCGGGCATTTGGCCGCGCTGTTCCAGCCGCTGGAGCTGGTGATGATCGGCGGCGGCGCGATTGGGGCTTTCATTGTTGGTAACAATGGCAAGACCATCAAGGCCACGCTGGGCGCGCTGCCGACCCTGTTCAAGGGCTCGCGCTACACCAAGGATTTGTATATGGAGATGATGTCGCTGCTGTTCGACGTCCTGTCCAAGGTGCGCAAGGAAGGCTTGATGTCGATCGAAGGCGACATCGACAGCCCGGAGCAAAGCCCGCTGTTCAGCAAGTATCCGAGCGTGCTGGAGGATCATCACATCGTCGAATTCATGACCGATTACCTGCGCCTGATGGTGTCGGGGAATATGGATGCGTTCCAGATCGAGAACCTGATGGACAACGAGATCGAGACCCACCACCACGAGGGCGCTGCGCCGTCGCACGCCATCGCCAAGCTGGGCGACGGCCTGCCGGCGTTCGGCATCGTGGCGGCGGTGATGGGGGTGGTGCACACGATGGAAAACGTCGGCTTGCCGCCGGCCGAGCTGGGGATTCTGATCGCGCACGCGCTGGTCGGCACCTTCCTCGGGATTTTGCTGGCCTACGGTTTCGTCGCTCCGCTGTCGAGCCTGCTTGAGCAAAAACTGGAGGAGTCGACCAAGATGTACCAGTGCGTCAAGGTCACCCTGCTGGCCAGCCTGAACGGCTACGCGCCGGCGCTGGCCGTCGAGTTCGGCCGCAAGGTGCTGTACTCGACCGAGCGTCCGACCTTCGGCGAGCTGGAAGACCATATCAAGAAATCGAAGGCGAAGTAAGCCCGGGATGAAACGCGCTATTGGAATCATGTTGGACTCATTGAGGAATCGTCATGGCTGAAGAAGGCTTACGGCCAATTATCGTCAAGCGCATCAAGAAGGGCGGCGGCGGCCACCATGGCGGCGCGTGGAAGATCGCGTACGCCGACTTCGTGACCGCGATGATGGCGTTCTTCCTGTTGATGTGGCTGCTTGGGTCGACCTCCAAGGGCGACTTGAAAGGGATCTCGGATTACTTCAAGACGCCGCTGAAGGTGGCCATGCAGGGCGGCTCGGGCAGCGGCGACAGCTCGTCGGTGATTCCCGGCGGCGGCAAGGACCTGACCCGCAAGGACGGCCAGGTGCAGGCCAGCGACGAGCCGGCGGTCAAGAAGACCTTCAACCTGACGGCCGCGCGCGCCGCCATCGAGGCCGAGGACGCGCAGCGCCTGAAGGCGCTGAAGGAAAAGATCGAGGCCAAGATTGAAACCAATCCGGTGCTGGTCAAGTACAAGAACCAGTTGCTGCTCGATATCACGACCGAGGGCTTGCGGATCCAGATCGTCGACGAGCAGAACCGTCCGATGTTCGCGCTGGCCAAGGCCGAGTTGCAGTCGTACACCAAGGAGATTTTGCACGAGATCGGTTTTGTGCTGAACGACGTGCCGAACCGCATCGGCCTGTCGGGCCATACCGATTCGACGCCGTACATGAGCGAGACCGGCTACAGCAACTGGGAATTGTCGGCCGACCGCGCCAACGCCTCGCGGCGCGAACTGATCGTCGGCGGCATGGCCGACGCCAAGGTGCTGCGGGTGGTGGGGCTGGCCTCGGCCGCCAATCTGGACAAGGCCGATCCGTTCAATCCGATCAACCGCCGCATCAGCATCCTGGTGATGAACAAGCGGACCGAGGAGAGCGTGATCCGCGACGGCGGCCGCCAGATCGAGGTCGGCGCCGAGGAGGAAGCGGCGGCGGCCTTGGCGGCGCCGCCGGCCGGGTCGGCAGCGCCGCCGGGGCCGCCGGTCCGCAAATAGACGGTGCAACAGGTCGCACACGGTAAGGCGTAAAGCGCGCAGCGAAGAGTAGAACAACGAGAATGTTATGACGAGAAAAAAAATCCTTGGGTCGCATGTAAAACGCCTGCTGTCGGGCGTGTCTGACCACGGGCGCAAGCATTTGACCGAGGTCGAGACCGATCTGATCCAGACCCGGCTGCTGCTGGAGGAGGCCATCGAGAAGCTGTCGTTCAACTTCATGGCCATCCACCAGACGGTGGAGGCCGAGCAGGCCACGATCCAGCTGCTGCTCGACGGCGGCATCGCCTCGCCCGAGCAGCGCGCGCAGCTGCAGGCGCTGCAGGGCCAGGTGGGCGGCTATGTCAACGCCGCCATCACCAGCATGCAGTTCCAGGACATGACGAGCCAGCTGATCGACCGCACGCTCAAGCGCGTCACCGGCCTGCGCGAGTTCCTCGGCACCCTGGGCGCGCACGGCGCCGAGATGCTGCCCGAGAGCGACAACGAGGAGATCGTCGCGCTGCTGGGCAAGGTCAGCATGGCGCTGGCGATACAGAGTTTGGAACTGCGCAGCGTGTTGCGCAAGGCGGTAAGTCAGCAACACCTGGAGAGCGGCGACATCGAATTGTTTTAAGGGTCGACCAGACCCCCGCTGAACACCGATTGTTTTAAAAAAAATGGACGTGCGCGTCCAGCATTGATAAGAGTGAGAACCAAGATGGCCAAGACAATACTTGCAGTTGATGATTCCAGTTCCCTGCGCCAGATGGTGGCCTTCAGCCTGAAGGCCGCCGGTTATCTGGTGGTGGAAGCGGTTGACGGCCAGGACGGCCTGGAAAAAGCCAAGCTGCAAAGCGTCGACCTGGTGCTGACCGACCAGAACATGCCGCGCATGGACGGCCTGCAGCTGATCGCGCTGCTGCGCGAGCTGCCGACCTACGCCAAGACGCCGATCCTGATGCTGACCACCGAGTCGTCCGACGAGATGAAGGCCAAGGGCCGCGCGGCCGGCGCCAACGGCTGGCTGGTCAAACCGTTCGATCCGCAGCGCCTCATCGAGGTAGTGAAGAAGGTCATCGGCTGATAAGGCGCGAGCAATGAGCGAACTTTACGGAGTATCACCATGACCATCGACATAAGTCAGTTTTTCCAGGTCTTCTTCGATGAGGCCGAGGAACTGCTGGCTGAAATGGAGCGGCTGCTGCTGGCCGTGGACGTCGCCGCCCCCGATGCCGAGGATCTGAACGCGATCTTCCGCACCGCCCATTCCGTCAAGGGTGGCGCCTCCACGTTCGGCGTGACCGACATGACGGAGGTCACGCACATCCTCGAGACCTTGCTCGACCGCATCCGCAAGGGCGAGATGGCGCTGACGTCCGAGCACGTCGACGCCTTCCTGGCCGCCAAGGACATCCTCAAGATGCAGCTCGACGGCCATCGCCTGGGCAGCACCGTCGACCAGGACGCCGTCGGCGACGTGCGCATGATGCTGCAGTCGCTGACCCAGGACGTGCCGGTGGTGGCGCTGTCGCCGGTGGCGCCGGCGTTCAACGCGACGGAGGCCAAGGTGGTCGACCACAGCGGCGGACGCCGCTACCGGCTCGAACTGCCCGTCATGGTGCACCGCGAGGTGACCGCGCTCGGCGCCGAGCTGGGATTGATGGGCCATGTGTCGATCACGCCGCTCGACAAGGACCGCAACGCGATGGTCGTGACCACGCACGAGAGCCTCGACGACATCATCGCCATCTGCTCGTTCGTGCTCAATCCGGACGACATGGTGGTGACCGAATTGCCGGCGCTGAGCGACAAGCAGGCCCGGGCCGAAAAGGCCGAACGTTCGAAGGTCGAGAGCGACCTCGGTTACGGCTTTTTCGACGAAACCGAATTGCATCCGACTATGGCGGGCGGCGGCCAGGGCTACGGCTTCTTCCAGCCGCTCGACGAGATCCGCGCCAACGCCAAGGAAGGCAACGACGACGCCAACGGCTACGGCTTCTTCCAGCCGGTCGAGCAGATCCGCTCCGCCGCCGGCATCGTGATCGAGGCGCCGCCGACGCCGGCCGTGGTCGAGGAACAGGAAAAGAAAGCCGCCAAGAAGGACGAGAAGGGCACGCCCGGCGCGGGCGCCGAATCGTCGTCGATCCGCGTGTCGATCGAGAAGGTCGACCAGTTGATCAACCTGGTGGGCGAGCTGGTGATCACGCAGGCGATGATCGAGCAGCGCGTCGACACGCTCGATCCGATGGCGCACGAGCGCCTGTTGAACAGCGTCAGCCAGCTGACCCGCAACACCCGCGACCTGCAGGAAGCGGTGATGTCGATCCGCATGATGCCGATGGACTTCGTGTTCTCGCGCTTCCCGCGCATGGTGCGCGACCTGGCCGCCAAGCTGGGCAAGAAGGTCGACTTCATCACCAACGGCGCCGCCACGGAACTGGACAAGGGCCTGATCGAGCGCATCGTCGATCCGCTGACGCACCTGGTGCGCAACTCGATCGACCACGGCATCGAGATGCCGGACGTGCGGCGCGCCGCCGGCAAGAGCGAGTCGGGCCGGCTGTTCCTGTCGGCCTCCCACCAGGGCGGCAACATCATCATCGAGGTGTCGGACGACGGCGGCGGCTTGAACCGCGAGCGCATCCTGGCCAAGGCCGAGCAAAACGGCCTGCCGCTGTCCGAAAACATGAGCGACGCCGAGGTCTGGCAACTGATCTTCGCGCCCGGCTTCTCGACCGCCGAAACGGTGACCGACGTTTCCGGACGCGGCGTCGGCATGGATGTCGTCAAGCGCAACATCACCGCCATGGGCGGCGTGGTCGACATCCGCTCGGCCAAGGGTTTCGGCACCACGATTTCGATCTCGCTGCCGCTGACCCTGGCGATCCTGGACGGCATGTCGATCCGGGTCGGCGAGGAGGTCTACATCCTGCCGCTGGGCTTTGTCATCGAGTCGCTGCAGCCGGTGGCCGACGACGTCAAGGAAATCAGCGGCAAGGGCCGCGTCATCAAGGTGCGCGGCGAGTACCTGCCGCTGGTGCCCCTGTACCAGATGTTCGACATCACGCCGCGCTTCACCGATCCGACCCAGGGCATCGTGGTCATCATCGAGACGGACGGCCGCAAGGCGGGCCTGTTCATCGACGACCTGGTCGGCCAGCAGCAGGTGGTGGTCAAGAACCTGGAATCGAATTACCGCAAGGTGGCCGGCATTTCCGGGGCCACCATCCTGGGCGACGGCGGCGTGTCGCTGATCCTCGATGTCGCCGCGCTGATACGCTCGTCGCGCCAGCTGTCCGACGAACAAATTTTCTCCTGACCCAACGCAACGTAAATAGGAAACCATCATGGCAGACGTACTAACCACAGGCGCAAACGAGATCGCCGGCCACGAATACCTGGCGTTCACGCTGGGCTCGGAGGAATACGGCATCGACATCCTCAAGGTGCAGGAGATCCGCGGCTACGAGGTGGTCACCCGCATCGCCAACGCGCCCGAGTTCATCAAGGGCGTGATCAACCTGCGCGGCATCATCATCCCGGTGGTGGACATGCGCATCAAGTTCAACCTGGGCGAGCCGGTGTACGACCAGTTCACCGTCGTCATCATCCTCAACATCAGCGGCCGCATCGTCGGCATGGTGGTCGATTCGGTGTCCGACGTGACCACCCTGACGCCGGAGCAGGTCAAGCCGGCGCCGGAGATGGGCACCGCCTTCAGCTCCGACTACATGATCGGCCTGGGCACCATCGACGAGCGCATGCTGATCCTGGTGAACATCGACAAACTGATGTCGAGCGCCGAGATGGGCTTGATGGAACAACTGGCGGCCTAAACCTTGCCCCGAAGCGGCCGCGTCGGCCGCGGAAGCGCTCCACAGAGGGCGTGCCCAACGACTATTACGATCATCGGCCTGGTAGCAGCGTTCCGGCGAGCACAAGCACACAGCAATAGGGGAGAAACACCATGAACTTACGCGATTTCACCATCGGTACACGACTGCGCATCGGCTTCGGCGGCATTTTGCTGATCCTGGTGGCCATGGTCTTGATGACCAACTACCTCAACTTCAGCAACAAGAGCAAGCTGACCACGGGCCTGGAGCTGAGCACCGCCAAGAACCTGCAGGCGGCCGCCATGAAAAGCGCGATGCTGGAAACCGGCATCGCCATGCGCAACATCGGCCTGCAATCGGACGTGAGCCTGATGCAAAAGGAGGAGCAGAAGGTCAAGGACCACCGCGCCCACTACGACAAGGCGATCGCCGACCTCAAGGCGCTGGGCCTGAGCGACGACGAGAAAAAGGTGCTGGCCGATATCTCCAAGCTCGACGCCGACACCGACAGCGCCTTCAAGGAGGCGATCGGGCAAGTGCTGGCGTTTAACAGCGAGGGCGCGGCCAAGGTCATTTCCGGCCGCATCGATCCGCTCAACCAGCAAACCTTGGCGCAGATCAACAAACTGGTCGACATGCAGCAGGCCGCCGCCAAGCATGTGATGGAGGGTTCCGTCACAGCCGACCGCTCGCTGATGTTCGTGCTGTTCGGCCTGGGCGCGGTGGCCGTGGCGCTGGGCGTGGTGTGCGCGGTGGTGATCACCCGGTCGATCGTGGTGCCGCTGTCGGGCGCGGTGGCCGTGGCCCAGCGCGTGGCCTCGGGCGAGCTGACCTCGGACGTGCGGGTCGAGGGCAAGGATGAAACGAGCGAGCTGCTGCAGGCGCTGCGGGACATGAACGAGAGCCTGGCCAAGACGGTGGGCGACGTGCGCAGCGGTACCGAACTGATCACCACGGCCTCGCACGAGATCGCCGCCGGCAACGCCGACCTGTCGTCGCGCACCGAATCGCAAGCGAGCTCGCTGGAGGAAACCGCGTCGTCGATGGAAGAATTGACGTCGACCGTCAAGCAGAACGCCGACAACGCCCGCCAGGCCAACCAGCTGGCGGTGACCGCCTCGTCGGTGGCGGAGAAGGGCGGCAGCGTGGTGTCGCAGGTGGTCGAGACCATGGGCTCGATCAAGGCCAGCTCCAGCAAGATCGTCGACATCATCGGCGTCATCGACGGCATCGCCTTCCAGACCAACATCCTGGCGCTGAACGCGGCCGTGGAAGCGGCGCGCGCCGGCGAGCAGGGCCGGGGCTTCGCGGTGGTGGCGTCGGAAGTGCGCAACCTGGCGCAACGCTCGGCCGGCGCGGCCAAGGAGATCAAGGAATTGATCGGCGACTCGGTCAACAAGGTCGATGCCGGCAGCCGCCTGGTCGACGAGGCCGGACAGACGATGGACCTGATCGTGACGTCGATCCGCCAGGTGGCCGACATCATGGGCGAGATCACCGCCGCCACGCAGGAACAGAGCAACGGCATCGAGGAAGTCAACCAGGCCATCACGCAAATGGACGAGATGACGCAGCAGAACGCCGCGCTGGTCGAACAGTCGGCCGCCGCCGCCGAGAGCATGCAGGAGCAGGCCGAGCTGCTGGCGCAGGCGGTCAGCGTGTTCAAGCTGGCCGAGGATGGCGGCATGCGCCGGCCAGCCCCCGCCGTCGCCGCGCCCAAGCCGGTCGCGCGCGCCGCGCCCAGGCAGGTAAGCGCCCCGGCCGCGCCGGCGCCCAAGCCCAAGGCGCCGGCGGCGCCGAAGAAGCTGACCACGTCGTCGCAGACCAGCGGCGACGAGTGGGAAGAATTTTAAACCATAGCGTTAAACAGCAGCACCAGTGCAGTAAACCAAGGAACACCCAATGCCGCATACTAAAGACACCGTCAAAGAGTTCGATTTCAATGCCAAGGATTTCGAACGTGTTCGCGGCCTCATCTACAAACGCGCCGGCATCTCGCTGGCCGACAGCAAGCAGGAAATGGTGTACAGCCGCCTGGCGCGGCGGCTGCGCGCCACCGGCATCGCCTCGTTCGCCAAGTACCTCGACGACCTCGAGGCGGGCCGCCTTGGCGAGGAGTGGGAGTCGTTCACCAACGCGCTGACCACCAACCTGACGTCGTTCTTCCGCGAGGCGCACCACTTCCCGCTGCTGGCCGAGCATGTGAAGAACAAGCGCGAGCCGATCACCATCTGGTGCTCGGCCGCCTCCACCGGCGAGGAGCCGTATTCGATCGCCATGACGGTGTGCGAGGCGTTCAACACGCTCACGCCGAACTGCCACATCATCGCCACCGACATCGACACCAACGTGCTGGCCCACGCCGAAAACGGCGTCTATACGATGGACCGGCTCGACAAGATGTCGCCCGAGCGCTCGCGCCGCTTCTTCCTCAAGGGCAAGGGCGACCGCGAGGGCATGGCGCGCGTGCGCCCCGAACTGCGCAATATGATCACGTTCAAGCCGCTCAACCTGCTGGCCGACGGCTGGCCCGTCAGCGGCCAGTTCGACGTCATCTTTTGCCGCAACGTGATGATTTATTTCGACAAGCCGACGCAGCGCAAGATCCTGTCGCGCTTTGTCCCACTGATGAAGCCGGACGCCTTGCTCTTCGCGGGCCATTCGGAGAATTTCCTCTACGTGTCCGAGTCGCTCAAACTACGCGGCAAGACGGTGTACGAGTTGGACGATCAACACCGCGGCGCCGCTTCGAAAAGCGGCGCGACCAACACGAGATAACCCATGGACCTCGAACAATTTGCCACGAACGTGTATTTCGATCGCACGTTCGACTGCGACGCCGCCAAGATATTGCCCGGCGAGTATTATTTCACCAACAAGGACATGTTGATCGTGACCGTGCTCGGCTCATGCGTGTCGGCCTGCATCCGCGACCGGGTCACCGGCCTGGGCGGCATGAACCACTTCATGCTGCCCGACGGCGGCGGCGACGGCAGCCCGGTGTCGGCCTCGGCGCGCTACGGCACCTACGCGATGGAAATCCTGATCAACGACCTGCTCAAGGCCGGCGCCAAGCGCGAGAACATGGAGGCCAAGGTGTTCGGCGGCGGCGCCGTGCTCAAGGGCTTCACGGCGATCAATGTCGGCGAGCGCAACGCCGCCTTCGTGCTCAGCTTCCTCAAGACCGAGAAGATCCGCGTGGTGGCCGAGGACTTGAACGACATCCACCCGCGCAAGGTGTACTTCTTCCCCCGCACCGGCAAGGTGCTGGTCAAGAAGCTGATGCAAACCCATAACGATACCCTGGCCAAGCGCGAGAACGAATACGCCAGCCGCCTCAAAAAGGCGCCGGTGGGCGGCGAGATCGATCTGTTCTGACCGAACGTCGGGACGGATACAGTAGACACAGTAGATACAGGGCCAGGCCCGGAAAGTAGCGTTTTATGAAGATCAAAGTCCTCATCGTCGATGACTCCGCGTTGATCCGCAGCGTCATGAGCGAGATCATCAACAGCCAGGCCGACATGGAAGTGGTGGGCGTGGCGCCCGATCCGCTGGTGGCGCGCGAATTGATCAAACAGACCAATCCCGACGTGCTGACCCTGGACGTCGAGATGCCGAAGATGGACGGCCTCGATTTTCTGGAGAAATTGATGCGTTTGCGTCCGATGCCGGTGGTGATGGTATCCTCGCTGACCGAGCGGGGCTCGGAAATCACGATGCGCGCGCTGGAACTGGGCGCGGTCGATTTCGTCACCAAACCGAAAATCTCGATCCAGGCGGGCATGCGCGAGTACACCGACCTCATCACCGACAAGATCCGCGCCGCCGCCAAGGCCCGCGTGCGCGCGCGCGTGCTGCCCCAGCCGGGCGCCGAGGGGCAGGTGCCGCTGCCGCAGCTGCGCAACCCGCTGACGTCGTCGGAAAAGCTGATCATCATCGGCGCCTCCACCGGCGGCACCGAGGCGATCCGCGAATTCCTGATGCAGATGCCGTCGGACTGCCCCGGCATCCTGATCGCCCAGCACATGCCCGAGGGCTTTACCCGCTCGTTCGCCAAGCGGCTCGACAGCCTGTGCAAGATCTCGGTGCAGGAGGCGGCCGGCAACGAGCGGGTGCTGCCGGGCCACGCCTACATCGCGCCGGGCCACTCGCACCTGTACCTGACCCGCAGCGGCGCCAACTACATGACCCGCATCGACCAGGCCGATCCGGTCAACCGCCACCGGCCGTCGGTCGACGTGCTGTTCCGCTCGGCGGCCCAGGCGGCCGGCAAGAACGCGGTCGGCGTGATCCTGACCGGCATGGGCAAGGACGGCGCCGCCGGCATGCTGGAGATGCGCACGGCCGGGGCGTATAATTTCGCCCAGGACGAGGCCAGTTGCGTGGTGTTCGGCATGCCGCGCGAGGCGATCGCGGTCGGCGCCGCCCACGAGGTCGGCGCGCTGCAGGCGCTGCCGGGCATGGTGCTGGGCCACCTGGCCGCGCACGGCTCGCGCGCGCTGCGGGTGTAATGGCAATTGTTTGTGCGATTACCCGTGTAATTGCGAGGAACCCGGGCTAAATGTGTCCCGGGTGACGTTTTACTGCTACTTTGTTCGCCTTAGAGCAACGAAAATGCTATCCTACAACTTGATGGAAATTGTAGGCATTATTCACAACCGCGTAGAGAATCAACGGAGTAATTCATGGCTGATCCAAAGATGAAATTTTTAGTTGTTGACGATTTTTCGACGATGCGTCGCATCGTCCGGAATCTGTTGAAAGAACTGGGTTATGCCAATGTCGACGAGGCCGAAGACGGCGTGATGGCGCTGGCCAAGCTGCGCGCCGAATCGTTCGACTTCGTCGTGTCCGACTGGAACATGCCGAACATGGACGGTCTGACGATGCTGCAAAACATCCGTGCCGACCCGGCGCTGGCCAAGCTGCCGGTGCTGATGGTGACGGCCGAAGCGAAGAAGGAAAACATCATCGCCGCCGCCCAGGCCGGCGCCAACGGTTACGTGGTCAAACCATTCACCGCCGCCACGCTGGATGAAAAGCTGAACAAGATCTTCGAAAAACTCGGGGCTTGATGATGGTTGAGCAACAAAGCGGCGCCGTCGCGTTGTCAGCGGCGGAGCCGAACGAGGAGTTTTTGTCGCGTATCGGTCACATGACCCGGGCCTTGCATGAGAGTTTGCGCGGTCTCGGCCTGGACAAGTTGATCGAGAAAGCGGCGTCGGACATTCCCGACGCCCGCGACCGCCTCGATTATGTGGCCCGTCTGAGCGAGGACGCGGCGCAGAAAGTGTTAAACGCCACCGACGCCGCCAGTCCGCTGCAGGACCGCATCGCCGGCGACGCCAGGCAGTTGAGCGCGTCGTGGAGCGGCCTGCTGGCGGCCTCCGCCGACGGCGCCGGCGCCCCGGCCGATGAACAGTGGCGCGCGCTGGCGCGGCAGACCATCGCCGCGCTCGACGGCGCTGCCGCCGGCTCGTCCGAGACCAAGGCCCATCTGATGGACATCATGATGGCCCAGGACTTCCAGGACTTGACCGGGCAGGTGATCAAGAAGGTGACGTCGATCGCGCAAAACCTGGAAAAGCAGTTGGTGCAGATGTTGATCGATTTTGCGCCGGAACAGATGAAGAAGGAAATCGACAACGGCTTGCTCAACGGACCGCAGATCGATCCGAAAGGCGAGGGCGTGGTGGCCGACCAGGAGCAGGTGGACGACCTGCTCGACAGTCTGGGCTTCTGACCTTGGCGCTGTACCGCCCGTAGCCCGCGCCTGGCGCCCGGGCCGCTGGCTTCACCCTTCATAACCATGCACCAGACCAATTTCCTCGTTCGTGAGCCGTTGTTGGATGCCAAGCAGCGGGTGGTGGGCTATGAGTTGTCGTGGCAGCAGCAAAAGTCCGCGCCGGCCTCGACGCCGGCCGACCTGGAGTTGCTGGTCGACTTCGTCGCCGAGCAAATGGTCGACGAGGACAACGGCAACTGGCTGCTGCGCGACAAAATCCTCTTTTTAGAAGCCGTGCCGGCCATGCTGTCGACCGATGCCTTGCACCGCCTGCCGCCGGAGCGCACGGTGCTCTCGCTCAAGGCGGCCGCGCTGGCCAATCCTGACACGCTGGCGGCGGTGCAGGCGCTGCGCGCCGGCGGCGTCGGCATCCTGCTGCGCGAGGCCGACCTGGCGCGCAGCGGCGCCCGCCTGCCGACCCTGGCCTCCTACGTCGAGGTGCGCTTTTCCGGCGCCGACGTCGCCACGCAGGCGCGCACCTATGCCGCATTCAAGCAGTCGACGGTGGGCATGATCGCGCGGCCGGTCAGCAACTGGGCCGACTTCGACGCCTGCGCCGCGCTGGGCCTGAACGCCTTCGTCGGCAAGCTGCACCTGACTCCACGCACCAGCTTGATGTCGAGCGGAATGAATCCGGCGCAAACGATCATCATGCAGCTGATGCAGATGGTGCGGCAGAACGCCGACATCGTCCACATCGAAACCGTGCTCAAGCATGACGCCACCCTGTCGTACAAGCTGCTGCGCTTCATCAACTCGGCCGGTTTCGGCGCCGGCCGCGAGGTGCAGTCGATCCGGCAGGCATTGGCCTTGCTGGGCTATACGCCGCTGTACCGCTGGCTGACCCTGCTGCTGGCGACGGCCAGCACGTCCGGCTATTCGCCGGTGCTGTTGGAGACGGCGGTGGTGCGCGGACGCCTGGCCGAGCTGCTGGGGCAGGCCGCGCTGGGCAAGAGCGCGGCCGAGAATATCTTCGTCGCCGGCATGTTCTCGCTGCTGGACCGGTTGCTGGGCATCAGTATGAAAGAGGTGCTGGCCAACATTCAGTTGTCGGACGATGTGGTGGCGGCATTGTTGACGCGCGGCGGCAAGTACGGGCCGTATCTGGCGCTGGCCGAGGCCTGCGAGCTCAATTCCGACCTGGTGGCCTCGCTGGCGGCGACGCTAAAGCTGAGCCCGGAAGACGTCAACACGGCGCACCTGTCGGCGCTGGCGTGGGCGCAAAGCGTGGCCGCGTAGCGCAGCTTACGCTGGCGCAAACGCCGCCCGAATAACTTCCGTGCGCGCGTTGACACGGCTGCGGGTCAGGTCGATCATAAACGGATGAACGCGAACCCCGACAAAGACTATATCGACGCCAAGACCGACTCCATCCGTGCTGGCATGGATGGGGCGTTGGGTGCGTTCGAGGCAAATGTCAATGCGAAATTCGCCGAGGTGAACGCGAAATTCGCCGAGGTAAATGGAAAATTCGCCGAGGTGAATGGAAAATTCGCGGCCGTGGACGCGAGCTTTGCCCAAGTGAGGACCGAAATTAGAGAGTCGGCCGAACGCATGACTTCCCAGATGGTCAAATGGATGGTCGGCATATTCGTCGCCACGCTCACCATTTTCTTCAGCTCGATGGTGTTTTTGCTGAATACCGCGATTCCAAAGTTGCAGGCCTCACCGACACAGGTCCTGCCACCCATCGTCATCCAACTGCCGCCCATGTCGGCGGCGGCGGCAAAACCTTGAAAAAGTGCCGACGATGAACGCCAATTCCGACAAAGACTACATCGACGCCAAGATTGAGGCGGCCCGGGCCGGTATGGATGGCAGGCTCGACTCATTCGAGGCGAATGTGAATGGCCGGTTCGCCGAGCTGAACGCCAAGATCGACAAGTCGGTCGCCGAGCTTAACGCCAAGATCGACAAGTCGGTCGCCGAGCTTAACGCCAAGATAGACAAGTCGGTCGCCGACCTGCGTAAGGACATCGCGGAATTCAGTGCACGCATGGTGCAGTGGATGGTCGGCATCTTCCTCGCCTCCATGGCGATTTTCATTACGCTCATGACCTTCGTGCTGAACAACGCCGTGCCGAAAGCCGCGCCGGCAACGCCGCCGGTGATCATCCAGCTTTCGCCGCAGGGCTTGACTATCCCGCCACCGGCCGCACCGGCGGCGAAACCCCAGCCTTAAATCTCGAGATTGTCGATCAGGCGGGTCGAGCCGAGCTTGGCGGCGGCCAGCACCACCAGCGGCGCGCCTTGCGCCAGGTCGCCGGCGCTCGGAGGCTGCAAATCGCTGCGCTTGCGGATCGACACATAGTCGGGCTTCCAGCCGCGCTTGGCCAGATCCTCCATCGCCTTGTGCTCGACCTGGAAGATATCCAGGTGGCCGGCGCGCATTTCGTTGGCCACGTAGTTCAGGCTCTGGAACAGCGCCGGCGCCTCCGCGCGCTCCGCTTCCGACAAATACATATTGCGCGACGACAGCGCCAGGCCGTCGTCGGCGCGGTAGGTTTCGGCGCCGATGATCTCGGTCGGCAGCGCGAACTGGCGCGCCATGTTGCGCACCATCATCAGCTGCTGGTAATCCTTCTTGCCGAACACGGCCACTTTCGGCTGCACGCACGAGAACAGCTTGAGCACGATGGTGGTCACGCCGGTGAAGAAGCCGGGGCGGAATTCGCCTTCCAGCGTGTTGCCCAGGTCGGCTGGCGGATTGACGCGGAACTCCTGCGGCTCCGGATACAAATCCTTCTCGGTCGGCGCGAACAGCACGTAGACGCCTTCCTTCTCCAGCTTCTCGACGTCGGCCTGGAAGGTGCGCGGATACTTGTCGAAGTCCTCGTTGGGGCCGAACTGCAGGCGGTTGACGAAGATCGATGCGACCACCGGATCGCCATGCTTGCGCGCCAGGCGCATCAGCGACAGGTGGCCTTCGTGCAGATTGCCCATCGTCGGAACGAAGGCGGTGCGCAGTTGACCGCTCAGTTGGTCGCGCAGTTCTTCAATGGTGGTGATGATTTTCATGACATGTTCGCTATCAGCGTAAAAGGGAATTCGGTTAGCGCGGGCCGGGTTCAGGCGGGCGAGTAGGCCAGGCGCACATAGATGGGGGCGAACGGTTCGGCCTGGGTGATCTCGATCAGCGTTTCCTTGGCCAGCTCGAGCAGCGCGACAAAGTTCACCACCACCACCGGTACGCCGCCGGCGATGTCGAACAGGTCGGCGAACTCGACGAACCGGCTCGATTGCAGGCGCCGCAGGATGCCGGTCATGTGCTCGCGCACGGACAGCTCCTCGCGGCTGATCTTGTGGTGCTGGGTCAGCTTGGCGCGCTTGATCACGTCCAGCCAGGCCTGCTGCAGGTCCACCGGCGCCACGTCCGGCCAGGTCGGCACCAGGCTTTGCTCGATGAAGATCTGGGTGCGCACGAAATCGCGGTCGACCTGCGGGATCGCGTTCAGGTCGTAGGCGGCCAGCTTGATCTGCTCGTATTCCAGCAGGCGGCGCACCAGCTCGGCGCGCGGATCGTCATGCTCGATCTCCAGGTCCGACTGCCGCTGCGGCAACAGCATGCGCGACTTAATCTCGATCAGCATCGCGGCCATCAGCAGGTACTCGGCGGCCAGCTCCAGGTTCGACAGGCGGATCTGGTCGACATACTTCAGGTACTGCAGCGTCAGCTGCGCCATCGGGATGTCGAGGATGTTGAAGTTTTGCTTGCGGATCAGATAAAGCAGCAGGTCGAGCGGCCCTTCGAAGGCGTCGAGGAAGATTTCCAGCGCGTCCGGCGGAATGTACAGGTCGTTGGGCAGCTTGAGCAGCGGCTCGCCGTACAGGCGGGCGAGGGCGGCAACTTCCGACGTCACGGCGGCCGCCACGTCGGCGACTTCCGGCGACACGGGGGCTTCCGCAGCGGCGCCGCCGTCGGCGGTTACCGCCGGCGGCGGGCTTGGCACCTCGCCGGCCGGCTGTTCAGCCGTATCGTCTGGCAACATCCGTGCCGCCCCAAGTCCTTAGACTTTGTTCTGGTAGACGTAAGCTTGTTGCTTGACGGCCGACTCGAGCTGGCGTTCCTGCTCGTCGAGCGACAGTGGCGCCTTGTCCCACAGCAGCGCGCGGCCCAGACGTTGACCTTCTTCGATCGCCGGGTTCTTTTCCTTCAGCGACTTGATGAACAAGGTATGGTCGGATTCGTACATCGAATGTTGTTTAGAGAATTTCATATAGTCCAAGTGAGTGGCTCAGCAATGGGTATTTTACCGCGCCGCGGCGCCGACGCGCTAATTCTATCGCCGCCGGCACGCAAAGCGGCGGAATCGGGTATGCTCAAAGGCGTAATGTTGCAAAGATATAACGACAATGACCGCACGCCTGACCGCCAAAACCATCTTTCTGCTGACCCTGCCGCCGCTGCTGTGGGCCGGCAACGCCATCGTCGGCCGCCTGGTGCACGATATGTTGCCGCCGGTGCTGCTCAATTTCCTGCGCTGGGTGATCGCCTTGCTGATCCTGTTGCCGCTGGCCGGCCCGGTGTTCCGCCGGGACAGCGCGCTGTGGCGATACTGGAAGCAGTACGCCCTGTTGGGGCTGATGGGTATCGGTTTGTATAACACGTTCCAGTATATGGCCCTGCAAAGCTCGACGCCGATCAACGTCACGCTGGTCGCCTCGGGATTGCCGGTATGGATGATGCTGACGGGCCGGTTGTTCTTCGGCGTGCCGGTCTCGGGTCGCCAGATGGCCGGCGCCGCGTTGTCGATCGTCGGCGTGCTGGTGGTGCTGGCGCGCGGGGAATGGCGGCATGTGCTGGAGCTGCGGCTGGTGGCGGGGGATTTGTTCATGATCCTGGCCACCATCGCCTGGTCTTTCTATAGCTGGATGCTGATGCGGACCAGGGAACCGGCCGCGATTCGCGCCAACTGGGCCAGCTTCCTGGCGGCGCAGGTGGCGTTCGGCGCGCTCTGGTCGGGCGGTTTCGCGCTGGGCGAGCAATGGTTGGGGGCGATGCCGGTGCAATGGAGCTGGTGGCTGGCCGCCGCCTTGCTTTATGTCGCGATTTTCCCGGCGGTGATCGCTTTCCGTTGCTGGGGCGAAGGGGTGCAGCGCGCCGGACCGGCCATCGGCGCCTTCTTCGTCAACCTGACGCCGCTATTTACCGCGCTGCTGTCGTCGGCCTTCCTGGGCGAGGCGCCGCACGCCTATCACGCGGTGGCGTTCGCGCTGATCGTCGCCGGCATCGTGGTGTCGGCGCGCAAAGGCTAAGTCGACGGTAACGTCGCCGCCTTCAGTGCATCGATAAACACCCGCACTTTGTGCGGCACGTGGGGCGAGGCCGGGTACACGGCGTGGATGTCGGTTTCGGCCTGCGACCAGGCCGGCAGCAGCCGCACCAGCCTGCCGGCGGCCACGTCCTCCTGGGTCAGGAAGGTGGTGGCGCGCAGCACGCCCACGCCGGCCAAGGCGGCGGCGCGGCTGGCGTAGGCGGTGTTGGTGGAGAACACCGTATTGCGCATGCGTATCTCGCGCACCCGGCCGGCACCGTCGTCCAAAGTGAACACCCTCGGCTGCGGTAGCACGGACAGCGCGATGAACGGCAACGCTTCCAGCACGTCCGGATTGTCGGGCATGCCATGCCGGGCGATGAAGTCCGGCGCGGCCACCAGCCAACGCCGCAGCGGCCCCACGCGGCTTGCCATATGCCCGGAATCGGCCAGCTTGCCCAGCCGGACCGTGACGTCGATGCCTTCCGCGATCAGGTCGATCACATGGTCCGCGCAGACCAGCTCGATGTGCAGCGCCGGGTAGCGCGCGCGCAACCGCGCCAGCACCGGCGCCACCACCATCGCCCCGTAGTCGATCGGCGATGCCACGCGCAGCGTGCCTTGCGGGCTGTCCAGCCCGGTGCGTGCCTGCTCGATGGCTTGCTCGGCCGATTGTAGCAGCCGACGACTGGACTCATAGAAGGCCCGTCCGGCCTCTGTCAGGCTCAGCTTGCGGGTCGAGCGCACCAGCAGGCCGACGCCGATTTCCGCTTCCAGCAGTTGCATGTGCTTGCTGACCATGGACTTGGCCAGGCCCAGCCGCTCTGCGGCGGCCGTCAACGAGCCGGCCTCGACAACGGCGACGAAGGTAATCAGGCGGTTCAGATTAACGGTATTCAGATCGACCATGGACTCATTATGCCTCGATTGTCCACTTTTAGTGAACTGTGATTCCGCTATTGTCCGGCTTATCAGCACGCCTGCGCCTCCCTATACTGGGCTTATTCGCCCATCCACAAAAGGATTCTTCATGAAACTCTACGGTTTCCCGCTTTCCGGCCACTCGCACCGCGCCGAACTGTGCCTCAACCTGCTCAAGTTGCCGTACGAATTCGTGCCTATGCCCTTGGCCGGCGGCAAACACCGCACGCCGGAATTCCTGGCGCTGAACGGTTTCGGCGAGGTGCCAGTGCTGGAGGACGGGGACGCGGTGCTGTCCGACTCGACCGCTATCCTGGTGTACCTGGCCGCCAAATACGACGACAGCGGCCGCTGGCTGCCACGCGATCCGCTGGCCGCCGCCCAGGTGCAGCGCTGGCTGTCGGCCGCCTCGGGCAAGATCGCCTACGGTCCCGCCGCCGCGCGCATGGTCACGGTGTTCGGCGCCAAATTCGATCACGAGTTTGTCAAAGGCGTGGCCGTGCGCCTGTTCGACGTGATGGAGCGCGAGCTGGAAGGGCGCCGCTACCTGGTCGGCGGGCACGCCACCATCGCCGATGTCGCCGCCTTCAGCTATATCGAGCATGCGCCGGAGGGCGGTGTGTCGCTAAAACCTTATCCGAACGTCCGCGCCTGGCTGGCCAATGTACGTGCGCTGCCGGGTTTTGTCGCCATGCCGGCCACGCAAGCGGGCGTGGCGCCGGAACAGGTGTAGGCCATGGACGCTCCGGTCTCCCCATTCCACGCAGGCGAACTGGCGATCCAGCAGCGCGTCGGCATGCGCGAGCGGATCGCCGCCGCCGGCAGCGCCGGCGTGCGCGATCACATGCCGGACCAGCACCGCCAGTTCTTTGCGGAGCTGCCGTTCTTCTTCATCGGCGCGCTGGACGAGGCGGGCCAGCCGTGGGCGACGGTGCTGGCAGCCGATCCTGGCTTCATCGGCACGCCGGATGCGCGGACGCTGGACATCGTCGGCGGCATGCTCGCAGGCGATCCGCTGCAAGGCAGGCTGCGCGCGGGCGACCATGTCGGCGGCCTGGGACTGGCGCCGACGACGCGCCGCCGCAACCGCGTCAATGGGGTGATCACGGCGATCGACGGCGACGGCATGCGCATCGCGGTCGCGCAGAGCTTTGGCAACTGCCCGCAGTACATCCAGCATCGCCAGCATGGCGCGGCGCCTGATATCGGCACGGCTGGCGCCGAGCGGGTGTCGCGCGCCACGGCGCTCAGCGACGAGGACCGGGCGTTGATCGCGCGGTCGGATACCTTTTTCATCGCCAGCGCCAACCTGGACGCCGATGCCGGCCGCGCGCGCGGTGTGGATGTTTCGCATCGGGGAGGGCGGCCCGGCTTCGTGCGGGTCGATGACGCTAACAGGCTGACATCGCCCGAGTTTCGCGGTAATTTTTTCTTCAACACGGCGGGGAATTTGCTGGAGCATCCGCGTGCCGGCTTGCTGTTCATCGACTTCGAGCGCGGCGACCTGCTGCATCTGGCGGTGGAGGCGGAGATCATCTGGGAAGGACCCGAGGTGGAGGCCTTCACCGGGGCCGAGCGCCTGCTGCGGTTTCATATACGCGAAGTGGTGCGCAACGCCGGCGCGCTGCCGTTTCGCTGGACAGAGCCGCAGCCTGCGGTGCAGATCGCCCGCACCGGGAGTTGGACCCAAGCGGAACATGGAGACACGTAGGGCGGATTAGGCGGAACGCCGTAATCCGCCACTCGATGAGCCGTCGAGACGCATGCATGGCGGATTACGCTTCGCTAATCCGCCCTACGTGGTTTAGAAGCCGCCAGCGCAGGTGGCCGGAAGGCGCCAGCGCGTGTGGCCGGAGACGCAGCGCAAGTGGCCGCTAGCCCAGCGATTTGATGTAGCGCGGGTCGACCTGCGCGCAATAGGTGGCGCAGGCGTGGCGGGCGGCGTTGGCCGCCGCGTGCACCAGCATCTCGGCGTTGGTGTGGAAGCACAGCGAGACGATGATCGACGGCGGCTCCGGCTGCACCGGCAGCTCGATGAACTCTCCGCTCTCCAGCGACGACACCACGAACAGACTGGGAATCGCCGCCACGCCGTAGCCGTCCTTGACCAGCTGGACGATCGCCGCCACCGACGGCGAGCAGGTGATGCGCGTCTGCTCCAGCGGGATCGCCGCCAGATTGGCCATCTTGCTGACGATTTCCTCCAGCGCGCGCTGGGGCGCGGTGCCGCGTCCGAAGGTCAGGAGCGGCAGCTGCAGCAAGCGCTGGTTCAAACCCTCCTTGCGCGTGTCGAGCAAGCCACGGCGGGCGATCCAGTGCAGCGGATAGACCGCCAGCGCCTCCGAGACGATGTCGTTGCTCTCCACGCCCTCGACCTGGATCACCAGATCGAGCTCGCGCGCCCGCAGGCGGCGCTCCAGCACATTGCTGATATCGACCGCCAGATCGACTTCAAGCTCCGGATACAACACATTGAGCTGCCGGATGTACTGCGCCAGCCAGCTGTGGACCACCGATTCGATCACGCCGAGACGCAAGCGGCCGCGCACCGCACTATCTTTGTGCGCCGCCGCCTGCAGCCTGCGGGTGGCGTCGACCACCGCTTTCGCATGGCCCAACAGGTACTCGGCGTTGGCCGTCAGCCGGAAGTCCTTGCAGGTCCGATCGATCAGCTCCGTCTGCAATTCCTCCTCTAGCGACTTGATGCGCAGCGAGATCGCGGCTGGCGTCGCGTGCAGTGCGCGGGCGGTGGCACGGAAGCTGCGCAACTGCGCCAGCGCGACGAAGGTTTCGAGGAATCGGGTATTCATGGAACAAGAATACCTTAACCGTATGCACCGGGATAGCGCACGACGATAAGAAAAACTATGCAACAACAGCAAAAATAACTAGATAGCATGATGTGATATTCACGTTTATTCTGAACTCATGCAGTTTTCACATCACTATGAGCGAAACGACCATGACTCCTCTTGAACTCAGACATAAAGTGCGCGGCGGCGAATTCCGCTTGCCGACGGCGGGCTACTGCGGCGAATACGCGCAGGCCAATCTGGTGATACTGCCGCAGACGCATGCCGACGCCTTCCTGCTTTTCTGCCAGCGCAATCCGCGCGCCTGTCCACTGCTGGCGGTCGGTGAACCCGGTCAATGGAATGTCGCCAGCCTTGGCGCCGACATGGACCTGCGCACCGACACGCCCGGCTACAACGTCTACCGCGAAGGCGTGCTGTCGGCGCAAACGGCGGCGCTGCATGACATCTGGCGCGACGACCTGGTGGTGTTCGCTATCGGCTGTTCGTTCTCGTTCGAACAGATGCTGATGGACGCCGGCATACCACTGCGCCACATCGAGCAGCGCCGCAACGTCGCCATGTACCGCACCAATATCAGAAACCAGGCCGCCGGTCCGTTCGGCGGCGAGATGGTGGTGTCGATGCGGCCGATGAAGGCCGCCGACGCCATCCGCGCGATCCAGATCACCAGCCGCTTCCCGGCCGTTCATGGCGCCCCGATTCATTTGGGCGATCCGGCGCTGATCGGCATCGCCAACCTCGGCCAACCCGACTACGGCGACGCGGTCGAGGTCATGCCCGACGAAATTCCAGTCTTCTGGCCGTGCGGCGTCACGCCGCAGGAAGCCATACGCCACGCGCGACTGCCGCTGGTGATCACCCACCAGCCGGGCTACATGCTGGTGACGGATATACGCAACGCCTCGCTAGCCGCATTCTAAGTTAACCAACATGGCAACGTCCCCGCTATCGGGTCCGCACAGGCACCCGGGGGACCGCCGCATTCTAAAAAAAGGGAGAGCACGATGAACACAAAAGTAGCCAGCACCAGCCAGCCGGAGGGATATTTCGCCTGGTTCCACGCCTTGACCAGCAAGGAGCGCCGCACCTTCTGGAGCTGCAAGATCGGTTACGCGCTCGACGCGATGGACACGCAGTTCCTCAGCTTCGTGATTCCGACCTTGATCGCCACCTGGGGCCTGTCCAAGGGCGACGCCGGCATGATCGGCACCGTCACCTTGCTGACCTCCGCCGCCGGCGGCTGGATCGCCGGCATCATGTCGGACCGTATCGGCCGCGTCAAGACGCTGCAGATCACCATCCTGTGGTTCGCCTTCTTCACCGTGTTGTGCGGCTTCGCGCAGAACTTCGAGCAGTTGCTGTGGGCGCGCGGCCTGATGGGCTTTGGCATGGGTGGCGAGTGGACCGCCGGCGCCATCCTGATCGGCGAGGTGATACGCGCCAAGGACCGTGGCAAGGCGGTCGGCATGGTGCAGGCGGGATGGGCGCTGGGCTGGGGCATGTCGGCCTTGCTGTACGCGCTGATGTTCTCGCTGCTGCCGCCGGAATGGGCGTGGCGGTCGCTGTTCCTGCTGGGGATTTTGCCGGCGTTGTTCGTGATCTTCATCCGCCGTTTCGTCGATGAACCGGATGTTTTCATCGCCGAGCAAAACAAAGTGCGGGTCAACAGCGAGGACCGCGTCAAGTTCACCGCCATCTTCGCGCCGAAGATGCTCAGCGTGACCGTGCGCGCCGTGCTGCTGACCACCGGCGCCCAGGGCGGCTACTACGCCATCACGACCTGGCTGCCGACCTTCCTCAAGACCGAGCGCCATCTGACGGTGCTGGGCACCGGCGGCTATCTGGCGATGGTCATCGTCGGCTCGTATGTGGGCTACATCGTCAGCGCCTTCCTGACCGACTACCTGGGACGCAAGAAGAACTTCATCCTGTTCGCCACCGGCTCGATGTGCATCGCCCTGGCCTACACCCGGCTGCCGGTCAACGACAGCGTGATGCTGTTCCTCGGCTTCCCGCTCGGCTTCTGCGTTTCGGGCGTCTTCAGCGGCATGGGCGCCTTCCTGACCGAGTTGTTCCCGACCTCGATGCGCGGTTCGGGCCAGGGATTCAGCTACAACATGGGCCGCGCCATCGGCTCGCTGTTCCCGCTGATGATCGGCTTGAGCAGCAACTCCATGGCGCTGGGCGAGGCGATCGGCGTCTTCGCCGGCACCGCCTACGGCGTGATGATCCTGGCGGCGCTGACCTTGCCGGAAACCGCCGGCAAAAAACTCGAGTCCTGACCAATAAGCTGATTTCACCGTACAAAAGATCAAAGGCATCAACATGAAAAACGACATTCCTACCCAATCCATGCTGTGGCAATTCTGGGTCGACCGTGGCGGCACCTTCACCGACATCGTCGCCCGCCGCCCGGACGGCAAGCTGGTGACGCACAAGCTGTTGTCCGAGTACCCGGAGCGCTACGACGACGCTGTCACCCAGGGCATGCGCGACATGCTGGGATTGAAAGCCGGCGATCCGTTGCCGTCGGAGCAGATCGAAGTGATCAAGATGGGCACCACCGTCGCCACCAACGCGCTGTTGGAGCGCAAGGGCGCGCGCACCGCGCTGGCGATCACGCGCGGCTTTGCCGACCAGCTGCGCATCGGTTACCAGGACCGGCCCGACATCTTCGCCATGCACATCGAGCTGCCGGACCTGATCTACGAGGAAGTGATCGAGATCGATGAGCGCATCGGCGCCCACGGCGACGTGTTGCAGGCACTGGACGAGGATCTGCTGCGCCGCCAATTCGCCGGCCTGCGGGAAAAGGGCATCGCCGCCATCGCCATCGTCTTGATGCACGGCTACCGCTATCCCCAGCACGAGCTGCGCTTGCGCGCCCTGGCCGAGGAGGCGGGCTTCACGCAGATCTCGGTCAGCCACCAGGTCAGCCCCCTGATGAAGATCGTCGGCCGTGGCGACACCACGGTGGTCGATGCCTACCTGTCGCCGGTGCTGCGCGACTACGTCTCCCGCGTGTCGGCCGACACTGGAGATACCCGCATCATGTTCATGCAGTCGAACGGCGGCTTGACGGACGCCGGCCGCTTCCAGGGCAAGGACGCGATCCTGTCCGGCCCGGCCGGCGGCATCGTCGGCGCCGTCAAGAGCTGCGAGGCGATCGGTCTGAAACAGGTGATCGGCTTCGACATGGGCGGCACCTCGACCGACGTCGCCCACTACGACGGCGCCTACGAGCGCGTGTTCGAGACCGTGGTGGCCGGCGTACGGGTGCGCGCGCCGATGATGCACATTCATACCGTGGCGGCGGGCGGCGGCTCGATTTGCAGCTTCGAGAACGGCCGTTTCAAGGTCGGGCCGGAATCGGCCGGCGCCAATCCGGGACCGGCCAGCTACCGCAAGGGCGGCCCGCTGACCGTGACCGACTGTAACGTCATGCTGGGCCGCATCCAGCCGGAGCACTTCCCGCGCGTCTTCGGCCCCGACGGCGATCTGCCGCTGGACCGCGACGTGGTGGTGCGCGCCTTTGGCGAACTGGCCGCGAAGATCGAGCGCGAGACCGGCACGCGCCTGTCGCCGTCGGCCGTCGCCGACGGCTTCCTGGCGGTCGCCGTCGACAATATGGCGCAGGCGATCAAGTCGATCTCGGTCGAGCGCGGCTATGACGTCAGCCGCTACGCCATGTGCTGCTTCGGCGGCGCCGGCGGCCAGCACGCTTGCCGCGTGGCCGACGTGCTGGGCATGACCAAGATCGCGATCCATCCGTTCGCCGGCGTGTTGTCGGCCTTCGGCATGGGACTGGCCGACATCCGGGCGATGCGCGAGGGCGCGGTCGAACAGCCGTTGAACGCCGCCTCGCTGGAGGCTCTGCGGCCGCAGTTGGCCGAACTGGCGCGCCAGGCGCACGCCGACCTGCTGGTGCAGCAGGTGGCGGAAGACGATATCCGCGTCGAACTGTGCGCGCGCCTGAAATACCAGGACAGCGATTCTGCATTCGTCATCGCGCTGGCCGGCGTCGAGGAGATGGCCGAGGCCTTTGCTGTGCTGTATCGCGGCCGGTTCGGCTTCGTCATGGAGGGCCAGCCGCTGGTGATCGAATCGGTGTCGGCGGAAGCTATCGGCGCCGGCGATGGGGCGGACTTTGTGATCGAGGTGCCGGCCAACGGCGGCACCGATACGGGTTCCGGCCGAGTCTACAGCTATGTCGACGGCCAGACCGTGCCGATCGCGCTGCACGTGCGCGCCGACCTGGCGGTCGGCAGCCGCGTGGCCGGACCGGCGCTGATCCGCGAGGAGATCGCCACCACGGTGGTCGATGCCGGCTGGAGCGCCAGCGTGCTGCCCGACCGCACCTTGCTGCTGGAGCGCAGCGGCGCCGCCGGCAGCGCCCACAAGATGACGACCGTCGCGCATCCTATCCACCTGGAGATCTTCAACAACCTGTTCATGGCCATCGCCCGCCAGATGGGAACCACCCTGGAGAACACCGCCTACTCGGTCAACATGAAGGAGCGGCTGGACTTCTCCTGCGCGATCTTCGACCGCGACGGCAACCTGATCGCCAACGCGCCGCACATTCCGGTCCATCTGGGTTCGATGAGCGACAGCGTGTTGTGCGTGATCCGCCAGCACGCCAAGACCATGGCGCCGGGCGACGCCTATGTGCTCAACGTGCCGTACAACGGCGGCACCCACCTGCCGGATATCACCGTGGTGTGTCCGGTGTACGGTGAAACCGGCTGGGGCGCGCCGCTGTTCTACGTCGCCGCGCGCGGCCACCACGGCGACGTCGGCGGCATCACGCCCGGCTCGATGCCGCCCAATAGCACCACCATCGAAGAGGAGGGTGTCCTGCTGGACAACGTCAAGATCGTCGACAAGGGCGTGTTCCTGGAGCCGCTGGTGCGCGGCCTGTTCGCCGCCGGCCCTTGGCCTAGCCGTAACATCGACCAGAACATCTCGGACCTGATTGCCCAGCTGGGCGCCTGCGAGACCGGCGCCAATGAACTGCTGAAGGCTGTGTCGACCTATGGCGAGGACGTGGTGCTGGCCTACATGGGCCACGTGCAGGACAACGCCGAGGCGGCGGTGCGCAAGGCCATCGTCGGCCTGCGCGACGCCAGCTTCGCCTACGAGATGGACGACGGCGCGGTGGTCAAGGTCAAGCTGACCATCGACCATTTCAGCGGCGGCGCCATCGTCGACTTCACCGGCACCAGCGCGCAGCGGCCGACCAACTTCAACGCGCCGCTGTCGGTGTGCAAGGCGGCGGTGCTGTACGTGTTCCGCACCCTGATCGACAGCGACATTCCGATGAACGAGGGCGTGCTCAAGCCGCTCAAGCTGATCATCCCGGAAGGCTCGATGCTCAATCCGCGCTACCCGGCCGCCGTGGTGGCCGGTAACGTGGAGGTGTCGCAGACCGTCACCGACGCCTTGTACGGCGCGCTGGGCGTGATGTCGGCCTCGCAGGGCACGATGAACAATTTCACCTTCGGGAACGACGAGCACCAGTACTACGAGACCATCGCCGGCGGTTCCGGCGCAGGCCCCGGTTTCAATGGCACGGCGGCGGTGCAGACCCACATGACCAACTCGCGCATGACCGATCCGGAGGTGCTGGAGTGGCGTTTCCCGGTGCTGGTCGAGACGCACGCGATCCGTCGCGGCAGCGGCGGCGCCGGCACGCACCGTGGCGGCGACGGCGCGCTGCGCCGCATCCGTTTCCTCGAGGCGATGACGGCCAACATCCTGGCCGGCCACCGTCGCATCGCCCCGTTCGGGCTGGAGGGCGCGCAGCCGGGCGCGCTGGGACGCAACTGGGTCGAGCGCGGCGACGGCTCGGTGGAGGAATTCGGCGCCACCCACACCACGGACATGCAAGCGGGCGACGTCTTCGCGATTGAAACGCCGGGCGGCGGCGGCTTCGGTTCAAAACAATAACTATCGGGAGTCCACAATGAAAAAAACCATGCTTGCGCTGATGCTGGCCGCATCGGCGGCGACGGCTGTCGCCCAATCGAATGTGACGGTGTACGGCATCGTCGACATGGCGCTGGTGCGTGAAAGCGGCGGCATCGCCGCCACGACCAAACTGACCAGCGGCGTCGAGGCCGGGTCGCGGCTCGGCTTCAAGGGCATCGAGGATCTGGGCGGCGGCATGTCGGCCGTTTTCCTGCTGGAGAACGGCTTCCAGTCCGATACCGGCGCGATGGGGCAGGGCGGTTTGCTATTCGGACGCCAGGCGTATGTCGGGCTGCAGACCCGTTCGGGCACGATCACCCTGGGGCGCCAGTACACGCCGCAATATCTCGCCGTGGCGACGGTCGATCCCTTCGGCTCCGGCACGGCGGGCGACACCAAAAACCTGATGGCGTCGACCGGCAATAGCGCCAGCCGCATGGACAACGCGATCAAGTATGTGTCGCCGGTGTTGGGCGGTGTCGCGGTGGAGCTGGTGTACGGCGCGGGCGAAGTCTCCGGCGACAGCGCGGCCGGCCGCCAGTTGGGCGGATCGCTGATCTACAGTCGCGGCCCGTTGACGCTGCGCCTGGCGACCCACCACCGCGACAACGACACGGCCACGCTGAAGAACACCAGCGCCGCCAACAACACGGTGCTAACGGCGTTATACGATGCAGGCTTCATGAAGCTGCACGGGGCCTACGGTATCGACAAGGGTTTGAACAGCGCGCTGCCGCGCAACCTGGCCAATCCGTTCGGCTACGCGGTCGCGCCGACGCCGAGCGCCGACAGCGATGTGATGCTGTTGGGGGTGACGGTGCCTCGCGGGAGCGGGGTTTGGCTGGCGTCGTACATCCGCAAAAACGACAAGAGTAGCTTTAATCAAGACGCGCGGCAGTTCGCTGGGGGGTATCGTTACTACCTGTCGAAACGCACGGACTTGTATGGCGTGTACGCGTACATTCGCAACAAGAACGGCGCCGGCTACACGGTGGGCAGCGCCATCGAGGGCGGGACGGGCAACCGGGGCGTGAACCTCGGCATCCGCCACGTCTTCTGAAACAGCGGTGGGGCTGGTCGGGTTGCCGACCAGCCCCACGTGCTGTTACGCATATCAACGCTGGATGGTCTTGGTGTCGCAACCCTGGGCGGTCGAGGTACCGCTATGCGTTGGCGCGGTCGCATGGCCGTCGGTATGGCCTTGGGCGCAATCGGCGTTCACTTTGGATTGTTGCATCGCCTTGTCGGTCTTGCGCTGGGCGTTGCGCGGCGTCGCCGTGTTTTGGGTGTTGCTGTTGTTTTGCATGGCGGTGGCGTTCTGCTCGCCGCTATTGTTGGTGCTCTGGCCCACGCTTGGCGTGCCGGTGTTGCTGGTGCCCGCAGCCGTTGCGGATTGGCCGGTAGTGGACTGGCCGGTTGCGGACTGGCCGGTTGGCTGGGTCTGTGCGAACACGCCCGCGCTCATGCACATGGCGGCTATCATTACGGTCAATTTGGTGTTCATGGGTGACTCCTCGTTGTTCGATGAATGGAGCCCCATTTTTTCACAGCAAGCTGAACAATTGCGTAGGACGATTTCTCGCGTCATGGTCGGAATCGACGCGTTAAAGATGCCGTCCCGCATGCTGCTGCGGGACGGCAAGTTATGGCTTACGGGCAGCTACCGACGATGTAGTAGCCGGCGGAGGTCTGCGCCAAAGTCCGCACGAAGAAGATGCTGTACAGTCCCATCACCTGGTCGGACCCGTTGGCCAGCGCGTAGCCGCCGACATGGTGGGCGCGGCCGGCCTTCACATGCGCATAGTTGCTGGCGGTGAACGTCGTGCAGATAAAGCCCGACGTCGTGGTAACGCTCACCGGTGCCGAGATCGCGCTCTCGCCGTCCGGACCAACGGACGACACGGCAAAGCTGTACGTGGTGCCGGCGGTCAGTCCGGTCGCGGTATAGGTCAGCGTGGTCACCGGGGTGGCCGTTACCTTGACGCCATTGCGGTAGACGTTGTAACCGGTGGCGCCGTTGACGGCGTTCCAGCTCAGCGGTACGGCGCTGGCGCTGGCGCTGCCGGCGCTCAGGCCGGACGGCGCCGGCAGGCTTGGCGCGCTACCGACGAGGAACTGCGGGACCGCGCAGGCGGCGGACGTCTGGCCGAGGTTGTCGGTGGCGGTGACGGTGCCGCTGTAGTAGCCGTTGCTCAGGTTATACGTCTTGCTGAAGTTCGGGCCGCTGCCTGCCGCGTTGTCGTTGACCGGGGTTGGCCCGCTCAATGCCACGGTGTAGTTCGCCACGCTGCTGGGGGTGGTGGCGGCGCCGCTAATGGTCGCGCTGGTGGCGCTGATGACGTTGGCCGAGCAAGACGTCACCGTGGGGCCGGCGACGCTCGACACGCGCAGGTTGTTCTTGTACCAGAAATCCATGACGAATTCCGGGTAGTTGACCTTGCTGCTGTCGACGTAGTTCATGTTCTGCCCGCCGGCGCCCGCCGGCCACGAGTGGCCCAGGCCGGCCACGGTGATTTCGTGGGTACGCACCTTGCCGTTGCCGTCGCGGTATTGGATGTTGCTGCCGCCGCCAGGCACCGAGGCGGCGGGGTCCGCGCTATACGTGCCGCCGTAGGCCAGGCGCATCGCGGCCGCGCCGAGCGGTCCGTAGGCTTGCCCCACGGTGTAGTCGAAGGTGCCCCAGATGGTGCCGGCAATTTGCGTGGAGAATTTGCTGGCGCTGCCACCGGCCATCGCCTTGCATCGGTTGGCTGCGGTGGCGGCGGTATAGCCCGATGGCACCGCGCCGATCTGCAACGTGGTGGTGCCCGGGGTCGGGCCGGCGTTGATGCCGATACCCGCGAACACATCCGGCGCCAGACAGCCCAGCGCCATCGTCTCGCCGCCGCCGGAGGACAGGCCGGTCACATACACCTGGTTGGGATCGATCGCGTATTGCGGATCGCTGACGAAGCGGTTGACGACGTCGAGCAGGATGGCGTCGTGGCCGCTGCTGCGGTTGTGGTTGGTGCTGGCGTAGTCCCAGCAGTGATTCGCGTAGACGTTGCCGGTGGCGTTGGGTGCGATGATGACGGCGCCGTATTTCTCGGCCACCGTCTTCCAGTTGTAGCCGCCGTCGGTGCCGCTGTTGATGACGTCGTTGGTGGCCGTTTGCTGGCAGCCGTGCAGCACCAGGACCAGCGCCCGCTTGCCGGCCAAGGTCGGTTGCGACGCGGGCCAGTAGAAGTAGCCGGTGAGCTTGCCGCCATTGACGGTATCGGTCGCCCAGCTTTGCTGCGTGCTCCACGTACCGGGCCCGGCCGTAGCGGCGTGGGCCATGCAGGCGGACGCCAGCATGACGGTAGCGGCGAGCGCGCGCGACACCAAGCGTTTGATGTTGATTGCCATGATTTGTTGTCTCCGTTATGTAGGTATATTTTCGACCGCTCAGCAAGCGGGTGAGGAAAATATTAGTGCAAAAAAATATGCTTACAAGCACCCCAGTATTTCTACTGTTGTGTGCGTGATTCGCTTCTGCGAGCGATTTGAGATGGCGGGTCCGAACCTGAGCGCGCCAGCCCCCGCAAGCCTTTACGGCCGCGTTCGCTAGCCTTTCGCATGGGAGTGGATGGCTATCGAGATGATGGTGAGACGGCATCGCGGGGACGCCGGCACCTCGTTGAATTCGCCGCCTTGTACGCGCAAACGACAAACGATATCGTCGTCACGCAGGCCCGGTCTCGCTTCTCTCAAAAGCTTTGACATGGATCAAAGGAATTAGTTCCGCGAGAAAATGGTGTATGCGCACATTTTTTTCGTGGGGACACGATGGCGCAAGGCGACGACGCGCGGCGTGGATATGACTTGCGTGTGTGCAGTCACCCGCGCGCGAAAAAGAACGGCGCGGGTCGGCGCCGGGCGGTCGGTGGAAAATTTAGTGGCGCAACGAGCGGCGCATGACCAGCGGCGGCGTTTCCAGCGGATTGGCGTGCGAGTATTCGAGCTCCTCCGCCAGTTCGAATTCGTAGGCGGCGTAGAAGTCGATCAGCTTGGGCTGGTCGGCCCGCACGGCCAGGCGCACCTCGTCGAGGCCGCAGGCCAGGCCGTGGTGGATCACCGCCTCCAGCAGGTGTTGCGACAGGTTGCTACCACGGTAACGCGGCAGCACGCCCATGCGGCAGATTTCCCAGACGTCGGGGTCGGCGTCGAGCGGCAGCCAGCGCACCGAGCCGACCGGCTCGTCGTCGACCAATAAAACAAAACCGCCGCCGTCGCGCAGATGGTCTGCAACGACGACGGCGGTTTCGCGGTGTCCGCTGGAGGTGACGCTGACCTTGCCGGCCCACGCGGCGCGCGTGAGCTCGGCAATCAGTTTGGCATCTTCTTCCGTCGCTTCACGCACTACGATGTTCATGCCTGGACTGTCCTTAACGGATGCGCATGCCCGGCTCGGCGCCCGGCCACGGATTCAAAATGTAGATGCCCGGATTGGCCTTCTCGTCGGCCGCCGAGGCCGCCAGTACCATGCCTTCGGAGACGCCGAACTTCATCTTGCGCGGCGCCAGGTTGGCGACCAGAACGGTCAGCTTGCCGACCAGCTCTTCCGGCTTGTACATCGATTTGATGCCGGAGAAGACATTGCGGTGGCGGCCTTCGCCGACGTCCAGCGTCAGGCGCAGCAGCTTGTCGGAGCCGTCGACGTGTTCGCAGTTGACGATCCTGGCGATGCGCAAATCGATCTTGACGAAGTCGTCGATCTTGATCTCCGGCGCCAGTTCCTCGATGCCGGTGGCGGGCGCCGGCGTGGCGGTGCCGCCCGCAGCGGCGGGGGCGGCGGCCGTGACGACGGCCGGGGCGGCGGCGGGAGCGGGCGCGTCGAACAGCTCTTCGATCATCTTGGCGTCCACGCGCGTCATCAGGTGGCTGTAGGCGCCGATGGTACGGCCCAGCATGGCCTGGGAGACGGCGCCGCTGGCGACATCGGTGTCGGCCCATGCCAGTTGCTCGTCGTTGAGGAACTTGGCGACGTTGGCGGCCACACCCGGCAGCACCGGCGACAACAGGATCGTCAGCTGGCGGAACAGGATCAGCGCGGCGGTGCAGACGTCGTGCAATTCCGCAATTTTCGCTTCGTCCTTGGCCAAAATCCACGGCTTGTTCTCGTCGACATACTGGTTGGTGATGTCGGCGATCTCCATGATTTCGCGCAGCGCCTTGCCGAACTCGCGCGCCTCGAAATTGGCGCCGATGCTGGCCTGGCGCTCTACGCCCTCGGCCGTCACCAGCGCGCGCTTGATCCAGCCCTGCGCGCCCTCGGACAGCGAAGCCGCCAGCTTGCCGTCGAATTTCTTGGCGATGAAGCCGGCGCAGCGGCTGGCGATGTTCACGTACTTGCCGATCAGGTCGCTATTGACGCGGGCAACGAAGTCCTCGCCGGTGAAGTCCAGGTCTTCCACCTTCGAGTTGAGCTTGAAGGCGATGTAGTAGCGCAACCATTCCGGATTCATGCCCAGGTTCAGGTAGCGCAGCGGCGAGATGCCGGTGCCGCGCGACTTGGACATTTTTTCGTTGTTGACGGTCAGGTGGCCGTGCACGTTGACCTTGAGCTTGTCGATCACCGGATGGCCGGCGAACTTCAGCATCGCCGGCCAGAACAGCAGGTGGAAGGAAACGATGTCCTTGCCGATGAAGTGGATCTGTTCGGTGGCCGGGTCGTTCAACAGGTCGTTGAAGTCGATGCCTTGCTTTTCGCAATAGTTTTTCAGGCTGGCCAGGTAACCGACCGGCGCGTCCAGCCAGACGTAGAAGAACTTGCCCGGCGCGTCGGGAATCGGGATGCCGAAGTAGGGCGCGTCGCGCGAGATGTCCCAGTCGGCCAGCTTTTCGCCGGACTCGCCCAGCCACTCGCTGACCTTGTTGACCATTTCCGGCTGCAAACGGCCGGGCGTGTTCAGCCATTCCTTGAGGAATTCGTAGCAGCGCGGGTCGGACAGCTTGAAGAAATACTGTTCCGAGTCCTTGAGCACCGGCGTGGCGTTGGTGAACACCGAGAACGGATTGATCAGCTCGGTCGGCTGGTAGGCCGCGCCGCACACTTCGCAATTGTCGCCGTACTGGTCCTTGGCGTGGCAGACCGGGCACTCGCCCTTGATGTTGCGGTCGGCCAGGAACATGCCTTTGACCGGGTCGTAGAAGCGCGGCACGATCTTGGTCTGGATCAGGCCGGCGTCGCGCAGCTTGCGGTAGATGCCCTGCGACAACTCGACGTTTTCCGGCGAGTCGGTCGAGTACCAGTTGTCGAAGGCGATGTGGAAGCCGTCGAGGTACTGGGCGCGGCCGGCGGCGATCTTGGCGACGAACTCCTGCGGCGTGATGCCTTCTTTTTCGGCCGCGATCATGATCGGCGTGCCGTGGGTGTCGTCGGCGCCGACGAAGTGCACCGTGCGCGGCGCGAGTTGTCCATTCACCTCGTCGCGCTGCATTCGCTGGAACCGGACCCAGATGTCGGCCTGGATGTACTCCATCATGTGGCCAATATGGAAAGCGGCGTTTGCGTAGGGCAGGGCAGTGGTGACGAACAGCTTGCGGGTCATGGTTGATGCACTTTGTGGGTGGAAAAGGAGCATTTTAACAGTGGAAGCGGCAAGCGGTCACTCCGGCAATGGGGCGCGCCCGGTAATTATGGCGCGATGCGCTAAAATGGGCGCACATTTCACGGAGAGTCACATGAGCATTACTGTAGAAGACGTCAAGGCGGCGCTGTCCAAAATCATTGATCCAAATACAACGAAAGACTACGTCAGCGGCAAGGCCGTCAAGAATTTGAAGGTCGACAACGGTGATATCTCCCTCGATATCGAGCTGGGCTATCCGGCCAAGAGCCAGGTCGACAGCATCCGCGCCAGCGTCATCGCCGGCCTCAAGGCGGTGCCGGGCGCGGGCAACATCAGCGTCGGCGTCACGACCAAGGTCATCCCGCACACGGTGCAGCGCGGCCTGAAACTCATGCCGAACGTGAAAAACATCATCGCCATCGCCTCGGGCAAGGGCGGCGTGGGCAAATCGACCACCGCCGTCAACCTGGCGCTGGCGCTGGCCGCAGAGGGCGCCTCGGTCGGCCTGCTCGACGCCGACATCTACGGCCCGTCGCAGCCGATGATGCTGGGCGTGTCGGGCCGTCCGGAAACCAAGGACGGCAAATCGATGGAGCCGCTGGAAAACCACGGCGTGCAAGTGTCGTCGATCGGCTTCCTGATCGACCCGGACGAGCCGATGGTGTGGCGCGGCCCGATGGTCACGCAGGCGCTGCAGCAACTGCTGGAGCAGACCAACTGGCGCGACCTGGACTATCTGATCGTCGACATGCCGCCGGGCACGGGCGACATCCAGCTGACGTTGTCGCAGAAGGTGCCGGTCACTGGCGCCGTCATCGTCACCACGCCGCAGGACATCGCGCTGCTGGACGCGCGCAAGGGCCTCAAAATGTTCGAGAAGGTCGGCATTCCGATCCTGGGCATCGTCGAGAACATGAGCACGCACATTTGCTCGAACTGCGGCCACGCGGAGGAAATCTTCGGCGCCGGCGGCGGCGCCAAGATGTGCAAGGACTTCAATGTCGAGTTCCTCGGCGCGCTGCCGCTGACGATGGCGATCCGCGAGCAGGCCGACTCCGGCAAGCCGACCGTGGTGGCCGATCCGGACGGCCAGGTCGCCGCCATCTACAAGGACATCGCCCGCAAGATCGCGGTGCAGGTGTCCGAGAAGGCCAAGGACATGACCAGTAAGTTCCCGAGCATCGTCATCAAGAACGATTGAGGTGGAAGGAGCGGGACCACGCAATCACGTAGGGCGGATTAGCGCAGCGTAATCGGCCATGGTTGCGCCGTCGGCGACGCAATCATGGCCGATTACGGCGTTCCGCCTAATCCGCCCTACGTGGACCGGTGGCCGGGCTCCCACCGGTGTGCAGGCCAACGCGGTAAAATAGCTGCTTTCACATCTCAGCTTTCCTACCTCGATGACCACACCCACCACGCCCGTCCGTACCCGTTTCGCTCCCAGCCCGACCGGCTTCCTCCACCTTGGCGGCGCCCGCACGGCGCTGTATGCGTGGGCTTTCGCCCGTCACTTCGGCGGCACCTTCGTGCTGCGCATCGAAGACACCGACCTGGAGCGCTCCACGCCGGAAGCCGTGCAAGCGATCATCGAAGGCATGGAATGGCTGGGCCTGAGCCACGACGAGGGCCCGTTCTACCAGATGCAGCGCATGGACCGCTACCGCGAGGTGGTGGCGCAGATGCTGACCGCCGGCACCGCCTACCACTGCTACTCGTCGCCGGAAGAAGTCGAGGCGATGCGCGAGCGCATGCGCGCGGCCGGCGAAAAGCCGCGCTACGACGGCACCTGGCGTCCCGAGCCGGGCAAGACCCTGCCGGCGATTCCGGAAGGCCGCAAGCCGGTGGTGCGCTTCAAGAATCCGCTCGACGGCGAAGTGACCTGGGACGATTTCGTCAAAGGCACCATCACCATCGGCAACAAGGAACTGGACGATCTGGTCATCGCCCGTCCCGACGGCACGCCGACCTATAACTTCTGCGTGGCCGTCGACGACTGGGACATGCAGATCAGCCACGTGCTGCGCGGCGACGACCACGTCAACAACACCCCGCGCCAGATCAACATCCTGCGCGCGATCGGCGCGCCGCTGCCGCTGTACGGCCACCTGCCGATGATCCTCGGTTCCGACGGCCAGAAGATGTCCAAGCGCAAGGACGCCGTCAACGTCATGGAATACCCGGCGCAAGGTTATCTGCCGGAAGCGATCCTGAACTACCTGGCGCGCCTGGGCTGGAGCCACGGCGACGACGAAGTGTTTTCGATGGAGCAGGTGATCGCATGGTTCGACGGCTCGCACCTGTCGAACTCGGCGGCGCAGTTCAACATCGAAAAACTGAACTGGCTCAACAACCACTATATCAAGCAGGCCGACAACGCACGCCTGGCCGAGCTGGCCAAGCCGCGCATGCTGGCGGCCGGCGCCGAGTTCGACGGCGCGCCCGATCTACCGGCCGTGCTGGCGCTGATGAAGGAGCGCGCCAACACCGTCAACGAGCTGGCCGACGCGGCGATGCTGTTCTACCGCGCGCCGCAGCCGGACGCGGCGCTGCTGGCCCAGCACCTGACCGACGCCGTCAAGCCGGCGCTGGCGCAGTTCGCCGACCGCTGCAAGACGGTGGAGTGGAGCAAGGAAGCGCTGGCCGCGATGATCAAGGAAGTGCTGGCCGCGAACAGCTTGAAGATGCCGCAGATCGCCATGCCGCTGCGCCTGATCGTCACCGGCCAACTGCAGACGCCGGCCATCGACGCGGTGTTGCAGATCTTCGGCCGCGAGGCGATTGTTGCGCGTCTGGCGAAATTTCTCTGAGTTTGAATTAAAACCAGAGCAAAGTTGCAAAAGGGTATTTGCATAGTGCGGCTTCTTTGCTATACTCTTGTTTCTGCGCCAACGGGGGTATAGCTCAGCTGGGAGAGCGCTTGCATGGCATGCAAGAGGTCAGCGGTTCGATCCCGCTTACCTCCACCAAGAAACACCTGGTGTTTGTTGAAGATGCGCGGAAACGTAGTGGCAGTTTGGTTGTTCGCGGTCCCCATCGTCTAGAGGCCTAGGACATCACCCTTTCACGGTGAGTACGGGGGTTCGAATCCCCCTGGGGACGCCAAGTTGTAAAGCGGTAGAGTTGTAGTTGACGTTGTTTGTACTGATTTGTTTGATGTTTGGCTTCACGCTGGATAGATACAAGTAGTGAAAACAAAAGTCGCGCAAGCGGCTTTTATTATTTCTGCGCCCGGGGGGTATAGCTCAGCTGGGAGAGCGCTTGCATGGCATGCAAGAGGTCAGCGGTTCGATCCCGCTTACCTCCACCACCGCGCGGAGATGATAGCGGCAAAGTAGTAACCGTAGTGCCGAGGTCCCCATCGTCTAGAGGCCTAGGACATCACCCTTTCACGGTGAGTACGGGGGTTCGAATCCCCCTGGGGACGCCAGCTTCGCCAGGCTGGCGAGCAGTAGATGTAGAAGTACCGTAGTACGACAGAAGACTTTCTGCGCCCGGGGGGTATAGCTCAGCTGGGAGAGCGCTTGCATGGCATGCAAGAGGTCAGCGGTTCGATCCCGCTTACCTCCACCATTA
>NZ_JBWKQJ010000001.1:0-68652 GCF_059418705.1 Duganella sp. GW821-FHT07F09 | reverse complement strand
ATGTCCCCATCGTCTAGAGGCCTAGGACATCACCCTTTCACGGTGAGTACGGGGGTTCGAATCCCCCTGGGGACGCCAGTATTTGATTCGATGACAAAGCCGCCTTGAGCGGCTTTTTTGTATTTGCGCCGCCGCTTTCGCGCGCTTTTGTTTTCGTGGGCGCTCGTTGCCGGGCTGCCAATCTTGCGGGAATCTCGTGCAAAAACAAGGGTTTGCTATTGCGCTCGCTGAATTTGACTGCTATGATTCGCGCCTTGGAAAAGTCCCCATCGTCTAGAGGCCTAGGACATCACCCTTTCACGGTGAGTACGGGGGTTCGAATCCCCCTGGGGACGCCAGATTTTTCCAGTCTTACAAGCAGTCTAGAGTTTTACCAGCAGTTCAGGTCAGCAACACGGACAGATTTCTGTCCCCATCGTCTAGAGGCCTAGGACATCACCCTTTCACGGTGAGTACGGGGGTTCGAATCCCCCTGGGGACGCCAAACAAGCAGTATGCAAAAAGCCGCCTCGTGCGGCTTTTTGCATTCCTGGACGCCTTCACCAATGGAAGGTCGGATACTGCGGCGGCATCGTCGGCGATATCTGGTACCACGGCCCGGTGCGTGGGATATTCCACGGCGCACGCGCCAGCTCCAGTCCGAACGGTTCCATGCCGCCGGCCATCAATGGCGCCAGCATGCCTTGCGGCGCCATCATGCCTTGCGGCGCCACAGCCGGCTGCTGCACCGCTTGCCCGCTGTGTGTTTGCAGACCGACCGCCACCAGCACGTCCGGCATGCCGAAACCGGTGCGGCTCGGGTCGCCCAGGCTGACCCGGCGCGCGCTGGCGCGGATGATCTGGAACAGCCGCTCGACCCTTTCGGCGCCGCGCGCCTTGTACTGCGGGTTCTGGAAGTCCGGATGGTGCGCCAGGATCAGCGCCGCCAGGCCGGTGATGTGCGGCGTCGCCATCGACGTGCCGTCCCACGCCGCGAAGTTATTCGGCGGCACGCAGGAGGTGATCGCCACGCCCGGCCCGCACACGCCCACCTGCGGTCCGAAGCAGCTGAACTTGGCGGTGAAATAGCCGTAGGCGTCGACGTTGGAGTCGAGCGTCTGCGCGTGGTAGCTGTCGATCGGGAACTCGTCGAGCTTGCCGATGGCCGCCACCGCCAGCACGTTCGGCGACGAGGCGGGATATTGCACCGGACCGCCCGAGTTGCCGGCCGCGACGATGCAGGCGATGCCGGCCCGCTTGGCGCGCAGGATCTGCTGTTCCAGCGCCTCGGACACCTCGGCCCCGCCCAGGCTCAGGTTGACCACATCGATCTGCTTGTCGATGCAGTACTCGAGCGCGTCGATCAGCTGGCTGACCTGGCCGCCCGGGAACAGCTTGCACGCGTGGACCTCGGCGTCGGGCGCGAAACCGCGGATGCCGGAGGTGATGTCGGCCGCAGCAATGACGCCGGCGCAATGGGTGCCGTGGCCCATCGTGTCCTGGTCCCAGCCGTCGGGATTGGTCTTCTTGTTGATGACGTCGAAGCCGGCCTTGATGCCGTGCAGATTGTCGTGCGAGGTGGCCGCGCCGGAATCGACGACGGCGATCTTGATGCCCTGGCCCCGGTAGGCGCCCGGTAACTGGTCGAGCCGCATGGCCTTCTGTCCCCAGCCGAGCGCGCGCTGGCGTGGAAAGCCCGCCAGCGCCGGCCAGTCCGACAGCGCGCGCAGCGCCACCACATTGGCCTCGTCGGTGCTGATGTCCGGATCGCGCTGGTAGAAGCTCCAGTAGTCGGCCTTGGGCTTGACATACAGGCCGGTGATCGACTCCGGCGTCTCGCCGAACAGCGACAAGGTGACCTGGCCGTTGGCGTCGGTCTTGCCGCTGGCCGGCAGCATGCCGCCGAACAGCGACACCTCGGCGTCGGCCTGCGGCGCGCCGTCCTTGCCGATCACGCTGATGACGGCGTTGACGACCGGGCCGCCGCCGTTGGGCATGACGCCGGTCACCATCTGCGGCTGGCGCAGCGCCGGCTCCATCAAGCTCAGGTGCTGGTCATGCTCGACCAGCAGCCGGCCCTGTCCCTGCTGGTGCAGCAGGGCCGCTTTCTGTTCCGTCATGCGCGCCACCAGCACGCCTTGGCTGCCGCCCAGTCCGTCGGCCAGCGCGCCCAGCACCGATTTGGGACCGACGGTGTCGACCACCTCGATGTCGGCGCTGTTGCGCAGCGCCTGTTCCAGCGCTGAGAACTGCAGCGGCTGGAAGCCCAGCGTTTGCAGCCCCTCCGACACTTGGCGCGGCGCGACGACGTATTGTTTTTTACGCGAGCCGATGGCGCGGCCGACGCTGTCGGCCCGGCTGTCGGCCGCCCGCGCGGCATTGCCGTCGGCGGCATCATCGCTGACGCCGCCGGCGCTGCCGGCCGCCGACGTGCCGCCGCCGGCCGTGGCGCCGGTGCCGGCGGGGCCGCCCGAGGCGCCGGACGCGCCGGCGCCTCGGCCGCCGCCGCGCCCTTCAGTGCTTGATGCGACGGCCGGTTCGGCGCCGCTTGATGTGGACTCCGGCGCCGTCGGTGCGCCGCCGTTGGGATTCTTGGGCATGTGGATTCCTTTCAAATCGGACCGGCCGCGCCGCTGTCGAACATCGACAGCGGGCGGTCCGGCTCTATCGTTAATTGGTGGGTGGGGGCGCCGGCGTCGCGGAACTGCCGCTGTAGCCGTTGCGCGGTGTCTTCGCTGATTTCCAAAACGGCTGTGTGCGGCTGTCCGCGCGGGCCGATCAGATCGACCACGGTGATTTCGGGATCGGTCTCGGCCATCGCCAGAAAGTCCGTCAGCGGCGTGCCGCAGGCGGCATGTATCAAGTACCTGGCCTTGCCCGGCGCGGTGTGCGCTTGGCTCATGGTTTTCTCCTCAAAACAGCGCCCTCCGCGGCCGCGGCCGTCGGAGGGCAGGAACGGCGCGTGGCGCCGTCGCCTCAGCGTGTCAGGACAGCATCAGTGCAGTGTTTGTTGACCGCCATACATTGCGCTGTTGCCGCCTTGCTGCTGGGCCAACTGAGCCAGTTGGGCTTGTTGAGCGGCTTGCTGGGCGTAGGCGGCCGTGATCGGATCGGCGCCGAACGGCAGCATGCCGCCCAGCTGTCCGGCGATGCCGCCGATCGTGCTGCCCAGTCCAGCGTTGCCGAACGCGCCGCCAATGGCGCCGCCCAAGGGCTGGGCGACGTTCTTGATCAGGTTGCCGAACCAGCCGCCTTGCGGCGTCAGCCCCTGCTGCCCGTCCTGTATCTGCTGCAATTGCTGCAGTTGCTGCAGCTGGGCCTCCTGCTGGGCGTAGGCTTGCGCCACCGGATCGGCGCCGAACGGCAGCAGGTTGGGGGTGGTTTGGCCGATCGGCTGGCTGCCGATGCGCGGCCCCACGATGCCGGTGTTGCCGATCGTGGGCGAGTAGTAGCTGCTCAGTGCACGGTTGCGCAGCAGGTTGCCCAGCCAGCCGGAGCCGGCCGTCGAGCCGAAGTTCGGCCCCATGCCTTGCGCGATGCTTTGCAGCTGCAGTTGCTGCAGCTGCGCCTCTTGTTGCGCCTGTTGCGCCTGCTGGGCGTAGGCTTGCGACACTGGATCGGCGCCGAACGGGAGCATGCCGCCCAACTGGCCGGCGATGCCGCCGATGGTGTTGCCCAAGCCGGCGTTGCCGAAGGCGCCGCCGATCGCGCCGCCCAGCGGCCGCGCCACATTCTTCACCAGGTTGCCGAACCAGCCTTGCGGCCCCAGGCCTTGCTGCTGCAGTTGCTGCAGCTGCGCCTCTTGTTGCGCCTGTTGTACCTGTTGCGCGTAGGCTTGCGACACCGGATCGGCGCCGAATGGCAGCATGCCGCCCAGCTGGCCGGCGATGCCGCCGATGGTGTTGCCCAGGCCGGCATTGCCGAAGGCACCGCCGATCGCGCCGCCCAGCGGCCGCGCCACATTCCTCACCAGGTTGCCGAACCAGCCTTGCGCCGACAGGTCGCCCGGCTGCTGCATTTGCTGCTGTAGTTGTTGCAGCTGGAGCTGCTGCAGCTGTTGCTGCTGTGCTTGCTGTGCGTAGGCCGCGCTGACGGGGTCGGCGCCCAGTGGCAGGAAGGAACCGCCGATGCCGCCGGCCACCTGGCCGATCTGGTTGCCCAGTTTGGCGTTGCCGAACAGCCCACCGATGCCGCGTCCGATCAGGCCCCCAAGCGGGGCGCCGAACATGCCGCCGAGGAAGCCCGTTGGTGCAAGGCCGCCGGTCTGCCCCATTTGTTGCGGCGCTAGTTGTTGCCCATAGTATTGTTGAAACTCATTCATGACATCTCCTTGTTGTTGGTTACTGTTGTTGATGGCTTTATTGATTCCAGCGCCGGCGCGCCGCCACCTTTTTATTGTTGGTATTGTTCGCGGTTGTTCTGCAAGGCTGCCTCCCTGCGGTGCCCTGCGCTGGAGGAAATTGGACCTGCGGCGCGGCGGGAAGTTTTGGTATTCTTGGTTCCCGCCGCGCGGTAATCAGGTATCATCCAGCCTCATTTGTAAACCGCTTCCATCATGACTTTGCGCACCCTCGACCTCTTTTGCCGTGTCGTCGACAACTACGGCGACATAGGTATCTGCTGGCGTCTCGCCCGCCAGTTGCGGCGCGAACACGTGCTCGACGTGCGGCTGTGGGTCGACGATCTGGCCAGCTTCCGGCGCCTCTGTCCGCAAGTGGCGACCGACGCCGACACCCAACGGATCGACGGCGTCACCGTGCGCCACTGGCGCGGCCAAGATGGTGTCTACGGCGCCGCCGACGTGGCCGACATCGTCATCGAGTTTTTCGCCTGCGACATCCCGCCCGGTTACATCGCCGCGATGGCCGAGTGCGCGCCGCGCCCGGTCTGGTTCAATCTGGAAGGCTTGACGGCGGAGGAGTGGGTCGAGGGCTGCCATCGGCTGACGTCGCCGCATCCGCGCTTGCCGCTGACCAAGCATTTCTTCTTCCCCGGCTTTACCGACAAGACCGGCGGCCTGCTGCGCGAGGCGGCGCTGGAAGCCGAGCGGCTGGCGTTCCAGTCGGACCCGGCAGCGATAGCGGCGTTCCTGGGCGGACTGGGCGTGACGGCGCGCGAACTGGCCGCGACCAAGGTGTCGTTGTTTTGCTATCCGCACGCGCCGGTCGCGGCGCTGTTCGACGCCTGGCGGCAGGGCGGCGAGGCCATTGTGTGCCTGGTGCCCGAAGGCGTCGCCGCCGAGGCGGTGCAAGCGTTCCTCGGCGGCGCGGCCACGGCGGGCGCGGCGGCCACGCGGGGCGCCTTGACGGTGCGGGTGCTGCCGTTCGTGCCGCAGCCCGATTACGACAAACTGCTGTGGGCCTGCGACCTGAACTTCGTGCGCGGCGAGGACTCGTTCGTGCGCGCCCAGTGGGCCGGCAAGCCGTTCGTCTGGCACATCTATCCGCAGGATGAAAATCTGCACCACAAGAAATTGCGCGCCTTCCTGCAACGCTACGCGGCCGCGTTGCCCGCGCTGGAACAATTTTCGCTGGACTGGAACGGCGCCCCGGCGGGTGGCGGACAGGGCGATAGTCCGCGCTTGTGGCGCGCCTTCCACGGGGAGATGCCGCAAATGGCCGCCCGCGCCGAAGAGTGGCGGCAACAGATGTTGGCCAACGGCGATCTGGCCGACAACCTGATGCGTTTCGCCGCCAGCTTGAGATAGGCGTCGCGGGAAAAGCCGGGTATAATGCCGGGTTAATCTCGCACATTTTTACTGGATCAACCGTGAGCTGACGGCTTTTGGCCCGGCGACAGATGATTTTTACGCAACCTACTTTTTACGTACACTCCCTATGAAACCTGCAAAAGAAATTCGTGTTGGCAATATCATCATGGTCGAAGGCAAACCATTCATCGTGCTGCGCTCCGATGTCAACGGTTCGAGCCGCACGGGCTTCACGTACAAATGGAAGATGAAGAATCTTCTGACCAACAGCCCGCTGGAAAACGTCTTCCGCGGCGACGACAAGTTCGACGTGGTCGTGCTGGACAAAAAGCCGGTGACCTACTCGTACTTCGCCGATCCGCTGTACGTCTTCATGGACGCGGACTACGAACAGTACGAAATCGAAGAAGAGAACCTGGGCGACGCGCTGAACTACCTGAAAGACGGTATGGAATGCGAAGCCGTGTTCTACGACGGCAAGGCGATCTCGGTTGAACTGCCGACCACCATCGCGCGCCAGATCGTGTACTCGGAACCTGCGGTCAAGGGCAACACTTCGGGCAACGTCCTGAAGGAAGCCAAGATCGAAAACGCCATCGAATCGAAGCGTCACACCGTTCAAGTGCCACTGTTCGTGAGCCAGGACGACGTCATCGAGATCGACACCCGCACCAACGAATACAAGCGTATCGTTCGTAACTAAATTCGATAGCACTGCAGCGATAATCGCCGAACATCGGCGATTTTGTAGCAAAAAAGCACGCCCGCGATAGCCGGCGTGCTTTTTTTACGCCTAAAAGTAGGTCAAATGCAATTAATTACTGAAATAGAAGTAATTTTTGTGGTGTGGCTGTCAACACGCTGATATATTAATGCGACGCAACAAATTTTGCGTATTGATGATCGCGGGATCATCATGACTACCACTCACGAGGACGGTATGGATCGCAGGCAGTTCGTTCGAATCGGCGTCGCGGCGGGCGCCGCCGGTGCCACCCGGGCCCAGGCCGCGCCCGCGGCGGCCGGCAAGCACGCCGGCGGCATACTCGACGCCGGCGTCCGCGAGCAGCAGCAGATGATGGAGGCCGGCAAGCTCACCTCGCACGCGCTGACGTCGCAATATCTGGCGCGCATCCGCACCATCGACAAGGCCGGCCCGCGCATCAACGCCATCATCGAAATCAATCCGGAGGCGCTCAAGATCGCGCTCGAGATGGACCGCGAGCGCCACCTCAAGCGCGTGCGCGGGCCGCTGCACGGCATCCCCGTTCTATTAAAAGACAATATCGCCACCGGCGACCGCATGAGCACCACCGCCGGCTCGCTGGCGCTGTCCAACGTGCGGGCGGCGCGCGACGCCCACGTCGCCGCGCAACTGCGCGCGGCCGGCGCCGTCATCATCGGCAAGACCAACTTGAGCGAGTGGGCCAATATGCGCTCGACGCATTCGGTCAGCGGCTGGAGCGCGCGCGGCGGACTGACGTTGAATCCGTATTCGCTCGACCGCAACTGCAGCGGCTCGAGTTCCGGCTCCGGCGCGGCCATCGCCGCCGGCCTGGCCACCCTGGCGGTGGGCACGGAGACCGACGGCTCGATCGTTTCGCCGGCGTCGATCTGCGGCCTGGTGGGCATCAAGCCTACCCTGGGACTGGTGAGCCGCAGCGGCATCATCCCTATCGCCCATTCGCAGGACACGGCCGGCCCGATGGCGCGCAGCGTGGCCGACGCCGCGCTGATGCTGGCGGCGATGAGCGGCGTCGATCCGAAGGATCCGATCACGAAGGACGGCGCGGGCAAGGGCGGCGACTATATGGAGGCGCTGCGCACGGGCGGGCTGGAAGGCGCACGCATCGGCGTGGCGCGCAACTTCTTCGGCGAGAACGTCGACGTCGACGCGGTCATCGAAAAAGCGCTGGCCGAGCTGCGCGCGCAGGGCGCGGTGCTGATCGAGACCGAGGTGCCGAACGCGAACAAGTACGGCGACACCGAGACCGAGGTGATGCTGTACGAGTTCAAGGCCGACCTGGCCGCCTACCTGAAGGAGTACGCGCCCAACGCGTCGGTGGCCAATATGGCCGACGTCATCGCCTTCAACCAGAAACACCGCCAGCAGGAGCTGCCGTACTTCGGCCAGGAGCAGATGGAACGCGCGCAGCAGAAGGGTGGATTGGACACGCCCGCCTACCGCGAGGCGCTGGCCAACAACCACCGCTACGCGCGCGCCGAGGGCATCGACCGCGTGATGCGCGAGCACCGGCTGGACGCGCTGGTGGCGCCGACCGGCGGCCCGGCGTGGCTGACGGACTTCGTCAACGGCGATCATTTCACCGGCAGCTTTTCTTCGCCGGCGGCGGTCGCGGGCTATCCGCACATCACGGTGCCGGCGGGGTATGTGCATGGCTTGCCGGTCGGGCTGTCGTTCGTCGGCGCGGCCTACAGCGATGCGGCGTTGATCCGCATGGCCTATTCGTACGAGCAGGCCACCTTGCACCGGCGCGCGCCGCAGTTCCCGCCCAGCGTGTCGCTGGCGGTGCGGTAAAACTACTTGAGGAAGCGGAAGGTCGGCTCGATATTCCGTTCTTGCAGATGGCGCACGATGTCTTCGATGCTGGCGTCCTTGAGCAGCAGGCCTGCCGGCGTGGCGCCCGTTTTTGTCGGTGACGGTGCCATTGGTGCCATGGTCCCGGTATCGGCGCCAAGCCGGTTCCTAAGCACTTCAAGCGCGTGCTCAAACTCCTTGGCGGTGATGCCACGCAGACCTTCCAGGAAAGCCGTTTGCGCGGCGACCGGCGGCTGCATGTCCAAGCCCAGATCGTCGGCGAACGAGGCCCCCATGCCCGGATTGATGAACGCCGCCCACAGGCCTCTGGCCTGATGCAGGGATGGCGGCAGCTCGACCACCGATTTGTCGATATCGATTTCCTGCTGCGCGAAATAAGCCTGGTGCAGCAAGGCTTTCAGCTGCCGCAGCCGCGCCGCCGGCACCGGCGCTTCCAGCGACAGCCACAGGCCATAGCTATCGCCGCCCGACACGCTCACCGCCGGCGCGGGCAATCCCAGCTCCGTTTGCAGCGCGTTCGCGGTCTCGCACAACTGGCTCCAATGGCCGTCGTCGGGCAGCTTGCGGAACTCGATCACCAGCGCGCGCGCCAGGCCGTCGCCGCCGGTCAGATCGACGCCGATCGTCCGCTCGCCGCGTAGATGCGCTTCCAGCTCCGCATCGTCGTAACGGCGGTCGTCGGGTAAATAAAGCCTGCGCAGCTCCGCGATTAACTTTCGCATCGATCTTTCCTTTCAATCTCTAATCTTATTTGTGGCGCATTATCCATCTTTTAATGTCCTTACGCCGACTGTAGCGGGGCGCGCCACTCGGTGAGGTAGTGCTGCGGCGTTTTGCCGAGGATGCGGCGGAACATGGCGCTGAAGGCGCTGGGGCTGGCGTAGCCCAGCGCCGCCGCGATCTCGCCCACGCCGTGTCCCCGCGCCAGGCGGCCGAAGGCCTCGGCCAGGTGCACTTGCTGCACCCACTGGCGGTAGTGCAGGCCGGTCTCCTTCGGGAATAGCCTTATCAGCGTGCGCGCGCTGGCACCCACATCGCCGGCCCAGTCTTCGATGGTGCGCGTGCTTCCCGGATCGTCCATGATGGCCGAGCATACCGCCAGCAGGCGGCGGTCGCGCGGCCACGGGATCGCCACCGGCACCGTCTCGGCCGCCGCCAGCTCCGACAGGATCAGCATCGCCAGATGCTCGCCGCGCCCGGGCTGCGGATATTCGACCGGCTCCGCCAGCAAGGCCAGTATCAGCTCGCGCAGCAGCGGGCTCACTTCGATCACCCGGCAGCCCTCGCCGAACGCCGTGGCCGCGCCGGCCTCGATGTAAATGGTCCGCATCGTCACCTTGCCGATCGAGGTCCAGTGGTGCACCACGCCGGGCGGTATCATCAGCGCGCGGCGCGGCGGCAGTATCCACACGCCGGATTCGGTCTGCACCCGCATCAGGCCTTCGGTGGCGTACAGCAGTTGCGCGCGTTCGTGGCTGTGCGGCTTGGCCGACACGCCATGCCCGGCGTCGCGCGCCATGGCGGTGACCACGCGCGGCACGCGCTGGTAGTCGCGATGGTCGCTGCTGCGGGTGGGGGCGGGAAGTTTGTTTGTCACTTAGTCGACGAAAAATGGAATATATCGTTGTTGAAGCCATCATACACTGTAAGCCTCGACATTCAAGGCTTTACGATGACTTCAACCGCTACCGCCGCAGCGCCAACGCCGGCATCCACCACCCGGCCGCACGGCCAAACCGTCATGGGCATCCTTGGCGCCGTCGCCTTGGTCCATCTGCTCAACGACCTGACGCAGGCCATGCTGCCGTCGATTTATCCGATGCTCAAGGCGCAGTTTGGCCTGAGCTTCACGCAGGTCGGGCTGATCACCCTGGTCTTCCAGTGCACCGCCTCGCTGCTGCAACCCTGGATCGGGCTGTACACCGACCGCAAGCCGATGCCGTTCCTGCTGCCGCTGGGGATGTGCGCGACGCTGATTGGCGTGCTGCTGATGTCGGTCGCCTCCAGTTTTCCCGCGCTGCTGGTGGCGGCGGCGCTGATCGGCGTCGGCTCGTCGACCTTCCATCCCGAGGCCTCGCGCGTGGCGCGCCTCGCCTCCGGCGGCCGCTTCGGCTTCGCGCAGTCGCTGTTCCAGGTAGGCGGGAACATCGGCTCGGCGCTGGGGCCTTTGCTGGCGGCCGGCATCATCGTCGGCCGGGGACAGGGCAATATCGCCTGGTTCGCGGCGCTGGTGGTGGTGGCGATCGTGGTGCTGGTGCGCGTGAGCCGCTGGCACCGCGACCACCTGGCGGGCTTGCCGCGCAAGGCCGCCGCGCCGGCGTTATCGCCGTTGTCACAGCACCGCGTGATCGGCGCGCTGGCGGTGCTGGCGCTGCTGGTCTTTTCCAAGTACATCTACATGTCCAGCCTGACGAGCTATTACACCTTCTATCTGATCGATAAATTCGGCGTGTCGGTGGCGTCGGCGCAGATGTATCTGTTCCTGTTCCTGGCGGCGGTGGCGGCCGGCACCTTCATCGGTGGCCCGATCGGCGACCGCATCGGCCGCAAGCGGGTGATCTGGATGTCGATCCTGGGCGCCGCGCCGTTCACCTTGATGCTGCCGTATGTGGACCTGTTGTGGACCGCGATACTGAGCGTGGTGATCGGCTTCGTCATCTCGTCGGCGTTCTCGGCCATCGTGGTGTTCGCGCAAGAGCTCATGCCGGGCAAGGTCGGCATGGTCGCCGGCATCTTCTTCGGCCTGATGTTCGGCGTCAGCGGCATCGGCGCCGCCGCCATGGGGCACATCGCCGACGTCGCCGGCATCGCCCATGTGTACAAGCTGTGCTCGTATCTGCCGCTGCTGGGTATATTGACGGTGCTGCTGCCCCGCATCGAGCGGCAGCGCCGCTAACGATCGCTTACGCCTCGATGAAGCGCATCTTGAAGTTGCGGCCCTTGATGGCGCCGAAGTCGCCGCCCAGCGGGTTGTTCTTGCTCAGGCGGTCGAACGCCTCGTAGGCGACGCGGCGGTCGATCGCCACGTAGGTCTGGAACTCGAACACGTTGATCTTGCCCACTTGTTCCTTGCTCAGGCCGGCGTCGCCGGTCAGCGCGCCCAGCAGGTCGCCCGGACGCAGCTTGTCCTTCTTGCCGCCCGAGATCACCAGCGTCATCATCGGCGCCGGATCGACGCCGTAGTCGTCGCCGTCGAGGCTGTCGAGGTCGAACCACTCGGCCTTCGAGCCCTGGTATTCCTCGATCAGCTTGACCCACTTCTTTTCGTTGGGCGCGCACAGCGACAGCGCCAGGCCTTTTTCGCCGACGCGGCCGGTGCGGCCGACGCGGTGGATGTGCACCTCGGTGTCCTTGGAGACGTCGACGTTGATGACGGCCTCCAGGTTGGGGATGTCGAGGCCGCGCGCGGCGACGTCGGTCGCCACCAGCACCGAGCAGCTGCGGTTGGAGAACAGCACCAGGATCTCGTCGCGCTCGCGCTGTTCCAGTTCGCCGAACAAGGCCAGCGCCGAGAAGCCCTTGGCGCGCAGGTCGTCGGCCAGCTCGCGGCACTGCACCTTGGTGTTGCAGAAGGCGATCGCCGACGCCGGCTTGTAGTGCCCCAGCAGCTTGCCGACGGCGGCGGTGCGCTGATCGAAGCCGATCTCGAAGAACAGCTGTTCGATCTTGCTGTTGTCGTGCTGCGCCTCGACGGTCACCTCGACCGGATCGGCCAGGAAGGAGTCGGTGGCGCGGCGGATGTCGTCCGGGTAGGTGGCCGAGAACAGCAGGGTCTGGCGGCGCTTCGGACAGGCGCTGACGATGCCGGCGATTTCGTCGTAGAAGCCCATGTCGGTCATGCGGTCCGCCTCGTCGAGCACCAGCGTTTCGACCTTGGTCAGGTCCAGCGTATTGCGGCCCAGGTGGTCGCGCACGCGGCCCGGGGTGCCGACGACGATGTGGGCGCCGTGTTCGAGCGAGGCGATTTGCGGGCGCATCGGCGAGCCGCCGGTCAGCACCAGCACCTTGACGTTGCCGGTGCTGCGCGCCAGGCGGCGCAACTCGTTGGCCACCTGGTCGGCCAGCTCGCGGGTCGGGCACAGCACCAGCGCCTGCACCGCGAACCAGGCCGGGTTCAGCTTGGCCAGGATGCCGATGCCGAAGGCGGCGGTCTTGCCGCTGCCGGTCTTGGCCTGGGCGATCAGGTCGCGTCCGGCCAGCACCGACGGCAGGCTTTGCGCCTGGATGGTCGTCATCGACTTGTAGCCGAGGGAGTCGAGGTTGGCGAGGAATTCGGCGGTCAGCGGCAGGCTGGCGAAGGCGGTGCTGTCGCCATCCGGCGTGGTGGTGTCGGGGGAGGTCATGATGTCAGGCCTGTTCAAAAAGGACGTAAGCACAGTCTAACAGGCTCCGTTCCGGCCCTGATGCTGTGTGCGGTGGTGATTTAGGTGTTACTACGGTGCGATTAGTTTGGCGCCCACACCGGCAGGCCGGTCAGGTCCAGGGACTCGTCGCGGACCCAGACCGGCAAGCCGCTGGCGTCGGTCGGATCGAGCAGTTCGAGTTGTTCCTGCTTGAGCTGCGCGCGCCTGGCGCGTGGCGCCGGTGGACGCTTCGCTTCCGGTTCGAGCGGCGCGGCCGGGCTGAAACCGGGCAGGTCGAACGTGGCGTTATCTTTTTTATCTCTCATTTCAAAATCTCGTGCCCACGGCGCCATCGAAAACGCGCCGCTCAAAACAAAAGCCCGGCTGCAGGAGTCGGGCTCAGTGAGGTAATAACCGCGATTGTAGCATACCCACGCGGCCCCAAGGGGAATCTCAGCGGAAGCTCAAGGCCCCCGTCAGGTCGCCCGGCGGCGTCGCCTGGCGCGCCGCGAAGGCCTCGTTGCGCGTCTTCAGCCCCTGCAGCAGCGGCAGGCCGTGCAGGCGGGTGATGAAGCGCAGGATCGACGTTGTGTCGTAGAAGCTGTGGTCGACCTGGCCCTTCTTGGCGAACGGCGAGACCACGATGGCCGGGATGCGCGAACCCGGGCCCCAGCGGTCGCCCTTGGGCGGCGCCACGTGGTCCCACCAGCCGCCGTTCTCGTCGAAGGTGATCACGATGACCATGTCCTTCCACTGCGGGGATTTTTTCAGGTGCTCGATCACGTTGGCGATGTGGGCGTCGCCGGATTCGATGTCCGAATAGCCGGCGTGCAGATTGAGGCTCCCTTGCGGCTTGTAGAAGGTCACGGCCGGCAGCTTGCCGGCGATGGCGTCGGCGATGAATTTGTTCGAGATCGGGCTGTCGCCCATGCCGGCGTCGCGCAGGTGTTCGGCGCGCGCGGCGGTGCCCGGCGCGAACTGCCGGAAGTAGTTGAACGGCTGGTGGTGGTACTGGAAGTTGGGCTTCTCGCCGCCGCCGCGCGCGTCGAGCGCCGCCTGCCACGCGCCGCCGTACCACGCCCAGCTCACCTTTTTGGCCGACAGCAGGTCGCCGATGGTGTCGTAGGTTTGCGGCGGCAGCGTGCCGGCGTCGTCGGGATCGGCCAGCAGCTTGTCGCCGCCGGCGGCGGGGCGGATGTAGCTCGGCTGGTAGGGCGGCGCCATGGTGTTGACCGCGTAGCCGTCCGGGGTGATGGCGCCGTTGTTGACGTAGAGCGGCATGCCGTCCATCGCCGACGCCGGGCTGTCCTTGGTCACGCTCAGCCACATGCCGGTCGGGCCGTCGTCGAGCACCGCGATCTTCTTCCTGGCGGCGGTCTGCGGGGCGTTGAAGTATTCCGGCGTGCGCCCGGTGATCAGGAACTGGTGGTTCAGGTAGGAACCGCCGAAGGCCGCCATGAAGAAGTTATCGCATAAGGTGAACTGCTCGGCGATCTTCCACAGACCGAGGTTTTTATTGGTCTCGCCGTAGTAGCCCATGACCATGCCCCCGGTGTTGCCCCATGCGGCGAAGCCGTCGTTCTTGCCGCCGTTGATCTGCATCTGGTTCTGGTAGAACAGGTGCCACAGGTCGCGCGTGATGACCGCCTCCGGCAGCGGCTTGCCTTCGACGTCGGCCAGTTTGAACGGTGCGTTCGGCAGGTCCTTGACGTCGTCTTCCTTCAGCACGTATTTTTTGCCGCCGATGTCTTGCGGCGTCGGCACCATGCCGCCCCAGATTTTGGGCAGCGCCGGCAGCACGGCGCCGTTGCGGTCGCGCTGCAGACAGGCGGCGGCCGGCGCCGCCGACAAGGGCGCGGCCGTGCCGGGGAAGTTGGCGAACAGGTTGTTGAAGCTGCGGTTTTCCAGATAGATCACCACCACGTTCTTGACGCTGGCCTTGAGCTTGGCGTCTAGCGAGCCCTTGGCGGGCTGCCTGACCGGCGCGGCCTCGCTCAGGACGGGCAGGGAAGTGGCCAGGCCGGTCGCGGCGGCGGCCTGGAAGATGCGGCGGCGCGCCGGGTTGGCGGGTGCGTCTTGCTGTGTTTGGGTTTCGACCGGGTCCGTATCTTTCACTGTGCCTCCTGAGCTGCCAAAAAGCATGATTGTGGCATTTACAGGGCAAGGTGAATGTGTCGGAATGTAAAAAAGCGACCTATGCTCTTCCCTACGCGAGCCGGCCGTGAATGGATGACCGCTTAATCCGCATCGACGAGTTCGCGTGGCGGCTGCTCATCGGCGGTGGTGACTGTCTTGGGTCTACCGCCCTTACGCCCGTTTGCCGCCGACGCTATTTTTTTCGCAGCGCTCGATTTAGCTCCTCCAATGGCTCCAAATTTAGAGGCGAACGCTGCGTGCGGCATGGCTGATAGTGCTGCCTCAATGACTTCCTTGGTGCTCAGGTGAACATCTAAATTTTCGATAACAATTATTTCCCCGGAAGGAGAGAGGAACGCATCCTTCAAATTCTCACGTTTAGCGTTCTTCAATTGGGGAACAAGTGACGTGGGTAAAGATAGCTCCACACCCTGTTCGAAGCCCAACACCAGACACTTCTTATTTTTAAGATACTTAAGTCCGGTAAGTTGCCACGGATTCTTCGGCGAACTTGCGCTCCTTTCCAAAGCTCTCTCGTACTCCTTATCAGAAATCACGATTTTCGATCTCATGGTGCTCTCCTATGGGCAAGTAGCCACTTGGCAGCCGACTATTCCATCCTGCTGAAAATGTATGGATCTTGCGATGTCATCATATTTTGCGGTCAGAATTTTAATGGCACCGAGATCATTCGGCATAGCCGCGCTGGCTATTCCGGCTTTGTTGATCTTGATATATGTATTTTTTAGGCACACCTTGCCGAACACATGCCACCAATTTTTCCTACATTTAGGCAAATTATTGAGAACGTAGTTCATGACATCTTCGATGTGCGGTTTCTTTGGCGTTCCGAATTTAATCTCAAAAGCTATTTCCGTTGAGACGTACGAGAAGAAGACCCGGAATTCCCATTGCTGAGCTCTATTAAACGCATGGACGTGAGGAGGGCAATGATCTGGCGTCCTGAAGGTAATTCTTATGTTCGCGCCTTGAGACTGAATCGTTTCGGCATGCGGCATAAACTATCCTAAGCGCTTAGGTTTGTCAAATTGTCGGAGGCTGGTTTAAGTTAGTGCTTGCACGCTCAGCTGCCCGGCATCAACGGCCGTAGCTGCTGGTCCAGTTTCATGAAATCGAGCGGTTTGGTGAAGTGTAGATCGAAGCCGGCGTCCCTGGCGGCTTGTTTGTCGGCCTCTTGGCCCCAGCCGGTTGCCGCGACCAGCGCGATTTTTCCGCCCCATGGCTCGCTGCGGATTTTCCGCGCCAGATCGTAGCCGTTCATGTCGGGCAGGCCGATGTCCAGAATGGCGGCGTGCGGAAGCGACTCGGCGATCGCGCGCAAGGCCTGCCGCCCATTGTTGGCGACGACCGTCCTGTAGCCCAGCATCTCCATCGCCGCCGCCAGCGTCTCGGCCGCGTCGACGTTGTCGTCGACGATGACAATGCTTGCGGCCTGGCTGCCGGTCGCGGGCGCCGCCGCTGGTTCCTCGGCCACCGTCTGCGCCGGCGGCTCGATCAAGGGCAGGCGGACCGTGAAACAACTGCCTTGGCCGACACCCGCGCTGTGCGCAGAGACCTCGCCGCCGTGCAGCGCGACCAGCCCCTTCACCAGCGACAGGCCTATCCCCAAGCCGCCTTGCGCTCGGTCGAGCGCCGGCGTCAGCTGCGAGAACATGTCGAAAATGTTGTCGAGCTGGTTCGGCGGGATGCCCATGCCGTCGTCGATCACCTGGATCACCGCGCTGCCGTCGAATATTTTGGTGACCAGTTCGATATAGGCACCCCGGTGGCTGTATTTGCTCGCATTGTTGAGGAGGTTGGCCACTATCTGTGTCACCCGAGCCCGGTCGACATTGCACCACACAGGGTACGCCGGAAGATCGATGCGCAGCGATTGGCCGGCCGCATGGATCGACGACATCGCCTCCTCGGCCGCGAACTTGAGCGTTTGCGCCAGGTCGGCCGGTTCCGGCCGCAGGTCGATCTTGCCCTGGCTGATGCGCGAGACATGCATCAAGTCGTCCACCAGCCGGGTCATTTGCGCAACCTGGCGCGCCAGCACCCCGAGCTCGCGCCCGGACGGCGGCGCATCGGCGCCGCGCAGCTCCATGGTGGCGATGACGTTGGCCATCGGCGCGAGCGGGTTGCGCAGCTCGTGCGCCAGGGTGGCGAGGAATTCATCCTTGCGGCGGTCCTCGGAGGCCATGGCGTCGTTGGCCTGCCGCAAGCGGGTTTGCGCCAGTTCCAGGTCGTTGGTGGCCGCCTCCGCCTTGGCGCGCGCCGCCAGCAGCTCGCGCTCGTAGAGTTTGCGGTCGGCCGCCATCAACAGCGCGATTTCATCCTGCACCGCGCCGTTGCGTTCGCGCCGGATGGCGCTCAGCATCATCGGGATGCGCCGGCCGTCCTTGTGCAGCAGGTCCAGCTGCACCTCGGACACCGACCCCTGCATTTGCAGCAGCGGCGTCCAGTGGGTTTGCAGGAATACGCGGGCGCCCATCGGCATGAGGTCGGGAAAGCGCTTATGGCCGATCAACTCGGCCAGTTCGTAGCCGAGCCAGCGCGAGACGGTGGCGTTGGCGCGCAGCAGCGTGCCGTTGGGCGCGGCGATCAGCAGGCCGCATGGCGCGTCCTCCCACAGGTCCCAGCCCGAGCTGCGGCGCTCGCGCATGGGGTCAGCGCAGCCCGGCGAGATAGGCGCGCATGGCGTCGATGCTCGCGGCCGGCGCGCTCAGGTGCGGGCAGTGGCCGGTGTTCTCGATCATCGCCAACTGGCTGCCGGGAATGGCGCGGTGGATGAAATCGCCCACTTCCTTCGGCGCGATCAGGTCGTCGCTACATTGCAGGATCAACGTCGGCGTCGTCGATCTGGCCAGGTCGGCGCGGTGGTCCGACAGGAACGTGGCGCGCGCGAAGTGCTTGGCGATGTCGGGATCGGTGCGGCAAAAGCTGTTGGTCAATTCCACGCCCAGCTCTGGCGTCTCGGGTGCGCCCATGATGGCCGGGGCCATGGTGCTCGACCAGCCGAGGTAATTACTCTCCATTGTGTCGAGCAGATCGTCGATGTCCGCGCGCGAGAAACCGCCACGGTAAGTCTCGTCGTCGATGTAGCACGCCGATGGGCCGACCATGATTTGCGCGGCGAACTTGTGCGCCGCCGCGTTCGAGGCCAGCAGGCCGATCATGGCGCTGACCGAGTGTCCGACGAAGACCACCGGCCCGGTCGAATAGTGGTCGACGATCTCCAGCAGGTCGTCGGCGTAGCCGTGCAGGGTGGAATATTTGGTTTTGTCGTAGGCCGACAGGTCCGAGCCGCCGCTGCCCACGAGATCGAACAAAATAATGCGGTACTTGTCGCGGAACGCCGGCACCAAATGGCGCCACATGCTTTGGTCGCAGCCGAAGCCGTGGACCAGGATCATGGTGGGCTGGTCGACGTCATCGCCGTGGATGTTGATGTTGTTACGTTTTTCCACTTGCATGCGTCCGCCCGGGATCATTTATGCCACTTTGACAAACTTATAGAGAAGCAAAGGATATCACCAAACGCCGAAACTAGCCGTGCGATAGTCGCTACGGAAAAGGAAAAAGCCGTTGATTCCTTTGCAAGAATCAACGGCTTTTTGTATCTGGTTGCGGGGACAGGATTTGAACCTGTGACCTTCGGGTTATGAGCCCGACGAGCTGCCAGACTGCTCCACCCCGCGTCTGAGGCCCGAATTATACACAGGCTTGCCTGAATCCGCAAGGCCTGATAATTCGCGCTGTTTTACGCGGCGGCCAGGCGCCACAGCGACGTCACCTCGGCGGCGCGCGCCGCGTGCAGCGGGTCGGTCGTGTCGGCGGCGCGCGGATGCGTCGGGCGCACGTCGTGGCGCTCGAATACCTTGAGGCCGGCGGCGGCGATCCACGCCATCAGCTCGTTGCGCGGACGCAGGCCCAGGTGCTCGGCCAGGTCGGAGAGGATCAGCCAGCCTTCGCCGCCCGGCGTCAGGTGGTCGGCCAGCCCGGCCAGGAAGCCGCGCAGCATGCGGCTGTCCGGATCGTAGACGGCGTATTCGATCGGCGAGCTCGGTCGCGCGGGCACCCACGGCGGGTTGCACACCACCAGCGGCGCGCGGCCATCGGGGAACAGGTCCACTTGCTGCAGTTCGACCTGGCCGTCCAGATCGAGCCGCGCCAGGTTCTCGCGTGCGCAGCTGAGCGCGCGCGGGTCCTGGTCGGTGCCGATCACGCGGGCGACGCCGCGCTTGGCCAGCACCGCCGACAGCACGCCGGTGCCGGCGCCGATGTCATAAGCCAGCTTGACACCGGCCGGCAGCGGCGTGTTGGCCACCAGGTCGACGTATTCGCCGCGCACCGGCGAGAACACGCCGTAGTGCGGGTGGATGCGCGCGTCCAGCGCCGGGATCTCGACGCCGGTACGGCGCCATTCGTGGGCGCCGATCAGGCCAAGCAGCTCGCGCAGCGAGGCGATGAACGGTTCCTCGAAACGGCCATAGGCTTCGTTGCAGGCCAGCTGCACGTCCGGGGCGCGGCGCAGCGGAATGGTGTAGCCGGCGTCGAAGGGGATCAGCAGCATGGCCAGGGTGCGGGCGCGCTGCGATTGCGCCTGGCGGTGCAGGTGGAACGCTTCGGTCGGCGTGGCCGGAGTCTTGGCCGGCTTGGCTTTTTTCGACGGCTTGCCTTTGACGTCGGCGCGGCGGGCCAGCGCTTGCAGCAACTGGCGGGCGTTCTGGAAGTCGCCGCGCCACAGCAGGGCGGTGCCTTCGCAGGCCAGGCGATAGGCGACATCGGCGTTGGTGCGGTCGTCGGCGATCATCACGCGCTTGGGCGGCGGCATGCCGGCCTCGGAGCGCCAGCGCGCGGAGCACTGCACGCCGTTTTCCTCCCAGTGGATCTGCTGCGGAATCGGGGAGGAGGGAGTTTGTACGGGCATGTCAGGCAATCGGTAGGAATAAGCGGATGCTAATGATGGGAAAAAAACAAGCACAAAAAACGCCGGGGATGCGATGCATCCCTGCGGCGTTTCCGTGTGTCGAGGCGCTTATTATACTTGGCGGTCAGCCTGCGGCGGTGGCGGCGCCTTTGCCGTCATCGGCGGCGACGGTAGCTGGGGGCGCGGAATCCGCACCGGCCACGGGTACGGCTGCCGGCTTGGCCGCTTCCACGGCTGGATCGACGGCGCCCGACGGGCCGCCGGTCACCTGGTTGGCGGCGCCGGCCTGGTCGCCGTACGCCGCCGCCGATTTGGCCTGGTCGGCCTGGGTCGGCGCGGTGTAGGTGTTGGCTTCCCTGCTGTCGACCAGATTGAGCAGCCGCAGCGAGAGGCTGCGCAGCGCGTTGCGGTCGACGGTGTCGCCGTTCTGGCCACCGTCTTCACCGGCGGTGGACAGCGCCGTTTGCAGATCGCGGCCGATCAGCTCGAACAGGTCGGCCAAGGTGCCGGCGAAGTCGATGTTCGGCAGCTGGACGCTCGGCAGGTCGACGGTTTGCGGCTTGTTGCCGGCCCTGTCGTTGGCGCGGTCGTTGGCCCGTTCGCTGGCGTTGTTGCCGAGCTTGTCGGCCTTCGGCGCGTTGCCGCCGGTGGTCTGGCTGGCGGCGGCGTCGAGCTGGTACTCGTATTTGACTTCGACTTCGAAATCGAACTTGCGGCCGTCGGCGGTGGTGATCGTGCCCTTGCCGATGAAGTGCGCGCTGTCGTTCAGGCTGAAGGCGGCCAGCGAGCGGGTGCCGTTGGGGCCCGAGCTTTGCTGCACGCCCAGCGCGTAGCTGGACGAGGCTTCCAGGCTGGCCGAGTCGAAGTCGATGGTGGCGCCTTTGGCGGCGTCGCCGAACAAAGCCTGGGTGAAGCTGTTCATCAAGTCTTCGGCGAAGTCGACGGTGGCGGTGCCGACCGAGGCGACACGTTTTTGCATGTCCAGCGCGTTGCTGGACAGGGAAAGCGGCGAGGACGCTGCGCTGTTGCTCTTTTGCGTGGCGGGCGCGCCGGTGGCCTTGCCGTCGTTTTGCGTAGTGGCGGCAGTGTAGGGCGCCGGCAAAGCACGGGCGCCGAGTGCGGAGAGAGTGGACATGGCAGTTTCCGTTTGGTAATACTTATATAACGGTTGGACTGCGCAAAACTTGAGGGGTGGGCGTAAATCTCGTGATTGTTCAGGGCCGCCGGCGGAGCTTGGCGGATTACGCTGCGCTAATCCGCCCTACGTGATTCAGAGGAATTTGTGTGCCACCTAATTTTTTTAGTGGTGGTGGGTCCAGCCTTCGGGGGCCGCCAGGTAGGACGCGACCGCGTCTTTTTGGCCGATTGCGTGATGTTTGACCTCGCCGCACGCGCAAATGCCCAGGTATGGCTGGATGTGCGAGCAGGCCGAGACCTTTTGCAGGCGGACTTGCACGGCCTTGGCGCACTTGGCGCATTTGAAGGTGAGGGTACGTGGTGCTTTTAACATGATTGATCCGGAAGCGAGAGGCAAAGCGGGATTTTATCACTGCCCCCTCAGGCGAATGCTCACGCATAGACATTCAGCGCGGGTTGCGGCGCCGGCTCGCCGCCGTAGGCGCGGCGCACGCGCTCCGATGAGCTCTCTTGATCTTGCTGCTGTGTGGACCCTGTGGCCTGCCGCGACTGCTGCTGCGCCAGTTCCGCGCGGGCCTGGGTTTCCATTTGCTGCGCCTGGGCGGCCACGGCGCGGTCGGCGCCCGACGGGCCGGCCGGCGCCAGCGCCGCCGCCTGGATCGTGGCGGCGCGGGCGATGGTTTCCTCGGGCGTGCCGCCGGGCGAGGTGTCGATCTGGACTTCGCCGCCGATGGCGTAGTTGACGCCGTTGGGGCCGCGCTGATAGGTGTAGGAGGCGCCGGAGACCGCCAAACCGCCAGCCGCCGCCAGGTGCGCCTGCTCGTGCTGGCGCACCTCGGCATCACGCGCTTTGAGCTCGTCGATCAGCTTCAGGGCTTCGGGTGTCAGCGTGGTGGTGGAGGAGGCGGTCCTGGAATCGACCGGGGCGGACGCATCCTCCCGGGCCTGGGGCGCTGCGCGCTCTGGCGGCTGGATGGCGGAACTGGTTGATATGGCGCCAATGCTCATGATGGTCGCGTCCGAACTGATGCATTCATGATAGCAAATTTGTCGCAATTGGTTGCAAATTCGCGGTCAACACCCAGATAGTCGGTAGCGTTATGGTCTCACCAGGGATCATTCCACGAAGAGGCAAAGGCCATGGAAGACAGGAAGCAACCTAGCAAAGAGTCCGTGCGACAGTGGTTGCGGAACCAGATCGAGGAACGGCGCCCGCCGCCGGACCCTAAACAGATCCGGCGCGAGCTGGGTTGGGAGTTGTTGCAGCTGGAGCGGGGAGAGCGGGAGCCGCCCAAGCGATGAAGCTCACATCACGCTGATCGTGCTGCGGCCGCCGGCGGACGGCTGCACCAGAATTTTGGTGGCGATCCGCTCCGTCATCTCCTGCACGTGGGAGATGACGCCGACCTTGCGTCCCATGGCCTGCAGGCCGTCCAGCGCATCCATGGCCACGCGCAGCGTTTCCGCATCGAGGCTGCCGAAGCCTTCGTCGATGAACAGCGATTCGACCCGCACCCGGTTCGACGACAGCGAGGCCAGTCCCAGCGCCAGCGCCAGCGACACCAGGAACGATTCGCCGCCCGATAGCGAATGCACGGAGCGCATTTCGCCGCCCATGTCCTGGTCGCGCACCAGCAGTGCCAGCGAGGGGCTGGCCGGATTGTTGATGCGTTCCAGTTGATAGCGCCGCGCGAGGTGGTTCAGGTGGGCGTTGGCGTAGCCGAGCAGCACGTCCAGGGTGAACTGCTGCGCGTAGTTGCGGAACTTCTTGCCGTCGGCCGAACCGATCAAGTCGCTCATGCGCGACCAGCGCTGTTCGATGGCTTCCTGTTTTTCGATCTCGGCCAGCATCGCCTGCGATTGCCGGCGCTTGGCGTCGTCCTGTGCCAAGGCCAGTTGCAACGCGGTCGCGGCGTCGTGGGCTGCTTTGCGTTCGGCCATCAATTCATTGAGGGCGGTCGCGAGGGCGGCGACCGGCGACTCGGGAAGGTCGGATATTTCGTCTTCCTCCGTCACCGCCGCCGGCACGCGCGTTGGCGGCGCTGACAACTGGTGCTGTGCGCGCTGTCGTTGACGCTCCTTCAAAACGGTGGCGGCGTTGTCGGCGGCGCGGTCGATGGCTTGCAACGCGTTGCGCCGGGCGTCGATGTCGTCGGCGCCGTGGGCCAGCAGGGAGTGAAGATGTTCGAGATCGCGCAGCGCGTGCTCGTCGTCCTCGGGCTGGCGCTGCTGGAACGCGGCCAGCCAGTCATCCAGTTTCTTGGCGGCTTCCGTGGTCGAAGCGCGCAACGCGGCCAGGCGATGGCCCGCTTGCGCAAGCGCCTCGTCCAGCCGCGTTCTGGTTTGTGTCGCCTGCTGGACGGCCTGCTGGCGGCTGGACAGCTGCGACCTGGCGGCGTCGATGGCGGCAACCAGGGTCCGTTCGACTTCGCCCACCTGTTTGCCGTCCCATAGTTCCATGCGTTGTTCCTGCATGGCGCGCAGCGCGGCGTCCGCGGCGTTCCAGGCTTCGCGGGCGCTGAGCGCGTCGTGGCTGGTCTTGGCCAGGGCGTCGTTCAAACCTTTCAGCTCGACGTCGATGGTGGCCATGGCGGCGCTGCGTTCGTCGTACGCGGCGCGCTGCGCCAGCCATTGCTTGCTTTCGGCCTGACGCGCGGCGTGGAATCGGGCCGGGCCGGTTTTCCAGTCGTCCTTCCATTCGTCGCTCGGGATGTCGCCGCCGCTGAAGGCGGCGTCCAGGTCCGATAGCAGTGCGCTCAGTGTCAGCGCCACTTCGATGCGCTGGCCTTCAAGCGCCTTGTATTCGGTATTGGCCAGCGCCAGCGCGGTCTGCGCGCTTGACGCCACGCCCTGAAGGCGGGTGTGCTCCGCCGACGCCACATCCCAGGCGGATTGCGCCTGGTCGCGGGCGTTGCGGGCGGCGTGCAGCGCGCGTTCCTGCCGATCGGCCGCTTGCAGGGCCGTGCGGGCGGCCTCCAGTTCGGACGTGAACCAGTCGGTGCGCTCGGATTCCGCCGGCAGCTCCGGCTGCGAGGCGCCGGCTGCTGTGACCAGCGCGTGCGCGCTCCACGCTGCGGTTATTTTTTCCAGCGCCTGCTGCGCGCCACGGCTTTCCGTACTCAAGGCTTGCAGCTGTTCCAGGCTGGCCTGAACGGTTGCGCGTTGGGCGGCCTGTTGATTGACGTTGGCCTCCATTTGACGGCGGCAGCGCGTCACCTCGTCCTGCAGCCCGCCGAGCATCGCTTGCAGCGGTCCGTCATTGTGGCGGTAAGGATGTTCGCGCGCGCCGCACACCGGGCAGGGCGTGTCGTCCTCCAGCGAGGCACGCAGCGATTCGACGTTCTCCGCGCATGCCGCCTCCGCCAGCTTCAGCGAGCGCTCGGCCTGCGAGAAGGCGCCGAGAATCGCGATGTTTTCCTGCTGCGCCGCCGCCAGTTGCTTCTCGGCCGCTTCCATCGCCTGCCGCAGTTGCGCCGACTGTGCCGCGATCTGCGCGCCGCGCTGCTGGCGCGCCTCCAGCTCTATCCATATTTTCTCGGCGCCGGCCAGCAGATCGCGGCGCTGCTCCCAGCCGCTGCGCGTCGCCTGCAGCTGCTCGGCGGAGAACGCGGCCAGCGCCTGGGTGGCGTCCTGGCGCCGGGCTTCCAGCGTTTGCAGCACGGCGCTGGAGGTGGCCAGCTTGGCGCTGGCGTCGGCCTCTTCGTCGCGATGGGCCTTGGCGTTGCGTTGCACATGGGCGACCGCGTTGCCGAGTTTTTCCGCCTGCGACGCGGCCTGGCCGGCCTGCACGAACAAGACGTCCCAGCGTTCCCACGATTGCGCGAGCGTTTGCCATTGTTTGTGCTGACCCAGCCAGGTGGCGCCGGCGGCTTGCTGCGCGTCCAGGCGCAGGCGCTCGTCCTGTTTCGATTGCATCGCCGATTTGGCGGCGGCATCGGCTTGATCGGCCTTTTCGCACGCGGCGGAGGCCTGGCGGTAGGCCGGCAGCATGGCTTCGATGCGCGCGTCCAGCGCCTTGGCCTGGTCGAGCAGCGGAGCGGCGGCGCGCTGCGCGTTCTCCGCTTCCAGCAGTTGCGCGGCCGCTTGCGTGTGCGCGACGCCGGCGCGTTCCAGTTCCAGCGCGGCGTCGGCGGCGGACTGGGTGCTGGTGGCGATCGTTGCGTGGGTGGCGGCGATGTCGGCGTCGATGCGGCGGATGTCGTCGGCCAGCGGGCGCGCCGGCTGCACGGCAAGGATGCGGGCGAGGGCGCCGCGTTGGGGCGCGGACGCCAGCACGTCGGCGGCGGCCAGCTCGCTGGCCTGTTGCGCGGCCAGCTCGTCCTCCTTCAGCTTTTCCGCCTGCTTGTGCCAGCGCAGTTCCTGTTCCAGCTCCGCCTTGCGCTGCTCCAAGCCATGCAACGTTTCCGCGGCGGCCATGCCTTGCGCCTCGATCTCGCCGCGCTGCTCGGTGCTGAGCGGCTTCTGGTCGGCCAGGCGCGCGTTCAGCTTTTGCAGCGCCAGTTGTTCCAGCTTGGCGCGCTCGAAGGCGCGCATCGAGATTTCGGTATAGATGGTGCTGCCGGTGAGGGTCTCCAGCAGTTCGCCGCGTTCGTTGTCCTCGGATTTGAGGAAAGCCGAGAACTCGTTCTGCGCCAGCAGCACGGCGCGCGTGAACTGCTCGAACGACAGGCCGATGCGTTTTTCGATCTCCGCCTTCACTTCCGTCTTGGTGCCGCCGATCGGTTGCAGCGCCGGCAGCAGGAGCAGGGACATCATCGTCGGCTGCAAAGCGCCTTCGGCCTTGGTGCGCGAGCGCCGCACGCTCCAGCGAGCGCGGTAGGAGGAGCCGTCGTTGCCGACGAAATCGACCTCAGCGTAGCCTTCGGCGGTGCCACGGCGCAGCAAGGTGCGCGTGTCCTGCGTGGAGACGGTTTCGGCGCCGACGTCGGTGAGATAGTTGCGGCCCGCGACCTTGAGCAGGCGCGGCGTGGCGTCGTACAAGGCCAGGCAAAGGGCGTCGAGCAGGGTGCTTTTGCCGGCGCCGGTCGGACCGCTGATGGCGAACAGGCCGGTCGAGGCCAGCGGCTCGCTTTCGAAGTCCACGCCGAATTCGCCGGCCAGCGAGGCCAGGTTCTTGCCGCCGATTTTCAGGATCCTCATGGCAGCATCAACTCCGCGAACGCGCTCAGTTGTTCGGGCGGGGCGTCGTTGCCGAAGCGCTGCTGATAGAGCTGGCGGAAGATGTCGTCCGGCTTGAGCTGCTCCAGCTGGTCGAGCGTCATCACGTCGCTGTCGATGGACGACGCGCGCGCTGCGCTGGAGGTCTCGATCTTCGCCAGCCGTACCGGCTTGCCTTCCAGCGCGGCTTCGATGCGCGAGCGCAGGCCGGGCTCCGGCGCGTCGAGCCGCACGCGCACCTCCAGGAAGGGTTGCTGGTCGGGAGGGGCGTCCGGCACCTCCAGCGCCGCCAGTTCCTCCAGCACCTGCGCCAGCGGCGCCGGTTTGGCGGGCACGCGCAGCAGCTCCACCGCGCGCGGGACGTGGATAGCCGTGATCGCGCCGACGGCCGCGCCGTCGATGTCGATGCGCAGGATCTGGTGCTGGTAGCCGACTTCGGCGAACGACAGCGGTATCGGGCTGCCGCAATAGCGGATGTGATCCTGCTTGCCGACCGCCTGCGCCAGATGCAGGTGGCCCAGCGCGGCGTAGACGATGGCGGGGTCGAAGATCCCGGCCGGCAGCATCTCGGTGCCGCCGATGACGATGCGGCGTTCGGAGTCGTTGGACATCTGGCCGTCGACCATGTGGCAGTGCCCCATCGCCAGTATCGCCTGACCGTCCCGGCGCTTGGACAATGCCAGTTCCAGCGCCTGTTTGTAGAGCAGGGCGATGCCGGCCAAATAGGGATCGGCGGCTCCATCTTCCAACGGCATTCTGGGCACGTCGCCCGGACGCAGGAAGGGCACCGCCAGGCACCAGGCCTCGACCGCGCCGCCGCTACCGGTCAGCGGCAGCACCAGCGCTTCGATGTCGATGGCGCCGTCGGCGTCGCGCTGCACGGCGCCGACCACGCGGGTGCCGTGCGCCTCCAGCAGCGGGCCGGGCGCTTCCAGCCGCCCCGGCGAGTCGTGGTTGCCGGCGATGACGATCAGGTTCAGATGCGGCACGCGTTCCTTTGCCCGCTGCAGGAAGCGGTACAACTGCTTTTGCGACGCCGACGACGGATTGGCGTTGTCGAAGATGTCGCCGGCGATCAGCAGGGCGTCGGCCCGCTCGCTGACGACGGTGTCGAGCAGCCAGTCCAGGAAGCGCTGGTGTTCGTAGTGGCGTTCGAAATTATGCAGGGATTGGCCGAGATGCCAGTCGGAAGTGTGCAGCAGACGCATGGAGTGTGTAGTGGAAACAGCAAACCAGCAATATAGCGCAAGATGGGTGGGGACGACTTGAGAAATGATGAGTGAATGCCGAGTTGCCGTGTTTTATCGCTGATCGTCTGTCCGGTATGTGTTGCGGCCCGCCTGCTTGGCCTCGTACAGCAGCATGTCCGCGCGGTTCAGCAACTCCGCCGGGGTGATGTCCTCGCCTTGGTAAAAGGCAAGTCCGATGCTGGCCGACACCGACACCACCGTGCCGCTCAAGTCGAACGGCGCCTGCATCACGGCGACAATCTTGGCCGCCAGCGCGGCGGCGTCCTCGATCCGGTGGATGCGCTCCATGATGACGGTGAACTCGTCGCCGCCCAGCCGCGCGATGGTGTCGCTGGCGCGCATGGCGTGGGTCAGACGGGCCGAGAATATCTTCAGCAGCGCGTCGCCCACGCTGTGGCCATAGGTGTCGTTGACCGGCTTGAAGCGGTCGATATCCATGTACATCACGGCCATCATGCCGCCGCCTTCGCGGTTGGCCGCCATGCTCTCGTTGAGCTTTTGCAGGAAGCCGGCGCGGTTGGTCAGGCCGGTCAGCGCGTCCACCTGCGAGAGCTTGAGCAGCCGCTGTTTTTCGTGTTTTTGCGCCGTCACGTCCTGGCGCATGACGTGAAAGCCCATCACCGTGACATTGTCCTCGTCGCGTTGCGGGATGTAATCGACTTCGAAGGTGCGCTCGGCGGGACCGTTGCTGTCGTCCTCCTCGAACGTCAGCGTCTCGCCGGCCAGCACGCGCCGAATGTAGGGCGCCAGCACCGCGTAGCGCGCCTCGCCCATCGTCTGCCGGATGGTCTTGCCCAGCACCGTCATGCCGCCCCGGTTGAATTCGCGCTCGTAGGCGATGTTATGGAAGCGGTACACCTCCTCGTAATCGATGTAGGCGATCATCGCCGGCAGCGTGTCGGTGATGGTGCGCAGCCGCGCCTCGCTCTCGCGCAGCGCCATCACCGATTTGCGCACGTGGGTGATGTCGTCGACCGTGCCCACGTAGCCGTACACCTGGCCGTCGACGACCATCGCGGCGACCTTGAACGAGATCCAGATCATCATGCCGTCCGGGTGGATGCAGCGCAGCGTGTCCTGGTGCGGCAGCCGCGTTTTGACCATGCGCCGCAGGGCTGTCTTGAGCAGCGGGCGGTCGCTTGGATGGACCGCGCGCATCCAGGCGTCGCCCAGCGCTTCCTCGCGCCGCAGGCCGGTGATGAATTCGAAGGTGCGGTTGACGTAGGTGCAGTGGCCGGCGGCGTCGGCGCGGATCAGGCCCAGTGGCGAGGCGTCGTTGACGGCGGCCAGCTCGGCCTGGTTCTTGCGCATCGCCAGTTCGGCCTCCTTGTGCGGCGTGATGTCGCGCGTGGTCACGGCCACGCCGTTGCTGATGGCGACGACCTGGCGGTGCAGCCAGCGCTCGCCGGACGCTCCGGCGCCCGGTTCATCGCGCTCGACTTCCTCCTCCAGCGGCCGGCCGGTGGCCATCACCCGTTTGAACTTCTCCACCATGCCGTCGTTGTGCAGGTGCGGTGCCACCTCGCGCAGCGGCTTGCCCTTGATCTCGTGCGCGCGGTAGCCCAGCCTCGCGGCGGCGTGTTCGTTCAGGTCGGCGATGACGAAATCGGTGATGTCTCCGGCGGGGCCGGGGGCGCGCCGCGCCTTGAGCAGGTAAAGTGCATCGAGGCTGGCGTCGGCGGCCGCGCGCAGCAACAGCTGGGCCTCGATGACCAGTTGCGCGCTGTCGCGCACGCGCCGCGCCTGGCGGATCAGCAGCCCGGCCACGGCCAGCACCAGCAGCGACGCCACCGTCACCGCGCCGTAATACAGCGTGCGGCGCTTGGCGAAACCGGCCATCGCGCTGGGGACGGGATTGCCCACCGCCGCCATCAGCAGGTAGCGCGGCATCTCCGCGTAGCCGTAGATGCGGTCGACGGCGTCGAACGGCCGCTTGAGCACCAACTCGTCGGCGGGGCGGGTGGCGCTGCGGGCCACCACGCGAAAGTCGATGACGTCGCCGATCACCATCTGCTCGTCGACGCGGGCGGTGGCCAGGCCGTTTTCGCGGCTGATCAGGATCACCGCGCCGCCGCTGTCGACGCTGACGCGGTCGTAGTCGTCGACCAGGTCCGCGGGGTCGAGCAGCGCCAGGACCACGCCGGCGAATTGGCCGCCCGGCCCGTCGAGGCGGCGCGAGATCTGGATCTGCCATTTGTTGGTGCGCGGCTCGACCACCGGCGTGGCGACCACGGTGCGTTGCTCGGCGCTGGCGGCGTGGCTTTTGAAGAAGGCCTGGTCGCGCAGGTCCGACGCGAAATAGCCGTTGCTGCTGTCGACCACCTTGCCGGTGGTGTCCAGGCGAGCGAACGGCAGATTGAACTTGGTCGGCATCAGGGTGTCTAGCATGCCGTTGTTGCCGGTGAATTCGGCCAGCCGCAGCGCGCCGTTCGACTGTTCGAACTTGAGTTTGAACAGCTGCGTGGCGTGGTCGGTCTGGCGCAGCAGGTGGTTGGCGTGTTCGGCCAGCGTGTGCGCCAGCGATTGACTGTGCAGCACCGCCTCGAAGCGGGCGCTTTTCTTTTCCTGCCGCACCTGGTAGACCACCGCCGACCACATGAGCGCGAGCACCAGCAGCGCGAAGGCTGGCAACAGCATCGAACGATACAGTGTGCGTAAAGAATCGAGCGTCGGGCTATCTTTGTGTGCGGTCATCGAGTGAGCGGTAGCGGGACGGGGCGCCATGAGTGGATATTCTGCACGGAAATACGCGCTTTGTATCCCGTTTCCTGCCGGCGCCGCCAAAAAAAATGCATCACGTTCACAGGTGGTATTGGTTTCCTCATTAAAATAGCGGCTAACTTCAGTCTCGCGCTTGTACGCCAAGGAACAAACTTGATCGAATTGATAACGCAGCCGATATCCCCATCCGCCTTGCGGGGTGTGGCATGAGTTTGCCCGCCGCCCCCGCCGATCTGGTCGGGCCCGACGGCCAGCCGCTGCTCGGCCGCTACGCCGGCCAGGCCGGCCCCATCGACTGGACCCGCCTGGCCGCGCCGTTCGCGCGCGGGCGGCTGTGGCGGCGGTTCCACCACAAGCGCTGGCACTACGTGGCGCTGTGCACCGAGCGGGTTTTCTGCGCGGTCGCCATCGTCGATCTGGGCTGGGCCTGCACCGCGTTCGCCTACGCCTTCGACCGCAACGACGGCGACATGCTGGCCAATTTTTCACAGGACGGCCTGCCGGGGCGGTCGGCGCGCCTGGCCGACCACGCGGGCGGGGACAGCTGGTTCAAGCAAGGAAGCAATCGCATCGCCATCGACAGCGATGGCGAGGGCCGCTACGAACTGTCGCTGCGCTGCGACTTCCTGGAGATCGACGCCGCGTTCGGCCCGGGCGCCTCGCCGCTGTTGCTGGCGACGGGCCCGGTGGCGCGCGGCTCGGTGCACGCGACGCAAAAGTCGTCCGGCATGCCGCTGACCGGCGAGGTGCGCACCTGGCGCGAGGACTACGACCTGGCCGGCGGCGTGGCCAGCTTCGACTATTCGAACGGCCTGCTGGCGCGCGAGACCGCGTGGCGCTGGGCCTCGGCGCATACCCTGGAGATGGGTTTCAACCTGCAGGCCGGCTATTTCCGCGGCCACGAGAACGCGCTGTGGCTCGATGGCGAGTTGCATGCGCTGGCGCCGGCGCACTTCCTGTACGATAGCAGCGATCCGTTGTCGCAATGGCATATCTTCACCGAGGACGACTTGCTGGAGCTGTATTTCACGCCGGATGGCGCGCGCCGCGACAACAAGAAGAAGCTGTTCGCGGCCAGCCGTTATCTGCAGCCGGTCGGCACCTTCAGCGGCTGGGTGCGCAGCGGGCCGGATCAGCCGAAACGCATCGTCACGCAAATGATGGGCGTGACCGAGGATCACGTTTCTCGCTGGTGATTACGCTGGTAATTCAACGCTGGTAACTTTCGCAACCTGCCCGCCCAACCCTGGGAACGCCCGCCATGAGCATCAGGAATCTCGACCGACTGTTTCAACCGCGCTCGGTGGCCGTGATCGGCGCGTCGGAAAAACCGGATCGCATCGGCACGCGCGCGCTGGACAATCTGGTGCAAGGGTCGTTCATCGCCGATGGCGGGGCGGTCTGGCCGGTCAATCCCAAGTATGCGCAACTGCGCGGCATTCCGTGCTACGCCAGGGTATCGGCCTTGCCGGCAGCGCCGGACCTGGCCATCATCTGCACGCCGCCGACCGGCATCCCGGGGCTGATCGCCGAACTGGGCGCGCGCGGCACCAAGGCCGCTATCGTCATGACATCCACCGACGGCCGTTCCGGCACGCTGCGCCAGGCGATGCTGGACGCCGCCAAGCCGCATCTGCTGCGCATCCTCGGGCCGGGCAGCATCGGCGTCCAATCGCCGGCGCTGGGCCTTAACGCCAGCTTCAACCACCTGCCGGCCGGCGCCGGCAAACTGGCTTTCGTTTCGCAATCCGGCGCGCTGGCGGCGGCCGTGCTGGACTGGGCGGCGTTGCGCGGCATCGGCTTCTCGCGCTGCATCGCCATGGGCGAGAGCGCCGACGTCGATTTCGGCGATCTGCTCGACTATCTGGCCGCCGACAACAGCACCCACGCGATTTTGCTGTGCATCGAGCATTTGAGCTCGGCGCGCAAGTTCATGTCGGCAGGGCGCCTGGCCGCGCGTGGCAAGCCGGTCATCGTGCTCAAGGTCGGGCGCGATCCGGCGCCCGGCGCCGACCTGGTGTTCGACGCCGCGATCCGCCGCGCCGGCATGCTGCGCGTGCAGTCGACCGGGGACTTGTTCGACGCCGTCGAAACCCTGGCGCGGCGCCGGCCGCAGCGCGGCGAGCGGCTGGCCGTGCTGACCAACAGCGGCGGGCTGGGACTGCTCGCGGCCGACGCGCTCGATACCGGAGGCGCGCGGCTGGCGCCGTTGTCGGCCGAGTCGCTCAAGCTGCTGACGCAGGCCGGCGCGCCGCCCACCAACCCGGTCGACTTGCTGGCCGACGCGCCGATCGAGCGCTACGCGGCCGCCGTCGAGACCTTGTTGCGCGAAGCACAGGCCGACGCGCTGCTGTTCCTGCACGCGCCGACGGCGATGGTGTCGAGCCAGTTGATCGCCGAGGCCGTCGCGCCGTTGATGCGCTCGGTCGGCAAGAACGTGCTGTCGTGCTGGCTCGGCGGCAGTTCGGTGACGGCCGCGCGCCAGGTGTTCGCCGACGCCGGCCTGCCCACCTACGACACGCCCGAAAAGGCGGTGCACGGCTTCGTGCAGATCGCCCAGTACCGCCGCAACCAGGAACTGTTGATGGAGGTGCCGGCCGGCTTGCCGACCACCTCGGCGCCGGAGCGGGCCGCCGCGCGGTCGCTGGTCACGGCGGCGCTGGCGGCGGGCCGCGCCGAGTTGCCGGACGAGGATGCGCGGGCGCTGCTGGCGGCGTACGGCATCGCGCTGGCCACGCCGCGACAGGCGGCGCTGTCCGGCCACACGCTGGCGGCGGCGCGCATCCAGATCGGCGCCGATCCGGTGTTCGGGCCGGTGGTGTTCTTCGGCCAGGGCGGCATCGCCGCCGATGTCGCGGCCGACCGCGCCGCCGGCCTGCCGCCGCTGAACATGGTGCTGGCGCGCGACATGGTCGGCCGCACCCGCGTGGCGCGCCTGCTCGGGTATGGGCCGGGCCAGACGGCGGCCGACGCCGACGCCATCGTGCGCACGCTGGTGCAGGTGGCCGACATGGTGACCGAGCTGCCGGAGCTGGCCGAGCTGGACCTCAATCCCTTGCTGGCCATCGGCGGCGCGGTGGTGGCGCTGGGCGCGCACCTGAGGCTGGCGCCGCCGCGCAGCAAGACAACGTTGGCGATCCGACCCTATCCGCAGGAGCTGGAGCAGGATGTCGCGTGGGACGGCGGCCATATCCTGCTGCGGCCGATCCGGCCGGAGGACGGCCCGCAGCACCAGGCCTTCTTCCACGCGCTCGATCCGGACGACGTGCGGCTGCGCTTTTTCTCGGCCATGCGCGAGCTGCCGCCGGCGCAGCTGGCGCGCCTGACGCAGATCGACTACGACCGCGCGATGGCCTTCATCGCCACCCGCAACGGCGCCGACGGCATGCCGGAGACCCTGGGCGTGGTGCGCGCCGTCACCGATCCCGATAATCAGCACGCTGAATTTGCCATCATCGTGCGCTCCGACCTGAAGGGGAAGGGACTGGGCTACATCCTGTTCGGTAAGCTGGTCGATTACTTCCGCGCCCACGGTACGGCTGAGATCGTTGGCGACGCGTTGTCGGAGAACCTTGGCGTGCAAAAACTGGTGCGCCAGTTCGGCGGTGTGGTATCGGCGCATCCAGAACCCGGAATGGTGCGCCTCCAACTGCCTTTGCGATAGTGTTAGTTATCCGCTTGATATATATTTGCTGTTCCAAATGAAATAAAACGCGGGGTCCTGTTTGTTCTAGCTCAAGGCGTCCGTGTCGGGTTTATTTACACTTTCACTTCCGCTCTTGCCGCCCATCCGGGTGAGCGCAACTTTAGTCTTGGGAGTCAGAATGTTAACGGCCACATATACCCTGGTAGCGCTGTCGGTCGAACAGTCCAGCGTTCGCCTCAGTTTGTTATCGTTTCAAAAGTATGTGCGCTCGACGCTGATGCAGCAGAACAGCATAACCCTGTCCCAGCTGGAATACGCGTGCGAGAACCTCAATAGCCTGTATCAGGCCTGTCATTGGCGCAAGACCGAGATGTACCTGATCCCGGCGCTGCGCGAAACCACCGAGCGCGCCGACGCGCTGCTCGACGAGCTCAACCATTTAAACCAGGCCGCGCTGGCCGCCATCCGCACCTTGCAGGAGCGCATGGGCATCTACGCCGACGTGCGCGACTTCCGGGTCGAGCAGGTGTGCGAAAGCATCGAAACCTGCTGCACGTCGCTGCTCAAGCGGCTCGAAAAGGAAGAGCAGGAACTGTTTGCCATGGCGCGCGGTCTGATAGGAGGGGAGACCTGGTTCTCCATCGCCAACCAGCTGATGATGCATGACAAGCACCTGGAGGAGATGAAGCGTTCCGGCGTGGTGCTGGGCGACCAGGCGCCGCCGGCCGTGGCGGCCAAAGCCAAGGCCAAGGCGGCGGCGCAGGCCAACGGTGTCCGGCGCGCCGCCGGCCCCCGCATCGACGACGCCCGGATCACCATTCCGGGCCTGCAAGTGTTACCAACGGTGGAGCTCGACGATGCCGACGCGGGACCGGCGCCCGCCCCTTTATATAGCGCCCGGCAGCAGTCGCTGGACGATGCCATAACGAAATAGCCGCCAAATAGCACGCGCCTCGGGCAAATTCCCCCTGCTTTGCTATGATGGTGGTTTTCTCCACCACATAGCGCACCATGTTCGATTTCATCTTCAAGCGCACTACCGACCAGCCGGCCGCCGCCGCGCCCGCCACGGCGGCTCCGGAGCAGGCCGCCGCCGCCGCGTTATCGGCCAGCCGCCGCGACGAGCAGGCGCAGCGCGCCGCCGCGCTGGCCGGCGATGAAGCGGCCGCCGTCGAGCTGATCCTCCAAAGCGAATTCGCCGGCGTGCGCCTGGCCGCCGCCGAGCATGTGCGGTCGCAGCCGTATCTGGAACAGGTGCAGCAGGCGATGCGCAACACCGACCGCCGCGTCGCCAAGCTGATGCAGGGACGGCTCGACGCGATCCGCTACCAGCAGGCCGAATTGCAAAAGGCGCAAGCCTGCCTGGAGCACGCCAACCGCCTGTTGCAGGACGAGAAATTGACGCCGAACCAGGTCGCCGAGCTCGATCGCCAATGGAAGATCACCTCGGCCGTGCCGGAACTGGCCGTGCCCTACGACGCCGCCCGCGCCGCGCTGGCGGCCCGCCTCGAGGCGCAGGTCAACCTGCAGCGCGCCATTATCGATGCGATGGCCGCCGTGCGCCAGCTGCCGGCCGCCGGCCTGGCGCCGGACGAGGCGACGCAGGCGCTGGAACGCGCGACCTCCGCGCTGGCCGGATACCAGCAGGCGCCCGAGCACAACGCGCTGCCCAAGCATCTGCTGAGCGATTTCACGCAGGCGATCGAGCAGGCGCGCGCCGGACTGTCGGCCGCCGTGCAGCGTCCGGCGCAGCCGCTGCCATCGCCGGCATCCGCTGCCGAGCCGGCGACCGCGCACGCCATCGCTACAGATGCGACCGCCGAGGCGGGCGTGCCGGATGAAACCGCGCCGAAGTCCAATGCACAGGCCCAGCCCAGGCTGGCCAACGCGGCCAAAGGGGCCAAACCCGCCAAGGCCGCGCAGCCGTCCAAGGAAACCGACAAGAAGTTCCTTGAAACGCTGGATGCGCTGGAAGCCGCGCTCGAACAAGGTTCGTTGCACGATGCCGCCGAGCACGATAAATGGTTAAAAGAGCACAAAACCCGCCTGACGCCGGCGCAGACCGATCGCCTGAACCACGTCCGCGCCGAACTCAAGCGCCTGGGCGACTGGGCCCGCTGGGGCGGCAACGTCTCGCGCGAGGAACTGGTCAAGGCGGTGGAGGAGCTGCCGGCGCTGGGCTTGCCGATGAGCGAACTGGCCAAGAAGGTCGGCAGCATGCGCGAGCGCTGGAAGTCGCTGGACAACGTCTCCGGCCACGCGCCGAAAAGCCTGTGGGAGCGTTTCGACGCCGCCTGCACCACGGCCTATGCGCCGGCGGCGGCCCATTTCAAGCAATTGGCCGACGAGCGTCACGCCAACGCCGCCAAGGCGCAGGCGCTGATCGACGAGACCCACGCGATGGCCGCGGCGGCCGCCAGCGAAAACGCCGACTTGAAGAACGTCGCCGCCGCCGGCCAGCGCCTGCGCCAGGTGTGGGGCCGCCTGGGCACCATCGACCGCAAGGAAAAGCGCAAGCTCGACCAGGCCTTCGACAAGGCGCTGGCGCAAATGCTGGCGCCGCTGTCCGAGCAGCGCAAGATTGAAACGGCCAAGCGCGAACAACTGATTACCGAGGCCGAGCAATTGCAGCCGTCGGAGCGCCACACGCTCGACAAGTTGCGCGGCTTGCAGGAACGCTGGCAGGAGCAGGCCAAGGCGCTGCCGCTCGAGCGCAAGGTCGAACAGGCGCTGTGGCAGCGTTTCCGCGCCGCTTGCGACGCGATCTTCGCCAAGCGCAAGGAAACCGCGCATGCCGCCGATCACGAGCGCAAGGAACATCTGCACGCGCGCGAGGCCATCTGTAAAGAACTGGAAACGGCCACCTTCAGCGGCGACGACAAGGCGCAACTGGCGGCCATCGCCAAGACGCTGCGCGACGCGGCCGCCGCGTGGAACGCGTCCGGCACCGTGCCGCGCGCGGCCGAAGCCAAGATATCGCAGCGCTACCAGGCCGCCGTGGCGGCGGTGCAGGGGCAGGCGGAGGCGATCAAACGCCGCGCCGGCGCCGCCCAGGCCAACGCGCTGCGCGACAAACTGCGGCTGTGCCAGGCGTTGGAGGGCGCGATCAGCGGTATCGACGGCGGCGCCGACGGCATCGACACTGCCGATTGGCAAGCCCGTTGGACGGCCTTGCCGCCACTGGCGCCCGAGTACGAGCGCGCGCTGCACGGACGCTTCACGGCCGGGCTGGCCGCGGTGGACGGCAAGCGCGAGGCCTATGCGGCGCAGCTTGAGCGCAACCGCGCGAAGTTGCTCGACGAAGTGCTGCGGTTGGAGATCGTCGCCGGTGTCGACAGTGGCGCGGAGTTCGCCCGCGAGCGGCTCAAGATGCAGGTCGAGGTGCTGCAATCGTCGCTCAAGTCCGGCCAGAAGCCGCTGACGGCCGCCGCCGCGTACCTGCAATTATGCGCGATGCCGGCCCTCGCCGACGCCCGCACCGCCAGCCGCATCGAACAACTGTTCCGCCGCATCGGCGCCTCGGAGCGCGCGTGAGCTTGAACCAGGTTCGCATCCAGACGGAGGATTTCGACCTGAGTGCGGAGGTGGCGGCATTGCGGGCCGCTAATCCCAAGGTTGGCGCGATTGTCACGTTCGTGGGCGTGGTGCGCGATCTGAACGAGGGCGCCACCGTGGCGGAGATGGAGCTGGAGCATTATCCGGGCATGACCGAGCAGTCGATCGGCGCCGTTATCGAGCGGGCCAGGCTGCGTTGGCCGACGTTCGGGGCGCTGGTGATACACCGGGTGGGGCCGCTCATGCCGCTGGACCAGATCGTGCTGGTGGCGGCGACGGCCGCGCATCGCGGCGAGGCGTTCGCGGCTTGCGAATTTATTATCGATTATTTGAAGACCGAAGCGCCGTTCTGGAAAAAGGAACAGACGCCCGAGGGCGCGCGGTGGGTGGATGCCCGTGTCAGCGACGATGCCGCCCTGGCGAAATGGCAGGGCGGAACGGCGTAATTGGCCATGTATCGGCCGCTGGCCGCGCGTGCATGGCGGATTACGCTACGCTAATCCGCCCTACGTGTCTCCACGTGATTCATCGGTCCCGGGTCATCCGAAAACCACAGAACCACGTAGGGCGGATTAGCGCGAAGCGCGTAATCCGCCACCGAGCCGCCCACACCGGCGCCGGAACGCCGCCCGCCCGCCCTTGAAAACTGCCCATATAACACTATCTACCTGATAAGTTAAATATATCGGAGCAATTCCATGCGGCAAGACAAACTCACCACCAAACTCCAGGAAGCCCTGTCGGACTCGCAGAGTCTGGCCGTGGGCAACGACAACCAGTACATCGAGCCCGTGCACCTGCTGACGGCCCTGCTGAACCAGGACGACGGCAGCGCGCGCTCGCTGTTGCAACGCGCCGGCGTCAACGTCGGCGGCCTGACCAAGGCGCTCAAAGCCTCGCTCGACCGCCTGCCGAAAGTGTCCGGCACCGGCGGCGACGTCCAGGCCAGCCGCGAGCTGGTCTCCGTGCTCAACCTGGCCGACAAGGAGTCCCAAAAACGCGTCGACCAGTTCATCTCCAGCGAAATGGTGCTGCTGGCGCTGGCCGACGACAAATCCGAGGCCGGCAAGCTGGCGCGCGAGAACGGCCTGTCCCGCAAATCGCTGGAATCGGCCATCGACACCGTGCGCGGCGGCGCCAAGGTCGACTCGCAGGAGGCCGAAGGCCAGCGCGAAGCGCTGAAAAAATACACGCTGGACCTGACCGAGCGCGCCCGCGCCGGCAAGCTCGATCCGGTGATCGGCCGCGACGACGAAATCCGCCGCGCCATCCAGGTGCTCCAGCGCCGCAGCAAGAACAACCCGGTGCTGATCGGTGAACCCGGCGTCGGCAAGACCGCCATCGTCGAAGGCCTGGCGCAGCGCATCGTCAACAACGAGGTGCCCGAGTCGCTGAAAGGGAAGCGGGTGCTGGCGCTCGACATGGCGGCGCTGGTCGCCGGCGCCAAGTACCGCGGCGAATTCGAGGAACGCCTGAAGGCCGTGCTCAAGGAACTGGCGATGGACGAGGGCCAGACCATCGTCTTCATCGACGAGATGCACACGATGGTCGGCGCCGGCAAGGCCGAGGGCGCGATGGACGCCGGGAACATGCTCAAGCCCGCGCTGGCGCGCGGCGAGCTGCATTGCGTCGGCGCGACCACGCTCGACGAATACCGCAAATACATCGAGAAGGACGCCGCGCTGGAGCGCCGCTTCCAGAAGATCCTGGTCGACGAGCCGACCGTGGAGGCGACCATCGCCATCCTGCGCGGCTTGCAGGACAAGTACGAGTTGCACCACAAGGTCGCCATCTCCGACGCCGCCATCATCGCGGCGGCCGAGCTGTCGCACCGCTACATCACCGACCGCTTCCTGCCCGACAAGGCGATCGATTTGATCGACGAGGCGGCGGCCAAGATCAAGATCGAGATCGATTCCAAGCCGGAGGTGATGGACAAGCTGGAACGCCGCCTGATCCAGCTCAAGATCGAGAAGGAAGCCGTCAAGAAGGAGAAGGACGAGGGCTCGCGCCGCCGTCTGGACCTGATCGAGGAAGAGATCCTGCGCCTGCAGCGGGAGCTGAACGACTTCGAGGAGATCCTCAAGGCCGAGAAGGCGGTGGTGCAGGGCAGCACCCACATCAAGGAAGAGATCGAGCGCATCAAGCTGCAGATGGAGCAGGCCACGCGCGAGAGCAATTGGCAGCGCGTCTCGGAGCTGCAATACGGCCGCCTGCCGGAACTGGAGGCGGAGCTGAAGCAGGCCGAGACGGCGTCCGCCAACGGCGTGTCGCTGGAGAAGAACACGCCGGCCAAACAGAAGCTGCTGCGCACCGAGGTCGGCGCCGAGGAGATCGCCGAGGTGGTCTCGCGGGCGACCGGCATTCCGGTGTCGCGCATGATGCAGGGCGAGCGCGACAAGCTGCTGCACATCGAAGAGAAGCTGCACGAGCGCGTGGTCGGCCAGGACGAGGCGATTACCGCCGTGTCGGACGCGATCCGCCGTTCGCGCGCCGGCCTGTCCGATCCGAACCGTCCGTATGGTTCGTTCATGTTCCTGGGGCCGACGGGCGTCGGCAAGACCGAGTTGTCGAAGGCGCTGGCGGGCTTCCTGTTCGATACCGAGGAATCGATGATCCGCATCGACATGAGCGAATTCATGGAGAAGCATTCGGTGGCCCGCCTGATCGGCGCGCCGCCGGGTTATGTGGGTTACGACGAGGGCGGGTATCTGACCGAGGCGGTGCGCCGCAAGCCGTACAGCGTGATCCTGCTCGACGAGGTGGAAAAGGCGCATCCGGACGTGTTCAACGTGCTGCTGCAAGCGCTCGACGACGGCCGCATGACGGACGGGCAGGGGCGCACGGTGGACTTCAAGAACACCGTCATCATCATGACGTCCAACCTTGGCTCGCACAAGATCCAGGCGATGGAAGAGTCGGACCCCGGCGTCGTCAAGCTGGCGGTGATGGCGGAGGTGCGGTCGCACTTCCGGCCGGAGTTCATCAACCGTATCGATGAAATCGTCGTGTTCCATGGCCTCGATGAGAAGAACATCGGTGCCATCGCCAAGATCCAGCTGGCGATCCTGGAGCAGCGTCTGGCCAAGATGGAGATGACGTTGACGATGACCGACGCCGCGTTGCACAAGATCGCCGAGGCGGGCTACGATCCGGTGTATGGCGCGCGGCCGTTGAAGCGGGCGATCCAGCAGCAGATCGAGAATCCGCTGTCGAAGCTGATCCTGCAGGGGCGTTTCGGTCCGAAGGACACGATCCATGTCGATGTCGACAACGGCGAGTTGGTGTTCCGCGCGTGACGGGGATGGCCTGTTAGCGTTGGTCGAAAAACGCTGACGGGCTATTGCCGAAGGTTTTCTTGAACATGGCGGAAAACGCCGACTGGCTGGCGTAACCCAACTCCGCCGCCACCTGCGACAAGGGCACGCCGCGCGCGATCAACGGCGCGGCGTGCGCCAGCCTTACCTGCTGGCGCCACTGCACAAAACCCATCCCCAACTCCCGCTCGAACAACCGCGTCAACGTGCGGTCCGACGCCCCGACCCGGCCGGCCCACTGCTGCAAGGTCAGCTCCGCGCCCGGATCGGCGATCAGTGCGTCGCACAGCGACTTCAAACGTTTATCGGCCGGCAGCGGCACGCGTATCGGACGCACCGCGCAGCGCGGCAGCTCGTCCAATATCAGTTCCCCCAACAAGCGTTCCCTCGCTGATTGTTCATGCTGGTCGTGCTGCTCGAGCGTGGCGATCAGCTCGCGCAGCAGGTTCGACACTTCCAACACCCTGCATTCATCCCCCTGAAACGGCGAGCGGCTGGCGTGCACGCACAACGGCCGCAGTCGGGTAGGCTCGAGCACCTTGACCGCATGGACCACGTCTGGCGCGATCCAGATCGCCCGCTGCGGCGGCACGATCCAGCTGCTGTTGTTGGCCGTCACCCGCATCACGCCCTGCATCGCGTAGGTGAACTGGCCCCACGGATGGTGGTGTGGCAGCAGATCGGCGTCGGCCGGCAGATCGCGGCCGGACATCGTCAACGGCCGTTCGGGCGTCGGATAGTCGCTGTTCCAATTGAACTGCGTGTGGGTGACGATAGGAATGGGCATGAAGTCGACCTGATGGCGGAAGCGCGATAAATGTTGTCGCTCTATCTTAAATCAGACTCGCGGCGATTGGTACACTTGTCGTATATACATTAGCAAGGAATGTGGAATGACCGAAAAATCGCTATTGCGGCAGGACGCCAAGGTAATCACGCTGGTGGGGCTGGCCCACGGCACCTCCCACTTCTACCATGTGATCCTGGCCGCGCTGATCCCGTGGCTCAAGCCCGAATTCCACCTCAGCTACGCCGAACTCGGCCTGCTGATGACGGTGTTCTTCGCCGTCTCCGGCGTCGGCCAGGCGATGGCCGGCTTCGTGGTCGACCGCTTCGGCGCCCGCGCCGTGCTGTTCAGCGGCATCGCGCTGCTGGGCCTGTCGGCGGTGATGCTGGCCGGTGCGCACAGCTACGCCCAGCTGATGGCCGGCGCCTTCCTGGCCGGCTGCGGCAACTGCGTGTTCCACCCGGCCGACTACACCTTGCTCAACCAGCGCGTCTCCAAGGGCCGGCTTGCGCATGGCTTCTCGGTGCACGGCATCAGCGGCAATATCGGCTGGGCCTTGTCGCCATTGTTCCTCACCTTTGTTGCCGGCCGCACCGACTGGCGCACGGCGCTGTTGAGCGCCGCGCTGCTGCCGCTGACCGTATTGGCGCTGCTGCTGTGGAACCGCCACGCGCTGCGGCCCGAACCGCTGGCCAAGCCGGCCGCCCCGGCAGCCGGCGCGCCAGCCCCCGCCGGCGCCCTCGATTTCCTGCGCCTTAAAGTGGTGTGGATGTGCTTTGGCTTCTTTCTGATCTCGGCCGTCGCCCTGGCCGGCATCCAGACCTTCGCCGCCACCAGCCTGGTGAGCCTGTACGGCATGTCGTTGCAATGGGCGACGTCGGCTTACACCTGCTTCATGTTCGCCTCCGCAGCCGGCATGCTGTACGGCGGCTTCCTCGGCGCCGGCAGCCGCCACCACGACCGCATCATCATGCTGGCCTTCGCCAGCGCGGCCGTGCTGGCGCTGGTGCTCGCCGCCGCCGTGGTGCCGGCGTGGATGGCGATCGTGCTGATGGGGATGATCGGCCTGGTCACCGGCATCGCCGGACCGTCGCGCGATCTGATGATACGCGGCGCGGCCCCGGCCAACGCCACCGGGCGCGTGTTCGGCGTCGTCTATTCGGGACTGGACAGCGGGCTGGCGCTCGGCCCCTTGCTGTTCGGCGCGCTAATGGATGCCAACCATCCCGCCGGCGTGTTCGTCTTCATCGGCGTGTTCCAGGCGCTGGTGATCGTCACCACGATAGGCGTCGGCAACAACAGCCGCGTGGCCGGCGTCCCCAAAACAGCATAGAATTGGCTTCATCCCCATTCCGCCGCGAGGTAAGACGATGAGCTTTGCCACCACCGATTTGTGTGACGACAATCCCAATCTGCTGGAGGACGGGCGTCTCGCCGTGCTGCCGCCGGTGTTCCGGCACTTCGGCAAGCATGTGCGGTTTTCCGGGCGCGTAACCACGCTGAAGGTGCACGAGGATAACGCGCTGGTGCGCGCGATGCTCGAGACGCAAGGCGACGGCAACGTGCTGGTCATCGACGGCGGCGGCAGCCTGCGGCGTGCGCTGGTGGGCGGACAACTGGGTCTGCTGGCGCAGGATAACGGCTGGGCCGGCATCGTCGTCGACGGCTGCATCCGCGACACCGACGAAATCAACGCCTGCGAGATCGGCGTGCGCGCGCTCGGCGCCCATCCGCAAAAGAGCGGCAAGAAGGGCGCCGGCGAGCGCAACCTGCGCGTCCACATCGCCGGCGTCGCGGTCAATCCGGGCGACTGGATTTATGCCGACGCCGACGGCATTCTGGTGGCGCAGCAAAAACTGGCTTGACCGCGGGCGGGTCCCATCCGGCTGGCGGCCGGCGTAAAAAAAGCCCCCGTGGGGGCTTGGATCGTGCTCAGGCCTTGGGATGGGCCTTTTGCATGTGCATGTCCAGATGCTTGCGCAGACGCTGCTGGAAGATGGTGGCGTCTTGGATGGCGCCCATGTCGTCGTCCACTTCCATCAGATGTGTCTGATAGCCCTCCGCGAACGAGACGCTAGCCTCGACCTCGCCTTGTTTCTCCGACAGGGAGTGACCCTGCACGGCGCCAAGAATGTTCCCTTGGTCGTCGGTGATGATGGTCATTTTCATACCATGCCTCCGCCTTGTAAGTTGTGAAAGGCGCCGCCGATGCCGCGATTGTGGATCTGCACGAAATAGGTGGCGTTGCCGTTGTTTTCCTTGCGCTTGCCCTGCTCGTCGGCGACGTGGACCGCACCCTGGTTGGGTGCTTTGACATCGGCCGATGCGAACTGCGTGCCGCGGTCGCCCGGATAGCTGTAGCTCCAGAACGCCGTTTGACCCGGCGCCAGGAAGGTCAGCGGGCCTACATTGTTGAATGCCATAATCTCCTCCAAAAAGTGCGTCGCACCGGCGAATGCCAGGGCGGCCCTTTCATCTTAGTCACCGCTACCGAGCTCGCTTTGACGCAAACGATGGGGGGCCTTTTTTGTCCGCCGGGGCTTTCTAGTGGATAATGCGGGATTGCGATGCACCATTTATTTTAGGAAGTACCCAAGCTATGTTGAGTTACCGCCACGGCTTTCACGCTGGCAATCACGCCGATGTATTGAAGCATTTCGTGACCATCCAGCTGATGCAGTATCTGAACCAGAAAGATACCGCGTACAGCTACATCGACACGCACTCCGGCGCCGGCGTCTACGCGCTCGACAGCGCGTTCGCGTCCAAGAACGCCGAATACGACACCGGCATCGGCCCGCTGTGGGAGCGCACCGACCTGCCAGCGCCGATCAAGGAATACGTCGACCTGATCAAGGCCATGAATCCGAGCGGCAAGATGCGCTACTACCCGGGTTCGCCGTACATCGCCGACCAGGTCGCGCGCGAGCAAGACCGCCTGCGCCTGTTCGAGCTGCATCCGGCCGATTCGAAGCTGCTGGCCGATAACTTCCGCAAGCTCGACGAGCATGCCGCGCAGCAGGGCATCCGTCCGACCACGCGCGGCAAGCGCGTGCTGGTGACCCGTGGCGACGGTTTCCAGGCGCTCAAGGCGCTGCTGCCGCCGCCGTCGCGCCGCGCGCTGGTGCTGATCGACCCGCCGTACGAAGACAAGATGGACTACAAAAAGGTCAAGGACACCCTGGCCGAGGCGCTGGGCCGTTTCCCGACCGGCACCTACGCGGTCTGGTATCCGCTGCTGCAGCGCATGGAATCGCGCCAGTTCGCCGACAAGCTCAAGCAGCTGCCGTGCAGCGACTGGCTCAATGTCGTGCTGACCACGCACACCCCGATGCCGGACGGTTTCGGCCTGCACAGCAGCGGCATGTTCATCCTTAATCCGCCGTACACGCTCGAACCGATGCTCAAGGAAGTGATGCCTTGGCTGGTCAAGGCGCTGGCCAAGGACGGCGGCGCCAAATTCACGCTGGAGAGCGGCAAACCGACTTCTACGCGCAACACTCCCGCGCGCCGTCCTGTTACTCGATAGAAAAATGTTGTCAAGACGGTAGGTGCGGGTTAGTCTGGCGTTTAGCGGGTCGCTCGCTGAGATAGCGGCCCGGATAATGCCATCGCAGATTGGGAAATGAATGATGACAGCCCCGGAGCTGCCGCCGTCCAAGCTTGCGGACAATTTCTTTCTGGCCCGTCAGCCCATCCTCAACCGGGGGCAGCGGCTGGTCGGCTACGAACTGCTGTTTCGTGACGCGCACACCAACAACGCGGCCAACATCACCGACCAGGCCGCGGCCACGGCCACCGTGATCGCCCACGCGTCCGAGCTGGGCATGGGCCATGTGGTCGGCGATCAGATGGCCTTCGTCAATGTCGACGGCGTCGGCCTCATGAGCGATTTCATCCGCTTTCTTCCCAACGACAAAGTCATCCTCGAAATCCTCGAGACCGTCAAAGCCACGCCGGACGTGCTGGACCGCATTCGCGAGCTCAAGCAGGCGGGCTTCCGCTTCGCGCTTGACGACGTCATCGGCGCGACAGAGGACGTGCAAAAGCTGCAGGCGCTGTGCGACGTCATCAAGGTCGATATCCAGGACATGCGACCCGGCACCTTGCCGGCGCTGGCCCGCGTGCTCAAGAACCCCAAGCAAAAGCTGCTGGCCGAGAAGGTCGAGACGGTCGAGGAATTCCGCCAGTGCATGGACTTGGGCTTCGAATACTTCCAGGGATATTATTTCGCCCGCCCGGTGATCTTGAGCGGCAAGAAGATCTCGCCGTCGCAGCGCAGCGTGTTGCATCTGCTGGAGCTGCTTGATGCCGACGCCAGCAGTCATGAGATCGAAAGCAGCGTCAAGCATGATGCCTTGATCACCTTGAATTTGCTGCGGCTGGTGAACACGCCGGCGGTCGGCACGCGTTACCGCATCAACTCGGTGGGGCACGCGCTGATGGTGCTGGGGCGCCGCCAGCTCAAGCGTTGGTTGCAGATTTTGCTGTATGTGAAGGGGGAGGGGGCGCAGGAGTTCACGTCGCCGCTGCTGCAGCTGGCGACCACGCGCGGCAAGACGATCGAGCTGATGGTCGAACATTTGCGGCCGGGGCAGCGGGTCAGCGCCGATATCGGGTTCACGGTCGGCGTGATGTCGTTGATGGACACCTTGTTCTCGATCCAGATGCGCGACGTGCTCGAGAGCGTGAACGTGCTCGACGAGGTGAGGGCGGCGCTGCTGCACCGCGGCGGCGATTATGGCAGCATGCTCAGCCTGATCGAGCATATCGAGCATGGGCGCGAGGGGCAGGTCTTGGCGCAGATGTTGAGCCAGATGTCGCTCCGGCCGGCGGATCTGTACGCGATACAGCTCGCCGCGATCGAATGGGTGACGGATTACACGCGTGGATTTTAGACTTGGCCACTTCGCCACCTGACCGATGAAACACGTAGGGCGGATTAGCGGGCGAGGCCCGCCAGTCCGCCCCGGGGGGGGGGGCCACAGAAGGAGGCGGCCTACCTGCCGGTAGGCCTTGAGGGGCGGAACGCCGTAATCGGCCATGGTTGAGCCGTCGACGGCTCGACGATGGCCGATTACGCTTCGCTAATCCGCCCTACGTGTCTTTACTGCGCCAGCAGCAGGAACACCGTAGGCTTTTTGTGGAAATCCGGCGCCTTGGCGCTTTTCCATTGCGCGGCCGTCATCGTGCGTATCGTTTCCGATGCCAGACTCAGATCCGTCGCTACGCACACCAACGTCGACGGCGCGCAGGCCGCCACCAGCGCCTCCAGCATCGCCGCGTTGCGGTACGGCGTCTCGATAAACAGCTGCGTCTGCTTTTCCTTGCGCGAACGCGTCTCCAGCTCCTTGATCCGCGTGGCGCGCTGCGCCGCGTCGGTCGGCAGATAGCCGTTGAAGGCGAAACTCTGGCCGTTCAGGCCGCTCGCCATCACCGCCAGCAACAGCGACGACGGTCCCACCAGCGGGCGCACCGGGATATTGTGCTGGTGCGCCAGCCGCACCAGGTCGGCGCCGGGATCGGCCACCGCCGGTACGCCGGCCTCCGACACCAGTCCGCCATCGCGCCCCGCGAGCAGCGGCGCCAGCAGGCCGGCCAGCGCGGCCGCCGGCGTGTTGACGTTCAATTCTGAGATGGTGATCTCCTGCAGCGGCTTGGCCAGCGCATGGTTGGCGTTGACCAGTTTGAGGAAGGCGCGCGCGGTCTTGGCGTTCTCCGCGACGAAGTAGTCCAGCCGCGAGGTGATCTGCTGTACCTGCTCGGGCAGGACGGAGGAGAGCGCTTCAGTCTCGCCCAGGGTGTTCGGTATTAAAAAGAGGGTGCCGGGCATAAAAATCTGGGTTTTATTTGATTACGTGTTGAAAAAGGAAACGCCGATCTTGCGCAGCATGCCTGTCAGCGCGATCAAAGGCAAGCCGGTGAGGGCGGTCGGGTCGCTGCTGTCGATGCGTTCGAGGATGGCGATGCCTAGTGCTTCGTTCTTGGCGCTGCCGGCGCAGTCGTACGGCTGTTCGATGCGCAGGTAGGCGTCGAGCTCGGCGTCGGGCAGGTCGCGGAACTTCACGATGGTGCGGATGTCCTCCACCTGCGCGGCGGTGGCGGGATCGGCCGCGCGGCCGTCCCAGACGCACAGCGCGGTGTGGAAGATGACTTCGCGGCCGCGCATCTTTTGCAGCTGGGACAGCGCGTTGGCGTGGTTGCCCGGCTTGCCGATCTGCTCGTCGTCCAATGTGGCGACCTGGTCGGAGCCGATGACGATGCGGCCGGGCAGCTTGGCGGCCACGGCGGCGGCTTTTTCACGCGCCAGGCGCAGCGCCGTGGCGCTCGGCGTTTCGCCGGGCAGGGGCGCCTCGTCGATGTCGGGCACGGCGACCTCGAACGGCAGTTGTAGCCGTGATAATAATTCCTTGCGATAGGCCGAACTGGAGGCCAAAACGAGCCGTTGTGCGGGGATTTGAGCGGTTGCGCTTGATGTCATAGGGGGAATGTTATATGCTCTGTCGCCGGCTTGAAGAGCGACGGAAAAAGACGAAAAACAGGAAAAAGCCGCGCAGGCTTTGACTTGATGCCGAAAACCCTGTTATTATCGCAGGTTTTCCGGGGAATTTTCTGTAATGAATGCTATTGTCATCGACGCTTTTGAGTTTTGTCGGAGCAACGGCAGCCAGCAAGGCGTGACGCCTGTTGCCGAAATGACCCGCCTGACCAAGGATTGTGCCGATACCTCGGGCACCATCACCTGGAAGGTCGAAGGAGGCACCGGCAAGATGGGCTTCCCGCAGTTGAAGCTGTCGGTCGCCGGCACCGTGCAATTGGTCTGCCAGCGCTGCCTGACCCCATACGCTCACACCATCGATTCGTCGACGCTGTTGATGCTGGGTAAGGACGATCAGCAGGCGGATGAAATCGAAGAAATGATCGACGACGAGACGATCGACGTGATCGTCGGTAGCCGCACCATGACGGTGGCGGATCTGGTGGAAGACGAAGCGCTGCTGGCCCTGCCGCATACGCCGAAGCATGATGTCTGCCCCGATAGCGCCCTGCTGGACAAGGCGAAAAGCGAGAAGATCTCGCCGTTCGACGCCCTCAAGGGCCTCAAATCCGAATAAGTACCAAATAAGTAGCAAGCACGCAAGACCGAACAAGTAGTACGTAAAGTACGTGCCACGCACGTGTTGTAGTCGAGTATGGCAAGTCAGTAGGGCAATGTAGTAAATCTCAGTTTAACTATGCCGGTTCCGTTTTGCCGGCAGGATACTCGATTCGCATGTATTTGCTGGTCGAATGTGTTAAAATTTTAGAACTTATGTATTAGGAGTCATTAACATGGCAGTTCAACAGAACAAGAAGTCCCCTTCGAAGCGCGGTATGCACCGTTCGCACGATTTCCTGGTTGCTCCACAACTGGGTATCGAGCCAACCACCGGCGAAACGCACCTGCGTCACCACATCAGCCCTAACGGCTTTTATCGTGGTCGTAAAGTCCTGAAAACCAAAAACGACGAGTAATCGACGCTTTTGCTGGACCCGGAAATAGGCGGTGCTGTCTTATGAAGCATCGCTTTTTCTTTTTTCATCGGCTGCAATCCTCTTTTGCACACCGTCATTTTGAAACGCGTAGACCTGGGTTTCAGTGGTCCGCCGCTTGCCGCAGCTTGCCCAGACAAGGGCTGGAGCGTGGTACTGAATCAAAACAATGACAATCAAAATTTCTATCGACTGCATGGGCGGAGATCACGGTCCATCGGTCACCATCCCCGCAGCTATTTCCTTCGTCAAACGCGAACCAGAGGCTGAACTGATACTCGTCGGTTTGGAAGACGTTATCCGCGCAGAACTAAAAAAACATCACGCCGAAGCGCATCCGCGCCTGTCCGTCGTGCATGCATCCGAACAAGTCACCATGGACGATCCGCTGGAAGTGGCGCTGCGCCGCAAGAAGGATTCGTCGATGCGCGTGGCCATCGAGCAGGTCAAGGGCGGCAGCGCCCAGGCCTGCGTCTCGGCCGGCAACACCGGCGCGCTGATGGCGGTGGCCCGTTACGTGCTCAAGACCATGACCGGCGTCGACCGTCCGGCCATCTGCAGCATCATGCCGAACCAGAAGGGCGGCCCGACCTACATGCTCGACCTGGGCGCCAACGTCGATTGCGAACCGCATCACCTGCACCAGTTCGCCATCATGGGTTCGGTGCTGGTGTCGGCCATGGAAAACATCGAGCGTCCGACCCTGGGCCTGCTCAACGTCGGCACCGAGGACATCAAAGGCAACGACGTGGTCAAGGCCACCAGCAAGCTGCTGCAGGCCGACCACGAACGCGGCGCGCTCAACTTCTACGGCAACGTGGAGGGCAACGACATCTTCAAGGGCACCACCGACATCGTCGTCTGCGACGGCTTCGTCGGCAACGTCACCTTGAAAGCGGTGGAGGGCGTGGCGCGCTTCTTCGCCGACACAGTCAAGACCGAATTCAAACGCAATCCGTTGACGATGCTGAGCGCCCTGATCGGCGGCGGCGCGTTGAAAGCCATCAAAAACCGCCTGTCGCCGTCGCGCTACAACGGCGCCAGCCTGCTCGGTTTGCGCGGCCTGGTGTTCAAGAGCCATGGTGGCGCCGACGCATATTCTTTTGAGTGGGCGATCAAGCGGGCGTATGATGCTGCAAAAAATGATGTGTTGCCGCACATTTCGACGTTAATCGCCGAACTCATGCCACGCAACACGGAAACCCCGGAAGTACCAAGCTCAACTATTTAGTGGATGGTAGACGGCATGACTTTGTACAGCAAAATAATCGGCACCGGCAGCTATTTGCCTGAGCGGCGTGTCACCAACCAGGATCTGACCGATCAGCTCGCCGCCAAGGGCATCGAGACTTCGGACGAGTGGATCGTCAGCCGCAGCGGCATCTCGGCGCGCCACTTCGCCGAGCCGGGCGAGAAGTCGTCCGACCTGGCCGTCAAGGCCGCCAAGCGCGCGCTCGACATGGCCGGCTTGCAGCCCAACGATATCGACCTGATCGTCCTGGCCAGCTCGACCCCCGATTTCTTCGGCAGCTTCCCCAGCACCGCCTGCATCGTCCAGCAAAAGCTGGGCATCACCAACAACGGCGCCGCCGTCGACGTGCAGGCCGTCTGCAGCGGCTTCGTCTACGCGATGTCGACCGCCGACGCCTTCATCCGCGCCGGCATGAACAAGAACGTGCTGGTGATCGGCTCGGAAGTGTTCTCGCGCATCCTCGATTTCAACGACCGCACCACCTGCGTGCTGTTCGGCGACGGCGCCGGCGCCGTGGTGCTGACCGCGTCGCAAGAGCCGGGCATCCTGGCCACCGCGCTGCACGCGGACGGCCGCCATTCCGGCATCCTGTGCATGCCCGATTCGTTCGGCGGCGCCATCGCCGGCGAGGCCTACCTGTACATGGACGGCCCGGCGGTGTTCAAGCTGGCCGTGTCGGTGCTGGAGAAGGTCGCCCACGAGGCGCTGGAAAAAGCCAATATGGCGCAGGACCAGATCGACTGGCTGATTCCGCACCAGGCCAATATCCGCATCATGAACAGCACCGCCAAGAAGCTGGGTTTGCCGCTGGAGAAGATGGTCGTCACCGTCGATCAGCACGGCAATACGTCGGCGGCGTCGATTCCGCTGGCGCTGGATGTCGCGGTGCGCGACGGCCGTATCCAGAAGGGGCAGAACATCTTGATGGAAGGCGTCGGCGGTGGTTTCACCTGGGGCGCGGTTCTGGCGCGTTTTTGAGGCTGAATTAGAATTAGAGTTCTAACGAGCCCGGCGGTAGCAACATTGTCATTAGACCGTGTTAGCGTAACCGCGGGATCACGTAGGGCGGATTAGGCGGAACGCCGTAATCGGCCAATGCGCCCGCCGTCGAGACGCATGCATGGCCGATTACGCTTCGCTAATCCGCCCTACGAAAATTAACGAGATGGATTTGTGATGACTAAATTTGCTTTTGTATTTCCAGGCCAGGGGTCGCAGGCGATCGCGATGATGGACGGCTTCGCCGGCAACCCGGTGGTGGCGCAAACGATCGCCGAGGCGTCGGACGCGCTGAACTTCGACCTGGGCAAGCTGATGGCCGAAGGTCCCAAGGAAGAGCTGGACCTGACCACCAACACCCAGCCGGTCATGCTGACCGCCGCCGTCGCCACCTACCGCGCGTGGATCGCCGCCGGCGGCCCGGTGCCGGCTATCGTCGCCGGCCACAGCCTGGGTGAATACTCGGCGCTGGTCGCCGCCGGCGTGATCGCGTTCAAGGACGCGGTGCCGCTGGTGCGCTTCCGCGCGCAAGCGATGCAGGAAGCCGTGCCGGTCGGGCAGGGCACGATGGCCGTGGTGCTGGGCCTGTCGGACGACGACGTCCGCGCCGCCTGCGCCGAGGCGGTCGCCGCCACGCCGGGTTCGGTGGTCGAGGCGGTCAACTTCAACGCGCCGGCCCAGGTGGTCATCGCCGGCGAAACCGCCGCCGTCGAGCGCGCCTGCGAGATCGCCAAGGCCAAGGGCGCCAAGCGCGCCATGAAGCTGCCGGTGTCGGCGCCGTTCCACTCGTCGCTGCTCAAGCCCGCGTCGGACCGCTTGCGCGACTACATGGCCGACCTGGCTTTCTCGGCGCCGCAGATCGCGCTGATCAACAACGTCGACGTCGCCGTGCTCAACGATCCGGCCGCCATCAAGGACGCGCTGGTGCGCCAGGCCGCCGCGCCGGTGCGCTGGGTCGAGACGATGCAGAAGGTCGCCGCCGAAGGCATCGCCCAGGTGGTCGAGTGCGGTCCGGGCAAGGTCCTGATGGGCTTGACCAAGCGCATCGACGCCACCCTGGCGGGCGACGCCATCACCGACCAGGCCTCGCTGGACCGCATCTTGACCTCGCTCAAGTAAGCGGCGCAGGTAAATCAAAGACACTCGTTATTTACGTAGAAGGACAACCATGAATTTAGCAAATCAAGTCGCTCTGGTCACGGGCGCATCGCGCGGCATCGGCAAGGCCATCGCGCAAGAGCTGGCCCGCCAGGGCGCGCGCGTGATCGGCACCGCCACCACCGAGGCGGGCGCCGAGGCGATCAGCGCCTACCTGGCCGAGTTCGGCGCCGAGGCGGGCAAGGGCATGGTCCTGAACGTGACCGACGCCGCGCGTTGCGCCGCCGTCATCGACGAGATCACCAAAACCTTCGGCGCCGTCGGCATCCTGGTCAACAACGCCGGCATCACGCAGGACCAGCTGGCCATGCGCATGAAGGACGAGGAATGGGACAGCGTCATCGCCACCAACCTCAGTTCCGTCGGCCGTTTGTCGCGCGCTGTACTGCGCGGCATGATGAAAGCGAAAACTGGGCGTATTATTAACATCACTTCGGTGGTGGCGTCGTCCGGCAATCCAGGCCAAATGAACTATGCCGCCGCCAAGGCCGGCGTCGAGGGCATGGGCCGTGCGCTGGCGCGCGAGATCGGCAGCCGCAACATCACCGTCAACAGTGTGGCGCCGGGCTTCATCGATACCGACATGACCAAGGCCCTGGGTGAGGAGCAACACGCGGCGCTGTTGACGCAGATTCCGCTGGCGCGCCTGGGCAAGCCGGAGGATATCGCCGCGGCGGTGGCCTTCCTGGCGTCGCCGCAAGCGGCATATATTACCGGTACCACCTTGCACGTGAATGGCGGTATGTACATGAATTGACGGGTTCCGGCGTGAATAAAAAGCCGATTCCCGTCTTTTACCAGTGATTTCGAAAGAGTTTGCAGTAAATTAGCGGCAGACATCGAAATTAGTTTTTCAGTGCGCAAACCTGATAAAATGCGCGCTTTCCGTAACAAACAAATGGAGCCATAACATGTCGGATATCGAACAACGCGTTAAGAAAATCGTCGCTGAGCAACTGGGCGTCGCCGAAGCAGACATCAAGATCGAATCCTCGTTCGTCGACGACCTGGGCGCTGACTCGCTGGACACCGTCGAGCTGGTGATGGCCCTGGAAGACGAATTCGAAATGGAAATCCCTGACGAACAGGCAGAAAAGATCACGACCGTACAGCAAGCGATCGACTACGCTACTGCACACGTCAAGGCCTGATTTACCGCCCGATCGACTTTAGGAGAATCGCTTGAGAGGTTCTAAAAACCGTCGTGTTGTCATTACCGGCCTGGGCGCCGTTTCCCCGATCGGCAACAATGTTGCCGACACGTGGGCGGCGGCGCTGGAAGGCAAATCCGGTATTGCCACCATCACCAAGTTTGACGCGCAAGCTTTCAGTACCCGTTTTGCCGGTGAAGTCAAAGGCTTCAACATCGAGGACTACATCTCGGCCAAGGAAGCCCGCCATATGGATACGTTTATCCATTACGGCATGGCGGCCGGTATCCAGGCCGTGCAGGATTCCGGCGTGGTCGTGACCGAAGACAACGCCGATCGCATCGGCGTCATCATCGGTTCCGGCATCGGCGGCCTGCCGATGATCGAAGAGCAGAAGGAAGACTACGACAAGCGCGGTCCGCGCCGTATCTCCCCGTTCTTCGTGCCGGCGTCGATCATCAACATGATCTCCGGTAACCTGTCGATCAAGTACGGCATGCGTGGCCCTAACCTGTCGATCGTGACGGCCTGCACCACCGGCCTGCACTGCATCGGCGCCGCCGCTCGTCTGATCGAGTACGGCGATGCCGACGTGATGGTGGCCGGCGGCGCGGAATCGACCATTTCGCCGCTGGGCCTGGGCGGTTTCGCCTCGGCCAAGGCGCTGTCGTCGCGCAACGACGATCCGGCGACCGCGTCCCGTCCATGGGACACGGACCGCGACGGCTTCGTGCTGGGCGAGGGCGCCGGCGTGATGGTGCTCGAAGAGTACGAACACGCCAAGGCGCGCGGCGCCACGATCTACGCGGAACTGCTCGGCTTTGGCATGAGCGCCGACGCGTATCACATGACCTCGCCGTTGGAAGACGGCGCCGGCGGCAGCAAGTCGGCGCAAGCCGCGTTGCGCAACGCCGGTGTCAATCCCGACCAGGTGCAGTACGTGAACGCGCACGGCACCTCGACGCCGCAGGGCGACGTGGCCGAGGTGCAGGGCATCAAGCGCACCTTTGGCGACCACGCCAAAAAGCTGGTGGTCAACTCGACCAAGTCGTTGACCGGCCACCTGCTGGGCGGCGCCGGCGGTCTGGAGGCGGTGTTCACGGTGCTGGCGGTCCACCATCAGGTGTCGCCGCCGACCATCAACATCTTCAACCAGGACCCGGCATGCGACCTGGACTTCTGCGCCAACGTCGCCCGTCCGATGAAGATCGAGTACGCGCTGAAGAACTCGTTCGGGTTCGGCGGCACCAACGGCAGTCTGCTGTTCGGTAAAATGTAAAAAAGTTTGACTTCGCGTTGAACTAAATCCGGGCTCACCTGGTCCAACCAAAGTGAGCGAGGATTCGGCGCTGGCATTCGCCAGCGCCAGAATTGCCCAGCCTAGCGCTGGCGCTTCCAAGCTGTGTTGTTTCCCCCTATTTTTTGTGTACGCGTTTTGTGGTGCTGCCGTCATGTCGATTGCGGTGTCCGTCATCGTTCGCCCCTCGTCCGGCTTGCGTCTTTTGCACGCCGGGTTGTGTAGTTGCGTGACGATGTCGGGCGCCGTCTGTCCGGGCGTGTTCGCGCCGCTGCTGTGTGTGTTGGCCGGCGTGCTCGGCTGTGTGATGGGGCGTCCCTGCGGTTTCGCGCTGCAGCTTGATATATCGGGTGTCGGCGGGGTCCGGCTGGCGGTATACCAAGAACCAGGGACGGCCTTGCGCCTGCTGGATGGGTCGACCTTGTGGCCGGGCATCTTGTTGTTACGCCTGGGTGGCGATGACGGCAGGGTGCGGTGGGTGCTGGTGCTGCCCGACGGTGTGACGCGGCCTGAGCTGCGTGCGCTGTCGCTGGCGTGCCGTTCCGTTGCTGGACGCACTGAAATAAAAACGCCAACACTGTGAACTTCTTGCAGCGGGCTAACTCTATAGCATATATGACTATAGGATTTGGCGATGCTGCAGGCCACTGAGGAATGCAGGAGTGACGACAGAACGTGAGTGTGACCAGATGCTGGTCGACCGGGTCCGGGCCGGTGACAAGCAGGCGTTTGATATGCTGGTGGCGAAGTATCAACGCCGCCTGATGCGCTTGCTGTCACGTATCGTGCACGACCCGGCCGAGGCTGAAGATGTGGTACAAGAGACGTTTATCAAGGCGTACCGGGCGTTGCGGCATTTTCGCGGCGACTCCGCCTTCTACACGTGGCTGTACCGCATCGGCATCAATACCGCCAAGAACTTCCTGGCGACGCAGGGCCGCCGTACGCCCACGTCGACCGAAGCGGATGCGGAACAAGCGGAAGCCTTTAACGATGGAGAGCAATTACGCGACATCAATACGCCGGAATCCATGCTGGCAAGCAAACAGATCGCGCAGACGGTCAATGCGGCGATGGATGCCTTGCCTGTGGATTTGCGCACCGCGATCGCCCTGCGCGAGATCGAGGGATTGAGCTATGAGGAGATTTCAGACATCATGGCCTGTCCCATCGGCACGGTCCGCAGCCGCATATTCCGTGCCCGCGAAGTCATCGCCGAAAAATTGAAGCCTTTACTGGACATGCCGATTGACAAGCGCTGGTAAGGCAGTAATGATGGCAATTGTTGTTGGCGTCCAGAAAGTGTCGACTAGGCGGCACCAGGGTGGATGTGTTTTAAGATGGCGGGATACGCGATGGATACCCAGAAAAGACTGCACGAAAACATCTCGGCGCTGGCCGATGGTGAACTGCCGCACAGCGAACGGGAGCTGGCATTCGCCGCCCTCGACACTGCGGACGGGCAGGCGGCCTGGCGCGCTTACCACCTGACCGGCGACGTGCTGCGCGACCAGGCCGACGGCACCCTCAGCGACGGCTTCAACGCGGCGCTGGCCGAGCGCCTGGCCGCCGAACCGGCGCACGAGCTCTCCCCGTTCACTCCCGGCGCCAGCGATCCGGCGGCGCCGCCGTTCGACGCGGAGCCGCCGCCAGAGGATCTGCCGGAGTCGCGGGCCGACGTGATTCTTCCCTGATGTTGCCGCGGTTCGGCCATGCCTTTGCCGTAATTCTGCCTTAAGCCAGCGGCCGTCACATACTCTTATAATAACTTTGGGCAAGCTGGCGGGCGACTTTTCGCTTACCATGTATGCTGACCACCCATGACGCTCGGCGATACTGGGTGGTTAAACGCATCCAAGAACTTTATAGAGACCGATACTTTCCATGAAAAACAATTTCACTGCTGGTAGTAAAACTCTTTCCGCGCTGCTGGTCGGCGCAAGCGTATGGATGTCTCCGGCCCTGCTGGGCATGGCGCCCGCCACAGCGGCCGCGCCGGTCACCGGCGCCGTGCTGGGCTTGCCCGATTTCGCCGATCTGGTCGACAAGGTCGGGCCGGCGGTGGTCAATATTCGCACCACCGAAGTGATGAAGCAGGGCGGCCGCGGCGAAGAGCTCGGCGACGAGGAAATGCAGGAATTCCTGCGCCGCTTCTTCGGCGGCGCCATTCCCCAGCCCGGTCCCGGCGGCAAGGCCACGCCACCGGGCAGGGGCAATCCGCGCGGCGGACGCCGCCAGGCGCCGGAAGAGCCGGTGCAGCGCGGCGTCGGCTCCGGCTTCATCCTGTCGGCCGACGGCTATGTGATGACCAACGCCCACGTGGTCGAGGGCGCCGACGAGGTGTTCGTCACCCTGACCGATAAACGCGAATTCAAGGCCAAGGTGCTGGGCGCCGACGCCCGCACCGACGTCGCCGTGCTGAAAATCGAAGGCGACAAGCTGCCGTTCCTGATCATGGGTGACTCGGACAAGATCCGCGTCGGCGAATGGGTGATCGCCATCGGCTCCCCGTTCAACCTGGAAAACACCGTCACCGCCGGCATCATTTCGGCCAAACAGCGCGACACCGGCGACTACCTGGCGCTGATCCAGAGCGACGTGGCCGTCAATCCCGGCAACTCGGGCGGCCCGCTGATCAATATGCGTGGCGAGGTCATCGGCATCAATTCGCAGATCGCCACCTTGTCCGGCGCCTACAACGGCATTTCGTTCGCGGTGCCGATCGACGAGGCGATCCGCGTCTCCGAGCAACTGAAGAAGTCGGGCAAGGTCACGCGTGGCCGCATCGGCGTGCAGATCGGCGAAGTGAGCAAGGAAGTGGCCGAATCGCTGGGCTTGAAGAGCGCGCAGGGCGCCGAAGTGTCGCTGGTCGAGCCGGGCGGTCCCGCCGACAAGGCCGGCATCAAGTCGGGCGACATCATCCTGAAATTCAACGGCGCGCCGGTGACCCGCTCGTCGGACCTGCCGCGTCTGGTTGGCGGCACGGCCATCAACAGCAAGGCGACCGTGACGGTATGGCGCAAGGGCCAGCAGCTCGACCTGCCGGTGGTGGTGGCCGAGCTGGAGCCGGAGAAGGGCGCCAAGGCATCCAAAGGCAAGGGCAAGGGCAAGGGCGAGCAGGCCGAGCCTGAAGCGCAGGGCAAACCCAACGCGTTGGGTCTGGTCGTCAGCGATTTGACGGCGGACCAGAAGAAGACGCTGGGCGTCAGCGGCGGTGTGGTGGTCGAGTCGGCCGAGGGCGTGGCCGCGCGCCTGCAGGAGGGCGACGTGGTGCTGCAGCTCAATAACAGCGAGGTCAAGGACGCCAAGCAGTTCAACGCGCTGGTGGCCAAGCTCGATCCGAAGAAGCCGTCGGTGCTGCTGGTGCGCCGTGGCGAGGCGACGCAGTTTATTTCGCTGCGGCCGAGCGCGACAGCGAAGTAAGCCCAACCTCGGAGACACGTAGGGCGGATTAGCGCAGCGTAATCGGCCATGTAGGCGTCCCGGCGGCGCATGCATGGCCGATTACGGCGTTCCGCCTAATCCGCCCTACGTGTCTCCACGTCGGATCGAACAGCCCGTCCATGCTTTTTACCCTCTACTCGCGTAGTTACTGCCACCTGTGCCAGGACATGCTGGACGCTTTGCTGCGCCTGCAAACACCGTCGCGCCCGTTCACCGTCGACGTCATCGACATCGACACCTCGGACGATCCCACCCTGCTGGCCCGCTTCGACGAGCTGGTGCCCGTGCTGTACGCCGATCTGTCCGCCCCCGAGCTGTGCCATTACTTCCTCGACGAGCCGCGCGTGCTCGCCGTGCTTCACGCCCACTCCTTGCTCAATAAATAAGCAAAATAAATGTCGCAGTGCAGAAGTCGGCCTTTCCCCTCTGAAATCCGGTAAAATGCGGGGTTAGCTACATCAGGCGCTCGCCAGGGCATTACTGCCCCGCTCGGAGCGCTTTTTTTGTATTGCGCACAGGATGTCACTTCCACGCGCGCCCGTCGTCTCACCCCCGTTTTTGAATATTTGTTAATGAACAACATACGCAATTTTTCCATCATCGCCCACATCGACCACGGTAAATCGACCCTGGCAGACCGCATCATTCAACTGTGCGGCGGCCTGTCCGACCGCGAGATGGAGGCGCAGGTGCTCGATTCGATGGATCTGGAGCGCGAACGCGGCATCACGATCAAGGCGCAAACCGCCGCGCTGCAATACAAGGCGCGCGATGGCGTGGTCTACAACCTGAACCTGATCGACACGCCCGGCCACGTCGACTTCTCGTATGAAGTCTCGCGCTCGCTGTCGGCGTGCGAAGGCGCGCTGCTGGTGGTCGACGCCTCGCAAGGCGTGGAAGCCCAGACCGTGGCCAACTGCTACACCGCGCTCGACCTGGGCGTCGAAGTGGTGCCGGTGTTGAACAAGATCGACTTGCCGAACGCCGATCCGCCGACCGCGATCGCCGAAATCGAAGACGTCATCGGCATCGAAGCCGGCGACGCCGTCCATTGCTCGGCCAAGACCGGCCTGGGCGTCGAGGACGTGCTCGAATCGATCATCGCCAAGGTGCCGCCGCCGAAGGGCGATCCGGAAGCGCCGCTGCAGGCGCTGATCGTCGACTCGTGGTACGACCCGTACGTCGGCGTCGTCATGCTGGTGCGCGTGATCAACGGCACCCTGAAACCCAAAGACAAGATCAAACTGATGGCGACCGACTCGCTGCAGCTGGTCGAGGACGTCGGCATCTTCGCGCCGCGCTCGGTCTCCCTGCCGCAACTGTCGGCCGGCCAGGTGGGCTTCATCATCGCCGGCATCAAGGAATTGAAGGCCGCCAAGGTGGGCGACACCGTCACCCTGGCCAACCGTCCGGCCGCCGCGCCGCTGCCTGGCTTCAAGGAAGTCCAGCCGCAGGTGTTCGCCGGCTTGTTCCCGGTCGAGGCCAACCAGTACGACGCGCTGCGCGACTCGCTGGAAAAACTGAAACTGAACGACGCCGCGCTGATGTACGAGCCGGAAGTGTCGCAGGCGCTGGGCTTCGGCTTCCGCTGCGGCTTCCTCGGCCTGCTGCACATGGAGATCGTCCAGGAGCGCCTCGAGCGCGAATTCGACATGGACCTGATCACCACGGCGCCGACCGTGGTGTACGAGGTCGTCATGCGCGACAACAGCATCCTGAAGGTGGACAATCCATCGAAGATGCCGGAGCCGACCAAGATCAACGAGATCCGCGAACCTATCGTCACGGTCAACCTGTACATGCCGCAAGAATACGTCGGCTCGGTGATCACCCTGTGCATCGGCAAGCGCGGCGTGCAGATGGACATGGCCTACCACGGCCGCCAGGTCAAGCTGGTCTACGAGATGCCGATGGGCGAGATCGTGCTCGACTTCTTCGACAAGCTGAAGTCGACCTCGCGCGGCTACGCCTCGATGGACTACGAGTTCAAGGAATACCGCGCCTCCGACGTCGTCAAGGTCGACATGCTGATCAACGGCGAGAAGGTCGACGCGCTGGCCATCATCGTGCACCGGTCCAACTCGGCCTATCGCGGCCGCCAGGTGGCCGCCAAGATGCGCGAGCTGATCCCGCGCCAGATGTTCGACGTCGCGATCCAGGCCGCCATCGGTGTCAACGTGATCTCGCGTGAAAACGTCAAGGCCTTGCGCAAGAACGTGCTGGCCAAGTGCTACGGCGGCGACATCAGCCGGAAGAAGAAACTGCTCGAGAAGCAAAAGGCCGGTAAAAAACGCATGAAACAAGTGGGCTCGGTCGAGATTCCACAAGAGGCATTCCTGGCAATCTTACAAGTGGACGATAAATGAGCCTGCAAGTAATCTTAGGTAACTTCGCATTAATCCTGTTCGTGCTGATGGTGATCACGGGCGTGATCTGGTTCCTGGACGTGTTTTACCTGGCCAAGCAGCGCCGCGCCGCCGCCAACCGCGCGCTGGCCGAATACGACGCGCGCAACGCCAAGCTGACCGCCGACGGCATCAAGGTCGACAACAATGGTAACCGCGCCGCGATCGAGGCCGGCATCCTGCGCCAGCCGGTGTGGATCGAGTATTCGGGCAGCTTCTTCCCGGTCATCGCGCTGGTGTTCTTCCTGCGCTCGTTCCTGTACGAGCCGTTCAAGATCCCGTCGTCGTCGATGGTGCCGACCCTGCTGGTGGGCGATCTGATCCTGGTGAACAAGTTCACCTATGGCATCCGCCTGCCGGTGCTCAACAAGAAGGTCATCCAGATCAACGACCCGCAGCGCGGCGACGTCATGGTGTTCAAATATCCGCGCGACATGAGCCAGGACTACATCAAGCGCGTGGTCGGCGTGCCGGGTGATAAGATCACGTATGCAAACAAGCGCTTGACGGTCAATGGCGTGGAAGTGAAGTACACCGCGCTGGACGATTACCTGGACGACGAGCGCCTGGTCTACAACAAGCAGTACCAGGAAGGCCTGACCGGCGTCACCCACCGCATTCTGAACAGCGAACGCGCGCCGACGTTGAATCCGGCCGAAGTGCAGCAGTTCCCGTTGAAGGACGAGTCGTGCACCTACACCTATGACAGCTTCACGTGTGTGGTTCCTAAAGGCAACTACTTCATGATGGGTGATAATCGCGACAACAGCCTCGACAGCCGCTACTGGGGCTTCGTTCCTGATAAGAACATTGTTGGGAAAGCATTCTTTGTCTGGATGAACCTGGGTAATCTGCGCCGCATCGGCAGCATCCAGTAATCCTCAATAAGCGTGGTGAGCGCGGGGCGGACCGAAAGGGACTAACATGCAATCAGTTCGTCAATGCAGGAAACAGGGCACGCAACAGGGCATTTCACTGGTGGGACTGATCGTGGTCCTGGCCGTACTGGGCTTTATCGGCGTGCTGGGGCTCAAGATCGTGCCCACCTACACCGAATACCGGGCGATCCAGAACGCCATCGTCACGGCCAAGGCCGCCGGCGGCAATTCGGTGGTCGAGATCCAGAAGGCGTTCGACGCCAGCGCCACGACCGGGTACATCAGCTCGATCAACAGCCGCGATCTGGTCATCGGCAAGGAAAACGGCGAGATGGAAGTGAGTTTCGCATACGAAAAGAAAATCCCGCTGGTCGGACCGGCCAGCCTGCTGCTCGAATACCAGGGCACGACCGCCAAGTCCGGCCTGCCGGCGGCGACGGCGAAAATCGATGAATAAAGCCAGCCGATTAATTTAATGCGTCGAGTCGACGTCATACAGAACCGATCAAACAATGAATCTTCAGTTATTGCAAACCCGTTTAGGCTATACGTTCCAGGATGCCGGCCTGCTGCAGCAGGCCTTGACGCATCGTAGCCACAGCAGTTTGCATAACGAACGACTGGAGTTCTTGGGCGATTCGATCCTCAACTGCGTGGTGGCGTCCATCCTGTACGAGCGTTACGTGGCGATCGACGAGGGCGACCTGTCGCGCCTGCGCGCCAACCTCGTCAAGCAGCAGTCGCTGTACGAGATCGCCCAAAAGCTGGAGCTGTCGCAGTTCCTGCGCCTGGGCGAGGGCGAGTTGAAATCGGGCGGCTTCCGGCGTCCATCGATCCTGGCCGACACGCTTGAGGCGCTGTTAGGCGCCATTTTTTTGGATGGCGGCTTCAACCCGGCGCGCGACGTGATCCGCGCCTTCTACATCCCCATCCTCGACACCGTCGATCCGCAAACCCTGGGCAAGGACGCCAAGACCCTGCTGCAGGAATTCCTGCAAAGTAAGAAGATTTCGCTTCCGCTGTACAATGTGGTGGCCACCCATGGCGCCGCGCATAGCCAGGAATTCGAGATCGAATGCCTGGTGCCCAAGCTGGGCATCCAGGTCTACGGACGCGGCGGCAGTCGCCGCGCCGGCGAACAGGCCGCCGCCAAGCTGGCGCTGGAAGTGGCCGAGCAGGCGTTGCTGAAGACCCCGGCCGCCGGCCGCAAGGCCAAGCCGCGCGCCGCCCAGCTCAAGCTGGCCGGCATCGCCACCGTGCAGGGCGAGGCCGGCGACGAGGCCAAGCCGGCGGCGGATGCCGCGCCGGCCAAGGCGGCCGCCAAGTAATTGCTGGCATAAAGTATTACACGAAGCGCAACACCATACTCTGAAGCGATATAGCATGACTACCGAAACGACCCCCGCCAACTTCCGTTGTGGCTATATCGCCATTGTCGGCCGCCCCAACGTGGGCAAATCGACGTTGATGAACACGCTCATCGGCGCCAAGGTCAGCATCACCTCGCGCAAGGCGCAGACCACGCGCCACCGCATCACCGGCATCCAGACCCACGACGACGCGCAGTTCATCTATGTCGACACGCCGGGCTTCCAGACCCGCCACGCGAACGCGCTCAACAAGACGCTCAACAAGACCGTCACCAACACCCTGATCTCGTCGGACCTGATCCTGTACGTGATCGAGGCGGGCACCTTCGGCCCGGCCGACCAGCAGGTGATGGACTTGCTGCCGTCCGAAGTGCCGGTGATCCTGGTGATCAACAAGGCCGACAAGGTCAAGGACAAGGCGGTGCTGCTGCCGTTCGCCCAGCAGGTCGCGGCCAGGTTCAACTTCGCCGCCATCGTGCCGGTGTCGGCCAAGCTGCGCTTCCAGCTCGACGGCCTGGAAAAAGAGATCAAGAAGTTCCTGCCGGAGAATCAGCCGATCTTCGGACCGGACGACATCACCGACCGCAGCGAGAAATTCCTGGCGTCCGAGATCGTGCGCGAAAAACTGTTCCGCTTCGTCGGCGACGAGCTGCCGTACACCAGCACCGTGCTGATCGAGCAGTTCGAGCAGGAGGGCGACCTGCGCCGCGTGTTCGCCGCCATCCTGGTCGAGCGCGACACGCACAAGTCCATGATCATCGGTAACAAGGGCGCGCGCCTGAAGGAAGTGTCCACGCAGGCGCGGCTGGACATGGAAAAGCTGTTCGGCGGCCCGGTCTACCTGGAGATCTGGGTCAAGGTCAAATCCGGCTGGGCCGACAACGAAGCGGGTCTGCGCGCCTACGGCTACGAATAAAAGAGGACCGATGTCCAACACCACGCACGACGCCGAGGCTGATGCCGATAGCACGGCCGAACCGCGACAGGCAGCGCCTGGAGCGGAGCGTGGCGTAGTGCCCGTCACGACGGCGGCCCCCGTGGCCGCCATCCCGGCCCCCGCAAGTCCCCCCAAGCGTTCCCGCGCGCCGTCGCGCGAGCGCACCTTCGGCACCAAGGTCGCCGGCCAGCCGGCCTTCGTCCTGCACAGTTACCCCTACAAAGAAACCAGCCTGATCATCGATCTGTTCACGCGCGACTTCGGCCGCGTGGCCTTGATCGCCAAGGGCGCCAAGCGGCCGCACTCGCAGCTGCGCGGCGTGCTGCAAACCTTCCAGCCGCTGTCGTCGAGCTGGGTCGGCAAATCCGAGCTGCGCACCTTGACCGACGCCGAATGGGTGGGCGGCATGCTGCCGCTGGAGAAAACCGCGCTGCTGTGCGGCTTCTACCTCAACGAGTTGCTGGTCAAGCTGCTGGCGCGCGACGACGCCCATCCGGCCCTGTTCGACCACTACGTCGCCACGCTCAATCAACTCGCGCACAACGAACCGGCGCCCATCGTCTTGCGAAAATTCGAACGGGCCCTACTTAGGGAGACGGGAGTCTCGGCCGACCTGTCGCGCTGCACCGCCACGCGCGCGCCGGTGCGGGCCGACGTGGTCTACGTGGTCGATCCGGAGCGCGGCCCGCGTCCCGAGCGCGCGTCCGACCAGTCGCCGCGCGTGGCCGGCAAGACGCTGCTCGACATGGAGCGCGAGGACTACCAGGACGCCGCCACGCAATCGCAGAGCAAGCAGCTGATGCGCTTCCTGCTGGCGCACCACCTGGGCGGCGCGCCGCTGAACACGCGCCAGATATTGATCGACTTGTCGCAGTTATAACATCGCAGTCCAAGAATAAACATAAACGGTAAAGACAAATGAGCTACCTGCATCCTTCCGGCACCATCATCGACCTTGGCGTCAACATCGACCACGTCGCCACCTTGCGCAACGCGCGCGGCACCATGTATCCGGACCCGATCCGCGCCGCGCTGCTGGCCGAGCAGGCCGGCGCCGACTGCATCACCCTGCACCTGCGCGAAGACCGCCGCCACATCAAGGACGCCGACGTCATCGCGCTGGCGCCGCAGCTGCTAACCCGCATGAACCTGGAGGCGGCCGTCACCCGGGAGATGATCGATTTCGCCTGCCGCATCAAGCCGGCGGACGTCTGCCTGGTGCCGGAAAAGCGCACCGAGGTCACCACCGAAGGCGGCCTCGATGTCGTCACCCACTTCAACGCCGTGCAGGCGGCCGTCAAGCAGCTGCAGGCGGAGGGCATCCGTGTCAGCCTGTTCATCGACGCCGACGAGGCGCAGATCGCCGCCACGGTGGAAGCCGGCGCGCCGGTGATCGAGCTGCACACCGGCCGCTATGCCGACACCGAAGGCGCCGAGCAGGCGGCCGAGCTGGAACGGGTCAAGCGCGGAGTGCTGTTTGGCGTCTCCAAGGGCTTGAAGGTCAACGCCGGCCACGGCCTGCATTACACCAACGTGCAGGCCATCGCCGCCATTCCGGATATCGCGGAACTGAACATCGGCCACGCCATCGTCGCCCATTCCGTGTTCGTCGGCTGGGAGAACGCCGTGCGCGAAATGAAGGCCATCATGGTCTCTACCCGACTGGGGGCGCGGTGATCTACGGCATAGGCACCGATATCTGCAAAATTCCGCGCATCGAGGAGGCGTTGGCGCGCCACGGCGACCGCTTCGCGAAGAAGATATTGGGCCCGCAGGAGATGGAGAAATACCTGGCGCGCAAGGCCAAGAATCCGGTGCGCGGCATCCGCTTCGTCGCCACGCGCTTCGCCGCCAAGGAGGCCTTCGCCAAGGCCATCGGGCTCGGTATCCGCATGCCGATGACGTGGCCGGCCGCGCAGATGCTCAACGCGCCGAGCGGCAAGCCGATGATCGTGTGCAGCGGCGTACTGAAAGAATTCATGGACAAGAATAAGCTGACGACGCAGGTGACGGTCAGCGACGAGGCGGAATACGCCGTCGCATTCGTCATCGTGGAACAAAGCGTTATCTGAATCACGTAGGGCGGATTAGCGCAGCGTAATCCGCCAATGCGTGCGTCGTCGGCGGCTCACAGATGGCGGATTACGGCGTTCCGCCTAATCCGCCCTACGTGGATCAGTGGCGACGCGGCATTTTTAACCGAGACATGCAATGACAGAAGTCGCAACAACCGCAACCGTACCAGCGCCCGACCCGCGCGAACAAGTGCTGGCCACCGTGGCCAAGCTGCCCAACCTGCCGGGCGTGTACCGCTATTTCGACGCCGAGGACAAGGTCCTCTACGTCGGCAAGGCGCGCGACCTGAAAAAACGCGTCTCCAGCTACTTCCAGAAGAATATCGCCAGCCCGCGCATCGCCATGATGGTCGAGTGCATCGCGCGGCTGGAAACGACGGTCACGCACAGCGAGGCCGAGGCGCTGATCCTCGAAAACAACCTGATCAAGGCGCTGGCGCCGCGCTTCAACATCCTGTTCCGCGACGATAAATCGTACCCCTACCTGAAGATCACCGGCGGCGACTCGCCGCGCATGGTCTACTACCGCGGCGCGGTCGACAAGAAGAACCAGTATTTCGGCCCGTTCCCCAGCTCCTGGGCGGTCAAGGAATCGATGCAGATCCTGCAGAAGGTCTTCCTGATCCGCACCTGCGAGGACAGCGTCTACTCCAACCGCACGCGCCCCTGCCTGCTGCACCAGATCGGCCGTTGCAGCGGACCGTGCGTCGACTTGATCAGCAAGGAAGACTACAAGGTCGATGTCGAAAACGCCGCGCGCTTCCTGCGCGGACGCCAGAGCGAAGTGATGGAGGATCTGGAAAAGAAAATGCACGCCTACGCCGCCGACCTCAAATTCGAGCAGGCCGCATCGGTGCGCAACCAGATCCAGTCGCTGTCGCGCGTGCTGCACCAGCAAAGCATGGAAACCACCGGCGACGCCGACGTCGACATCATCGCCGTGCTGGTGCAGGGCGGGCGCGCCTGCGTCAATCTGGCCATGGTGCGCGGCGGCCGCCACCTGGGCGACCGCGCCTACTTCCCCAACCACGTCGGCGACGCCGCCGCCATCGCGGAAGACCCGATCGAGGTCGAGGTGCTGGCCGCCTTCCTGGCGCAGCACTACACCGAGAAATTCATCCCCGGCACCCTGATCCTGAATATCGAATTCGACCAGCCGGCGCTGATGGTGGCCTTGCAGGAGCAGTGCGGCCACCGCATCAACCTGATCTTCCAGCCGCAGGACCAGCGCCGCAAGTGGCTCGAGCTGGCGCAAAAGGGCGCCGAGATCTCGCTGGCGCGCCTGCTGTCGGAGCAGGGCTCGCAGCAGTCGCGCACGCGCGCGCTGGTCGAGGCGCTGGCGCTCGAGCCGGAGGACATCGACCTGCTGCGCATCGAATGCTTCGACATCTCGCACACGCAGGGCGAGGCGACGCAGGCATCCTGCGTGGTGTTCCACCACCACCAGATGCAAAACGGCGAATACCGCCGCTACAACATCAACGACATCACGCCGGGCGACGATTACGCGGCGATGCGGCAGGTGCTGTTCCGCCGCTACGAGAAGGTGGCCAATGGCGACGGTGTCATGCCCGACGTGGTGCTGATCGACGGCGGCAAGGGCCAGATCGAGATGGCGCGCCAGGTGTTCGCGGAACTGGGCCTGGATATCAGCTTGATCGTCGGCGTGGCAAAAGGGGAGGGGCGCCGCGTCGGCCTGGAGACCCTGATGTTCGTCGACGGCCGCGCGCCGCAGGAGCTGGGCAAGGAATCGGCGGCGCTGATGTTGGTGGCCCTGATCCGCGACGAGGCGCACCGCTTCGCCATCACCGGCATGCGCGCCAAGCGCGCCAAGACGCGCCAGACGTCGCGACTGGAGGAGATCGAGGGCATCGGCGCCAAACGCCGCCAGCGCCTGCTGGCGCGCTTTGGCGGCCTGCGTGGCGTGGTCAACGCCAGCGTCGAGGACCTGAAACAGGTCGAAGGCATTTCCAGCGCGCTGGCCGAGGAAATCTACCGCCAGCTGCACTAGGGGCGTGGTGGAGGGGCGGGGCGGCGTAGCCCCGGGGCAAACGTGCTGGTTTAATGTGCGGTGGCAAGGTAGACTAGCGGCGCGTAACTAAAATAGTCACAGCGAAAATATTCACACCAGCACCTTCACCCAAGCCTATGCCTTTCAATATACCGATACTGTTAACCTGGTTGCGCGTCGCGCTGATTCCGCTGGTGGTGGGCGTCTACTATCTGCCGACGACGATGCTGCCGGTGGCCGATCAAAACCTGGCGGCCACGCTGGTGTTCATCGTCGCCGCCGTCACCGACTGGTTCGACGGTTTCCTGGCGCGCCGCTGGAACCAGACCTCGGCCTTCGGCGCCTTCCTCGATCCGGTGGCCGACAAGCTGATGGTGGCGGGGGCCTTGCTGGTGCTGGTGCAGCTTGATCGCGCCAACGCCGTGCTGTCGTTCGTCATCATCGGCCGCGAGATCGCCATCTCGGCGCTGCGTGAATGGATGGCGCAGATCGGGGCCTCCAAATCGGTCGCCGTCAGCTCGCTGGGCAAGATCAAGACCACCGCGCAAATGACCGCCATCCCGCTGCTGCTGTACCACGACGTGCTGTTCGGCGCCATCGACACGCAGTTCTGGGGCGCGCGCCTGCTGGAGGTCGCGGCAGTGCTAACGGTGTGGTCGATGTTCTATTACCTGCGCCTGGCGTGGCCCCTGATCAAGGAAAAGGCCGGCACGTTGTAGGGTGGGGCGGGAACGAAATAAACTATATTCAATCTTTTTCATTCGGCAAAGTTTTGACCATTGACAGCGTGCACAGATCCTCTATAATGCTGGCCTGTTGTTGCTGATGACGACGCGGGAGTAGCTCAGTTGGTAGAGCGCAACCTTGCCAAGGTTGAGGTCGAGAGTTCGAGACTCTTCTCCCGCTCC